>NZ_CP011863.1:2400000-3600000 GCF_001521715.1 Enterobacter asburiae
AACGCTGTGCGCGGCCTTCGTTGTTGATAACGGTACCGTCGCTTTCTGCGAAGCTTGCCGCAGAGAGCACCAGGTGCGCTTTGTCCATGATCGCGGTGCGCTGATGGTCAATGACCATCACCAGCGGCGCTTTGGAGAGCGCGGCGTCAACGCGAGCGGCAGAGGCGTGGCGATGCAGGTCGTTTTCCAGCACCACAACGGCGTCAGCGGCACCGGATTCCAGTTCGCTTAACGCTGCTTCCAGCGAGCCGCCGCCGATCATGCCCAGACCAATGCTGTTCACCGCACGGGCAATCATGGTCACACCGACGTCCGCACCGCGGCCTTTCAGGGCTTTGGCAACGTTGGCTGCCGCCTGAATGATCTCCGCGCTGCCGGCGTTGGTACCAGAAATAATCAGCGGTTTTTTCGCACCTGCCAGGGCCTGAACAATTACGTCGACCTTGTTCTGCAGGTCACGATCCAGCTCAACGGCCGGCGAGCTGTTGTCCAGCGCGTGGGCGATGGCAAAGCCAAGCCGAGCCTGATCTTCAACCGGTGCGCAGTAGGTCCACGCCGCGATATCGTCCAGACGGGTGTTGTCGACGTTGGTCACAAACAGAGGATGCTTCGCACGCTGGCCGATGTTCAGGATCGCCGCAATCTGCCAGTCAGCCACTTTCTGCGCCGCTGCCATTTCACGTGCTTTACCCTTCACCGCCTGACGAACCGCCAGAGCCGCACGTGCGCCCGTCTGCGTCAGGTCTTCACCCAGCACCAGGACCGCATCATAAGATTCGATTTCGCGCAGCGCAGGGGTATGAATACCGCCTTCACGCAGCACTTTCAGTACCAGCTGCAGACGTTCCTGCTCGCCCTGAGCGATACCGGTATAGAAGTTTTCCGCGCCAACCAGCTCGCGCAGCGCGAAGTTGCTTTCGATGCTGGCGCGCGGGGAGCCAATACCGATCACTTTCTTCGACTGGCGCAGAATATCTGCCGCGCCCTGCATCGCCTGTTCAGCGTTCAGGGTAATGAAGTCGTCGCCACGGCGCTGAACCGGCTGACGCGGACGGTCTTTCAGGTTCACATAGCCATAGCCGAAACGACCGCGGTCGCACAGGAAGTAGTGGTTAACGGTGCCGTTGTAACGGTTTTCGATACGACGCAGCTCGCCGTAACGCTCACCCGGGCTGGTGTTACAGCCGAGGGAACACTGCTGGCAGATGCTTGGCGCAAACTGCATGTCCCATTTACGGTTGTAACGCTCGGAGTGGGTTTTATCCGTGAATACGCCGGTCGGGCAGATTTCTACCAGGTTACCGGAGAATTCGCTTTCAAGCGTACCGTCTTCCGGACGACCGAAGTAGACGTTATCGTGCGCGCCATATACGCCCAGATCCTGACCGTCTGCGTAGTCTTTGTAGTAACGCACGCAGCGGTAGCAGGCGATGCAGCGGTTCATTTCGTGAGAGATGAACGGCCCCAGGTCCTGGTTACGGTGGGTACGCTTGGTAAAGCGATAGCGACGGAAGCTGTGGCCGGTCATCACGGTCATATCCTGAAGGTGGCAGTTACCGCCCTCTTCACAGACCGGACAGTCGTGCGGGTGGTTGGTCATCAACCATTCCACAACGCTTTCGCGGAACTGTTTGGCTTCTTCGTCATCAATCGAAATAAAGGTGCCTTCGGTGGCTGGCGTCATACAGGACATCACCAGGCGACCACGCGTGTCTTCCGCGTTTTGATATTGCTTCACCGCACACTGGCGGCAAGCACCGACGCTGCCCAGCGCCGGATGCCAGCAAAAGTACGGAATATCGAGGCCAAGAGACAGACAAGCTTCCAGCAGGTTGTCCGCCCCGTTGACTTCGTATTCTTTGCCGTCTACATGAATCGTAGCCATTAGCATGCTTCCAGTTGGCTCGGTCGAAACCGAGCGTTAATCAAAATTCTTGTCGTTACCAGCGCGCTTTAAGCAGGTTCGGCTGAATCCCATTAATCGCATGGGTATTGCTGAACGGCTGCTTGATGCCTGCTTCGAACTCGTCGCGGAAATATTTGATCGCGCTCTGCAGAGGTTCGACGGCACCCGGTGCGTGGGCACAGAAGGTTTTACCCGGGCCTAAGAATCGACACAGTTGCTCAAGCGTCTCGATATCCCCAGGCTGGCCTTCGCCACGTTCGATTGCACGCAGGATCTTCACGCTCCACGGCAGACCATCACGGCACGGTGTACACCAGCCGCAGGACTCACGGGCGAAGAACTCTTCCAGGTTACGCACCAGCGAGACCATGCCGATCTCGTGGTCGACGGCCATCGCCAGCGCCGTACCCAGACGGCTGCCTGCTTTACCAATGCTTTCGAATTCCATTGGCAGGTCAAGGTGGGCTTCGGTCAGGAAGTCTGTCCCTGCCCCACCCGGCTGCCAGGCTTTGAATTTCAGACCATCACGCATGCCGCCAGCGTAGTCTTCAAGAATTTCACGTGCGGTGGTACCGAACGGCAGTTCCCAGACGCCAGGATTTTTAACGCGACCAGAGAAGCCCATCAGCTTGGTACCGGCATCTTTGCTTGAGGAGATGCCCTGATACCACTCCACGCCGTTGGCGAGGATAGCCGGAACGTTACACAGGGTTTCAACGTTGTTTACGCAGGTCGGTTTACCCCATACGCCGGAGCTTGCCGGGAACGGTGGCTTGGAACGCGGGTTCGCGCGGCGGCCTTCCAGAGAGTTAATCAGCGCGGTTTCTTCACCGCAGATATAACGCCCTGCGCCGGTGTGCACGAACAGTTCGAAGTCAAACCCGGTACCCAGGATGTTTTTGCCCAGCAGTCCCGCTTCGGTAGCTTCGGCAATCGCGCGACGCAGGTTTTCCGCCGCTTCGATGTACTCACCGCGCAGGAAGATGTAGCCGCGGTACGCTTTCAGCGCAAACGCGGAGATCAGCATGCCTTCCACCAGCAGGTGCGGCAGCTGTTCCATCAGCAGGCGGTCTTTATAGGTGCCCGGCTCCATTTCATCGGCGTTACACAGCAGGTAACGGATGTTCATGGATTCGTCTTTCGGCATCAGGCTCCACTTCAAACCGGTGGAGAAGCCCGCACCGCCGCGCCCTTTCAGGCCGGAGTCTTTCACCGCGTTAACAATGTCGTCCGGCGCCATGCCGCCAAGGGCTTTACGCGCGCCGGCATAGCCGTTTTTGCTCTGGTATTCGTCGAGCCATACCGGCTGTTTGTCATCGCGCAGACGCCAGGTCAGCGGATGCGTCTCAGCAGTACGAATTACAGTTTTCATTTGTACTGCTCCAGCAGGTCAGGAATCGCTTCCGGCGTCAGATGGCTGTGAGTGTCCTCATCAATCATCATGGTCGGCCCCTTGTCGCAGTTACCCAGGCAGCAGGTTGGCAGCAGGGTAAAGCGTCCATCGAACGTGGTCTGGCCCGGCTTGATATTGAGCTTCTTCTCAATCGCAGCCTGAATGCCCTGATAACCGGTGATGTGGCAGACAACGCTGTCACAGTAGCGGATCACATGGCGGCCAACCGGCTGACGGAAGATCTGGCTGTAGAACGTGGCTACGCCTTCTACGTCACTTGCCGGAATACCCAGCACTTTCGCGATCTCATAGATCGCCCCATCCGGCACCCAACCACGCTGTTTCTGTACGATTTTCAGCGCTTCAATGGACGCCGCACGCGGGTCTTCGTAGTGGTGCATCTCGTGCTCAATGGCGGCACGTTCTGCTTCACTCAGCTCAAAAGCCTCGGTTTGTGGTTGTTGATTCTCGTGCATAATTAGCGGTCCACATCTGACATAACAAAATCGATACTACCCAGATACACAATCAGGTCGGAGACCAGACTGCCGCGGATGGCGGACGGGATCTGCTGCAGGTGCGCAAAGCTCGGCGTACGCACGCGGGTACGGTAGCTCATGGTGCTGCCGTCACTGGTCAGGTAGTAACTGTTAATACCCTTGGTCGCTTCAATCATCTGGAAGGATTCTTGCGCCGGCATGACCGGACCCCAGGAAACCTGCAGGAAGTGGGTGATCAGGGTTTCGATATGTTGCAGCGTGCGCTCTTTCGGTGGCGGCGTCGTCAGCGGGTGATCCGCCTTGAACGGGCCTTCCGGCATGTTGTTGAGGCACTGCTCAAGGATGCGCAGACTCTGACGCAGCTCTTCTACTTTCAGCATCACGCGGGTGTAGCAGTCGGAGACACCGCCGCCCACCGGGACTTCAAAGTCGAAGTTCTCGTAGCCAGAGTAAGGACGGGCTTTACGCACGTCGAAATCAATACCGGTCGCACGCAGACCTGCACCTGTCGTACCCCACTCCAGCGCTTCTTTCGCGCCGTAGGCGGCAACGCCCTGGGAACGGCCTTTCAGGATGGTGTTGCGCAACGCGGCTTTCTCGTATGACGCCAGACGTTTTGGCATCCAGTCGAGGAACTCACGCAGCAGACGGTCCCAGCCGCGCGGCAGATCGTGTGCCACACCGCCGATACGGAACCAGGCCGGGTGCATACGGAAACCGGTAATTGCTTCCACCAGATCGTAGATTTTCTGACGGTCGGTAAAGGCGAAGAAGACCGGGGTCATCGCGCCGACGTCCTGAATGAACGTGGAGATGTACAGCAGGTGGCTGTTGATACGGAACAGTTCTGACAGCATGACGCGAATCACGTTAACGCGATCCGGCGTAACGATACCCGCCAGTTTCTCAACGGCCAGCACGTATGGCATTTCGTTGACGCAGCCGCCGAGGTACTCGATACGGTCGGTATACGGAATGTAGCTGTGCCAGGACTGACGCTCGCCCATCTTCTCAGCGCCACGGTGGTGGTAGCCGATGTCAGGAACGCAGTCGACAATCTCTTCGCCATCAAGCTGAAGAATAATACGGAATGCACCGTGCGCAGACGGGTGGTTTGGACCGAGGTTGAGGAACATGAAGTCCTCGTTGTCGGTACCGCGCTTCATCCCCCAGTCTTCCGGCTTGAAGGTCAGCGCTTCCATTTCCAGATCCTGCTTGGCTTTGGTCAGCTCAAACGGATCGAATTCGGTTGCACGCGCAGGGTAGTCTTTACGCAGCGGGTGGCCGGTCCAGGTCTGCGGCATCATGATGCGCGTCAGATGCGGGTGGCCGTCGAAGGTCATGCCGAACATTTCCCAGGTTTCACGCTCATACCAGTTCGCGTTCGGGAAAAGTTTGGTGATCGTCGGCAGATGCATGTCGTTTTCAGACAATGCCACCTTGAGCATGATATCCGTATTACGGTCTATTGAGATCAGGTGGTAGAAAACGGAAAAATCCGCAGCAGGGAGACCCTGGCGGTGGGTACGCAGACGTTCATCCATGCCGTGTAAGTCAAACAGCATGACGTACGGTTTTGGCAATTTCTTGAGGAAATCGACAACTTCCAGCAATTGCTCACGCTTCACCCAAACAACGGGTACCCCGGTGCGGGTAGCCTGAACAGTAAAGGCATCCGGCCCAAAACGGTTGCGCAGTTCGCCAATGACTGGGTCATCCAGATGATCCCGGGTCTGCCAGGCGGCTTCTTGCGCGGTTAAGTCGGTCATATTGTTCACCATTGCAAATGGTCCGTGGTGACTGTTGAGCCTGGCTTCGCGCTATTTGAGTAGTGATATGCGAAGGTGTTCTCCAGGCCTACAGGCGCAAATTAAATTTCGTCAGGCGTACGCAGGTTGGTGACGGCAATACGTTCACCACGTTTACGCTCGCGCTCAGACTGCATGTTCGCGCGATACACACCCTGATCGCCAACAACCCACGACAGTGGGCGACGTTCTTTACCGATAGACTCCTGCAGCAGCATCAGCGCCTGCATGTAGGCTTCCGGACGTGGCGGACAACCCGGGATGTACACATCCACTGGGATAAATTTATCTACGCCCTGCACGACGGAATAAATGTCGTACATACCGCCAGAGTTTGCACATGCGCCCATGGAGATAACCCATTTTGGCTCCAGCATCTGGTCATAAAGACGCTGAATAACAGGTGCCATCTTGGTAAAGCACGTACCGGCAACCACCATCAGGTCAGCCTGACGCGGGGAAGCACGGAGTACCTCGGCCCCAAAACGCGCAACGTCATGCACCGCAGTGAATGACGTCACCATTTCAACGTAGCAGCAAGAAAGACCAAAGTTGTACGGCCAGATGGAGTTCTTACGACCCCAGTTGACCATATCGTGCATGGCATGTTCGAGCTTGCCCATGTACACGCTTTTATTGACTTCTTGCTCCAGGGGGTCGGTTACGATCTCCTGTTTTTGCAGGGGGTAACGGTCATTCTCACCGTTAGGATCTATGCGGGTGAGCGTATAATCCATCTTATTGCCTCGCTGTTACTGCTGACGATTAGAGATACTGTTTTCCGGGTTGATGTGTTCACGACGTGAACGCGCAGGCGTCCAGTCAAGCGCGCCAATACGCACCAGATAAACCAGACCGGCCAGTAGCACTAAAATGAAAATTGCGGCCTCGACAAAGCCCACCCAACCACTTTCGCGGATGGACGTTGACCATGCGAAAAGGTAAAGCGCTTCCACGTCAAAGATGACGAAGAACATGGCTACCAGATAGAACTTGGCAGACAGGCGTAAGCGAGCGGAACCTACTGAATCAATACCTGATTCGAAAGGTGTGTTTTTGTGCCTTGCACGGGCGCGACCGCCCAGGAACCAGCCGCCGACTAACATCAGGCAGCACAGGCCAATGGCTACAATAAGAAAGATTGCGAATGCCCAGTGATGAGCGATGACTTCTGTGGATGTTGACATACTCATTGCTTACTCATCAAAAGTGATACCAACGACACTGCTCTTGCTGGCAGATGGGCATCACATCGATTCATGGGGAGGAACAAATAACCTTACACTAACTGTCAGAAATGAGACGTAGACAGCAAAATGATGGGGTTTTTTACTCCTTTCTATAACCTATTGTCAACTTTAACAAAGGTTTCTTCACATTAAATTACATCGAGCGATTCTCATTAACATTTGGTGCCCTTTAACCCTGGTGGGTGCATGACTTTCCGTCAAATGTATGTTGTTGAATCGTGTCCGTTTCGGAAGTAAAAAAAATAACCCTCCTATTTTGACAGGATTTGCCAACGATTCCTCCCCCCAAATAGGAGTATTTTCTTGATCTGCGACACGCTTTTGTTAATTCAACATGGAAAACGGCAACATATTTCCTGTTTTTTTAACATGAGAAGGATATGGATGAAGTTAGAACGGAAAATGGACAAGTTTTAAGCTAAAGCATTCACCTTATTGATAAGTAAAATAATATCCTGAAAATCCATGCGCCATAAGCGGGTATTATTGCTTAAAAAAAGCCACTGCATGTGAAAATCACATGAGTGGCTTTTTTCTACACTTACATTTTGTTACCAGAATATTGAGCTATCGATCACTCAAAATCCCCTTCGACGATAAGGGAATCATCCCCCCCTTCGGAGGTAACGCGCTCGAACTGCCACGGGTTATGGTAGTTTTCCATCGCCTCGAACACCACTTTTGCCAACTCGTTATGGCTGGACGAATTGTGGCAGAGCAGATACTCCGTATCCGGCAGCGCAGGAAGACCATCGGATTTCCCCAGGACGCGCAGATCGGGACTCATCATCTCTACCGGACGGGCCGTTACACCCAGACCAGCCTTCACGGCGGCACGAACCGCTGGCAGCGTGGAAGCCACATACGCCAGACGCCACGGAATGTTGGCCTCATTCAGCGCCGTGAGTACCATATCGCGGAACGGGCTCGGGTCATCCAGTAATACCAGCGGAACCGGCTCCCCTTTTTGCAGCACGTACTCGGCTGCACAATACCAGTGCGTAGGCGATGTGCGCAGCGTCAGGCAATCAAACTGCCCGGGACGATGCGTCGTCACCACCAGGTCGACTTTATGCTCATTTAACATCTCAACCATAAAGGCATTACGTTTTACGCTAACGTCAAGCGCAAGCTTCGGATAAACCGAACTAATACGATTGAGAAGAAACGGCAATATAGTATCCGCTGACTCATCAGATGCGCCTAACGTTAGCACCCCTTGAAGGTTGCTAAACATTAATGACATACATGCTTCATCATTAAAGCGAAGAATTTTCCTGGCATAACCCAGTAGCTGAATACCGTGTTCCGTTAAGAGCTTATTACGCCCGTGACGTGCAAAAAGCTCTTTACCGACCAGCTGCTCCAGCCGCTGCATTTGCTGGCTAACGGCGGACTGAGTTCGGCAAACGGCGGCAGCAGCAGCTGCAAAAGTGTTGAGATCGGCGACCGCAACAAACGTTCTCAGCAGATCGAGGTCGAGATTCATTATCGGACGATTTGCATTTATCATATCTATTCACTTTCAGGTTGCTCGTGCGGAGCTGCCCGGGTTGAAGCTGTGTGTAACAGTTAAGCAATTCCCTCTGAAGGTTTTCCCTCGCATCCCGGCCCGGCAGACTGCCTGACAGATAGTTATTGTGCTGCTTTATATCAACAGTCAGAAAGCACGTTTCATGACGTTATTTTTATTCTCTTAAACGTTCAGGATATTTAGATGTTCGCAGGTTTATGTAAATTACATTAAAGGTATAACACCTTTTCTGCCATCTTTATCGCAGCGTTGTCAACGTAGCAGGAGATGTTTGACACATTCCAGCCAGAGATAACTCCAACAATAACAATCAATTAATTCGAAAAGTCAGTGCCAGATATACAAAATTCTTGCATCTGTTCTCTGCTTTCCTGAAAGACATCTTAACCCAAATCCACTTTATTTATAAGTCTTATTGCAATATTGAGGATTAAAGAAGAATGTTAAGCTTCTAAACTAATTTTATTAAAATTAACTAAAGTTGCATTTTATAGGTTAATAATAAATAAATTTTAATTTAGATTAAGACCATTCATTAATGGCACTTAACATTAATTTCACATGAGTAACTTTTAGCCACATTACGCTTTTACAGGAACATGTATCAAGCATTCAGGTTTTACGAAAAGTCACTCAGGGTGATTGCTTCCGCTGTCAGGTTCACCACTTATTTTCACTAGCACAATATACAGAATTTTGACAAATGAATAGCACATTTAACCTGTCATCATGCTATGCGCACAACTTTAAGACAGTGAAAAAGCTTACGAACAGCGAAAAAGATTTATCAGAATTTTATTCCCGACACAAAATCTTCTACTGCAAACCCTTCAAAACGAAGCGAGGGGGGAGTACATTATTCCGTGCTGACTTCCACGGCAGGGAGTGGCAATAATAGCGAAAAGGTTAAAGGTTCATGTCCCCTATCGAAAAATCCAGCAAGCTAGATAACGTCTGTTATGACATCCGCGGCCCGGTTCTGAAAGAGGCAAAACGCCTTGAAGAGGAAGGCAATAAGGTTCTGAAACTCAACATCGGTAACCCTGCGCCATTTGGTTTTGAAGCGCCGGATGAAATTCTGGTTGATGTGATCCGCAACCTTCCTACTGCACAAGGCTATTGCGATTCAAAAGGACTTTACTCCGCACGTAAAGCCATCATGCAGCACTACCAGGCACGCGGTATGCGTGATGTTACCGTTGAAGATATCTATATCGGCAACGGCGTTTCCGAACTGATCGTGCAGGCGATGCAGGCGCTGCTGAACAGCGGGGACGAAATGCTGGTACCCGCGCCGGACTATCCGCTGTGGACGGCTGCCGTATCACTGTCGAGCGGTAAAGCCGTGCACTATCTCTGCGACGAGTCCTCTGACTGGTTCCCGGACCTCGATGATATTCGCGCAAAAATTACGCCCCGCACGCGCGGCATCGTGATCATTAACCCGAACAACCCGACGGGCGCAGTGTACTCAAAAGAGCTGCTGATGGAGATCGTCGAGCTCGCCCGCCAGCACAACCTGATCATCTTTGCCGACGAAATCTACGACAAGATCCTGTACGACGCGGCACAGCACCATTCAATCGCTGCGCTGGCCCCGGATCTGCTGACCGTCACCTTTAACGGCCTGTCTAAAACCTACCGCGTGGCCGGTTTCCGCCAGGGCTGGATGGTACTGAACGGTCCGAAAAAGCACGCCAAAGGCTATATTGAAGGGCTGGAGATGCTGGCCTCCATGCGTTTATGTGCCAACGTTCCGGCGCAGCACGCGATCCAGACGGCTCTCGGCGGTTATCAGAGCATTAGCGAGTTCATCGTTCCCGGTGGTCGCCTGTACGAACAGCGCAACCGCGCGTGGGAGCTGATCAACGATATCCCAGGCGTCTCCTGCGTGAAGCCGAATGGCGCGCTCTATATGTTCCCGAAAATTGACGCGAAGCGTTTCAATATTCACGACGACCAGAAAATGGTGCTCGATTTCCTGCTGCAGGAAAAAGTGCTGCTGGTTCAGGGGACGGCGTTTAACTGGCCGTGGCCGGATCACGTGCGCATCGTGACGCTGCCGCGCGAAGATGACCTCGAAATGGCCATCAGCCGCTTCGGGCGCTTCCTGTCCGGATACCATCAGTAATCTTAAAATCAGGCTACTTCGGTAGCCTGATTTGCATCTTCCCTCCCCTCCCCGCACAATGAACGCCTGTCGCAGTGAAGACAAAAGGTAACCTATGAGTCAGAGTCATTTCTTCGCCCACCTCTCCCGCCTGAAACTCATCAATCGCTGGCCGCTGATGCGCAACGTGCGCACAGAGAATGTGTCAGAGCACAGCCTACAGGTTGCGATGGTCGCTCACGCGCTGGCCGCCATTAAAAACCGCAAATTCAACGGTCAGGTCAATCCAGAGCGCATCGCACTGCTGGCGATGTACCACGATGCGTCGGAAGTGCTGACAGGCGACCTGCCCACGCCGGTGAAATATTTCAACTCGCAAATTGCGCAGGAATACAAGGCCATCGAGAAGATTGCCCAGCAGAAGCTGATTGACATGGTGCCGGATGAGTTGCGCGACATCTTTGAGCCGCTCATCGATGAGCATCAGTACACGGAAGATGAAAAGTCGCTGGTCAAACAGGCCGACGCGCTCTGCGCCTACCTGAAGTGTCTGGAAGAGCTATCTGCAGGGAATAACGAATTTTTACTGGCGAAAACGCGTCTGGAAAAAACGCTGGAATCCCGCCGCAGCGCAGAGATGGACTATTTTATGCAGGTATTTGTGCCGAGCTTCCATCTGTCGCTGGATGAGATTAGCCAGGATTCACCGTTGTAATCTGTTTGCCCCGCGGCGCTGCGCTTGCAGGGCCTACGGGTTGTTGCCCGGGTAAGGCGCAGCCGCCCCCCGGCAAAATTATCAGAACGGGAACAGGACCGGTATCAATACCACGCACACCACCATCACCATCACGGTGAACGGCACGCCCAGCTTCACGAAATCACTGAACCTGTAATTCCCGGGCCCCAGCACCAGCGTATTCACCGGTGAAGAAACTGGCGTCATAAACGCCGCAGAGGCCGCCATTGCGACCATCATCGCAAAGGGATACGGCGACACGCCCATGGATTTGGCCATCGCTAGCGCAATCGGCGCCATCAGTACCGCCGTCGCGGTATTGGAGATAAACAGACCGATGGTGGCGCACATGATAAACAGACAGACCAGCATCATGTACGGCCCATACCCGCCGCCAACGTCCATTAAGCCTTTAACGATCAGATCCACCCCGCCGGTTTTTTGCAGCGCCAGGGCAAAAGGCATCATCCCGACGATGAGGATAATGCTCGGCCAGTGAATGGCTTTATACGCGCTTTCGGCGTCAATGCAGCGGAATTTGCCCATCAACAGGCAGGCGATAATTGCCGCAACCGGATTGGGGATTTCATCGGTCAGCATCAGCGCCACCATCAGCACCAGACAAAAAATCGCGTGGGGCGCCTGGCTGTGCGCCGGGGAAGCATCGCTCTCCTCAACAGGCATGTTGAGTACCACAAAATCGCGCCCTTTCTGCCCGAGCTGGCTAATCAGCTTCCAGTTACCGACAACGAGGAAGATATCGCCCAGCAGGATCGGCTCATCCACCACCGCCCCTTCCATCGCCACGCCATCGCGCTTCAGGCCCACGACATTCAGGCCATAGCGGGTTCGGAACCCCATTTCCCGCACGGTTTTGCCCAGCAGTTCCGATTCCGGGATCAGCGATACTTCGGCCATACCGACATCCAGCGCTTGATCGGAGAAATACTCCCCGCGCAGCACCATCGGTTCCAGCAGCTGCTCGCTGCAAAACTCGCGCAGATCCACGTCCGCGGTGGACATATCAATCAGCAGGACGTCCCGCGCGCGGAATTCCGACACTCCGTTGACGTTGACGATCACCCGGCGAAAACGACGCCAGCGCTCTACGCCGATCACGTTTGCGCCATAGCGCTCACGCAGCTTCAGGTCGTCCAGGCGCTGTCCCACCATCGGCGAGCCGGGGCGAATAGCCAGACGGCGCGCGCGCCCGGTGAGACGGTACTCTTTAATCAGATCGCGGAAGGTGCGTCGCTTCCACCCTTCTTTATTTTTGTCCTGTTTTTCACCTTTCAGGGCAAAGCGGGTCAGCAGCATGTAGACCACGCCCAGGACCAGAATGACCAGCCCAAGCGGGGTGACGCTGAAAAAACTGAAGCCCTGAAATCCTTCCCGGATAAGCTCGCTGTTGACGACCAGGTTCGGCGGCGTTGCTACCAGCGTCATCATTCCGCTGATCAAACCGGCAAAACTCAGGGGCATCATCAGGCGCGACGGCGAGATCTGCATCCGCATAGAGACGCTCAGCACCACCGGTATAAAGATTGCGACCACGCCCGTTGAGCTCATAAACGCCCCCAGCCCGGCGACGGTCACCATCAGGTAGATCAGCATTTTCGTTTCGCTGCTGCCCGCCACCTTCACCAGCCACGACCCCATGATGGTTGCCACGCCGGTACGCACCAGCCCATCACCGATAATAAACAGGGCGGCAATCAGGATAACGTTGGGATCGCTAAACCCGGAGAAGGCTTCCGGCAGCGTGAGCGTACCGCTCAGCACAAACGCGACGATGACAAACAAGGCGACGGCGTCCATGCGTACCTTGCCCGTTGCAAAAAGAAGGATGGCGATTAAAAGCAGGCTCAGGACCCAAATCAGTTCACCGTTCACAACATGTCCTTGTCAGTGGGAGATGAGGAATTTTGCCATAAAAAAGCCCCAGCAATGTGGGGCTATATCATGTGATTACATTTTTAGCGAGACGGTTACAACCCCGTCAGAGGCTTTCGAAACAGCCAGCGCCGTCAGTGAATCCAGCACAAAATCTGCTTCCTCCAGGCGGGGAGATCCCGCCGGAACATTCACCGCGATAACGTGGCTTCCGGCGTTCAGCCCGGCCAATACGCCAGCGGCCGCATCTTCCACCACCACGCACTCTGCGGGCGCGAGGCCCAACAGTTCAGCGCCCAGTAAAAACGCGTCGGGTTCCGGTTTACCGCGCTTTACGCGCTCCGCAGTGATAAACACTTCCGGCTTCGGTAAACCTGCCGCCTTATGACGGGCGTGGGCGACGGGAATGGAGCCTGAGGTAACGATAGCCCACGGGATCTGCGCCTCGTTCAGATGCTCAAGCAGCTCGCGCGCGCCCGGTAAGGCTGTGATGCCGTCCGTATCCGTGGCTTCAATGTGTTCCAGGTATTTGAACTCCGCCTGAATTTCGTCCTCAGAGCGTCCGGCCAGGAAGTGCCGTAGCGAGGTAATGGCCTGTTTGCCATGGATAAAATTCAGCACGTCCTGATGGTCGATGCCATGTCGGTCAGCCCAATGGCACCACGAACGCTCCACAACCGGCAGCGAATCTACCAGCGTACCGTCCAGATCAAACAGAAAACCTCTACACTGCACACGCACCTCCGTCAGGCATTAATGATTTGTTGAATTTCGTTGCTGCTTAAATGGTACTGACGCGGGCAGGCGTGCCACGCGCTTAGCATACGCTGATATTTCTCCCACATTGGGGTCTGCGCGTTGAAGCCGTGGGTGCCCGCGTCAAAGTGGGTATAGCGCCCTTCTGTATTCACCATAAAGCGAACATAGCTCAGATAACGCGCTTCCGTTGCGGCATCAAAGCCTAAGAAGGTCACCCGGCGCTCGTCAATGGACTGCTGATCTTTGAGATTCGTCCAGGACACGTGCAGGGCGTGATACATCTCCATAATGTCGATCACGATGCGGCAGGTTTCTTCTTTCAGCTCGCCAAACTCGCGGTCCAGTTCGCGCATTTGCAAACCAAAACCGCGTTCTACGATGGTTTGCAGGCGGCTGTAGCGCGCAGCGTTATCGGGATCAAGCATAGTCATCATCTTGTACTGGTTAGACAAAATCAGACGTTGAGCATGGGTCATTTCCATCTTTCGACTCCTGTAGCGCATTGCACTTTAAAAAAAAGACACGGTAACTGATTGTTACTGTGCCTTCTTTTCGTCGTCGTTTCGATGATCAATCACAAGTCATCGAGGAATGTTTTATCCAGTTGCTTAAAAGCGCGCTTTAACGTGTCCGCCAGCGCCTGGTAATCCGGCTTGCCTTCAACCGGGGCGAGCGCCTGCCCGGCCTCCTCCAGTTTTCCGCGCACTTCATAAAACCAGTGTAAAATAGAAGGGGGAAGCGGAGTGATGGACCGTTTACCTAACCACCACAGGCCCTGCATCGGCAGGCTTAATGCGAAGAGCGCCGTCGCGACGGCAGGGCCAAGCTGCCCACCCAACGCAATCTGCCAGCACAGCGTAAAGACAGCGACTGGCGGCATAAAGCGAATCGCATAGCGCGTGGCGCGGATGGTGCGATTCTCAATAAACATCGGCGCAAGGCGCTTTTCCATCGGCCACGTCTTTGCGTAATGCTGTCCCCGACGAAACAGACTAAAGAAATTTACGGACGGGTTCTCTGGTGTCGACATGGCTGTACCTCAACTTCACATATAAAAATTAAAATTTTCGTGCAAAACCACAACAAGCTATGACAACGTTCAAAATATTTTGTCATCACTACCCCGTATCGGGTATCCTGTGCCAGCCTGATAGGGCCATAGACGAGAATCATTAACTCGTCAAATTATTGCATATTATGCCATTGGCTGAAAATTGTGCAAAATGGCATAAAATCATAGTTATTTCTTCCATCATGCCACAATGTTCGTTTGGCATGATGTTAATCATAAATGTCTGAGTCATCATGCGTTACGCTGTTAGACTCACTGACGTTTTTTTAGCCACGTATCAATAATAGGTACTTCCATGTCGAGTAAGTTAGTACTGGTTCTGAACTGCGGTAGCTCCTCACTGAAATTCGCCATCATCGATGCGCTCAACGGTGACGAATACCTCTCTGGTTTGGCCGAATGTTTCCATCTGCCTGAAGCACGTATCAAGTGGAAGATGGACGGCAGCAAACAAGAAGCGGCTTTAGGTGCAGGCGCCGCTCACAGTGAAGCGCTGAACTTTATCGTTAACACTATTCTGGCACAAAAACCAGAACTGTCTGCTCAGCTGACTGCGATTGGTCACCGTATCGTCCACGGCGGCGAAAAATACACCAGCTCCGTCGTAATCGACGAATCTGTGATCCAGGGCATCAAGGACTCTGCGTCCTTCGCACCGCTGCACAACCCGGCTCACCTGATCGGTATCGCTGAAGCGCTGAAATCCTTCCCGAATCTGAAAGACAAAAACGTGGCCGTATTCGACACCGCGTTCCATCAGACCATGCCGGAAGAGTCTTACCTCTATGCCCTGCCATACAGCCTGTACAAAGAACACGGCGTACGTCGTTACGGCGCGCACGGCACCAGCCACTTCTATGTGACTCAGGAAGCCGCTAAAGTCCTGAACAAGCCGGTTGAAGAACTGAACATCATCACCTGCCACCTGGGCAACGGTGGTTCTGTTTCCGCTATCCGCAACGGTAAATGTGTTGATACTTCTATGGGTCTGACCCCGCTGGAAGGTCTGGTGATGGGTACCCGTTCCGGTGACATCGACCCGGCGATCATCTTCCACCTGCACGACACCCTGGGCATGAGCGTTGACCAGATCAACAAAATGCTGACCAAAGAGTCTGGCCTGCTGGGTCTGACCGAAGTCACCAGCGACTGCCGTTACGTTGAAGACAACTACGCAGAGAAAGAAGACGCTAAACGTGCAATGGACGTTTACTGCCACCGTCTGGCGAAGTACATCGGCTCTTACACTGCGCTGATGGAAGGCCGTCTGGACGCGGTTATCTTCACCGGTGGTATCGGTGAGAACGCGGCAATGGTTCGTGAACTGTCCCTGGGCAAACTGGGCGTTCTGGGCTTCGACGTTGATCACGAGCGTAACCTGGCTGCCCGCTTCGGCAAGTCTGGCTTCATCAACAAAGAAGGCACCCGCCCTGCTCTCGTTATCCCAACTAACGAAGAACTGGTCATTGCGCAAGACGCGCACCGCCTGACTGCCTGATTCCACACCGCCAGCAATGCTGGCGGTGCTGTTTTGTAACCCGCCCAATCGCGGCGGTAACGAAAGAGGATAAACCGTGTCCCGTACTATTATGCTGATCCCTACCGGAACCAGCGTCGGCCTGACCAGCGTCAGCCTTGGCGTTATCCGTGCTATGGAACGCAAAGGCGTTCGTCTGAGCGTCTTTAAGCCAATCGCCCAGCCACGTGCCGGTGGCGATGCGCCAGACCAGACCACCACCATCGTTCGCAAGAACTCCAATCTGCCAGCGGCTGAACCGCTGAAGATGAGCCACGTTGAATCTCTGCTGTCCAGCAACCAGAAAGACGTGCTGATGGAAGAAATCATCGCCAACTACCATGCTAACGCCCAAGACGCGGAAGTGGTGCTGGTTGAAGGTCTGGTCCCGACGCGCAAACACCAGTTTGCCCAGTCTCTGAACTTTGAAATCGCGAAAACCCTGAACGCAGAGATCGTTTTCGTGATGTCTCAGGGCACCGACACCCCAGAGCAGCTGAACGAGCGTATCGAACTGACGCGCAGCAGCTTCGGCGGCGCGAAAAACACCAATATCACCGGCGTGATCGTGAACAAACTGAACGCACCGGTGGATGAGCAGGGCCGTACTCGCCCTGACCTGTCCGAGATCTTCGACGACTCTTCCAAAGCGAAAGTTGTCAAAGTTGACCCGGCTAAGCTGCAGGAATCCAGCCCGCTGCCAGTACTGGGCGCGGTGCCATGGAGCTTCGATCTGATTGCCACCCGTGCAATCGATATGGCGCGTCACCTGAACGCTACCATCGTTAACGAAGGCGACATCAACACCCGTCGCGTGAAGTCCGTGACCTTCTGTGCGCGCAGCATTCCGCACATGCTGGAACACTTCCGCGCAGGTTCCCTGCTGGTGACCTCCGCAGACCGTCCTGACGTGCTGGTTGCCGCCTGCCTGGCCGCGATGAACGGCGTGGAAATCGGTGCGATCCTGCTGACCGGTGCCTACGAGATGGACCCACGCGTCAGCAAGCTGTGCGAACGCGCGTTTGCGACCGGCCTGCCGGTCTTCATGGTGAACACCAACACCTGGCAGACCTCCCTGAGCCTGCAGAGCTTCAACCTGGAAGTGCCGGTTGATGACCACGAGCGTATCGAGAAAGTTCAGGAATACGTTGCGGGCTACATCAACGCAGACTGGATCGAATCCCTGACTGCGACCTCCGAGCGCAGCCGCCGCCTGTCTCCTCCAGCATTCCGTTACCAGCTGACCGAGCTGGCGCGTAAAGCGGGCAAACGCGTTGTTCTGCCAGAAGGCGACGAACCACGTACCGTTAAAGCAGCTGCTATCTGTGCAGAGCGCGGCATCGCGACCTGTGTGCTGCTGGGTAACCCGGATGAGATCACCCGCGTTGCGGCGTCTCAGGGCGTTGAGCTGGGCGCTGGCATCGAAATCGTTGACCCGGAAGTGGTTCGCGAAAGCTACGTTGCCCGTCTGGTTGAGCTGCGTAAGAGCAAGGGCATGACCGAAGCCGTTGCGCGCGAACAGCTGGAAGACAACGTGGTGCTGGGTACGCTGATGCTGGAGCAGGACGAAGTTGACGGTCTTGTTTCCGGTGCGGTTCACACCACGGCGAACACCATCCGCCCACCGCTGCAGCTGATCAAAACTGCACCGGGCAGCTCTCTGGTTTCTTCCGTGTTCTTCATGCTGCTGCCTGAACAGGTTTACGTTTACGGCGACTGCGCGATCAACCCGGATCCAACCGCAGAGCAGCTGGCAGAAATCGCTATCCAGTCCGCGGACTCCGCGATTGCCTTCGGTATCGAACCGCGCGTAGCGATGCTCTCCTACTCCACCGGTACCTCTGGTGCAGGTAGCGACGTAGAGAAAGTACGTGAAGCGACCCGTCTGGCGCAGGAAAAACGTCCTGACCTGATGATCGACGGTCCGCTGCAGTATGACGCCGCCGTGATGGCCGACGTTGCGAAATCCAAAGCGCCGAACTCGCCGGTTGCAGGTCGCGCTACCGTGTTCATCTTCCCGGATCTGAACACCGGTAACACCACCTACAAAGCGGTGCAGCGTTCAGCAGACCTGATCTCCATCGGGCCAATGCTGCAGGGCATGCGCAAACCTGTGAACGACCTGTCTCGTGGCGCGCTGGTTGACGATATCGTCTACACCATCGCTCTGACCGCGATTCAGTCTTCGCAGCAGCAGTAATGTCAAAAAGCCCGGTAGCGCTAGCGCTTACCGGGCAACAAAAAGGCGACCACAAAGGGTCGCCTTTTTTATTTACAGCAGCTCTCGCGCCGCCGACACAATGTCATGTGCCGTCAGGCCATACTCCTTCTGCAGGAAATCCTGCGTCCCCACCTGGCCGTAACGCTCCTTGACGCCCACCCGCCGCATCGGTACCGGGCAGGTTTCCACCAGCACTTCCGCCACCGCCGACCCCAGGCCGTTGTGAATGCTGTGGTTTTCACAGGTGACGATGCGTCCGGTTTTCTCGGCGTAGTTTTTCACCAGCATCCGGTCGATAGGCTTCAGGGTAAACATGTCGATGACCGCCGCGCTTACCCCCTCCTGCTCCAGCTGGCGCGCCGCTTCCAGCGCTTCCGCCACCATGATGCCGTTGGCAATCAGGGTAATATCGGTTCCTTCGCGCAGCACGTTACCTTTGCCGATGGTGAAGGTTGTGCCCGGGGCATACACGCTCGGCGCCTGCTTACGAATGGTCCGCACCCAGTAGAAGCCTTCGAGTTCGATAAGCTGGCGCAGCACGTCCTCGAACATCACCGCGTCGGTCACCTCCAGCACCACCGAGTGCGCCAGGCCGCGCACAATGCCCATATCCTCAAACGACATATGCGTCCCGCCGTTGTGGCAGGCCGTCACGCCCGCATCCGAGGCAATGACCTTCACGTTGTTGCGCTGATAGTCCAGGGACATAAACAGCTGGTCAAAGCAGCGACGGCTGGCAAACGCGGTGAAGGTATGCACGAACGGCTTACGCCCGGTAAGCGACAGCCCCGCCGCGGTGCCGATGACGTTGGCCTCCATAATGCCGCAGTTAATCACGTGCTGCGGATAATCGCGCGCCACGCCGTCCATCGCCATCGAGCTCATCAGATCCGCTTCCAGGGCGATAATCTCGCTTCCTGCCTCAATCTGCTTTGCCACGAAGCTCGCGTAGACCTTACGCATCTCAACGGCGTCTTTATGTCCTGCCGGTGCAACCTTAATCATGTGAAGCCTCCAGTTGGCGAATCGTCTCGTTGAGGGCCGCTTTGCTCTCTGCGGTCAACCGCAGGTGGTGCGAGTTGCTGAGCTGCTCCAGGTACGGCACTCCCTGCCCCTTGATGCTGTCGAGGATAACGACTAACGGACGCGCATCGGCAGCCGGGACCCGCGACGTTACTGCCAGCAGACCCGGAATGTCGTCGCCCTTCACCGTCGCCACGTCAAAGCCAAAGGCGCGGAATTTCCCCTCCAGGTCGAACGCACTGATGATCTCGTCCAGCTCGCCGTCGAGCTGCTGTTTGTTCCAGTCCACGAACACCGTCAGGTTGTTCAGGCGATGGTGGGCAATAAACTGGAAGGCTTCCCAGCACTGCCCCTCGTTCAGCTCGCCGTCACCGACGATGCAGAAGACGCGATTCGGTCGCCCCGCCAGCCTGTGCGAAAGCGCCATACCGCCGGCAATGGAGATCCCCTGCCCCAGCGAACCGGTGGTGGCGTCCACGCCCCGCGTTTTCAGGCGGTCCGGGTGGCTTGGCAGGCGCGTGCCGTTCTGGTTCAGGGTGCTCAGCTCTTCCACCGGGAAGTAGCCCTTGATCGCCAGCGTGCTGTAGAGCGCCGGGCCCGCGTGTCCTTTCGACAGGACAAAATAGTCTCGCTCCGGCCAGTCCGGATCCGCCGGGTCGATTTTCATCACCGCGCCGTACAGCACGGCCAGGGTTTCAACCACCGACATACTGCCGCCATAGTGTCCAAAGCCCAGCTGCGTCAGGGATTTCAGCGTCTCAAGACGGATCTGACGCGCGAGTTCGGTTATCTCTTTCTCATTCATGATTTGGCTCCGGTATTTTCCTGCGCGTTACCGCCCGCAGGTTTGTTTTTCGCGAAGACGTTGTACGCCACCAGCAGAGCGAACAACGCCACGACCAGTCCGGTGATGGCAAGCGGCGACAGGAAGCGCGCCAGGTTGCCGAGGACAATCCCGACCGCGCCAAAGTCGGCGTCCGAGAAGGTGGTGTTGGCAAAGCCAATGGCGCCCAGCACCGGCAGCAGCAGGACCGGCAGGAAGGTGATCAGCAGGCCGTTAGCAAAGGCGCCAATCATTGCCCCGCGACGTCCACCGGTGGCGTTACCGAACACGCCCGCCGTTGCGCCGGTGAAGAAGTGCGGCACGACGCCCGGGAGGATCAGCACCCAGCTAAACTGACCGCAGATGAACAACCCTACAATCCCGCCGAGGAAGCTGAACAGGAAGCCAATCAGCACCGCGTTCGGCGCATACGGATACACCACCGGGCAGTCCAGCGCAGGACGCGCGTTCGGCACCAGTTTTTCCGAGAAGCCGGTAAAGGCCGGGACGATTTCCGCCAGAATCAGGCGCACGCCCTGCAGGATGATGAACACGCCCGCCGCGAAGGTGATGGCCATGATGATGGCGTAGACCAGGTAGTTCTGGCCGCCGCTGAAGGTGGCCTCGACGTACTCACGCCCAGCGCTCACCGCCAGGATGAGGTAGATAATCATCATGGTCAGGGAGATGGAGATCGAACTGTCGCGCAGGAAGCTCAGGTTCTTCGGCAGGTTCATCTCTTCGGTTGAGCGGGAGCCCTTGCCAACCTTGCTGCCAATCCAGCCGGACAGCACGTAGCCCAGCGTGCCGAAGTGGCCGAAGGCAATTTCATCGTTGCCGGTAATGCGCTTCATGTAGCGCTGGGCAATCGCCGGGAAGAAGGCCATGATCAGGCCGAGGATCAGCGAGCCGGTAAAGACCAGACCCACGCCCTCAAAGCCCGCTACCGTAAGGATCACGCCAATCATGCACGCCATATAAAACGTGTGGTGCCCGGTCAGGAAGATATACTTCAGGCGGGTAAAGCGCGCGACGATAATATTCGCCACCATGCCGAAAGCCATAATCAGGGCGGTCGCTGCGCCGTATTTCTCCAGCGCAATTGACACAATCGCTTCATTGTTTGGAATAATGCCCTGAATCGTAAAGGCGTGTTCAAACATACCGCCCAAAGGATTTAATGACCCCACCAGCACCGTTGCACCGCCGCCCAGCACAATAAAGCCAAGAATGGTTTTAATCGTTCCTTTCACCACGTCCGAAAAGGCTTTCTTTTGCGCAACCAGACCAATAAGCGCAATTAAACCGACCAGTACCGAAGGGACTTTTAAAATATCAACAACGAAATTCAGCGTTTCAAGGATAAACATATCCACCTCGCCTTATCAGGGTTATTGTCTTTCGAACCAGGCGCGCAGCTGCGCTTCAAGTTCGTTGATGTCGATGATGTTGTTAATCACCACCAGCTGGCTTTCCGGCACGCTGGCGCTGGCCGCAATGTCTTTTGCCATCACGAAAAGATCGGCCGCGCCCGGCGTGGCCGAGGAGAGGTCGGAATGTTCAACCTCAGCCTCAATCTCCAGTTTTTTAAGCACCTTTTTAATATTCATTTCGACCATAAAACTGCTGCCCAGGCCGGAGCCGCAAATAGCCATGATTTTCATTGTTGTCCCCTTATTTTGAGTAGAGCACGCCCCATCACGCTGGCGCGTAATGTTGTGAATAATCGGATTAAAGAATTAAATCAGAAGCGGTCAATAATCTTTTTAATTTCCTCCAGGGTATTCGCCTGATGCAGTTCAGCCATATCTGCATCGCTGGAAAATAATTCAGCCAGCGATGAGATCATCTCAATATGGCTATTTTTGTCGGGTGCCGCGAGCATAATAATGACATCGACAGGGTCAAACTCACCGGCACCAAACGAGACGCCCTGTTTTAGTTTTAATAAAGACAACCCCAGTCCTTTGGCGCCTTCCTCCGGCCGCGCATGCGGCATCGCCAGCCCCGGTGCCAGCACATAATAAGGTCCTAACGTGTGGTGCTGCTGGATGATGGCCGTGACGTATTCAGGCTCAATCACCTGCATATCCAGAAGCGGCTTCGCGCACAGCTCCAGCGCCTGCGGCCAGTTTTCCACGCTATCCTGCAGCGTGATGGTTGTATCATATATCCATTTTTTGAGCACTTTTCACTCCCGCTACACGCTAAAGATGAGCAAACTTTATTCAACACATCGCTGGATGACTGCGATCGGGATCACAAAGATAGCGCTACCAATGCTTAACATGCAGAAATGTGATAGCGCTATCAAATTGCAATCACGGCGCTAAATCACAGCAAAAAAAGGGATTTAAGGCGTATACTGCCTGTCACGTGAAGCGAAGGAAATGAAGAACGCGTCTGGTCAGCAGGAAGGTGTATGTCTCTAACCCGAAAACGGCGCAGTACTGGTAAAGTGACACTCGCCGATGTCGCACAGCTTGCCGGTGTGGGCACGATGACCGTGTCCCGTGCACTCCGCACGCCCGAGCAGGTTTCCGATAAACTACGAGAAAAAATTGAAGCTGCCGTGCAGGAGCTGGGCTATATGCCTAATCTTGCCGCCAGCGCGCTGGCCTCGGCGTCGTCGTGGACGATAGCCATGGTGGTGCCTAATCTCTCCGAAGCCGGCTGCTCGGAGATGTTCGCCGGGCTACAGCAGGTGCTACAGCCTGCCGGGTATCAGATCATGCTGGCAGAATCCCAGCATCGTCTTGAGCAGGAGGAGAAGTTGCTGGAGACGCTGCTGGCGTCAAATATTGCCGCCGCTATCCTGCTCAGCGTTGAACATACCGACACCGTTCGCCACTGGCTGAAAAACGCCTCTATTCCAGTGATGGAGATGGGCGCCATGCGCGCCGACCCGATTGATATGAATATCGGGATTGATAACGTAGCGGCCATGTATGAGCTCACGGAAATGGTGATTAAGCGCGGCTACCAAAATATTGGCCTGCTGTGCGCCAACCAGGAGCAGTGGATTTTCCAGCAGCATTTGCAGGGCTGGTACAAAGCCATGCTTCGCCACCATATGTCGCCGAACCGTGTGATTAACGCGGCGATGCCGCCGAGCTTCTCGACCGGCGCGGCACAGCTGCCAGAATTCCTGCTGGCGTGGCCGGAGCTGGATGCGCTGGTATGCGTCTCTGACGAGCTGGCATGCGGCGCGCTGTACGAGTGCCAGCGCAGGCGAATCAAGGTGCCGGACGATCTGGCGGTGGTAGGCTTTGGCGATAGCGACGTGAGTCGCGTCTGTCAGCCGCCGCTGACGACGATGGCGGTGCCGCATCGTAAGATTGGAATTGAAGCCGGAAAAGCGCTGCTGGAGCGTCTGAATGACGGTGACTGGCGCGATCAAAAGCCCATCGCGTCCAGTCTGTGTCTGAGAGAGAGTTGCTGAATCTTACTCAGCCTCTTCCTCTTTTTCTGATTTGGTCGATTCGTTTTTGGCGTTGCGGGTCATCCACAGCGCCAGCGCTTTTAACGAATCCGGCGTAAACTCGTCGCAGCGCGCGGTGATCTCTTCCGGCGTCATCCAGCTGACTTCACTCACCTCTTCTTCCTGCAGGGCGAACGGGCCGTGAGAAACGCAGCTAAACAGCCCGCCCCAGACGCGGCAGTTTTCGTCTTCGAAATAGAACTGACCGTGCTCGGCAAACGGCACGCCGGCGATGCCTAACTCTTCTTCCGCTTCACGACGCGCGGAATCCAGCAGCACTTCATCTGCCTGGACAACACCACCTGCGGTGGCATCCAGCATACCCGGGAGAAAATCTTTGGTATCCGTACGGCGCTGGACCAGAATTTTGCCCATACCGTCATGCACAACAATGTACGTTGCGCGGTGGCGCAGACGCTCCGCACGCATTTGTTCGCGGCTGGCCTGCGCGATCACTTCATTCTCTTCGCTGACAATGTCAACCCACTCTGTACTTGCCAAATGACTCTGCTCCACCATCGGGAAACCTTCTCTTCTAAGCGCTCTTTCGGCGCGTTTGCAGTTGAGGTGTAACTTACGGATTAATCGCTACCTGCGCAATAACTTGCTGATCATTAAGTGCGATAACGCGCAGGGTATTTCCATCCAGCATGCCATAGCTCGCTGGATAACCGCCTTTCGGTATGCTGACCGAACCCGGATTGAAGTGATAAATCTCACCGCGCTTTTCAGCAACCGGAATATGAGTATGACCGTAAACCAGGACATCGCCAGCCGCGAGCGCAGGGAGATTATCCGGGCTAAAAAGATGCCCGTGCGTCAGGAACAGACGGCTTTGTTCCAGCAGCACCTGCTGCCATGGCGCGGTAAGGGGAAAATGCAGCAGCATCTGATCCACTTCGCTGTCGCAGTTGCCGCGAACGGCGATGATGCGCGAGGCGTACGTGTTGAGCTTTTCCGCGACCTGTGCCGGAGCGTAGCCCTCCGGCAGCGCGTTGCGCGGGCCGTGATTGAGCACATCCCCCAGAATAATCAGCCACTGCGCGCCGCTTTGTGCAAACAGGGAAAGGACACGCTCGGTAGCGGGCAGCGATCCATGGATATCCGACGCAAACATCAGTTTCATCAGTCACTCCTCGGGAAAACAGACTGCCCCCATCATACCTGAAGCGTCAGGGCTTATCAGCCCGCACGCTTAGCCGAGAGTGCCACATAGCGCTGCACGGAGGCGCGCTGCCACTGAAACGCGGCATAATCCACCAGCAGCTGCGGCACCTCATCGCCGTTGAGGATCAGGCGGTTAAGCATCAACGCCAGATCGGCGTCGGCAATGCACCATTCGCCGAACAGGTTCGGGTTGCCGTGTGCGAGGAGCGAGGTGGCGTTTTCAATCAGTTTTTGCGCGCTTTCACGGCCTTCTGCGCTGAGCGCTGGCTTTTTGACCTCGGCAAACACGACGTCCGTCGAGCGTTCCACGCGAATCGGCACCAGATCGCTACGCAGCCACGCCTGGATCTGCCGCGCCCGCGCGCGTTTTTGCAGGTCGTGAGGATAGATGCGCTCCCACTCGGGGGGCGCGAACCGATCTTCGAGATATTCATCAATCGCCGACGATTCGCTCAGGGCAAAACCGTCAATCTCCAGCACCGGCACCCGTCGGGTCAGGTCGTAACCCTGCCACTGCGGTTTGAGATGTTCACCGCCGTCAAGATCGACGGTCTTCAGCGTAAAAGTGAGCCCTTTTTCGGCCAGCGCAACGTATACGCTCATAACATAGGGAGAAAAAAAATTCGCATCGGACCACAACGTGATGACGGGCTGGTTCATAACATCCTCATAGCTGATCGGTTTTTACTCAACATATAATCTCTTTGCCTCGCTGTCACTTGATGAAAACTCACGATTTACAACAACCACCTATACTCATTTGTCATGGCACCACTATTCGCATGGACAGGAGTTGAGAATGATCGACCTTTATTACGCCCTACCCCAAACGGCCATAAGATCACCCTTTTTCTTGAAGAAGCCGAGCTGGATTACAGGATCATTCGCGTTGATATAAGCAAAGGCGATCAGTTCAGCCCTCTCTTTCTGGCTATCTCGCCGAATAATAAAATCCCGGCCATTATTGATAACCAGCCGGCGGACGGGGGCAGGCCGCTTAGCCTGTTTGAATCCGGTGAGATTTTGCTCTACCTGGCGGAGAAAACCGGCAAACTGCTGAGCGGCGAACTGCGCGAGCGTCACCATACCCTGCAATGGCTCTTCTGGCAGGCGAGCGGGCTGGGGCCCATGCTGGGGCAAAATCATCACTTTACCGCTTACGCCCCGCAGCCCATTCCTTATGCGATAGAACGCTATCAAGTTGAGACTCAACGGCTGTATGACGTTCTGAACCGTCGGCTGGAGAAAACGCCGTGGCTCGGGGGGGATCATTACAGTATTGCCGATATCGCCTGCTGGCCGTGGGTGAATACGCATGAAAAACACCGAATTGACCTGGCCTCTTACCCGGCGGTGAATAACTGGTTTGAGCGCATTCGGACCCGCCCGGCCACCGAGCGAGCGATGCAAAAAATCCAGCAGATTTAACCCTCTATGAGGCTGGGTGCCCGCGAGCCTCTCATGTATGATGAGCGGGAAATACTGACACGGAGAAGACCTGCAATGTCACAGCCAGATGCTGTTATTCGTATAAAAAATTTACGCTTGCGTACCTTCATCGGTATCAAAGAGGAAGAGATCGCCAACCGTCAGGATATTGTCATTAACGTGGTGATTCACTACCCCGCAGACAAAGCGCGGGCCAGCGAAGACATCAACGACGCGCTGAACTACCGCACAATAACCAAAAACATCATTCAGTACGTGGAGAATAACCGCTTCTCTCTGCTGGAAAAATTAACTCAGGATGTGCTCGATATCGCACGCGAACATCACTGGGTCACTTATGCTGAAGTTGAGATCGATAAACTTCACGCCCTGCGCTACGCCGATTCCGTCTCCATGACGCTAAGCTGGCGACGCCAGGCGTAAACCTGGAGGTTGTATGAAGATTTTGCTGACCGGCGGTACAGGCCTGATTGGTCGTCACCTGATTGCGCGTCTGCAGGCTTTGCATCACGACATTACCGTGGTCACGCGCAGCCCTGAGAAGGCGCGCCAGGTGCTGGGGGCGGGTATCGATATCTGGAAAAATCTGGCCGAGCAGCAAAATCTGGACGGCTTCGACGCCGTTATTAACCTCGCGGGTGAACCCATCGCCGATAAGCGCTGGACGGAAGAGCAAAAACAGCTTTTATGCAGCAGCCGGTGGAACATTACTGAAAAGCTGGTCGAGCTGATCCGCAATAGCCATACCCCGCCTTCGGTGCTGATTTCGGGTTCAGCGGTGGGCTATTACGGCGATCTCGATGAGGTGGTGGTGACCGAGGAAGAGCCGCCCCATAACGAGTTTACCCATAAGCTCTGCGCCCAGTGGGAGCGTATCGCCTGTGCGGCGCAGAGCGATCGTACCCGCGTCTGCCTGCTGCGGACCGGCGTCGTGCTGGCGCCGAAAGGCGGCATTCTGGCGAAGATGCTACCCCCTTTCCGGCTCGGGCTCGGCGGCCCCATCGGCAATGGTCGTCAGTACCTGGCGTGGATCCATATCGACGATATGGTCAACGGGATTCTCTGGCTGCTGGATAACGATCTGCGCGGGCCGTTTAACATGGTTGCGCCGTATCCGGTGCGTAATGAACAGTTTGCCCACGCGCTGGGGCATGCCCTGCACCGCCCGGCGATATTGCGCGTGCCTGCCACGGTCATTCGCCTGATGATGGGTGAAGCGTCTGTGCTGGTATTAGGCGGACAGCGGGCGCTGCCAAAACGGCTGGAAGCAGCCGGCTTTGCGTTCCGCTGGTATGAATTAGAAGAGGCGCTGGGGGATGTAGTGCGGTGAATATGTTACAGTGACAGGCCATGTTCCGAAGATATGGCGTAACAATGGCAACGATCGCTACTCCCCGGCTTCACCTCACCCCTTTCGAACCCACTGACTGGGCCTTCTTCCGTTCGCTGCGTGAAGATCGCAGCATCATGCGCTACATGGCCGCCATCGCGCCGGAAAAAGAGACCCGCCGCGTGTTTGCCGCACGCCTGATGGCGGAGCATGTCTTCGTGATCCGCTCTCTGGAGGACGGTACGCCGCTGGGCGATATTGGCCTGCAAATCAGCCCTGAGAATCGTGAAGAGGCCGATATCGGCTATACGGTTGTGCCTGCCGCGCAGGGAAAAGGGATTGCCAGCGAGGCGCTGCGCGCGGTGTGCGATTACGCGTTTAACAAGACCAGCGTAAAAGCGATTAACGCGTACGTGCTGGCGGACAACGGCGGTTCGGTGCGGGTGCTGGAGAAAGCAGGGTTTGTGCGTACGCAGGTGCTGGAAAAGGCGTATGAAATTGACGGCGTGCGCTATGACGACTGGGTGTATCGGCTGGAGTGCGGTGCGGCTTGATGCCCTCACCCCGTCCCTCTCCCACAGGGAGAGGGAGAAGGGCAAACTCTACTTCAAAGACCCCTTCAGGAACTGCTGCAAACGCGGGCTTTGCGGGTTCGCCAGCACCTCGTCCGGGTGGCCCTGCTCTTCGATTTTCCCCTGATGCAGGAAAATCACGTGGTTCGAGACGTTACGGGCGAAGCCCATCTCGTGCGTCACCACCACCATCGTTTTGCCCTCTTCGGCCAGCTTCTGCATGATGCGCAGCACTTCGCCAACGAGTTCAGGGTCCAGCGCGGAGGTCGGTTCGTCGAACAGCAGCACCTCCGGTTCCATCGCCAGCGCACGCGCGATGGAGACGCGCTGCTGCTGACCGCCGGAGAGATGCACCGGGTATTTCATCTGCTGGCGCTCGTCGATACCCACTTTCGCCAGGTATTTCACCGCACGCTCGCGGGCTTCCTGCTTGCCTAGGCCCAGCACCTGAATCGGTGCTTCCATCACGTTCTCCAGCACCGTCATGTGGCTCCAGAGGTTGAAGTGCTGGAACACCATCGTCAGGCGCGTGCGCAGCAGGCGCAGCTGGTGTTTATCCGCGACCTTCAGCTGGCCGTCTTTGTCACGGACCAGGTTAATATTCTGCCCGCTCACCACAATCGAACCTTCGCTCGGCTTTTCGAGGAAGTTAATGCAGCGCAGGAAGGTACTTTTACCCGAGCCGGATGAGCCGATGATACTGATTACGTCGCCCGCATTCGCCTGCAGCGACACCCCTTTCAGCACTTCATGTTCGCCGTAGCGTTTGTGCAAATCAATAACGTTTAATTTGTTCTCAGCCATCATCTTTCTCAGTGCGTCGAAGAAGGTTTTATATGCTGCAACCAGCGTTTTTCAGCCTTACGGAACAGGCTAATCAGAACATAAGAGATAATTAAATAGAGCACCGCCGCAATGCCAAACGCGGTAAACGGCTGATAGGTCGCGGAGTTAATATCGCGCGCGATTTTGAGCAGATCCGGCACCGTCGCGGTAAAGGCGAGCGCGGTGGAGTGCAGCATCAAAATCACTTCGTTACTGTACGCCGGTAACGCGATACGCAGCGCCGACGGCAGAATAATGCAGCGATAAAGTTTCACCGAGGAAAAGCCGTACGCGCGCGCCGCTTCAATCTCACCGTAAGGGACAGAGCGAATTGCCCCGGCGAAAATCTCGGTGGTGTAGGCGCAGGTGTTGAGCGTCAACGCCAGCACCGTACAGTTCAGACCGCTGCGGAAGAACGCATTCAGCATCTCAGTGCCTTTTACGATCTCAAGCGTATACATCCCCGAATAGAACACCAGAAGCTGCACGTACAGCGGCGTACCGCGAAACACATAGGTAAACAGCCAGATCGGGAACTGGATAAATTTATTGTTCGACACGCGGCCAATGGCAAGAAACAACGCCAGAACGCCGCCCATCACCACGGAGGAGATCAGCAGCCAGAGCGTAATCGCCACGCCGGTAAAGCGGTAGCCATCCGTCCACAGCAGGGATTTCCAGTATTCCTGAATAATCTCAATCACAGGTCAGCCCTCTTCACACCCACGGAGTAGCGACGCTCGAGCAGAAGCAGCACACCATTGGAGACAGTCGTAAAGACCAGATAAATCACGCCGCAGACCACCGCAAAGTAGAACGGCTCCCAGGTGCTCTTGCCCGCCAGCTGAGTCGCTTTCACGACGTCTTCCAGACCGAGCAGCGAGACCAGCGCCGTCGCTTTGAGGATAACCTGCCAGTTGTTGCCGATGCCCGGGAGCGCATAACGCATCATGGCCGGGAACATAATCCGACGAAACGTTTGTGAAGAGGTAAAACCAAATGCGGTTGCCGCCTCAATGTGGCCTTTCGGCACGGCCATGTAGGCACCGCGGAAAGTTTCGGTGAAGTAGGCACCGTAGATAAAACCGAGGGTAATAATACCGGCCACCATCGGGTCGATATCAATTTGTCCCATGCCCATCGCGTCCGTTACGCTGTTCAGCGCAATCTGCAGACCGTAAAAGATAAGCAGCATCAGCACCAGATCGGGAACGCCGCGAATAAGCGTGGTATAGCCTTCAAATATGAGCGCCAGCGGTTTATTAGCCGAAAGCTTCGCCCCTGCGCCCGCCAGACCTATCAGCACCGCCAGCACCACGGAGCTGATAGCCAGCTCAAGGGTGACAAGCGCGCCCTGTAAAATAACGCCAGAAAATCCGTACAGCATACCGCGAGCCCTGTCGTATCGTGAGTGGTGGAACCGTGTCTTTTCCCCTCCCGCAGCGGGAGGGGCCGCACGTTATTTGACGGGGCGATTAGCCGCCGTAAACATTAAAATCAAAGTACTTTTTCGCCAGCTTGTCGTAGGTGCCGTCAGCGCGCATTTCAGCAAACGCTTTGTTCAGCGCCTCGCGCAGCTCGTTGTCTTCTTTGCGCAGGCCCATACCGGTACCCACTCCAAACAACTTCACGTCCTTAATAGACGGGCCGCCAAACTTGTAATCTTTACCCACCGGCGTTTTCAGGAAGCCTTCGCTTGCCGCGACTTCATCCTGGAATGCTGCATCAATTCGGCCTGCCGTCAGGTCAGCGTAGATATTTTCCTGGCCCTGATAGGAGACGATTTCAATCCCCTTCGGCGCCCAGTGTTCGTTGCCGTAGGTTTCCTGCGTGGTGCCCTGCAGCACGCCGACGCGTTTACCTTTCAGGGACTCCAGCGTTGGCTGAATATCAGAAGCTTTAGCCACTACCAGACGAGAATCTGCCGCGTAGAGTTTGTCGGTGAAGGCAATCTCCTGCTGACGTTTTTCGGTGATGGAGAGCGAGGACATAATCACGTCGATTTTTTTCGCTTTCAGGGACGGGATCAGCGCATCCAGCGGGTTCTCAACGTAGGTACACTGTGCTTTGATGCGTTTGCACAGCTCATTGGCCAGATCGATGTCAAAACCGACCAGTTCACCCTTTGAATTCTTCGATTCGAATGGCGCATAGGTTGGATCGGTACCAATCCGAATTTTCTGCGGAATGGCTGCGAATGCCGCGGTGGCGCTGGAAAAGGCCAGTACCAGAGATAGTGACAACACGAGTTTTTTCATATTTGTCCTCAACAAACTGTCTTCATACGGGATTTTTACGACGACGGGGTGGTGCTAATGTGCCATCAATCCCCTCTGTCAGGCAAAGACTAATGCCCTTCAGGCGGGAATTTTTGCATTATAAATGCGTAAGTATGCACAAAGCGATCCAATACGGTGCAACAAATGCACCGTATTGAGTCAACCGCTCCCGTAACGCACCTTTGCGGTGCGTTAGCGCCAGGTATTATTCACCGTATACGTTGAAGTCGAAGTATTTCTTCGCCAGTTTGTCGTAAGTACCGTCTTTACGCAGCTCTGCAAAGGCTTTGTCGAAGGCGGCTTTCAGCTCGGTATCATCCTTGCGCAGGCCAATACCGGTGCCGTCACCAAAGTATTTTTTGTCTTTTACCGACGGGCCCGCAAAGGCGTAGTCTTTACCCGCAGGCTGTTTCAGGAAGCCTTCACTCGCGGCGACTTCGTCCTGGAATGCCGCATCCAGACGGCCTGCGGCCAGGTCAGAGTAAATCAGATCCTGGTTCTGGTAAGCCACCACGTCTACACCCTTCTCACGCCAGGTCGCATTGGCATAACCTTCCTGCGTCGATCCCTGAAGCACGCCAACATGCTTGCCTTTCAGCGAGTCGATGGTTGGCTTAATCGGGGAGCCTTTTGGCGCAATCAGGCGAGAATCCGCGGCGTAGAGCTTGTCAGAGAAGGCAATCTCCTGCTGGCGTTTTTCGGTGATGGAGAGAGAAGAGATAATGGCGTCGATTTTCTTGGCTTTCAGCGACGGGATTAACGCGTCAAAGTCGCTGCCCACCCATGTGCATTTCACCGCAATGCGTTTGCACATTTCATTTCCCAGATCGATATCAAACCCCACGAAATCGCCTTTCGCATCCTTGGAAGAGAATGGCGCGTAGGTTGCGTCTGTACCGATACGAACCGTCTGTGGAAGCGCTGCGTAGCTACCTGCTGCCGCACTTAACCCCACGAGCAAAGACAGAGCCAGAACCGTCTTCTTCATACATTTACCCTCAAGTACCGTGATTTTATTATGTATTGTGTTGTGTGTTGTGTTGCAGGCTTCATCTTGCAGGTCTTATGCCACATTGCCGTCTGGTCAAAACTTCGACGTTAAATATGTTAATAAAACGTTGCGATATTGCCTTAATGGTGAAAGATAGCAGGTCTGCCGAACGAACCGGAAAGAGAAAAAGGGAAAAAACGAATTAAATGTCGAGGATATGATCGCCGTTGCATAATTGCCCTGAAACAGGGCAACGTCTCTTTTCATGCACTCTGTTTGTGCACAGAATCAGGCCCCTTGCCAGCGGGTGAAGAGATCTTCAGGCAGGTCGATGTCAAACTGATCCAGCACGCGGTTAACGGTCTGGTTAATCACGTCATCCAGCGAGGTCGGGCGATGATAAAACGCCGGTACCGGCGGCATGATGATGGCGCCAAGCTCAGCGGCCTGGGTCATTAAACGCAGATGGCCGAGGTGCAGCGGCGTTTCCCGCACGCAGAGCACAAGAGGACGACGCTCCTTCAGCACCACATCCGCCGCGCGCGTCACCAGGGTGTCGGTATAGCTGTTCACAATGCCGGAGAGCGTTTTAATTGAACAGGGCAGGATAACCATGCCGGCCGTTTTAAACGAGCCTGAGGAGATGCTGGCGGCGATATCACGGGCATCGTGAACCACGTCCGCCAGTGCCTGAACATCGCGCAGGGAGAGATCGGTTTCCAGAGAGAGGGTCTGCCGCGCCGCCTGGCTCATCACCAGATGGGTCTCGACTTCCGCCACGTTACGCAGAACCTGTAACAGACGTACGCCGTAAATCGCGCCGCTGGCGCCGCTGAGCCCAACAATGAGTCGTTTCATGATTTTCGCCCTTACTGATTTCAGGGCAGACTGTGCAGGATTTTGCGGGGAGTTGCAAGTGAGGGCATTCGCCCTCACCTGCCGGAGCATCAACCTTCGTTGTGCATCTCTAAGCTTTCAAGATCGTTCTGCATCTGAACGGCTTTCGCATCGTCGTTGCGCAGAGAATCAAGATAGTCGAGGTACTGCTGGTCAACGTCTTTGGTCACGTAAATACCGTTGAACACGGAGCATTCAAACTGCTGAATTTCCGGGTTCTCGGCACACACCGCGTCGATGAGATCGTTCAGATCCTGGAAAATCAGGCCGTCGGCACCGATGATCTGGCGAATTTCATCCACTTCACGGCCGTGAGCGATCAGCTCGTTGGCGGTTGGCATATCGATGCCGTACACGTTCGGGAAGCGAATCTCCGGCGCTGCAGAGGCCAGATAGACTTTCTTCGCACCCGCTTCGCGCGCCATCTCGATAATCTGCTCGGAGGTGGTGCCGCGAACGATGGAGTCATCCACCAGCAGAACGTTCTTGTCGCGGAATTCCGCGCGGTTGGCGTTCAGCTTGCGGCGCACGGACTTACGGCGCAGGTGCTGGCCCGGCATGATAAAGGTGCGGCCAACGTAGCGGTTCTTCACGAAGCCCTGACGGTATGGCTTGTCCAGAATGCGGGCAATCTCCAGCGCGATATCGCAGGAGGTTTCCGGGATAGGAATAACCACGTCGATGTCGAGATCGTCCCACTCGCGGGCAATCTTCTCGCCCAGCTTCGTGCCCATGTTGACGCGCGCGCTGTAGACGGAAATCTTGTCGATGAAGGAATCCGGGCGGGCGAAGTAAACGTATTCAAACAGGCACGGGTTGCTGACCGGGTTATCGGCACACTGGCGGGTAAACAGCTGGCCCTTCTCGGTGATATAGACCGCTTCGCCCGGCGCAACGTCACGCAGGAACTCAAAGCCCAGGGTATCCAGCGCCACGCTCTCAGAGGCAACCATATATTCGGTACGGCCATCGCCGAGATCGCGCTTGCCGAGCACCAGGGGACGAATGCCGTTTGGATCGCGGAAGGCCACCATGCCGTGACCGATAATCATCGCTACGCAGGCGTACGCGCCGCGGATCTGGCGGTTTGTCGCGGCAATCGCAGCAAAGATGTTGTCTGCTTCCAGCGGGTAGTGACGGAAGTTATCCAGCTCGCTGGCGAACACATTGAGCAGAATTTCAGAATCAGAGGTGGTGTTAATGTGGCGACGTTTCTCTTCGAACAGCTTTTTACGCAGCTCATGCGCGTTGGTCAGGTTGCCGTTATGAGCAAGGGTGATGCCATACGGTGAGTTGACGTAGAAAGGCTGTGCCTCAGAGGCGCTGGAACTGCCAGCAGTAGGATAACGAACGTGACCGATCCCCATATTACCTTGCAGACGCTGCATATGGCGGGCTTCAAACACATCGTTTACCAGGCCATTCGCCTTGCGTAAACGGAAGCAGTTGTTTGCATCAATGGTGATGATACCCGCAGCATCCTGCCCACGGTGCTGAAGCACCGTTAACGCGTCATAAATCGACTGGTTTACCGGCATGAAACCGGCGATACCGACAATACCGCACATTCGTCTTTTCCTCGTTAAGCCACATCTCAGGGTTTATGCCCTGGGCAAAAAACTCGACGAGCTTTGCAGATAGTCAAAGAACCATCTGATGATGAAGCTGAACTCTGGAATGAGCTGCGATTTCTGCCAGTCTTCGCTTTTGGAGAACCCGGTAAAGGTATCCAGGAAGAACAGGATCGCGGCCACAATCAGCACGCCTCGTAACGCCCCGAAACAGATCCCGAGCACCCTGTCCGTTCCTGACAGACCGGTTTTCTCGACCAGCTGACCTATCACGTAATTCACGATAGCGCCGACAATCAGCGTTGCGATAAACAGCACCGCGATAGCAATTCCGTTTCGGACCAGTTCATCTTCAAAGCCCGTGAACCAGACAGACAGGTAAGTGTAGTAATGACTGGCAACAAAGAAAGCACAACCCCAGGTTACCAGCGATAACGCTTCACGAACAAAGCCACGGATCAGGCTAACCAGACAGGAAAAACCAATCACCGCAATGATGGCGTAATCAATCCAGACCATATGTGTCCCACGATTTAACGCCCTGTCATCCAGTTCGGGGCGAATTCTAACAGAAAAAGAAAACGTTTGCGTAGGGATTTCCTTCCCGCGCGTAAATAAAAAAGGCGCTGAAAAAATGTTCAACGCCACGGTCCATTTGACGTCTCTGTGGACGTCTGCTCCCCCTCACCCCGGCCCTCTCCCTCAAGGGAGAGGGAGCAAACTACTCCGGGGAGGGGTAAGATCTTATCAGTTCGCGCTGTAGCCCATCACCACACCGCTCAGGCCGGAGATCTGCTTCAGCTCACCGAGCGAACCTTTAAGCTTATCTTTGGACGCTTCTGGCCCCACGAGGATACGGGTAATTTTACCCTGCACCGGCGTGGAAGGTGAAGTGTAAACACGATATCCCGCACTGCGCAGTTTGCTCACGACCTCGTTGACCTTATCGGCGTTTTTCAGCGCGCCGAGCTGCACAACGTACGCTTTTCCGGTCGGTGCCGCGTCTTGTTTTGCCGGCGGTGGGGTTTCTGACGCGGCAGCCAGCTGCTCTGCGGCTTTATCCCGCTGCGGTTTCGGCTGCGGCTGCGGCTTCTCAACCGGCTTCGGTTTTTCAACAGGTTTAGGCTGCTCTACCGGCACCGGATCGATATCGCTGCTGCTCGCTGCCGCCAGGCGTGACGGATCGAGCGACGGTGCGGCGGCATCGCCTGCACGCACCTCTTCCGCCGCACCTTCCGGCGGCTGGGCAGGCAGCGCCTGCGTCGCCGCTGGCAGCATATCCGGCTCATCGCGGTCACCCGGTTTCGGCACCAGCGGAATAGCGGCAAACTCGTCCTGATAATGCTTTTTCTGCCCGTCGAGCAGACCCGGGAGAATAATCACCCCGAGCGCGACCAGCACAATGGTTCCTGTTAAACGGTTCTGAAACTTACTCGCCACCGGTTCTCCCCGCGTCCATCACTTCCATGACATGTGCCACCGTGTGGAATGAACCACACACCAGCACGGTATCTTCTGGTTTAGCATCCGCCATCGCGGCATGCCAGGCCTGAGCCACGCTACTATAGATTGCGCCTTTGCCGAGATGTTCCATCAGCTGCTCAGCCGTCGCGCCGCGCGGCCCCTCCAGAGGAGCACAATACCAGCTATCGACCACACTCTCCATGCAGGCCAGCGTCCCGCCGATATCTTTATCATGAAGCATACCGATAACCGCCAGCACGCGCCCGGTTTTTGGTAACGATTTGAGACGTCCCGCGAGATACGCCGCCGCATGCGGGTTATGCGCCACGTCCAGAATCAGGCGCGGTGACTCGCTGACAATCTGGAAACGCCCGGGCAGAATTGCGCTCTGAATACCGTCGCGGATCGCCTGCTCGCTGACCACGAGGCCGCTGGCGCGCAGTGCCGCCAGCGCGGTTGCCGCGTTCGGCTGCGGTACCTGCGGCTGCGGCAGGTTGTCCAGCGCGCCCTGCGCATCGCTAAAGCGCCAGCCGTTATCCTGAACCTCATACTGCCAGTCAACGCCGCGGCGCAGCAGACGCGCGCCTTTCTCGTTTGCCACGTCAGCAATGGTGTGCGGCATATCCGGCTCGCCGACCACGGCGGGCTTATTTGCGCGGAAAATACCGGCCTTCTCGCGGCCAATGCTTTCACGATCCGGTCCCAGCCAGTCGATATGGTCCAGCGCGATACTGGTGACCACCGCCACGTCCGCATCCACCATATTGGTCGCATCAAGACGTCCGCCGAGGCCGACCTCAAGGATCACAACATCCAGCTGCGCCTGTTTGAACAGCCACAGCGCCGACAGGGTGCCGTATTCAAAATAGGTTAATGAGATCTCGCCGCGCGCGGCTTCAATTTCCGCGAACGACGCCGTATGCGCCGATTCCGGCAGCTCGCTGTTCTGCACGCGAACGCGCTCGGTGTAGCGGACCAGGTGTGGAGAGCTGTACACGCCAACTTTGTAACCCGCGGCCATCAGGACAGATTCCAGCGTGCGGCAGGTCGTGCCTTTACCGTTGGTACCCGCGACGGTGAACACGAAAGGTGCCGGTTTGAGCACATCAAGACGCGCGGCGACCTGGCTTACGCGCTCAAGCCCCATATCGATGGTTTTACTGTGCAGGTTTTCCAGATAAGAAAGCCACGCGGCCAGGGGCGACGTGGCTTGGGGAATGCTTTTATTTTCCATAATGCCCGGTTGTCATTAACAGATTAGAAAGCAAAAGGGCAGCGCCAACCGGCCCTGCCCTTTTCAGTTATCAGGCCTCGGGTTCCTGATCCGGTACCACCACGCCTTCGCGCGGCTCATCCGGGTTTGGCGCTGGCAGATTCATCAGCTTCGCCAGGATGCTCGCCAGCTTCAGGCGCATTTCCGGACGGCGGACAATCATGTCGATGGCGCCTTTCTCAATGAGGAACTCACTGCGCTGGAAGCCCGGCGGCAGCTTTTCACGAACGGTCTGCTCGATAACGCGAGGACCCGCAAAGCCGATCAGCGCTTTTGGCTCAGCGATGTTCAGATCGCCCAGCATCGCGAAGCTCGCGGAGACGCCGCCCATGGTTGGGTCGGTCAGCACGGAGATGTACGGAAGACCGCGCTCCTGCATTTTCGCCAGCGCAGCAGAGGTTTTCGCCATCTGCATCAGCGACATCAGCGCTTCCTGCATACGCGCGCCGCCGGATGCAGAGAAGCAGATCAGCGGACAGTTGTCTTCCAGCGCCTGCTCAACGGCACGCACGAAGCGCGCACCGACCACGGAGCCCATAGAGCCGCCCATAAAGGCGAACTCAAACGCAGCGGCAACAACCGGCATCTCATGCAGGGTGCCTTTCATGACGATCAGCGCGTCTTTCTCGCCGGTCTCTTTCTGTGCAGAGGCCAGACGATCTTTGTATTTTTTGGAATCGCGGAACTTCAGCACGTCTTTTGGCTCGAGTTCGCTGCCCAGCTCTACCAGAGAGCCTTCGTCCAGCAGGCTATGCAGGCGGTTGCGCGCCGACATACGCATATGGTGGTCACACTTCGGACACACCTCAAGGTTGCGCTCCAGCTCTGCGCGATACAGAACCTGACCGCAGCTATCACACTTCGTCCATACCCCTTCAGGAATGCTCGCTTTGCGCGTTGGGGTAATGTTGCTTTTAATTCGTTCAATCCAGCTCATTGATAACCTTTCTGCCTGAACCTGGTCGTATGCCAGTTTTGCTATAAGAGGCGAATAATGCCATTTTTGCCTCCAACAGACCATGAATGTTGCACATTAAAACATAACAGCCCGAAACTTTGGATAAAAAAGTGGTCGAACCGCCAGCGTGCATTTACTTCGCTTGTTTTGCCGCCGCACGTTTGTGACGAATGATTTCGATAACGCCCGGCAGTACGGAAAGCACAATAATCGCCACAATCAGTAACTTAAGGTTTTCCTGAACGATCGGCAGATCGCCAAACAGATAGCCTGCGTAGGTAAACAGCAGAACCCACAGCAGCGCGCCAACCACGTTGTATGCCGCAAAATGACGATAGGACATATGCCCCATTCCCGCCACAAACGGTGCAAATGTGCGCACAATAGGCACAAAACGCGCAAGGATAATGGTTTTTCCGCCATGGCGTTCATAAAACGCATGGGTTTTGTCTAAATAGCTGCGACGGAAAATTTTCGAATCAGGATTGCTGAACAGCCGCTCACCGAACACCCGTCCAATCGTATAGTTGACCGCATCACCGATAATGGCAGCAATCACCATCAGCACAACCATAAGATGCACGTTCAGATCGTTAGTGGGCAACGCCGATAGCGCCCCGGCAACGAACAGCAGTGAATCCCCCGGCAGGAATGGGGTAACGACCAGACCGGTTTCACAAAACAGAATGAGGAACAGAATGGCGTAAACCCAGACGCCATACTGCGCGACCAGCTCCGCCAGGTGAACATCAATATGCAGAATGAAATCAATCAAAAAACGAATTACGTCCATATTGTCTAAGCCCTAATTGCACCTTTGTTTAGTCCGCTAAAAATAGCGGACCCATTGGCGGTTTCGGCAGGTCAAATCGATCCGGATAGTCTACTGAGACCAGATACAATCCTTCCGCTTTCGCCGTGGCTGCCGCAAGCGTTCTGTCCTTCGCTGCCAGCAGGTCTGCAATCCAGCTCTCCGGCTGGTGTCCGGCACCCACTTCCATCAGGCTGCCCACAATATTCCTAACCATATGATGTACAAAGGCATTGGCTTTGATATCCACCACCACATACGCGCCAAAACGGCTGACGTTTATGTGCATGACGTTGCGCCACGGCGTGCGGGACTGACACTGCACCGCACGAAACGACGTAAAGTCATTTTCACCAATCAGACACTGCGCCGCGCGATGCATACGTTCCGCATCAAGCGGTTCATAAAAATGCGTCACGCCCTGGCTTAACACCGCCGGACGCAGGCGCTGGTTGTAGATGACATAACGGTAGCGACGCGCCGTGGCGCTGAAGCGCGCGTGAAAATCATCCGGCACAGCTTTTACCCAACGCACCGCAATGTCACCAGGCAAATTCGCATTTACACCCAGGGTCCAGGCAGCATCCTTACGCACGGCGGTGGTTTCAAAGTGAACCACCTGCCCCGTACCGTGAACACCCGCGTCCGTACGTCCCGCGCACAGGACGTTAATCGGCTCGTTTGCCACCTGAGAGAGCGCTTTTTCCAGCTTTTCCTGGACGCTGCGCACCTCGTTCTGACGCTGCCAGCCATAATATTTACTGCCATCGTACTCAATTCCGAGGGCAATTCTATGGACCGGCTTTTGTTCCACGTCTGACATCAGTACAGGTACTCCTGCACCAGTTTTTCAGCGATTTTGACCGCCATCAGCGCGCCGCCGAAGCGAACGTTATCGGCAACGGACCAGAACTGAACCTGTTCCGGCATGCCGTAATCGTTACGCACACAGCCAACGGAAAGATGCGCGCTGCCCGTGGCATCACCAACCTGCGTCGGGAACTCGCTCTCTTCAGAGAGCACGATGTCTTCACCGCGGCCAAACGCGTCGCGCGCCTCTTCTGCCGCCAGCGGACGGAGGGCTTCAAAGCCGACCATCTGCGCGTGGCCGTAGAAGACCGGGGACTGCACGACGTTGGCGGAGATCATCAGGCCATCGTCCTGCAAAATTTTGCGCACTTCATCGACGATACGACGCTCTTCGCGCACGGAGCCCTCGCGGTCCGGCAGCAGCGGCAGCATGTTGAACGCCAGCTGGCGGCCAAAGAAATCATCTTCGTCAATCGGGATACCGTTCAGCAGCTTCGCGCTCTGCCCGGCCAGCGCGTCAACGGCCTTTTTACCGTTCGCGGACGCCGAAAGCAGGCTGGTGACGGTAATGCGCGACAGGCCGCCGTCGTCGATCAGCGGTTTCAGCGCGGTCAGCAGCTGGCTGGTCAGGCTGTTCGGAACCGCAATAACGTTACGGTTGCGGTAGTCAGCCAGCACAAACGGGTTCACGTCCGGCACCACCAGCGGCACATCCGGCTCCATTGAGAACAGACCGCTCAGGTCGATCACCAGGCAGCCAGCGTTAGTCGCCTCTTCAACGTACGCAGCAGTCGCTTCAGCGCCCGCAGCAAAAAACGCCAGCTGCGCCTGCGTCCAGTCGAACGCGGCCGCGTCCTGGACCATGACGGATTTACCGTTAAAACGCAGTTGCTCACCTGCGCTGTCGGTACGGGCCAGCGCATAGATATCGCCCACCGGGAACTGACGCTCAGCAAGGGTTTCGAGCAGGGCTTCGCCCACGGCACCCGTGGCACCTAAAATGGCAATGTTCCAGCCTTCAGACATGGTGGTTTACTCCAGAAATAAAAAAGCGTCCCTGTCGGAGTATCCGACAGGGAGCATTAAGAAGACATTAATGCGCCGGGTGATGAACGGCGTTAAATCCCAGCTTATGCAGCAGCGTCGCCGCCGACGCGTCGTCGCACATCACATACAGGGAAGACCACTCGCGGCGCTCAACGTAGTTCTTGCGCAGCTTATCAAACTCACCCGGGATCCCCGCCACTTTACGCAGCAGCGCATCATCGCGGCGCACATCATACACCAAATGCACCAGCCTTTTCAGCGTTGCCTGATCGAGCGGACCGTGCAGGGTAATGCGGCCAAATTCAGGCGCGGGGAGTAAGGTATCGAGCGCTACCTGCTGCGGATGGCCGATAAAAGCGCTGTAGGCCTCGAAGACCTGCGTCGTACCGCGCGCTTTCCCCTCGAGGGTATAACCGGCGATATGCGCCGTGCCCACGTCCACCTTGTTAAGCAGCTCAACGTTGAGATCCGGCTCCGGCTCCCAGACGTCCAGCACCACGCTGAGGTGTTGTCCTTCATTCAGACATGTCAGCAGCGCGGCGTTATCGACGACCGGACCACGGCAGGCATTTATCAGAATAGTGCCAGCCTTCAGACGACGGATCAGCGCCTCGTCAGCAAGATGCAGCGACTTGTACGGCCCCTCTTTAAACAGCGGCGTGTGGAAAGTCAGCACGTCACACTGTTCAACCAGCTCATCCAGCGAGCGGAAATCCCCGTCATCGCCGTTGTCTTTACGCGGCGGATCGCACAGCAGCGTGCGGATCCCTAACGCTTCCAGGCGCTTTTGCAGGCGCCCGCCGACGTTACCCACCCCAATAATCCCCACGGTGCGGTCTTTCAGCGCAAAACCGTCGCGCTCGGCCAGCATCAGCAGGGAGGAGAAAACGTATTCCACAACGGCGATGGCGTTGCAGCCCGGCGCGGCGGAAAAACCGATTCCGGCCTGCTTCAGCCATTTATCATCCACATGATCGGTCCCTGCCGTTGCGGTTCCGACAAACTTAATCGCTTTACCGGCGAGCAACGCCTCATTTACTTTAGTCACCGAGCGCACCATCAGCGCGTCTGCGTCATCCAGTTCGTTGACCGGGATCGGGCGACCAGGGACAGCCTTAACGTTACCCAGGCGGCTAAACAGCTCACGGGCGTAAGGCATATTTTCATCAACGAGGATTTTCACGTCTGAGTACCTGTTTGAGAGGAAGAAAACCTGCCAAGTGTGCCATAATCTGGCCGCCAGGCATATATGTATGCCTGGTTTACGCTGAGTTTTGACTTTAAGGATTTTTGACGATGCAGCCCATTTCAGGTACGCCGCCACGCCCTCCGGGTGAAGGCCCCGTCACGCCAAACGTTGCCGGTGAACAACCGCTATCCACGCAACAGCGCACCGTGCTGGAGCGACTGATCACGCGCCTGATCGCACTGACTTCACAGCAAAACGCGGAAGTCTGGGCCGGGGTAAAGCATGATTTAGGCGTGAGGAACGACGCACCGCTGCAGTCGCGCCATTTCCCTGCGGCCGAGCAAAACCTGAACCAGCGTATTAATACCGCGCAGCATAACCACACCACGCGCCAGATTGTCGCTCAGCTGACGGAGCTGCTGGGCCAGGGCAATAACCGGCAGGCGGTGAGCGATTTTATTCGCCAGCAGTATGGTCAGACCGCGCTGGGGCAGCTGACGCCCGACCAGCTCAAAACCGTGCTGACCCTGCTGCAGAACAACGAGCTGTCGATTCCGCAGCCTCAGGTGCGCCCGGCGACCGAGCGTCCGCTGCTGCCCGCCGAGCACAACACGCTCAAGCAGATGGTGACGAAGCTGGCTGCGGCCACCGGCGAACCGACGAAGCTTATTTGGCAATCCATGCTGGAGCTGTCCGGCGTGAAGGCGGGTGAGCTGATCCCGGCCAAACAGTTTACTCATCTGGTGACCTGGCTCCAGGCGCGCCAGACGCTCAGCACCCAGAATGCCCCTACCCTGCATACCGTCCAGGCGGCACTGAAGCAGCCGCTTGAGCCGCACGAGTTTGAAGTCATCCGGGATTACGCCCAGCAAAACTGGCAGGCCACGCCGCAAACGGTACTGACCACCGCGCAGGTGCAGGATCTGCTCAATCAAATCTTCGTTCGCCGCGCCGAGCGCGAAGGCGGCGTGCCGGAGGTGAGAAACATTCAGCCGATCTACAGCCCGCTGTTTGCGCCAGTCGTCGAGACGTTCAGAACGCTCTCTGCGCGTCCGGGATTGATGTTTATTGCGCTACTGATTGCGCTGGCGATTTTCTGGCTGGTTGCTTAACACTGCCGGGTGGCGGCTTCGCCTTACCCGGCCTACGGCTAGTGCGGTTGTAGGCCCGGTAAGCGAAGCGCCACCGGGCAAAAACTACGATCTGCGAAACGCCACCAGCGTCACCACGATCCCCACCACCGCAGAAACCGCACCGGCCAGAAAAACGGACGGATAACCAAACGAGGTGGCTAACACCCCTGCCAGCGGCCCGGTTACCCCGTATGAGATATCCTGAAACGCCGCATAGCCGCCCAGCGCCGTACCGCGCACCTGTGGGGCCACGCGCTTCACCACTTCAACGCCCAGCGCCGGGAAGATCAGTGAACAGCCGCAGCCGGTTAGCGCCGCGCCGAGCAGCGCAACGGATGCCACGGGTGCATTCCACAGCAGCAGCAGACCCACGGTCTCTATCATCAGCGACGCCACCGCCACCTTCACGCCGCCAAAGCGATCCGGCATCCAGCCAAAAAGCACGCGCATCAGCACAAACGCGCCGCCAAACGCGGTAAGCGTAAAACCAGCCATCGCCCAGCCGCGGCTCATAAAATAGAGCGAGACGAAGGTACCGATCACCGCAAAACCCACGCCCTGCAGCGCCAGGCCAAGACCCGGCTGCCAGATCTGGCCAACCACGCTCCACAGAGAAGGCCGCTCGCCTTTGTGCGCGGGCACCTTACGCACCGAGCCGTTAAACGCCCACGCCAGCAGGGGTAAAACCATCGTGGTTGCGGCCAGCGCCGCAAATCCAAACTGGCTATTAATCAGCAGCCCAAGCGGTGCGCCTGCGGCCAGCGCGCCATAGATGGCCATGCCGTTCCAGGACATCACCTTGCCGGAGCGTGCTGGCCCCACCAGCCCCATTCCCCAGGTCAGGGTACCGGTCAGCAGCTGGCTTTCACCAAAGCCAAGGATTAAACGGCCCAGCACCAGCAGCGCAAATTTATACGCGGCGTCTACGGGCAGGAGAGCAGCCAGCAGCCATGCGCCGCCCGCCAGCCCACAGGCAAACATCCCCTGTAACGCCGAACGTTTTGCACCGTGCTGATCCGCCAGCCGTCCGGCGTAGCCGCGGGTCAATACCGTGGCTAAAAACTGAATGCCCACGGCAATGCCGACCATGGTGTTGCCATAGCCCAGCTCCTGATGAACGAACAGCGGGATCACCGGCAGCGGCAGGCCAACGGTCATATAGGTCAGAAATACCGCGAAAGCGATACGGAACAGCGAGACGTTCGCTGAAGAGGTTGTTTCTGTTTGAGTTACTGCAGTCATGCTTTACTCCGAAATGAAGAGTAAGGCGGGGAAATGCCACGCCCCCTCTACCTGATAATCAGGATTAAGGTGCGTTGGTTGACGTTAAACGCTTACGCATTATCGTGAGGATAATGTTGAGTGGTGAAGTTTGCCTGTGAGATCAGCCGCTTGTCAATGCATAAAAAAAAGGGAGCCTTATGGCTCCCTTCCGGAATCAAACGTAAAACTTATGCTTTCAGCTTACGCATTACCAGCGTGGCGTTGGTGCCGCCAAAGCCGAAGCTGTTTGACATGACGGTGGTCAGCGTCGCGTCCATTGGTTTGGTCACGATGTTCAGGCCAGCAGCCTGCTCGTCCATCTCATCAATGTTGATGCTTGGCGCGATAAAGCCGTTTTCCAGCATCAGCAGAGAGTAGATCGCTTCCTGCACGCCAGCCGCACCCAGAGAATGACCGGTCATGGCTTTGGTCGCGGAGATCGCCGGGCTGTTGTCGCCAAAGACTTCACGGATCGCACCCAGCTCTTTCACGTCGCCTACCGGAGTAGAGGTACCGTGGGAGTTCAGGTAGTCGATTGGGGTGTCAACGCCGTGCATCGCCATCTTCATGCAGCGCACCGCGCCTTCGCCGGATGGCGCAACCATGTCGGCGCCGTCAGACGTTGCACCGTAGCCCACGATTTCAGCATAGATGTGCGCGCCACGTGCCAGAGCATGCTCCAGCTCTTCAACCACAACCATTCCGCCGCCGCCCGCGATAACGAAACCGTCACGGTGCGCATCATAGGTACGGGAGGCTTTATCCGGGGTTTCATTGTACTTGGTGGACAGTGCGCCCATCGCGTCGAATTCACAGGCCATTTCCCAGCCCAGCTCTTCGCCGCCGCCAGCAAATACGATGTCCTGTTTACCCAGCTGGATCTGCTCAACAGCATTACCGATGCAGTGCGCGGAGGTCGCACACGCGGAGCTGATGGAGTAGTTCACACCGTGGATTTTGAATGGGGTCGCCAGGCACGCGGAAACCGCAGAGCCCATGGCTTTTGTTACCACGTACGGACCTACTGCTTTCAGACCACGCGGGCTACGCATTGCGTCAGCGCCGAATACCTGCGCTTTTGATGAGCCGCCGGAACCGGCGATCAGACCCACGCGCGGGTTGTTCTGATAAACCTCTTCGCTCAGGCCGGAATCTTTGATCGCTTCCTGCATGGAGAGATAAGCATAAATAGAGGCATCGTTCATGAAACGAACCACTTTGCGGTCAATCAAACCGGTGGTGTCCAGTTTGACGTTACCCCATACGTGGCTACGCATACCTGAATCTTTAAACTCTTCAGAGAAAGTGATCCCGGAGCGTCCTTCACGCAGAGATGCCAGGACTTCCTGCTGGTTATTACCGATGCTGGAAACAATGCCCAGGCCAGTAATCACTGCACGTTTCATTCAATACCTCTGTAAGTCGCACTATAGTAAGTTTCGAGTCGCACAATAGCGTACACTTGTACGCCGAACAAGTCCGATCAGACATTTTCTGCGGAAATTTGCACCGATGGACTCACATCGTTAAGATCGTGCCACTGCCTGTCAGACGAGTAACTTACGTGAAACAAAACGCTATACAACCCGCCAACCTCGAATTCAACGCTGAGGGTACACCTGTTTCCCGAGATTTTGATGACGTCTATTTTTCTAATGATAACGGACTCGAAGAAACTCGCTATGTTTTCCTCGACGGAAACCAGCTCAGCACCCGCTTCCCGGAGCATCCGCGGAGCCTGTTTGTGGTCGCGGAAAGCGGATTCGGCACCGGGCTCAATTTTCTGACCCTCTGGCAGGCGTTTGACCAGTTTCACGCTGCCCACCCTGAGGCTACGCTACAAAGATTACATTTCATCAGTTTCGAAAAATTCCCGCTAACCGCGCACGATCTGCGGCTCGCTCATCAGCGCTGGCCAGAGCTTGTAGCCTGGGCGGAGCAGCTTCAGGCACAGTGGCCGCCCCACATCGGCGGCTGCCATCGTCTGATTCTGGACGGCGGACGCGTGACGCTGGATTTATGGCTTGGCGACATCAATGACCTGACCGATACGCTCGATGATTCGATGAATCAGACGGTGGACGCGTGGTTCCTTGACGGCTTTGCCCCCGCCAAAAACCCGGACATGTGGAGCCAGCATCTGTTTAGCGCGATGGCGCGGCTGGCGCGCCCGGGCGCAACGCTTGCCACCTTCACCTCGGCAGGCTTTGTCCGCCGCGGGCTGCAGGAGGCGGGCTTTACCATGCAGAAAACCAAAGGTTTTGGCCGCAAGCGCGACATGCTGGTCGGCAGAATGGAGCAGACGCTGGACATCCCCGCAAGCGCCCCCTGGTTTGCACGCGGCGCCAGCGCATCCCGTGAGGTGGCGATAGTCGGCGGGGGGATCGCCAGCGCCCTGCTGTCTCTCGCGCTTCTCCACCGCGGCTGGCAGGTCACGCTCTACTGTGCTGACGACGCGCCAGCAAGCGGCGCGTCCGGCAACCGCCAGGGAGCACTCTATCCGCTTTTAAGCGCGCACGACCCGGCCCTGTTCCGGTTTTTCCCGGCGGCGTTTACCTTCGCCCGTCGCCTGTACGACGCCCTGCCGGTGGCTTTCGATCATGACTGGTGCGGCGTGAAGCAGCTCGGCTGGGATGAAAAGAGCCAGCAAAAAATCACGCAGATGCTGTCGCTGGGTCTGCCTGACGAGATTGCCCGTGCGGTAAGTGCGCAAGAGGTGGCAGACACCGCTGGCGTGGAAACCGGCTGTGGGGGCATTCAGTATCCGCTCGGCGGCTGGCTGTGCCCGGCTGAGCTTACCGCGGCGGTCATTGCCCTGGCGCAGTCGCGCGGGCTGACGGCGCATTATGCTCACAAGGTTGAATCGTTGAGCCGGACAGAACGCTGGAATCTGCGTTTTGCTGATGGCAAAGAGGCGAGCCATGCCAGCGTTGTGCTGGCAAACGGGCATAACATCAGCCAGTTTATCCAGACAGAGACGTTGCCGGTTTATCCGGTCGGCGGCCAGGTAAGCCATATTCCTTCCGCGTCTGAACTGAGCAAACTGCGTCAGGTGCTGTGCTATGACGGCTATCTTACGCCGCAAAATCCGTCTAACGGCCATCACTGCATCGGGGCCAGCTACCATCGTGGCGAAGCGGATATGCGCTACAGCGACGCGGATCAGGCGCAGAACCGCCAGCGCCTGATTGACTGTTTCCCGGATGCGGCGTGGGCGAAAGAGGTTGACGTCAGCGAGGGTAACGCGCGCTGCGGCGTGCGCTGTGCCACCCGCGATCATCTGCCGATGGCGGGAAATGTGCCTGACTACGACGCGACGCTTGAGGCCTATCAGGATCTTGCTGATAACCGGGATAACGCGGTAAGCGCGCCGGTTTATCCTGAGCTGTATATGCTGGGTGGATTAGGATCTCGCGGGCTCTGTTCCGCACCGCTGCTGGCAGAAGTGTTAGCCGCACAAATGAGCGACGAGCCGATTCCGCTGGACAGGGTTACGCTTGCGGGGCTGAATCCGAATCGCTTGTGGGTACGGAAACTGCTGAAGGGGAAGAAGGTTAAGTAGGGTGCGGTCTGGTGCCCTCACCCGTCCCTCTCCCACAGGGAGAGGGTGGTGAAACACTTACTTCGCTTTCGCCTGCTGGAACAAAGTGTCCCACATGCCCAGCACCAGCGACTGGTCGCGCGGAGAGAGCTCCCCGGCCAGAATGGCTTTTTCCAGGCTGCGAGTGACTTCAGCGTGAACGGCGTCGGCAGAGTGATCGTCACCCGCTTCCAGCTCGGCTACCGCGAGCGTCAGGTGACCACGCAGATAACCGCTGGCGAACAGCTCATCATCACTGGCGTGTTCCACCATGTCATCAATTAACGCCAGAATGCGTGATTCAAATTCTGCGATCATCTTCTTTCCTCTGTTAAAGATCTTCCGGCCAAGGGAAGCATTCCGCCGTGATAACCGGCGTGTGGTAATAATTCTGTAAGGCCTCGATCAGGCGTGCCGGACGTTCCGGGATGCCTTTCTCAAGATATTCCATCACCTGCGCGTGAACGCGGCGCTGGAAGACGATACGGTCCGGCTCGAAGTCGCCTTCGAGGTTGTCACAGCTGACGTTGAACGGGAAACCCGCCGCGACGCAGAATAGCCATTCCAGCGCCTGCGGCTTCACTTCCACATCCTCAAACTGCCCCTGAGTAGCGGCATCACGTCCGTCCGGGCAGTACCAGTAACCGAAGTCCACCAGCTCGCGCCGCGCTTTCCCCGCAATGCACCAGTGCGAAATCTCGTGCAAACCGCTGGCATAAAAGCCGTGGGCAAAGACGATGCGGTTATACGGAACCTCTTCATCAGCAGGAAGATAGATCGGTTCGTCGTCGCCTTTAATCAGACGGGTATTAAAATCGTCAGCAAAACAGCCGTCGAAAATCTCAATCAGCTGTTCGTATTTATGCGTACTGTTCATTAGTGCATCCCCAACCAGGTGAGGATCTCCTGTCCATGGCTGTCATAAAGAAGTTTGGCGCTCATTACGGCCGAGACGATGACGATCATCGGGCGAATAAGTTTTTGTCCTTTGCTTAACACCAGTCGCGAGCCCGCGCGCGCGCCCAGGAACTGCCCTGCCATCATCACAAATCCGGTTGCCCAGATGACCTTACCGCCGATGATAAACAGCAGCAGACCGCCGACGTTTGAGGTCGCGTTGAGCACTTTGGCATGGGCGGTGGATTTGGCGAGGTTAAACCCGGCCAGCGTCACGAACGCCAGCGCATAAAATGAACCCGCCCCCGGCCCGAAGAAACCGTCGTAAAAACCCACGCTGCCCCCGGCAATCAGGGCAAACGGCAGGCCGTACAGGCGACGCTGGCGGTCTTCTTCACCGAGCTTTGGCATCAGCAGGAAGTAAAGCCCGATGCAGATGACCAGAATCGGCAGGATCTGGCGCAAAATATCGGACTGCACGTGCTGAACCAGCAGCGCGCCCGACGTGGAGCCGATAAAGGTCATCAGGATATTGAGCTTCTGATCGGCCAGGCTTACCACCTTACGGCGGATAAAATAGAGCGACGCCGAGAGCGAGCCGCCGCAGGCCTGAAGCTTATTGGTAGCAAGCGCCTGCGCCGGGCTCATGCCCGCCGCCAGCAGAGCGGGCACGGTTAACAACCCGCCGCCGCCCGCGAGCGCGTCGATAAAACCGGCCAGCATGGCCACAAAGAACAGCACCACCAGCAGCAGCGGTGACACCATAAACAGATCGACGAAATTATCCATTAAAGTACATGCTCATCCAGTAGCGCCTGGCAGGAAGGCGGCAACGGAGGCGGTGTCTTCTTCTCAGGCTTAGAGGTTCCAGGTTTTGCCGGCTCAAACCAGCTTTGCAGTTCCGCACCGCAGCCATCGCCTGGCGGTGGTAGCGGCTGATCTTCACATTCGAGGCTATTCGCCGGGCAGCGCAGACGAACGTGCATGTGCGCACGATGCTGGAACCACGGGCGCACTTTGCGCAGCCAGTCGCGATCGGTTCCGGCGTCCAGGCAGAGCTGCTGCTTGATGGCAGGGTTAACGAAAATCCGCGTGACGTCGTTATCTTCAGCCGCCAGCTTGATCATGCTGGAAACATCTCGCGTCCAGAGTGATGGCACAACGCGCTTACCGTCGCTCGCCACCAGATCCAGCGCATGCGGTTTCAGCAGTTGGGCGGAGGTCCATCGCGCTTTCGGCAGCTGCAGGAAGATATCAACATCCAGTCCGGTCTGGTGGCTGGCGTGCCCACCGTTAAAACGACCGCCGGCAGGCATTCCCATATCGCCAATCAGCATCGTGCCCAGCCCCAGGTTATGCACCTGATTGCCCAGACGCTGGATGAACAGCACCAGGTCCGGGTGGCCGAAATAACGTCGCTGATCGGTGCGCATCACCTGATAGGTATCAGACTGGAGAGGAAGCTCCTGGGCACCGACGATACAGCCGTTGGAAAAGGCGCCAATGGACTGCGCGCTCCCCGCCACCGGATGGGTGATTTTTTGCCATGGCGTCGCGGCCAGACTGGCTCCACTGGCAAGCAGCGCCAGCAGAGCAATTGCGGTTTTTTTCATGTTTACCAGCGTGGAATGGTGGTCGTCACATCCGCATTCTGCGCGCGCTGGCGCAGGAAGTGATCCATCAGCACGATCGCCAGCATCGCTTCTGCGATCGGCACCGCGCGGATCCCCACGCACGGATCGTGACGTCCTTTGGTGATCATCTCAACTTCTTCGCCATCGCGGTTAATCGTGTGGCCCGGCACGGTAATGCTGGAAGTTGGCTTCAGCGCGATATTGGCAACAATCTGCTGCCCGCTGCTGATACCGCCCAGGATGCCGCCCGCATGGTTGCTCTGGAAGCCCGCCTTCGTGATTTCGTCGCGGTTCTGACTGCCGCGAAGCTGAACCACGTCAAAGCCGTCGCCAATCTCTACGCCCTTCACCGCGTTGATGCTCATCAGCGCGTGGGCAATGTCAGCGTCGAGACGGTCAAATACCGGCTCGCCCCAGCCAGCCGGGACGCCGTCGGCCACCACGGTCACTTTCGCGCCAATGGAGTCGCCCTCTTTTTTCAGGCCGCGCATCAGTTCGTCCAGCGCCTCCAGCTTGTCGGCATCGGCGCAGAAGAACGGGTTTTGTTCAACCTGATCCCAGTCCTTCATCGCCAGCGGAATGTCGCCCATCTGGGTCAGACAGCCGCGGATAACGATGCCAAATTTCTGCTGCAGGTATTTCTTAGCAATCGCCCCTGCCGCCACGCGCATCGCGGTTTCACGCGCGGAAGAACGTCCGCCGCCGCGATAGTCGCGGAAGCCGTACTTTTGTTCGTAGGTGTAGTCAGCGTGGCCCGGACGGAAGACGTCTTTGATGGCGCCGTAGTCCTGGGAGCGCTGATCGGTGTTTTCGATCAGCAGACCGATGCTGGTCCCGGTGGTGCGACCTTCAAAGACGCCGGAGAGAATTTTGACCTGGTCCGGCTCGCGACGCTGCGTGGTGTAGCGCGAGGTGCCCGGACGACGGCGGTCGAGGTCGTGCTGTAAATCGGCTTCGGTCAGTTCGATGCCTGGCGGTACGCCATCAACGATACAGCCCAGCGCCAGCCCGTGCGACTCGCCAAATGTGGTCACGCGGAATAACTGTCCAATACTGTTTCCTGCCATCACGGCTCCGATGTTGTTGTTTGTGTTTGAGCGTTGTGAAACGGGCCGAAGCCCGCTGGATTAATCTTTATAGATGCTGAAGTGTTCGCGCGCGTCGAGCAGCTGCGCTTTGGTCAGCATAAAGACGCCGTCACCGCCGTTGTCGAACTCAAGCCAGGTGAACGGCACATCCGGGTACTGCTCTATCAGATGTACCATGCTGTTGCCCACTTCACAAATCAGAACGCCGTCATCGGTCAGGTAATCCGGCGCGCAGGCCAGAATGCGGCGCGTCAGCTTCAGGCCGTCAGAGCCTGACGCCAGACCCAGCTCCGGCTCGTGACGGTATTCGTTCGGCAGATCGGACATGTCTTCCGCATCGACGTACGGCGGGTTGGTGACGATCAGATCGTACTGCAGCGTCGGCAGATCGCGGAACAGGTCGGAGCGAATTGGCGTAACGTGATGGATCAGGCCGTGCTCTTCGATGTTGTGTTCGGTCACGGCCAGCGCGTCGGTGGAGATATCGACGGCGTCCACTTCCGCTTCCGGGAAGGCGTACGCGCAGGCAATCGCGATGCAGCCGCTGCCGGTACACATATCCAGAATGTGCTGTGGCTGATGGCCGATCAGACCTTCAAAGTGGTTGTTAATCAGCTCGCCAATCGGCGAGCGCGGCACCAGCACGCGTTCATCGACATAGAACTCGTGGCCGCAGAACCAGGCTTTGTTGGTCAGGTAGGCGACCGGAATGCGCTCGTTCACGCGGCGGATCACGCGCTCAACGATGCGGTGTTTTTCGCTGGAGGTCAGGCGCGCGGTGCGCATGTCTTCCGGAATATCCAGCGGCAGGTAGAGAGACGGCAGCACCAGCTGCACGGCTTCATCCCACGGGTTATCGGTACCGTGACCGTACCAGATATTGGCGGCGCTGAAGCGGCTAACCGACCAGCGCAACATGTCCTGTATGGTATGCAGCTCGTTTACTGCTTCATCGACAAATATTTTATCCACTCTTTCCTCCAGGGCATGCTCGCATAATTTTCGGCGGCTAGTTTGCCATGAAGACGGCGATAAATCAGCAATGACGCGTCGCGCTTGAGGTTAAAAAATGCGTTTAGTCGGGTACACTGTCGGAAATACGAGATGAGAATGACGAATGAAAAAGAAAACATCGCTCAGCGAGGAGGATCAGGCGCTCTTCCGTCAGCTGATGACCGGGACGCGTAAAATCACGCAGGACACCATCGTCCATCGCCCGCTGCGTAAAAAAATCAGCGAAGTACCGGTCAAACGCCTGCTGCAGGAGCAGGCCGATAACAGCCACTATTTTTCAGATGAATTTCAGCCGCTGCTCAACACGCAAGGGGCTGTGAAGTACGTACGCGAAGACGTCAGCCATTTTGAGCTGAAAAAATTACGCCGCGGAGATTATTCGCCGGAGCTGTTTCTCGATCTGCACGGTTTAACGCAGATGCAGGCGAAACAGGAGCTGGGGGCGTTGATCGCCGCCTGTCGCCGTGAACATGTTTTTTGCGCCTGCGTGATGCACGGCCACGGTAAACATATCCTTAAGCAACAGACGCCGCTGTGGCTGGCTCAGCACCCACACGTCATGGCTTTTCATCAGGCACCGAAAGAGTACGGCGGAGATGCCGCGTTGCTTGTGTTGATTGAAGTGGAAGAGTGGCAGCCGCCAGAGTTGCCCTGACAGAATGGCGGGAAGCACATTGCGCCCCGCCATATCGCACGTCACGTCAGATCGCTTTTGCCATCTTCAGGTTGCACGGACTCATTTGCCAGTTGAAGACACCTTTGCCCGTTTCGTCGAGAGAAACATTGGCAATGGCGGATGTCGTGAACATCGGCGGTGTCTCGCCCGGACACAGCTCAGATACCAGATAGCCAACCAGTGGCAGGTGGGAAATGACCAGCGCGGAAGCGACACCTTCATTGCACAGCGCCTGAAGATAAGCGCTGACAAGGCCTACATCGCCACACGGGGTGAGTTCAGGGAGAACATCCACACTGGTCGGCAGGTTCATACACTCCCCTACCACATCCAGCGTCTGTTCTGCACGCAGGAACGGACTCACCAGAACGCGTTCGATGTCCACTTTTTGACCGTTAAGCCAGGTCGCCATCAGACGAGATTCGTCGCAGCCACAGACGGTCAAAGGACGTACTGAGTCACTGGCGGCATCGAGTGCCGCGTCGCCGTGACGCATGATAAAAACTTGCATATTGCACCGCTTTTGTTAACCAGAATCACCGGCGTTAACTACCCGCGATAAATGCTATGAGGTAGAAAACCCGATGGCCGGGCATTGTGCCTGATCCATTCGGTGAATGAAACGCTGTTTTTTACCTCAATGGCGTAAGTATAGTCAATCTCTGTTTACAAAATCGCCAGAACAGGTCCATTCACTTCAGGATTTACCCTTCTTTGACCTCAGCTTACGAGGACAGTTTCCCTTGCAGGCCAAAATGTCTGGCCGCGTTCCGCCATCTGCAATAATTCGTCACACGGTGTAAACCGTGGACCATATTGCGAAGCCAGACGTTGCAGGATAGCAACCACTTCACCCGCGCCGAGCGAATCCATGTAACGGAACGGACCGCCAAGGAACGGCGGGAAACCAATGCCAAATACCGCGCCGATGTCACCATCGCGTGCGCTCTTGATCACCTGTTCACCAAAGCAGCGCGCCGCTTCATTGAGCATCATCATTACGCAGCGCTCAGCGCACTGAACGGCGGACAGTTTTCCCTGACCGGTGGTCGAAATAAGCCCATAAACCGAAGGGTCGACCTGTTTCTTGCTTTTACGCCCTTTCGCGCCGTAAAGATAGAAACCGCGTTCATTTTTTCTGCCTTTGCGATCGTCCTTCAAAATCGCAGAAACAATGTTTGCAGGTGGGCTAAAACGATCGCCATAGGCGGCTTCCAGCACTGGTATAATTTTAGTGCCGGTATCTATTCCCACCTCATCCAAAAGTTGGATTGGGCCAACGGGGAAACCAAACTTTACCAGCGCCTCGTCGACATGTTCGATTTTCTCGCCTTCCGTCAGCAACCGCATTGCTTCATTAATGTAGGGAGCCAGAATGCGGTTAACGTAGAAGCCGGCTTTGTCCGCTACCACTATCGGGGTTTTGCCCTGTTTTTTCGCCAGCTTCACCACGGTGGCAACAGTTTGCGGACTGGTTGTCGCGTGCGGAATAACTTCCACCAGCGGCATTTTTTCGACCGGGCTAAAGAAGTGCAGCCCAATCACCTGCTCCGGACGCGCGGCTTTCGCCGCGATATCGCCAATCGGCAATGACGACGTATTGGAGGCAAAAATGGTATGCGGGGCGCAATGTTGCTCAACGTCTGCCACCATCTGCTGCTTAAGCGCCAGATCTTCAAACACGGCTTCAATCACCAGATCGCGGTGCGCAAAACCGCTGTAATCCGTCGTACCGGAGATCATCGCCAGGGTTTTATCACGCTCGCTTGCCTTGATATGGCGGCGCTTGACCTTTTGATCAAGGTTCTGCCAGCTGTACTGCAGCGCGTGGTTGATCCCCTTAGGATTAATGTCTTTGATTCGTACAGGCAATTTGCCTTTGCTGGCGGTAACAAAAGAGATTCCGCCGCCCATGAGCCCCCCACCCAGTACGCCAATGGCACGCAGCGGCGCAGGCTGCGCCTCGCTGCCCGGATCTTTTTTCACGTCCGTGCTGGCGAAGAAGATGCTGCGCAGCGCCTGTGACTGCGGCGTCATCGCCAGTTCGCCAAAGGCTTTGGCCTCCGCGGCATAGCCGCTGCTGCTGCCCTGCGACAGCCCGGTTTCGATTACTTCAAGGATCCGCTTTGCCGCCGGGTAATTGCCTTTGGTTTTTTGTTCGGTCTTTTTGCCCACCATGTTGAACAGGAGCGTTCTCCCCAGCGGACCGGCCAGCACGCGCTCACGCACCGGCAGAGGACGTTTTGCCTGACGCCCTTTCAGCGCAAGCTCAACGGCGGCCTCCAGCAAAATGGACTGCGGCACGACGTCATCGACCAGACCGGCTTTCAGCGCCTGACGGGCGCGCAGCTGTTTACCGGTTAAGATCATCTCCAGCGCCGTGCTGACGCCCACCAGACGCGGCAGCCGTTGCGTTCCGCCGGAGCCAGGCAGCAGGCCCAGCTGCACTTCCGGCAGGCCCAGAATCGTTTTCGCATCGTCGGTGCAAATCCGGCTGTGACAGGCCAGCGCCAGTTCAAGCCCACCGCCCAGGCAGGCACCGTGGATCGCGGCAATGACCGGGATCGGCAGGCCGTTAATCTCCGCCATCACCTGCTGGCCCTGACGCGCCAGCTCTTCGGCTTCCAGAGCGCTTTGCGTCCGGGCGATCATGTTGATATCCGCGCCGGCGATAAAGTTATCCGGCTTGGCAGAGATAAAGACCAGACCACGAATCGCTTTGTTGTCGCGGATCTGCTTTAGCATCGCGCGCACCTGAACACCAAATTCGGCCTTCAGGGTATTCATCTTTTCATCAGGCACATCAATAGTGATAACGGCCACGTTATCGAGGCGAACCGTCAGATTAAATGCAGATGGCATATCCATTATTCAGCCTCCAGAACCATTGCTGCGCCAAGGCCACCCGCCGCACAGGCGGTAACGAGGCCAAACCCGCCGCCGCGGCGACGGAGTTCATGTAATGTTTGCGTGATCATCCTCGCCCCTGTGGCGGCAAACGGATGACCGTAGGCGATAGAGCCGCCCAGCACGTTGAATTTACTCTGATCGACTTCGCCAGTGGCATGAGCGCGTCCCAGCACATAGCGCGCGAAACGCTCGCTTGCGAGCAGCTGTACGTTTGCCAGGGTTTGCGCGGCAAACGCTTCGTGCATATCAATCAGGGTTAAATCAGCCAGCGTCAGCCCCGCGCGCTCCAGCGCCAGCGGCGTGGACCACGCCGGACCTAACAGCATGTCCTGCCAGACATCAATGGCGGTGAAGGCATAGCTGCGTAAATACCCCAGGGGAGTGATGCCCAGCTCCTTCGCGCGGGATTCGGTCATCAGGATCACGGCTGCTGCGCCATCCGTCAGCGGCGTGCTGTTCGCCGCCGTCACCGTGCCGTGTTTGCGGTCAAACGCAGGGCGCAGTTTGGCGTAATCCGCCAGCGTTGAGGTGCCGCGAATATTGTTATCTTCCGCAAGCGGTTCACGGTAAGGCGGGATGTAAGCCGTCATCACCTCGTCGGCAAGTTTGCCTTCCGACCAGGCCTTCGCAGCGAGCTGGTGCGAACGATGCGCCAGAGCATCCTGCTGTTCACGGGTGATGCCATACGTTTTAGCCATCTGCTCGGCGGTATCGCCCATGCGCAGGCCGGTGGAATATTCCGCGACGGCAGGTGGTACAGGCATGAGGTCGCGCAGGCGTAAACGTGAGAAGAGTTTGAGTTTCTGACCCGTCGTGCGGGCTTTATTGGCATCCACCAGAATGCGCGCCAGTTTTTTACTGACCCCAATCGGCAGCACCGAAGAGGAGTCCGCCCCACCCGCAATCCCGGCGCGAATCGTGCCCGCCATCAGGCTTTCGGCGACGTTAGCCACGGCCTGGAAGCTGGTTGCGCAGGCGCGGCTGACGCTGTAGGCATCGGTATGCACGTTCATCCCGGTACCGAGGACGATTTCACGCGCAATATTGGGGGCTTCAGGCATCTGCACAACCTGACCAAATACCAGCTGTTCAATGACCTCAGGCGGAATTTCGCTGCGAGCCAGCATCTCCCCCACTACCATTTTCCCCAGGTCGACGGCCGGTATGCCATGAAACGCCGTTGCCTGACGCGCAAATGGCGTGCGCAATCCACTGACTATGGCAATGCGATCGCCCTGACGGGTAATAAGCGGTAATGCCTGACTCATAACACTCCCCTGTAAAAAATTTTCGCAAAAATAAAGTGGTCTGACCTGATAATAGTCTTAACCATTTTTTTACATTCAGCCAATCGGGGAAACGAAAAAGTGCGAGCTAAAACACAGAGAAGAAAAAGAAAATGCCCCTGCATAGCAGAGGCATTTGTGCGGTTTGTTGCCGGGTGCGCAAGGTAAAAGCAAAACGGTAACCCGTAGGTTACCGTTTTTAATGTTTGCACCCTCTTCCGTGAGAGAGGGTCGGGGTGACGGCTTCAGGCCGCAGAAATTAACGCAGGCCCAGCTGGAAAATCAGCGTTTCTGCTTCGCAGGCGAAGACAAAGTCGATGTCCAGCTTCACGCCGCCTTCCACTTCGGTAAAGGTAGACTTGATTTCACACGGATCGGATTCAACGTCACGCGCACGCTTGCTCAGCGCGGTCAGGGTCTCTTCCGCTTCGGCACGGTTGGTGAATACACGGCTGTAAGAGGCGGTGCAATCGGTGTTGTCCATGATGGTCCCAACATCCATACAGCAGCAAACCGGGGTTTCATCAGCACTGCATTTACTCATAGCTCAATTTCCTCTGTATTCGCGCAGCGCGCGAGATAAACACGATGCTGCTATTTTACGCCCCGGCGCGGGCGCTCTCCAGCCGTTAATGGCGCAAAAGGGGATAAGTGACCAATATCACACTAAAAAATGATCTAAAACAAAAACCACCCTTTTGGGTGAGTCGTGATGGTCACAATTTTGCCAACCAGATCTCGTTTCACGAAACATGTTTGAAAATATTAATAAACAAACTTGCAACATTCCGGCTGGTCAGACCTATACTCTGGCCACTGGTCTGATTTGTCTGTCATACCTCAGACCCTACACTTCGCGCTCCTGTTACGGTATGTAACAATTATTGAATAAAAATAACTCAATGAGGTTATGGTCATGAGCCAGAAAACCCTGTTCAACAAGACTGCGCTGGCAGTCGCAGTGGCACTCGTCTCCACTTCCGCCTGGTCAGCGGGCTTTCAGTTAAACGAATTTTCTTCCTCTGGCCTTGGCCGTGCGTATTCCGGGGAAGGCGCTATTGCTGATGATGCGGGTAACGCGAGTCGTAACCCCGCGTTGATCATGATGTTCGATCGTCCGACTTTCTCTGCCGGTGCAATTTTTGTCGATCCAGGTGTTGATATCTCGGGCCGTTCTCCGACAGGTGCCGATCTGAAATCGGATAACATTGCCCCAACGGCATGGGTTCCAAACATGCACTTCGTGGCGCCGATTAACGACCAGTTCGGCTGGGGCGCATCCGTGACCTCTAACTACGGTTTAGCAACCGAGTTCAATAACGACTATGCAGCTGGGGCGTTTGGCGGTAAAACCGACCTGGAAACCCTGAACCTGAACCTGAGCGGTGCTTACCGTCTGGATAATCACTGGAGTTTCGGCGTTGGCTTTGACGCTGTGTATGCTAAAGCGAAGATCGAACGTTACGCGGGCGACCTGGGCAAAGTCGTCGCTGGCTCAGGCGCACTACCACCAGCCCTGGCACAGCGAGTGGCTGGTATCCCGGCAGATACTCAGATCGCTTATCTGAAGGGCGATGAGTGGGGCTTTGGCTGGAACGCAGGCATCCTTTATGAACTCGATAAAAACAACCGTTACGGCTTTACCTACCGTTCAGAAGTAAAAATCGACTTTGATGGCGATTACAAAAGCAGCCTCCCTTCTGCTTATAACCAGATCCTCGGCAACTTCGGTCTTCCGATGGGGACCAATGGCCAAACCACTGGCGGCTCTCTGAGCCTGCACTTACCAGAAATGTGGGAATTGTCTGGTTATAACAAAGTGGCGCCACAGTGGGCAGTTCACTATAGCCTGACCTATACCAGCTGGAGCCAGTTCCAGGAGCTGAAGGCGACCAACAGCAACGGCGACACGCTCTTCTATAAAGATGAGAGCTTCCGTGATGCTTACCGCATCGCGCTGGGGACCACCTACTATATGGATGACAACTGGACATTCCGTACCGGTATTGCCTTCGATGATAGTCCGGTACCAGCAGACAAACGCTCTATCTCGATTCCGGATCAGGACCGCTTCTGGCTGAGCGCTGGTGCGACCTATGCATTCAACAAGGATGCTTCTATTGATGCGGGCATATCTTATATGCACGGTCAAAAAGTTAACTTCAAGGAAGGTCCGTATGAGTTCTCTTCCGAAGGTAAGGCCTGGCTGTACGGCATGAACTTCAACTACGCGTTCTAATCGCGCTGGAATCAAAAAAGGTGAGCATTGCTCACCTTTTTTATTTACTCCGAATCGATATCTTTTAGTTCGTTTTCGATCGCCTTCGCGTTTGGATTCTCTTCCGGCTTCAGCTTGCCGCCGTTGGCAATAAAGTCATGATTCTGGAAGTACGCTTCACGCACCATAATGTACGGGTCAGAAGACTGGCGCAGCAGGCCATCAGAGTCGAGCAGTTGCGCGCGAGTTTCAATCCCTTCCACCGTCCATTTACCTACCGACAGCGGCCAGGTCAGCCATGACAGGACCGGATACAGCGTATCCACCATATCGCCGCCATCATCACGGAGGGTGAAACTACCGTAGAACGGTAAATGCACGTACGGACCATACCCGACGCCGTAGTGTCCCATCGTGCTGCCAAAACGGTGCGGCTGTTCACGCTGCAGTTTCTGGTTAGCCATACCTGCAACATCAATAAAGCCCCCCATCCCCAGAATGGAGTTCAGGAAGAAGCGGGTAAAGTGGACCATCCCCTGATAAGGGTCGCCCTGCAGGAAGTAGTTCACCATTACCGCAGGCTCTTCGAGGTTGCTGGTAAAGTTACTTAACCCGTTACGCGCAGGTTGTGGAACATAATCGCGCCATGCTACTGCCACCGGACGAACCACATACGGGTCCAGTACGTTGTAGTTGAAGCTATACATTGAGCGGTTAAATCCTTCGAGAGGATCGGAGCGTCCCGTTTGCTCACCGGAGCTGGCGCAGCCCACAAGCATCGTCGCGCCAAGCGCAAGCGCCGACAGCCGAAGTTTCATAAATATCTCCCTGTTCAGTATGGCTATCGTTGATTGCCATCCGTAACGGAGCCGTTGACGCTCCGTCTGTAAACGTGCAAGCGATTGTAACAGCACGTTTACCGATGTCTATGAGCACAATTACGGGCAGTAATCACCGTGACTCTGATCTCAGCATAGCCTGGCTTTAGGAATTCGTTTCGCTGGCAATTTTATAATGTCTTTGAAAGAGATGTATCACCTTTGTTGTCATTGCAGCCAAATTAAGAGCATCCCCACAGGCATCCCGATAAAAGCCGCTACGCTTAACAGAAAGATCAACCTCCGGGAGCAGATATGAAAGATGTAGGTGAAGAGAAAATTGGCGAGAGCACTGAGGAACTTGAAATTGAAAGCGAGGAGAAAGCGCGCGGCGAGAAGATAGAAATTGATGAAGATCGCCTCCCCTCCCGCGCAATGGCCATCCACGAGCATATACGCCAGGATGGTGAAAAAGAGATGGAGCGCGACGCGATGGCCCTCTTCTGGTCAGCCATCGCTGCCGGGCTATCAATGGGCGCATCTCTGCTTGCGAAAGGGATATTTCATGTGCAGCTGGAAGGCGTACCCGGTGGATTTTTACTGGAAAACCTCGGCTATACCTTCGGCTTTATTATTGTCATCATGGCCCGCCAGCAGCTGTTTACCGAAAACACGGTGACCGCCGTTCTGCCGGTGATGCAAAACCCCACACTCGGTAATTTCGGCTTATTGATGCGGCTCTGGAGCGTGGTCCTGCTGGGTAATATCATCGGCACGGGCATCGCGGCATGGGCGTTTGAATATATGCCGATCTTTGATGAACCCACCCGGGATGCGTTTGTGAAAATCGGCATGGACGTAATGAAAAACACGCCGGTCGAGATGTTCTCAAACGCCATCATCTCTGGCTGGATTATCGCCACGATGGTCTGGATGTTTCCTTCAGCGGGAAGCGCCAAAATTGTGGTGATCATATTGATGACCTGGCTAATTGCGCTGGCGGACACCACGCATATTGTGGTCGGTACCGTTGAAATCCTCTATCTGGTCTTTAACGGTACGCTTCACTGGAGCGATTTCTTCTGGCCGTTTGCCCTTCCGACGCTGGCGGGAAACATCTGCGGCGGAACATTTATCTTCGCGCTGTTAAGCCATGCCCAAATTCGTAACGACATGTCGAACAAACGCAAAGCTGAGCTTAAGGCACGGGAAAATGATGATAAATCGACAAAAAAATCGACCTGAATGGTGACTCTTTGAGCAGTCAGGCGGCGATGCGCTTAACGCAAAGTGTAAATAAGGCTATACTCGTGCCGCCTCGTCCCCTTAGTTAAATGGATATAACGAGCCCCTCCTAAGGGCTAGTTGCAGGTTCGATTCCTGCAGGGGACACCATTGAGTCATTTCACAACACTTCAGCTCACTTCACAACATCAGTAATACCAAGCCTTCCAGCAGAAACCACACTTACACAGCGTTCAATTACCTTCATGACATTACAGCACTCTGATGGTATAAGTGATGGTACTATTCAGTTCGATATCCAGATACCATCAATTACCTCATGAGGGGTGTCATTTATGGCTATAAACGAGCTTTCACCCAAACAGATCGAGAATGCCAAGCCACGAGACACCGATTACAAAATATCCGATGGTGGCAGTCTGTATCTCTTGGTCAAAAAGACCGGTGGCAAATACTGGCGCATGAATTATCGCTTTGCTGGTAAGCAGGCGACATTAGCATTAGGCTTGTATCCGGATGTTCCGCTGACAACAGCCCGTAAACGCAGAGATGAAGCCAGACAGCTTCTTGCCGAGGGCAGAGACCCACGTGAAACAAAAAAAGCTGAAAGTACTGAACCAACGTCACCAACTTTCGAAGCTATAGCCCGTGAGTGGCACGGCGGAACGATGGGGCATCCTGTGTGGAAAGAGATCACCCGTAATAAGATATTGAGGGAAATGGAAAACCACATATTTCCTCTCATCGGTTGCAAACCCATCGACACCTTAAAAACACGGGATCTGCTACCTTTGCTTATTAGCATGAACGAACAAGGCATTGGTGCTACTACGGGAAGAGTAAAGACCACAATGAGCAGCGTATTCCGCTATGCGGTTCAGCGTGGAATTGTCGAGTACAACCCAGCTCATGACCTGAAAGGTGCTTTGACGAGTCCTAAAACTAAACACCGCCCCGCTCTACCTCTGGATCGTCTGCCAGAATTGATGGCGAAAACTGAAACCTACACAGGCAGATCTCTCACCAAACTCGCCGTGTTACTTTCTCTTCATACATTTGTTCGTTCAAGCGAACTTCGCCATGCTCGCTGGGACGAGATAAACTTTGAAACTGCCATGTGGACAATCCCTGGTCAGCGAGAAGAAATTGCAGGCGTAAAATTCTCTGAACGTGGGGCTAAAATGGGCAGTGGGCATGCAGTACCACTGTCTTCGCAGGCAATTGACGTATTGAAATCGATTAAAAACATCAGCAATGAATACACACTGATTTTTCCTGGCGATAGCAATCCCTATAAGCCTATGAGTGAGAACACGGTTAATAAAGCGCTCCGTACTATGGGTTATGATACGCAGGCCGATATTTGCTTACATGGTTTCCGGGCAATGGCCTGCTCTGCTCTTACCGAATCAGGATTGTGGTCAAGAGATGCCGTAGAGCGACAAATGAGTCACCAGGAACGCAATGAAGTACGTGCGGCTTATGTTCACCTGGCGCAGCATATGCAGGAGCGCCGCCGAATGATGCAGTGGTGGTCAGACTATCTTGAAGCAAACTCGGATAATCATGTCGCACCATACGACATGAAGAAATTACGGGTAGTTGGTAGCTAATGAGTAAGACTGGGGCTAGCCCGGCCAGGCGAAAAGCAGTAACACCTGATGCCTGCCACAGTTTTCATCAGGTGCACGCGAGGGTGACGTGATGGATAGCAACGTCTGGAAAGAGAACCGAATTGCGCCTTTAGAATACTGCTCATTCGAAAGAGCTGCTAAATTGCTTAATTGCGAATGTGAAGACTTAATTCACTGGAATAAAACAGGTGCTATCTCAATAGCTTTTGAGCCAAAAAATTTAGCTGGTGATTTGTCTGTTAGTTTTTACGAAAATGCCGCTGATAATATTGAAAGATATAACCTCTCGGGTGATGCTGCCAACTTACTGATTTAGTGTATGATGGTGTTTTTGAGGTGCTCCAGTGGCTTCTGTTTCTATCAGCTGTCCCTCCTGTTCAGCTACTGACGGGGTGGTGCGTAACGGTAAAAGTACTGCCGGACATCAGCGCTATCTCTGCTCTCACTGCCGTAAAACATGGCAGTTACAGTTCACATACACCGCCTCTCAACCCGGTACGCACCAGAAAATCATTGATATGGCCATGAATGGCGTTGGATGCCGGGCAACCGCCCGCATTATGGGCGTTGGCCTCAACACGATTTTACGTCACTTAAAAAACTCAGGCCGCAGTCGGTAACCTCGCGCATACAGCCGGGCAGTGACGTCATCGTCTGCGCGGAAATGGACGAACAGTGGGGCTACGTCGGGGCTAAATCGCGCCAGCGCTGGCTGTTTTACGCGTATGACAGGCTCCGGAAGACGGTTGTTGCGCACGTATTCGGTGAACGCACTATGGCGACGCTGGGGCGTCTTATGAGCCTGCTGTCACCCTTTGACGTGGTGATATGGATGACGGATGGCTGGCCGCTGTATGAATCCCGCCTGAAGGGAAAGCTGCACGTAATCAGCAAGCGATATACGCAGCGAATTGAGCGGCATAACCTGAATCTGAGGCAGCACCTGGCACGGCTGGGACGGAAGTCGCTGTCGTTCTCAAAATCGGTGGAGCTGCATGATAAAGTCATCGGGCATTATCTGAACATAAAACACTATCAATAATTTGGAGTCATTACCTGAAAAGTGGTATTGAATATGTCCAGACGCTGAATTACTGCATTGCCGGGATGCAGGACAAAGTGGGGGTCATTCGTCATTTTAATGATTTGTTGTCAGGGACACCCACGGATGTAACAAATATACTGGCTCGTGCTTTAATATTAAATCAGGATGTTCTGGCTGAAAAGTTAGCTAAAGCTACTGAAGGCTTTTCGGACTGGTTTGCCATTCCCTGGAATGGTATCGCCGATGCTTTTAAAGATGGTATCGAAAAAATGCGTGACAATGCTGCCGGTGTGGCAGGAATATTCATCGGGTTACTTTCAGGTATATTAACAAAACAGATCGCACAGGCATTAGAATCAAACAAAGTCTACGGCTGTTTAGTTGCGATGGGTGCAATAACAAATAAGGCACTGGTTCCTTTAGAAAAAACAGGGAAATATAAAGAGTTTGTTTCTGAAGTTGTCATGCAACTGGCTAAGGAAAGCGGGCTGGACAGCAGAGTAAATAAAGACAGCTTACGACATTATGTCAGACGGGAGTTGAGACGACTCAGGATCGACGGGTTGCCAGTGGAAGTGGAGGAAACAAAAAAATTCCTGGTTATGGTTGATATTGACAAAGTGCACGAGATGGCATCGCTGCCACCCAAAGAGCGTGCTATTGCATTGAGTAAATTACTTCGAACCTCGGCAGACGTTGAAGCTCAGCAATTTAGCCGCTGGCAGGGCGCTGTCCAGCGTGGAGTCACAAAAGCCGGACAGGCTATGCCATTTACATTAGGGGTATGTTCCGGGATTCTTCAGGTTGCAGCACTTTTTATTTCTGCTGATATTCACAATAAGAAAACGCTCACTGCCGATCAGGGAGAAGCGCATTCCCGATTTTGGGCGGGCGTATTAGGCCTTGGAAGCACGACATTAGGCATTATTGAGACCGGTATTAAACAATTTCGGTTATTTGCCAATGCTGCGTCGAGGCTCCGGGTTTTCAGTTCTGAAACCTTTCTCAGATGGGTTGGTTATGTGGGGAAAGCATTAGGCGTGGTGGCTGGAGTGATTGCTGCGGGGTATGATTTATATCATGCATTCAATGAATTAAATAAAGGGCATATTGGACTTTTTGTTGCTTACGGTATGTCAGGGCTCGCTGGTTTGTGGCTTGCAGTTGCTGTAGTTTGGGCGATACCTGTGATAGGAACGTTTATAGCAGTTGCGATTTTGATAGGCACTACTATTTATCTTGCGTTTCAGAATCGCGATAACATTCAAAAATGGCTGGTGCAGTGCTTATGGCGACGAATACCTGTTGGCACTGATTATACGAAGGAAAATCAAGAAAAATATAAGAAGATAGAAGCTGCAGAACTGCCTGTATGGCCAACCATGAAAATGGAAATGGATGAGCTTAAGTTAGCTCTGGGAGTGGAGGGATAAATGGATTATTACGGTCTTTTTCCTAAGTTTAAATTAAACCGGTCTCTTAGTGATGATGAGAGAACGCATCAGCTAAAACAACATCAGGCAACTGAACTGGATGGACAATCAATAGTCCCTGATATGAAGGTTATAACACTTAACACCCATTATCTTGAACTTGTTGACAAATATTACTCAGCGAAGGGTTTCGGTGGGTTTGTCGCTGCATTTGGCTTTTTTTCTACGTCATTACTGTACCTCGCTGTGTTGATTGACACCGTTCCCTATCTCAGATGGCAATTTTCTGGTAGTGAAAAAATACTATTGATTTCTACTTTAATGTTGATTCCCGCCATTCTGTTTTCATTCAAGCTTCTAAAAACAGAATGGTTTTCCTGGACACATTATCCCATTCGCTTTGACAGAAAAAACAGACTGGTGCACGTATTCCGGTTAAATGGTTCAGCCTACAGCGTTCCCTGGGATAGCGTTTTTTTCACCACTGGACTGAGCCACAGAAAAGATGCGAACAAAGACTACTACATCAGCGGTCATGTGCTGGCGGATGATAACAAAACCGTGATTGACACCTTCTGTCTGCCGGCCACGCATTCGGACAGGGAGCAGCTTGAAAGGCACTGGGAGTTTGTCCGACGTTACATGGAAGAAGGGCCTGAGTCCGTCATTGGTGTTGTTGATTTTTGCCTGCCCATCGCAAAAAAACGCGAGGGCTATCGCTTTGGTCTGCTCTATCTTTTATCCGGCTTTAACGGCGCACCATTATTTCTGTTTCCGTTCCTGTTTGTGCTGGCCTTTATTTTCAGCGTTCCGCGCTACCTGGCGATGGTGACAAGCAGAGTGCCCGTCTGGCCTGAGAGTATTGAGTCACTGTGCCGGGTCGATAAAGATGACCCTTATCGGGTCGATGCTTCTTGTAATCCTGAGCATCCATGGCGGAATATTTTCATGAAACCATCAGCAAATAACAGGAAATAAAGATGAAAGGTATATTGGAATGGGGTGAGGTTAAATTGGCTCCGGGAGTGTAGAATAAAATGGATTATTACGGTCTTTTTCCTAAGTTTAAATTACATCGGTCTCTTAGTGATGAAGAGAGAACGCATCAGCTAAAACAACATCAGGCAACTGAACTGGATGGACAAACTTTAGTTCCTGATATGAAAGTGATAACACTCAATTCCCACTATCTGGAGTTAGTTGACAAATAATACCCAGCGAAGGGTTTCGGTGGATTGATCGCTGCAATTTGTTTTTTTTGGATTGTCGCTATTTTACTTGGTTGTGCTTATTGGAACCATTCCTTATCTCAGGTGGAAGATTTCGGGAAGTGAAAAAGAACTTTTGATTTTTACTTTAATGTTAGTTCCGGCAATTCTGTTTTCATTCAAGCTTCTTAAAATAGAATGGTTTGCCTGGACTCATTATCCCGTTCGCTTTGACAGAAAAAACAGACTGGTGCACGTATTCCGGTTAAATGGTTCAGCCTACAGCGTTCCCTGGGATAGCGTTTTTTTCACCACAGGACTGAGCCACAGAAAAGATGCGAACAAAGACTACTACATCAGCGGTCATGTGCTGGCGGAAGATAACAATACCGTGATTGACACCTTCTGTCTGCCGGCCACGCACTCGGACAGGAAGCAGCTTGAAAGGCACTGGGAGTTTGTCCGACGTTACATGGAAGAAGGGCCTGAGTCCGTCATTCGGGTTGTTGATTTTTGCCTGCCCATCGCAAAAAAACGCGAGGGCTATCGCTTTGGTCTGCTCTATCTTTTATCCGGCTTTAACGGCGCACCGTTATTTCTGTTCCCGCTCCTGTTTGTGCTGGCATTTATTTTCAGCGTTCCGCGCTACCTGGCGATGGTGACAAGCAGGGTGCCCGTCTGGCCCGAGAGTATTGAGTCACTGTGCCGGGTTGATAAAGATGACCCTTATCGGGTCGATGCTTCTGGTAATCCTGAACATCCATGGCGAAATCTTTTCAGGAAACCATCAGCAAACAACAGGGAATAAAGATGAAGGGTATCATTCGTATCGGTGATAAAACCACCGGGGGCGGCCAGGTTATGGATGGCTCAAAGAAAATGAAATTTGCCGGTATTGGTGTGGCGCGTAAAGGCGATCCGGTCAGTTGCCCGATATTAGGCCACAGCCCTTCTTTTATCGCTGAAGGGCATCCAACTATGAAGGATAATGGCGTACCAGTTGCGTTTCACGGATATAAATGTACCTGTGGATGCACACTGATCGCTTCTTTAAGTAATGCGACTACGAGTAAATAATGCCCGTTGAACTTACCTGTATTCCACCACGTGCAAAACGACAATCTGCACCATCCTTTAAGCGCTGGGTGATACTCCTGGTTGTACTTATTATGGCCGGAGCGGGGATCACCGCCTTTTTCTGGCCTACGAGCTCGCCCACTCATACGGCTACGTTCTGGTTTTGTTTTCTTGGAATCCCCTCAGTCATTGGTGGGGTTGCATTTGCGTTTCGCTGGCTGATTTATCTTGCTGGGGAATGGCTGGCAGATGGCTGGGATGCTGCCAGGGAGTGGGATCTTGCTCAGGACATTCGGTCCGGTCAGCGTAGTCTCGGTATGTTTGGTTACGTAGTTCACCTGCCGCATGTCATTTCCTCTGAATCCATTTCGCAACAGATGCAAGTACCTGAAGGTATTATATTGCCAGCAAAGGTGGACGAGACAGGCGAGTTGCTTATCCACCACGCCAGTTTTAGCGATATGGGATTACCTGTACTGGTGAGAGTAAAAGAACGAATAAACTCTTTGCTAAGGGAGACTGCGCTACAAAACGTATTTCAACGCATGCCCCAAAAGTCTCCCCTGGCTGTGTTATTTCAGTTCAGCCCGGATATATCTTTATCACCCGAAGAGCTCGCCGTGATAAAGCAACTGGTGCAAAACAGCATTGGTTTCGGTAATGACTCCAAATTATTGATAGTGTTTTATGTTCAGATAATGCCCGATGACTTTATCATGCAGCTCCACCGATTTTGAGAACGACAGCGACTTCCGTCCCAGCCGTGCCAGGTGCTGCCTCAGATTCAGGTTATGCCGCTCAATTCGCTGCGTATATCGCTTGCTGATTACGTGCAGCTTTCCCTTCAGGCGGGATTCATACAGCGGCCAGCCATCCGTCATCCATATCACCACGTCAAAGGGTGACAGCAGGCTCATAAGACGCCCCAGCGTCGCCATAGTGCGTTCACCGAATACGTGCGCAACAACCGTCTTCCGGAGCCTGTCATACGCGTAAAACAGCCAGCGCTGGCGCGATTTAGCCCCGACGTAGCCCCACTGTTCGTCCATTTCCGCGCAGACGATGACGTCACTGCCCGGCTGTATGCGCGAGGTTACCGACTGCGGCCTGAGTTTTTTAAGTGACGTAAAATCGTGTTGAGGCCAACGCCCATAATGCGGGCGGTTGCCCGGCATCCAACGCCATTCATGGCCATATCAATGATTTTCTGGTGCGTACCGGGTTGAGAGGCGGTGTATGTGAACTGTAACTGCCATGTTTTACGGCAGTGAGAGCAGAGATAGCGCTGATGTCCGGCAGTACTTTTACCGTTACGCACCACCCCGTCAGTAGCTGAACAGGAGGGACAGCTGATAGAAACAGAAGCCACTGGAGCACCTCAAAAACACCATCATACACTAAATCAGTAAGTTGGCAGCATCACCCACTTTTCAATTCCTGGGTATCAAAATTATGCTTAAAATATTCGAGCAATACGCTGCCCTTTATCCACTCAAGATACATTTCAGTACGTGGGCTTACGATTCTGTCATTATACTGCTGTAAAATTTGATTAAATTTCTTCTGAAAACCAGCCACTTTTGATGGTTCATAGTATTGTTCATACTCCGCCCACCTCCTGGCTGCCTCAGATTTTACTTTCCGATCACCGATCGAGGTATACATATTATCCGGAACATCACCGTTCACGCTATAGCCAAAGGGGCCATAAAGCGCATTGCGTTCCTGGCTCTCATTCTTCTCAATAGCGTCACGTTCAAACTGACGATTCATCGATTCTTTCAAACCAGTAATTGCAGAAGCCAGAGCAAGCTCCCTTTGATATTCGGCTTTTTTGTAGACGTTTTTTTGCAATTCAAAGTCTATAACGGCGGAGAGATCCTGCAAGACTGCAGGTGGATCCTGCAGCACAATCATTGCCCCTTTATTTGGGTAAAGCTTGTCTGCCGATTTTTTAATTAAAAGGGCTTCAAATGTCGTGGCAGCTTTCCATGGTGCAGGGGACCATATCCTGCCGCTGCTGTTTTTTCCTTCACTGCTGTATTCCGCCACAGTTTCAGTCAGCGCTGATATTGCAATAACCTGGTCCGCCTTACCGCTATTAATCCAGCCATCCATGTCAAAAGGTTGCATATACTGGATGCGATAAGACGCTTCTTCATGCTTTGTGCGGACCACTGGTGTCCATTCCACTTCGGACCAGCAGAACCAGAACACGCCGTTTTTCATGCCCAAGGGCTTTACCGGGAGCGTTATCAGTGATGCACTCGCAAGTTCTTCTGGCTGAGTAACGCATGGCTTAGTGATGTAGCCCCCTGAAACACCGGACAGTAGCTGTATCTCCAGATAAGAGATAGGCTTGAATATATGTCTAACACTAACGCCAATTTTGAGATGACCGGGATCCTGTTAGGGCAAGAAGCCCGTAAACGTAAAACTCCTCAGGAGAAGATCGCCATTATCCAGCAGACGATGGAGCCGGGCATGAATGTCTCCCATGTCGCCCGCCTGCATGGTATCCAGCCCAGCCTGCTGTTTAAGTGGAAGAAGCAATATCAGGAAGGCAGCCTCACCGCCGTTGCGGCCGGAGAGGAAGTCGTTCCTGCTTCTGAGCTTACTGCTGCTCTGAAGCAGGTCCGGGAACTTCAGCGCCTTCTGGGCAAGAAGACGATGGAAGTTGAGATCCTGAAAGAAGCCGTGGAGTACGGCCAGTCGCGAAAATGGATAGCGCACGCGCCCTTGTTGCCAAAGGACGGGGAATAGCCCTGGTCAGCCGCACCATGGGCGTGTCGCGTGCGCAGCTGTCACTGCGGATTAACCGTTCTGCCGACTGGCAGGACAGGCGCTGTAACCGGCGTAATGACGAAGCAGACGAAGAAATACTGTCGGCTATCCTCGACATCATCAGCGATATGCCGAGTTATGGTTATCGACGCGTGTGGGGCATCCTGCGCAAGCAACGTCGCACAGAGGGACAGCCACCTGTGAACGCCAAACGGCTTTACAGGATAATGAGCGAGCATAACCTGTTGTTGTTGCATGACAAACCAGAGCGACCGAAGCGTGAACATAAGGGCAAGATAGCGGTGGCAGAAAGCGATATGCGCTGGTGTTCAGATGGCTTCGAGTTCGGCTGCGACAACGGCGAAAAACTGCGGGTAACGTTCGCGCTGGACTGCTGCGACCGTGAGGCCATAGACTGGGCAGCAAGCACGGGAGGCTATGACAGTTCGACCGTGCAGGATGTGATGCTGAGGTCGGTGGAAAAGCGCTTCGGCGACAGGCTACCGGAAACACCAGTGCAGTGGCTGACGGATAACGGTTCAGCGTATACCGCGTATGAAACGCGGAGGTTCGCGAGAGAGCTGAATCTGGAGCCCTGCACAACAGCGGTGAGCAGCCCGCAGAGTAATGGCATGGCCGAACGGTTCGTGAAAACGATGAAAGAAGACTATATCGCGTTCATGCCAAAACCGGATGTGAGAACAGCACTGCGAAACCTTGCAGTAGCGTTCACGCATTACAATGAAAACCACCCGCACAGCGCGCTGGGATATCACTCCCCGAGGGAATACCGGCGGCAGCGGACATCGTTAACTTAAGATACAAAAGCTGTCCGGAGATGGAGGGTCAAGATCAGTAACGCATGGCTTAGCCTTACCATTTGCAATATCAGTAGGCACATCTCCATTTTCAGGCAGCGGGTAATAATATCCTTCGCAAGTGACAAAATAATTTATCCAGCGGTTACCTGACTCAGACCAGATGTATAAATAGCCCTCACGCAGCAAGCGTCCCGTCCATGCAGTTTCGCCCTTTGCTACTGCAGGTACGGTGACGCTACCTGGCAAAAGAGGTAATGCATCATCCTTTGCCACAACCGCCGGGCGAACGGGTAAAAGTGGCAACCCATAGCGGGTACAGAATTTACAGCCTTTTTGTGTGCTCATATTAATTGTTCCATGCATTATTATAAGGCTGCATTTGGGTCATCTCCTGCCAGAGATGTTCATCCCAGTTACTGGTTACATCACGATAATAGTCAGGAGCCTGTCGGGACTGTGCCAGAAATGCCGCCATCTTCGGAGCGATCCAGAAACCTTCTGGCTGCATTAATCCATGCAGCGCAAATGCAATACGATCTTCCTGAGTGGGCAGTCCACATGTCATTGCCTGCACAAGCAATGCATCTATTTTTCGACTACTTTGCTGGCGCTGCGCCATATTGGCATTGCGTGGCAGTTTTTCCAGGACAAGGTTTATCTGCCCACAACGCTGTAATTGCGCCAGCGGAATTTCTGTTTGGTCTCCGGGCAGGCAAGAAACTCGAGCCGGGAACGCCAGTGTGTGCCACTCTCCCTCCAGCCAGAATGTCCAGTACGGTATTTCCTGGGCGGGTAGCTGGTTAAACAATTGCCATGGGCTCAACATCCAGTGCAGATGAAACAACACTCGCGGATCGTAATAACGCAAGATATGTCCCCTTTGGTTTGCATCCCTTAAAAACAGGGCATTAACCAGCAAATTGCGTACAATCTTAACCGGACGTGGACTGGACAGTAAAAGGGGACAATTCGGCGGTGAAGTTGGGTCTGCACACCGTGAAAGGTCTGCCATAAATGTTCTCCACTCGCCAGGTGGAAGCTCATGCAACGGTATCAGCCACGGGTAAAGATGGGCCTGTGGTACCAGCATCGGCGAAACCAGTTCGATATGCGGCCAGCTTTCCGGCAGTTCTGGCACCCGCATACGGTCAATTATTGCATATTGATGGTCCGCCAGTTGAAAAGGCTGCTCCAGGTAATTAATCATCAGTCGTCCTTAACTCAACGGTATGGTCGCATCACCCTTACCTGAAGCTTCTGAAGCCATGGATTCGCAGGCGGTAAATTTCGGATAGGGAACATCCAGTTTCGCTGGCCCCGCATAGTCAAAATCAGCACTTTTTACCTTAAAGCAGCCATTGGTGCCGTGTTCAATTTTGGCCGGGTCAATCGTCAGATAAGAACCACCGCACTGCACGGTGATTTTCTTTTTCGCAGTGATAAGGATTTCATCTTCTGTACTGGTAATGGTTAAACCTTTCGCGGCCGTGATATCAAGCCCATCAGTCTGGGCATGCATTTCGATTTTCCCTGCCGCCGCAACCAGTTTCATTCCCATCTCATGTGCAAACACCACCACCATTTTTTTCGCGACTAAGGCAATACGTTTTAACGCTGATATTTCCGTATTCCCGCCTGCAGTTAATATCTGATTCTGGTTAGCACTGAACTGAATATGCTGAGGCGTAGAAAGTGCAATCCCTGCTGGTGCACCCGCCACAATCACCGGCTGTTGCAGGGCATCCACACTTTGCTGTAAGAAACTTTGTTGTGTGTCATTATCCAGTGAATCGATATTTGCAGTTTCCAGGAGACTGGAGAGTGATTCAGCCAAAGACAGGGCGTCGGATAGCTGGCGTTTAACCGCTGCCATATCCAGCACCTGCCCCTGCGCCTTCGTCTGGCCATCAGCGCTGATAAATATCCCTTTCTGCGCCCGTATCGCTCCCCAGCTGTCCGTCCTGAGCTCAAACCCCTCACCGCGCTGCTGCTTTTCAGCATCCACCAGATGCCCGAGGTTGAGCTGGCTCTTGCCGCCATACTCCGTCGAAACCTTGATATGCTCTTTCCCGCGCTCGTCATCAAGGCGGATTTTGTTGTTCGCCGGGGTACGCAGGACGTTGCGTTTGTAATTCTGGATGGTGACGTGGTCGCCGTGGGCCGAGTCGTGCAGCACGCCGGAGATGTACGGCCTGTCCGGATTGCCGTCCTCAAAGCCAATCGCCACCTCGGTGCCCGCCAGCAGCGGCAGGTGCAGGCCGTAGGTGTCGCCGGCATACGGGCGGGACTGGCGCACCCACAGGCTCTCGAATCCGGTTTCCCAGCAGTCCCTGTCAAACAGCATGCTGACGCGGTAGCGGCCGTCTTTATCGATATGTCCGTAGGTGTCGTTCTCGGTGGTGCTCGTGACACGTGCCGGCAGCGTCCCGGCCATCACCGGACGTGAGCCAGGCTCAGGACGGAAGCTGAAATCCGTGCTGTCCGGAATGCCGTCAAAATCAACCGCAAAGTCCTTATCCCGGCGGGCATACGTACGCATCGCCGTGATGACCACGCCATGCGCAAACACGTCTGCCACTTCATACCCGCCGGTGACTTTCAGTACCTGACCCGGCGAGAGGGTCGGACAGCTGGTGATGCCCTGCGCCCGGGTCTGACCATTCAGGTAGCGCTCATGCCGGATGCGGGCATAAAACGCCCCGGACTCGGGCGCCGGATTGAGGTCATACGCGCTGCCCGGCGTCAGATAATTATCGGCATAGTGGTACGCTTCCCCGTACGTGGTCGCGTCCCCCCGGGTGACGTCAACCAGAGTATTCATGTTCTCCGTGGCCTGACGGTAGTTGTAGTCGCGGGTGCTGACCTGCTTCTGCACCACGCTGTGGCGGCTCTCCATCCCCCACACCGAGTCCACACCCTGCGAGTGCTGCCCGGACGGCGGCACCGACGGCAGCGTCAGACCTTTCTCGTAACCCTGCTGGCTATCGTAAAACTCCACCACATCAATATTCAGGCGCGTGTCGGTAGTGAAGCGAAACCAGATGCCCACTTCGCCCAGCAGGCGGGTGATGAAATGCAGGTCGTCCTCGCCGTACTGCATCACCTGCTCGCGGCGCTGGTACTCTTTTGCAAGCGAGAACAGAAAATCCTGACCGCGCATGCCGTGACGCTCGCGCAGGATTTTTTCCACAATTTGCGGGACCGACATGTCCTGGTAAATGGCGTTCTGGTGCGAACGGTCAAGCAGCGCCAGGCGTGGCCGGAGCGTCAGGGCGTAATACGTTTCATCTTTTGAGGTGCCGAGACGTTCAAAACCGGTCACCACCCCCTGAATCACCCGCAGCGGCTGCTGGATTTTGATGCCATAACCCTGGTCAACCGGGGCCTGCAGCGTCAGCGAGCCGGGCTTCATCAGCATCATCTCTTTGCTGATGCCGTGATCGCGGCTGGTGAACTCAACACGGTAGCTGAACGGTCGGCTCAGGGCTTCGTCGCCGTCAAAAGCCAGCACGTCGGGTTCGGCCTCACAGCCCTTCACCACCAGAAGGTGGTGGTTATGGCTGAATCTTAACGGAGGATTGTTGCTCATGCGTTTACTCCCTGTATCCGATCAAACTCCAGGCCGATCCCCTCCTCTTCACTCCAGCTAAGGCTTAACGACGCTGGTTTCTGTCTGGCGGCCATGTGGGTGAGCAATTGCTGGCTCAGCACCGGCAAAATTTGTTGATTTAGCAGACTATCAACGTTACGCGCCCCCGTATCCGGCAACAGGCAGGCGGCAGTCAGCGCGTCATTGAGACTCTCGTCAATTTGCGTGGTCAGCCCGTAGTGGCGGTGCAAGCGCTTGCTGACCTGTGACAGTTTCATTTCCACAATGGTACGCATGGCAGCTTCAGCCAGCGGACGGTAAATCACCGTCTGGAAGCGGGCGAGTAACGCGGGCTGGAAATGATCGCGCAGGATTGGGCGCAGCAGTTCGTGTAGGTCTGCTTCCGTGGCTTCCGGGTTTTCATCCAGCAGCTGCATCAGGTGGTCGCTTCCGAGATTGGAAGTCATCAGGATGACGGTATTGCGAAAGTCGATTTCGCGCCCTTCGCCGTCGCGCATAAATCCGCGGTCGAAGACCTGATAGAAGAGGTTCATCACGTCACGGTGCGCTTTTTCGACTTCATCGAGCAAAACCACACTATACGGGCGCTTGCGTACGGCTTCGGTCAGAATACCGCCCTGGCCGTAACCGACATAACCCGGTGGCGAGCCTTTCAACTGCGACACCGTGTGCGGCTCCTGATACTCGGACAGGTTGATGGTGATGAGGGATATCTCACCGCCGTACAGCACATCCGCCAGCGCAAACGCGGTTTCGGTTTTCCCCACCCCGCTCGGACCGACAAGCAAGAATACCCCCTGCGGACCGTTCTCGGAGGTAAGGCCCGTTTTTGCCGCACGCAGACGCCGGGCGATGGCCTCAAGCGCCACATCCTGCCCAACCACACGTTTACCGATTTCATTTTCCAGAGTCAGTAGTTCGGTCTGCTCGTCCTTCATCAGTGATGACAACGGCACGCCTGTCCAGTCGGCAATCACGTTGGCAACGGTGCGGACATCCACATCCAGGGAGAGCAGCGGGTTGCTGCGCTGCATCTCGTTAAGCTCCTGTTGCAGCCTGTGAGTCTCACTCTGGCGTGATATATCCTGACGGCTTTCGCGTAGCTGCTCGGTGAGTTTCATCTCCTGACCGTACTGGGTTTCCAGTTCGTCGAGTGTCACTATCTGACGCACTTCTTCCTGCTCAATCTCGCTCAAACGTTCGGCATGACACTGATTGCCAATGGCGATATCTTCCAGTAACGCCTGCTTCTCCATGTCGAGCGCAGCTATACTCGCGCGAAGGCGGGTTAGCTGTTCCGGTACCGTATCGAGACTCATACGCACGCGAGCGGCAGCGGTGTCCAGCAGATCGACCGCTTTATCAGGAAGCTGACGTCCGGTCAGATAACGACGCGAAAGAGTAACTGCCGCACGAACCGCATCGTCGGTGATATGCACATTGTGGTGTTCGGCATAGCGGGATTTCAGGCCACGGAGCATCAGGCAGGCAGTGTCATCGTCAGGCTCATCCACTTTTACCATCTGGAAACGGCGCTCCAGCGCGGCGTCACGCTCGAAGTATTGTTTGTATTCAGACCAGGTGGTGGCCGCAATAGTACGCAGTTCGCCACGCGCCAGCGCCGGTTTCAGCAGGTTGGCCGCGTCTGCACCACCCGCCTGATTACCTGCGCCAATGATGGTATGCGCTTCATCAATAAAAAGCAGAACAGGTACAGGCGATTGCTGCACCGCGTCGATGACGTTTTTCAGACGCTGTTCGAACTCACCTTTCACGCCCGCGCCAGCCTGCAGCAGACCCAGGTCAAGGGCGCGCAGGGTAACCGTTTTGAGGGATTCCGGCACATTACCCTCGGCTATACGCAACGCCAGACCTTCAACCAGTGCAGTTTTCCCCACGCCCGGCTCGCCGACCAGGATCGGATTGTTTTTACGGCGGCGGGAAAGGATGTCCACCATCTGGCGGATTTCTGTGTCGCGGCCAAACACAGGATCGATCTTCCCTTCCTTCGCTTTGGCAGTGACATCGAGGGTGAATTTATCCAGCGCGTTCTGCAGCGCAGGGCTCAGTTCCCCCTCTTTCATTTCCACACCAGCCGGACGTCCGACAAATTCCATCTCACCACCGAGGCTCTGCGCCAGTTCAGCTTCGCGCTGCATTTCCAGACGTTCATCCGATTGCGCATCCAGCAGAGGCCGCAGGCGCTCCAGCTGGCTTTGAGCAAGCGTTAACAACGGCCAAAGACCGTCACAACGTGCCAGTTTTGGTTTTTCCACCAGGGCCATCAGCAGATGGACGCTGCGAATGTGCTCTTCGCTGTTAAGGGAGGCAATCATCCAGGCTTCCTGCATCAGCGTCTGAATGGCATCAGACAGCTGGGGGCGATGGCGCACGGAGCGAGGTTGTCTGTCGAGCCAGCCAAGCAAATCCTGCCAGATGCCATCCATATCCCATTCATAGCGACGCGCCAACACCGTCAGGTCACCTTCCCCCTGTTCCAGCAGTTTTAGCAGCCAGTGCTCCGGCAAAATTTCCGCATGGGCGCGGGTCTGGCAGAGCGACGCCGCGCCTTCCATCGCACGGGCACAGTAAGGGTTCAGACGACGTAACAGGATGGCTGGATTTTCCATGAGACTCTCTCTTTGTCGGTTCCTGGACACGCTACCGCCCCTCGCTGTTCACCAAAGCGCATAAGGTCAGGCAGGCAGATTGTTTTTTCTTTGCTGAGTGCCCGCATCTCAGGCACTCAGCAAAAAACTGCGGACAGGAAAACCTGCCCGCATCAGGATTACGCCGTGGCGCGTTCGTTCCAGGAATCGGAATGAATGATGTTGCCGTCTTTGTAGGTCCAGGTGATTTTTTCGTAACGCAGTTCAACGCGTTCAAGGTGGTTGTGCTTCTCTTTCGAAGGATCCTTGATGTCATACATTTCAGGATTCACTTTCACTACCTTCACGTTTTCCAGTTTGGTGTTGAAGTACTCCACTTCCTGGCCCGCGTCGTTGATTTTGTACCACTTGAACTCAGCGGATTTTAGGGTCTGACCCGTGGTCACCGCCTTGTACAGGTACGGGCTGGAGGAATCGATTTCCTTCGTGAACAGGAACGGCGTGTGGATGCGGGTGCCGGTCAGCTTGCCGGTGTTGTTGTCGGTCGGGATGTACAGGTTATGCTCCTGTGCAACCACTTCGATGCTGCCTTCACGATCCTGAACGTCCACAGACCCTTTAATGTCCGCGCCGCCGTCGTCCTTCAGCCAAAGATAAACAGGAATTGCCATGTTAATTACTCCGTTTTATTTTCTGAGACGCCATCATCCTCCGATGGCGCCAGGTGTTTGCCGGGTATCTGACAGGCACTAGCCTGCGGTACCAGACTGATTTCGACACGGCGGTTAAGCGCACGCCCTTCCGGGGTGTCGTTGGTTGCGACAGGGCGGCTTTCGCCATAGCCCTGCACCGCAAAACAGCTTTCCGGCACGTCTCCGGTATCACGCATCCAGCTGCGCACCGCTTCGGCACGTTTCAGAGACAACGTCTGGTTTAGTTGCGGATTGCCGGTGTTATCGGTATGGCCGGACACGACAATCAGCCAGCCCGGTTTCGCCTTCACGCCGACCAGAGAATTCACCAGCATTTTGGTGGAACCCGCTTTCAGCTCGAACTTGCCGGAATCGAACAGCGACATGCTGTCGAGCCTCACAATTTTCGGCACCGGTTTTGGGGTTGGCTGCGGTTTAGGAGGCGGCGGCACATACGAGCGGATCGCTTCCAGAAGGGGCATCCGTAGACGTTCCCCCTGATAAAGCCCCAGACCCAGTCGGGCCGGTACGCCGTTACGTGCATAGTCATCCAGCAGCGCCGCATTCTCACGAAGGGCCGCTACGGCGCTAGCCTTCGGGCCGTAGTCATCCATGGAGAGGCTGTCATAACGGGCTATATCGAAGCTCACGCGATGCAACAGCTGGCGATTGTTCCAGCCACTGCTGAGCAGCGCGGCGATGGCCGCCAGGGTGAAAAGACCAAGGGCACAGCGCCAGGTGCGGGCACGGGGAGTGAGTCCACTTCCCTCCGGTAGCAGCGGCAGGATGAAATCCGGTAAGGGTGAGATCACCGTACTGTCCGTCCCTACCGGTTGCCAGCCAGCCACCTGCTGCATGGCAGTATGACGCGATAACCACGCCGTCCAGGCTGAAGATGCAAGGCTTCCGGCAAGAATCAGCCCCATTCCCCACAGCTGCGCTGCAGGTGCAATGGTCGGAACATCAGGATTATCATCGATGAATACCGCCTGGACATGCTGATGGAACCAGCTCATCAGGCTGTTCATCAGCACCTGCTGCTCCATCACAGGCGCACCGCCAGTTGAGACCCACGCGGCAATTGAACAAGGCGCATTCGACTCACGCCAGACAGTCCACCCTTCACCCGGAATAGCAGCCTGCCAGAGCATGTCATCCGTCATCGCACTGCCGATCTGACCATTCAAAATCAATGGCACAGAATGTCCCGTTTCTTTACGCAACTGGCTGATTTGCCAGCGCAGAGCCAGCAGACGACTTGTCAGGGCTTCGCTGTCAACGCGTTTCTGCGGGCAGACACTGACCATCACCGACAGCTGACGCCCCCAGTCCGGGCGCTGCCACAGTACCTGACGGGCAACCTGCTCCAGATCATGATGATCCTCAACGCGGATCCAGCATCCCTGCGTGACGATGAGTACTGATGACTGCTGCGGCCAGGTCAGCGGCAGATCGCCACAAACCAGCACCACGGGTTGACGGTAAGAGGATTCAGGAAGGTCATCCAGACGCAGGGTGACATCATGCTCTCCACGAGGTCTGGTGATATACCAGAACACTAAGATGACCCCAAGCATCGCCAGCAGAACAAGCACTGAAGCCAGCCGGGATACCGGCAGAAAGCCCAGGCAGACCACTGCACTAAGCAGAACGGCCCACAGCGCAAGCCCGCGCTGTTGTGCAGGACTCATTTTATAGCTCCCGGCAGCAGGGTCAGCAGCATCTGATCGAGCCAACGATCCAGTCCCCACCAGAGTGCGGCAAGAACAATCACGCTTAGTCCAATACGTGCAGGCCATGATGCGAGCCATCCGCCCATTCCCCATCCGGCACGGCTTTCTGCCAGAACAGGGTGGGTCTGAGGAAAGCTGAACGGCGCGACATGTTCACTGAGTGCGCTGACCAGCTTCTGGCGTTCAGGATCGTTCAGCGAGCGGAAACTTCCCATAAATCCGAGCATTATTACCCGCTGGAAGCAGGTCAGTACGGCATTGTCTGGCGCAGGTTCACGCAGGACATCACGCATCCTGTCACACAGGGTGTCGCCGGCATCCATCGTGCCGAGGAAGTGTCCCTGCAGGGGAATGTCATACCACTGCACACAGGCGTCATCCTCCACACCGCGCCCTTTGACCGCTTCGTCAAGTAATGCACATTGTGCAGTGAGGATATGCTCACAGCTGGCTTCGTCGAGTTCACTCGCTTTCAGTTCGCGCTGAACGCGCTCCACGTCAGCGACGCAACGCTCCCACAAAACCCGACCTTCACCTTCCTGAAACTGCGGTCCATGACGAAGGCTAATGACCTGCAGCCATGTATTCTGCAGCAGTGCGTCAATATCAACAGATACGGCGGCGCCGTGTTTACGTTCACTCATGTTCTCAGTACCGCAAAGAGTTCAAGTTCAGGCTCGCCCAGCATGCCCGGGACGTAAAACATACACGTCCCACTCTGGAGCATCTCAGTCGCCAGAGGATGGGAGAGATCGAGACTGAAATACTGATTTTCCAGGCGCAGCGGAATGGCGGCTGGTACATGGCGCAATGGCATCAACGGCACGCCCACGCGGGAAGAGTTGACGATCCCCCGCACATGGTCAGGACTGCCCACCTTACACTGACGCGGGAACTGTTCCTGCAGTTGCGCTACTGGGATCGGCGAGCGCACAGAAAGATAGTAATCAGCCCCTTCGCGCAGACGCGGGTCGTGGAGTCGAGCCTGCCAGAAGTGCAGTCGTGGGTCATAGTCGAGTGACAGAGACACCACGCGGGACGGCAAGCTGGCTTCAAGCAAATCGCCAAGCAAATCAAACAGCGGCGGAAACACTATATTGAGTTGCTCGTGGTGCCAGATCGGTATAGCGCTCACCTGATGTTCCAGAGAGAAGGTCAGCAGGCTCCCTGCCAGTCGAGAAAGTTCCGGATACAGACGCTCCGGCGGGCTTTGCAGGTTACGCTGGAACTGGCCAAGCACGGGCTCAGCGCTGTTCAGCGCGTTGAGCAGCCAGAACAGTGATACATCGGCCACGGCGAAGTCTGCCATACGCTCATTGCTTTCACGCCGCATCGCCATCAGACGGCACAGACGAGCCCGCAGTTGGGTCATGAGTTGTTCAAGCTGAGTAACCAGCCAACGGCTGCCCTGGAGAGTCAACAGTGGAGGAAGAAACGTCTCGTCTAATTGCCATGTACCCTGCGAGTCTTGCTGAAGTCGGGCGACCGGACAAATCAGGTAATCGCTGTTATTCTGATGCGCAAAACGCAGGGTCAGTTCGGGCTGCATTACGGCAATCTGGCGGGTGTCATCTCCATAAGCATTGCGCACATCCCGCCAGCGCTGACGATATCGCACCGGACGCTCGGCCACTTCTTCGGGTTTCAGGCAGTTGCCGCCGTTCGACCGCAGCAGCGGAGTGCCAGTACCACCGTCACCTCCTGCGATTCGCGTTCAAGCGAAAGGACCGGTGGCAGGGTATCCGCATTATCTGTATCAATCAGCGTACCGTCCTGAAAACGAACATGCAGATGATGGGCCTGCAGACGTCCAAGCCTGAGAGCTTCCGTTTCGAAGGTGGCGTTGATAACCCCCCATGGACAGGAGAGGCCCAGTCGGGCAATACATTCGGCAGACCAGGCCGCATACGCGACCTGTTGCTGAAAATGCTGGGGAGAGACCATAATGCCCCTGCCCCATAACGGTTGTTCCGTTTTCATCAGCTTCCTGCCTGTTTTTACGATTTGGCTTTCGGCATCTGGGAAACCAGCGACAGATTTACATCCATGCCTTCCACCTGGAAATGCGGGACGGCGTACAGCTTCACGCGGAAGAAGCCCGGATTGTCTTCGATGTCTTCCACTACCACCTTCGCGTCGCGCAGCGGGTGAGAAGCCTGCAACTCGTCGCCCGGATCGGTCATTTCGGTCACCAGGCTGCGGACCCACGTGTTCAGCTCCAGCTCCAGCAGTCGGCGGTCCTTAGTGGTACCAATGTTCTCGCGCTGAATCAGCTTCAGGTAGTGGGCGATACGCGACAGAAGGAAGATGTACGGAAGACGGGCGTTGATGCGGCTGTTCGCCGTCGCATCAGCGGTGTCATACAGCGCCGGTTTCTGAGTGGAGTTGGCTGAGAAGAAGCACGCATAGTCGCGGTTTTTGTAGTAGGACAAAGGAATGAAGCCCAGATTCGCGAATTCGAATTCGCGGGTTTCGGGAATCATCACTTCGCTCGGGATTTTTACCTGATTGCCGGTACCGAGATCGTACAGATGAATAGGCAGGTCCTGAACCGCACCACCAGCCTGCGGGCCGCGGATTTGTACACACCAGCCATTATTGATAAAACTACGCACCATGTTTGAAGCGAAGGCAAACGATGCATTAGTCCACAGGTATTTGTCGTGATCCGGACCTTTGACTTCTTCGACATAGTTGAAGCTGCGAACCGGAACGGTGTCCGGGCCATACGGTAAACGTCCCAATACGCGCGGCATGACCAGGCCGATGTAGCGGGCGTCGTCAGTATCGCGGAATGATTTCCACTTGATGTACTCTGCGCGGTCAAAATAGTTACCAATATCTTTAATTGCCGCGACATCTTCCATTGACTCCTTGAGGAAGAATTTCGGGCCTGCTGAGCCGATAAACGGCATATGTGCAGCAGCGGATACTTTGGAGATGTTGCGAAGCAGAGCGACATCCTGCGCTGAAGCATCAAACTCGTAAGCGGAAATCAGTGCCGCAATCGGCTCGCCGCCTGGGGTATCATATTCATCAATGTAGGCGTGTTTATACAGACCACTCTGGATGATTTCCGGGCTGTCTTCAAAGTCCTGGCGCAGATCTTCTTTGGACATACTCAGAAGCTCAATTTTCACGTTCTGGCGAAAATCTGTTTTATCAACCAGTGACTTCACTCCACGCCACAGGCTTTCGACCGCCTGAAACTCGTCATGGTGCATAACCGCGTCCAGCTGGCGGCTGATCTGGTAATCGAGCTCAGCGATGTGATGATCGATCAGGCTTTTATCCAGTTTTTCGACCTTCGCGCCTGCTTTGGTCAGACATTCCAGAAAGACCTGCATACCTGCAGTCAGACGCTCATCAGCGGTCGCATCTGACATCGCCTGCGCATCTTGCCAGAGGTCTAATGCGCTCAACTCGGAGACAGGACTCAGATTGATTTTCTCAAACAGGGAGGCGTAAACCCCACCCGCAGCAGGACGTTCCAGCACCACGCTTTCACTCCCGGCAATATTATTTTGTACAGACATGAGCATTCCTTGATAAATCCGTTAAAACAGCGTGATGGTTACGATTTTCTTGATGCCAGCGCGGATAGTTCATTTCGCAACTCAGCGCTAAGCGACTGGTCCAGAACGATTTTTTCCAGCTCTTTTCGGAAAGTCTGGTTATCCAACAAGTTAGCCTTCAGATCGCGCAGCAAGTTGCGCATCGCCAACATTGCTTTCAGCTGCGGTATCTGAGCAGCCACCTGCTCTGGCGTGAAATCTTTCATGCTCTGAAAAGTCAGCTGAATAGAGTCCTCACCACCATCCTCAGACAGCGTATTTTTAACGGTTAGATTAAGTTTTGGGGAATATTCAGAAAGAACGCTGTCGAAATTATTTTTCGTGATGTTAACTTTCTCACGCTCAGATATTTGAGCAGACTCCTGACCATTACTGAAATCACCCGCAATCAGTAATTTCAACGGTAATTCCATTTTCTTGCTTGCCCCGCCCGTATGCAGGTCAAGCTTCAGGTTTATACGTGCCTTAGGCACCTCATTCTGAAAACTGTCAGCCATTTCATCATCCCTCTGTGTTTTTGCTACGCCAACTTCACGGTGTCGTTCTTGATGCGCAATATTAGAATAATGATCGACGTAAAATCAAATATACAGATCATTTATCCGCAATGAGAAATTTCTTAAGAATTTTACACCAAGACATTATTGCGAATTATCCATTTGCCTTAGTAAAAGACACTGCTTTCTTCATGCGAAGCGAATATTTGTATCGTAAAAAGGATCGCAAACAGAGAGATGCTAATAAAACCATCTTGTTTTGATTTATATCACGAAATGATATCAAAAAAAGACGAATGAACAGCGATAGGTTATTGCGAGAAGATAAAAGTCAGAGGTTAATGAATAAATATAAGCGACGAATTGATTGATGGCATAAATAATAGATAAGAATTTTCACAAAGAAAATTCTTATCTATTATCCGAAGGGAAAATAAAACGCATATGCAGGTCCGAAAATAAACACTGCTGCTCTTTTGTCGGCCTACTCCTGCTTACGCAAAGGCTTCAGTTCTCCCCTCAGGCATGAAGGCTGCTCTTACTTCTGGAATTTATACAGTGTAAAATCAAACACCTCCCGAATCGCCGCTTTTTTAATCAAAAACGAGTAATAGCACATATCGTATAACGGTGCTACATTACGCCGCCCGCCCAAATCAGCAGTGGCCAGGCAACGCCGTAAAGTTCGGTAAAGTCTGCAACCATCACCTTGAAGAACGGTCTTATCGGCACGTCGTATCGCAAACTCTGCGCTACCTTTACAGGCTTCACATAGGTTCTACTATTTTGTCTCAATCCAAATTTCAACGTGCGTTTTTACACCCGCGTTACTGGTTTACATGGTTTGGTCTTGGCGTACTCTGGCTGCTGGTTCAACTTCCGTACCCTGTCCTGCGCTTGCTGGGGTCGAAACTGGGCAGCGCTTCCCGCGTTTTCCTGAAACGTCGCGAATCCATCGCGCGTAAAAATATTGAACTTTGTTTCCCGCAGTACAATGCCGAAGAGCGTGAGAAACTCATTGCTGAAAACTTCAAGTCTATCGGCATGGCGCTGCTTGAAACAGGCATGGCCTGGTTCTGGCCGGATGAGCGTGTCCGCAAATGGTTTGATGTTGAAGGGCTGGATAACCTTAAACGCGCGCAGATGCAAAAACGCGGCGTGATGGTTGTCGGCGTCCACTTTATGTCACTGGAGCTGGGCGGCCGCGTGATGGGGCTTTGCCAGCCAATGATGGCAACCTACAGACCGCACAACAGTGCGCTTATGGAATGGGTGCAGACGCGAGGCCGCATGCGCTCCAATAAGGCGATGATCAGCCGTAATAACCTGCGCGGTATGGTCGGTGCTCTCAAGAAAGGAGAGGCCGTCTGGTTTGCCCCCGATCAGGATTATGGACGTAAAGGCAGCAGCTTTGCGCCTTTCTTTGCGGTGAAAGATGTTGCGACGACTAACGGTACTTTTGTCATTTCACGTCTGTCTGGTGCCTCCATGCTGACCGTGACGATGGTGAGAAAAGCAGATAAGTCAGGTTATCGTCTGCACATCTCCCCTGAAATGGCTAACTATCCGGAAAACGAATGCGAAGCCGCAGCGTTTATCAATAAAGTCATCGAAACTGAAATCATGCGCGCGCCAGAGCAGTATCTGTGGATGCACCGTCGTTTCAAAACCCGCCCTCTTGGCGAAACCTCGCTCTATATTTAGCCCTTCATGAAGGTTAGTTTCGCTAAGAAACTAACCTTTTCAATCACCTGTCCTTCCGCTGAGTAAGCGTCTTTTCAATGCGTCGCCCAAAGTGAATTTATTGCGAAGCGAAATCAAACTGTCGCCGTTCCACGACACTCGTAAGTAACGGAAATTATTTAAAAAAATCCCTCTTGTCACCCCTCATTTTTAAGCGTACATTAGCGCCGTCTGGCAACATGAAAGCACAGAATTCTGAGCTGGAGTTGACGGCGTAACGGGAAAATTCTCATTTCCGTTTGGACCGGATTTCAGTTCTCTATAATCAGGTGGACTCTGTTTTTAAATGCGTACCACAAGATACGCGGAGCGATGAAACGTGAAATATTTCTTTATGGGCATTTCGGTGATTGTTTTAGTCTGGGCCGGAACCTTTGCCCTGATGATCTAGTGAAGAACATGCTGTCAAAAAAACAGGAGCCATCGGCTCCTGTTTTTTTATGTTATGACGACGCGGGGTGTTCAGCGACGCTCTTTGAGGTGAGAAGACCGTCGGCCCGGAACATGCTCTTGATGCCCCTCACCGCCTGACGGATACGGTCGCTGTTTTCAATCAGGGCAAAACGCACATGCGTGTCGCCGTAATCACCAAAGCCAATGCCCGGTGACACACACACCTTCGCATCCTGCAGCAGTTTTTTGGCAAACTCCAGCGATCCCATCGCCGCATACGGCTCCGGAATTTTCGCCCAGACGTACATGGACGCTTTCGGCATTTCCACCATCCAGCCCGCTTCATGCAACCCCTTTACCAGCACGTCGCGGCGGCGCTTATACTGGGCGGCAATCTCGTGAACACACTGCTGATCGCCTTCCAGGGCAGCGATAGCCGCGACCTGCAGCGGCGTGAAGGTACCGTAGTCGTGATAACTCTTAATGCGCGCCAGGGCACTCACCAGCGTTTTGTTACCCACCATAAAGCCAATACGCCAGCCCGCCATGTTGTAGCTTTTTGACAGGGTGAAGAACTCTACCGCCACATCACGCGCGCCCGGGACCTGCATAATCGACGGGGCTTTCCAGCCGTCATAGACGATATCAGCATAGGCTAAATCGTGAACCACCAGCACGTCATAACGCTTGGCCAGGGCTACCACTTTCTCGAAGAAATCGAGTTCCACGCACTGCGCCGTTGGGTTCGAGGGGAAACCGAGGATCATCATCTTGGGTTTCGGATAGCTTTCGCGAATCGCACGTTCCAGTTCGTTAAAGAAATCGACACCTTCCACCAGGGGCACAGAACGGACCTGCGCTCCGGCAATCACCGCGCCGTAGATATGGATCGGGTAGCTTGGATTAGGCACCAGCACCGTATCGCCATGATCCAGCGTAGCCAGCATCAGGTGTGCCAGCCCCTCTTTCGAGCCGATGGTGACAATCGCTTCACTTTCCGGATCGATATCAACCTGATAGCGATCCTGATACCAGCGCGAGATCGCGCGACGTAACCTGGGAATGCCGCGAGAGGTTGAGTAGCCGTGCGTATCCGGGCGCTGGGCTACCGTGCAGAGCTTCTCAACGATATGCGGTGGCGTTGGGCCGTCAGGGTTACCCATGCTGAAATCGATAATATCTTCGCCGCGCCGACGCGCAGCCATTTTCAGTTCAGCAGTGATATTGAAAACATAAGGGGGGAGACGATCGATACGCGTAAAACGGCGTTCAGGACTGAATTCAGCCATAGATTCCTCAGATTAACGTTAGCGCCCGGACCGTCCGAGCGACGCTGCCACCGATGTGGCATGTTTAGAAAATAACCTGAAAAAAATCATGCTGTCGAGAGGGAAATGAAAAAAAAAGCGATCGTCTGAAAACAGGAACCCGGCTGCGCCTAAAAGCGGAAGCCCCTGTTTCGGGATCGGCTTTCTGATAGCTGTTATTTAACAGAATGATATCAAGCCAGTTACCTGACGATGCGCCGGTAAGAAAAAAAACAGGACGCCTCGGTCATCGCCAGATAATCCCCTTTCATAATTATGGTTTTTCCTCATTTGATAAACCTGACGGATAGCTGGTCAATACGCGCCAGGTTTTTTATCATGGTTCTTTCCCGTTTTCCCAGGTCTACTCGTGCACGAAATATTCACTATGCTGCTGGCGGTTTTTGACCGCGCGGCATTAATGCTGATTTGCCTGTTCTTCCTCATTCGCATTCGCCTGTTTCGCGAGCTGTTGCACAAATCAGCCCACTCGCCAAAAGAGCTGCTGGCCGTTACCGCCATTTTTTCGCTGTTCGCCCTGTTCAGCACCTGGTCCGGCGTGCCGGTAGAAGGTTCGCTGGTTAACGTGCGCATTATCGCCGTCATGTCCGGCGGGATTTTGTTTGGTCCGTGGGTGGGCGTCATCACCGGCCTGATTGCCGGGACGCACCGCTACCTGATTGATATCGGTGGCGTAACGGCGGTGCCGTGCTTTATCACCAGCATTATCGCCGGGATGCTTTCCGGCTGGATCAGCCGCAAAATCCCGAAAAAACAGCGCTGGCGCGCCGGGATCGTCGCAGGCATGGTGTGCGAAACGCTGACTATGATCCTTGTCGTCGTCTGGGCCCCCACCACCGCGCTGGGGCTAGATATCGTTTCGAAAATCGGTATTCCGATGATACTGGGCAGCGTGTGCATCGGCTTTATCGTGCTGCTGGTGCAAAGCGTTGAAGGGGAAAAAGAGGCCAGTGCCGCCCGTCAGGCCAAGCTGGCGCTGGATATCGCCAACAAAACGCTGCCGCTTTTCCGCCACGTGAACGCGGAATCGTTGCGTCAGGTCTGCGAAATTATCCGCCACGACATCCACGCTGACGCCGTCGCCATCACCAATATTGACCACGTGCTGGCCTACGTTGGCGTCGGGGAGCACAACTATCGCGACAACGATGACACCATAAGCCCGACCACCAGACAGGCGATTAACTACGGTAAAATCATTATTAAAAACAATGATGAAGCCCACCGAACGCCGGAAATTCACTCGATGTTGGTGATTCCGCTGTGGGAGAAAGGCGTCGTGACGGGCACGCTGAAAATTTATTACTGCCACGCGCATCAGATCACCTCGACGCTGCAGGAGATGGCCATCGGCCTGTCGCAAATTATCTCCACCCAGCTTGAGGTTTCGCGGGCGGAGCAGCTGCGCGAGATGGCAAATAAGGCAGAGCTGCGCGCGCTGCAGAGTAAAATTAATCCCCATTTCCTGTTTAACGCGCTGAACGCTATCTCCTCGTCCATTCGCCTTAATCCGGACACCGCGCGCCAGCTGATTTTTAACCTGTCGCGCTATCTGCGCTACAACATCGAGCTGAAAGATGACGAGCAGATCGACATCAAAAAAGAGCTTTATCAGATCAAGGACTACATCGCGATTGAGCAGGCCCGCTTTGGCGACAAGCTCACGGTCATTTACGATATTGATGAAGAGGTCAACTGCGTGATCCCGAGCCTGCTTATCCAGCCGCTGGTCGAAAACGCGATTGTTCACGGTATTCAGCCCTGTAAAGGCAAAGGCGTCGTCACCATCAGCGTCACCGAAAGCGGCAACCGGGTGCGGATTGCCGTGCGCGATACCGGCCACGGGATTGATCCAAAAGTCATTGAGCGCGTGGAGTCTAACGAGATGCCGGGGAATAAAATCGGTCTGCTGAATGTGCACCACCGGGTCAAGCTGCTTTACGGCGACGGGCTGCATATTCAACGTCTTGAGCCGGGTACCGAAATTGCTTTTTACGTCCCGAATGAGCGCTCGCTCGCGCATACGACGACATCACTATTGCCCCAGGTGGAGTAACCCATGAAAGTTATCATCGTAGAAGATGAATTCCTGGCTCAACAGGAGCTCACCTGGCTTATCAAAACCCACAGCCAGATGGAGATTGTGGGTACATTTGATGATGGTCTGGACGTGCTGAAATTTTTGCAGCATAACCGGGTCGATGCGATTTTCCTGGATATCAATATCCCGTCGCTGGATGGCGTATTGCTGGCGCAAAACATCAATCAGTTTGCCCATAAGCCGTTTATTGTGTTCGTTACCGCCTGGAAAGAGCACGCCGTAGAGGCCTTCGAGCTGGAGGCGTTTGACTATATTCTTAAGCCTTATCAGGAGTCGCGGATTGTCAGCATGCTGCAAAAGCTGGAGGCCGCCTGGCAGCAGCAAACCGCCCCTGCCAGCCCGACGGTACGCGAAAACGACACCATAAATCTGGTCAAAGACGAGCGCATCATCGTGACCCCGGTCAACGATATCTACTACGCCGAAGCGCACGAAAAGATGACGTTTGTCTATACCCGGCGGGAATCGTACGTGATGGCGATGAACATTACCGAATTCTGCAGCAAGCTCCCGGCTGCCCACTTTTTCCGCTGCCACCGGTCGTTTTGCGTGAATTTAAATAAGATCCGCGAGATCGAACCCTGGTTTAACAACACCTACATTTTGCGTCTGAAGGATCTGGATTTTCAGGTGCCGGTAAGCCGCAGCAAGGTGAAAGAGTTTCGTCAGCTGATGCACCTGTAAAGAAAACGCCCTCTCCTGCGGGAGAGGGCTCTTCGTCAGAGGATTTGACCGAGAACCTGACGCAGATGGGCCCCGGAACCCAGCAGCCCTGGATTGTCATGCACGATCAGATAAACCGGAATGTCCTGCACGTAGCTTCTGAAACGCCCTTTATCTTCAAACCCGCCGCGGAAGCCCGAGGCTTTAAAAAAGTCGAGGAAGCGCGGTACGATCCCGCCCGCAATATAGACCCCACCGAAGGTGCCCAGCGTCAGCGCCAGGTTGCCGCCGAAACGTCCCATGATCACGCAAAACAGCGACAGGGCACGACGGCAGTCAATGCAGCTGTCCGCCAGCGCGCGTTCGGTGACGTCTTTTGGCTGCAGGTTTTCCGGCAGACGACCGTCTGATTTCACAATTGCGCGGTACAGATTCACCAGTCCCGGACCTGAAAGAACGCGCTCGGCGGAGACGTGGCCGATCTCAGCGCGTAACTCTTCGAGGATAATGCCCTCTTCTTCGCTGTTAGGCGCAAAGTCTACGTGGCCGCCTTCACCCGGCAGGCTTACCCAGCGCTGAGCAACATGCACAAGATGCGACACGCCGAGGCCGGTACCGGCCCCGTAAACCGCAATCGGCTTGCCTTCGACCGGTTCAGCGCCGCCAAACTGGATCAGATGCTCTGGCTTCAGCATTGGGATCGCCATAGACACCGCGGTGAAGTCATTGATGATTTCAAGGTGCGAAAAATCGAGGTTTTTTTTCATCTCGGCGATGGAGAATGCCCAGGTATGGTTGGTCATTGCGACCCAGTCGCCGGTTATCGGGCAGGCTATCGCGATGCAGCCGTCTTCAACGCTCACCTGATGCTCTTCCAGATAGACGCGGACAACGGCTTCAAGGCTTGGATAATCCAGCCCGGAATAGGTTTTCGCCCGGGAAATCTCACCGCTACTAACATCGCACAATGCGAGGCGCGCGTTCGTGCCGCCCACATCACCTACCAAAGCATACTTTGTCATTCTTCTACTGCTCCGCTAAAGTCAGAATAAATCTTTGGGACACTGTAAATTCAAGGCGTGATAACAACAACGGCCATAAGGTGAATGCCCATGGATTATCGATCTTCGTCACAGAATAACTTTACCGTTTCAGCACCTTTTGCACTATTGCCATAAAGCTTAATGTGCAAAGTAACGTAATACCGTTTTGTACAAGGAAATCATCATGCTCCACCCGCGAGCCAGAACCATGCTGTTGCTGGCAATTCCGGCGCTAATTATTGGCGTGGCCTCAAGTCTGGTGCTCATTGTCGTGATGAAAGTCGCGTCGGTGCTACAAGCCATGTTATGGACGGCGCTTCCGACAAAACTGGGGGTCAGCGCTGATTCTCCTGCCTGGATCATTGTGATGCTGACGTTGACCGGTATTGCGGTAGGCCTGGTGATCCGTTTCAGTCCCGGCCATGCCGGCCCCGATCCGGCGCAGGAACCGCTGATTGGCGCCCCGGTTCCCCCTTCGGCACTGCCCGGGCTGCTCATTGCGTTGATTATCGGTCTGGCCGGCGGCGTCAGCCTGGGGCCGGAGCATCCGATAATGGCGGTGAATATTGGCCTGGCGGTTTTCCTCGGTTCACGCATTTTGCCCCGCGTCGGCGCGCTGGACTGGACCATCCTCGCCTCCGCAGGCACCATCGGGGCGCTTTTCGGCACGCCCGTCGCTGCCGCACTGATCTTTTCTCAGACGCTCAGCAGCAATAACGACGTCCCGCTGTGGGATAAGCTGTTTGCCCCGCTGATGGCAGCAGCCGCTGGCGCGCTGACGACCAGCCTGTTTTTCCATCCCCACTTCTCACTCTCCCTCCCCCACTACGGCCAAATGCAGATAGCCGATATTTTCAGCGGTGCCATCGTCGTCGCGATCGCCATCGCGCTGGGAATGGTGGCGGTATGGTGTCTTCCTCGCCTGCACCGGCTGATGCATAAACTTAAACACCCGGTGTTAGTTCTGGGGGCTGGTGGTTTGATCCTAGGTATTTTAGGGGCAATCGGCGGGACGGTGACGTTGTTCAAAGGTCTGGACGAGATGCAGCAGCTGGCCTTCAGCCAGGTGTTTAGCGTCTCCGACTATCTGCTGTTTGCCTTGATTAAGCTGGCCGCGCTGGTGGTGGCTGCAGCCTGCGGTTTCCGCGGAGGACGCATTTTCCCGGTGGTCTTTGTCGGCGTAGCGCTGGGGCTGATGCTGCACGAACACGTCGATGCGGTGCCTGCGGCCATTACCGTCTCCTGCTCTATTCTGGGGCTGGTTCTGGTGGTCACACGCGACGCCTGGCTCAGCCTGTTTATGGCGGCGGTAGTGGTACCCGATTCGACGCTTTTCCCCCTGCTCTGTATCGTGATGTTGCCCGCCTGGCTCCTGCTGGCGGGCAAACCGATGATGATGGCCTGGCGAAACGACAAGTAATCAGGCGCTATTGCGCGCTTCCAGCGCTTTAGTAATCGCCCCCAGCAGCGGCGGGATATCGGCCTTCGGCAGCATCACCTCAATCAGCGAGAGCCGCTCGTGGTGCGCGACTTTTTCCAGTACGTCCGCCAGTTCCTCCGCTTCACTGACTCGCCAGCTCTGGGCCTGAGGATCAAGGCTCAGGGCCTGCGGGATTTGCGTCCAGTTCCATAGCGCAATATCGTTATATCGCTGTTCCGGCCCGTGGATCGCTCTTTCCACCGTGTACCCTTCGTTGTTAAGGACCAGAATGATCGGGTGTTGTTTATCCCGCAGCATCGAGCCAAGCTCCTGTATGGTGAGCTGCGCCGCGCCATCCCCCGTCAGCACAATCACGCGCCGGTTTGGGCAGGCGGTTTGCGCGCCAAACGCTGCGGCCAGGGTGTAGCCGATCGATCCCCACAGCGGCTGGACGATAAAATTCACATCAGCCGGAAGACGAAGGTCGATCGCGCCGAAGGCCGAGGTGCCCTGATCCGCAAGGATGATGTCTCCCGGGCGGATAAACGTCTGCAACGTTTTCCAGAAATTATCCTGCGTCAGCGAGCCATCAGGCTGCGGATATGCCATCGCGCTTTGAGACGACGGTACCGGCGTATCGTGCACGTGCTGTTTACACAGCTCCACCAGCGTTTCGATCGCCTGAAGCATGGGGATGCCGGTAAACCAGACGTCACCGACGCGTGAGGCATGAGGCTGAACTTCAATTGTTTGTGACGGGGTTAACTGATGCGTGAAGCCAGCGGTCAGGGTATCGGTAAATCGCGTCCCGATGCACAGCACCGTGTCAGCCCCTTCAATCGCCTCTTTTACCGCACCGGCGCTTGCCGAACCGCTATACGTGCCGTAAAACCCGGCGTGACGCTCGTCAAATATGCCTTTACCCATCAGCATAGTGGCGTGTGCCATCGGCACGTCCTTGACCCATTTCTGTAGGGCATGCTTCAGGCCATGGCGCAGGACAAGGAAATCGGCCAGCAGCGCCGTACGCTTGCTCATGGCCAGCCTGTTCTCAGCGGCGTCCCGGAACGCTTTCAGGCAGGCGCTATCGGCATGCGTGTGCCTGAAAGTGAGAGCGTTTACAGGAGGCGTGGCGGCTTTTTTTGCCACATCCGCAGGCAACATCAGATAGCCTGGGCGACGCTCCCGGAGCATGGTAGTTAATACCCGGTCAATCTCATAGCAGGCGTTTTGTTCAGTCAGGATCGCCTGTGCAACGGTGATCGGTTCGCTCATATGGTAAAAATGACGAAACTCACCGTCGCCCAGCGTATGGTGCAGCAACTCTCCTCTTTGCTGTGACGCAGTGCCCGGCGCGCCTACAATATGCAGTACCGGAACGTGCTCGGCGTAGCTGCCCGCGATGCCGTTCATGGCGCTTAACTCTCCTACACCAAATGTCGTCAGCAGCGCGGCAAAGCCCTTACATCGGGCGTATCCGTCCGCGGCATAGGAGGCATTTAACTCGTTGGCACAGCCCACCCAACAGATATCCGGGCTGTCTATCACATGGTCGAGAAACTGCAGGTTATAGTCGCCCGGCACGCCAAACAGATGATCGGCTCCACAATCTGTAAGACGGTCCAGCAGGTAATCGGCGACGCAGTATGGGGTACGCATGAACAGGTATCCTTCTAATGTTGACCTCACCTTGAGTATTAAATAAGCGTGATGACTGTCCAGAATTGGCGATAAGAAGAGCATGGAAAGAATGCTTTACAAAAAAGGCTGCGCTATGCTGCTTTTTTTCACGTTAATGTAAACGCATACACTGATTTTTTTCTTCAGCGCCAGAGGTCATGAGAATGGGTTATCAGCCGGACAAAAATCGTTATCGGACAATGGAGTATCGTCGCTGCGGGCAAAGCGGACTCAGGTTGCCCGCCATCTCGCTTGGGCTGTGGCATAACTTTGGCGACACCACGCTTATCGAAAACAGCCGTCAACTTTTACAGCGCGCGTTCGATCTGGGCATTACGCATTTCGACCTTGCCAACAACTATGGCCCGCCGCCGGGATCGGCCGAACGTAATTTCGGCCGTATTTTGCAGGAGGATTTCCTGCCCTGGCGCGACGAGCTGATCGTCTCTACCAAAGCAGGTTATACCATGTGGGATGGCCCTTACGGCGACTGGGGGTCACGCAAATATCTGCTGGCAAGCCTCGATCAAAGCCTGAAGCGCATGGGGCTGGAGTATGTGGATATTTTCTATCATCACCGTCCTGACCCGCAAACGCCGCTGCTGGAAACCATGAAAGCGCTTGACCATGTCGTGCGCCAGGGAAAAGCCCTGTATGTCGGGTTATCCAACTACCCTGCGGAACTGGCCCGCAAGGCGTTTGATATTCTTGACTATCTCGGTACGCCCTGCCTGATCCACCAGCCGAAATACTCTCTGTTTGAGCGTGCGCCGGAAGCGGGACTGCTGGACGTGCTACAGGAAAAAGGGGTTGGCTGTATTCCCTTCTCGCCGCTGGCCGGTGGACAATTGACCAACCGCTATCTCAACGGCATTCCGGCAGACTCACGCGCGGCAAGCGGCAGTCAGTTCCTGAACCCTGACCAGATCACCGAAGAGAAGCTGGAGAAGGTAAGAAAGCTGAACGCCATGGCGGAAGAGCGCGGTCAGAAGTTGTCCCAGATGGCGCTGGCCTGGGTATTACGCCATGAGAACGTGACGTCAGTGCTGATTGGGGCAAGTAAAACGTCTCAGATTGATGACGCCGTGGGGATGCTGCAAAACCGCCATTTCTCTGCTGAAGAACTGGTCCGTATTGATACGATCCTGAACAGCTCAAATTAAAATCACTTTTAGCAAAAAGTGCTTTCATTCCGCAATTCGGAGTTGAGGCGATGAAACGAGGCTTTACCAACTCGTAATATTGCGTTAACAGGCCCCACAAGTGCCCCGATCGTGAAGGAGAAAGAGTATGTTCAGGTCACTGATTCTTGCAGCGGTATTACTGGTTTCAGCCCCGCTGATCGCCAATGCGGGCGAAATCACCCTGTTGCCATCAGTAAAATTACAAATTGGCGATCGTGACGACTACGGCAGATACTGGGATGGTGGCTACTGGCGCGACCGTGACTACTGGAACCGTCACTATGAGTGGCGCGGAGACCGCTGGTGGAAACATGATAACGGCAGACACCGCGGCTGGTATAAAGACAACGCGTATGAGCGCGGCTACCGTGAAGGATGGAACGATCGTGACGACCATCGTGGCGGCTGGGATCGCGGCGGAAGAGGACGCGGCGGCCACGGTCATGGCCACGGTCACCATTAATGCAAAAAGGAGCCTCTCGGCTCCTTTTTCTTTTAGAGTCCCAACGCGGTGCCAACCAGCAGCCACAGGTTCAGCGCCACTACCACTACCACGATGGCCCATCCGGCCCGTTTCACCAGCGGTGAGTTGACCAGTTCGCCCATCAGGTTTTTGTTGCTGGTAAAAATCAGCAGCGGCACCAGCGCCAGCGCGATACCAAAACTCAGCAGCACCTGGCTCATGACCAGAATTCGCGTAGGATCGAGCCCCATCAGGATCACGATAAATGACGGGAGCATGGTGACGGAGCGACGAACCCACAGCGGAATATGGAAGCGGACAAACCCCTGCATCACCACCTGGCCTGCCAGCGTGCCCACCACCGTAGAAGAAAGACCGGCAGCCACCAGGCTGAGACCAAATATCGTGGCGGCAGCATGGCTCAGTAAGGGCTCCAGCGTAAGATAAGCCTGGTCGAGATCGGCAATACCGGTGTGGCCGTTAAAGTGGAAAGCGGCAGCAGCGGTAGCCATCATCGCCAGATTTACAAACCCCGCGATGGTCATGGCAATCGCCACGTCCCATTTGGTGGCGGAGTAACGCTCTTTGCGAGTCCCACCGTGGAGATGCTGAGTCAGCGAGGAGTGCAGGTAAATCACATGCGGCATGATGGTCGCCCCCAACACCCCGGCGGCCAGGAACACCGCTTCCGAGGTTGGCAGGCTTGGGATTGCCATACCTTTCCCGAGCTGAACCAGATTCGGCTGTGAGAAAATCAGCTCGACGATATAGGCCGCCGCGACAAACAGCAGCAGACCGCCGATAACCTTCTCCAGCGGCTTTTGACCCCGACGCTGCAGCATCAGGATCAGGAAAGTGGCAATCCCGGTCAGTACCGCCCCCTGCAACAGCGACACGCCCAGAATCAGCTTAAAGCCGATCGCTGCGCCGATAAATTCAGCGAGATCAGTGGCCATGGCGATGATTTCCGCCTGAACCCAGTAGAGCCAGACGGCCGGACGCGGATAATGGTCGCGAATTTGCTCCGCCAGGTTTTTACCGGTGGCAATCCCAGCTTTGCGGAGAGCATCTGAATCAGCATCGCCATCAGGTTAGCCCAGACGACCACCCACAGCAGCTTATAGCCGAAGCTGGCCCCGGCCTGAATATTGGTCGCAAAGTTACCTGGATCGATATAGCCAATGGCAGCGATGAACGCAGGTCCCATTAATGCGAACCGCAACTTGCGCGCGGCTCTGCCACTGCTACCCTCTACGCGACTGTTTGTCATTTCTGCCTCTGAAATATAGCCTTTGCTATGTTTAATGCTATCAAAATGAGAATGATTATCAAGATCATTTGTGATGTTTACAGTGATTTCTCTGATAGCTTTGAACGATAGACGGGCGGGTAAGTGGGGCGATCTAACAGAAACTGAAATCGCGCGCGCTTTTGTGAAGACTAGCACACAAACTTAACTTTTCACTCATTTACCTAACATAACAAAAATGTATTGTGGATCACTATTTTTGAGACTCGTCACAGGATGTAACTATAGTGTGTCCTCGATCTCGTTTTCTTTTCGCTTGTTACATAGAATGTGCACGAAAATTAAACCTGCCTCATATTTGGAGCAAATATGGACCGCGTCCTTCATTTTGTCCTGGCACTTGTTGTCGTTACTGCACTTGCATTGCTGGTCAGCACAGACCGCAAAAAAATTCGTATCCGTTATGTTGTCCAGCTGCTGGTCATTGAAGTTTTACTTGCGTGGTTCTTCCTGAACTCCAACGTAGGTCTCGGCTTCGTAAAAGGCTTCTCCGAAATGTTCGAAAAACTGCTCGGATTCGCCAATGAAGGGACCAACTTTGTCTTCGGTAAAATGAACGACGAAGGTCTGGCGTTCTTCTTCCTGAAGGTTCTCTGCCCTATCGTCTTCATCTCCGCGCTGATCGGTATTCTGCAGCACATCCGCGTTCTGCCGTTCGTTATTCGTGGAATTGGTTTCCTGTTATCCAAAGTGAACGGCATGGGCAAGCTGGAATCCTTCAACGCCGTCAGTTCCCTGATCCTCGGTCAGTCTGAGAACTTCATCGCGTATAAAGATATTCTCGGCAAAATGTCCCGCAACCGCATGTACACCATGGCGGCAACCGCAATGTCTACCGTGTCCATGTCTATCGTGGGCGCGTATATGACCATGCTGGAGCCAAAGTATGTTGTTGCGGCACTGGTTCTGAACATGTTCAGCACCTTTATCGTTCTGTCGCTGATCAACCCGTACCGCGTTGACGCAAGCGAAGAGAACATTCAGATGTCAAACCTGCACGAAGGCCAAAGCTTCTTCGAAATGCTGGGTGAGTACATTCTGGCGGGCTTCAAAGTGGCGATTATCGTTGCCGCCATGCTGATCGGCTTCATTGCGCTGATTTCTGCGCTGAACGCTCTGTTCGCTGCGGTGCTGGGTATCTCCTTCCAGGGTATTCTGGGCTACATCTTCTACCCTGTTGCATGGGTGATGGGTGTTCCTGCTCACGAAGCGCTGCAGGTGGGCAGTATCATGGCAACCAAACTGGTTTCTAACGAATTCGTTGCGATGATGGATCTGCAGAAAATTGCCAGCACGCTCTCTCCGCGCGCGGAAGGCATTCTGTCCGTGTTCCTGGTTTCCTTCGCGAACTTCTCGTCCATCGGGATTATCGCGGGCGCAATTAAAGGTCTGAACGAAGAACAGGGCAACGTGGTTTCTCGCTTTGGCCTGAAGCTGGTTTACGGCTCTACGCTGGTGAGCGTTCTGTCTGCTTCTATCGCAGCACTGGTACTCTGACGTTTAGCGTTAAACAAAACCGGGAGCCATGCTCCCGGTTTTTTTATGCCCGCAATTCTTCCAGCGGTTTGGGTTTGCCTATCAGGTAGCCCTGCAGGTAATCCACGCCGAAACGAAGCAGCATCTCCCGCTGCGCCGGTGTTTCGACGTATTCCGCTACGACGCACAGCGATTTCGTCTTCGCCAGATTACACATCGACTGCACGATCATCGCATCCATATCATCAGTACAAATGTCTTTAATAAAGCAGCCGTCAATTTTAATGATGTCTGCCTGCAGGCGTCTGAGGCGCTCGTAGTTGGCGTAGCCGGTACCAAAATCATCTATGGCAATCCGGAAACCGTAATCCCGCAGCTGCTGAATATTGTGGATGCTGCAGCCTGAATTTGAGAAGGCCTGCTCTTCGGTAATCTCAATCACGACGGACTGAGGCGCAACGCCATACCGTTCAAAGAGCGCACAAATCTCGGACGCCACCTCTTTTTGCATCAGCGTGAGCGGCATCAGATTAACGGAGAAACGGGCGCCAGCCTGCGTTGAAGGGTGATCGCGCAGCCACAGCAGTAATTTCTCCATGACGCACATATCAAACCGGTGGCTGAGGTTGAACTGGGCAATCAACGGAATAAAGCGGTCAGGAGTGAAGATCTCGCCCTCGCTCTCCATACGTGCCAGAATTTCGTAGTAGCCGCTCCCGTCCGCCTTCTGGATCGGTTGCGCGTATAAATGGAACTGGCCCACCTCCAGCGCATGCTTAATCCGCGCCAGCATCAGGACTCGCTCTGTCGTCTGCCCTGATGCCGCCTCAAGGCTATTCGTGAGCGCAAGCACGTTGTTTGTTGTTCCGCAGGATTGCTCAGCCAGCCAGCTCAGTTGCCCCAGCGTGTGGTGCAACTTTTCGCCGTTTTCCACCATTCCCCATGACGCGCCAAATTCAATATCCAGCCTGGTGTTGTTCCAGAAAATCTTACGGCTGTTCAGTCGATCAACCATATGCTGGAGGCGCTCAGCGGTTCCCGGGCCCAGTAATACCAGCACAAGCTCGCTTCCGGGGAGCTGGAAGAGCGTCTCATCTTTTTGCAGGAGAGGCTGCAGCGACGTGGCGATCGTACGTTTGCAATGGACCCGCATGAGGATCCCATAATGGCGGCTCAAAAATTCCAGGTTATCCATACGCAGAATGCTAACTTTTGCATCCGGGTGAATCTCAAGATAATCCTCCAGCGCACGAATATTGGGCAATCCGGTCAGCGGATCGGTGAGCGCCCTCCCCTGCCAGCCCCGCTTAAGCCACTCGCTGCGCTGATAAATGCGCGACATGTAAAGCAGACAGATCGCGAACGAGATAAGCACGGACAGAATAAAAGAGAGCGAATGGCCCGATTCCACCCCGTTAAGGAAGTTGTAGTTGTAGGTCAACAGCAGGAGCGCAGATACAGCCCACAGCAGAGAAATCAGCGCATAGGTCAGCCGGCTTATCGCTAAGGTAAAAAGAATAAAAATCAGCGGCATCAAATAGCCCGCAATGACGGGAGATTCAAAAGGACCACATAAAATGACGAGAATGAAACTTAAAAGCATCAGCCAGACAAAAATATATAATGAATTCTTGTGAAAAAACACGGGCTTCACGCTTCGTCGTCAGAAATTTATTGCATAACGAGGATTAATTATCATTCTTAACGGGTAATAGAACATCATGGTAAAAATCAATGCCGCACATATCAGGCTTTGTATATCCACAACGTTATAAATAACCGTCCCTTCGCCGAAAAAGGTCGAAATTGTCACCGGAAAATCAAACAAATAGCCGGCCAAATACATCGACAGTTTAATACCTATCGGCACCATAAAACCGAGCCAGAATATCCGTAATCCGATGTGCTTGTTAGGGATGCAGTAACGCCAACGCTTACCCAGCATGATACGCAGAAGGCCGCACGCCGCGAACAACGCAAAGGTCTGACAGAACAGTAATACTGAATATTGTAGCGGCGCTAAATTTACATAGAATAAATTAGTGACAGTAAAACCTAACAAAATGGGAAGAATAGCCCTGCGCCCAAATAGCAGAATCACCGCCAGCATTACGCTTAAAGGTAACCATGCTAAATAAACGTCGTGACCATTAACAATTGCGCGGGGAGAGAGATAACGGGAGACAGGTACCGAAATCAGGCACAGAGCCAGGGCAATCATAAATATCTTTACATTATTGTAAGTTTTTCTATTCATTAACCAGGGCGTTATTTTCCGAGAGAATTATTGACCGGATGGATAATATGTTTATTAATTGCGCGAATCAAGTTCAAGTCTATTTTTAGACTGGTTTATTGATGCCGATTGAGGTGAGGTACAGAAATACCTTCTTTTTGATAACAAAATAGGGTGGCGGGTGTTACAAACACATAAAAAAAACCCTCGTCTTTTGACGAGGGTTTACAATTTTGGTGGAGCTAAGCGGGATCGAACCGCTGACCTCTTGCATGCCATGCAAGCGCTCTCCCAGCTGAGCTATAGCCCCACATGTTACTTTACTGACCGCACTCTGTTGGGTTCAGAGTTTGGTGGAGCTAAGCGGGATCGAACCGCTGACCTCTTGCATGCCATGCAAGCGCTCTCCCAGCTGAGCTATAGCCCCATCGTAAAGCTGTCATGTTGACGGGCGGCATAATATGAATTCCGCTGCGGAGTGTCAACGGCAAAATCAATCTCAGCCATTCAATCGCCGAAAAATCATGCAAATGAATCACTTTGCGAGCCTGCTCGCAGCCAGGAGTTAAGCCTGTCACGTTTTCACGTAAAACGGTGCTATAAAATGAGCCGTTAATTAACCCCACTGATATTCAGGAAATTGCATGATCAAGGAACGAATGACGCCAGAAGAGTTAGCCCTCCTCACTGGCTATAGCCGCCAGACCATCAATAAATGGGTACGCAAAGAGGGTTGGATTACATCACCAAAACCAGGCGTCCAGGGCGGGAAAGCTCGCCTGGTACATGTGAACGAAAAAGTCCGTGACTTTATCCGCAGCGCACGTCGGGCAAGTGAAACGTCCGAACTGCCAGAAGGCGTCAGTCATGATAGTTCGCTTCACACGCTGCTCCTGACGCTGGCCAATGAAATGACGCCGGAAGAGCAGAAGCAGATGACATCGCTGCTAATGCGGGAAGGGATTACCGGCTTGTTGCAACGTTTAGGGATTCGCGATCAGAACTGATATGAAAAAACTACGCAGTAAAATGACCACGGAAGAGCTGGCGGAGAGTTTGGGCGTTGCCAGACAAACGGTTAATCGCTGGATACGCCAGCAGGGATGGAAAACCGAAGGCCTCAACGGCGTGAAGGGTGGTCGCGCGCGGCTCATTCATATTGATGCGCGCGTGAAGGAACATATTATGAGTCTCCCGGCGATCCGTAACCGTCAGGCGTTTTACCATCTCGCTGAGGTCACCGCTTTATACAGTGAACCCTCTTCAAACCTGTCTCCGGGCATTATTGAGACGCTTGAGAGTATGACTCAGCCAGAGCAGAGGCGTCTGGACGCTTTATTGAAACGCGAAGGCATACACGGCTTTCTTACGCGGCTCGGTCTCACGGAATAAGAGGCATAAAAAAACGGCAGGTTACCCTGCCGTTTTTTATCTGAGGCCTAATTACTGCTGATTTTCACGTTCAGCGATAAAGTCCAGCGCCTTGTTAATGCGCGCCACGCTGCGTGACTTGCCGATCGCGTGAACCGTCACATCCAGCGCCGGAGACTGACCCGCCCCGGTCACCGCAACGCGCAGTGGCATACCGACTTTACCCATACCGACTTCCAGCTCGTCTGCCGTCGCCTGAATGGCGTGATGCACATTCTCAGCGGTCCACTCGGTAAGGGCCGCCAGCTTGTCGCGCACCACTTCCAGCGGCTGACGCGCAACCGGACGGAGGTGCTTCTTCGCGGCGTCCGCGTCGAACTCATCAAACTCTTCATAGAAGTAGCGGCAGCTTTCGGCAATCTCTTTCAGCGTTTTGCAGCGCTCGCCGAGGAGTTTCACCAGGTCCGCCAGCTCAGGGCCAGTGCGGGTATCAATCTTTGCCTGCTCAATGTGCCACTGCAGATACGTCGCTACATATTCAGGCTGCATGGTATTGATATAGTGATGGTTCAGCCACAGGAGCTTGTCGGTATTAAATGCGCTCGCTGATTTGCTTACAGAGCTCAGAGAGAACAGTTCGATCATCTCTTCGCGGCTAAAGATCTCCTGGTCACCGTGGGCCCAGCCCAGACGCACCAGATAGTTCAGCAGCGCTTCCGGCAGATAGCCGTCGTCGCGATACTGCATAACGCTTACCGCACCGTGACGTTTAGACAGTTTTTTCCCGTCGTCACCGTTGATCATGGAGACGTGCGCATAGACAGGCACAGGGGCGTTCAGCGCTTTCAGGATGTTAATCTGGCGTGGCGTATTGTTGATATGATCTTCACCACGGACAACGTGGGTAATTTCCATATCCCAGTCGTCAACCACAACGCAGAAATTGTAGGTTGGAGAACCGTCGGTACGACGGATGATCAGATCGTCCAGCTCCTGGTTGCTAAATTCAATTGGGCCACGGATCTGGTCGTCAAAGATCACCGATCCCTCTTGCGGGTTAGCAAAACGCACCACGCAAGGCTCATCAGCAGCATGCTCGCTATGGTCGTGGCGGCAGCGGCCGTCATAACGCGGCTTTTCACCGTTAGCCATCTGCGCTTCACGCAGTTCATCCAGACGCTCTTTAGAGCAGTAGCATTTATACGCCGTGCCCGCGACCAGCATCTCATCAATGACAGCGTTATAGCGGTCAAAGCGTTTGGTCTGGAAGTAAGGACCTTCATCCCATTCCAGATTCAGCCAGTTCATCCCATCCATAATGGCTTCAATTGCTTCTGGCGTGGAGCGCTCAAGATCGGTGTCTTCAATACGCAGCACGAACTCACCTTTGTTGTGGCGTGCGAAAAGCCAGGAATAGAGAGCGGTACGTGCACCACCGACGTGCAGATAGCCTGTCGGGCTCGGCGCGAAGCGAGTTTTGATTTTCATGAAATGGCCTTACGTTATAAAGATGCCGGCAATCGGCAAATTCTGGGGAAAAAACGATGGGCAATATTCTATCACTGTGGGGGGAATCCTCAATGTTGATCCCTTTATCGTGACCGAGTTTGCGATTTTTGTTTAGAAATCATGCGCCACAGCCCGTTTCGCGATCGTTTTGTTTAATTTTACGACGAACGAATAAAAACTTTAGAAAATGCGTTGACTCATTTTCAACTCTCCCTATAATGCGACTCCACACAGCGGGGGTGATTAGCTCAGTTGGTAGAGCATCTCCTTTACACGGAGGGGGTCGGCGGTTCGAGCCCGTCATCACCCACCATCTACTTCGGTAGACTCGCAGTGTAGATAAGAATTGAGATTGGGCGATTAGCTCAGTTGGTAGAGCATCTCCTTTACACGGAGGGGGTCGGCGGTTCGAGCCCGTCATCGCCCACCATTCTCACCTTATCGCAGCAGTTCCGAAATGGGCGATTAGCTCAGTTGGTAGAGCATCTCCTTTACACGGAGGGGGTCGGCGGTTCGAGCCCGTCATCGCCCACCATTTCGGGTCGTTAGCTCAGTTGGTAGAGCAGTTGACTTTTAATCAATTGGTCGCAGGTTCGAATCCTGCACGACCCACCAATGTAGAAAGGCGCCCTAAAGGCGCCTTTTTGCTATCTGCAGTTTTTCTACTTCCGGCTTCCAGTAACTTTACCGCACCATCAATACTGATTGTGTATCGATGCAACTCCCTGCCAGATATGGCAGTTTTGCTCAAGCTAATCCCGTCGGTGCCGATACCTCTGTTTTATAACGCGAGGAAAAAGTATGACGACCATTCAGGCTTCAACCCAACAGATTCAAACCAGCGGCGCGAGTGGAACTTCGAGCAGTAACGATATCTCTGCGCAAATCACCCGCATTCTCGACAAGATCAAAAAGCTGACTCAGCAGTTAAAAGAGCTGGCGAACAGCCCTGTCAGCACCGATGAGAAGAAGAAGCAGCAGGAACTTATTCAGACCCAGATCAAAGTGCTGCAGGCGCAGCTCGCCGCGCTGCAGCGCCAGCAGGCCGAAGAGGCCCAGAAGAAGCAGGATCAAAAGCTGGGCAAAGTGGAAGGGGTAAATAGCCCGTCAGACACTAATCAGATTGATATCTACATCTAATCTTCTGATGCGTTAAACAGTGGGTCGCGTATGCGGGCTTCGGTTAATCGTTGTGCCTGGATACGCACCACTTCCCAGATAGCCTGCGCCGCCCCAGAGAGTGAACGATTTTTTCGCCGCACCAGCATCAGCTTTCGCTCGACAACGGGCGTTAATCGCCTGACGGCCAGCCGGCTTCCCTGCGGCAGGGGAAGCGCCAGGGCGGGCAAGACGCTGATGCCAATACCGGCTTCTACCATCGGAAACAGCGTCGCCGGGTGGCCAATCTCCTGCACGATAGTTGCCTTTACTCCCTGATTCACCAGCGCGGAATCAATCAGCGGACGGCTGCCCGAGGCATAATCCTGTAAAACCAGGTTCGCGCCCTGCAGGGACTGCCAGCTGACCTCCGGCAACCTGGCCAGCGGGTCGTCGTCACGGCAGAGCAGCAAAAAGGGCTCAGAAAGCACGCTTTCGCACGCCAGATCGCTCGCCTGGCCGGGATCGATAACAATACCAAAATCCACATCGCCCTGGCGGATGCTTTCCAGCACCCACTGCTGTGGCCTGTCATGCAGGACAAAATCAATGTCCGGGTAGCGATGACTGCCCTCGGCAATACACTGCGGGATAAGGTGCGCAGAGATTGTCTGGCTGGCCGCGACGCGCACGGTCCCCGAAAGCTGCTGCCCCAGTCTCCCCACGTCTCTGAGCGTGCTGTTCAGCTCATCCAGCAATCGTTCAAGACGCAGGGCGAGCTGCTGCCCCGCTTCGGTAAGCACCACTTCGCGCGTGGTGCGGTCAAGCAACTTCACCCCGGTCTGATTCTCCAGCTCTTTCACGCTGTGGCTGACCGCCGACTGGCTCAGACCAATCATCTCCCCTGCCCGGCTAAAGCTGCGGGCATGGGCGACGGTGACGAAAATACGAAGCTGGCGTAAGGAGTAATTCATCTGTTTCATTCATGAATGGATGCAATAAATCAATTTTATTTCTCAAATGGAAAAAAGCACAATAGCGACATCTGTTTTCAGGAGTCATTATGAAACTATTTCGTATTCTTGATCCGTTCACGCTTACCCTGGTGGTTACCGTTTTACTGGCCTCGTTTTTCCCGGCCCGCGGCGCTTTCGTCCCGTTCTTTGAAGGGCTGACGACGGCCGCCATCGCACTGCTGTTCTTTATGCACGGTGCAAAACTCTCCCGCGAAGCCATTATTGCCGGCGGTAGCCACTGGCGGCTGCATCTCTGGGTAATGTGCAGCACGTTTATTCTGTTCCCAATCCTCGGGGTGCTGTTTGCCTGGTGGGCGCCGGTTAACGTCGACCCGGCGCTCTACACCGGTTTCCTGTATCTCTGTATTCTGCCGGCTACCGTGCAGTCCGCCATTGCCTTTACCTCTCTCGCGGGAGGAAACGTTGCGGCCGCGGTTTGCTCGGCATCGGCATCCAGCCTGTTAGGGATTTTCGTTTCCCCACTGCTGGTGGGCCTGCTGATGAACATGCACGGTGCGGAAGGTAACCTTGAGCAGGTTGGAAAAATCTGCCTGCAGCTGCTGCTCCCGTTTGTCCTGGGGCATTTATCCCGTCCATGGACCGGGGCGTTCGTGGCAAAGCACAAGAAATGGATCTCAAAAACCGACCAGTCGTCGATTCTGCTGGTGGTCTATTCCGCCTTTAGCGAAGCGGTCGTGAACGGGATCTGGCATAAGGTAGGCGCAGGCTCGCTGCTGTTTATCGTGGTGGTCAGCCTCGTCCTGCTGGCGATTGTGATTGCGGTAAACGTCTTTGTGGCACGCAGGTGCGGCTTCAGCAAAGCGGATGAAATCACCATTGTATTCTGCGGTTCGAAGAAGAGCCTGGCGAACGGTATCCCGATGGCCAACATTCTGTTCCCGACCTCGGTGATTGGGATGATGGTGCTTCCGCTGATGATTTTCCACCAGATCCAGCTGATGGTCTGCGCGGTGCTGGCGCGTCGCTACAAGCGCCAGACCGAAAAGCTGGCGCAGGAAGAGACCCGCGCCGCGAAGGCTTAAGGACGTTTAAGGGGCTGAACCAGCTGGGTCAGCCCCTCGGTTTTGATCAGTAACGTGATAGCCATCAGCTCGCCCAGCCGCCCTGCCGGGAATTCATCCTTGCGGGCAAACCACAGCAGATACTCCTCCGGCAAATCAATCAGCCTGCGGCCCTTGTATTTACCGAACGGCATCTCCGTATTGGCGATCTCAACGAGCTGTTCTTTCTCCACGTTACTCTCCTAACAGACGCATCATTTCCGCTTCGTCGATAACAGCAATGCCGAGCTCCTGGGCTTTTGCCAGCTTCGAGCCCGCCGCTTCCCCGGCGATCACCAGGTCGGTTTTCTTCGACACGCTGCCCGCCACTTTGGCCCCCAGCGCCACCAGGCGCGCTTTCGCATCGTCGCGTGAAAGCTGGCTCAGGCTGCCGGTCAGGACTACCGTTTTACCGGCGAACGGGCTGTCGATCTCTTCGGCGTTAACCACTACCGGCGCGGGCCACTTAATGCCCTCTTCCAGCAGCTTGCCGATGACTTCACGGTTGCTCTCTTCGGCGAAGAAGTTAAAGACATGCGTGGCGACCACAATGCCAACGTCAGGGACTTTCTGCAGCTCGTCGATGCTAGCCTTTTCCAGCGCCTCCAGCGTACCAAAGTACGCCGCCAGGCCCGCCGCCGTCGCCTCACCCACTTCACGGATGCCCAGCGCGTACAGGAAGCGGGCAAAGGTCGTCTCTTTTGCGGCTTCCAGCGCGTTAACCACATTCTGGGCTGACTTTGGCCCCATGCGATCCAGACCGGTCAGTTTACCTGCCGTCAGCCTGAAGAGATCCGCTGGCGTATGGACATACTCTTTCTCAACCAGCTGATCGATAATCTTGTCGCCCATGCCGTCGACGTCCATCGCCCGACGAGAGACGAAGTGCTTCAGCGACTCTTTACGCTGCGCGCCACAGATTAAGCCCCCCGTACAGCGCGCCACCGCTTCACCTTCCACACGCTCAACGTCGGAGCCGCACACCGGGCAATGGGTCGGGAAGACGATCTCGCGCGTATCGGCAGGACGCTCTGACTCCACAACGTTAACCACCTGCGGGATAACGTCGCCCGCGCGGCGAATCACCACTTTGTCACCAATACGCAGGCCCAGACGTTCGATTTCATCGGCGTTATGCAGCGTGGCATTACTTACCAGCACGCCCGCAACCTGCACGGGCTCGAGACGTGCGACCGGGGTAATCGCCCCCGTACGACCAACCTGGAACTCCACGTCGCGAACGAAGGTCATCTGCTCCTGAGCAGGGAATTTAAACGCCACCGCCCAGCGCGGCGCGCGCGCCACAAAGCCCAGCTGCTCCTGGAGCGCCAGTGAATTCACCTTGATGACGACGCCATCAATATCAAACCCGAGCGTCGGACGGTCCTCTTCCACCTTGTGATAGAACGCCAGCACCGCTTCCGGCGAGTCGCAGAGCTGAACGCGGTTGCTCACCGGCAGGCCCCACGCTTTAAACTGCAGCAGACGCCCGAGGTGCGTGTCCGGCAGCTCGCCGCCCTCAAGAATACCGACGCCGTAGCAGAAGAAAGTAAGCGGTCGCTTCGCGGTAATACGCGGGTCAAGCTGGCGCAGAGAGCCCGCCGCCGCGTTACGCGGGTTAGCAAACACCTTCCCGCCGGTGCGACGCGCCTCTTCGTTAATTTTCTCGAAGCCCGCCTGGGGCAGGAACACCTCGCCGCGCACTTCCAGACGCGCGGGAATGTTGTCACCCTGCAGCTTCAGCGGGATCGCGCGGATGGTACGCACGTTGGTGGTGATGTCTTCGCCCGTCGTGCCGTCGCCACGCGTCGCGGCGCGCACCAGCACGCCGTTTTCGTAGAGAAGACTGACCGCCAGGCCATCCAGCTTGAGCTCGCAGCACCAGGTGAGGGAGTCGCTGCTTTTCAGGCGATCCTGCACGCGTTTGTTAAACGCCAGAAAGCTCTCTTCATCGAAGACGTTATCCAGCGACAGCATCGGCACCTCATGGCGCACCTGGCTGAAAGCGCCCAGCGGCTCAGCGCCGACGCGCTGGGTGGGGGAATCCGGCGTGATAAGCTCCGGATGCTGCGCCTCTAATTCGCGCAGCTCGCGCATCAGGCGGTCATATTCGGCATCCGGTACTTCCGGCGCGTCCATAACATGATAGAGGTATTCATGATGGCGAAGCGTGGTTCGCAGTTCAGTGAGTTGTTGTTCGATTGAGTCCATATCGCACCATCAATGAGAAAAAACCCCCGACAGGCGGGGGTTGAGGAGGAGTCGAAGTAAACGCGACGATTACGCGTTAGCTTCCTTAACTTCGCGGATGCGGTCCTGATACTCGCGCAGCTTCTGCGGGGTCATCATTCGACGCTGATCGTCGAGCACCACGCCGCCGACTTCGTCAGCGATGTGCTGAGCGGACTGCAGCATCAGCTTAAAGTTTTGCAGTTCGTCGCCGTGAGAAGGCACCTGCATAAAGATAGTGACGCCCGGGGTCACGAAATCACCGGTCATTTCCGGATCAAAGGTGCCAGGGTTAACCATGTTGGCCAGGCTGAACAGCGCCGGACCGCTACCGTCAGGGCTCAGATGACGATGGAAAATGTTCATATCGCCAAACTTGAATCCTGCCTGTTGAATACTGTTGAGCAGCACGTCACCATTGAGATGGCTGCCGTGATGCGCGGCCACGTTCATGATGATCACCGCTTCTTTACGCTGTGGTTTTTCAACAACCGGCTCTGGCTCTACAACGGGCTCAGGCTCAACGTGCGGGGCCGGAGCAGGCTGAGGCGCAGGCTGTACGTGAACAGGCTGCTGCGGTTGTTGTACCGGCTGAGCAGGCTGTTGCTGCACGGGCTGCTGCACCGGCTGCTGTTGAACCGGCTGTGGCGCAGCAGGCTGCTGATAGACAGGCTGTTGCGGCGGCTGGCGCACCGGCTCTTCCACAGGCTGCGGAGCTGGCTGGCGCGGCTGTGCAGAAGCATACGGCGGTTGATACTGGTGCTGCGAAGGACGAGGCGCTTCATGCTCCCCATGGCCTGCGCCGGGAGCAGTATTGACCCGATGAACACGAACTTCACCCACGCCGTCGTCATCGCTGCCGTCGATGTCATCTTCACTTTCATCGTCGTCACGACTGGACTTCATGCGCTTCAGTGGGCGATCGCGAAACATCGAGGAACGCTCTTTACGGCTGGTCCAGAAACCATGTACCAGTAAAGCGATTATGGCGATCGCGCCAACAATGATTAATATCAGACGCAAATCCTGCATCATTATATTCTCTGTTGTTCTAACACCTTGCCACCACGGCAAACATTTACTCACTAAGAGTATTTGCCGTTTACGTCAAGTGCAAGTGTGTGCAGAGCATTCACAGCATAAAGATGAAGGAAATCGTGCTTTTTGCTGGTTTTTCGAACATTTCCGAACTGGTCATTGCTCCGTAAGTGGATAATATAGGCGGGCAATTCCACTGGTTGTGTAAAAAGGAGTACAGCCTGGCTATGGTTTCAACATCTTCTTCTCCCCCGCGCAGCGGCGTCTGGTATTTTTCTCAGGGCTGGAAACTGGTCTCCCTGCCGGGGATTCGACGCTTCGTCATTCTGCCGCTATTGATCAACATTATTCTGATGGGCGGCGCGTTCTGGTGGTTATTCACAAAGCTGGAGAGCTGGATCCCGTCGCTGATGAGTTACGTGCCGGACTGGCTGCAGTGGCTTAACTACCTGCTCTGGCCGGTGGCGGTAATCTCCGTGCTGCTGGTATTTGGGTATTTTTTCTCGACGATTGCGAACTGGATCGCCGCACCGTTTAACGGTCTGCTGGCGGAACAGCTTGAAGCGCGGCTTACCGGCGCGACGCCGCCGGACACGGGCGTGATGGGGATCATGAAAGACCTGCCACGCATCATGAAGCGCGAGTGGCAGAAGTTTGCCTGGTACCTGCCCCGCGCGATTGTGCTGCTTATCCTCTACTTTGTGCCAGGCATTGGCCAGACGGTGGCACCGGTGCTGTGGTTCCTGTTCAGCGCCTGGATGCTGGCCATCCAGTACTGCGACTATCCGTTCGATAACCACAAGGTGCCGTTTAAAGAGATGCGCACTGCCTTGCGCAGCCAGAAGGTCGCCAATATGCAGTTTGGCGCGCTGACCAGCCTGTTCACCATGATTCCCTTCCTGAATCTGTTCATCATGCCCGTCGCCGTCTGCGGCGCGACGGCGATGTGGGTCGACTGCTACCGTGCTAAGCACGCGTTATGGAAATAATGCAAAAATGTGTAAAGCAGGGGTGGCTTATGCCGCCCCTTATTCCATACTGATCCCCATTATTTCCTTGCAGTATATAGATATGCGAATTCCTTACTTCCCCCTACCTGCTCAACAGGTATGCTGGGTCGGTATCCCAATTTCATACAGTTAAGGACAGGCCATGAGTAAGATTTATGAAGACAACTCGCTGACTATCGGTCATACGCCCCTGGTTCGACTGAACCGTATCGGTAATGGACGCATTCTGGCGAAGGTCGAATCACGTAACCCGAGCTTCAGCGTAAAATGCCGTATCGGTGCAAACATGATTTGGGATGCTGAAAAACGTGGCGTGCTGAAGCCTGGCGTTGAGCTGGTGGAACCGACCAGCGGGAACACCGGTATCGCTCTGGCCTATGTGGCTGCCGCGCGTGGCTACAAGCTGACGCTGACCATGCCAGAAACCATGAGCATCGAGCGTCGTAAGCTGCTCAAAGCGCTGGGCGCGAACCTGGTGCTGACCGAAGGCGCGAAGGGCATGAAGGGCGCCATTCAGAAAGCTGAAGAGATTGTGGCCAGCGATCCGGCGAAATATCTGCTGCTGCAGCAGTTCAGCAACCCGGCTAACCCGGAAATTCACGAGAAGACCACCGGTCCGGAAATCTGGGAAGATACAGACGGCCAGGTTGACGTCTTTATCTCCGGGGTCGGTACCGGCGGTACGCTGACCGGTGTGTCACGCTATATTAAAGGCACAAAGGGTAAAAAAGACCTGATCACCGTTGCCGTTGAGCCAACTGACTCACCGGTTATCACCCAGGCACTGGCGGGCGAAGAGCTTAAACCAGGCCCGCATAAAATTCAGGGTATTGGCGCAGGCTTCATTCCGGGCAACCTGGATCTGAAGCTGATCGATAAAGTGGTGACCATCACTAACGAAGAAGCCATTTCTACCGCGCGTCGCCTGATGGATGAAGAAGGCATTCTGGCGGGTATCTCTTCCGGTGCAGCCGTTGCGGCAGCACTCAAGCTTCAGGAAGATGAAGCCTTTACCAACAAGAATATTGTGGTTATCCTTCCTTCTTCGGGCGAGCGTTACTTGAGCACCGCACTGTTTGCCGATCTGTTTACCGAAAAAGAACTGCAACAGTAGTGCCAGCATGTTAATAACGCGTAAAAAAGCACCTTTTCAGGTGCTTTTTTGTGGCCTGCTTCAAACTTTTGCCCCTCCTGGCATTGCTTCACCCCGTTGGGTCTGGTATTTAAACCAGCAATTATTTTGATGCGTGAAATTAATCGGTGAATGAAATAGCCTTGCTGAATCGATTTTATGATTTGGTTCAAGTCTTGCTTTCGCTGCATAATGTTTAATGACGATCGAAACGTCAGCGCTAACAATACAGGCTAAAGTTCAGTCGCCAGGCTAGACTTTAGTTCCACAACACTAAACCTATAAGTTGGGGAAATACAATGTTCCAGCAAGAAGTTACCATTACCGCTCCGAACGGTCTGCACACCCGCCCTGCTGCTCAGTTTGTTAAAGAAGCAAAAGGCTTCACTTCTGAAATCACTGTGACTTCCAACGGCAAAAGCGCGAGCGCAAAAAGCCTGTTCAAACTGCAGACTCTGGGCCTGACTCAGGGCACCGTTGTCACCATCTCTGCAGAAGGTGAAGACGAGCAGAAAGCAGTTGAGCATCTGGTAAAACTGATGGCTGAGCTCGAGTAAGTTTCCGGGTTCTTTTAAATATCAGTCACAAGTAAGGTAGGGTTATGATTTCAGGCATTTTAGCATCCCCGGGTATCGCTTTCGGCAAAGCACTGCTGCTGAAAGAAGACGAGATCGTCATCGACCGGAAAAAAATTTCTGCCGACAAGGTTGATCAGGAAGTTGAACGTTTTCTGAGCGGTCGTGCCAAGGCATCTGCGCAACTGGAAGCAATCAAAACTAAAGCTGGCGAAACTTTCGGTGAAGAAAAAGAAGCCATCTTCGAAGGGCACATTATGCTGCTCGAAGATGAGGAGCTGGAGCAGGAAATCATAGCCCTGATTAAAGATAAAGGCATGACGGCCGACGCGGCTGCGCATGAAGTTATCGAAGGTCAGGCAACTGCCCTGGAAGAACTGGATGATGAATACCTGAAAGAGCGTGCGGCTGACGTACGTGACATCGGTAAGCGCCTGCTGCGCAACATCCTGGGTCTGGCCATCATCGACCTGAGCGCGATTCAGGATGAAGTTATCCTGGTTGCCGCTGACCTCACCCCGTCTGAAACCGCGCAGCTGAACCTGAAAAAGGTCCTCGGTTTCATCACCGACGCGGGTGGCCGTACTTCCCACACCTCTATCATGGCGCGCTCTCTGGAACTCCCTGCCATCGTGGGTACCGGTAGCGTCACCTCTCAGGTGAAAAACGGCGATTATCTGATTCTGGATGCCGTAAACAATCTGGTTTACGTCAACCCAACCAATGAAGAGATCGATAAACTGCGCGCGGTTCAGGAGCAGGTTGCGACTGAAAAAGCGGAACTCGCTAAGCTGAAAGATCTGCCAGCCATCACCCTGGACGGTCATCAGGTAGAAGTGTGCGCAAACATCGGTACCGTCCGCGACGTTGATGGCGCTGAGCGCAACGGTGCGGAAGGCGTCGGTCTCTATCGTACAGAATTCCTGTTCATGGACCGCGACGCGCTGCCAACGGAAGAAGAGCAGTTTGCTGCTTATAAAGCCGTGGCTGAAGCGTGTGGCTCTCAGGCGGTTATCGTCCGTACCATGGACATCGGCGGCGACAAAGAGCTGCCGTACATGAACTTCCCGAAAGAAGAGAACCCGTTCCTGGGCTGGCGTGCAATCCGTATCGCGATGGATCGTAAAGAGATCCTGCGTGACCAGGTTCGCGCGATCCTGCGTGCCTCTGCTTTCGGTAAACTGCGCATCATGTTCCCGATGATCATCTCTGTTGAAGAAGTGCGTGCACTGAAGAAAGAGATCGAAATCTACAAACAGGAACTGCGCGACGAAGGTAAAGCGTTTGACGAGTCAATCGAGATCGGCGTGATGGTGGAAACACCTGCGGCGGCGACCATTGCGCGTCATTTAGCCAAAGAAGTTGATTTCTTTAGTATCGGCACCAATGATTTAACGCAGTACACCCTGGCAGTTGACCGTGGTAATGATATGATTTCACATCTCTACCAGCCAATGTCACCGTCCGTACTGAACTTGATCAAGCAAGTTATTGATGCTTCTCATGCAGAAGGTAAATGGACTGGCATGTGTGGTGAGCTTGCAGGCGACGAACGTGCTACACTTCTGTTGCTGGGTATGGGTCTGGACGAATTCTCTATGAGCGCCATTTCCATCCCGCGCATTAAGAAGATTATCCGTAACACGAACTTCGAAGATGCGAAGGTATTAGCAGAGCAGGCTCTTGCTCAACCGACAACGGACGAGTTAATGACGCTGGTTAACAAGTTCATTGAAGAAAAAACAATCTGCTAATCCACGAGATGCGGCCCAATTTACTGCTTAGGAGAAGATCATGGGTTTGTTCGATAAACTGAAATCTCTGGTTTCTGATGATAAAAAAGACTCCGGAACTATTGAGATTGTTGCTCCGCTCTCCGGCGAGATCGTCAACATCGAAGACGTGCCGGATGTAGTGTTTGCTGAGAAAATCGTTGGTGATGGCATTGCTATCAAACCAACTGGCAACAAAATGGTTGCTCCAGTTGACGGCACCATCGGTAAAATTTTTGAAACCAACCATGCGTTCTCTATCGAATCTGATAGCGGTATCGAACTGTTCGTTCACTTCGGTATCGACACCGTTGAACTGAAAGGCGAAGGCTTCAAACGTATCGCGGAAGAAGGCCAGCGTGTAAAAGTTGGCGACCCGGTGATTGAATTCGATCTGCCACTGCTGGAAGAAAAAGCCAAGTCTACCCTGACGCCGGTTGTTATCTCCAACATGGACGAAATCAAAGAACTGATCAAACTGTCTGGCAGCGTCACCGTGGGTGAAACCCCGGTTATCCGCATCAAGAAGTAATTCTTGCCGCACAGAAAAATGGCGCCTTCGGGCGCCATTTTTGTTTATGCGGGGAGGATAAGTTCGTCGTAGCCTTTCGACTGGGTATAAAGCATCACATCAGTCACCCGATCGCCGGCCATGCGAATAGCATCGGCAACGGTTTTCCCCTCAACAATTCCGCTCACCAGTTCTGAACAGAACAGATCGCCCGTCCCTTTCAGATCGGTTTCTACGCGCGGATGCGCGCTGACGGTCACGCCTTCATTCGTCACCAGCACCACGTGGATGTTTTCCGGGTCATCGGCCACCGGCGCGCTGGTGATCGCCACCCATTTCAGGCTGTCGGAGAGCAGTCCCTGCGCCGCCGCGATGGCGCTTTCCGGCGTACGGCACGGTTTGCCGCTTAACACTTCCAGCTCATAGACGTTCGGCGTAATCCCCTGCGCCAGCGGCAGCAGGTGTTCCCGATACGCCTGCGGGATCTCAGGCTTCACGTACATACCGCTGTCGATATCGCCGATAACCGGGTCGACCAGCACCAGCAGGTCAGGATGCTGCGCTTTGACCGCCTTCAGCCATTGAGCCAGCAGGACGATCTGGCTGGCGCTGCCCATATAGCCGGTGGTGACCGCTTTAAGCTCGCGCAGGATCTCGCGCTCTTCCAGCGCCTTAAGATAGCCGCTGAACCACTCGTCGGGGATCACTCCACCATAAAACGTGTCGTAGTGCGGCGTGTTGCTAAACAGTACCGTCGGCACGGCGGTAACGTTCAGCCTGTGGGTACGAATATTCGGTACCGCAATGCTGTTCCCCACGCTGCCGTAAACTACCTGCGACTGCACGGCGACAATATCGGTTTGCTGCGCCCGGGTGTTATCCCGGAATAGAATCATCTCCATGACGCTTAAATCCCCGCCCCCTGCGAATAACTCTCTTCACCAAAGACGCCGGTAGACAGATAGCGATCGCCGCGATCGCAAATAATCGCCACCACCACCGCCCCCGGGTTTGCCTGCGCCACCCGAATCGCACCCGCTACCGCGCCGCCCGAGCTGACGCCGCAGAAGATACCTTCGCGCACGGCCAGCTCACGCATGGTATTTTCCGCCTCGCGCTGGTGAAGATCCAGCACCTGGTCCACAAGCTGCGCATTAAAGATGCCGGGCATATACTCCGCGGGCCAGCGGCGAATGCCCGGAATGCTGCTCCCCTCTTCCGGCTGCAGACCAACAATGGTGACGGCTTTTTCCTGCTCGCGCAGAAAACGCGATACCCCGGTAATGGTGCCGGTGGTGCCCATGCTGGAGACAAAATGGGTGATACGCCCGTCGGTTTGCTGCCAGATTTCCGGGCCGGTGGTGGTGTAGTGCGCGTAAGGGTTGTCCGGATTGTTGAACTGATCGAGCAGCTTACCTTCGCCGCGCTCGGCCATTTCTAACGCCAGGTCGCGCGCGCCTTCCATTCCCTGCTCTTTGGTCACCAGAATCAGCTCGGCCCCGTAGGCACGCATCGCGGCGCGGCGCTCTTGGCTCATGTTGTCCGGCATCAGCAGCTTCATGCGGTAGCCTTTCAGAGCCGCAATCATCGCCAGGGCGATACCGGTGTTGCCGCTGGTGGCCTCAATCAGCACGTCGCCTGGCTTAATTTCTCCGCGTTTTTCGGCCTGGACAATCATCGACAGCGCCGCGCGGTCTTTCACCGACCCCGCCGGGTTATTGCCTTCGAGTTTGACCCAGATTTCGCTGCCGTTGTTCGGCCCCATGCGCTGAAGCTTGACCAGAGGAGTGTTGCCGATGGTGTGTTCGAGTGTATTCACGATTTTTACTCAATAAAAAAGCCGGGGCGCGCGCAGCGATCCCGGCCTACAAGACGCAGTGATAACTGTAGGCCCGGTCAGCGCAGCGCCACCGGGCGATAAACATCCTAATAACCTATCAGGCTGACTCCGCCAGAGCAATATCCTCGCGCGTCTCGATACGCTCCTTCCCGTGATAAATCCGGGCGTGCTGCAGCCCAACAAACAGGCGCTCGCCCCGGTGCGGCGGCACGTCGTCGCGCATGACAACGGTCAGCGGCTCGGTATACCAGCCCAGCGGCTGTACCACCAATTGGGTGTAGTGACCTTTAGGGCTAGCTTCCAGCACCTGCACCGGCAGCGGTGAGTCCAGGCTGGTTCGGCGGCTCACGTCCACTTCCCACGGACGCAGGAACAGATCGACCGGCCCCTGATGCGCGGAGGTATAGCCCAGCGGCCAGCGGTGCGCGCCGACGTGGAACTGACCGCCGCGAATGGTACCCTGCAGACGGTTTACCTCGCCCATAAACTCCAGCACGAAGCGGGTCGCGGGTTCACGCCAGAGCTGCTCCGGCTCGTCAACCTGCTCAATGTTGCCCTGGCTCATGACCACCACGCGATCCGCAACTTCCATCGCCTCTTCCTGATCGTGGGTCACGAAGACGCTGGTGAATTTCAGCTCTTCATGCAGCTGGCGCAGCCAGCGGCGCAGCTCTTTACGCACCTGCGCATCCAGCGCGCCGAAGGGTTCATCCAGCAGCAGAATTTGCGGCTCAACGGCCAGCGCGCGCGCCAGCGCCACGCGCTGTTTCTGCCCGCCGGACAGCTGGGCAGGGAAACGGTCCGCCAGGTGAGCCAGCTGCACCATCTCCAGCAGTTTGGTCACTTTCGCCTTAATGGTTGCCGCATCCGGGCGCTCACGACGCGGCAGCACGGTCAGGCCAAACGCAATGTTGTCGAACACGGTCATGTGGCGGAACAGCGCGTAATGCTGGAACACAAAACCTACTTTACGATCGCGGGCATGCAGGCGGCTCACGTCGGTGCCGTGAAAGCGGATGTGCCCGCTGGTCTGATGCTCAAGCCCGGCGATGATACGCAGCAGCGTGGTTTTACCCGAGCCAGACGGCCCCAGCAGCGCCACCATTTGTCCGGAAGGGATATCCAGCGAGATATCATTCAGCACCTGGGTGCGACCAAAAGACTTCTTAATATTGGCAATCTCAATGCTCATGATTTCCCTCCTGATGCTGACGTTTTTCCTGATTTTCTAAACGCCACTGCACCACACTCTTCAAAAACAGGGTCAAAATGGCCATCAGCGTCAGCAACGCTGCGGCAGTAAACGAGCCGATGGTGTTGTAGTCCTGCTGCAGCAGTTCAATCTGTAGCGGCAGCGACAGGGTTTCACCCCGGATGGAGCCGGAGACGACGGAAACGGCACCGAACTCACCGATCGCGCGGGCGTTGGTCAGTACCACGCCGTAAAGCAGCGCCCAGCGGATATTCGGCAGCGTCACGCGACGGAACATCTGCCAGCCTGACGCGCCCAGCAGCACCGCCGCTTCGTCTTCGTTGCTCCCCTGGCTTAACATCACCGGCACCAGCTCACGCACCACAAACGGACAGGTCACGAAGATGGTGACCAGCACCATGCCCGGCCAGGCGAACATGATCTGCAGGTTATGCTCGTCCAGCCAGCCGCCCAACGGACCGTTCGAGCCGTAAAATAGAAGGTACACCAGACCCGCCACCACCGGCGATACGGCGAAAGGAATGTCCAGAAGGGTCAGCAGCAGCTGACGTCCCGGGAAGTTAAAGCGCGTCACCAGCCAGGCCAACAGGGTCCCGAACACGAGGTTCACCGGCACGGTGATCAACGCAATCAGCACGGTCAGCCAGATGGCATGCAGCATATCCGGGTTCGCCAGGTTTTCCAGCGCGGGCATCAGGCCCTTGCTGAACGCCTGAACGAAGATATAAACCGTCGGCACGACGAGAATGAGGGCGGAAACCAGCACGCCCGCCCCAATCAGAAACCATTTACCCCAGTTGATGCGGGGTGCATCGTATCGCTTCAATTGCGTAACTTCCGCCATCAGTGACCTACCACACGTCGACCAAAGCGACTTTGCAGAGTGTTAATCGAGTACAGCAGCAGCAGCGAGGCCGCCAGGATCACCGAGGCAATTGCGCTCGCCGCCGGATAATCAAACTCCTGCAAACGGATGAAAATCATCAGCGAGGTGACTTCTGTTTTCCAGGCGATGTTCCCGGCGATAAAAATCACCGCGCCGAACTCACCGAGGCTGCGGGTAAACGACAGCGCAACACCCGCCATCAGCGCCGGAGACAGCTCCGGCAGAACCACCTTGCGGAAGCTCTGCCAGCGAGTGGCGCCCAGCGTTTCCGCCGCTTCTTCGTATTCTGGACCCAACTCTTCCAGCACCGGCTGCACGGTACGGACCACAAACGGGATGCTGGTAAAGGCCATCGCCACCGCGATACCGAGCCAGGTGTAGGTCACTTTAATGTCAAATTTCGCCAGCCACTCGCCGTACAGCCCGTTCACGGAGAAGAGCGACGCGAGGGTTAAGCCCGCCACCGCCGTCGGCAGCGCAAACGGCAGATCCATCAGGGCGTCAAGCAGCGTGCGGCCCGGGAAGCGATAGCGGGTTAAGATCCACGCCATCAGCAGGCCAAACACGCCGTTAAAAATGGAGGCGACAAACGCCGACAGCAGCGTCACCTTATAGGCCGCCACCACCTGCGGGTTGGTGACCACGTCCCAGTACTGCGCCCAGCTCATCTGAGCAAGCTGCATCACCAGCGCGCTGAGCGGCAACAGCAGGATCAGGCAGACGAACAGCAGGCTGGTCCCGAGGCTTAAGGTAAAGCCCGGCAGCACGCGTTTTGTCGAAACTGCAAACATTACTTATGCCCCGCCGCCAGCAGTTTGTCTAACTCACCGCCGCTGGCAAAATGCGTTTTCATCACATCAGGCCAGGAGCCGAAATGATCTTCCACGCGGAACAAATCGGTCTGCGGGAACTTATCTTTCAGCTTGTTCATTACGTCCGGGTTGTTCACGCGGTAGTAGTAATCGGTAATGATGGTCTGCGCCTGCGGGCTGTACAGGTAGTTGAGATAGGCTTTTGCCGCTTTCTCGGTACCGTTTGCCTGCACGTTTTTATCCACCCACGCCACCGGGAATTCGGCCAGGATGTTGGTTTTCGGGATAACGACCTCGAAGCCCTGCGCTTCGTACTGTTTACGGATGTTATTCACTTCCGATTCGAAGCTGATGAGCACATCGCCGAGACCGCGTTCTGCGAAGGTCGTGGTCGCCCCGCGGCCGCCGGTATCAAACACTTCGACGTTTTTCAGGAACTGGGTCATGAACTGCTCGGTTTTGGCTTTATCGTTACCGTCAGCCTTGTCCGCCGCGCCCCACGCCGCTAAATAGGTATAACGCGCGTTACCGGAGGTTTTTGGGTTCGGGAAAATCAGCTTCACGTCGGAACGCACCAGGTCGCTCCAGTCATGGATATTCTTCGGGTTGCCCTTACTCACCAGGAAGCCCATGGTGGAATAGAACGGTGAGCTATTGTTCGGCAGTCGGCTCTGCCAGTCCGCTGGGATCAGCTTGCCTTTGTCGTGCAGGATCTGCACGTCAGTCACCTGGTTGTAGGTCACCACATCCGCCTTCAGGCCCTGCAAAATCGCCAGCGCCTGCTTGGACGACCCGGCGTGGGACTGCTTGATGGTCAGCTTGTCGCCGTTATTGTCTTTTGCCCACTGCTGTTCGAACGGTGGATTAAGGGCGGCAAACAGCTCGCGGGAGACGTCATACGAACTGTTTAACAGTTCAGTCGCCTGCGCCTGTGCCACCAGCAGTAAACCTGCCAGCGCCAGAGTTCCTTTTTTCAGTACAGTAACGGCCATTGCGCACCCTTATAAATGTGATGACTATCTTATAGTCATAATATTTATAACGGGGATGAAAGGAGTAACGGTTTTATATACCGTTTGGTGATTTAGAAGCAGAAAAGGGAATAAGGGTGAGGCCTGATGCCCTCACCCCAGCCCTCTCCCGCAGGGAGAGGGAGAAAGGACATTACAGCGTCAGCAGACGCTCAACGGACGGCGCAAAGTAGTAGCCGCCGGTCACCGGTTTGGTGAAGCGCAGCATGGCGTCGCGCTTGCCGTCGGTATCGCCAAACATGCTCAGCAGCTGCTGCTCAATGTTATGCAGGCGCGCGCAGTACGCGCAGAAGTAAAGGCCGTGCGTGCCGCTTGCCGTGCCGTACGGCAGGCTCTGGCGAACAATCTTCAGCCCTTTACCGTCTTCCTTCAGGTCAACGCGGGTCAGGTGAGAGGTAACGGGACGGTCGTCGCCGTCGATCTCTTCATTGGCTTCTTTAGTACGACCAATCATCATCTCCTGGTCGTGCACGCTCATGCGGTTAAGCTGCTTGAGGTTGTGCTCCCAGCGCTGCACGAACACGTAGCTGCCGCCCGCGTCCACGCCGTCTTTGATCACCGCCACGTCGCGACGCGTCTCTTCACCCGCCGGGTTTTCGGTGCCGTCGACGAAGCCGCTCAGATCGCGCTCTTCCACCCAGCGGAAGCCGTGAACCTCTTCCTGTACCTCAATGCTGTCGCCAAAGGCCGCTACTGCCGCCTGGGCAACGGAGAAATTTACGTCGTGACGCAGGGAGAGAATGTGGACCAGCACGTCGTACTGGGTTGCCGGAGCCAAACCTTTGCCGTAAGGGATGAATTCTTTCAGCTCTTCCGCCCCTTCGCCACCGCTCAGCTGACGCCAGACGTTATTGCCAAAGGCAACAACGGCGCCGAGGTGGGCTTCCGGGAATTTGGCCTGGAAGGTCGCCAGCTTATCAACAAACGCTTTACTGGCCGCACGCAGGGCATCCACGTCCCCTTTAACATTGGCTTCAATCCAAATCGCCGCGCGGCAATGTTCTGGCAAAATGCCACTCTGAACCTGAGACATCGCTCCTCCTGAAATAAAGATGCCACGTCAGCGTGGCATTGATGGCGGCTATTATACCCGGATTTCAGCGAGGCGGTTTGTTCAGGCGCAAATTACTGCTTCCAGAGTATTTTGCTCACTTTCCAGCTCTTAAGCGTGTCGTCAGACGGCATCAGACCTTCCGGACCGCTCCAGGTTCCGGTGAAGACATAGCTGATGTGCTGGCTGCCTTCAGCCTTACATTCCACCGCGACCTTGTCGTCAGACGGCACGCTGGTGCAGTTGCCAAAGGCCTGCTTATAAAGCTCGCTAAACGGCGTACCCACCTTTACACCGCTCGCCGTCGGGATATCTTCATCCATCACGGCAATTCGGTTTACCGTGCCTTTGTCACCGTTGATCACCAGCGCCAGCTTGTCGCCCTTCAGCGCTTCGTAATAGCGAACAATATTGCCATTCTCCGTTTTCATGCCGCTGCGCAGGCGGTAATCGCCGCTGAGCGCATCCTGAATAGCATTCTGATCCAGCTCCGTCGCGGCGGTAATTTTCCCCACGCCCTGCTCGGTCACTTCCGTTGATGAGCCAAACCAGTTCCACGGATACGCAGCGGACCAGTTAATGGAGGAGAGCGTCGAACAGCCGGTCAACGCCAGCGGGAGAGCGCATAAAAGTAAACGCAGCGATTTCATTGAAACGTCCTTTCTTGTTAAATCAACGCTTGTTGGAGTGCGACATCGGCAAAAAGTGCCGGATTAATCATCCTGATGCGCAAAACAGGCGCGAAGACGCGGGTTGGTCAGCAGCCACAGCAGGGCCACAATATCGGCAACCACCAGCGCAACGCCGGTGCCCGTCAGCGGTTCACCGTACCACCAGAGTACCGGCTGCCAGAAGAGCAGCGCAACCTGGGCGAGGATCAGCAGCCAGCGAAGCGCGCGCCAAAAGCGTGGTATCAAATGCCGCCGTCCGCTGACCAAAAAAGCCAGTACGGCCGGAATGCCCGGCAGTAATCCGATCCAGAATGCATCGTGATCGGGATAGAAGAGATTCAGCAGCGTATCGCCCTGCCCGCGCGACGCTCCGGCCATTACAAACAGCACCCAGGTGCGGGCCTGGAGCAGCAGAACGCACCAGAATAAAAAGGGCAGCCTGACGCGGCCCTGCGCGTCATAGTCTGCCGGGTGGATCTCAGTACTCTTCATCTTCGATCAGACGCTTTCCTAAACTCAGCACGTCGGAATGCTCGTAGCCCAGACGCTCATACATGCCCAGCACCACGTCGTTATCTTCCCGCACCATGATCTGGATTTTCGGGCAGCCGCGGGCGATCAGCTTCTTCTCAAGCCGGTTCAGCAGCGCATTGGCGATGCCGCGGCCACGGTATTCCGGGTGGACGCCCAGATAATAGGCCGAGCCGCGGTGGCCGTCGTAACCGCCCATTACCGTCCCCACAACCTCACCGTTGACTTCCGCGACCAGAAACAGACTGACGTCGTGATTCACCTTACGTTCGATATCCATTTCCGGATCGTTCCACGGACGCAGCAGATCGCAGCGCTCCCAAAGGGTGATCACCTCTTCGAAATCTTCATGGCGAAAAACGCGTATCTCCATGGTATTAACCGCCTTTTCGGGTTTAAAAACAGTGATTATGGCGCGAAGCTCGCCTTTCGCCAATAACCGGGGAAAATCTCGCCAAAATTTGGCATAATGTCACTTTGTCACGTATTGAAATGAAAAGTAAAACAATTCTCAATATGGACTGTCGTAACGGGAAACACGATACGATATAACACCAGGACCCCATTTTTTAGTATTCAGGCCGCATGAGCACATTCAAACCATTAAAAGCACTCACATCGCGTCGTCAGGTTCTCAAAGCGGGGCTGGCGGCCTTAACGTTAACGGGTATCGCAAAGCAGGCTCAGGCGAAAGACGAGAGCACGCTCAAAACCAGTAACGGACACAGCAAACCGAAAACCAAAAAGCCGGGCGCGAAGCGTCTGGTGATGCTCGATCCGGGCCACGGCGGTATTGATACCGGCGCTATCGGCAAAAACGGGTCGAAAGAAAAACACGTCGTGCTGGCAATTGCAAAAAACGTGCGCGCAATTTTACGCAGCAACGGCATTGACGCCCGTCTGACGCGCTCTGGCGACACCTTTATTCCGCTGTATGACCGCGTTGAGATCGCCCACCAGCACGGTGCGGATCTGTTTATGTCGATTCACGCCGACGGTTTTACCAACCCTTCCGCAGCCGGCGCCTCGGTGTTTGCACTTTCCAACCGTGGCGCCAGTAGCGCCATGGCAAAATACCTCTCCGACCGCGAAAACCGGGCGGATGAAGTCGCCGGGAAGAAAGCCACTGACAAAGACCACCTGCTACAGCAGGTGCTGTTCGACCTCGTGCAGACGGATACGATCAAAAACAGCCTGACGCTCGGCTCGCATATTCTGAAGAAGATTAAGCCGGTGCATCGTCTGCACAGCAAAGGCACCGAGCAGGCGGCGTTCGTGGTGCTGAAGTCACCGTCCATCCCGTCCGTGCTGGTGGAAACCTCCTTCATTACCAACCCGGAAGAAGAGCGGCTCCTCGGCACCACGGCGTTTCGCCAGAAGATCGCCAACGCTATCGCCTCCGGCATTATCAGCTACTTTAACTGGTTCGATAACCAAAAAGCGCACTCCAGGAAACGTTGATGAAACCCGATGCTCAACTGGTCAAAACCTTCCTGCTGCAGCTGCAGGATGAAATCTGCCAGAAACTGGCTGCCGCAGACGGCGGTGAATTTCAGGAAGATAACTGGCAGCGAGAGGCCGGGGGCGGCGGGCGCAGCCGGGTGCTGCGTAACGGCGGCATCTTCGAACAGGCGGGCGTGAATTTTTCCCACGTTCACGGCGACGCGATGCCCGCGTCTGCGACGGCACATCGTCCTGAGCTGGCTGGCCGCAGCTTCGAGGCGATGGGCGTCTCGCTGGTAGTGCACCCGCACAACCCGTTTGTGCCCACCAGCCACGCCAACGTACGCTTTTTCATTGCGGAAAAACCGGGCGCCGACCCGGTCTGGTGGTTCGGCGGCGGTTTCGATTTAACGCCCTACTACGGCTTCGAAGAGGATGCCGTGCACTGGCACACCACCGCACGGGACCTTTGTCTGCCGTTTGGCGAAGACGTCTACCCGAAATTCAAAAAGTGGTGCGATGACTACTTTTACCTGAAGCACCGCGACGAGCAGCGCGGCATCGGCGGGCTGTTCTTTGACGATCTCAACACGCCTGATTTTGATACCGCGTTCAGCTTTATGCGCGCGGTAGGCGAAGGCTATACCGACGCCTATCTGCCGATTGTCGAGCGTCGTAAAAATACCGACTACGGCGTGCGCGAGCGTGAGTTCCAGCTCTACCGCCGCGGGCGCTACGTGGAGTTCAACCTGGTGTGGGATCGCGGGACGCTGTTCGGCCTGCAGACCGGCGGGCGCACGGAGTCGATTCTGATGTCGATGCCGCCGCTGGTGCGCTGGGAGTACTGCTACGAGCCAAAAGAAGGCAGCCCGGAGGCTGCCTTGCGTGAGTTTATTCAGGTTCGGGACTGGGTGTAGCCCTCCCCTCACCCCGGCCCTCTCCCTTTGGGAGAGGGTTAGGGTGAGGGTAAAAATTACAGCGGCTGCGTCTGCGCCTCAACCACCGCCAGCGCCACCATGTTCACGATACGACGCACGGAGGCAATCGGCGTTAACACATGCACCGGTTTCGCCACGCCCATCAGTACCGGTCCTACGGTCACCCCTTCAGAGCTGGAGACGCGCAGCAGGTTATAGCTGATACGCGCCGCTTCCACGTTCGGCATAATCAGTATATTCGCCGATCCCTTCAGCGGGCTGTCCGGCATACGTTCGTTACGAATGCTCTCCACCAGCGCGGCATCGCCGTGCATTTCCCCGTCAATCATCAGCTCCGGCGCACGCTCGCGCACCAGCTCCAGCGTCTGGCGCATTTTGCAGGCCGCCGCGGATTTAGACGAACCAAAGTTAGAGTGCGACAGCAGCGCCACCTTCGGCTCGATGCCAAAGCGACGCACGGTCTCGGCGGCCATCACGGTAATCTCCGCTAGCTCGTCCGGGGTCGGATCGTCGTTAACGTAGGTATCCGCAATAAAGGTGTTGCCGCTTGGCAGCAGCAGCGCGTTCATCGCCCCGGCGGTATGGACGCCGTCGCGATAGCCGAAGATTTCCTGCACCACGCTAAAGTGCTCGTGGTAATCGCCGATGGTGCCGCAGATCAGCGCATCCGCCTCGCCGCGATGAACCATGATCGCGCCGATCACCGTCGTGTTGCTGATGACGGCTTTCTGCGCCTGCTCCTGGGTGATCCCCCGGCGCTTCATGATCGCGTAGTATTCGCTCCAGTACTCTTTGAAGCGCGGATCGGATTCGTTGTTAACGATCTCGAAGTCGACGCCCGGCTTAATCTGCAGGCCCAGCTTCTGGATACGCATTTCAATCACGCTCGGACGACCAATCAGGATCGGTTTCGCCAGGCCTAAGGTGATCAGCTCCTGGGTGGCGTGCAGCACGCGCGCCTCTTCCCCTTCCGCCAGCACCACGCGCTTCGCGTCGGCGCGCGCCTGGGAGAAGATAGGCTTCATGAACAGGTTCGTTTTGTAGACGAACTCGGTGAGCTTATCGACGTACGCGTCGAAATCATGAATCGGACGCGTCGCCACGCCGGAGTCCATCGCCGCTTTGGCAACGGCTGGCGCAATTTTGACAATCAGGCGCGGGTCGAACGGTTTGGGAATGATGTAGTCCGGGCCGAAGCTCAGATCCTGATCGCCGTACGCAGACGCGACCACTTCGCTCTGCTCGGCGTGCGCCAGCTCCGCGATGGCGTGAACGGCGGCAAGCTTCATCTCTTCGTTGATCGCCGTTGCGCCGACGTCCAGCGCGCCGCGGAAGATGAACGGGAAGCAGAGCACATTGTTGACCTGGTTCGGGTAGTCCGAACGGCCGGTACAGATGATGGCGTCTTCACGCACCGCTTTCGCCAGCGGCGGCAGGATTTCGGGCTCAGGGTTCGCCAGGGCCAGGATCATTGGCGCACGCGCCATCTTCTTCACCATCTCCTGGGTCAGTACTTTCGGACCCGAGCAGCCGAGGAAGATATCCGCGCCGTCAATCACGTCGTCCAGGGTGCGTTTACCGTCGTCGTCGACCGCGTACGCCGCTTTGGTTTCCGCCATGTTCGGCTCGCGGTCTTTATAGATAACGCCTTTGGAGTCGCAGACCACAATGTTGTGTTTCTGCATACCCAGCGCCACCAGCAGGTTCATACAGGCGATGGCCGCGGCGCCTGCACCAGAGACCACCATGCGCACGTCGGAGAGATTTTTCTCTACCACGCGCAGGCCGTTGAGAATCGCGGCGGTGCTGATAATCGCGGTCCCGTGCTGGTCATCATGGAACACGGGAATGTTCATACGCTCGCGCAGCTTCTGCTCGATATAGAAACATTCCGGCGCTTTGATGTCTTCCAGGTTGATCCCGCCGAAGGTCGGCTCCAGCGCGGCCACCACGTTGATGAATTTGTCAGGATCGAGTTCATCCACCTCGATGTCGAACACGTCGATACCGGCGAATTTCTTGAACAGTACCCCCTTCCCTTCCATCACCGGCTTACCGGCCAGCGCGCCGATGTTGCCCAGCCCCAGCACCGCCGTGCCGTTAGAGATCACGGCGACAAGGTTGCCGCGCGCGGTATATTTGTAGGCCGCCAGCGGGTCTTTTTCGATTTCCAGACACGGTGCAGCCACGCCCGGCGAATAGGCCAGCGCCAGATCGCGCTGGGTTGCCAGCGGCTTGGTTGGGGAGACCTGGATTTTCCCCGGGACAGGAAACTCGTGAAAATCGAGGGCACTCTGTTTCAACTGCTCATCCATCTTATTTTTCCTTTCACGTATCGGTCAAAAGGGTGACGTAAGCGATCCTGATGCACACCCTGGTGTGCCGCCTAGTATCGCCTCAGGCCGCCTCCTAAACTTTGAAGGCAGCCAAACTCTCACCATCACACATTAAAAATTGTTATCAATTTATAACAGCCATGTTACCCGTCTCAAAAGCAATGCCTCCCCCGTCTGCTATGCTTTTTTGTTAAGTCCATCATGATTTTTCCAGAAGTGTGAACTAACGCACTCATCTAACTCTTTTATTTCCAAGGAGTAATCATTTATGAACCAGCTAGACGGCATCAAAAAATTCACCACCGTGGTTGCTGACAGCGGCGATATCGAGTCGATTCGCCACTATCAGCCGGAGGACGCGACCACTAACCCTTCGCTACTGCTCAAAGCTGCAGGGCTTGCCCATTTTAGCCATCTGATTGATGACGCCATTGCCTACGGTAAACAGCGCGGTAAAACGCAGGAGCAGCAGGTCGCCGAAGCCAGCGACAAGCTGGCGGTTAATTTTGGTGCGGAAATTCTTAAAAGCATCCCGGGCCGCGTCTCGACCGAAGTCGACGCCCGCCTCTCGTTCGATAAAGAAAAGAGCATTAATAAGGCGCGTCGCCTGGTGGAACTGTACGAGGAGCAGGGGATCGATAAATCACGCATTCTGATCAAGCTGGCGTCCACCTGGGAAGGCATCCGCGCGGCAGAGGTGCTGGAGAAAGAAGGTATCCACTGCAACCTGACCCTACTGTTCTCGTTTGCCCAGGCGCGCGCCTGCGCTGAAGCGGGCGTGTTCCTCGTCTCGCCGTTTGTCGGGCGCATCTACGACTGGTATCAGGCGAAACAGCCGATGGATCCATACGTGGTGGATGAGGATCCGGGCGTGAAATCGGTCCGTAATATCTACGACTACTACAAACAGCACCGCTACGAAACCATCGTGATGGGGGCCAGCTTCCGCCGTACCGAGCAGATCCTCGCCCTGGCAGGCTGCGACCGTCTGACCATCTCCCCTAACCTGCTCCAGGAGCTACAGGACAAAGAAGAAACGGTGATCCGCAAGCTGGTGCCGACCTCCACCGTTCTGCCAAAACCGAAAGCCATGACCGAAGCGGAGTTCCGCTGGGAGCACAATCAGGACGCCATGGCCGTGGAAAAACTGGCGGACGGCATCCGCCAGTTCGCCGTCGACCAGCGCAAACTTGAAGATCTTCTCGCCGCCAAACTTTAACCTTGCCACGGAGTGAACTATGTCCCGTAAAGAGCTAGCCAATGCCATTCGCGCCCTCAGCATGGATGCCGTGCAAAAAGCCAATTCCGGCCACCCCGGCGCGCCGATGGGCATGGCTGATATTGCCGAAGTGCTGTGGAACGACTTTCTGAAGCACAACCCGAATGACCCCACCTGGTACGATCGCGACCGCTTTATTCTCTCCAACGGTCACGCCTCAATGCTGCTCTACAGCCTGCTGCACCTTTCCGGCTACGATCTGCCGCTTGAGGAGCTGAAAAACTTCCGCCAGCTGCACTCCAAAACGCCGGGGCACCCTGAGATTGGCTATACGCCGGGCGTGGAAACGACGACTGGGCCGCTCGGTCAGGGGCTGGCCAATGCGGTTGGGCTGGCAATTGCCGAACGCACGCTGGCGGCGCAGTTTAACCAGCCGGACCACGAGATTGTCGACCACTATACCTACGTGTTTATGGGTGACGGCTGCCTGATGGAGGGGATTTCCCATGAGGTCTGCTCCCTGGCGGGCACGCTGGGGCTCGGCAAACTGATTGGCTTCTACGATCACAACGGCATCTCCATCGACGGGGAGACCGAAGGCTGGTTTACCGACGACACGGCAAAACGCTTTGAAGCCTATCACTGGCACGTGGTGCACGAGATCGACGGCCACGACCCTGAAGCGGTGAAAAAAGCGATTCAGGAAGCGCAGAGCGTGAAGGATAAACCGTCCCTGATTATCTGCCGCACGGTCATCGGCTTCGGCTCACCGAACAAGGCGGGCAAAGAGGAGGCGCACGGCGCGGCGCTGGGCGAGGAGGAAGTCGCGCTGACCCGGCAAAAGCTGGGGTGGAAACATCCACCGTTTGAGATCCCGAAAGAGATCTACAGAGCCTGGGATGCCCGTGAGGCGGGTGAAAAGGCCCAGCAGTCCTGGAACGAGAAGTTTGCCGCCTACAAAAAAGCGCACCCGGATCTCGCCGCCGAGTTTTCCCGCCGCATGAGCGGCGGCCTGCCGGAGGACTGGGACGATAAAACCCAGGCGCTGATTGAAAACCTGCAGTCCAACCCGGCGAAGATCGCCACCCGCAAGGCGTCGCAAAATACCCTGAACGCAATCGGCCCTCTCCTGCCCGAACTGCTCGGCGGCTCGGCGGATCTGGCGCCCAGCAACCTGACCATCTGGTCGGGCTCAAAATCGCTGAAAGAGGACATTGCCGGGAACTACATCCACTACGGTGTGCGCGAGTTTGGTATGACCGCGATTGCCAACGGCATCGCCCATCACGGCGGGTTTGTGCCGTACACCGCCACCTTCCTGATGTTCGTCGAGTACGCCCGCAACGCGGCGCGTATGGCGGCGCTGATGAAGGCGCGGCAGATTATGGTCTATACCCATGACTCCATCGGACTCGGGGAAGACGGGCCTACGCACCAGGCGGTTGAACAGCTGGCGAGCCTGCGTCTGACGCCCAACTTCAGCACCTGGCGTCCGTGCGATCAGGTCGAAGCGGCGGTGGGCTGGAAGCTAGCGGTGGAACGCCACAACGGACCAACGGCACTGATTCTGTCACGCCAGAACCTGGCGCAGATTGAGCGAACCCCGGAGCAGGTGAAAAACATCGCCCGCGGCGGCTACATCCTGAAGGACAGCGGCGGCAAGCCGGACGTGATCCTGATTGCGACCGGGTCCGAGGTGGAAATTACGGTGAAAGCGGCGGAGAAACTGACTGCCGAAGGCCACGCGGTGCGCGTGGTGTCCCTGCCTTCCACGGATATTTTTGACGCCCAGGACGAGGCGTACCGGGAATCGGTCCTGCCGTCCAGCGTCGCGGCTCGCGTGGCGGTGGAAGCCGGTATTGCCGACTACTGGTACAAGTATGTCGGGCTCAAAGGGGCAATTGTCGGCATGCGGGGCTACGGTGAGTCCGCCCCTGCCGATAAGCTGTTCCCGTACTTCGGCTTTACCGTTGAGAACGTGGTGGAGAAGGCGCTGAGCGTGATCTAGTGCGGTCTGCGTTGCCGGGTGGCGGCTACGCCTTACCCGGCCTACAAAACCGCCAAACCCTAGGCCGGGTAAGCAACAGCGCCACCCGGCATAAAACTACCGCGTGATCCACAGCGTGGGCCAGGCATCTGGCCCGTTCCAGTTGTCGCAGCTGGGCTCCTCAGCGTAGCGCACCAGACGGAAACGCTGGCCGTCAAAACGCCAGCGCGTCTGGATCCCGCAATCACCCAAACCGCGCCCCAGCGCGAGCGTTGTCAGCTCGCGCGTCTTTTCATCGAAGCTGGCGTTCATCAACTCCATTTCGCTCCCCTCGCCTGACGGCGTGAACGGCAGACGCAGCCTGACGCTGCGCGCGGTGAACGGTTTTTTACGCGATACCAGCCACGCCAGATCGACCGTGTTATAGGCCCCCGCCTCGCAGCTGACGATCAGCAGCGCTTTGTCATCGGTTAACGCGGTGACGCGCACTTCCCGACGGTTAGGATCCAGCGAGCACTGGCTGGCGTTCATCCGCCCGGTACCATAGTCCAGCAGGTCGTTCAGTTCGGCGTGAGAGAGCGGCGTCGGGGTCGGGTTGACGACCGCCACCTTTTTAAGGGCAGGAGCAGGCGGAACGCTTAACGGCGGATCGTCACCTTTCTTGATCCACGCGGTTTCGCTGCCGACGCGCTTTTGCTGCGCATCAATGAACAGCAGCGCGGCTTTCAGACCGCTCAGTGAAATGACCTGCTTACCGTCGCGCAGGGTCAGGGCCTTCCCTTCCTGGATGTTTTTCAGAAAGGCGGTGATGGTGGCCGCATCGTCCGTTTTAAGATGCCAGGGCGTGAGCTGCCAGCGCTGTTTGTCCAGCTTCAGGGGAACGTTATCCAGCAGCAGCCGGGGGGCAATCTCTGGCTCTTTGACCGAGGGCGCATCAAGACCGCCGAGATCGATACGCAGCGTGGCGTCCGTTTTCGCCCCGGCACTACGGGTGAGCGTCATGACCAGACCACGGTGTTCACCGGTATTGCGTGCGAGGCAAAAATTCTGGTTATTGCAGGTTACCTGCCAGTCGGAGAAGGCTTGCTGGGCAGGTGCTGCCCGCACCTGCGGCGCGAGGAGCACACAAAACAGGTAAAACAAAAAGACGCTGTAGCGCATGAATGACACAATCCCGGAACGAAAACGCTTAACTGGGCAGTATCTTCGTGTTCCCGCCGGGGTTGCTCAATCGGATTTATCAGATATACCCGAAAAACACGCTACTTCCGTTCGAAATCAGCGTTCATCAGCCCGGTTGTCTGTAAATACTGCAGTAATATCACCGCTTTACCATCCATGATTTCGCCTGAACGCATCATCTCCAGCGCCCGGGCAAAAGGAAGCTCCAGCACTTCGATATCTTCATCCTCCACGCCACCGCCGCGGTGAGTGCGCTGCGCGTCGCTGTATTCCGCGATGAAGAAATGCACAATTTCCGTTACGCCGCCCGGCGACATAAACAGCTCGAAGACCTTTTTGACCTCGCCCACTTCGAAGCCGGTTTCTTCCACGGCCTCTTTGCGGATACAAACTTCCGGCTCATCATCATCGAGCAGGCCCGCGCAGGTTTCAATCAGACGTCCGTCAGGGTTGCCATTAACCCATGTCGCCACCCTGAACTGACGGATCAGCACCACGCTCTGCTTTTCACGGTTATAGAGCAGAATGGTTGCCCCGTTGCCGCGGTCGTAGACCTCGCGTTTGTGGCGGATAACCTCACCGTTGTTACGCGTAAGGTCATAGGTGATGTTACGCAGGACAAAGTAGTTTTCAGAGAGAATTTTGTCTTTGATAACGTCAATTTTCAGGGTCATACGGGCTCCATAACACAATGAGTCGTCCTATACTACGCCGTGAATCCCGCTTTGTCGCCCGCCGGTTTAATGATGATTTGGCGCGTTAACCCCAAGCCAGTCGAGTATCCCCTGCGCCGCATGACGCCCTTCCGCCATTGCGGTCACCACCAGATCCGCACCGCGTACCGCATCGCCCCCGGCGAAGATCTGTGGGTTAGTCGTCTGATAACGGTAGCGGCTCTCGACCGAAGCAACGATCCGCCCCCGGTCATCCGTTTCGACACCCTGCGCCTGCAGCCACGGCATCGCATGCGGGTTAAAACCAAACGCCATGATGACCGCATCTGCCGCCATCACGAACTCGCTGCCCGCTACCGGAACGGGCCGACGCCGTCCCTGCGCGTCCGGTTCACCGAGCTTGGTACGCAGCATCCGGATACCGTTGACCTTTCCGTCAGGATCCAGCGTCAGCTCAACCGGCTGAACGTTAAATTCAAACGCCGCGCCCTCTTCTCGGGCGTTCTTCACCTCTTTCTTCGAGCCCGGCATATTGGCCTCATCCCGACGATAGGCGCAGGTCACCTTCGCCGCGCCGTGGCGTAACGCGGTTCGAACGCAGTCCATCGCGGTATCGCCCCCGCCAAGCACCACCACGTTTAAGCCATGGGTGTCGATGAACGGTTCGCTGGCCGTCGCCTCCAGCCCCATAACGTGTCGCGTGTTGCCCACCAGGAAAGGCAGCGCGTCATAGACCCCTGGCGCGTCCTCGTGCGGGATACCCGCCTTCATCGAGCGATAGGTTCCCACGCCAATAAACAGGGCGTCGTAATCGTGCTTTAACTGCGACATCGACACGTCCTGGCCCACCTCGCAGTTCAGCTCGAAGCGGATCCCCATCGCGGTAAATATCTCTCTGCGCCGCGCGAGCAACGATTTGTCCAGCTTGAATGCCGGGATGCCAAAGGTCAGCAATCCGCCAATTTCCGGATGCCGGTCATAGACCGTCACACTCGCGCCGCTGCGCGCCAGCACGTCGGCGCACGCCAGCCCGGCGGGCCCGGCGCCGACGATCGCAACACGTTTACCTGTCGGCGTGACGGCGGACATATCCGGCCGCCAGCCCATCGCTAGCGCCCGATCGGAGATATAGCGCTCGATGTTACCGATGGTCACGGATCCCGCCTCTTCACGTATTGTGCAGGCACCCTCGCATAATCGGTCCTGCGGACAGACGCGGCCGGTAATTTCAGGTAAACAGTTGGTCTGATGAGAAAGCTCGACCGCGCCGACGATGTCCCCCGCGTTGAGGCGCTCGATCCACTGCGGGATGTGGTTATGCAGCGGGCAGGTCCATTCGCAAATGCTTTGCTCGCCGCATTTCAGGCAGCGCGACGCCTCGCGGGCGGCCTGCCCGTCCCGGAACGGCAGGTAAATTTCATTAAAATGGCTCACGCGCTCTGCGGCAGCGAGTTTATCGGGCTCGCCGCGCGGCGGGGTTGTTTGCATCTGCTGCAGTTTGGTGCGCGAAGCGTCTTCTCTGACGGCTTCCGCGTGCCAGGGCTGCGCCTCCAGGCAGGCCGTGCGCTGTCGGCGCGATTTCGCCAGAGTATCAAGGACAGCAGGCGTCGCCAGTGACAGAACACCTGCCGGGCAATTTTCGATACAGGCCGGGCCGTGTGGCCGCGTCAGACAGAGATCGCATTTATTCGCCGAGGCCTTCACGCCGCCGCTGTCGAGCGGGGTGACGATAATCTCCATCGTGCCAAACGGGCAGGCCACCACGCAGGCCTTACAGCCGATGCATTTTTGTTGATTCACCTGTACGCTGTCATCGCATTTGCTGATGGCGCCGTTCGGGCAGCTTTGCGCGCAGGGCGCGTTTTCACAGTGATGGCAGGTGACGGGGCTACTCTTCTCGCCGGCTCGCAGGACCGTAATACGGGGATGAAAATGGCGCTCGCTCAGGACGTACTGCTCATCGTTGTGCGCCATCACGCAGGCCACTTCGCAGGCGCGACACCCGATGCACTGCTGGCTGTTAGCCATAATAAAACGATTCATAACCACACCTGTTTTTGGTTCAATAACCTTATTCTTTGTATGAATATGGTATTTACGCATCACGGCGCGATCGGGCAATGTTCAAATGCCCGGAATGCCGAATTATTTACAGTGAACCTGTAGCAGATCAATTTTATTCAGAGAGCCGTTCTGTGACCGTCAAACGACCCGTTTCCGGAAGCCTTGCCTGGGCTTTCTTTTCGATAATTGCCTTATCGGTGCTGACCAGCACCGTCGCGCTGCTGACGCTTGCCAGCAGCCAGCGTGACGCCGAAGCTATTAATATCGCGGGTTCGCTGCGCATGCAGAGCTATCGTCTGGGCTACGAGATGCAGCGCAACAGCCCTTCCCTTGCCGCGCATCGCGACAGCTGGCAACAGACGCTGAACGCGCCTGCCCTGCAGAAGCTAAACCGCTGGTACGTCCCGGACGATGTAAAAGCGCGCTACCAGCAGCTCCACGTGGCCTGGCTGGAAATGGATGCGCACATCGCCCGCGGCGACAGCGCGTGGTATCAAACCCACATTGAGGATTTTGTCGGCCGCATTGATGCCTTTGTGCTCGCCCTTCAGCACTACACCGAACATAAAATTCAGACGGTGACCCTGCTCTCGCTGGCGGGTGCTCTCGGGATCCTGCTGCTGACGCTGTTTACCCTGCGACGCATCCGTCGCCAGGTGGTATTGCCGCTTAACAATCTGGTGGCGGCCAGCGAACGGGTTGAGCGTGGCGAATTTACAACCCCGGCGCCGGATACCGCCCTGCCGAACGAGCTGGGCCAACTCTCCCGCGCCTTCAACCACATGTCCGCCGAGCTGGCTACGCTCTACCGTTCGCTCGAAGCCTCGGTCGCAGAAAAGACGCGGCATTTGCATGAAGCCCACCAGCAGCTCGACATGCTGTTCAAATGCTCTCAGGCGCTGAATACCGGCCAGATAGACAGCCACTGCTTTCGGCATATCCTGCAGATTGTCCATGACTATACGCAGATGAATTATCTCGAACTGCGCACCAGCGACGACTGGCGGCTGTCTGAAGGGACGGAGTCATATGGCATTCCTCTGCAGCACCTGCCGGTACTGATGCAGGACACCCTTTATGGCGAGCTGCGCTGGCAAAGCGAGACGGACAGCGTTCCCCTTCCGCTGATGAGAAGCGTGGCAACCATGCTCGGGCGCGGGCTGTACTTTAACCAGGCGCAAAAACATTACCAGCAGCTGCTGCTGATGGAAGAGCGCGCCACCATTGCCCGCGAGCTGCACGATTCGCTGGCGCAGGTGCTGTCGTATCTGCGCATTCAGCTTGCGCTGCTCAAACGCGCCGTGCCCGAGGAAAATATCCCGGCGCAGACCATCATCACCGACTTCTCCCGCGAGCTGAACAATGCCTGGCAGCAGCTTCGCGAGCTGCTCACCACCTTCCGCCTGACGCTGAACCACGCGAACTTACCCGCAGCGCTGCAGGAGTCCCTCGACGTCCTGCAGAGCCAGACGCAGGCGAAGCTGCATCTCGACTGCCGTCTTTCCTCGCTGGCGCTGGACGCGCAAAAGCAGGTGCATTTGCTGCAGATCGTGCGTGAGGCCGTGCTGAACGCCATTAAGCATGCGCAGGCCAGCGAGATCACCGTAAGCTGCGTGACCGCATCGGACGGTACGCACAGCGTCAGCATTCGTGACAACGGCATCGGGATTGGCGAAGCCAGCGAACCGCCGGGACATTACGGCCTGAACATTATGCGCGAACGCGCGCAACGGCTCGGCGGGATGCTGCACTTCTCGCAGCCGCAAAACGGCGGCACGCTCGTCAGCGTGACGTTCCCGGCGCCCGCGCCGTTAACGGGTAAATAACGGTAAATGAGAACGCGCAGGATAAAGCGCATGATAATTTACATTATCTCCTTTATTTCTCCACGTTTGACCTGGGCCTTACCGCTAAAGTTATGCGGGCAATAAACAATAATGACGTGCAGCAAAACGAGGTCACTCTTTCATGGCGAATTTTTTCATCGATCGCCCCATTTTTGCCTGGGTGCTTGCCATCCTGTTGTGTCTGACAGGTGTCCTGGCGATTACTTCACTTCCTGTTGAGCAATACCCCGATCTGGCACCGCCTAACGTGCGCGTAACAGCAAACTACCCCGGCGCTTCCGCACAAACGCTGGAAAACACCGTGACGCAGGTTATCGAGCAGAACATGACGGGTCTGGATAACCTGATGTACATGTCCTCGCAAAGTAGCGCCACGGGCCAGGCGACGGTTACCCTGAGCTTTAAGGCGGGCACCGACCCGGACGAAGCGGTGCAGCAGGTGCAAAACCAGCTACAGTCGGCCATGCGCAAGCTGCCCCAGGCGGTGCAGAATCAGGGCGTGACCGTGCGTAAAACCGGTGATACCAACATTTTGACCATCGCGTTTGTCTCGACAGATGGCTCGATGGATAAACAGGACATTGCGGACTACGTCGCCAGTAATATTCAGGATCCCATCAGCCGTATCAACGGCGTCGGGGATATCGACGCCTACGGCTCACAGTATTCAATGCGCATCTGGCTCGACCCCAACAAGCTGAACAGCGTCCAGATGACGGCAACCGACGTGACGAATGCCATCAAGGCCCAGAACGCCCAGATTGCGGTGGGGCAGCTGGGGGAACGCCGTCCGTCGATAAGCAGGCCCTGAACGCCACCATCAATTCACAATCCCTGCTGCAGACGCCGGACCAGTTCCGCAACATCACCCTGCGCGTGAATCAGGATGGTTCGGAAGTGCGTCTGGGCGATGTCGCCACGGTGGAAATGGGGGCGGAAAAATACGACTACCTGAGCCGCTTTAACGGCAATCAGGCCTCCGGTCTGGGGATAAAGCTTGCCTCCGGCGCAAACGAAATGGCCACGGCGAAACTGGTGCTGGACCGTCTGGACGAGCTTTCCCAGTATTTCCCGCACGGGCTGGAGTACAAAGTCGCCTATGAAACGACCTCCTTTGTTAAAGCGTCGATTGAGGACGTGGTGAAGACCCTGCTGGAAGCCATCGCGCTGGTGTTCCTGGTGATGTACCTGTTCCTGCAAAACTTCCGCGCGACGCTGATCCCAACCATTGCCGTGCCGGTGGTGCTGCTGGGGACCTTTGCGGTGCTTTACGCGTTCGGGTACAGCATTAACACCCTGACGATGTTTGCGATGGTGCTGGCGATTGGCCTTCTGGTGGATGATGCCATCGTGGTGGTCGAAAACGTCGAGCGCATCATGAGCGAAGAAGGACTCTCCCCGCGCCAGGCGACGCGCAAATCCATGGGGCAAATTCAGGGGGCGTTAGTCGGTATTGCGATGGTGCTGTCGGCCGTCTTTATCCCGATGGCCTTCTTTGGCGGCACCACCGGCGCGATTTACCGTCAGTTCTCAATAACCATCGTCTCGGCGATGGTGCTCTCCGTGCTGGTGGCGCTGATCCTCACCCCTGCGCTGTGCGCCACCATTCTGAAACCGCTGCACAAAGGGGAGCAGCACGGGCAAAAAGGGTTCTTCGGCTGGTTTAACCGGATGTTCAACCGCAATGCCGCGCGATATGAATCTGCCGTCGGTGGCGTGCTCCATCGCAGCCTGCGCTGGATGATGATTTACGTTGTGCTGCTGGGCGGCATGGTCTGGCTGTTTATGCATCTCCCCACCTCGTTCCTGCCGATGGAAGACCGGGGAATGTTCACCACCTCGGTGCAGCTCCCGAGCGGCGCAACGCAGCAGCAGACGCTGAAAGTGGTCCAGAAAGTGGAGCAGTACTTCTTCACCAAAGAGAAAGATAACGTTGTGTCGGTCTTCTCCACCGTGGGCTCTGGCCCGGGCGGAAACGGGCAGAACGTCGCCCGCATGTTCGTCCGCCTGAAGGACTGGGACGAGCGCGATACCAAAACCGGAACGTCATTCGCCATCATTGAACGCGCGACCAAAGCCTTTGCGCATATTAAAGAGGCGCGCGTCTTCGCCAGCAGCCCGCCGGCGATAAGCGGCCTGGGCAGTTCCGCCGGGTTTGACATGGAGCTGCAGGATCACGCCGGGGCGGGCCACACGGCGCTGATGGCGGCACGCGATAAGCTGTTAGCGCTGGCGGGCAACGATCCAGGCCTGACCCGCGTTCGCCATAACGGTCTTGACGACAGCCCGCAGCTGCAGGTGGATATCGATCAGCGTAAGGCTCAGGCGCTGGGCGTCTCGATCAATGATATCAACGACACCCTGCAAACGGCGTGGGGCTCGAGCTATGTGAATGACTTTATGGATCGCGGCCGCGTGAAAAAAGTGTATGTCCAGTCCGCCGCGCCGTTCCGCATGCTGCCGGATGATATTAACCGCTGGTTTGTCAGGAATAACGCTGGCGGCATGGTGCCGTTCTCCGCGTTTGCCACCTCGCACTGGGAGAGCGGCTCGCCGCGTCTGGAGCGCTATAACGGCTACTCTGCGGTTGAAATCGTCGGGGAAGCCGCGCCGGGCGTCAGTACCGGTACCGCCATGGATACCATGGAAAAACTGGTGCAGCAGCTGCCCGCCGGTTTTGGTCTGGAGTGGACGGCCATGTCCTACCAGGAGCGTCTCTCCGGGGCACAGGCTCCCGCACTTTACGCGCTCTCTCTGCTGGTGGTCTTCCTCTGCCTTGCCGCACTGTATGAAAGCTGGTCAGTCCCGTTCTCCGTCATGCTGGTCGTGCCGCTTGGGGTTATCGGTGCGCTGCTGGCGACCTGGATGCGCGGCCTCGAGAACGATGTTTACTTCCAGGTGGGTCTGCTCACCGTAATTGGGCTATCGGCGAAAAACGCCATTCTGATCGTTGAATTTGCCAACGAGATGAATGCCAAAGGCCACGAGCTGATGGCCGCCACGCTGCACGCCTGCCGTCAGCGCTTACGTCCCATCCTGATGACGTCGCTGGCGTTTGTCTTTGGCGTACTGCCGATGGCAACCAGTACGGGCGCAGGCTCCAGCAGCCAGCATGCCGTCGGAACGGGGGTGATGGGCGGCATGATTTCGGCCACCGTACTGGCCATTTACTTCGTGCCGTTGTTCTTTGTGCTGGTGCGTCGCCGCTTCCCGTTAAAGGAACGCGCTGAGTAAGTGATTGAAATAAAAAAAGGCGGCTTTATCGGCCGCCTTTTTATTGTGTGATTAATTCACACTATGGTTATTTTACTTATTTTAGTGCTCTTGCAATTCTTACTGAATGTCATTTACGAAGCATGCCTTCGATAAAATCTTTCCAGTTCCCCAGTTCACGTTCAATCATAACAACCTCTCTTATTATTATGCGCATTCTACAAAAACGGACCATCATTGTGAAGACTATTTAACCAATTGCTGTGATTGTACCCCACGTCCTGCGGGGATTTATGATAAATATGAACGGAGAGGCCTCAATTTTTTGTGACGGCTAGCAATATTTTGAAATAACCCTCCGAACGGGTGAATTTTATTTTACCCGCTGAGTTTATTCGAAATTTAAACTTTATGGACATCTATGCTTAAAGGGTGAAAGAATATTCAGCGTACAGATGTGAGTTGAATTAAGAAGAAGTGTAAATCCAGACGATTCCTGAATGTGTTATATTCCACTTAAGGATATATCTTCGAATTTACTGAACATTTAATCATCATTAGGTCAAAAGGATTCACCATGGTTGTGATGTACGGCATTAAAAATTGCGACACCATCAAAAAAGCCCGCCGCTGGCTGGAAGCAAACGGCGTGGAGTACCGCTTCCACGATTACCGTGCCGACGGGCTTGATGCAGAATTTCTGCATAGCGCGATCGGCGAACTGGGGTGGGAAGCCCTGCTGAACACCCGCGGCACCACCTGGCGTAAACTCGACGAATCTCTGCGCGCCAGCATCAACAACGCCGACAGCGCGGCAAAACTGATGCTCGATATGCCGGCAATTATCAAACGCCCATTGCTCTGCGCGCCAGGGCAGCCTATGCTGCTGGGTTTCAGTGAAACCCTTTATTCCGACTTTTTTCGTTGAGGTGTAGTTTATGTCATGCCCGGTCATTGAGCTGACTCAGCAGCTTATTCGCCGTCCTTCCCTTAGCCCGGACGACGCAGGTTGTCAGGCACTTATGATTGAGCGCCTGCGTGCCATCGGTTTCACCGTTGAACGCATGGATTTTGGCGATACCCAGAACTTCTGGGCGTGGCGTGGCCAGGGTGAAACGCTGGCCTTTGCCGGGCATACTGACGTCGTTCCCGCCGGTGACGCGGATCGCTGGATTAACCCGCCGTTTGAACCGACCATCCGCGACGGTATGCTGTTTGGTCGCGGCGCGGCAGACATGAAAGGCTCCCTGGCGGCGATGGTCGTGGCGGCAGAGCGCTTTGTGGCTCAGCATCCGAACCACAAAAACCGTCTGGCGTTTTTAATCACCTCCGACGAAGAAGCCAGCGCCCATAACGGCACCGTGAAGGTCGTTGAAGCGCTGATGGCGCGTAACGAGCGTCTCGACTACTGTCTGGTCGGTGAGCCGTCCAGTACCGAAGTGGTGGGTGATGTTGTCAAAAATGGGCGCCGCGGTTCGCTGACCTGTAACCTGACCATTCACGGCGTTCAGGGGCACGTTGCATACCCGCATCTGGCCGATAACCCGGTCCATCGCGCTGCGCCGATGCTGAGCGAACTGGTGGGCATCGAGTGGGATAAAGGCAACGAATTCTTCCCGCCAACCAGCATGCAGATCGCGAACGTCAAGGCCGGGACCGGCAGCAACAACGTGATCCCGGGTGATTACTTCGTCCAGTTTAACTTCCGCTTCAGTACCGAACTGACCGATGAGATGATCAAGGCGCGCGTCGTCGCCCTGCTGGAAAAATATCACCTGCGCTACACCGTGGAGTGGTGGCTTTCCGGCCAGCCGTTCCTGACGCAGCGTGGCAAACTGGTGGATGCGGTGGTGAACGCCATCGAGCACTATAATGAAATTAAGCCACAGCTGCTGACAACGGGTGGCACCTCAGACGGACGCTTTATCGCCCGTATGGGCGCCCAGGTTGTCGAACTGGGTCCAGTGAACGCAACCATTCATAAAATCAATGAGTGTGTCAATGCGGCAGATTTGCAACTGCTGGCCCGTATGTATCAACGTATTATGGAGCAACTCGTCGCCTGACGAACGCTCTGAGAGGAATAGCGAATGGATTGGCTTTCAAAGTACTGGTGGATTCTGGTGTTAGTTTTTCTGGTTGGCGTATTGCTTAACGTGATTAAAGATCTTAAGCGCGTTGACCATAAAAAATTTCTCGCCAACAAACCGGATCTTCCCCCGCACCGTGATTTTAACGACAAGTGGGACGATGACGACGACTGGCCGAACAAGGACCAGAAGAAGTAATCGTTAAGTTTCCCCTCTCCCTGGGAGAGGGGGAAACCTCACATAAACTCAACAATATCATCATCATCCGGCTTACCGCCGCTGAGCGCTTCATCAAAGTAGTGCTTCGGTACGGTATAGCGCAAACGATCGAGCGCGAACTGCATGCTACGATCGTCAATCGCGTGGCCCAGATCGTCAACGATATCCAGCGTCACATCCCCACCTTCGCGAATCAGCGCTTCCTGGGCGGCAACCGCATGCGAGAGCTCAATCACGCGGTCTTCACCACCGTGGATCAGGTGGATCGTGGTCTGCGTGGTCGCACTGGTCGGTAACGTCGCAAAGCGGCCGTTAAACGCGATGACGCGTGAAACCAGACCCGGCTGCGCTTTAACGCTTTCCAGCGACATGATTGACCCCTGCGAGAAACCAATCAGCGCGGTCGCGTCTGCACCCACGCCGCTCTGCTGCTGCCAGTAGCGGACGATATCGATAAAGGTGGGCATGATGGCGTCGATGCGAGCCTGACGATTCTCTTCCGTCACGCCCTGAACAGAGAACCACTGGCGTCCGTTCGGACCACATGGCTCTACGCCACCGATGCTGACAATCAATGCTTCCGGAAAAACGGGCGCAAACCAGCTGCCAATCTGACCCATATTGACGGCATTATCGCCTACGCCATGAAACAGAAGCAGTAACTGCTTAGCCGGTTTGTCAGGACTTTGAACAACAAAATGGTCGTGTTTCATGGTGGTCTCCTTAATAGATGACCTGGATTCTACGCCTCCGGACGTGAATGACCATGCCACTTTACTGAAGAAGTCATTGAAAAAATTGCCATTGCAAAATATCTTCTTTCAGCTGCTGGCAGCGCGGATAGTCAAGACTTTCAATCGCTTGCGCGGTTTCATTCCGCAACGTTGCCAGCAAGGCTTTTCGCCCGACGTCTTCCACTTTCCCTTCCATTTTCCCACGCAGGGCCGGAAGCGGCATGTCCACGGTTAACAACAGCCGCGTCAGTGCGGCAACCGAGGTTGAAAACGCCCGATGCGCAAAAGCAAACCCCGCCAGCTCCAGCCAGTCGTCATGATTAAGGGTAGCTTCCCAGCCGTCTTCCACGGGGATCTTTTCACCGTTCCAGGCTGATAACACCCGCGCATCGCGCTTCAGACGCCGCTGCGCCAGCTCGCACAGCTGACGCCCTGCCTGACTCTGCGGCAGCAAGGCCATCGCGGTGTAGCAGCCGCTGCTGGCTTCACGATGGCTGCCCATCCGCACCAGCACAAACCCACATTGCTGCCAGAAACGCCAAAGTTCATCGGTATAGCCAAAGCTCACCGACAGATAATCTTCGCCGCTGGCGCTGCGAACAAGCGCCTGGCCAATCCCTTCCCGCTGACGGTGAGGATGTACGGCAATGCGGGTCACCCGTCGTCCTCTGAGCGTCGCCGCCAGCGGAGAGCCGCCGTGCGCCGCCAGAGACTGCGCCACCAGGTTACCGCGCGGACGCCGGTACCCTGCCCATACGGCGCGGCTAAGCTCAGGGGAGAGCCCGCCCTCCTCCACCAGCCAGAGCGCCCCGGCGATATCCGGGTCCGTTTCGGCAACGGCAAACCGCTGCCCGGGCGCGTCCATCATGCGGCGTAAATCGAGCGGCGAGGTACGATAGTGCGCCGCGCAGAGGAGCTCGTATACGCTCGCTGCAAGCGCCGGACTGCGTTCCCAGGCCTCCGGTGTCAGGGAGGTTAAACGCACCTCTCCCTCCGGGCGGCGGTCAATCAGCGTATCGTCAAACAGCAGCGCGCTGGCAACAACCCGCTCAAGCGGGCAGCCCGCCGCCCAGCGCACCGGTGTAGATAGACTGTAGCGCTGCAGCCCGGCAAACCGACCGCAGAATTTAAGCAAGAATCCCCGGCCCGTTCCTTCATATCCCTGCACCGTGGTGGTCAACAGCACGCGAGGGAAACGGACAGCTAGCTTTTCCAGCAGCGGACCAGGGATCGCAGCGGCTTCATCGACAATCAGCCAGTCAGCCCGGTGTGAAGAGGCAAGCAGCGCGTCCGGGGCCATAAAATGAAAACGCTCTCCGGCGAAGCGGGAGATGATGTCCGTCGCCCCTTTAGACGGCGCGGTAACCACGGCGCTGCCCGCAATGCGGTTCAGCAGCATGCCCGCCAGGGCTGATTTTCCGCGCCCGCGCGCGGCGGTGACGGCCACGATACCCTCCGCCATCCCCTGCAGCACATCCAGGATCTCAGCCTGCTCGCGCTGCGGTGCGCCGCTGGCAGGCTGCCAGTCAGGCGCGTCGGGTATAGGCGGAAGGGATAACGCGCGGCACTGATGCCAGACAATCGCGTCGGGATCGGCGTCAATCGTCCGGCAGAAATGGTGTACAAAATGCGGCGTGGCTATCGCTTCGGCGCCGTCGCTCCAGCGCAGTGAATCGCTGTCTGGCAACCCGGACCACGCGTCGAGCGGCGGAACCCGCAGCACCAGAAGGCTTCCGGCGCTCAGCGTTCCGCTCAGGGCGGCAAACGCGGCGACATCAAACCCGGCGCTGGCGTCAAAAACGGCATGCCGGAACTCGCGTCCCAGCAGGCCGCTGATGGCTTTTGAAGGATGTTCGTCAAGCCTTACCCAGTCTCCGGGCAAGGCGTCACGCAGGGCAAGCGCCTGGGTTAACGTCCACTGCGCCTCGCCGCTGAGCACCACCAGCCGACGATGGCCGGTGCGCTCAAGCTCGCCTATCAGCTGTTCAAACTCCAGCATTACATCGCTTTGCCGAAGGTATTACACTGCGCCGGATCGCCGCTGTCGAAGCCGCGTTTAAACCAGCTATAGCGCTGCTGTGAGGTACCGTGAGTGAAGCTGTCGGGCACGACGCGCCCCTGGCTCTGCTGCTGAAGACGGTCATCACCGATAGCCTGAGCGGCATTTAACGCCTCCTCAAGATCGCCGGATTCCAGGACGCCCTGCTGCTGCATGCTGTGGCCCCAGACGCCCGCGAAGCAGTCCGCCTGCAGCTCCATTTTAACGGAAAGGCGGTTCACTTCCGCCTGAGAGGCATTTTGCTGAAGCTGGCGCACTTTTGGCTCAATCCCCAGCAGCTTTTGCACGTGATGGCCGACTTCATGCGCGATCACATAGCCCTGGGCAAAATCACCGTCAGCGCCAAGCTTGCGTTTCATGTCATCGTAAAAAGAGAGATCGATATAGACGGTGCCGTCTGCCGGGCAGTAGAACGGCCCCATCACAGATTGCCCGGTACCGCATCCGGTGCGGGTTGCCCCCCGGTACATCACCAGCTTCGGCTGCTGGTAGGTACGCCCCATCTTCTCAAACAGCTGACTCCAGGTGTCTTCTGTTGTGGCGAGAATAACGGAGGTAAATTTGGCCGCTTCATCTTCATTCGGGCTGATGGAGCGCTGAGAATGCTCCTGCTGCTGCAGCGGCTGACCGGTCATTAAACCGGTGAGATCGACGCCGTAATACCCCGCAACCAGCACGACAATCAGCAGGATTATCCCGCCCTTGCCGCTGGGTAACCGGAAGCCGGGTCCTCCCATTGAAGGACCGCCGCCACCATCACTGCGTCTGTCTTCTACATTGTCACTTTCACGACGCCCTTGCCAGCGCATAACCACCTCGAACTATTCCATTTATAATAGCTATGATCGTAGGCGGTTAACGGCAAGATTACCATAGGAAACAAAGGTAAGACGCCAAAGGATGGGAACATCCTTTGGCAAGTGAGGGAGTTAGTCGAGCTTAACGCCTAAACGGTGAGCAACCGCTTCGTACGCTTCAATCAGGCCACCCAGGCTCTGACGGAAACGGTCTTTGTCCATTTTATCCAGGGTTTCTTTATCCCACAGGCGGCTACCGTCTGGTGAGAACTCATCGCCCAGCACCACTTCACCTTTGAACAGACCAAACTCCAGCTTGAAATCTACGAGGATCAGGCCCGCGTCATCAAACAGCTTTTTCAGCACGTCGTTGGCTTTATAGGTCAGCTCCTGCATACGCGCCAGGTTCTCTTTGCTCACCCAGCCGAAGGTTTCGCAGTAGGATTCGTTGACCATCGGATCGTGCATGGCATCGTTTTTCAGGAACAGGTCGAACAGCGGTGGATTCAGTTCGATACCTTCTTCAATGCCGAGACGCTTCACCAGGGAGCCCGCCGCACGGTTACGAATAACGCACTCAACCGGAACCATATCCAGTTTTTTCACCAGACATTCCGTATCGGACAGCAACGCTTCCATCTGGGTCGGGATACCCGCTTCGGCCAGTTTGGTCATAATGAAGTGGTTGAACTTGTTGTTCACCATGCCTTTACGATCGAACTGCTCAATGCGTGCGCCATCCCCTGCTGACGTATCATTGCGGAACTCGAGCACCAACAGATCCGGGTTTTCCGTGCTGTATACGGTCTTCGCTTTGCCACGATACAACTCAGCTTGCTTCTGCATCTTCATTACTCCTGGTGTGATGATTTGTGTTCAAAACTGGGGATATTATGCCACGCACACGTTTGCGTAGCACTAAAATAAAAAGGGCTGGATTCACCAGCCCTCGTATTTATTTGCTGAATGCTGCCTGGAAGACAGCGACCAGCGCATCGTTCTGCGACTGGGTCAGCGTGTGACCTTTAGGATCGATAAACTGCAGACTGCTGCGGTTATCAAGGTCGCCTACCTGAATCTTGTAGTCACCGGAGGCAAGCTGAGGATCTTTCGCTCCCAGTTCCTGCCATGCGCTGTCGGAGAGCGGCTTATACGTTGCCGTCATGCTGCCGGTCGAACGCGTGCTGTCGGTCACTTTCATGCCCACTTTTTCCAGCGTCGCTGGCAGACGCTGCCAGGTCTGGTTAAACGGTGCACGCACCACCAGCATTGGCAGGCCGGTATCATCCGCACCGCTTTGTACATCGAAGGTCGCGCCGTTGCGGCTCTGCGCGGCGTTGGCAGCATCGGTAGCGGTCTTATCCAGACCCGCGGCAATCACGTTCAGCATTTCGGTGCTGTAACGCTGCAGGGACGCGGCATCCGCAACCGGTTTACCCGCCTGCTCCAGGTTCAACAGCTTAACGTTAACCGCCTGCTGATAACCCTGTGGTTTTACGGAGACTTGATAGCGACCGCGGTACTGCTGGTCTTCATCCAGACGGTTCCATTCGACCCAGTCGGTGGTTAACGTCTGGCTGGCGTCATCGCGTTTATCGATGGTGTAGTTCTTCAACTGAATGACGCTGACAACCTGCGGCCACAGCGTGCTACCGCGCGCGCTCTCAACCATCAGAGACGCCGTATCACCGGTGAACTGGGTACGCGCCCCGCTGACCAGCGCCAGAGGCTGTGCTGGCGGACGAATATCAAGCGCTTTACCGACCAGGCCGCTGCCGTTGGTCACGGGAATATTATAATCGCCGTTCTGAATCGGCAGGATCATGCCAGCCGGTGCGTGAAGTTCAGCAAGCGGGGTCGCATCCAGATAGGATTCATCACCGCTCACCTGGCGCTTGTAGCGCGAATCTGAACTACAGGCAGCGAGCAGCATAACAAGCGAAACACTCGCAACCTTCGCCAGGCGCGACTTCTGTACTGAATAAGCCATCAAATCTCCCTAAACTCTACAGCAAACCGGCATGCTTCAGCGCCGCCCTGACGATGTCACGACCGTGGTCGGTAATCGGTGTCATTGGCAGACGCAGCGTGTCGGATGCTACAAGTCCCAACTCCTTACATGCCCATTTCACTGGGATCGGATTGGGTTCGACAAATAATTTATTGTGCAGCGGCATCAGACGCTGATTAATGACACGCGCTTCATCAAAGTGACCGGCTGCGGCCAGTTTGCACATTTCTGCCATATCGCGCGCCGCAACGTTTGCCGTTACGGAGATCACGCCATGACCACCGAGCTGCATAAAGTCCAGCGCGGTCGCATCATCACCACTCAACAGGATAAAGTCGTCTGAAACCAGCTCTTTGATCTGATGAACGCGGCTTAAGTTCCCTGTCGCCTCTTTAATACCGATAATATTTTTTACTTCCGAGAGACGACCAACGGTTTCCGGCAGCATATCGCAACCGGTACGGGACGGCACATTATACAGAATTTGTGGCAAGTCAGTATGTTCAGCGATGGCTTTGAAGTGCTGGAACAAACCTTCCTGAGTAGGACGGTTGTAATAAGGGGTCACCGTCAGACAGCCAACGATGCCGCTGTCGTTAAAACGCTTGGTCAGGCTGATAGCTTCTGCGGTTGCATTAGCCCCTGTCCCCGCGATGACCGGAATACGTCCGTCAGCCAGTTCCAGGGTCAGCATTACCACATCGCCGTGCTCGTCGTGGCTCAGCGTTGCGGATTCACCGGTAGTCCCTACCGAAACGATCGCCGAGGTTCCGTTGGCGACATGGTAATCAATGAGCTTCTTCATGCTTGACCGGCAGACATTACCTTTTTCATCCATCGGTGTAACAAGCGCGACAATACTTCCCGTGAACATGAGCCATCCTCTGTGCGAACAAGAGCCTCAATGTTACGTTTGGAACTGTAATAAAAGCAAGCGACCTGAGGCTCTCAGGCGGTTGTATGCATGTTTTTTTTATGCTTTCCTTAGGAAGACTTAACCATGCAAAGGAAGAACAGGTTTGACAACCTCATCACAACATTACCTGGTTATCACTGCGCTGGGTGCCGACAGGCCGGGTATCGTGAACACCATCACCCGCCACGTAAGCAGCTGCGGCTGTAATATCGAAGACAGCCGTCTGGCCATGCTTGGCGAAGAGTTCACATTTATTATGTTGCTTTCCGGGACATGGAACGCCATTACGTTGATTGAATCGACCCTGCCGCTGAAAGGGGCCGAACTGGATTTGCTGATTGTCATGAAGCGCACCACCGCGCGTCCGCGTCCGGCACTGCCTTCTACCGTCTGGGTACAGGTTGAAGTGCCTGATTCTCCGCATCTGATTGAGCGTTTCACGGCGCTTTTTGACAGTCACCAGATGAATATTGCCGAACTGGTTTCCCGTACGCAGACAAGCGATGACCAGGGTCTTCCGGTGCTGTTTATTCAAATTACCGCGCACAGCCCTGCCTCACAGGATGCGTCAAATATCGAGCAAGCGTTCAAAGCCCTCTGTACAGAATTAAACGCGCAGGGCAGTATAAGCGTCGTCAATTATTCGCAGCACGAACAGGATGGAGTTGAGTAATGAACCCACTGAAAGCCGGTGACATCGCACCGAAATTTAGCTTACCGGATCAAGACGGCGAGCAAGTAAATTTGACCGACTTCCAGGGACAGCGTGTTCTGGTCTATTTCTACCCGAAAGCCATGACCCCCGGCTGCACCGTACAGGCCTGCGGCTTACGCGACAACATGGACGACTTGAAAAAAGTCGGCGTGGAAGTGCTGGGTATCAGCACGGATAAACCAGAAAAGCTGTCACGATTTGCTGAAAAAGAGCTGCTGAACTTCACGCTGCTTTCTGATGAAGATCATCAGGTATGCGAGCAGTTCGGCGTCTGGGGCGAGAAGACGTTTATGGGTAAAACCTACGACGGTATTCACCGCATCAGCTTCCTGATTGACGCTGACGGTAAAGTTGAACATGTGTTTGACGACTTCAAAACCAGCAACCACCACGACGTGGTGTTGAACTGGCTGAAAGCAAGCGCCTGATAAACAGCAAAACGGCAACCTGGGTTGCCGTTTTTAATGTTTTCCCCCTCTCCCGCAGGAGAGGGTCGGAGTGAGGGCATCAGGCCGCACAAAAACTACTTCTCTTCCACCGCCGGCACATCCGGCCACGCGTGGACCACGGCTTTAATCAGCGTAGCCAGCGGAATAGCAAAGAACACGCCCCAGAATCCCCACAGCCCGCCGAAAATCACCACGGATAAGATAATCACCAGTGGATGCAGGTTCACCGCTTCGGAGAACAGCACCGGCACCAGCAGGTTACCGTCCAGGCCCTGAATAATCAGGTACACCGCAAAGCAACTCCAGAACTCTGTCCCCAACCCAAACTGGAACAGCGCGACCCCAACAACCGGAATGGTCACCACAAACGCGCCGATGTACGGAATCAGGACCGACAGCCCCACCAGCACCGCCAGCAGCAGCGAATAGTTCAGGCCGAAAATCAGGAAGCCAATCCAGGTGGCTACCCCCACGACAATCATCTCCAGCACCTTGCCGCGAATGTAGTTGGTGATCTGCTGGTTCATCTCTTCCCAGACCTGGCCTGCCAGCCCGCGGTTGCGCGGCAGAATACGGCGCACGGCGTTGAGCATCTGATCTTTATCTTTCACCAGGAAGAAGACCATCAGCGGCACGAGCACAAGGTAAACCGCCAGCGTCAGCAGTCCGACCAGCGAGGCCAGAGAGTACTTCACCACCGAATCGCCCATCGTCATGATGCGGGCGCGCATATTTTCGGCCATCGCGTCGATAATCCCGGCATCCATCAGGGCCGGGTAACGGCGCGGCAGCGTGGCGGCGAAATCAGACAGCTTGTTCAGCATACCGGGCATGTCGCGGATCAGGTTAATTCCCTGCTGCCAGGCGACCGGCATCACCACAAAAGCCATCAACAGCAGGATGCCGACAAACAGCACCAGTACGATGCTGGTCGCCCAGCGACGGGAACAGCCGATGTGTTCCAGGCGAACCGTTGGCCACTCCAGCAGGTACGCCAGCACAATCGCCACCAGCAGGGGAGCGAGCAGACCGCTGAAGAAGAACAGAATGCCGAACCCGGCAACCAGAATAACCAACAAAGCAATGGCTTCCGGGTCGCTGAACCGACGCCGGTACCACTGCATTAACATTTCGAGCATACAACCCTTCCCTGAATCGAATGGCGGGAGTGAGACGGTGAATTGTATCTAACTGTCACAAAAAAGACTTTCGCTTTTTGTATCCCGATCGCAATCCGCAAAAGCCTGATGAATGGGATTTTCTTCATGCTGTAACACGGCTACACTCGCAGAGCAGCAGAGATGAACGTTATGCCGGTTCATCGGTCAAATTAGCACATCCAACATACAGGACAGTGGTTATGTTCAGGCAGTTGAGAAAAACACTGGTTGCAACACTGATTGCCGCGGTGACGGTCGGTCAGGTGTTGCCCGCTTTTGCTGACTCGTCCGATTCATTGCCGGACATGGGCACCACAGCAGGAAGCACGCTCTCTATTGGGCAAGAGATGCAAATGGGGGATTACTATGTTCGCCAGCTGCGCGGCAGCGCCCCGCTGATCAACGACCCTTTGCTGGTACAGTACATTAACGGGCTGGGGATGCGCCTGGTTTCGCACGCCGACTCGGTAAAAACGCCCTTCCACTTCTATTTAATTAATAACGACGAAATCAACGCCTTCGCCTTCTTTGGCGGTAACGTGGTGCTGCATTCGGCGTTATTCCGTTACTCTGACAACGAAAGCCAGCTGGCCTCGGTAATGGCGCACGAAATTTCGCACGTCACCCAGCGCCACCTGGCGCGCGCCATGGAAGACCAGAAACGTAACGCCCCCCTCACCTGGGTGGGCGCGCTGGGCTCTATTCTGCTGGCGATGGCCAGCCCGCAGGCCGGGATGGCGGCCCTGACCGGTACGCTGGCGGGAACGCGTCAGGGTATGATCAGCTTTACCCAGCAAAATGAACAGGAAGCGGACCGCATCGGGATTCAGGTGCTGCAGCGTTCGGGCTTTGACCCGCAGGCCATGCCTAGCTTCCTGGAAAAACTGCTCGATCAGGCGCGTTACTCTTCCCGTCCGCCGGAAATTCTGCTGACCCACCCGTTACCTGAAAGCCGACTGTCGGACGCGCGTAACCGCGCCAACCAGATGCGTCCGGTCGTGGTCCAGTCATCACAGGATTTCTACATGGCGAAAGTGAGAACGCTTGGGATGTACAATTCCGGGCGTAACCAGCTCACCAGCGACCTGCTGGATTCCCTGGCGAAAGGCAACGTGCGTGAGAAAAACGCCGCGCAGTATGGTCAGGCGCTCCAGGCGATGGAAGCCAGCAAATACGACGAGGCGCGTAAAGCGCTGCAGCCGCTTCTGGCAGCCGACCCGAACAACCCGTGGTACCTCGATCTGTCGACGGATATCGATCTGGGGCAGAAGAAAACGGCCGATGCGATTAACCGTCTGAAAGGGGCGAAAGACGTCCGCACCAACCCGGTGCTGCAGCTTAACCTGGCGAACGCTTACTTACAGGGCGGTCAGCCTGGCGAAGCGGCAACCATTCTGAACCGCTACACCTTCAACAATAAAGACGATCAAAACGGCTGGGATCTGCTTGCTCAGGCGGAAGCCCAGCTCGGCAACCGCGATCAGGAGCTGGCGGCGCGTGCCGAAGGTTTTGCCCTGGTGGGCCGCCTCGATCAGGCGATTTCCACGCTCAGCAGCGCCAGCTCGCAGGTCAAGCTCGGCAGCCTCCAGCAGGCCCGTTACGACGCGCGTATCGATCAGCTGCGCGCCCTGCAGCAGCGCTTTAAGCCGTACGAGAAGATGTAATAAAGGAGAATTCACGTCATGACAGACGCTGTAAAAATTTATCACAACCCTCGCTGCTCCAAGAGCCGCGATACCCTGAGCCTGCTGAAGTCTAACGGCGTGGAGCCGGAAGTGGTGCTGTACCTCGACACCCCACCTGACGCGCAAACCCTCCGCCAGCTGCTGCACATGCTGGGAATGGGCAGTGCAAGAGAGCTGATGCGCCAGAAAGAAGATCTGTATAAGTCGCTTAACCTGGGTGACAGCCGCCTCACCGAGGCTGAGCTGATCCAGGCGATGGTTGAAAATCCAAAGCTGATTGAGCGCCCGATTGTGGTGGCGAACGGCCAGGCGCGCATTGGTCGCCCGCCGGAAGACGTGCTCGAGATCCTCTAGTCCTTATGCCGCAGCGCTTCCAGAAAGGCCTGCGGCGTACTCTCTCCCAGCTTTTTCTGCGCTTTTCCCCGGTTGTAAAATTCGCACAGCTGGATCAACAGCTCGCCTGCCGGTTCACTGTTCAGACGTGGGATGATTTCACATAGCGGCAGAGCAACCTGAACGGCGCGGTATTGCCGTGGATGCACCGTTACGGTGGCATTGCGCTCCTTTAGCTTCACCTCGAAACCAAAAGTCTCAACAGATTGAATATCAGCCGGACAGGCTTCCAGCGCGTCGTTCGCCCAGTGGGCCAGCAGCTGCGGAGAAATGCCCGCGTACAGCCGGGCGTAGCACCAGCCGCTCACGGGTTCACGCGCCCAGAGCAGATGCTGTTCCCCGCCATCGTCCATATGCAGCGACAAAGGCTGATGATGTAACAGGAGTTTTTGCGGCACGATGCCTGCCTTCAGCGCCTTTTTCCCCTGCAACGTCGCGCCCTTCTGCTTAGCCGAAGCCGGTTTGAGGTAGCGGTTCAGGGTCGCGCGGGAGACGGCGATCCCGAGTCCGCTATTGACCATCTGCAGCAGTTCGTCCAGCGGGGCACCCGTGATATCCCGCAGGGCATTGACCAGCGCAACCTGCTCCTGTCTCAATGCTTTGTATATCACTTTTGGCGTCGTGTAGTTATCCGAAACCTGCTCGCGGTTGCGCCAGCGCCTGACGGTAGTGACCGAAATGCCCAGCTCAGCGGCCAGCTCCCTATCGCTTTTGTCTGACTGCTGGAGATAGCGACGGATGCGCGGCGTCGTGGTGGCATTAGCATGCAGTTTAATTTCCATCGCAGGATCCTTAGAACCAATCTTATGAGATTTATATTACAACAGCGATTGCTTTGTGACCGATTTCACCTTTCGCTCGCCGCGCTTCACTGATAATCCCCAGACATAACACAAACAACACCCCTCAATCTTGTACGGAGTTCACAATGAACAATGTTCTGGGATTTCTCGAAGCAAAACTGATGCCGCTGGCGGCCAAAACGGCCCAGCAGCGTCATCTTGGGGCCATTCGCGGCGCCTACGTGTCATTCATGCCGTTTATCATCGTCGGCTCTATTCTGCTGGTGATCTCGTCGTTCCCAAATCAAGCCTATCAGCAGTTTATGTCTCAGGCCTTTGGCGAGAGCTGGAGCGCCATTATCGAAATCCCGTTCAACGCGGTGTTCTCCACCATGTCGCTGTTCATCAGCTTCCTGGTCGCCTTCCGCCTGGCGGAACACTACGGTGAAGACCGCATCTCCTGCGGCATCCTGGCGCTGGTTGCCTTTCTCATCCTGACGCCCTTTATCAAAGTGGCGGAAAACGGCGGTATCACCGTCATTCCGGTGGAGTGGATTGGCAGCAAAGGGCTGTTCGTGGCGATGATTGGTTCCCTGCTGTGGACGGAGCTGTTCTGCTGGCTCAAGCGCAAAAAACTGGTGATCAAAATGCCGGACGGCGTGCCTCCGGCGGTGCAGGAGTCGTTCGCCGCGCTGATCCCGGCCCTGCTGGTGATGATTCTGGTGCTGGGTATCCGCATCGTTTTTGAAAACACCCACTACAACACCATCCACCAGTTTATTTACGAAGTGGTTGCCACGCCGGTGCGCCACTACGGCACCTCTTACTTTGGCGCGCTGATGACGGTGTTCAGCATCACCATTCTGTGGTCAGTGGGCATTAACTCCGGCTCGATGATCAACGGCATCATTCGCCCGCTGTGGATGGAGAACCAGACCGACAACATCGCCGCGATTCAGTCAGGCACGACGCCGCCGCACATTATTACTGAACAGTTTTTTGACATGATCTGGATGGGCGGCGCGGGGGCCACGCTGTCGCTGGTGATTGCGATGCTGATTTTCGCCCGCAGCAAAAACATGCGTGAAGTGGCGCGCCTCGGCGCCGGGGCGTCGGTGTTTAACATCAACGAACCGATCCTGTTTGGCCTGCCGGTGATCATGAACCCGATCATCCTTATCCCGTTCAACCTGGTGCCGCTGGTGCTGGTCACCGTGCAGTATGCGGCGATGAAGATTGGCGCGGTTGCCGTCACCACCGGGGTGTTTATTCCCTGGACGCTGCCGCCGGTTATCAGCGGCTTTATCGTTACCGGACACCTGAGCGGCAGCGTGATGCAGCTTATCAACCTGCTGATTGGCGCCATGCTGTATCTGCCTTTCATGCGTATCGTGGACAAACAGTACCGCGCGGCGGAAATGGCCACCGTTACGCGAACCGACACCACCCTTGCAAAACAGGAGTAAAGCATGTGGGGAATTATCGCGACCTGGAGAATGGCGCTTGAAGGCGTTACGGAGTCTGCGTCTGCGCTGGCTGCGGGTAAACCGGTCTCCGCGGCAGTAGTTGATGCCGTCGCCGCCGTCGAAGACTTTCCGTTTTATAAATCCGTCGGCTACGGCGGGCTGCCCACCGAAAATGGCGAGGTGGAGCTGGACGCCGCCTACATGGACGGCGATACGCTAGCGTTTGGTGCCGTGGGCAACCTGGTGGATATCGCCAACCCGGTGCGCGTGGCGCATGCGTTAAGCCGCCAGCGCTACAACAGCCTGCTGGTCGGCCAGGGCGCGCGGGAATGGGCGCTGAGCCAGGGCTTTGCCGACAAAACCATGCTCACTGACCGCGCCATGCAGCACTACCGCAAACGCTGCCGCGAAACGCTGGATAAGGGCTTAAGCCCTTACGACGGGCATGACACCGTCGGCATTATCGGCCTCGATAAGCAGGGCTCGATGAGCGTCGCCACCTCCACCAGCGGCCTGTTCATGAAAAAACGCGGTCGACTCGGCGATTCGCCCATTATCGGCTCCGGCTTTTACTGCGACAGCGAAACCGGCGCCGCCACCGCCACGGGCGTCGGTGAAGATCTGATGAAAGGCTGCACCAGCTACGAAATCGTCCGCCGCATGGCGCAGGGTATGACGCCGCAGCAGGCGGCAGATTCCGTGGTGTTCGAACTGGAGGACAAGCTGATGTCGCGCTTTGGCCGCGCGGGCGATCTCTCCGTGGTGTGCATGAACAACAGGGGCGAATTCGGGGCCGCCACCAACATAAAAACCTTCTCGTTCGTGGTGGCGACGGCTCGCCAGCCCCTCACCGTTTTTCGTACCGAACGCCTGCGGGAGAAAACGCATTATTACGCCGTAGACGATGAGTGGATGCAGGCCTATGCCGCGCGGATCCGCGCGCCGATTGAGGAGTCATGATGATTACGTATCAGTTTATCAACGCGCTTTCTGACGCGGCTCCGCAAAGCCATTTGATTGCGTCCGCCACCTGTACGCATTTGCCCGAAACGGCGCTTGTCGCGGAAATGCGCGAGTCTGCCAGCATCGCTGACACCCGCTTTGGCTGCGCCCCGTTTGCCCGGATCACCCTGCTGCCCGATGCGCTCTGGCAGGATAGCCTGACCGAAGGATTACTGGCGGCGCTGCGTCCGCTGCTGGCCTCGCCCGTCAGCCCCGAGCTGATACTGGACGTGACTGATATCGACGATGTGGTCCTGGCGCAGGTGCTGCGTTTTCTCTTTAATCAGGCGCACAGGCTGAGCGATTTGCAGTTGAAGAAAACCTGTGACAGCGTCCGTCTTGAACGCATCACCGCGCTCTGTTTACCCGAACAGCAGGACCGACTAGCGGCTATTTTCCGCCAGCAGCAGGCCATCGCCCAAGGCATGGTCGCTGCGCGACGTCTGGCGGATATCCCGTCCGACCGCTGCACGCCGCAGTTTGTGGTGGAAGAGGCGCAAAGGCTCTGTGCCGCCTTTCCTGCCCTGCGGTGTGAAGCACTGGATGAAAAGCAGATCGTTGAGCACGGTCTGGGGCTGCTGCACGCCGTCGGCAAAGGGGCGACCTGTCCGCCGCGCCTGCTGGCGATCCATTATGACGGCGTCAACGACGGCCCGGTGCGCTGCTATGTGGGTAAAGGCATTACCTTTGATACCGGCGGCCTGTGGCTGAAGGAAGGCGCGGGCATGTACACCATGAAGTACGACATGTGCGGCGCGGCTAACGTGCTGGGCCTGATGCTGACCGTCGCAGAGCTGGGGCTTCCCGTTCGCATCATGGGCGTGCTGGCGCTGGCGGAAAATGCCATCGGTCCGGACGCCATGCAGCCCGGCACGGTAGCAACGGCCTGCAACGGGACCACCGTTGAAATCAACAACACCGATGCCGAAGGCCGACTGGTGCTGGCGGACGCCATCGCCTGGGCCAGCCAGCGCCATCCGCAGGCGCGCTATATTATTGATATGGCGACCTTAACCGGCGCGGTCGTGAAGGCGCTGGGGTATGAGCTGAGCGGGCTGATGACGCAGGATGAACCGCTGCGCGCGGCGCTAACGATAGCGGGTAAGCAGAGCGGCGATGAAGTGTGGTCCCTGCCGCTGGACGCTCGGCTGAAAAAGCAGACCGACAGCGCGATTGCCGATCTGTGCAATACGCCGACCAACAATGCGGCGATCAGCGCCTCGGCGGCGTGGCTGCTGCATCACTTCTGCCCGCCGACCATTCCGTGGGCCCATCTGGACATTAGCGGTACGGCGCTGTGGCGAGAAAACGGACGGAGCGTGGCGTCGGGAAGACCGATTCCACTTTTGGTTGAGCACTTGCTGGGGGATGTCTAGTTTTCGTAGGCCGGGTAAGGCGCAGCCGCCACCCGGCACAACTACAGCTTGAGAATATCTTTCACAAACGGAATGGTCAGCTTGCGCTGGGCGGTAATGGAGGCGCGATCGAGCTGATCGAGCGTGTCAAACAGCGTGCGCATTTCCCTGTCCAGGCGCTTGAGCAGGAAGCGCCCCACGTCCTCCGGCAGCTCAAACCCACGCTGCTTTGCGCGCAGCTGTAACGCCTGAAGCTTATCTTCATCCGACAGCGGCTGGAGCTTATAGATTTGTCCCCAGTCCAGACGAGACGCCAGGTCCGGCAGCCCCAGATTGAGCTGGCGAGGCGGACGATCGCCGGTGATCAGCAGCCGGGTTTTACCCGATTCCAGAATGCGATTGTAGAGGTTAAAGATCGCCATTTCCCACGGCTCATCACCCGCCACGCATTCGATATTATCGATGCAGACCAGCGAGAGATGTTCCATTCCCTCCAGCACCTCAGGCACGAACCAGGTGCGTTTATCCAGCGGCACGTAGCCTACCGCATCACCGCGCGCCGAAAGCTCCGCACAGGCGGCATGCAGCAGGTGGCTGCGCCCCGCGCCTTCGCGTGACCAGATATAGATGTATCCGCTGTGATCCTGGCGCAGCACGTTTTGCAGTGCAGCCAGTAAAGAGGGGTTATCACCCGGCCAGAAACTCGCGAAAGTTTCGTCGTCAGGGAGATAGAGTGGCAGAGAAAGCTGTGCCGGTCCGTTCAGAAATACCTCAACCAGAGATCCTACGTAAAATCGGAATGGAGTTTAACACGGAACCTGCAAGGAGAGAACCGGGCGATCCCTCGCCCGACTTTTCGATCAATGTGGCGCTTTTTCGCTGTCGTCCGCGTCGAGAATTTCTTCTTCCGGGCGGATGACTGAGATCAGTTTGAAAATCAGGCTCAGGCCCACGCCGACGATGGTCGCCAGCGCCATGCCCTTCAGCTCGGCCGCACCAATGTGCACCTTCGCGCCGCTCACGCCGATAATCAGGATCACCGAGGTCAGGATCAGGTTCTGCGCCTTGCTGTAATCCACTTTGGATTCAATCAGCACGCGAATACCGGAAGCGCCGATCACGCCGTACAGCAGCAGAGAAACGCCGCCCATTACCGGCACCGGAATGATCTGAATCGCTGCCGCCAGCTTGCCGACGCAGGAGAGCAGAATGGCGATGATCGCCGCGCCGCCGATAACCCAGGTACTGTAGACGCGGGTAATCGCCATCACGCCGATGTTCTCGCCGTAGGTGGTGTTTGGCGTGGAGCCAAAGAAACCGGAGATGATGGTGGAGAAACCGTTCGCAAACATGGAGCGGTGCAGGCCCGGGTCGCGGATTAAATCGCGCTTAACGATGTTCGCCGTCACCACCAGGTGGCCGACGTGCTCCGCAATCACCACCAGCGCCGCAGGCAGAATGGTGAAAATAGCAAACCATTCAAAGCGTGGCGTATAGAAGGTCGGCAGGGCGAACCAGTGCGCCTGAGCAATCGGGGTGGTGTCCACCACGCCCATCGCGAAGGAGAGCGCATAGCCCGCCAGCACGCCGATCAGGATCGGGATAATCGCCATGAAGCCGCGGAACAGCACGGAGCCAAACACCGTTACGCCCAGCGTTACCAGCGAGATGATAATGGTTTTGGAATCCGGTGACTGGCCGTCAGCAGGCAGCAGACCGGCCATATTCGCCGCGACGCCCGCCAGCTCCAGACCGATGACCGCAACGATTGCCCCCATCGCCGCAGGCGGGAACATCACGTCCAGCCAGCCGGTACCGGCTTTTTTCACAATGAAGGACACCACGCAGAACAGGACGCCACACATGATAAAGCCGCCCAGCGCGACTTCATAACCCAGCGGCAGCAGCAGTAACACCGGCGAAATAAAGGCGAAGCTCGAACCGAGATACGCCGGGATTTTGCCTTTACAGATAAAGAGGTACAGCAGCGTACCGATGCCGTTGAACAGCAGCACGGTGGCCGGGTTAATGTGGAACAGGATTGGCACCAGCACGGTTGCGCCAAACATGGCGAACAGGTGCTGCAAACTAAGCGGGATAGTCTGTAAAAGCGGCGGTCTTTCACTCACCCCGATAGCACGGCGCGTCATAGTGTTTTCCTCTGTGTAGTATTGTTGGTGTTTTATTCAAAAAAAAGCCGACTATCAAAGTCGGCTTATTTATCGTTATTCGATTATTTCGTACCAAAGATCTTATCGCCGGCATCGCCGAGCCCCGGGATGATGTACCCGTGCTCGTTCAGGCCCTGGTCGATAGAGGCGGTATACAGCTCAACGTCCGGGTGCGCTTTTTCCAGCGCCGCGATCCCTTCCGGAGCGGCAACCAGTACCAGCACCTTAATGCTGTTACAGCCCGCGTTTTTCAGCAGGTCGATGGTAGCGATCATAGAGCCACCGGTCGCGAGCATTGGGTCAACCACCAGCGCCATGCGCTCGTCGATGTTAGACACCAGCTTCTGGAAATAAGGAACCGGCTCAAGGGTTTCTTCGTTACGGTAGATACCCACCACGCTGATACGCGCGCTTGGCACGTGCTCCAGCACGCCTTCCATCATGCCGAGACCAGCACGCAGAATTGGCACCACGGTAATTTTCTTACCTTTGATCTGCTCCACCTGCACCGGGCCGTTCCAGCCTTCGATGGTGACTTTTTCTGTTTCCAGATCAGAGGTCGCTTCGTAGGTCAGCAGGCTGCCGACTTCAGATGCCAGTTCGCGAAAACGCTTCGTGCTGATGTCATGCTCACGCATCAGGCCCAACTTGTGTTTAACGAGTGGGTGTTTCACTTCCACAATCTTCATTCTCTTTCTCCTCTGAGGTGGCGTCCGCAAAAAAATCGCGGGATTATACCGCTTTTTTCGGATTAGGCCATACCCATGTTGCTTGACGTATATCAAGCAAAGTGATTTAGAGACAAAAAAACCGGAGCGAGACTCCGGCTTGGGGGCGGGGTTCTGCCCGGTGGCGCTGCGCTTAGGCGGGCCTACGTGTAGTGTAGGTCGGATAAGCGTTAGCGCCACCCGACAATTACAGGTTATCGCCGTTGCTCGCAATCACCTGCTTATACCAGCCGAACGATTTCTTCTTACTGCGGTTCAGCGTGCCGTTCCCTTCATTGTCTTTATCCACAAAGATAAAGCCGTAGCGTTTTTTCATTTCGCCCGTTCCGGCAGACACCAGGTCGATACAGCCCCACGGGGTGTAGCCCATCAGGTCGACGCCATCTTCCACCACCGCTTTTTTCATCTCGCGAATGTGGGCGGCCAGGTAGTCAATTCGGTACTGGTCGTTCACCGTGCCGTCGCTCTCCTGCACGTCGATCGCGCCAAAGCCGTTCTCAACGATAAACAGCGGCAGCTGGTAGTGATCCCAGAACCAGTTGAGGGAGTAGCGAAGCCCCACCGGGTCAATCTGCCAGCCCCAGTCGGATTTTTGCACGTACGGGTTAGAGACCAGGCTCTTGCTCTCGTCGTAATCCAGCTGCGGGTTATCCGGCGTCGCCTTGGTAGCGAAGGACATATAGTAGCTGAACCCGATGTAGTCCACGCAGCCCTGCGCCAGCGCCGCTTTATCTTCTTCGGTAATATCCAGCGCGAAGCCGCGACGTTCGAAGTAGTTGAGCAGATGCTGCGGGTACCTGCCGCGCACGTGCACGTCGGTGAACCAGTAGCGGCGGTGCATCGCGTTCATCGCCATCATCATATCGTCCGGCGCGCAGGTCAGCGGATAGATAGGACACATGGCAATCATGCAGCCGATCTGCAGCGACGGGTTAATCTCCCGCCCCGCCTTCACCGCCAGGGCGCTGGCCACCAGCTCATAGTGCGCCGCCTGGAACATCACCGGCTCGCGGTCTTCACCCGGCGCGTACTTCAGCCCCGAGTTGGTGAACGGGGCAAAGTCTTCGTGGAAGTTGGCCTGGTTGTTGATCTCGTTGAAGGTCATCCAGTACTTCACCTTATGCTGGTAGCGCTGGAAAACCACTTTTGCGAAACGAACGAAGAAGTCGATCAGCTTACGGTTGCGCCAGCCGCCGTATTCCGTGACCAGATGGAAAGGCATTTCGAAGTGAGACAGTGTGATAACCGGTTCGATGCCGTGCTTCAGACATTCGTCGAACAGATCGTCATAGAATTTCAGGCCAGCCTCGTTAGGCTCAAGCTCGTCGCCTTTCGGGAAGATCCGCGTCCAGGCAATAGAGGTGCGGAAGCATTTGAAGCCCATCTCGGCAAAGAGTTTGATGTCTTCTTTATAGCGGTGGTAGAAATCAATGGCTTCATGGTTAGGGTAATTTTTCCCCTCCAGCACGCCGTTGGTGATTTCACGCGGCACGCCGTGCGCGCCAGCGGTCATCACATCGGCCACGCTCACGCCCTTGCCGCCCTCTTTCCAGCCGCCTTCCAGCTGGTGCGCCGCAACGGCCCCGCCCCACAGAAAATCTGCTTTAAATCCTGACATTCGCTTTCCCTCATTCTGCGTTATTTTCTGCAAAAACAATTACAGAAACCGGTTTCAGTTCGATGATGTGCAAAGGGCATAGCTGTTGCAAGCAGTTCTCAGAAACCGGTTTCATTTTCGTGAACAGAGTCAAGTTTGGCTGCATTCACGAGGCATACAGAAAAAAAGATCCCCACGTCCAGAATAGGCTCGCAAACGTTTGCCTGGACTGTTAGAATTGCGCCGATTTTTCTTACTAGCTATGCAATCGCGTGGGGATTTAAGCCGTGACCAACAAAACTTCTCTCAGCTACAAAGATGCCGGTGTTGATATTGACGCAGGTAATGCGCTGGTTGACCGAATCAAAGGTGTGGTGAAAAAAACCCGCCGCCCGGAAGTGATGGGTGGTCTGGGTGGATTCGGCGCATTGTGCGCGCTGCCGCAAAAATATCGTGAACCTGTTCTGGTCTCGGGTACCGACGGTGTAGGCACTAAACTGCGCCTGGCGATGGATTTAAAACGTCACGACACGATCGGTATCGATCTCGTCGCGATGTGCGTGAATGACCTGGTGGTACAGGGCGCAGAGCCGCTGTTCTTCCTCGATTACTACGCGACCGGCAAACTGGACGTGGATACCGCAGCCAGCGTGATTAACGGTATCGCCGAAGGCTGCCTGCAGTCCGGCTGTGCGCTGGTCGGTGGTGAAACCGCGGAAATGCCGGGCATGTATCACGGCGAAGATTATGACGTCGCGGGCTTCTGCGTCGGCGTAGTAGAAAAATCAGAAATTATCGACGGCAGCAAAGTGGCCGATGGCGATGTGCTGATCGCGCTGGCTTCCAGCGGCCCGCACTCCAACGGCTACTCCCTGGTGCGTAAAATCCTCGAAGTGAGCGGCTGTGACCCGCTGACGACCGAACTCGACGGTAAACCGCTGGCTGACCATCTGCTGGCGCCGACCCGCATCTACGTGAAAAACGTGCTTGAGCTTATCGAGAACGTCGATGTTCACGCTATCGCTCACCTGACCGGCGGCGGCTTCTGGGAAAACATTCCGCGCGTCCTGCCGGACAACACCCAGGCGGTGATCGACGAATCGTCATGGCAGTGGCCAGCCGTGTTTAACTGGCTGCAGACCGCGGGCAACGTAAGCTCTCACGAAATGTACCGCACCTTTAACTGCGGCGTGGGCATGGTTATCGCCCTGCCGGCAAGCGAAGCGGATAAAGCGGTTAAGCTGCTGACTGAAAAAGGTGAAAACGCGTGGAAAATCGGTACGATTAAAGCTTCCGATTCCGAACAGCGTGTGGTCATTGAATGAAAAACATCGTGGTGCTCATTTCCGGCAACGGAAGCAATTTGCAGGCCATCATAGACGCCTGCAAACAGAAGAAAATCAATGGCACCATTCGGGCAGTTTTCAGCAACAAGGCCGACGCGTTCGGCCTTGAGCGCGCGCGGGAAGCGAACATTCCCGCACACGCGCTGGAAGCCAGCCAGTTCGCCGGGCGTGAAGCCTTCGACCGCGAGCTGGTGCATGAGATTGATGCCTACGCGCCGGACGTGGTCGTGCTGGCGGGTTATATGCGTATTCTGAGCCCGTCCTTCGTCGAACACTTTGCTGGTCGTCTGCTGAATATCCACCCTTCCCTGCTGCCAAAATATCCCGGCCTGCACACTCATCGTCAGGTTCTGGAAAACGGCGATGAGGAGCACGGCACCTCCGTGCATTTCGTTACCGACGAGCTGGACGGCGGCCCGGTGATCCTGCAGGCGAAAGTTCCGGTCTTTGACGGCGACAGCGAAGAAGACGTGACCGAACGCGTGCAGACCCAGGAACACGCCATTTACCCGCTGGTGGTCAGCTGGTTTGTCGACGGGCGTCTCGAGATGCGCGACGGCGCAGCCTGGCTGGACGGCGTGAAGTTACCCCCGCAGGGTTATGCGGCGGAAGAGTAGTTTGTTATGTCGGGTGGCGCTGCTGCGCTTACCCGACCTGTACATTGCATTACCCGATATTCCCTTCTCCAACCTTCTAAAATCCCCAACAAAAAAAATAACTGTCATACTTTTCTGGCACTGTTGGACATATCGTGGAAATGCTCGCCATAATAAGGACGAGACGGATTTACCACGTCCTGTGATTGAACTGGAGTGTGAGCTGTAATGGGTCAGGAAAAGTTATATATCGAGAAAGAGCTAAGCTGGTTAGCATTTAACGAACGTGTACTCCAGGAAGCGGCAGACAAAAGTAACCCGCTGATCGAGCGCATGCGTTTTTTGGGCATTTATTCCAACAACCTGGATGAGTTCTACAAGGTTCGCTTTGCCGAGCTGAAAAGACGCATCATCATCAGCGAAGAACAGGGCTTAAACTCGCACTCGCGGCATCTGCTGGGCAAAATCCAGTCCCGCGTGCTGAAAGCCGATCAGGAATTTGACGGCCTGTATAACGAACTGCTGCTGGAGATGGCGCGCAATCAAATCTTCCTGATTAACGAACGCCAGCTTTCCGTTAACCAACAAAACTGGCTGCGCCACTACTTCAAACACTACCTGCGCCAGCACATTACCCCGATTCTGATCAACCGCGAAACCGATCTGGTTCAGTTCCTGAAAGATGACTACACCTACCTGGCGGTGGAAATTATTCGCGGTGATTCCATCCGTTACGCGCTGCTGGAGATCCCGTCCGACAAGGTGCCGCGCTTTGTGAACCTGCCGCCGGAAACCCCGCGCAGACGCAAGCCGATGATCCTGCTGGATAACATCCTGCGCTACTGTCTGGACGACATCTTCAAAGGATTCTTCGATTACGATGCGTTAAATGCCTATTCGATGAAGATGACCCGTGACGCCGAATATGACCTGGTGCACGAGATGGAAGCCAGCCTGATGGAGCTGATGTCCTCCAGCCTAAAACAGCGCCTGACGGCCGAGCCGGTGCGCTTTGTCTATCAGCGCGATATGCCGGACGCCATGGTGGAGATGCTGCGCGATAAACTGACCATTTCGCGCTATGACTCCATCGTGCCGGGCGGTCGTTATCACAACTTTAAAGACTTTATTGGCTTCCCGAACGTCGGCAAAGCCAATCTGGTGAACAAGCCGCTGCCGCGCCTGCGCCATCTGTGGTTCGATAAATTCCGCAACGGATTTGACGCCATTCGCGAACGCGACGTGCTGCTTTACTATCCGTATCACACGTTTGAGCACGTGCTCGAACTGCTGCGTCAGGCCTCGTTCGATCCGAGCGTGCTGGCGATCAAAATCAACATCTACCGCGTGGCAAAAGATTCCCGCATCATCGACGCGATGATCCATGCGGCGCACAACGCCAAAAAAGTCACCGTGGTGGTTGAGCTGCAGGCACGCTTCGACGAAGAGGCCAACATTCACTGGGCGCGCCGTCTGACGGAAGCCGGTGTGCACGTCATCTTCTCCGCGCCGGGGCTAAAAATTCACGCCAAGCTGTTCCTCATCTCCCGCAAAGAGGGCGACGATGTGGTGCGTTATGCCCACATCGGTACCGGGAACTTTAACGAGAAAACGGCGCGAATTTATACCGACTACTCGCTCTTAACCGCCGACGCCCGCATCACTAACGAAGTGCGCCGGGTCTTTAACTTTATCGAAAACCCGTACCGTCCGGTGAGCTTTGACTATCTGCTGGTCTCACCGCAGAACTCGCGCCGCCTGCTGTACGATATGATCGATAAAGAGATCGCCAATGCCCAGAAAGGGCTGTCGTCCGGCATCACGCTGAAGCTTAACAACCTGGTCGACAAAGGGCTGGTGGACAGGCTGTACGCGGCATCCAGCTCCGGCGTGCCGGTTAACCTGCTAATCCGCGGCATGTGCTCGCTGATCCCGGAACTGGAAGGCATCAGCGACAATATTCGCGTAATCAGCATTGTTGACCGTTACCTGGAACACGATCGGATCTATATTTTTGATAATGCGGGTGATAAACAGGTCTATCTCTCTTCGGCAGACTGGATGACGCGCAATATTGACTATCGTATTGAAGTCGCGGCACCGCTGCTGGATCCGCGTCTGAAGCAGCAGATCCTCGACATCATCGAGATTCTGTTCAGCGATACCGTGAAAGCACGCTATATCGACAAAGAACTCAGTAACCGCTATGTGCCGCGCGGCAACCGCCGCAAAGTGCGGTCGCAACTGGCGATTTACGACTATATCAAATCACTCGAGCAACCCGATTAACCTATGCCGATAAATGATAAGACCCCACGCCCGCAGGAATTCGCCGCGGTCGACCTTGGCTCTAACAGTTTCCACATGGTCATCGCCCGTGAGGTGGATGGCGCGCTGCAGATCATCGGTCGTCTGAAGCAGCGCGTACACCTGGCGGATGGTCTTGATGAACGCAGCATGCTCAGCGAAGAGGCGATGGAGCGCGGGTTAAACTGCCTGTCGCTGTTTGCTGAACGCCTGCAGGGCTTCTCGCCCTCCAGCGTGTGCATCGTGGGCACTCACACCCTGCGCCAGGCCCTGAACGCCCCGGAGTTTCTCAAGCGGGCCGAAAAAGTGATCCCCTACCCGATTGAGATCATCTCCGGCAACGAGGAAGCGCGTCTGATTTTCATGGGCGTTGAGCACACCCAGCCGGAAAAAGGACGCAAGCTGGTTATCGATATCGGCGGTGGCTCAACGGAGCTGGTGATCGGCGAAGACTTTGAGCCGCGCCTGGTGGAAAGCCGCCGTATGGGCTGCGTCAGCTTCGCACAGATGTATTTCCCGGGCGGCACCATCACCCGCGAGAACTTCCAGCGCGCGCGTATGGCGGCTGTCCAGAAGCTGGAAAATCTGGCCTGGCAGTACCGTATTCAGGGCTGGAACGTGGCGCTGGGCGCGTCGGGCACCATCAAGGCGGCGCATGAAGTGCTGCTGGCGATGGGTGAAAAAGACGGATTTATTACACCCGAACGCCTGACGTTGCTGACCGAAGAAGTGCTGAAGCATAAAAGCTTTGACGCCCTGAGCCTGCCGGGTCTTTCCGACGAGCGTAAAGCGGTATTCGTGCCGGGGCTGGCTATTCTCTGCGGCGTATTTGATGCCCTCGCCATAAAAGAGCTGCGTCTGTCGGACGGCGCGCTGCGTGAAGGCGTGCTGTATGAGATGGAAGGCCATTTCCGCCATCAGGATATTCGCAGCCGCACCGCGCAAAGCCTGGCCAACCAGTACAACATTGACCGTGAACAGGCGAAGCGCGTGCTGGACACCACGGTGCAGATGTACGAACAGTGGCAGGAGCAGAATCCGAAGCTCGCGCACCCGCAGCTTGCCGCGCTGTTGAAATGGGCCGCGATGCTGCACGAGGTGGGGCTGAACATAAACCACAGCGGGATGCACCGCCATTCGGCCTATATTCTGCAAAACAGCGATCTGCCTGGCTTCAACCAGGAGCAGCAAACCATGATGGCGACCCTGGTGCGTTATCACCGCAAAGCCATCAAGCTCGACGACCTGCCGCGCTTTACGCTGTTCAAGAAAAAACAGTTCCTGCCGCTTATTCAGCTGCTGCGTCTGGGCGTGCTGCTCAATAACCAGCGTCAGGCGACAACGACGCCCCCAACGTTAAAACTGAAAACAGACGACCATCACTGGACGCTGAGCTTCCCGCACGACTGGTTTAGCCAGAACGCGCTGGTCCTGCTGGATCTGGAAAAAGAGCAACAGTACTGGGAAGCGGTCACCGGCTGGCTGCTCAAAATTGAAGAAGAGAGCGCCGACGTCGCCGCGTAACGGCTCAGGCGTCCGCGGTGGACGCCTCTGCTTCCAGCAGTGACTCAAGCGGTGCCGGTCTGCCAATCAGATAACCCTGCACATAATCGATGCCTAGCGCGTGAACCGCGCTACGTATCTCTTCGCTTTCGACATACTCGGCCACCACCAGCATCTTCTTCATGCGCGCCAGATGGCAGATAGACGCCACAATCTGATAATCCAGGCTGTTGTTGACGATATTGCGAATAAAGCTGCCGTCAATCTTGAGAATATCCGCGTCCACGCTTTTCAGCCGCGCATAGCTCGCATAGCCGGTGCCAAAATCATCAATCGCAATACGTACCCCCATTTTCTGCAGCTGCCGTAGGATGTGTAGCGCCTGCTCCGCATTGCAAAAGGTGCTGCACTCCGTCACTTCAAAGATCAGCTGCCACGGCTCAATGGCGTATTTCGCCAGCAGGCGACTCACCTCAAGCGGAAACTGCACCCGACACACGGTCGACGGGGCCAGATTAATGGCAAAGCGCTGGCCGGGCAGTCTTTCGCGATGCGCGGCGAGGAAGCGCAGGGTGTGCTCCAGCACCCACAAATCTACCCGCGAAGACAGACCAAACTCCTGCGCGACGGGCAGGAATTGATCGGGGGAGATCAATAGCCCGTTTACATCCGGCATCCGGAGCAGGACTTCGTGATAGCAATCGCCACGCAGGCCGCGAACGGGTTGAACCAGCAGGGTGAATTCGTTGTTATCAAGCGCCTTTTGCAGGCGGCTCATCATCGCGACTTTATCCTTCAGGTTGCGCTGCAAATGGACGGCCCCACGCTGCTGAAGATTTTCCGGATGGTTGGAGGAGAGCGACAGGTCGGCAACCACGCCCAGCTCGCCCAGCACCAGATAAAGATGGTTAACCGGGGACCGGACATAGCAATAGCTCACGCCCACCTGCGGCTGAAGCGGCATGCCGTCCCAGACAAAGCGGAACTGCTTGATATGCTCGTCCAGGGCTTCAATCCGCTGCTGGTGCGATTCCGCGTTGAGCCGTACCGCCAGGTCATACCCGGTCAGGTGATACACCAGCTCATTGGGCTGGAGAATGCCATTCACCCACTGCGCCAGCTGCTGCTTGTACTGAATCCGCAGCAACACGCCGTAATTTCGGCCCAGAATTTCCAGCTCCGGAATGCGCAGCAGGCAGAGCGCCGACCACGGGTTTTTCGCCAGATCGCGCGACAGCGCCCGCAGGTTAGGCATATGGACGACCGGGTCGAGCAGCGCCAGCCTGCGGGAGCGTTTGTTCGCCGCGCGCTGCCGTGTTGCCAGCATCGACATATAAATCACCACGAAGGAGAAGACCAGGTAACTGGAAGAGGTGATCGCCAGCTGAATGTCATACCCCGGATTCACCGGGATATAGCGGTAAAAATAGTGAATAGACACCAGCAGTATCGGCGTCCAAATAAGCGAAATCAGCTTATAGCCAAAACGCATCGCGCCCCAGAGCATCACCGGCATCAGCAGGGAAAGAGTGTAGTTGGTGGTGAAAATGGAGCTGTTCTCATTCATCGGAATCAGCAGCAGCGAAAGCAGCCCGCCAAGCGCGATAGCCCACACCAACAACTCAATGACCGTCACCTTTTTGTCTATCTCGGAACGGATCTGCGAGAGAAGGCTTTTGATATAGCGCGGATGTCGAAGCAGGCGGATCAGCAGATAGCTCAGCGGCACGCCCGTCAGCCCGCTGACCAGCAGCGTCTGATAGTTGATGAGCGTGCGAATATTGAGGGGATTTAATCCTGCAAGGCTCTGACGGCTCTCATACACGCCTAAATACACCGCAAACTGAAACAGCACCAGAAACAGCGTCGCGGGGCAGAAGACTTGCCAGAAGATGCGCTGCGCCATCAGCCGCACGTCGCCGTACGCGGTCATATTCCGTCTGGGCGCAAACACCCGGTAGCCTCCCCAGCTGAGCACTAAAGGGACGACAAAATGGAGGATCCCCGCGACGGTTTCAAACATCCCGACCGACGGGTAATAGCGGATAAACAGCGACAATACGATCCCGGGCAGCGCTTCCAGGCCAAAGAACATCATCAGCGAAAGCAAAAATGAGATGGGTAAATAATAGAGTGCCGCAATGCCGTCGCCCAGCTGCGTGAATGTATTCGCGACGCTCAGCACGGGAAGTAAAACCACAGGCAAAATAAGCGGTAATGCCCACCAGCGGTTTTCATTTTTTTTCAGGAAAGCCAGAATGTTCATAGATGCCCGGTTAAACCCCTTTCGCTCCAGAGGGAAAATAAAGACAGGCATCCAACCTGACGTACGCGCCGCCCGGCGGCATGCGGGGCGAACAGTATGGAGGAAGGATTTTAAATATCAGGGCCGGGAAGCCGTTGACTTAAATCAAACTACTTTACGCAAATAACTTTTTGCGGCGTTTTTTTGAAATTATTTTCTTCATATTATCAATATGGTAAATGCATTAATTAATTTCAATAACATTAATCAATGTAAACATTGACGGTTATTTACACACATCAGAATTGACCCCATCTTCCCGCTGTGCCTTAATATCCTTGTCGCCCAAAAGGGCTTATCCAGGAAAAACAGAGTGAGTCAGGTCACGCGTATGCGAAAACGACATCAATTTAATACCCGAATGACCCGCATCATACTGCTCATCAGCTTCCTGTTTTTCTTTGGCCGCTTCGTTTACTCTTCAATTGGCGCCTGGTATCACCATCAGGACAAAACCCAGTCGCAGCAATCCAGCCTGACCGTCGATACCGCCGATCGCTAAACAGCCGCAGGATGTTGCACGAGCCGAATAATGGCCGCGATCCCTTTGCTGAGGATTTTGTCCTGCCGCATTACCACCGCCAGCTGCCGCTGCAGCATGGGCGTAAGCGACATCACGCATAGCCCTTCGCGATCGGCATCCTGTTCGACCGCCATTCGCGGCACAATACTGTAGCCCAGCCCCGCGCGAACCATGCGTTTGATCGCCTCGATGCTGCCAAGCTGCATCACCGGTGCGATCGCTAATCCATTAGCCGCAAACCAGCCATCGATCAGCGCCCGGGTACCGCTGCCTGATTCAAAGGCAATCAGCGGCTGAGCGTGCAGCGCCTCCGGGGTGAGCGCCCTGAAAGCATCCTGCTGCTCCCGCGACGCGATAAAGACAAACTCTTCGTCCATCACCGGCATGACGTCCAGCGCTCTGCCGCTCACCGGCAGCGTCACCAGCCCCATATCGAGCCGGTTCTCTTCGATGGCCCTGACGATGTCGAGGGTGTTGCCCGTCGTCACCCCCACGCTCAGGAGCGGATAGTCTTTGCGCAGCTTCTCCAGCAGCGGCGGCAGAAGATGGATGCAGGCCGTTGCCCCCGTGCCAAGCGTAATAGTGCCGCTCACATCGTGGCTGAATGCGCTCACGGACCGGATAGCGTCATCCACCGCCTGCTGAATACGCTCCCCGTGCGCCAGCAACGCCTGACCGGCAGCCGTAGCCTTAATCCCTCGCCCGGTACGCTCCACCAGCCGCGTTTGCAGAAACTGCTCCAGCTGACGTATTTGCAGGCTGACGGCGGGCTGGGAAATGCCCAGCACATCCGCTGCCGCTGAAAAGCTGCCGCGCTGGATCACCAGACGGAAGGTGGCGAGATAGCCCAGATTAAGCGTTGTCATTCAAAGTTTCTCTTATACCGCGCATAAGGTTGCTGCCCTGCCAGCACAATAGCGCGCGAGTTATGCTCAGGACAACTGCATAACGGAATGAAAAACAATGGAAACACCCGCCCTGCCACGCCGCCTCGCCCTCACGGCGGGATGTAATCAGCTCATCAACTGGGGGATCTCGTTTTATATGCCCGGCACCTTTGCGCTGGCGATTTCAGCCGACCGGGGATGGTCATCACCGCAGATTTACCTCGGCCTGACGCTGGCGATGCTGGTGATGGCGGCGGTTTCCCCGTTTGTCGCTCGCCTGCTGGCACGCTTTGGCGGTCAGACGGTGGTGATGAGCGGAACGTTGCTGATCGCTGCAAGCTGCGCAGGGATGGCCTATACCCAAACGCTTTTTGGCTGGTACTGTGCCTGGCTGTTCAACGGCATCGGGATGCGCCTGTCGCTGTACGACGCGCTGTTCGCCGCGCTGGTAAACCTCTACGGGCAGCAGGCGCGAAGAACAATCTCACGCGTCACGCTGGCGGGCGGGCTGGCCTCCGCCGTTTTCTGGCCGCTGGGCGATGCTCTGCTTCAGGTCATGAGCTGGCAGGAGGCGCTGCGCTTCTACGCTCTCTTCGGCCTGCTGAGCGCGATGCTGATTCGAACGCTTCCCCGGCAAAGGCTGACGGTGACGACAATGGTCGCCGCGCCGCCGCTGAACAACGAGCGGCGTAACGCCTGGCTTTATGCCGCCTTCATTGCCCTCATCACCTTTGTCTCTAACGGCACGTCCACCCATCTGCCGGAGTTTATTGCCCACTTTGGCCTGCCGGTCGCCATCGGCATGCTGTGGGGAGTCGGCCAGACGGGCGCTCGCTCGCTGGAAGTGCTGGCGGGTGCCCGCTTAACCCCCTTCAAACTCACCCTTTTTACCGCGCTCGCCATGCCGCTCTGCTTTCTTCTGGGGACGAGCAGCGCCCTGTTTATGTGGTGTGCAGCCGGGTTTGTGCTGGGCTACGGCGCCATCAACGGGCTGGTCACCATTGTGAAAGCCACCCTGCCGCTGGAGCTGTTTAGCACCGAAAGCTATGCCCGCCGCACGGGGATGCTGCTGATCCCAGGCCAGCTGATGGCGGCAGCCTCACCGTTTGCCTATGCGTGGCTGAATAAAACGCTGGGGATCGCGGGTGCAATGTGGGTTTCAACGGGGCTGACGCTGGTGATTGCCGGGCTGGCGATAGCGATTGTGCGCCGTCCACGCAGGCAAAGTGTATCGCACTGTATCCAGAACCCTGCGCTGACAAACGGGTACAAAACGTCGCCTCCGGCAAATATCTCCGATACATAAAAATGGTTTTCTTTCCCTGTCGCCATTCAGAACCGATGAGGAGAGAACCCATGATCCGTCGTTATGCACTTATCCCCCTGCTTGTCCTGGTATCTGTAGCCCATGCCCGGGCCACACCGCTGGACAACCTGAGCGCCGGGGACGTTAATGGCCCCGCCGCCGTTGCGCCGCTGGCGCAGTCGCAGCCGCCCGCAAAGCTGATAGTCGATCCGCCGCTTGCCGGGCCGCTGAGCAATGGCGCGGTGTTTATCCAGTACCGTGCCGAAAACCTTCGCATCGAGCCGGTATTCGGCCCCGAAGCGCTCAAGGTCACGCCGCGCATCGGGCACATTCACGTGGTAGTGGATGACGCGCCGTGGCACTGGGCTGACGCCAGCGGAGAGCCGGTTATCCTGGTGGGGCTGCCCGCCGGTAAACACAAGGTGACCATTATTCTGGCCGACCCGACGCATAAGCCGCTCGACCACAAAACCGTTGAATTCACCGTCCCGCCCCACGCGGCGGTCCACCATTTTTAAGGAGTCTGAAGATGAAAGCACTGTCTGTAGTGACGGCAGGCCTGCTGGCGCTTTCCGCCAGCGCCATTGCGCAGAATAAAACCAGCGTCGTGCTGGTGCACGGCGCGTTTGCCGACGGCAGCAGCTGGAATAAGGTTATTACCCTGTTGCAGAAGCAGCACGCCGAGGTCATTGCCGTCCAGCTCCCGCTCACGTCGCTTAAGGATGACGTTGCGGCCACGCGGCGGGCCATCGCCCGCGCCCAGGGTGACGTGGTGCTGGTGGGCCACTCCTGGGGCGGCACCGTAATTAGCGAGGCGGGCAACGATGCGCGGGTAAAATCGCTGGTGTACGTGGCGGCGTTCGCGCCGGATTCCGGCCAGTCGACGGCGGATCTGGCAGGAAGCTTCCCTGCCCCGCAGGGCAGCGCGGACATTGCTAAAACGGCGGACGGCTATTTATACCTGCCGACAGGAGCCGTCAGAAAGGACTTCGCGCCTGACGTGAAGCCAGACACTCAAAACACGATTGCAGCCACGCAGGGGCCGATTAAGGCCGAGGCGTTTGGTGAAAAGGTCGCCCACGCGGCGTGGCATGACAAACCGAGCTGGTATATGGTCAGCAGAAATGACCGAATGATCAACCCCGATCTTGAACGGGCGATGGCGAAGACGATCCATGCGAAAACCGCCGAGGTGGCGGCAAGCCACGTGTCGATGGTGAGCCAGCCGCAGATCGTTGCCCGGACGATTGAGCAGGCGATAAGCAGTAATTAACCGGAGCAACTCATTCGATCTTCTGCACTTCCGTATCCACCGGCAGCAGCGCAGTGCCGTCATGCGCTGCTGGCGACATAAAGGGAACCGGCCTGCCCGTCCGCCTGTCGACCAGCAGCGAGTGGCGCTCGCCCTGCGCAAACAGATTTTGCTCTCCCCACTGACGCAGCGCCACGATCACGGGGAAAAGACGTTCGCCTTTGTCGGTCAGAACATATTCCTGATAAGCCGTGCCGTCCGATGCCCCCTGTAACGTCAGGATTTCTGCCTCAACCAGCTTGCGAAGCCGGTCAGAAAGGATGTTGCGCGCCACCCCAAGGCTGCGCTGAAAATCCCCGAAGCGCGTCATGCCGTCAAACGCATTACGCACAATAAGAAGCGACCAGCGATCCCCGAGCAGGTCAACGCTGCGGGCAACGGGACAATATTCCTCTTTTACCGTATTTCGGGACATCACCTGTTTTCCTCGCAAAGGCCACCCTATAACTAGTTGCATTTTAAAACTGCTTAACCTAGCATTCAACCAGTTTCATTTTAAAACCAGGTTATCACAGGCGAGGATTTTGAATATGTCACTGACGTCAGCTCTTCCTTCAGCCGACATGCCGCGCAGCATGGTCTGGCTGTTCGCCACCGCCAGCGGCCTAAGCGTGGCAAACGTCTATTACGCCCAGCCTTTGCTTGACGCGCTGGCGAACGATTTCGGCATCAGCCATGCGGCCGTGGGTGGCGTGGTGACCGCGACACAAATTGGCTGCGCGCTGGCTCTTTTGCTTGTCGTTCCTCTGGGTGACAAAGTGGATCGTCGACGACTCATGGCAGCACAGCTGATTGCTCTGGTGGTGGCGCTGGTTTCCGTCAGCATGGCACAGTCCTCTTCAGCGCTGCTTATCGGTATGCTTGCGACCGGTATGTTGGGCACGGCCATGACGCAGGGACTGATCGCCTACGCCGCCAGCGCCGCGTCGCCCCATGAACAGGGACGCGTTGTCGGCGCGGCACAGGGCGGCGTGTTCATAGGTTTGCTGCTCGCTCGCGTTTTTGCCGGTGGCATCAGCGATATCGCTGGCTGGCGCGGGGTTTATCTTTGTGCTGCCGCGCTCATGCTCATGATTGCGTTACCTCTGTGGTGGCGACTCCCCGCTCTGCCAGCCGTCACTGCCACGATGAGCTATCCGCGCCTGATTGGCTCAATGCTCACGCTGCTGCGGCAGGAAAAAGTGCTGCAGATACGCGGCGTGCTGGCGCTGCTGATGTTTGCATCGTTCAACATTTTCTGGAGCGCGCTGGTGCTGCCGCTGAGCGCACCTCCGTTTAACTTTTCGCATACAGCGATTGGCGCGTTTGGACTGGCTGGCGCGGTGGGCGCGCTGGCGGCTGGCCGGGCAGGACGCTGGGCCGATCGGGGATATGCCCAACGCACCAGCGCGGCGGCGCTGAGTATCTTATTGTTAGCCTGGTGGCCCTTGTCGCTGATGGACCGTTCACTCGGGATCTTGCTTATCGGCATCATACTGCTCGATTTGGGCGGTCAGGCGCTGCACGTCACTAATCAGAGCATGATTTTCCGCACCCGTCCCGAGGCGCACAGCCGGCTGGTCGGGCTTTACATGCTGTTTTATGCCGTCGGCAGCGGGCTCGGCGCGCTCGGCACAACGATGACGTATGCCTGTGCCGGCTGGCCGGGCGTCTGCCTGCTTGGCGCCTCGGTCAGCCTGCTGGCGCTGGTGTTCTGGTGGCTAACCCGCCCTAGCCACCGCTGTCCGCGGGATAATCCCGATTAATCCACGCGTGGTCCTCTTCCCAGGTGAACATCCATTTGCGCACCGGCCCCGCCATCACGTTGAGGTAGTAGCTGTCATATCCGGCCATCGTCGCGACCGGGTGGTAGCCCTTCGGCACCATCACCACGTCACGGTTATAGACCGCCATACACTCATCCAGCGTTCTGTCGTCGGTGTAAACGCGCTGCATGCAGAACCCCTGCTCCGGGTTGAGGCGATGGTAGTAGGTCTCCTCCAGATAGGTCTCCTGCGGCGGGTTATCCGTGTCGTGCTTGTGGCTCGGGTACGAGCTGGTGCAGCCCTCACTGGTCCACACCTCCACCACCAGCAGGCTGTCGGCGGGCCTGTCTTCCGGCAGAATGTTGTGCACGTAGCGCTGGTTGTGACCTTTGCCGCGCGCTTCACCGTCGATATCCTGCGGCGCAATCAGCCGCGTCGGATACGTGCCTTTGCCCGGCGCGGCGCAGACAGCCAGCTCCAGCTTCGTCAGCGCCTTCACCTGCACCGTCTCCTGCGGGGCGACGTAAACCGCCCACGGCTTGATGCGCTCGAAGGGGCTCATCCGTTCGCCGATGTCGTTAAACTGCGCGGAAGGCGTGCGGATGGAGGCCCGCCCGGCGACCAGCACCAGGCAGCGCTCTTCACTGACGGCGGGCAGCGTCAGCGTCTGCCCCTCCTGTAGCTCATACGCCTCAAAGCCGACGTACCCCCACCCCGCGCTTTCCGGCGTGACGGACTGGGTGCGCCCCTCCGCGTTTGGCTGCTGCCAGCGTGATAACAGACGTGACATGTCCCCTCCTCAAATCAGTCCGGCGTCGCGCGCCAGGCGGCTCAGGTTGTTATACCCCAGACGGGCGTAGGTCAGCGGATGGGCAATCGCCGGATCCTGCTCCGCCTCGACCACCAGCCAGCCGTGATAATCCTGGGCCTTCAGCAGCCGCATAATCGGCGGGTAATCGACGCAGCCGTCGCCCGGCACGGTAAACACGCCGCTCAGCACCGCATCGAGGAAGCTGGTTTTGCGGTTTTTCACGTCCGCCAGCACGTCGGCGCGCACGTCTTTGCAGTGAACGTGGTTGATGCGCGACGCCCAGCGCTGCGCCACCGCCAGCGGATCGGCCCCGGCAAAGGTGAGATGGCCGGTATCCAGCAGCAATCCGACCGCCTCCCCGGTGTGGATCATCAGGTTGTCCACGTCCTCGGCGGACTCAATCACCGTGCCCATATGGTGATGGTAGGCAATCTGCACGCCCTGCTGCTGCGTATAGCGGGCAAATTCGGTGAGCTTCTCGCCGTACTCCTTCCAGCGTTCCTGCGGGAAGCGCGGGCGCAGATGCACCGGAGTCTGCTGTTCGCCGTGAATGCAGCCGCTCACTTCCGCAAACACCAGCACCTTCGCCCCCAGCTCGCGCAGCAGCGTCAGGTGGGACTGCACGGCGGCGATCTCCTCCTCCACGCTGCGCTCCAGCAGGCGGCCGGAGTACCAGCCGGAGACCAGCTGCAGGTCGTGGCGCTGCAGGATGGGGCCAAGCAGGCGCGCTTCGCGCGGAAATTTATTGCCCAGCTCGAAGCCGGCAAAGCCGGCCTCTTTCCCTTCGCTCAGACAGGTCTCCAGCGACGTCTCCGCGCCGAGAGAAGGCAGGTCGTCGTTCGTCCACGTCAGCGGGTTAATGCCTAATTGCACACTCATTGTCGTCTCCATTATGCGTGTCCGCGCTCGCGCCACCAGGCGATAAGCTGCAGGTAGTTGTCCCGGATGCGCGCCACCAGCTGCGCATCGTCAATATCGTGCTTCAGCCACGCTCGGGAGGCATCGCCAAACAGCGTGCGCCCCACGGCGAAGCCTTTCACTACTGCCTGCCCCGCTGCGGCTTTGAAGTCGGCGCGCAGCTGTTCCGCCGGAGCGTCCAGGCCGAGGATCACCACCCCGCGGCAGTGCGGGTCCCGGCGTTCGATAATCTCGCTCAGCGCCGTCCAGCCGTCGGCCGAGAGCGGCGGCAGCTTCCACCAGTCCGGGTAAATACCCAGGTTGTAGAAGCGGGAGATGGCGCGCAGGTAGAGCTCGTCGCTGCGCGGCATGGTCGCGGGCAGGATCACCTCCAGCAGCAGCTCGTGCCCGGACCGGCAGCAGGCGTGGTACACCTCGGCGATTTTCTGCTCCTGCTCCAGGCGCAGGCCGTGAGCATCTTCCGGGTGGAAGAAGACCAGGCACTTCACCACGTGCTCCTGCGGCCAGCTGATAAGCTGGGTGCCGATGTTGCCGTGCTCCATCTCCAGCGGCCGGGAGCCCGGCAGCTCGATGGGACGGCCAATCCACCACCCTTCCCCGGTGATCGCGTTCAGCGCGTCCTGACCAAAGGTGCCGTCGCACAGCAGACCGGCTTTGCCCTCCAGCCCGGCGCGGCTCGCCGCCTCGCGGCTGGCCTGCAGGATCAGCTGTTTCAGCGCCGGAATGCGCTTAAGCGACGCGCCGCACTGCATCGCCATATCCTCAAGCTGGCTGCGGTGGTCGAAGGCCATCACGCACAGCTCCGGCCATTCGCGGCGGCGGGTGGTCACCCGGTGGAGATGGTTAAGACGCGGGTCGAGATCCGGGCGCGGCACGTCCGCAGCGCGGGAGAGATAGTCATCCAGCTCGATTTTGCTCGGCATCGCCGGGGCGCAGCCGTGGCGCGAGACCACCAGCGCGCCGCAGGCGTTGGCGTAGCGGCACGCCTGCTCCCAGCCCTCGTCGTTCAGGTAGCCGCGCAGCAGGCCGGACATAAACGCGTCCCCCGCCCCGAGGACGTTCAGCACCTCCACGCGCACGCCGGTCACCGTCAGGCCGTCGTCCAGACGGGGCGGAATGGCGTCGGTATAGACCGAGCAGCCGAGCGCGCCGCGTTTGCAGACCAGCGCAGCGTCACTGACGGCGCGCACCTGCTCCAGCGCCTGGAGGGTATCCGTGCTGCCGCCCGCAATGTGAAACTCCTCCTCGGTGCCGACAATGACGTCGAAGAGGTGCAGAACCTCCTGCAGCTCGCGGGTGACCTTATCGGCGGCGATAAAGCGCGTTTCGCCGTCGCCTAAGGCGGTCAGCCCCCACAGCACCGGACGGTAGTCGATGTCCAGTACCGTGCGTACGCCGTGACGGCGGGCATAGCCCAGCGCCGTCAGCACCGCCTCGCGGGTCTGCGGATGAGAAAGGTGGGTCCCGGTGATGGCAAGACAACGTGCGGAGGCAATGTAGCTTTCGTCCACATCGCTGGCGGTAATCGCCATATCCGCGCAGTTATCGCGATAAAAAATCAGTGGAAAGGTGTCCCGGTCTTTAATGCCGAGCAGCACCAGCGCCGTAAGGCGTTGTTTATCGGTAATCAAATGGCTGGTATCGCAGCCCACCTGGTTGAGCTCTTCCCGCAGGAAGCGGCCCATATGTTCATCGCCGACGCGCGCCAGCATCGACGAACGTAACCCCTGACGGGCGGTGCCGTACGCCACGTTGCCCGACGACCCGCCGAGATATTTGGCGAAGCTCGACGCGTCCTCCAGACGGGCACCAATCTGCTGGCTGTAGAGGTCTACCGCCACGCGGCCCATGCATATCACATCAAACTGCTTTTCCACGTTGATACCTCATCAGACAATGTCGTTCACGTTCAGCCAGCGGCCTTCCCGGTGCGAGAGTGCAATCGCGTCCAGCACGCGCGACACCTTCCAGCCCTCTTCGAAGTCCGGCCACATCGGCGCGTCGGCGGCAATCCCGTCCACCAGGTCGCGCACCTCCACCGTTTTTTGATCGTTAAAGCCAATCCCGTGTCCCGCGCCCATGCAGAACGCGGCGTAGTCCGGGTGCGCCGGGCCGACGAGCAGCGTGCTGAACCCCTGACGGTTCACCGGATCGTCATGCAGATAAAGCTTCAGCTCTGCCATGCGCTCCTGGGTGAAGCTGATGGCGCCTTTCGTCCCGGTGATGACGTACGAGAGCCCCATCTTGCGGCCGCAGGCAACGCGGGAGGTTTCAATAACCCCTTGCGCCCCGCCCGCGAAGCGCACCATCGCGTGGGCCTGATCCTCGTTTTCAACGGCAATCATCTCTGACGATCCGGCCTTCGCCGGGCGTTCAGGGACTACGATCTTCAGGTCGCCGCAGACCTCCTCGATATTCCCCACCAGGTACTGGGCCATATTGACGATGTGCGCCGCGAGGTCGCCCAGCGCCCCCAGCCCGGCGGTCTCTTTAAAGCAGTGCCAGTGAATGGGCGACAGCGGGTCGGCCATATAGTCTTCGTTGTGGGTGCCGTAGAAGTGGATCACCTCGCCAATCTCGCCGCGCGCGATAATCTCCTTCGCCAGTTGCGCCGTCGGGTTCTTCATGTAGTTGAACCCCACCAGCGTTTTCACCCCGGCCCGCTTCGCGGCGTCGACCATCTCGCGCGCGTCGTGGGCGTTAAGCGCCAGCGGCTTCTCCGAGTAGACGTGCTTGCCGTGGCGGATCGCCTCCAGCGCCATCTCTTTATGCAGGTGGTTGGGTGAACAAATATCCACCACGTCAATGGCCGGGTCGGCCACCAGCGCCCGCCAGTCCCCGGTGTAGCGGCTGAAGCCAAACGCCTGCGCGCGCTCTGCCGCCAGCTCCGGCGTGACTTCCGCCACCATCTCGCGCACCAGCCTGCCGCGCAGGTTGAACACCGTCGGGGCCTGGGCATAGGCGATAGCGTGCGCCTTGCCGATATACCCGGTGCCAATTAATCCAATACGAACCTCTTTCATCGTGATCCTCACAGTGCGCCGCGACGGCTTTTGGCATAGGTATCGAATGCCACCGCCAGAACGATAATTAATCCGGTGATAATCTGCTGGTAGTAGGCCGAGACGTTCATCAGCACCAGGCCGTTAATCAGAATGCCCATGATGATGGAGCCGATAATGGTGCCGCCGATGCGCCCGTAGCCGCCCATCAGCGAGGTGCCGCCGATCACCACCGAGGCGATGACGCGCAGCTCAAAGGAGATCCCGGCCACCGCCTCGGCGCTCCCCAGACGCGCGCTCAGGATGAAGCCCGCCAGCCCCGCCAGACAGCCGATCAGCACGTAGACGCTGACCAGCACGCGCTTGACGTTCACCCCCGCCAGGCGCGCCGCCTCCGGGTTGCCGCCGATGGCGTAGACGAAGCGGCCCCAGCGGGTTTTATGCAGCGCCAGATAGCCGCCGACGGCGACGATGGCGAAGATCCAGATAGGAATGGAGATGCCGAGCAGCTCCCCGCGTCCCCACCAGCGGTAGCCAGGGTCGAAACCGGCAATCGGCGCGCCGTCGTTAATCACCAGCGTCAGGCCGCGCCAGATAGTCATGCCGCCGAGGGTAACGATGAACGGCGGCAGGCGCAGGCGGGTGACGCCCAGGCCGTGCAGGAAGCCAATCGCCGTGCCCATGGCCAGACAAATCCCCAGCCCGATCAGCCAGCTCATGCCGCCCCAGGCGTTCGGGTCGACGGTGGTGAAGTTGTCACCTTTGATCACGTACGCCGCGGTCATGGCGCACACCGCCAGAATGGAGCCCACGGAGAGGTCGATCCCGGCGGTCAGAATGACGAAGGTCATCCCCACGGCCATGATCCCGTAGATAGACACTTCGGTCAGGATGTTGAAAATATTGCGTTCAGAGAAAAAGTTGCTGTTCTGCGACTGGAAGAAGATCAGCAGCAGGATCATGAAAATCAGCACCCCGAAGCGCTCGAAGAAGGCGATGGGGTCGATGCGTCCGGCGCGTTTGACCGGGGCCTGCGTTTTAGAAATCATCTGCGTCATGAGAAACTCCGTTATGCCGCGTTCAGGGCGTTGTGGTTGATGGCCATCATCGTCATCAGCCGTTCTTCGTTAGCGTCGTCGCCGTGGATCTCGCCGGTCACCCGGCCTTCGCTGAGGGTGATGATCCGGTCGGACACCGCCATCACTTCAGGCAGATCGGAGGAGATCACGATCACCGCCACGCCCTTTTTCGCCATGTCAAACAGCACCTGGTGCACTTCCGATTTGGTCCCCACGTCGATGCCGCGCGTCGGCTCATCGACGATCAGCACCCGCGGGTTAAGCGCCATGCAGCGCGCGAGGATCACTTTTTGCTGGTTGCCGCCGGAGAGCTTGCGCACCTCCTGCGCGCTGTTGACCATTTTGATCTGCAGCGCCTTGCGGTAGGACTCAATCAGATCGTCCTCTTTTCGGGTGTTTACGAACCAGCGCTACTGCAGCAGCGAGGAGAGGCAGGAGAGCGACAGGTTGTCGCGAATCGACAGTCCCAGCACCGCCCCCTCTTTTTTGCGGTCTTCCGGCACCAGCGCCACGCCCTGATCGAGGGCATACAGCGGGTCGCGCGGCTGGTACGGCACGCCGTCCAGCTCAAAGCTCCCGGAGGTAAACGCATCTGCGCCAAACAGGCAGCGGGCCACTTCGGTACGTCCCGCGCCCACCAGGCCGGCAATGCCTAAGACTTCCCCGGCGTGGACGTGGAAGCTGATGTCGTGCAGGGCGATGCCGTGCGGATCCAGCGGCGGCTTTTCGCGGCTCAGCCCCTTCACCGCCAGGCGGACGGGTTTGTCTTCATGATGCGTTTCGCTGGCGGGACGACGGTTAAAGGCCACGTCGCGTCCGACCATCAGGCGGATCAGCTGTTCGACGTTGGTCTCCGCCACCGCGCCGGTGCCGGTGAAGCGGCCGTCCTGGAAAACGGTAAAACGATCGCAGAGCTGGAAAACTTCGTGCAAACGATGGGTAACGTAAATAATGCTCACGCCGCGGTTTTTAAGCTCCCGCACCACGCGGTGCAGGCTTTCCACCTCGCTGTCGCTCAGCGCGGCGGAAGGTTCGTCCATAATGATTAACCGGGCGTTGAGGGTCAGCGCCCGTGCGATCTCCACCATCTGCTGCTGGGCCACGCTCAGACGGGCGACAGGCGTGGTCGACGCAACGTTCAGCTGGAGGTAATCGAGAATGACCTGCGCCTCCTGGTTGACCGCCCTTTCGTCGACGATCAGGTTACGCCTGCGCGGCTCGCGGCCGAGAAACATGTTTTCCGCGACGGTCATGTTGGGCAGCAGGTTGAACTCCTGATAGATGGTGATAATGCCCTTGTTCTGGCGCGCCACCGGGGAGTCGTCCACCGGCAGCGTTTCGCCGTTGAACCAGATATCCCCGCGCGTTTGCGGCTGCGCACCCGCGAGCGCCTTCAGCAGCGTGGATTTTCCCGCCCCGTTTTCCCCCAGCAGGGCGTGAATTTCTCCGCTGCCGACGGTCAGCTGAGCGCTGCTCAGCGCCCAGACGCCGGAAAAGCTTTTTGCCAGGTCGGTCACTTTCAGTAAGGGTTGCGACATCAGTCTGCTCCTCCTCATGATGAGCCGCCAGAGGCGGCTCGGGACATATTAGTTACCGGCCTCACCGATACGCTCAGCCTGCTGCAGGTTCTCTTTGGTGATCAGCGTCGGCGGATAGTCGGCCCCGGTGATGGCTTTCTTCTCGCGCACGTTGGCCACCAGCTGGCTCATCGCCGTCTGCACCGCAAAGCCCGGGCGCTGATCCGCCGTTACCGCCAGCCAGCCGTCGCGCACGCGGGCCAGCGCTTCCGGCACCGCATCAAACCCGGTCACGAGGATTTCACCCGGCTTCACGCCCTGGCTCTGCAGCGCTTCAATCGCGCCCAGCGCCATATCGTCGTTGGCGGAGAGGATCACCTGCGGACGTTTCGGCAGCGAAGGCAGAACGCTTTCAACGATGCGCATCCCTTCAGAACGCATCCAGTTGCCGGTCTGATCGGCGACGATCTTGTATTTATCCCCGCCCGCCTTCAGGCTGTCGCGGATCCCTTTGGTGCGTTCAATATTGGAAGAGGAGCCCGGCTGACCGGTGAGGAGAATGATGTCCGCGCCGTTGGGGAATTTGGTTTTAACGAAGTCGCCAACCGCCTGGCCGCCCTTGTAGTTGTTGGCGCCAAAGTGCGGCACTTTCTTCTGGCTGTCGACGGAGCGGTCAAGGGTGACGATCGGCAGCTTCGCATCCTGAATTTCATCCACCGCGCTGGAGACCGCGTTGACGTCGTTCGGGGAGACGATAAAGCCCTGCGCCCCACGGGTGATGGCGTTTTCAAGGTCAGCCACCTGCTTCGGCGAGCTGCCCTGCCCGTCCAGCACCTGAAGCTTCACGCCCATCTCTTTTGCGGCTTTCACCGCCGTGCGCTGCATGTGAACTTCAAACGGCATGGCCAGGTTTGGCGTACTGAAAACGATTTGCTCGTTTTCGGCGAGGGCGGCCCCGGACGTCATGGCGATGAGGGCGGCTACGATCAGTTTTTTCATTATTATGTCTCTCTGTGTAGGGTTGTTGTGTTTAGAGGACGATCTCGCGCTGGCTGCGCAGTGACTCCAGCGCTTTATCCGCAAGGTACAGCGCACGTTCACCATCATCGCCGCTGCAGTCAGGCACCGCTTCGCCGCGCAGGACCGCAACAAAGTGTTCCCATTCCGCGGCGTAAGCGGATTTGTAGCGCTGCAGGAAGAAGTGTTCCGGCAGCGCGCTGGTGCAGCCCTGTTTGCCGTAGTGCTGCACCTGGTTTTCAAGAATGTTGCCCGCGCACAGCAGCCCTTCGGAGCCGTGCAGCTCCAGTCGCTGGTCGTAGCCGTAAGATGAACGGCGGCTGTTGACGATGGTTGCCATCGCGCCGGAGGCGTATTTCAGAACGATAAACGCGGTATCGATATCCCCCGCCTCGCCAATCGCCGGATCCACCAGGTTGCTGCCCTGGGCATACACCGACACCGGCTCTTCGCCCATGATGAAGCGGGCCATGTCAAAGTCATGAATGGTCATATCGCGGAACATGCCGCCGGAGACGCGCACGTACTCCGCAGGCGGCGGAGACGGGTCGCGAGAGATGATCAGCAGCGATTCCGGTTTGCCGATGCGCCCGGCCTGGGCTTCGGTTTTCACGCGGCGAAATTGCGGGTCAAAGCGGCGGTTGAAGCCAATAAACAGCGGTACGTCGTACTCTTTGACTACCTTCAGGCAGTCGCGCACGCGGGCGAGGTCAAGATGTACCGGCTTTTCGCAGAAGATGGCCTTGCCGTGGCGGGCGGCCATTTCAATCAGATCCGCGTGGGTATCGGTGGCGGAGGCAATCAGCACGGCGTGAACGTTAGGGTCGGTCATCGCCTCGTTCAGGCTCTGCTGGCGGGCCTGATACTGCGCGGCGAGACGGGTGGCAAATTCCTGATTCGGGTCAACCACGGACCAGAGCGTGGTCGCGCCGTGGCTGGCGATGTTAGCTGCATGTACCTGGCCAATTCGGCCAGCGCCCAGTAAAGCAATGTTAAACATAACGGCTCCCGGTGTTGGTGAATGCTGTGAACTAACGACCCTATAAATAAAACATTTATTTCATTTTTATAAATAGTGAAAATTATATTTTTGAGTGCGGGTTAACACTTTTGAGATGAATGAGATAAATTTTGTTATCAATCTCACAACATGGAAGGACGTGCGGCAACTCCCCTCACCCCGGCCTTCTCCCCAATGGGGCGAGGGTGAAAAGCGCGCACCAAACTATCCCCTCTCCCCTTTGGGGAGAGGGTTAGGGTGAGGGGAAAATGAAATGAAAATTTCGTTACGAAGAGAAAACTCAATACTGGCGGGCTATTTTCACCTGCGCCTGCGTTTGCTCCGCAGCCTCACGCACGGCAGAAGACTCTGCCACCTGCGCATCACCGGTTCGCCACCACGAGGCGTAGTCGTGGGTCATTGTCTTCGGCAGCACCTTGATGTCCAGCAGCGTCGGGCCCGGATGCGCCCGTGATGCCTCCAGCGCCGCCAGCAGGCTTTGCTCATCGTTCACCCGCCATGCGCGGCAGCCGTAGCTTTCCGCGTTTTGTGCAAAGTCGACCTTCACCAGCGGCCCGTCAAGCCGCCCGGTTTCCGGGTTGCGCCGACGGTTTTCCGTGCCAAAGCTGCCCATGCCGTGCCCCATCTGCAGGTTGTTAATGCAGCCGAAGCTGGCATTATCAAACAGCAGAACGGTGATCTTAATACCCTCCTGAACGGCGGTTTGCAGCTCGGAGTGCAGCATCATGTAGGAGCCATCCCCCACCATGGCGTACACCGGCAGCTCGGGTCTGGCGAGCTTCGCGCCGAGAGCTGCCGCGATCTCGTAGCCCATGCAGGAGTAGCCGTACTCCAGGTGATAGCTGTCCGGCGTTTTGACCTGCCAGAGGCGCTGTAAATCGCCCGGCAGCGAACCGGCCGCGCCCACCACGATGGCGTTATCTTCAGTATGCTGGTTGATCAGCCCCAGCACCCGCGTCTGGGTCAGGCGGGTGTTGAGCGTCTCGCCGTATTCCGCCAGCTGCGCATCCAGGTGCCCCGCCACTTCGGGCGCGTCGTCAGGACGCCACTGGCGATCCCACAGGCGGCGGCACTCGTCGCGCCAGGCGGACTTCGCCTGAGCGATCGCCTCTCCCCAGCCGCTGCGATAATCCCCGAGCGCGTGGGTCAATGCCTGGAGCCCGGTTTGGGCATCGGCAATCAGCGCGGTGGCGTCCAGCTTCAGGGCGTCAAACTCGGCCACGTTCAGCAGCAGAAACTCAACGTCCGGGTGGGAAAAGAGCGCCTTGGAGCCGGTAGTAAAGTCGGTCAGGCGCGTGCCGATGCCGATCACTAAATCCGCCTGCGGTGCGAGCCGGTTGGCGGCCATTCCGCCAGTTACCCCTACGCCGCCCAGGTTAAGTGGGTGGTCACTTACCAGCGCCCCCTTTCCGGCCTGGGTTTCGGCAAACGGCAGCCGCAGCGTCTCGACAAACTCGCGAAACGCCTCATGCGCGCCGGAATAGCGCACGCCGCCGCCGCATACCACCAGCGGACGACGCTTGCGGGCGATCAGCGCCCGCGCCTGCGCCAGACGCTGCGGATCGGGCGGACGACGCTCAATATGGTGCACGCGACGCGCGAAGAAGCTCAGCGGGTAGTCCCAGGCCTCCCCCTGCACGTCCTGCGGCAGACAAATGGTCACCGCGCCGGTATTGGCGGGGTCAGTAAGCGTTCGCATCGCGCTTAGCATCGCGCTCATCAACTGCTCGGGGCGGTTGATGCGGTCCCAGTAGCGGGAGACCGGACGGAAGCAGTCGTTGGTGCTGATGCTGAGATCGTGATACTGCTCGATCTGCTGTAGCACCGGGTCCGGCTGGCGGCTTGCATAGATATCGCCCGGCAGCAGTAAAAGCGGGATACGGTTTGCGGTGGCGGTTGCCGCCGCCGTGACCATATTGGCGGCGCCCGGCCCGACGGAGGAGGTGACGGCAAAAATACGCTGGCGGCGGTGCTGTTTGGCGAATCCCGTCGCCATATGGGCGATACCCTGCTCGTTGCAGCCCTGCATGATGTGCAGATGACCGGGGTCCTGCTCCAGCGCCTGGCCGATACCGAGCACGTTGCCGTGACCAAAGATGGTGGCTACGCCCTCCACGAAGGGCATTTCGTTACCGTCTACGCTGACGTACTGTTGATTGAGGAACCGGACCAGCGCCTGGGCCATGGTCATACGTTCGGTTTGCATAAAACCTCCTGTCAGCCCAGCGTCGGCATGGAGAACGCAGCGCCTGTCTCCTGCTGCATTTCCGGCCAGCGCGCGGTGATGGTTTTCATTCGGGTGTAAAAGCGCACGCCGTCGCTGCCGTGGACGTTGAGCGCGCCAAAAATCGAGCGCTTCCAGCCGCCGAAGCTGTGGAACGCCATCGGCACCGGGATCGGCACGTTGACCCCCACCATGCCCGCCTGCACCTCTTCGCAGAAGCGGCGCGCGCAGCCGCCGTCGCGGGTGAAGATCGCCGAGCCATTACCATATTCATGGCGGTTAATCAGATCCACCGCGCTGGCGTAATCTGCTACGCGCACCACAGAAAGCACCGGACCGAAGATCTCTTCTTTATAGATGGTCATCTCAGGAGTGACGTTATCGAATAGCGTCGGCCCGACGAAGTAGCCCTGCTCGTGGCCCTTCACGCTGAAGCCGCGACCGTCCACGCGCAGTTTTGCTCCCTGCGCTTCCCCGCTGTCGATGTAGCCCAGCACCTTGCTGCGATGCGCGGAGGAGATGAGCGGCCCCATTTCGTTTTCCGGCGACTGGTCCAGGCCCGGCCCGACGCGCAGCGCGGCAATCTGTTTCTCCAGCCGGGCGCAGAGGTCATCGGCGGTTTTATCCCCCACCGCCAGCACCACCGAGAGCGCCATGCAGCGTTCCCCCGCCGCGCCGTAGGCCGCGCCCATGATGGCGTTGGTCGCCATCTCCATGTCGGCGTCCGGCATCAGGATGCCGTGGTTTTTCGCGCCGCCCAGCGCCTGACAGCGCTTACCATGGGCGGACGCGGTCTGGTAAATGTATTCCGCAATCGGCGTGGAGCCGACAAAGCTCACCGCCTGCACGCGCGGGTCGGTCAGGAGCACGTCAACGGACTCTTTATCGCCCTGCACGACGTTGAACACGCCGTCCGGCAGGCCGGCCTCTTTCAGCAATTGCGCCAGCGCGAGCGCCAGAGAAGGATCTTTTTCCGACGGCTTCAGCACGAAGGTGTTGCCGGTCGCCAGCGCAATCGGGAACATCCACATCGGCACCATCGCCGGGAAGTTAAACGGCGTGATCCCGGCGCAGACGCCGAGCGGCTGCATCAGCGAGTGGCTGTCCACGCCCGTGCCGACGTTCGCCGAGTGTTCACCCTTTTGCAGATGCGGAATGCCGCAGGCAAATTCCACCACCTCCAGGCCGCGGGTCAGCTCGCCCACCGCGTCGGAGAAGACCTTGCCGTGCTCTTCGCTGATGATGCGGGCCAGGCGCTCCGTGTTCTCCTCCAGCAGCGCCTTGAAGCGGAACATCACGCGCGCGCGCTTCAGCGGAGCATGTCGCGCCCAGGCCGGAAACGCCTGCTGCGCGGCGGCAATCGCCTGTTCGGTTTCCTGCGCCGTACTCATCACCACCTGGCGGATCTGCTCGCCGGTGGCCGGGTTGAAGATCGCCTGAACGCGCTGGCCTGAACCGGTGACACATTCGCCGTGAATAAAATTCGCTACCGTCTCCATCCTTAACCTCTCGCTGTTGATACGTGACTGTTACCTGAACACTGTGTACTGAACACTATATATGAAACAAATATTCCATTTTAAGTTGAAATAAAATAAATGATGATTATTGTGATCACGGATGGATTTTTATGTTAACAGGCAACAACACTGACGCAGCGTGCGCTATTAAGGAATTTCGGGCGAGGAAATGACTGAAGTTTCTGTTTCATTTTTGCTGCCAGATGGATGGCCGACATTTAAAAGACGCGGTTTTGCGTTTAGAATCATAAGACTGTATTTGGGGGATAAGATGACGACAGCAACCAGCCTGAACGAACTGCAGCAGCAAATCCGCGATCGCTACGATAGCCTGAGCAAGAGGCTGCAGCAGGTCTCCCGCTATGTGCTGGATAACACCAACAGCGTGGCCTTTGATACGGTTGCCGTCATTGCCGAGCGCGCCGACGTGCCGCCTTCGACGCTGATCCGCTTTGCCAACGCCTTTGACTTCACCGGCTTCAACGAAATGAAACAGCTGTTTCGCATGAACCTGGTGGAGGAGACCGCCAGCTACAGCGACCGCGCCCGGCTGTTCCGCGAGATGGAGAGCGAGGCCGTGCCGGAAACGCCGCTCGATATCCTGCAGGAGTTTGCCCGCTCGAACGCCCAGGCGCTGCAGCAGCTGGCCGCCCGCGCCGAGCCGGAGATGCTGGAGCGCGCGGTACAACTGCTGGCCGACGCCGACACCATCTACATCGCCGGACTGCGGCGCTCCTTCAGCGTCGCCGCGTATCTGACCTACGCCCTGAGCCACCTCGAGTGCCGCCCTATCCTGCTCGACGGCATGGGCGGCATGCTGCGCGAGCAGATCAGCCGCATTAAGGCGCGCGACATTGTGGTGTCGATCAGCTTCTCGCCGTACGCGGAAGAGACGGTGATGGTCAGCGAAACCGCCGCCAGCGTTGGCGCGCGGCAGATTGTGATTACGGACAGCCAGATAAGCCCGCTGGCGACGTTCAGCGATCTCTGCTTTGTGGTGAAAGAGGCGCAGGTGGATGCGTTTCGCTCCCAGTCGGCGACGCTGTGCCTGGTGCAGTCGCTGGTGGTGGCGCTAGCGTATCGGCTAGGTGGCGGGGATAAATAGCCCACGGGACCGCTTAACAGGCCGGGTAACATAAAACCGCTACCCGGCATAATCGCTGTTTCAGGAGAACATCCGCCCGATCTTAGCGGTTTCCGATTTCAGGACACTCAGGATAGCTGACCGAAGCGAGGGCATTAAGACGTTGCCCCGTAATCTGTAACACCCGCAGTAAAAGCATAATGCCGCGGCGGGTATCAGGATCGTTGAGCATGGCAAACACCTGCCGAAGCGAAATATCCCCTTCCCGGTTAATTTGCTCTCCCCAGGCCATGCGTAGCGCAGTTCCCCCTTCTCAGCCGACGGTCACGACTCCTTCAAAAACGCCAGCCAGTTTTTCGACCATCGCGTTATCGGTCATTTCCAGCAGGTCTGCGACGACGATACTGGCCCAGAGCCCCATTTGCGCAACGGCCTGAACCCGTCCATTATATTGTCTTGCCGCCGCGTATTGATAAAAATGATCGCCCGCTTCGGCAAGGCCGGGGATTTTTTGTGTAAAAGGTGTTCAGCCGGTAGCAATAACCAGCAGGTCCCAGTCGTAATGTTGCTTACAGGCACCGTACAGTCGACGCTGCTTAAAATCGAAAATTCAATCCTGTCGGTAATAAATTGAATTTCCGGACTCAGTAATTGCCGTTCAGGCCGGGCCAGCTGATGGTGATGGAAGAGATTAAAGGCGACGTACATAAAGGCGGGTTTGTTGTAATGCACCGTTGATTCGGAAATCAGTACCAGCTCTACCTGACCGACAGCAATTTCACGTCGTAATCTTCTGGTCAGCAGGTTGGCAACAATGGTTCCTCCGTGCCGCCGCCGACAATCATTATGCGGTTTTTCATTCCTTTATTCGCTCACGGTAGTGAATGGGAACTCACGTAACCAAACCGCTTCACTGTTATGCTCAGCTAAAGCGTAGTAACTGAGTAATATTCCGCAACATAACCCCTAACAGGAAATTTAATTGTGATAATCCGATCATTATTTATTACGTAGACTACAAAATAGAATTTATATCCCTGGCACGTAGTCTCTTACTGCGGTCTCTTTTCATCACCATTATTCGCCGAAGAGCAGCTTTGTGTACTTTTTAGATAGCGCCCCGGAGCGCTGTCCGTTCGCGCCATAATAGCGATCTTCACGGCACAGTCGTTCCTTCACATCGCAGAAAATACCGTTGGCAAAGGTGAATTCAGTCAGATCGACATTGCTCGACGTGAACACCTCGTTTGCAGCAGCCTTCTTACCGAGATACGTCTCTGTCAACTCGCGGGATAATCCCTTGTCATTGGCGCATACATATCGGTCGCAGAGCACGCCCGATACTGGCGACTTAAGCCTGGCGGGGGTCCTGGCCTGGACGGACATGGCGGACACAGCCAGCAGCGTGGCCACAGAGCATGCGAGTATTGACTTGTTCAAGATGATAATCTCCGTTGGTTAATGACTGTCGGCTTTGCACCGGGCGCTGTGGAACCATTCATAATGAGTGTAATATCCTGGATGGTTCTGAGTTTCAGCAGGAAACGCCCCAGCTTTTTGGTGACCTAACATTCATCGAAAGTTCGGCTCGGAGGCAATTCTAAGGGTACTATCCCGGTGAGTCATGTGATTTTAAGACCTGAACTACTATGCTCTAAACGGAGTGGGCTAGTGGGGCGGATCAGGTCCGGTGTGAGCGAGGTGTGGACGTTATACAATCGTAAATGAAAGATATATAATTTTGACAGATAGAATCTTATGGGTAATTTTATGGCAAATTGTTTATCTATAAACAATGCGGTTGATTTGGCAGTATCGTCAGGCAATAGTGTACAAAGCATAATCAAGACATGGACGAAAATTGAAAGAGTTGTATATATGGCAAAAGAGCTGACAGAAAATGTTCGAGTTTTAATTGAAGCATCAGAGCCTTCTTTACGTTACTGGCATACAGAGCGCACTCCCCATAATCCTCCAGAAGAAGGATTTATTTGCGATAAACATAAAATTACCATCACGTTTCCCAGGTAAACCAATGAGTAATTGAAAACTTCCGGCCTTTCCCTAAATAAATTTGCGATTATGAAGTTTTAACATCCGCTCCTGGCACATAGCAGACTGTCCAGTTGAGAACTCAAAAAAATGAAAGCCATACACCAGAAGAAGTAGCTCATCCTGGAGCCTGGAGCACACATCTCACAAGCGCAAACGACACAGTCCACGGGGATAAAGAGTCACCGGAAAAGCCCTGTTCCGATCTTTCGGGTCCGGCAGAACGCATCTGATCATCGCATGTACCATGTCGAAAATCCGCGCCCCCCTTTTCGCCATTTTTAATGTCCGTTATTTGATCATTTCTGCTGTCCGCATTCCGCCATTTCATCATCACTGTTTGGCGTAGCGCTAACCCTATAATATTACTCACCTTCCCTTTGAAATAAAATCGACAACGGCTATAGATAACCCTACATACAATAAAATGATTTCTGTAGAGTACGCTTCCAGGCTATTAATTCTCTCTATGAGAAAAGCTAGTGGGATACAAAGTAAAACTGCTATTACCTCAAGAATAATAAACAGTTTTATGTTTCTTTTGCGTTCTTTAGCGGGCATCAAGAATGACACTTTTTCACCTTTAACCTTCGAAAAAATTATTAATTCAAACATCCAGCATTCTATTATAAGAATACGATTAATGGCTGAGTTAGGTTCTGAAAATGAAATATTAGGGAGGAGTTTAAAGCGTTATTTTTCATTCCTGCCTAATGCGAACATAGTTATACTAATAGCTCCGATGAATTCTATTAAATCCATTTTTTTGCGTTATTTCCTCTACTCACTATTGCACGCACTAAAAGTGGGTGAAAAGTGAATATTTGTAAACCTTTGTAAGATTAGCACTTGTTCACAACTTATAGTTTTAAAAAGACCCCCTCCTCAACTCCATTTATTTTACAACTACTTATGTTTGTAGGCGGACTATTCAGAGTACACCTGTAAAGAGCGCAACCTTAATCTGACGCTCCGTTCAGCATAAAATGTAAACCGGGTCAGTGTATAACAGTAGCGCCCTTTCAGGGCGAGCGTCACCGCTTCACGGCTCCGATGGTTTGCATGCCCTGAGCCCCGTTTTATACTCTTCTTCATGTATATTCCGCGCCTCGCAAAGTTGCTCTTCACCGTTGATGACGGCTGGATCAGCTTACTTGATTCAAATGGCGACTGCGGCTGGCGGCATATCACTTTTACGATGCCCCACCTGCTGTGGTCGTTTTTTAAGGGGTCCGCCTGGAAAACGTAAAACATCCAACGTTAAGCCTGTTTTTTGAGCTGGCATGACGGGCAGCGAGGAGCGGACGCTGACCTTTCATATTTGTACGATCTACTCTCTGGCCTGATCTGACGTATGCACCACAGATACAGGAACTCATTAGCATGATCGGAGATTGCATATGCTGATATATAACGTTTTTGGACGGCATATTGGCGTTCAACGTAAGCATGATCGGTGGCTGGTATTTCGTGCTGACCTGACGGAGAGAAAGTTTTCTCGGCTCTATGACATCGCTATTCCTGACGATATGACTGAAGGCGAGATTGCCGGCTGGCTGAGTGACATTCTCCATGAAGCCGCAACCGATCGTCATCCAAATGTGGGACGCATCGAATAAGGATTTAATGGATAGCCTTACATTGCGCCCGCTCCAGGCACTAACCTGGCATGATGTTGCCAGCCATGGCCAAAAAAAGCCCGCAATCCGCGGGCTTAGAGATAATTTAGAACCTGTTAGTACCAGACGTTTCCGGTTGGGAAATCATTCCCACTCAATCGTAGCCGGTGGCTTACCGCTGATGTCATACACCACGCGGGAAATACCGTTCACTTCGTTGATGATGCGGTTAGACACGCGGCCTAAGAAGTCATACGGCAGGTGCGCCCAGTGCGCGGTCATGAAGTCGATGGTTTCCACCGCACGCAGGGAAACAACCCAGTCGTACTTACGGCCATCGCCCATTACGCCAACGGAGCGAACCGGCAGGAACACGGTGAACGCCTGGCTTACCTTGTTGTACAGGTCAGCTTTGTGCAGCTCTTCGATGAAGATCGCGTCCGCGCGACGCAGCAGGTCGCAGTACTCTTTCTTCACTTCGCCCAGCACGCGCACGCCCAGACCCGGACCCGGGAACGGGTGACGGTAGAGCATGTCGTACGGCAGACCCAGTTCCAGACCGATCTTACGCACTTCGTCTTTGAACAGCTCGCGCAGCGGTTCAACCAGGCCCATCTTCATCTCTTTCGGCAGACCACCCACGTTGTGGTGAGATTTTATGACGTGCGCTTTACCGGTTGCAGAGGCCGCGGATTCGATCACGTCAGGGTAGATGGTGCCCTGCGCCAGCCACTTCACGTCTTCCAGCTTCAGCGCTTCTTCGTCGAACACTTCAACGAACACGCGGCCGATGATCTTACGTTTCGCTTCCGGATCGTTCTCGCCTTTCAGCGCGTCCAGGAAGCGCTGCTCGCCTTCCACGTGAACGATGTTCAGACCGAAGTGGTCGCCGAACATGTCCATAACCTGCTGGGCTTCGTTGAGACGCAGCAGACCATTGTCCACGAAGACGCAGGTCAGGTTTTTACCGATGGCGCGGTGCAGCAGCATCGCGGTCACGGAGGAGTCCACGCCGCCGGAGAGGCCGAGGATCACTTTGTCATCGCCAACCTGCTGGCGGATACGCTCAACGGCGTCGTCGATGATTTTTGCCGGGGTCCACAGAGCTTCACACTGGCAGATGTCACGCACGAAGCGCTCCAGCATGCGCATACCCTGACGGGTGTGGGTCACTTCCGGGTGGAACTGCACGCCGTAGAAGCGTTTTTCTTCGTTCGCCATGATGGCGAACGGGCAGCTTTCGGTGCTGGCAACGGTCACGAAGTCAGACGGGATGGCGGTGACTTTGTCGCCGTGGCTCATCCACACGTCCAGCAGCGGTTTGCCGTCTGCGGTCAGGGAGTCTTCGATACCGCGCACCAGCGCGCTGTCGGTGACGACTTCTACCTGTGCGTAGCCAAACTCGCGCTCGTTAGAGCCTTCGACGTGGCCGCCCAGCTGCATTGCCATGGTCTGCATACCGTAGCAAACGCCGAATACCGGCACGCCAGCTTCGAACACGTACTGCGGCGCGCGCGGGCTGTTCTCTTCGGTGGTGCTTTCCGGGCCGCCGGACAGGATGATGCCGCTTGGATTGAATTCGCGAATCTGTGCTTCCGTGACATCCCACGCCCACAGTTCACAGTAAACGCCCAGTTCACGCACGCGACGCGCCACCAGCTGAGTGTACTGAGAACCGAAGTCCAGGATGAGAATGCGATGTTTATGAATGTTTTCCGTCATTGACGCTAATTCCGAGGCAAGTGAAACAAAAACAGAGCGCCCGGCAGAAGCCGGGCGCGGAAACTTATCAGGAGCCCAGACGGTAGTTCGGGGACTCTTTGGTGATCGTCACGTCGTGAACGTGGCTTTCCTGGATACCCGCACCGCTGATGCGTACGAATTCCGCTTTGGTACGCAGCAGGTCAATGGTACCACAGCCGGTCAGACCCATACAGGAGCGCAGGCCGCCCATCTGCTGGTGAATGATCTCCTTCAGACGGCCTTTATAGGCAACGCGACCTTCGATACCTTCCGGTACCAGTTTGTCAGCGGCGTTATCGGTCTGGAAGTAACGGTCAGAGGAACCTTTGGACATCGCGCCCAGGGAGCCCATACCGCGGTAAGATTTGTAAGAACGGCCCTGGTAGAGTTCGATTTCACCCGGGGATTCTTCGGTACCGGCCAGCATGGAGCCTACCATTACGGCAGCTGCGCCCGCGGCGATCGCTTTGGCGATGTCGCCAGAGAAGCGGATACCGCCGTCGGCGATAACCGGAATACCGGTGCCTTCCAGCGCTTCAACCGCGTCAGACACAGCGGTGATCTGCGGAACGCCCACGCCGGTGACGATACGGGTAGTACAGATAGAGCCAGGGCCGATACCCACTTTCACCGCGCTGCAGCCAGCGTCAGCCAGCGCGCGAGCGCCTGCGCCAGTGGCCACGTTGCCGCCAATGATCTGCAGGTCAGGGTATTTGGCACGGGTATCACGAATACGCTGCAGAACGCCTTCGGAGTGGCCGTGAGAGGAATCAATCAGCAGGACGTCAACGCCCGCAGCAACCAGCGCGTCAACGCGCTCTTCGTTACCGGCACCTGCGCCAACCGCAGCGCCGACGCGCAGACGGCCATGCTCGTCTTTACAGGCGTTAGGCTTACGTTCTGCTTTCTGGAAATCTTTAACGGTGATCATGCCGCGCAGGTGGAAGCTGCTGTCAACAACCAGCGCTTTTTCAACGCGTTTTTCGTGCATTTTTGCCAGCACCACGTCGCGGGTTTCACCTTCGCGAACGGTAACCAGGCGCTCTTTCGGCGTCATGTACACGCTAACAGGCTGGTTCAGGTCAGTCACGAAACGCACGTCACGACCGGTGATGATACCGACCAGTTCGTTCTCTTCGGTCACAACCGGGTAACCGGCGAAGCCGTTACGTTCGGTCAGTGCTTTCACTTCGTGCAGCGTGGTGGTTGGCAGAACGGTCTGTGGGTCAGACACGATGCCGGATTCATGTTTCTTCACGCGGCGAACTTCTTCCGCCTGACGTTCGATAGACATGTTTTTGTGAATAAAGCCAATGCCACCTTCCTGTGCCAGGGCGATAGCCAGGCGCGCTTCAGTCACGGTGTCCATTGCCGCAGAGAGCATAGGAATGTTCAGGCGAATGGTTTTCGTCAACTGCGTGCTGAGATCGGCAGTATTCGGCAGAACGGTGGAGTGAGCGGGAACGAGGAGGACGTCGTCAAACGTCAGTGCTTCTTTAGCGATACGTAGCATGGGCAATATCTCTGACCTGGGTGGTTAAATATTGCCGTGGCATTATACAGAGCGTAACCGATTGCATCTACACTTTTTTATAAAAAAGCTTGCGATTGCCTCTCAGCAGGTTACTATCGACTGAATAACTTGCTGATTTAGAATTTGATCCCGCTCACATGTTATCCTCTCAATCCCCCTCAATTTATACTGTCAGCCGCCTTAATCAGACGGTGCGTTTGCTGCTTGAGCAGGAAATGGGGCAGGTCTGGATCAGCGGTGAGATCTCTAACTTCACGCAGCCGTCCTCCGGTCACTGGTACTTTACCTTAAAAGACGACACCGCCCAGGTGCGCTGCGCGATGTTCCGCAACAGCAACCGTCGCGTGACGTTTCGTCCTCAGCACGGCCAGCAGGTTCTGGTTCGCGCCAATATCACCCTGTATGAGCCGCGCGGCGATTATCAGATTATCGTCGAGAGCATGCAGCCTGCGGGTGAAGGCCTGCTGCAGCAGAAGTATGAACAGCTAAAAGCCAGACTCTCTGCCGAAGGGCTGTTCGACCAGCAGTACAAAAAGACGCTGCCCTCCCCCGCCCACTGCGTTGGGGTCATCACCTCGAAAACCGGTGCGGCGCTGCACGATATTTTGCACGTGCTGAAGCGTCGCGATCCTTCCCTGCCCGTTATCATCTATCCGACCGCCGTTCAGGGTGACGATGCGCCGGGACAGATAGTTCGCGCCATTGAGCTGGCGAACGCCCGTCAGGAGTGCGACGTATTAATCGTCGGGCGCGGCGGCGGCTCGCTGGAAGATTTATGGAGCTTTAACGACGAGCGCGTGGCGAGGGCAATCTTTGCCAGCCTTATCCCCGTGGTGAGCGCCGTCGGCCACGAAACGGACGTGACGATTGCGGATTTCGTCGCGGATCTGCGTGCACCTACCCCGTCCGCGGCGGCGGAAGTGGTCAGCCGCAACCAGCTGGAACTGCTGCGTCAGATTCAGAACGGTCAGCAGCGCCTTGAGATGGCGATGGACTACTTCCTTGCCAACCGTACCCATCGCTTTACCCAGCTTCATCATCGTCTTCAGCAGCAGCACCCGCAGCTGCGTCTGGCTCGTCAGCAGACCGTGCTTGAGCGCCTGCGTCAGCGCATGAGCGTTGCGGTGGACGCGCAGCTCAAGCGCGCGGTATCGCGCCAGCAGCGCGTAACCCAGCGCCTGAACCAGCAGAACCCGCAGCCGAAAATTTATCGCGCGCAAACGCGGATCCAGCAGCTAGAGTATCGTCTGGCGGAGACAATCCGGGCGCGGCTGAGCACCACACGCGAACGTTTTGGCAATGCGGTGACCCATCTTGAAGCGGTCAGCCCCCTCTCCACGCTGGCGCGCGGCTATAGCGTGACGACGGCGACGGACGGCAAAGTGCTGAAGCAGACCAAACAGGTGAATACCGGCGATGTGCTGACGACGCGTCTTTCAGACGGCTGGGTAGAAAGCGAAGTGAAATCAATTAAACCGGTGAAAAAGACGCGTCAGCGTAAAACCGGATAATTCTTCGCCGGTTACTTACTATACTGCTGCTATTCCCTTTTTTAATAAGGAGAGCAGCATGCCCCATCTTCATAGCGTTATTCCCCCTTATATTCTTCGTCGTATTATCGAAAGCGGCTCCGAACCGCAGCAGCGCTGTGCCCGTCAGACGTTAACTCATGTCCAGACGCTGATGGCCCACATGCCCGGCAAACCCGCCGCGCCGCACGTGAATAAAGCCGGACAGCTGGAGCGCGATATTTACGACGCGAAGCAGACCCAGGAGCTGCCGGGTACCCAGGTGCGTTACGAAGGCCAGCCGTCGAACGGCGATGTGGCGGTGGATGAAGCTTATAACTATTTAGGTATCACCCATGATTTCTTCTGGAAAGAATATCAGCGTGATTCGCTCGATAATAAAGGGCTTATTTTGACCGGCACCGTTCACTATGGCCGGGAATATCAGAACGCCTTCTGGAACGGACAGCAGATGGTATTTGGCGACGGCGACGGGGAAATATTTAACCGCTTTACCATCGCCATCGACGTGGTGGCGCACGAGTTGAGCCACGGCGTGACCGAGACCGAAGCCGGGCTTATCTATTTTGAACAGTCGGGCGCGCTGAACGAGTCTCTGTCGGACGTGTTTGGCTCGCTGGTCAAACAGTACCATCTGAAGCAAACCGCCGATAAAGCTGACTGGCTCATTGGTGAAGGGCTGCTGGCGAAAGGGATCAACGGCAAAGGGCTGCGCTCAATGTCTGAACCCGGCACCGCCTATGACGATCCTCTGCTCGGCAAAGACCCGCAGCCTGCCCACATGAAAGATTTCATTAAAACGCGCGAGGATAACGGCGGCGTGCACCTGAACTCCGGCATCCCCAACCGGGCATTTTATCTGGCCTCGACGGCGATCGGCGGCTACGCCTGGGAAAAAGCGGGTTATGCCTGGTACGACACGGTTTGCGATCGCAAACTGGCGCAGGATGCGGATTTTGAGGCCTTCGCAAAACTGACGATCGCGCACGGAGAGAAACGCTCCGGCAGCGACGCTGGTGCGGCCATTAAACAAGCCTGGGAACAGGTGGGAGTGTTGTAAATGCAGGTTCCGGAACTGACGGATGACGCCGTGGTTGAGCTGGCCCGGGAAGGCGGCGTCGCTTTTATTCCCAAGCTGAGCGGACAGCGCACCATCGCGCTCTCCTCGCTCAATGATGCCCAGCGCCAGCGCCTGGTGAGCATCCTGGAGCAGGCTTTTCCACGCGGCCAGCCGCCCGGGCAAGCCTCTTCACCCGGCAGCGGCGACCAGCGCTATTTCCGCATCCAGATTATCTGGACCGGGCAAAATCAGGCGCACTATGCCGATATCATCGTGCTGGTGCCCGAGCAGGAAGCGCCCGAGTCGCTGGTCGAGCTGTGGAAGAAAGGCGAAGGCTGCGTCTGCGATTAACCTTCGGCCCGAACAAACTCCACGCGTTTTTTAGAGATAAGGCCGTGGCCGTTCTGGCAGAAATAGTCCACCGCCCCGCAGGCCTTTAATACCTGGAGTGGCTGATGACATTCCGGGCAGCGGGCTTCAAGCGCAATGTCTTTATTACAGCTGTCGCAGTGCGCTACCCCGTTCAGGGGCTCCAGCGGTGCCTGGCATTCCGGGCAGGTAATCGTCATGGTGACTCCTTTAAAGCGTTCAGGTCTGCGGTAATTTTACCACGTTACGTTCAGTGCGGGCCACGCAGCTGCTGTTGTAACGTCAGCAGCAGCGTTACTTCCTCTATCCTGCGGCGCGTTGTGCGGCTCACCTCTTGCGGATCCCGTTCAAACAGGCTGTTGGCACCCAGGATATGCTCTGCAAGACAGTGCTCGTAGATCGTACCGGGGATTTCCCAGCATTGTCGCGTGTTGCCATTTATCAGCTCCAGTACATCTTCAGCACCGCGCCGGTCGTAGCTGATGGTCCGCCCGTCGCGCAACCAGAGCCGTAAGCCTTTTTGCCCGCCCGCGGGTCCCGCGTATTTGTTAAGCCAGATATCCACCGGCACGCCGCTGATGCTTCCCTGAAGATGCGCCTCGCCTTCCGCCGTGGTCAGGTCGCCTTTTGCGATATCGCGACCCAGGCGGTCTTTAGCCGTGACGACCCGCAGCGTCATCTCATCATTCCCGCCCAGATAGCGCACCGTTTCGCGCAGCATCGCCAGCACGTGCGTACCGATATCCAGAATCACTCCATCAGGGTGGAGAAGCGTACGCGCGTCCGGCTCGCCCGTGGCAAAGTTAAGCGCGATGGGCTCCCCTGCAGCGTTATATCCGCTCGGCTCCTGCAAAAAACCGTCGATTTTGACGATGTCAGAGATGCTGCCTACAAGCGACCGCTTCACCGTTTCGATGCGCGCCATCCAGTGATCGAGCGCCAGCAAGCGGGAGGCGGCGTCGGGGTTCGCCAGCAGCGCGTTGAGTTTTTCTATTTGGGGAAGCGTGGCGACAATCGGTTTTTCAACCACGATGCGGGAAACCGATGAGGCGAGAGCGTGTTCAAGCACCTCAAGATGGTGCAGCGACGCCGTGGTAATAAACAGGGTATCAAGCGGCTGGGAGAGGAGTTCAGCCAGTGTGGCACAGCGCGTTACGCCCTCCGGCTGTTTTACGGGCTGGATATCAAAACCCAGACAGTGAGGGAGATTATCAAAGCATTTTCGTATTGTGGGCAGGTAAGCTGTTTCAACGACTGCGCCAAGACCAACAAACCCTAACAGCATGTTCTTACCTCGTTGAGTAAATTGCCGGGGCATAACGCCGCCCCGGCAAGATCGAGGTTTATGAGGCGTTAGCTGCCGGTTTAGTCTGCGCATTTTCCAGCATGCGGCGCACCGGAACAATGAGGACGATCAGTACCGCGGCACAGATCAGCAGCGCGATGGAGCAGCGAGCAAAGAGATCCGGCAGCATATCCAGCTGATCGGCCTTCACGTGGCCGCCGATCAGGCCCGCCGCCAGGTTACCCAGTGCGCTGGCGCAGAACCACAGCCCCATCATCTGGCCGCGCATTCTTTCCGGCGCAAGCAGCGTCATGGTCGCCAGGCCAATCGGACTCAGGCACAGTTCGCCGAGCGTCAGCATCAGGATGCTGCCCACCAGCCAGAACGGCGATACGCCCGCTCCACCGCTGCTCAGCACGTTCTGTGCCGCCAGCATCATCAGGCCAAAGCCCGCCGCCGCACACAGAATACCGATAACAAACTTGGTGATGCTGCTCGGGCGAATGTTTTTGCTCGCGAGCTTCGGCCATGCCCAGCTAAACACCGGTGCCAGCAGGATGATGAACAGGGCGTTAATCGACTGGAACCACACCGCCGGGATTTCAAAATCGCCAATCATGCGGTTAGTGTAGTCGTTGGCAAAAAGGTTGAATGAGGTTGGCTTTTGTTCGAACGCGGACCAGAAGAACGCCGCGGAGATCAGCAGAATAAAGCAGACCAGCAGCCTGGCGCGCTCTTTACGGTTCAGCCCTGCAAAAACAAACAGATAAATGAAGTAGAGGGCTACGGACGCCGCAATCACGTAGACCAGCACGCTGGCTACCGCGACCGGGTTAATCACAATCACGCCCTGCGCAATCAGCGTCACGATCGTTGCCACGCCTGCTGCCAGCGCCAGCAGCCAAACGCCCACGCCGTTACGCTTCACCACCGGGTTGTTCCAGGTGGAGTCGAGGCCGACTTCGCCGTCATAGCGTTTCATCGCCGGAACGGCAAACACGCGGAAGATAATCAGCGCCACCAGCATCCCGATGCCGCCAATACCAAAGCCCCAGTGCCAGCCGTGGGTTTTGATCAGCCAGCCGGAAATCAGCGGCGCGATGAACGAGCCCATGTTGATGCCCATATAGAACAGCGAGAAACCGCCGTCACGACGCGCGTCGCCTTTTTTATACAGGGTGCCGACCATCACCGAGATACAGGTCTTAAACAACCCGGAGCCAAGCACGATGAACATCAGGCCGATAAAGAACAGGTTGTTCCCCATCACCGCAGAGAGCGCGATCGACAGGTGTCCGAGCGCAATCAGGATCGAACCGTACCAGACGGCTCTCTGCTGACCGAGCCAGTTATCGGCCAGCCAGCCGCCCGGCAGCGCGGCCAGGTACATGGTACCGGCAAAGATACCGACAATCGCCGAGGCGTTTTCACGCGCCAGGCCCATCCCGCCGTCATAGACGGTGGCGGCCATAAACAGGATCAGTAACGGACGAATGCCGTAAAACGAGAAACGCTCCCACATCTCGGTGAAGAACAGGGAACCGAGCGGATACGGATGGCCGAAGAACGTTCGGCTCTCTTTTTGATTAACAGTGGATTGCATAATTCTCCCGAAAAGTATGTCGTCGTGCTTGTAAACACCAGCAGGTACGCCGGCCAGTTACGTATCTGGCCGATTTTTTACATGCGGCGAAAAGTTAGTTAACCATTTGATAACCAGGCGCTAGTTTTGTCTAGTACCGGACCCTGGACTTTAAGATGAAAATTCGACGATTGTCTACTTTCTTAGATTTAAACTTGGTTAAAAGTGAATAGTGATTGACTTCACACAGAGAAAACCGGCTGTATGATTGGGCAAAAAAAACCCGCGATAAACGCGGGCTTTCGTGAAGCAGGCAAAGCTTATTTGCTTTTCTTAATGTGCTTAATCAAACGCTTACGCTTACGCATCTGGTTTGGCGTCAGGGTGTTGCGCTTGTTGGCAAACGGGTTTTCCCCTTCCTTAAACTGGATACGGATAGGCGTGCCCATTACGTCCAGCGATTTACGGAAGTAGTTCATCAGATAGCGCTTGTAGGAATCCGGCAGGTCTTTCACCTGGTTGCCGTGAATTACTACGATTGGCGGGTTATAACCACCGGCGTGGGCATATTTCAGCTTCACGCGACGGCCGCGCACCAGCGGCGGCTGATGGTCTTCTGCAGCCATGTTCATGATGCGGGTCAGCATCGCGGTGCTCTGACGACGGGTGGAGCTGTCATACGCTTCACGTACGGATTCGAACAGGTTACCCACGCCGCTGCCGTGCAGCGCAGAGATGAAGTGCACGCGGGCGAAGTCGATAAAGCCCAGACGGAAGTCGAGGGTCTCTTTCACCTGCTCGCGCACTTCATTGCTCAGGCCATCCCACTTGTTGACCACGATAACCAGTGAGCGCCCACTATTGAGGATAAAGCCGAGCAGAGAGAGATCCTGATCGGAGATACCTTCGCGTGCGTCGATGACCAGCAGCACTACGTTGGCATCTTCGATCGCCTGCAGGGTTTTGATAACCGAGAATTTTTCCACCACATCGGTGATTTTCCCGCGCTTACGCACCCCGGCGGTGTCGATGAGGACATACTCGCGCTCGTCGCGCTGCATAGGAATGTAGATACTGTCACGGGTGGTGCCCGGCATGTCGTAAACGACCACGCGCTCTTCACCCAGAATACGGTTAGTAAGCGTAGACTTACCTACGTTTGGACGACCCACGATAGCCAGCTTGATCGGCAGATCCTGCGGGTTGAAGTCGTCTTCAGGCTCTTCTTCGCCCTCTTCTCCGTCTTCGAACTGCGCCCAGTATTCAGCGTCTTCGTCGACTTCTTCCGGCGGGTTCACTTCATCAACCCACGGCAGCAGAACGGTTTCCAGCAGGCTGGTCACGCCACGGCCATGCGATGCCGCAATCGGGTAGATTTCACCCAGGCCCAGAGACCAGAAATCCGCGACGGCCTGATCGGCATCGATGCCGTCAGTTTTGTTCGCCACCAGGAAGGTCGGCTTTTCGCGTGAACGCAGGTGTTTGGCAATAGCGGAGTCCGCCGGCATCAGGCCAGCGCGCGCATCCACCATAAACAGCACCACATCCGCTTCTTCAATCGCCAGCAGCGACTGTTCCGCCATGCGGGTTTCGACGCCGTCTTCTGTGCCGTCAATACCACCGGTATCAATACAGATGAACTCGCGTCCTTCCACCTCTGCACGACCGTACTTACGGTCACGCGTCAGCCCCGGGAAATCCGCAACCAGCGCATCACGGGTGCGTGTTAAACGGTTAAAAAGAGTGGATTTTCCAACGTTAGGGCGCCCGACAAGCGCGACCACAGGTACCATGTTTGAAGCCTCATAAAATTCAAAATAACGTCGCTTTCGCGGCGTTTTTAAAAATGTCAAAACGGCTCCTGAGTGAACAGGAGCCGTTTAGTATACTACAACCGCCGGGTAATTAACGCGTGATCGCGTACAGCGTGCCGTCTTTTGCCTGAATCAGCAGTTTGCCGTCGGCCACAACCGGATCGGTCAGGAAGCCAGAGCTGTCGACTTTTTGCTGTGCAACAAAGCGGCCGTTATCCGGATCGATCCAGTGCATATACCCTTCGCTGTCGCCAACCACCAGGCTACCGTTGTACAGCGCAGGCGCGGTCAGTAGACGGTGCAGCAGATCGCTTTGCGTCCACAGCGTGACGCCGCCTTCGGTGCTCAGCGCCAGCAGACGGTCGTTCTGATCGACCATATAGATGCGGTTGCCCTCAACGATGAAATCGTTCACAGAACCCAGCTCACGTTTCCACATGATCTGGCCGCTGCGCAGATCCAGCGCGGTCAGGTTGCCATTATAGGCCAGCGCGTAAACCACACCGTTAACGATGACCGGCGTTGTGTCTACGTCGCTCAGACGGTCAATTTCCGTTGAGCCAGTGGCCTGAGAGATACGCTGCTGCCAGATCATCTGGCCCTGCTGCATCAGCACTGCGCTCACGCGACCGTTGTCACCGCCCACAATGGCAGCACCAAATGCGGTAGCCGGTGCGGATTCGCCGCGCAGAGAAAGCGCAGGCATATCCAGGTTAACGGTCCATTTCACCAGACCGTCAGCTTCGTTCAGCGCCTGCAGCTGGCCGTTGCTGGTATGAATCAGCACCAGACCGTCGCTTACTACCGGACGAGACAGGGATTCACCTGCTACGGTTGTTTGCCAGGCAATAGAACCGTCGCTGCTGTTCAGCGCATAAACCTGCGCTTTTTCGCTGCCCACGTAGACATGGCCACCGGCAACGGTCAGACCGCCAGACAGCAGTGCAGGTTTACGGGAGAACCAGCCGTCTTTTTCCGCCAGGTTAACGGACCATACTTCTTTCCCGTCATCGGCGTTCACCGCTTTCACGGTACCTTTGCGGTCAGCGGCAAAGACAACGCTGTCTGCATACGCCGGATGAAGGTTGGAATAGAAATCACCAATCCCATTGCCCACGGAGACATCCCACGCGGTGGATGGGGTAAACTGGTTTTCAACCGTCGGCAGTGGGGACATTTTCACAACGTCTTCTTCGCCACTGAACAGTGAACAACCACTCAATAACGTAACAGAAAGCAGTCCTGGCAGAAGTAATTTACGCAATTGCATCGGGTCCCTCTCAGACGGACAAATTATTTATTTTCATCTGCATCATTTCGCTCAGCGCAGGTGAAGCATTGCTCTCTACGCCAGCTTGCCACGCTTTACGCGCGCCCGCTTTGTCACCTTTGCTCAGCAGTGCTTCACCGCGCAGATCGGCAACGATGGCAGCAAAACCTTCGCCTTTGATGGTATCGAGCGTTTTCAGCGCATCGTCAGCTTTCTTCTGCTGAACCTGAATACGTGCCAGGCGCAGATTGATCACCGCTTTCAGGTTCTCATCGCTGGCCGCAGCAAGGCTCTGCGAGAGCTGTGCAGCGGCTTTATCCAGTTCGTTCTTATCAACGTACTGCTGAGCCACTTCCAGCGCAGCCAGTGCACCGTAGGTGTTTTTGTTGTCAGCCGCAAATTTTTCTGCCGCAGTCAGCGTTTGCGGCTGATCGGCACGAATTGCGCTAACGGTAGTTTCATAAGACAGTGACGCGCCGCGCGCGGAATCCGCCTGATGATTGTTCCAGTAACGCCAGCCCACCAGCGCACCGACACCTAAAATAACCCCAACAACCAGCGCTTTGCCGTTTTCAACAAAGAAGCGTTTAATCGCGTCGACCTGATCGTGTTCGTTCTCGTAAATTTCCACGCAGTCCTTCTCCTTAGCCCAATAGAGTGCGCAAGTGCGCCGCAACGCCGTCCTGCGTTACCGTTGTCTGCTCACCAGAGCGCAGGTCCTTCACCACCACTTCGCTGTTAGCCACTTCGGACTCGCCCAGCACCAGTGCAATACTTGCGCCCCACTTATCGGCACGAGCAAACTGTTTTTTGAAGTTGCCGCCGCCATGGTTGGTCATCAGCTTAACGCCCGGCAGCGCATCGCGCACGCGTTCGGCAAGCTGCATCGCCGCAGACTGCGTTTCCGCGCCTGAAGCCACCAGGTATATATCGACAACGGAATCTGCTTTAAATTCCGGATTAACTGCCTGAACCAGCAAAACAAGTCGCTCAAGGCCCATCGCGAAGCCAACAGCCGGGGCTGCGCGACCGCCAAGCTGCTCAACCAGACCGTCATAACGGCCGCCCGCACATACGGTGCCCTGAGAACCGAGGCTGGTGGTCACCCACTCAAACACGGTACGGTTGTAGTAGTCCAGACCGCGCACCAGGCGCTGGTTCACGGTATAGGCGATGCCTGCCGCTTCAAGCAGCTTGCACAGGCCCGCGAAGTGTTCGCGAGATTCTTCATCCAGGTAGTCACCCAGCGCAGGCGCATCGTTCAGCAGTGCCTGAACATCCGCGTTTTTGGAATCCAGAACGCGCAGCGGGTTACTGTACATGCGACGTTTGCAGTCTTCGTCCAGCTTCTCTTTATGCTGTTCCAGGAACGCTACCAGCGCATCGCGGTAGTTAGCGCGTGCTTCCAGAGATCCGATAGAGTTCAGCTCAAGGGAAACGTGATCGGCGATACCGAGGGCGCGCCACCAGCGGGCGGTCAGCATAATCAGTTCGGCGTCAATGTCCGGGCCCTGCAGGCCAAAGACTTCCACACCCAGCTGATTGAACTGGCGATAACGACCTTTCTGAGGACGTTCGTGGCGGAACATCGGGCCGATATACCACAGGCGCTGCTCCTGATTGTACAGAAGACCATGTTCGATGCCGGCGCGTACGCAGCCCGCCGTACCTTCCGGACGCAGGGTCAGGCTGTCGCCGTTGCGGTCCTCAAAGGTGTACATCTCTTTTTCAACCACGTCGGTGACTTCACCAATCGCGCGTTTGAATAACGGGGTCTGCTCTACAATCGGCAAACGGATTTCGCTGTAACCGTAGCTGCCGAGCACCTGCTTCAGTGTGCCTTCAATGCGCTGCCAGATGGCGGTTTCGCCAGGCAGATAATCGTTCATGCCGCGGATGGCTTGAATGTTTTTTGCCACGTTTATTCTCTTTCTATATACAAAAAAAACCCAAAGAATGGGTTCAATCATACATGGGAAGCGGCACGCTTCCCATCACGTTATTTTTCAACCTGCTGAACGCTGATACGCTGTGTTTCGTCCATCATAGCGGCTTTGGCGCGGATACGGGCTTCAAGCTGGTCGATCATGTCGCTATTATCCAGACGATCTTTACGAACGCCATCTTCATAGAGACCACTTTTCTTGTTACCGCCGGTCACGCCCAGAGTTGACACCAGCGCTTCACCCGGACCGTTTACCACGCAGCCGATGATGGAGACGTCCATCGGGGTGATAATATCTTCCAGACGCTGCTCCAGGGCATTCACCGTCCCGATCACATCAAACTCCTGACGTGAGCAGGTTGGGCAGGCAATGAAGTTGATCCCACGCGCGCGAATACGCAGTGATTTCAGGATATCGAAACCGACTTTGATCTCTTCGACCGGATCGGCCGCCAGCGAGACGCGCAGGGTGTCACCGATCCCTTCAGAGAGCAGCAGTCCCAGACCGATCGCGGATTTAACAGAGCCGCTGCGCAGGCCTCCCGCTTCGGTGATCCCGAGGTGCAGAGGCTGGTCGATCTGCTTTGCCAGCAGGCGATAAGATTCAACCGCCAGGAACACGTCGGACGCTTTTACGCTGACCTTAAACTGGTCAAAGTTAAGACGATCGAGATGATCCACATGGCGCATCGCGGATTCGAGCAGCGCCTGTGGCGTCGGCTCGCCGTATTTTTCCTGCAGGTCTTTTTCCAGGGAACCGGCGTTAACGCCGATACGGATAGGAATATTTTTATCGCGGGCGCAGTCCACAACCATGCGGATACGCTCTTCGTTACCGATGTTGCCCGGGTTAATGCGCAGGCAATCAACGCCATATTCGGCCACTTTCAGTGCGATGCGATAGTCGAAGTGGATATCAGCCACCAGCGGAACGCTGACCTGCTGTTTGATCAGTTTGAACGCCTCAGCGGCATCCATGGTCGGGACGGAGACGCGAACAATGTCCGCGCCTACACGTTCTAATGCTTTGATTTGATTGACCGTCGCTTCCACATCGGTGGTGCGCGTATTGGTCATCGACTGAACGGCGATAGGTGCCCCATCGCCGATTGGCACATTCCCAACGTAAATCCGTTTCGATTTTCTACGTTGAATCGGAGCCTGGTTATGCATGAAAAATCTCCCGCGTTGCCCGTCTGTTACTGTGCTGCTGATTGTTCGGCATTAACGGTAAGACGTGCAACCTGGTTAGTTCTGATAAAGCGGCTCAGGTCGACAGGTTTTCCTTGATACTGGATCTGTACCGCTGCCGGAGCGCCGATTTTAAGTTTATAGGGAGCCTGGCCGGTTAGGTTTAACGTGCCATCTTTACGCTGCAGGCCGCTGAACAGTTTTTTACCTGTCGCGTCAGTCACTTCCAGCCAGCAGTCGGCGCTGAAGTTCATCACCAGTGCGTTGGGATCGGCTGCTGTCGCCGTACCTGCCGGGCTGGTTGGCAGATTCGCTGCGCTATTGTCTGCAGGCTGAGTAGCCGCAGGCGCGTTCGCCGCAGTATCAACATTAGCCTGAGAAGGGGCAACAACCGCGTTTTGATCCTGAGCCTGCGGCGCAGCGGTGTTAGCCGTTGCTACCGGAGCCTGTGCAGCATCGGTCGCCGACGCGTCTGGCGCTGCGGTCTGTGGCTCGCTTGAGGAAGCTGCGCCGTCGGTATTCAGCGGCACGCTCTGACCGTTCTCACTTCCGGCCTGGTTGAGTTCGGCGGAGGATTGATCGGCCATAGTAGTAATCTCTTCCTGCTGGGCCTTGTGGTTTTGCCACCACCATGCGCCGGTCAGACCGATCACCACAAACAGCACCAGCCAGGTAAAGCTCATCAGCCAACCATCGCGTTTTTTACGACGTTTCCCCAGGGAGAAGGTCTGCATCGGCGCAACTTTCGCTGCACGGACCGGTGCCTGCTTCTCCATCATTGGCAGTAATTCGTTTTCGGGGATATGCACCAGTTTTGCGTAAGAGCGGATATAACCGCGCAAGAACGTTGAAGCCAGATCGGCAGGTGCCTTATCTTCTTCAATATCGCGAACCGTGGAAACCTTCAGGCACAAGCGTTCCGCAACGGCTTGCTGGCTGAGTCCGAGTTGTTCACGGGCGTTGCGAAGACGAACGCCAGTGGAGAGTGCTTCATGTTGGTCGTGAGTGGCTTCAGTATTCATTCGCTACAACTACTGGTACGTGAAAAATAAGGGTTCAGGTGCCGGTGAGTCACAATGCCACCCGCACCGCGAAACTTCTGGTCAGTTAACCTTGAACAGAGAGTATAAGACTGTCAGCCCGGAGATGACAGTACAGCCCTGCCCGTACGGCTAAACTGTTGTTACGTCGTTACATACTGCCCGAAAGTCGGATGAAACGCACCGTAATTATTGTTCAGTCATCACGAATCTGACTGATTATTCAGTAAGAGTATGCTTCACGGCGCAGATAATGCGCCGTGAGTGCATAATAATCAAACAGCTTTAACCGCGATCGTCTCGCCCTGCATGCGTTTACGCAGGGTACGTTTGGTACGGTCAATAACATCACCTGCCAGCTGTCCGCATGCTGCATCAATGTCATCACCACGGGTTTTACGCACGATGGTGGTGAAACCATACTCCATCAGCACCTTGGAGAAACGGTCGATACGGCTGTTCGAGCTACGGCCATACGGCGCGCCCGGGAACGGGTTCCATGGGATCAGGTTGATTTTACATGGCGTATCTTTCAGCAGTTCAGCCAGCTGATGCGCATGTTCGGTACCGTCGTTGACGTGGTCAAGCATCACGTACTCGATGGTGACGCGGCCCTGGTTGGCGTTGGATTTCTCCAGATAGCGACGCACCGCAGCGAGGAAGGTTTCGATATTGTACTTTTTGTTGATCGGCACAATTTCGTCACGAATTTCATCGTTTGGTGCATGCAGGGAGATCGCCAGCGCAACGTCAATCATATCGCCCAGCTTGTCCAGCGCAGGCACAACGCCAGAGGTAGACAGCGTGACGCGACGCTTGGACAGACCAAAACCGAAGTCATCCAGCATGATTTCCATCGCCGGAACGACGTTGGTCAGGTTCAGCAGCGGCTCACCCATCCCCATCATCACCACGTTGGTGATAGGACGCGTACCGGTTACTTTTGCCGCACCCACGATTTTCGCGGCACGCCAGACCTGGCCGATAATTTCGGACACGCGCAGGTTACGGTTAAAGCCTTGCTGCGCGGTTGAGCAGAATTTGCACTCCAGCGCACAGCCTACCTGAGAGGAGACGCACAGCGTGGCGCGGTCTTCTTCCGGGATATAGACGGTCTCAACACGCTGATCGCCTACCGCAATCGCCCATTTGATGGTGCCATCCGCTGAGCGCTGCTCTTCCACCACTTCCGGTGCGCGGATTTCAGCCACTTCCTTAAGCTTGTTGCGCAGGACCTTGTTGATGTCAGTCATGTCATCAAAATTGTCGCTGCAGTAATGGTACATCCACTTCATGACCTGATCGGCACGAAACGGCTTTTCGCCCATCTCTTTAAAGAACTCGCGCATCTGCTGACGGTTCAGATCCAGCAGGTTGATTTTTCCATTTTTATTGGGAACCGCAGGAATGGCGACTTCGGAGGTATTCACTAATTCAGACATAATATTTTCCGGCCTCGTTGTTACACGTTATGGCCCATGGAGGGTTGAATAGAAACGCCCCGGAAAGCAGTCTGCTCGTCCGGGGCGTTGCATTGTACAAAGTCTGGCGCAGGGATGCCACGTTTGGACGCGGCATTTACGAAAATAATGTGTAAACGAAACCGTTAAATTAACGGGTGCGTGGACACACTTCGCCTTCTGCGAAGAAGAAAGCGATTTCGCGTGCAGCAGATTCAACAGAGTCAGAACCGTGGGTGCCGTTCTCGGTGAAGCTGTCCGCATAGTCAGCGCGCAGAGTACCTGCCAGCGCGTTGTCCGGGTTGGTTGCGCCCAGCAGATCGCGGTGACGCTGTACTGCGTTTTCGCCTTCCAGCACGGATACCACGATTGGACCGGAGGTCATGAACTCAACCAGGCCGTCAAAGAATGGGCGACCTTCGTGCTCAGCGTAGAAGCCGCGAGCCTGCTCAACGGTCAGGTGCAGCATTTTGGTGCCAACAATTTTGAACCCTGCTGATTCAAAGCGAGCGAAGATGCTGCCAATAACGTTTTTTGCCACCGCGTTTGGTTTGATGATGGAAAAAGTACGTTCAATAGCCATGATAACCTCTGTCAATGTTCTGTTGTTTTGCATACCTGAGTATGGTGTGGCGCGGATTATAATGAGCAATAGCGCCATTGCCTATGGATTCAGGTAACATTTTTTTAAAATAAGACGAGTTTTAGCAACAGCTCACATCTGAAAGCTGTTTTCAGATCACTGCAGCGTAAAATTCACCGTCGCGACCTGCCCGGTCTCATCCATAACGAGTAACTGATAATCGCCCGATTTATCAAGCAGTAATGTGTAAACTCTTCCCTTCACATTCAGCGGTTCACCGTTCAAAAACCACCAGCGCTCACCGCTATTGCCGGTCGCCTGAAGCGGCAGCGAAACGCGGGATTCCCCCGGCAGACGTTTGATGACGGCCCCTTCGCGCACGCCTGTCAGGATGAGTGGCGCAGGTGCGTCCTGCGACAGCGGAGGACAGGTGGTTGATGAAGGAGGGACCCGTACCGCACGACGCTCGGTCGCCGGCAGCCAAGGCTCCAGCGGCAGCGGCCAGACATCAAGGACTTTTTCAGTTGCATCAGGGCAATCTGCCGCCACGCGTTTACCCGTTTTATCCAGCCAGACCGGAAAACGAATGCCGCGTATCCCTTCCTGTTCGGGCAATAGCAGCGTGGGCGGCTCACTCCCTTCCAGCAGCCAGGTCGACAGGCGACGCCGACAGTTTTCACTCCCTTCCGGCAGCGACTGGCCGCCCGGCCAGCAGATCACGCCCCGCCCGACGCTCTCCGGACGCGGGTCGCGCGGCAGGCGGGCCTCGTCTACCGTTGAGCGCGACTGAAGCAGGTTATTGACCTGGTTTAATAGCGGAACCGCGCTGGCGAAACCAAACTGCCCCGCTACGGGCGTGCCGTCCGGTCGTCCGGTCCAGATGCCTATCACGTAACGGGCATTCAGACCGATGGCCCAGGCATCGCGGTAGCCGTAGCTGGTGCCGGTTTTCCACGCCAGCGGCGCGATCTGCGGTAACGCATTATCCGGCAGCGGCTGCGCCTCGTTCGCCAGAATACGGCGAATAATCCACGCCGAGCCTTTCGACAGCAGCGGACGTTCAATCAGCGGATCGCCCGGCTGTAACCGCAGCCTTCCCGCCTTACCGTGTCGGGCAAAGGCGCTGTAGGCAGCGGCGATATCCGCCAGCCGCGCGCCTGCCCCGCCGAGGATCAGGGACAGATTCGGTTGCGCCCCCGCGGGCAGGATCAGCGGCAATCCCGCGTTGCTCAGCATCCCGGCAAACCGTTTTGGCCCGTAGGCTTCCAGTACCTGTACCGCGGGCAGGTTGAGGGAGCGCACCAACGCTTCACTCATGCTGACCGGTCCGTGGAACCCGCTATCAAAATTCCCTGGGCGATAATCACCGGTTTTTCTGGGAACGTCCTGGAGCAGCGAGGCGGGATGGATCAGGCCATCGTCCAGCGCCATACCGTAAATAAAGGGCTTTAACACCGATCCCGGGGATCGGATCGCATTGACCATATCCACGTGGCTGAAACGCGTGTCATCGTTAATATCCACCGAGCCGACCCAGCCACGCACTTTCATATCGGTGTGATCCACGACGATCATCGCCAGCGAGCTGCGTGCTGGCAGGCGAGATTTCCAGTTCATCGCCAGTTCTTCCAGCTGCCGCTGTAGTCCGGCATCCAGCGTGGTGACAATTTTAGTGTCGCGGCTTTTGCCTAGCATCATGCGTGCAAAGAGCGGCGCCAGCTGCGGCATCTGCCGGGGCGCCAGCCATACCGACTCCTCCCGTGATTCTATGACCTGCTTCGCGGACCAGACGCCCTGCGTTACCATGCGGTCTAGCACTTTGTTGCGCGCCGCCTCGGCCCGGTCAGGCCAGCGGTCCGGACGTAAGCGGCTGGGTGCCTGCGGCAATACCGCCAGCAGCGCCGCTTCGGAATAGCTGAGCTGCGACGGCGGTTTGCCAAGATAGGTCCAGCTTGCCGCCCCAACGCCCTGCAGCGTGCCGCCAAAGGGGGCACGGTTGAGATAGAGCGTCAGGATATCGCGTTTAGAGAGGTGCCACTCCAGCTGCATCGCCCGCCAGAGCTGACGAACTTTGCCGCCAAAGGTGCGCGGATGCGGGTCCAGCAGGCGTGCCACCTGCATGGTGAGCGTACTGCCGCCAGAGACGACTTTGCCAGAACTGAGATCCTGCCAGGCGGCGCGCAGAACAGAGAGCGGGTTTACGCCAGGATGATCCCAGAACCAGCGATCTTCGTACTGGATCAGCGCCTCAAGATAGCGGGGAGAGACCTCTTCAATCGTAACCGGATAGCGCCAGATACCGTCGCTATCGGCAAAACGCCAGAGCGGCGTGCCCTTCTCATCCACCACCACCCGGGCGGGGTTAACCTCTTTCAGAGGCAACGGCCACAGGCGGTCGGCGGCGACGATCAGCCCCCATAAAACGAGAAGCGCTCCCGCCAGCCATAGCCAGCGGGAGCGTGTCAGACGTGCCATTCGCATATTATGGAACAACAATCAGCGGGCCGCTGGCCGCCCCCGTTGCCCGCCACTGCGGAACGTACATAGACTCCACCATCGGCACCGGCACCAGGTAGGTTCCCGGCGTCACGGCACGGGCCAGATAAACCAGCGTGACCGGCTGACCTTCGTTTACCGGCACGGCAGCCACAAAGCGGTCGTCGCGGAATTCCATATGCTGAATGTCCGCTTGCTGCATCTGGCTGAGCAGGTTCTGTACCTCACTGCCGCTGTCCTGCAGGCTGGCGCTGCTGCTCGCCAGGTTCTGGTTTTCGAGCTCCAGACCCGCAGGGAGCAGATCCACCACCAGCGCATCCGGCACGTTCTGGTTGGCTTTAACTTCCAGCCACACCAGCACCAACTCACCGCTCTTCAGCGAAGAGAGCGATTTACTGCTGCCGTCGGTTGCCAGGATATGACGTTCCACCTGCAGCACGTTCGCGCTCGGCTGAGGGGCATATTCCGGATAACCGGTGCTGTCCAGGCGTACCCACAGCGGTGTTGTCCCGGTATTGGTCACCTGCAGCGCGCCAAGCTCGTCGCCGCTCACGTTTTGCACCAGTGACTTATCGCCGCCTGATGCGGTCTCAGACAGCGAAGTTTTCGCCTGCCACGCACCAGACAGGGTTTGCAGCGAGCGTCCAGCCAGGAACAGCGCATTGCTCTCCTGCGTTGACAGCCAGCGCTGGCTGAAGGCCTGTTCAGACAGGGCATTCAGCAGCGTATTTTGCGCATCAGGCAGCAGCTTGTACTCCTCCAGAAGAGAGAGCATCAGCGCGTTATCGCGAAGCTGGCTGCCGTAATCGGCCATCCAGGTTTTGCTGTCGTTACGCGATGTTTTGAGCGCCAGATCCAGCGCCTGCTGGCTTCGCGGCGCATCGCCCATCAGTTTGAGCGCCATGCCCAGCTGCATCAGCGGCAGCCCGGAAGCCGCCTGCTCGTGGCGATCCCAGATTTCACGCAGCGCGCCCAGCGGCGCTTTTTGCTGACGTGCCAGCACCAGCGCGGCATAGGCCTGCACGGCAAACTTGCTGGCCTGAGTATCATCGCTGTAGCGAATGGACATCATTCCCGGATCCTGCAGGTAGCGCAGCAGGCGGTTATTGGCGTTATTCACTGCATCGGCAGGTACGCTGTAACCCTGCTCGCCCGCGCGCACCAGGAAGTCGGTCACGTAGGCCGTCAGCCAGTACTCTTCCGGACCGTTTTTATCCCACAGCGCAAAACCACCGTCCTCACGCTGCATCTGCAACAGGCGAGAGATGCCAATATCAATCGCCGCACGGCGCTTGTCATCGGTGTCGCCCTTGATGCCAAGTGCAGTCAGCTGCGCCGCGTTGGTGTAGAGCGACGGGAACAGGCCACTGGTGGTCTGTTCCAGGCAGCCATACGGATACGCCTGCAGTTCGCGAATATAGCGCGCCAGGTTAAGCGGTGGTTTGCCGCTCAGCAGCAGTTGTCCCTGCAGGGTAGCAGGAGAGAAACCGTTACTATGCTGCGCCGGTGCGGTCCAGGACTCGCCGGGGTTCAGCATGGCACCGGTATTCACCGTCTGCGCCGGGAACGCCGGACGCACGCCGATTTTCCAGCTCTTTTGCTGCGGTGCGAAAGTCTCGCCCGGAAGCTGCAGGCCGGTCACCTGAGCGGTCACCTCACCGTCACCATAACCCTCCAGCGCACGCACCGGAATAAACAGGGTGCTGCGCGCGCCCGGAGACAACTGAACCGGCTGCGGCTGCCCGCCTTCCAGCGACAGTTTGCCTGTCGCGGTCAGGGCGACATTCAGCGTTTGCGGCTTGTCGGTCAGGTTGGTGAGATCCAGCGTCAGCCGTGAGGTGTCCCCGCTTGCCAGGAAGCGCGGCGTGTTAAGCTCGGTAATGACCGGCGCGGCCACTACAACCTTGCTTTCACTGCTGCCGAAATCGTCTTCCGTCCAGGCCTGCGCCATCAGACGCAGCTCGCCGTTGAAATCACCAATCGGCAGCGTAATTGTGCCTTCTCCGTTGGCATCCAGCGTAACCGGCTGTGCCTGCTGGGCAATAATGGTGACGTGGTTCACCGGCGGCTTACCGCCGCGCTTCAGCTCATCACCGTCACCACCAAAGCGCAGCGCGGCCAGGCGGCCCTGCCCTTCGATGACCTGTCCGTAGATATCGTAGATATCCGCGCCGTAGCGCTTCTGGCCGAAGAAAGCCTGCCACGGATCGGGCGTAACGTAATCGGTAATATTCAGCACGCCGCTGTCCACCGCCGAGACAAGCACGTTCACTTTCTGCGGCACCGCACCCTCTTTCACGCTGGCTTTCACCTTCACCGAGAGCGTCTGGTTTGGACGCATTTTCTGCGGGTTATCGAGCGCAATGTTCAGACGGCGATTTTCATCGCCCATCGGCAGATGCAGCAGGCCGACCGCGCGTTTCGGCGTGGCGGATTTGGATTTATCACCAGGACGCACCACCAGCGTACTCAGGTAGAGATCGTGACGTTTCCAGGCTTTGTCGACCGGGATAGCGAGATCGAGCCCGTTTGCCGGTACGTCAATCTCTTTCCACCACAGCGGCCCTTCGCTGGACTCAATCATCGCATAGCCCTTACCTGCTGACGGCGCTGCAATGTGCAGGTTAATAGTATCGCCTGGCTGATAGGCTGGCTTATCCAGCTTCAGCGTCACGCGGTCAGGCCGAGCGGCCCCGGTGCCGTCGCTGTTATCCTGCCAGCTGTAGCCAGCCCAGAAGCGCACGCTGCTAACCATCTCATCAGGCGCTTTAACCTCCAGACGGTATGAGCCCCACTCCACCGGGAAGGTGACTTTACCCGTCTCGTCAGCCTTGAGAGTCAGCTCCTGCTCGCCTTCAACCAGGTCTTTCTGATCGAACTGAGACTGCCAGCCTTCGCTCTCAGACCAGTTCCAGAAGTAGTCACGGCGCTCGCGAATGAGACGAACCTGTAACCCTGAAACCGCTTTTTTCGCTCCGCTGGCATCGGCGTAAACGATGTCGAAGCTGGCATTGCCGTTCTCGTCAACAATCGGCTGGTTGACGGTGGTATCGGTTCGGTAGTCGTAAACGGCTTTACTGGCGAACTGAGGGCGGATACCCGGCAGCTCAGCCGCCGGCCAGATGGCCTGCTCAGCGCGACGCGTCACCGGACGACCGCCCGACTCCAGCAGGCTGGCCTGCAGGATCAGCTGCAGCGGAGAATGCACCTCTTTCCACTGGCTTTCGGTAGAAACCTGCCCACGCCCCTGCTCATCAAGCGTAAGCTGAACTTCATCCAGGCTGCGGCTCAGGTTCTCCTCGGCGATATCGCCAAACTGGAAGCCCGGCAGCGCAGCCACCGCGTCACGCAGCGGACGCAGGAAAAGCTGGCCCTGCAGAGAATTACCGTTGGCCGGGGCGCCATACAGGTAATAGCCCACCACGTTAAAGTCCACGTTATCCTGCGGTGAAACCGGCGTTTTTTGTCCGCTCAGGTTGAGCGCCATACGCTCTGGCATGAAGTCTTCGACGTGGAAGTCCCACATGCGCTGTAGGTTATCGCCCGCGTTGGCGCGGATATGCCACATACCGGTCTGCGCCCCGCTGTCCAGCGGATAGTTAAAGCGATAGAGCCCGTTCTCTGGCTTGACGACAATCGTACGCGCGACCTGTCCATCCGGGCGCAGCACGTCAAGCTTCACGGGCTGATCCGGAAGCGGCTTACCGTCACTGTCGCGCAGTAAGCCGTTGAGGATCACCGTTTCACCCGGACGATAGAGATCGCGCGGGCCAAACATAAAGAATTGCTTGCTGTAGCCGGGGCTCCCCGCGATATCAAACTCTGCCAGGTCGAGTGCAGGTAGCTTGAGGTCAAGCAGCGTGGTCTGGCCATCTTTACTGGCCAGAATCAGCGCGGCCTCTTTGTCCGTTTCAAGCTTCGCATGACCGTCAGCGTCGCTATTTGCCTCGGCGAGCGTCTGGCCTTTGTCGTTCAGCAGCGTGACGGTCACGCCGGACTGCGCCGCACCGTTTTCCAGACTCTGAGTGAAAATATCCAGGCGGTTATGGTAACGGTGAGCGGACAGACCAATATCGCTTAAGGTAAAGAGCGTTGCGGCGTTGCTGTAGTTGTAGTGCCCTGCCTGGTTCATGACCGCGATATAAACGCCAGACTGCTGGAGCGGTTTAATATCCTTCAGGGGCAACAGCAATTTTTCGCGCGTATTGCGTGCCGGATTAAGATCGAATCGACCGGTGTAAACCAGCTCCGCCATCTTCAGCAGGTTATCGGATTCCCAGTTGGTCAGCGAGTTACGGTACTCCCACTGGCTGACAAGGGAGGCCAGCGATTCCGGCTTCACGCGGTAAAAGTTGACGTCGACATTGTTGACGTTGAGCGCCATCACCGGCAGACCTTCCACCACCTTACCCGGCAGCAGCGAGCCGCGGCTGGCAAAACCAACGGTGGGTTCAATGTCCCGGGTGGTCAGGGCTTTTTCATAATCAATGCCAAACGTCGCCTTGTTCAGCGCCTGCAGGTCACGTTCAACGGTGACGACCAGGTTACGGTTAGGCTCCAGATGGCGCAGTCGAAGCTCTTTCAGGTTAGGCGCAAGTTCCCACGCCCCGTCAACCTTACCGCTTTTCTTATCCACGACATGCACCGTTTTGGCGAAATCCTGATCGGGATTTAGCGGAACAGAAAAGGTCAGCACCAGCGTGGCGGCACCGTCGAGCTGAACTTCTGAGGTATCCAGCAACGTCAGCGCTTTTCCCTGACTCTGGGCAGCCAGTTTAGCCAGCGTTTCAGCATTAGGCTTTTCTGCAGCTTTCGGTGTAGATGCGGTGGATGCCGCGGGAGCCGCAGCCTGAGATTTATCGTCGCTGTTATCACAGCCGACAAGCGTAAACGTGGTAAGCAGCGCAAGAGAGAGCGCGGCTAAGCGAAACGGTTTCATCCTTTATCCCTGGCCCATGGAGCCTGTTGGTCGTCGTCCGGATAAGTATTATCCGCAAGTTTCATTAATTCAAAAAGATCAATTTTAAAATCTGGAAAGCGCCTCGCAGAATGACATCACGTCGCTACACCGTGATGGAACCGCGATCACAGTGCATAACGTCACATGTTACCTTTCAAGTCATTTGTTTTTAAAACAAGAAGATAGCTGGCTAAGCTCGCCTGAAGGCTGCTAGTTTTATGACCATGACGCACCCCGAGTGCGCGGTTCAAAAAGAGAGAAAGCCATGAAACGAGCCGTGAACGCCCTACAAAATTTCGGAAAATCATTGTACGGACCGGTACTTATCTTACCGATCGTCGGTCTGTTTATTGCCTTTGGTAACGTGCTGGGTAACGGTAATCTCGCTGAATACCTGCCGTTTCTGGGCCATCCGCTGATTCAGCATACTGGTCAGCTTATCGCTAAATCTGCCGTGTCGGTGCTGGTGAACCTGGCGCTGGTGTTTGCCGTCGGGATCCCGATTGGTCTGGCGACGCGTGATAAAGGCTATGCCGCGCTGATTGGTCTGGTGACCTTCGTCGTGTTCATCAACGCCATGAACGTCACGCTACAGCTGCAGGGCGCGCTGGCGCCAGCGGCCCAGATGAAAGCGGCCGGGCAGACCATGGTACTGGGCGTGCAGGTGCTGGAGATGGGCGTTTTTGCCGGGATCCTGACCGGGGCGCTCTCCGGATATCTGTACAACAAATACTCCGGCGTACAGTTTAACGGCGCGATGGCGATTTACTCCGGCCACTGTTTTGTCGCCATCGTCATGCTCCCCGTCTCCATGCTGCTCGGCGTGGCTATGAGTGAACTGTGGCCGTTTGCCCAGCACGGCATTAGCGCCCTGGCGCTGGCTATCAAAGGCTCCGGGCCGTTTGGCGTGGCAATCTACGGTTTCCTGGAACGCATTCTGGTCCCCACCGGCCTGCACCATCTGGTTTATACGCCGTTCCTCTATACCGAGCTGGGCGGCACGCAGGAGGTGTGCGGCGCAACCTATCAGGGCGCGCGCAATATCTATTTCGCCGAGATGGCCTGCCCGGACGTGAAGCAGCTCAGCAGCACCGTGGTGTGGGACGCGCGCGGCATCAGCAAGATGTTCGGCCTGCCTGCCGCTGCCCTGGCGATGTATATGACCGCAAAGCCAGAGCGTAAAGCCATTGCGAAAGCCATTCTGATCCCGGCGGCGCTGACATCGCTGCTGGTCGGCGTAACCGAGCCGATTGAATTCTCCTTCCTGTTCGTCGCCCCGCTGCTCTTCGTGGTGCACGCGGTGCTGACCGGCATCGGCATGATGCTGTTCTCGCTGCTGGGCGTTCACGCCATCGGCGCCAACGGGATTATCGACTTCATCCTTTACAACCTGCCGCTCGGCACGGAGAAGTCCAACTGGCCGATGTACATCGTGGTCGGGCTGATCATGTTTGCACTCTACTTCGTGGTGTTCCGCTTCCTGATTCTGCGCTTCAACATGAAAACGCCGGGCCGCGAGGATGACGATCAGGAGACGCGCCTCTACAGCAAGCAGGAGTATCAGGCCAAAGGCAATAACGACGGGCTGGGCGAATCCATCGTGACGGGTCTGGGCGGCCGGGAAAACATAGAGGTGGTGGACAACTGCTACACCCGCTTACGCGTCACGGTGAAGGACGTCGCCATTATCGACGAGCCGCGCCTGAAGGCGACCGGCGCGAAAGGGATTATCAAACAAGGTAACAACGTTCAGGTGGTCTACGGGCTGCACGTCAAAAAAATGCGAGAAGCCGTTGAGACGTTTCTCTGAAAGGAGCTAAAGATGTTTACACCCCCATTCATTCTGTCGATTGCCGGCGGCGGTAGCACCTACACGCCGGGTATTGTGAAAAGCCTGATGGTGCGCCTGCAGGATTTCCCGCTGGCCGAAATCCGCCTTTATGACATCGACGAGGCGCGTCAGAACACCATTGCGCCCGTCGTCGAGAAGGTCATTCGCGACCACAGTCAGAGCATCAAATTTACCGTCACCAGCGACCCGGAAGTGGCCTTCAGCGGCGCGCATTTCGTCTTCGCCCAGATGCGCGTCGGCCAGTACAAGATGCGCGAGCAGGACGAGAAGATCCCGCTGCGCCACGGCGTGGTCGGCCAGGAAACGTGCGGACCCGGCGGGCTGGCCTACGGGCTGCGCACGATCCTGCCGATGGTGGAACTTATCGATCTGGTGGATCGCTACGCGCACGAAAAAGCCTGGATCGTGAACTACTCCAACCCGGCGGCGATTGTCGCAGAGGGCGTGCGCCGGCTGCGTCCGGACGCGCGGGTGCTGAACATCTGCGATATGCCTGTGGCCGCGATGCGCAATATGGGGGCGATTCTGGGTGTCGATCGCCGCAGGCTGGAGGTGGACTACTTCGGCCTGAACCACTTCGGCTGGTTTACCCGCGTCCTGGTGGACGGCGAAGACAAACTTCCCGAGCTGCGTAAGCATATCGCGAAGTTTGGCCTGCTGACGGAAGACGCGGCCAAAACCGACCCGCAGCACTCGGATCCTTCGTGGGTAAAAACCTGGCGCAACATTAAGCCAATCATGGACAACTTCCCGGAGTATCTGCCGAACCCGTATCTGCAGTACTACCTGATGCCGAACCAGATTGTGGAGCATCAGAACCCGGACTATACCCGCGCCAATGAAGTTATGGACGGGCGCGAGAAAAAGCTGTTCGCCGCAGCCGAAGAATATAAGCGCACCGGGATCCTGCCGGACGCCTTCCACGTGGGCGTGCACGGCGAGTTTATCGTCGATGTCGCCCGCTCGCTGGCCTTTAACCTGCGGAGCCGCCACCTGGTGATGGTGGAAAACCTCGGGGCGATTACCAACCTGCCTTACGATGCCGTGGTGGAAGTGCCCGCGTATATCACCTCCGAAGGCCCGGAACCGATTCGCATCGGTCAGGTACCTCTGTTTCATCAGACACTTTTGCAACAGCAGCTGGCGTCTGAACAGCTGCTGGTGGAGGCGACCATCGAGGGCAGCTATGAGAAAGCCCTGCAGGCGTTTACCCTCAACCGCACCGTGCCGACCATGGAGCATGCAAAAGCGATTCTGGATGAGATGATCGAGGCCAACCGCGACTACTGGCCTGCGCTGCAAAAAGCCTGGCAGGACGGCGAAACGGTGAAAAAATAGGGGCTTGCTCGCGAGTTGAACGTGGTTTGCTTGTCGGTGTCATAAAAAACACCGACAATCCTTTTTTACGGAAAAGAATGGAGGCAACCCATGTCCACCTCATATTTTGTCGCCGCCGACTGGCTGATTGAGCACGGTGACGATCCGGAAGTTCAGATTATTGACGCGCGTATGGCCCCTGCCGGGCAGGAACACCTTCGCGATATGGTCGCGGAATACCGTGCCGGACATCTTCCTGGCGCGGTATTTTTTGATATCGAAGCCCTCTCCGATCACAACTCTCCCCTGCCGCACATGCTGCCGCGCCCGGAAGCATTTTCCGTGGCGATGCGCGAGCTGGGCGTCAGCAAAGACAAACACCTCGTTGTCTATGATGAAGGGAACCTCTTCTCCGCACCGCGCGCGTGGTGGATGCTGAAAAACTTCGGCGTGGAAAAAGTCTCGATTCTGGCGGGCGGGCTGGCGGGCTGGAAGCGTGACGAGCTGCCGCTGCAGCAGGGCGACGTGACGCTGCCGGAAGGCGAATTCGATGCCACGTTCGACGCGCACGTGGTGAAACGCCTGACCGACGTGCTGGTCGTGAGCCATGAAAAAACGGCGCAAATCGTCGATGCCCGTCCAGCTCCGCGCTTCAATGCCGAAGCGGATGAACCGCGTCCAGGGCTGAAGCGCGGACATATTCCCGGGGCGCTGAACGTGCCGTGGGGCGACCTGGTGTTTGAGGGCGAGCTGAAAACCACCGACGAGCTGCGCGCCATTTTTGACCGTGCAGGCGTGGATTTACATCGTCCGATTATTGCCAGCTGCGGCTCCGGCGTCACGGCCTGCGTGGTGATCCTGGCGCTCGCCACGCTCGGCGCGAACGACGTCACGCTATACGACGGCGCCTGGAGCGAATGGGGTGCGCGAGACGATCTCCCTGTCGAACCCGCGAAATAATGGATAACCGCCTGGCCACGCTGTTAACGCGCGGGGCGTCGCTGACCCGCGCGGAGTATCGCGTCCTCGCCCACCTCACGGAGCACCCGCTGCTGGTGGGCAACATCACGGTACGCGAGCTGGCGCAGGCGACATTTGTTTCTACCGCCACCATCATGCGGCTGTGTCAGAAGCTGGGGTTTAGCGGCTTTAGCGAGTTTATCTGGCACTGCAAGCTGCTGCTCTCCGACACGCCGCATATTGCTGCCCAGGGGCAGTCGCTTCCTGAACTCCCGGCACTGTTTAATCAGTTTATCGCCAACTATCAGCACACCTTCCAGTGGGTCACGCAGGAGAAGCGCCAGCAGTTTGCCGACCTGCTGCGCCAGAAAGAGAGCTTCTTTCTCTACGGCGCCGGGTTTTCCTATCTGTTTGCGGAGTACCTGACCAAGAAGCTGCAGGTGCTGGGCAAAACGGCGTTTATCTCCGGGCCGGGAGACAGCCGGAATATTTTCCTCAGCAACGCCTCACGCTATCAGGTGTTTATTGCCGTCTCGCGCAGCGGCGAAACGGAGCAGGTGCTGGATAAAGCGCGGATTGCCAAAAACGTCGGTATGACGATCGTCGCGTTTACCCGCGCCTCGGCCAATACGCTGGCGGGGATGGCGGACGTGCATTTTGCCCTCTATGACGAAGCGGTACACTTCGCCGCCGAAGCCGCGGGGGTGACGTCGTTTGAGTCGAATCTGGTGCTGCTGATGGATTTACTGCTGCTGGAAGCAACGGGGTGATATTCACCCCGCCGTAATCAGATGATGCGGTTGGTTTTGAGATCGCGCAGGAAGCCGCCCCAGCGACGCTCGTAGAACGGCGTGATGTGCTCGGTAATAAAGTGGCTGATGCCCTTCTCACCGTTCTTCACCTGGCAGATATCAATCGGCTCGTCGCCCGGCAGCGTGTCGGTCGCCACGCTTCCCGCCGCCTGAATGATTTCGTCGATATCGCCGTCCGCCTCAATACCAATCAGCAGTACCGGATGCTCGTCCGCGCGCTCTTTAATAGAACAGAGAAACGCGCGTCTAACCGGTTTCAGGGTTTTGAACAGCGTCGTCAGGGAATCAATCATCTGCGCGGGCGGCTCGGCTACTTCAGACAGCAGCAGCGTTTCGCCCCCTTCCAGCACTTCCTGGGTGCTGAGCGGGTTGCCCTCTTCGCCAATCAGATGGCTGATTTCACGCGGCGTAAACTCTTTCCCGGTCGGCAGCTTCGCGTTAAGGAACAGCGTCTGGCCCAGCGTCATTTCAAACAGGGTACGCACCGGCATTACCACGAACGCCTGTTCATCTTCTACCGCTTCCTGCAGGGCTTCCAGCGAGGTGAAGAACGGGATCACCGACGTGCCGTCGTCTTTCTCCCAGTGCAGCAGATCCAGCGCGCTGTCTTCGACAACCTGCTCACCTTCCGCCGCGGTGCCCGGCACCCAGACGGTGGATTCCAGCAGCGTGCGGAAAAATGCCGGACGATGGGCGGGCTCGGTCGCCGCCTGCTCCAGCAGGGTTTCTAATTCGTTTTTGGTTTCGGACATAATAATTCCAGATGTCGAATTTCCCCCTCCCCCCTGCCCTCTCCCCATGGGAGAGGGTTAGGGTGAGGGCAAAGAGCATTACTCAGCCGTCAGCAGGTTCGCCACGGTACGCACGCCCAGACCGGTCGCGCCCGCGGACCACTGCTCAACCGCCGCTTTACGGTAGGTTGCGGAGCAGTCGATGTGCAGCCAGCCTTCGTGGTAGTTCTCAACGAAGTGGGACAGGAAGCCTGCCGCCGTGCTTGCACCCGCCGGGTACGCCGCGCTCGCGGTGTTGTTCAGCTCGGCAAAGTTGGACGGCAGCTGGCTGCGGTGGAACTCGGCCAGCGGCAGACGCCAGAACGGCTCGTTTTCCGCAGCGGCGCTTGCCAGCAGGCGAGCGGCCAGCTTGTCGTCGAAGCTGAACAGCGCATGGTAATCGTTGCCCAGGGCGGTTTTTGCCGCGCCGGTCAGGGTCGCCATGTCAATAATCAGCTCTGGCTTCTGCGCAGACGCGTCGATCAGGCCATCGGCCAGAACCAGGCGGCCTTCGGCGTCGGTGTTCATCACTTCGACGTTTTTGCCGTTGCGATAGCGAATGATGTCGCCCAGCTTGAAGGCGTTACCGCTCACCATGTTGTCCGCGCAGCACAGATACAGCTTCACGCGCTTGTTCAGACCGCGGGTGATGGCGAACGCCAGCGCGCCGGTGATAGTTGCCGCGCCGCCCATATCGGACTTCATGGAGTCCATGAACGCGCTCTGCTTCAGGCTGTAGCCACCGGTATCGAAGGTGATGCCTTTACCCACCAGGCAGGCAAATACTGGCGCCGCTTTATCGCCGGTTGGGTTGTAATCCAGCGCCAGCAGGACCGGAGGACGCTCAGAACCACGGCCCACGGTGTGGATGCCCATGTAATTCTGCTCGCGCAGATCTTCACCTTTGGTGATGCGGTAGGACATCTTGTCGCCCGCCACGCCGCACAGCAGATCAACCGCGCGCTGCGCCAGCTGTTCCGGACCAAGCTCTTCCGCCGGGGCGTTGATGGTGTCGCGGACCCAGTCGATAATTTGCAGGCGGCTTTCCAGCTCTTTTTGACCGGCAGCGTCAAGGTTCGCCCACTCAATTTTGCGGGTGCCTTTCGGCCCTTTGTAGCCAGCCCAGAATGCCCAGCTGCGGTCTGTGTCCCAGCCTTCGCCTTCCAGGGACACATGCTTAATGCCCAGGCCATCAATTTTACGCGCGGCGCGCTGGATCAGGCCCAAATCATCGTTGCCCGTCAGGTGCAGGGTAACGCCGTCGTTGTTGATGCTGTAGGTGGCTTTCTCGCCCCAGCGCGCATCGGCTGGCTGCGTAGAGAGCGTAATCTTCATCGCTTCGGTCATTTTATTTATCCTTATTAGCAACTAGCAAACGGGCCGCCTGAAGGCAGCCCGTTATGTTATTTATTCTGCTTCATCTAACCAGACTAACAGAATCGCCTCCAGAATTTTTTCATTGGATGCGTTTGGATCGTCGTCGAAATCCTCTAAATCGCAGATCCACTGATGCATGTCGGTGAATCGTACGGTCTTCGGATCGAGATCCGGGTTCGCGTCGTAGAGCGCTTCGCCGATTTCACGGCTGTCTGTCCACTTCAGTCCCATATCAATGCTCGCGTGCGTGGTTGATGGTGTAGCGTGGGAATTCCACGACCAGATCTTCATCGGTCACCGCGGCCTGGCAGCTCAGGCGGCTGTCAGGCTCCAGACCCCATGCTTTATCCAGCATGTCGTCTTCGTCTTCAGTGCTCTCGGCGAGAGAGTCGAAACCTTCACGCACGATGCAGTGGCAGGTGGTGCAGGCACAGGATTTTTCACAGGCGTGTTCCACTTCGATACCTGCACGCAGGGCAACATCGAGAATGGTTTCACCGGTCTTCGCTTCCAGAACAGCGCCATCCGGACAGAGGTCCGCATGAGGCAAAATAACAATCTTTGGCATATTAAACCTCGTCCACGGACTGGCCTTTCAGCGCGACGCGGACAGATTTGTCCATGCGGCGAGCAGCAAAGTCCTGGGTTTGTTTATCAACGTTTTTAATGGCTTCTTCTATTGCGTCAGCGTCATTGCCTTCTGCTACTGCGCTTAAGCGCGCGGCAGCGTCGTCAATCACCTGGCGCTCAGCGGCGCTTAACAGCGCGGCATCGGCAGCGAGCGCGCCGTTCAGGCTTTCCAGCACGCGGGCGGCTTCAACTTTCTGTTCGGCCAGCATACGCGCCTTCACATCCTGCTCGGCGTAGCTCATTGAGTCCTGAATCATGGAGGCGATTTCGCCATCGGTCAGGCCGTAGGACGGCTTCACCTGAATGGACGATTCCACGCCGGTGGATTTTTCCATCGCCGTGACGCTCAGCAGGCCGTCCGCATCCACCTGGAAGGTGACGCGAATATGCGCCCCGCCCGCAGGCAGCGCCGGGATGCCGCGCAGCGCAAAGCGCGCCAGAGAGCGGCAGTCCTGCACCAGCTCGCGCTCGCCCTGCATTACGTGGATGGACATCGCGGTCTGACCGTCTTTGAAGGTGGTGAACTCCTGCGCGCGCGCCACCGGAATGGTGGTGTTACGCGGGATCACTTTCTCTACCAGGCCGCCCATGGTTTCTAAACCCAGCGACAGCGGGATGACGTCCAGCAGCAGCATTTCGCTGTCCGGCTTGTTGCCGACCAGAATATCGGCCTGGATTGCGGCGCCCACGGCAACCACTTTATCCGGGTCGATGGAGGTCAGCGGCGTGCGGCCAAAGAATTCGCCCACGCGCTCGCGCACCAGCGGCACGCGGGTCGAACCGCCCACCATGACCACTTCCAGCACCTCGTTTGCCTCAACGCCCGCATCTTTCAGTGCACGACGGCAGGCCAGCAGGGTGCGCTTCACCAGCGGGGCAATCAGATCGCTGAACTGGTCGCGGGTGATGTCACCCTGCCAGCCCGCAACGTTTACGGTAACCGTCTGCGCATCACTCAGGGCGATTTTAGCGTCGATGGCCGCATCCAGCAGCTCACGCTGCACGCGCGCATCGCTGCGATCGCTGATGCCCGCCTGCTCGCGAATGTAATCCGCCAGCAGATGGTCGAAGTCATCGCCGCCCAGCGCGGAATCCCCGCCGGTCGCCAGCACTTCAAACACCCCGCGGCTTAAGCGCAGGATCGAGATATCAAAGGTACCGCCGCCGAGATCGTAAACCGCAATGACCCCTTCCTGACCGGAGTCGAGGCCGTAGGCAATCGCCGCCGCCGTCGGTTCGTTCAGCAGACGCAGCACGTGCAGGCCCGCCAGACGCGCGGCGTCTTTGGTGCCCTGACGCTGTGCATCGTCAAAATAGGCCGGAACGGTGATGACTACGCCGTCCAGATCGCCGCCGAGCGTCGCCGTCGCGCGCGCCGCCAGCGCTTTGAGGATGTCGGAGGAAACGCGAATCGGGTTCAGCAGACCGGCCGCGGTCGCAATCATCGGCAGGCCGTTTTCACTGGCCTGCAGCTGATACGGCAGATGCGGATAGCGGGTCTGAATATCGGCCAGCGAGCGGCCCATCATGCGCTTTACGGAGCTGATGGTGTTGGCCGGATCGCGCGCGGCGTTGGCGCGGGCGTCATAGCCGACCGCGTGACCCTGCTGCTGGTAGTGGACTACGGAAGGCAGCAGATGGCGGCCCTGCTCGTCGGCCAGCGTTTCCGCCTGGCCGCTGCGCACGGTCGCCACGAGGGAATTGGTGGTGCCCAGATCGATACCCACCGCCAGACGACGCTGGTGCGGTGCGGCACTTAAGCCAGGCTCACTAATTTGTAATAAGGCCATAATTGCTTCCGAAATTAAAAATCGAGCAGCTTTTCTTCGAGTTGTTCAGCACTGCTTCGCAGTTTATCGAGAAAACGGAGTTTGCGCACAGTGTCTGCCGCCACGTCCCAGGTCTCGTTGTTCAGTTGCTCCACCATCTGCTGATGACGGGTATCGAACATGCCCTTCACGCGCGTGATGAAGCTTTCCAGACGCGCTTCGTCTTTGGCCTGTTCAATCTCATCCAGCTCTTCGCGAAGTTCCAGCTGTTCCATCAGAAACGCGGTGTCGCGCACGGTATGCTGTTCGCTCGTCAGATCGAAACCGTGGAGCGAGAGTAGGTACTCGGCACGGCTCAACGGATGACGCAGCGTCTGCCAGGCCTGGTTGATGGTCGCAGAGTGCGATACCGCAGCCAGCTGTTCTGCCTGAGTACCACTGGCGAATTTATCCGGGTGATACTGACGCTGAAGATCCTGAAAACGGATCGTCAGCGCCTGGAGATCAATCGGGTATTGAGCGGGTAGTCCGAAGAGAGTGAAGTAATCCATAACAATCTCAGGGGTAGCCTGTTAGAACAAACCCCACGCGTAGCGGGTAACGCCACGGTGGGGTTTCGGATGACGCGCGGTTAAACGTGGAAGCTTTCGCCGCAACCACACTCGTCTTTGACGTTCGGGTTCGTGAATTTGAACCCTTCGTTCAGGCCTTCTTTAACGAAGTCCAGCTGAGTGCCGTTGAGGAATTGCAGGCTTTTGCCATCGACCACCACCTTCACGCCCTTGTCTTCAAACACGGTGTCATCAGACGCCGGTTCATCAACAAACTCCAGTACGTAAGCCATACCAGAACAGCCGGAGGTACGTACGCCCAGTCGCAGGCCAAAGCCTTTACCACGGTTCGCCAGAAAAGAGCTTACTCGCGCGGCAGCGCTGTCGCTAAGGGTAATCGACATACTCAAACCTCAATTATTTTGCTTCACGTTTGCTTTTATAGTCCGCAATGGCGGCTTTGATCGCGTCTTCTGCCAGAATTGAACAGTGAATTTTCACCGGTGGCAGTTCGAGTTCTTCAGCAATATCGGTGTTCTTGATTGCCTGTGCTTCGTCCAGAGACTTGCCCTTCACCCATTCGGTGACCAGGGAGCTGGACGCGATAGCAGAACCGCAGCCGTAGGTCTTGAAGCGCGCGTCTTCAATGATACCTTCATTGTTGACTTTAATCTGCAACTTCATCACGTCGCCACACGCCGGTGCGCCAACCATGCCGCTACCGACAGATTCGTCGCTGTTGTCAAAAGAGCCAACGTTGCGCGGGTTCTCGTAATGATCGATGACTTTTTCGCTGTATGCCATGATTGAATTCTCCTTATGTACCGATTAGTGATGTGACCATTCAATGCTGTTCAGATCCACGCCCTGCTTGAACATTTCCCACAGTGGAGAAAGGTCGCGCAGACGGCCGATGGAGTTGCGAACCAGCTTGATGGTGTAGTCAATCTCTTCTTCGGTAGTGAAACGACCTAAAGAGAAACGGATAGAGCTGTGCGCCAGCTCGTCGGTCATACCCAGCGCGCGCAGCACGTAGGATGGCTCCAGGCTTGCAGACGTACAGGCTGAGCCTGAAGAAACGGCCAGGTCTTTCAGCGCCATGATCAGCGATTCGCCTTCAACATAGTTGAAGCTGACGTTGAGGATGTTCGGAGCGCCATGCTCGAGATCGCCGTTCAGATACACTTCTTCCATATCTTTCACGCCGTCCCACAGACGGTTACGCAGCGTGCGCAGGCGCGCCATCTCGGTTTCCATCTCTTCTTTTGCAATGCGGTACGCTTCGCCCATGCCCACGATCTGGTGAACAGGCAGCGTGCCGGAACGCATGCCGCGCTCGTGACCGCCACCGTGCATCTGTGCTTCGATGCGGATACGCGGTTTACGACGAACGTACAGCGCGCCGATCCCTTTCGGGCCATAAATTTTGTGGCCGGAGAAGGACATCAGGTCCACTTTCAGCTGGCTCAGGTCGATAGGCAGTTTGCCCACGCTCTGGGTCGCGTCAACGTGATAGATGATACCGCGCGCGCGGCACATTTCGCCGATGGTCGCGATGTCTTGTACCACGCCGATTTCGTTGTTGACGTGCATGATGGAAACCAGAATGGTGTCATCACGCATGGCCGCTTCGAGCTCTTTGAGGTCGATGATCCCGTTGCTCTGTGGCGCCAGGTAAGTCACTTCGTACCCTTCACGCTCCAGCTGACGGCAGGTATCCAGCACGGCTTTGTGTTCGGTTTTGCTGGTGATGATGTGCTTGCCTTTTTTCTGATAAAAGTTGGCTGCACCTTTGATCGCCAGGTTGTCGGATTCGGTCGCACCGGAGGTGAAAACAATCTCACGCGGGTCGGCACCCACCAGGTCGGCAATCTGATTACGGGCGATATCAACCGCCTCTTCAGCATGCCAGCCAAAACGGTGTGAACGGGAAGCTGGGTTACCAAAGTTTCCGTCCAGGGTCAGACACTGCATCATTTTCTCGGCAACACGCGGGTCCACCGGCGTGGTTGCGGAGTAATCGAGATAAATCGGTAATTTCATTGCTCTTTAAACTCCGTACATCGCTTCAATGCAAGGAATCAGGCAACCGGCTGGATGTACGACCGAGTACGCGGGGCGTGACCGCCCCGGCCTGATTCTGAAATCTTTATCGTTTTATTACGCGCGCAGTTTGACGTCGATAGCGTCCTGCGCGCGGGTGCTGCGTTGGGAATCCTGACCGTGCTGACGACCAGAGACATCCAGAACTTCCTGGTTATTGACCAGTTCACCCAGGGTGATGTTGTTCAGGAAGCCGGTGAGACGGTCGCTCAGATCGCGCCACAGCGCGTGGGTCAGGCATTTGTCGCCGCCCTGGCAGCCGCCTTTACCCTGGCAACGGGTCGCGTCAACGGATTCGTCAACTGCGCTAATCACTTCACCAACTGCAATACTGCCCGCGTCTTTACCCAGCAGATAACCGCCGCCTGGGCCACGAACGCTGGAAACCAGTCCATTTTTACGCAGTCTGGAGAACAGCTGTTCCAGGTAAGAGAGGGAGATCCCTTGTCGTTCAGAAATATCAGCCAACGGAACCGGGCCCGCTTCGGAGTTGAGCGCAACGTCCAGCATCGCGGTCACGGCATAACGCCCTTTAGATGTCAGTCTCATGTCTTACTTAACCTCAAACTCGCCCCTGCCCGGGGTTTTTTATTGTAAAATGGGGGTATTGCATAGCAGGGCCAAGTCTGACATTCCTGACTAAAATGGTCAACTATTTACTTGACTGTTTTAGTCAGGTATTTAACGTTCCGTGCCTTCATAACCCAGGTGCGGCCTGATGCCCTCACCCCGGCCCTCTCCCACGGGGAGAGGGGGAAATCGACACTACTCTTTATTCTTCTGCTCAATCGACGCCAGAATCCCGCGCAGGATGTTCAGCTCCTGGCTTTCCGGGCGAGCGCGGGTAAACATGCGGCGCAGCTTGTTCATCACCTGGCCCGGGTGACCTTCACGAATAAAGCCGGTTGAGAGCAGCGTCTGCTCCAGGTGACCGTAGAAGCGCTCAAGATCGTCCACCAGCGGGTAGGCCGTCTCTTCTTTCTGTTCGACCGATTTCTCCTGCGTCGCCAGCCACGCCATACGCACCTCATAGGCGATAACCTGCACCGCCATCGCCAGGTTCAGCGAGCTGTATTCCGGGTTCGCCGCGATGGCGACGTGATAGTGGCACTTCTGCAGCTCGTCGTTGGTCAGGCCAACGCGCTCGCGGCCAAATACCAGCGCAACCGGAGCCTGTTCCGCTTCTGAGACGCTTTTCAGGCCGCATTCGCGCGGATCCAGCATCGGCCACGGCAGCGTGCGTGAACGTGCGCTGGTGCCAACAACAAGGCTGCAGCCGGCCAGCGCTTCGTCAAGGGTATCGGCGATCTGGGCGTTGCCGATCACGTCGCTGGCACCGGCCGCCAGGGCGATGGCCTGCGAGTCAGGTTTCACCAGCGGGTTAACCAGCCACAGGTTCGTTAAGCCCATGGTTTTCATAGCGCGGGCAACGGAGCCCATGTTGCCGGTGTGCGATGTTTCGACCAGCACGATTCGAATGTTTTGCAGCATAATTTTTAATGTCTGAATTCAGCGTCTGAAGAATATTCCGGCATATTATCATAAACGGGAGACATAATCCGATCCCACTGCTATACTCTGCGCCGATTTTCCTGTTCTTTAACATCCAGTGAGAGAGACCGATGCATCCGATGCTGACCATCGCCGTGCGCGCAGCGCGCAAGGCGGGTAATGTAATTGCCAAACACTACGAAACGCCAGACTCCGTAGAAACCAGCCAGAAAGGCAGCAATGATTTCGTGACTAACGTCGATAAAGCCGCAGAAGCGATTATTATCGAAACGATCCGCAAATCTTACCCGCAGCACACCATCATCACCGAAGAAAGCGGTGAACATGAAGGTACCGATCAGGATGTTCAATGGGTTATCGATCCACTGGATGGCACCACCAACTTTGTTAAACGCCTGCCACACTTCTCTGTGTCTATCGCAGTACGCATTAAAGGCCGTACTGAAGTCGCCGTTGTTTACGATCCAATGCGTAACGAACTGTTCACCGCTACCCGCGGTCAGGGCGCACAGCTGAACGGCTACCGTCTGCGCTGCAGCAACGCACGCGATCTGGACGGCACCATACTGGCGACCGGTTTCCCGTTCAAGGCGAAACAGCACGCGACCACCTATATGAATATCCTGGGCAAACTGTTTACCGAATGCGCGGACTTCCGCCGCACCGGTTCTGCTGCGCTGGATCTGGCCTACGTGGCGACCGGCCGCGTTGACGGTTACTTTGAGCTGTCTCTGAAGCCGTGGGACTTTGCTGCGGGCGAGCTGATCGCACGTGAAGCAGGCGCCATCGTGTGTGATTTCACCGGCGGCCATAACTATATGTCTACCGGCAACATCGTTGCGGGTAACCCACGCGTTGTTAAAGCCATGCTGGCCAACATGCGTGATGAACTGAGCGATGCGCTGAAGCGTTAATCCCGGTAATTCCCTCTCCCTCTGGGAGAGGGTCAGGGTGAGGGCATCAGACCGCACCCTACTAGAAAGGCCGCAATCCCCTTCCCACCGGCACAGCGCTCATCCACATCGTCACCGCCGCCACCAGCAGAATCACCCCGCCCGCCAGCGCAAGCGTTGTCCACCCTACCTGTCGCCACAGCACCGGCGTTTTATTGCCGCTCAGTTTGACCGCAAGCTGACGGAAGCTGTGAACCAGCAGCGCTAAAGACGAAATGGTGAGAGACGTCCCTGCCGCCATCGCCAGCGCGGAAAGCATTCCCCAGCCAAACACGCCAATCACCTTACTAAACAGCAGCACCATGATTGCCCCCGAGCACGGGCGCATGCCCATCGAGAGAATAATCATCAGCCGCGCGCGCCAGTCGTCACCGTTCTGCAATTGTTCCTGCGTGGGCAAATGCTGATGCCCGCAGCCGCAGCTTTCATCATGAACGTGGTGCGGCGTAAAGGTTTTGAATTTCGGTTTTTGCAGCAGCACGCGCAGCTTTTTCAGCGCCCGCCAGCAGAGGATCAGCCCCAGCACGCCAACCAGCGCGTAACTCCCCTTCTCCAGCCAGAAGCTGCTCAAGTGCAGCTGGCGCGCGGGAAGCTGTAACAGCGAAAGCACGACCACGACGAGCGCAATCGCCACGCCGCCCTGGAGCAGCGAGGAGGCCAGCGTAAGGCCGATACTCGATCTCAGCTTCGACGGATGGGTGGCGAGCCAGGTCGTTATCACGATTTTGCCGTGCCCCGGCCCAAGCGCGTGCAGAACACCATAGATAAAGCTGAACGCCAGCAGGGAACCACCCGCTTTGGTCGGGTTCTCCGCCACCGCCTTCAGCAGACCGCTCATCTGCTGGTTGACCTCACGCTGCCAGGCAATACTTTTCATCATCACCTGCGGCCAGGCCTGCCATAGCCAGAGCGAACCGCAAACGGCTAGCAGGAGAAAGAGCGCCAGGGGCCAGAGGTGCAGCCAGCGGCGCGGTTTCCGAAGCGGAGAAGAGATCACTGACATTGTAACGTCACCTCCTGCGCGAACTGTTTACCCAACTCCATGTCCTCAGGCGGTGCATCTTCTTTATCAAGCGAGACCGCAAATTTCAGCGTCTCTTCGCTGGGTTTCGGTGTATGCACGCCAATTTTGCAGTTTTTTTGCAGAGCGTCCGGCAGCCGTACGTCGCTGTCTTTGTCATAGCGCATGTCGACATAGTAGGTAGGGTCAAAGGTGGAAAAACGGTACGTTTGCCCCGCCAGCGGCTGCGGATGCGCCAGCGGAAGCACGAAGGTCAGCACCGCCTGATGCCCGTCACGCGTCATACCGTATTCCGTTGGCCGGTTAAGAAATTTGACCTTCTGCCCGTTGTGCCAGAATTCCGTGAAGTAGTGCTGGCCGAGCACGTTAGCCATCACTTCCGCTGCCAGCTTTTTCCAGATTTCATCGCCAGGCTTCGCGTTTCCCGCATCATAGAGCAGATCGGCCGAGGTGATTTCATCCATCGTCCAGCGCATCTTCAGGCCGCTCAGCTGCGTGCCGTCGGTAACCAGCTCGGTCTGGAGGTCAATAAAACTGTGAGGGTGTGCGCTGGCGGTGAAGCTGATAACCGCCAAAAATAACGCCATCGCACTTTGTTTAACTGTTTGCATCAATTCCTCACGTCAAAAATTCTGTGATGTTCCCCAGCAATCCTGAGTGAAAGGCCTGCCGGCGCGCTTTTCAGCGCTCATCCTTTAGCTATTCTTATCAAACATTCACACTGGATACCCGACAGATGATGACGACGCTTGAAATTCCATCTGTGCTTTCCAGTTCGCAGCGCCGCTGCCAGGTGCTCTTGATGCTTTACCTGCCCGATGCTGCCGTCACCGCACAGAGCATAATTGCTGTCAACGGGGTTGACGACGCGATGGCACGGCAAGATATAGCCGAGACGCGCGATGAAATCCAGCGCTATCACCGGCTGGACATCGTTACGCACCACGACGGCAGCTACCGGATTGAAGGCACATCCCTGAATCAGCGTTTATGCCTGCTGCACTGGCTGCGCCGGGCGCTGCGGCTTTGCCCGCAGTTTGTCTCACACCAGTTTACCCCCGCATTAAAAACCGCGCTTAAACAACACGGCATTGCGCGGCCGCTTTACGATGATGCGAACCTGCGGGCGCTGATCGGCTTCTGCTCCCGCAAGCTGCAGCGTCAGTTTGAATGCCGCGACGTCCAGTTTTTACAGCTCTATTTGCAATACTGTCTTATTCAGCACCAGCTCGGGAATACGCCGCAGTTTTCTCACGTTCAGCGCAGCTGGACCCAGTCGAGAGGGGAATATTTTACGGCCCAGGAGATCGTGCGGCACTGGAAACGGCGCGTTCCGCAGGGAGCGCACGGGGATGAACAGCTGTTTCTGGCACTGCTGTTTATGATGCTCCGCACGCCCGATCCGGTGCTCGATAAACACCAGCAGGATCAGCGCTTGCGTCGGGCCATCGTGCGCATGGTCGCCCGTTTTCGCTCGCAGACCGGAATGAACTTCAGCGACGAGCAAGGGCTGACCGATCAGCTGTATATCCATCTTGCTCAGGCGCTGGACCGCTCGCTGTTTGAGATTGGCATCGACAATAGCCTGCCGGAGGAGATCCATCGTCTCTATCCCCGGCTGTTACGCACCACGAAGGAAGCGCTGTTTGAGCTGGAGGCGGAGTTCGGGCTGCGTTTTTCTGATGAAGAGATGAGTCTTGTCGCAGTGATTTTCGGTGCCTGGCTGATGCAGGAGACCGATCTGCACGAAAAACAGGTGATTCTGCTGACGGGAGACGATAAAGCCACCGAGGACCTGATTGAACAGCAGCTTCGCGAGCTGACGCTGCTGCCGCTCAACATTCGCTATCTGACGCTGCAGGCCTTCCAGAAAGAGGGGGCACCGCGCGAGGCCGCGCTGGTTATCACCCCCTACCCTACCGTCCTGCCGCTGTTCTCGCCGCCGCTGATTCATGCCGTTGAGACATTGAACGCGCAGCAGCAAGAACATATTCGCGCCATGCTGGAATCATAGCGGCGCGCGAGCGGCCACTTTAGGGCGAACAACGATCGCGGGTAAGGCGACCAGCGCCATCACCCAGAAGACGCCATGCCCCAGGTGCTGGTAGAGGAACCCCGCAAAGACCGTCATGATCGCGATACTTCCCCCCATTGCGACCGCCGAATAGACGGCCTGCAGGCGAATAACGTCTCCGCCCTCGCGCGCTGCGATATAGCGCATCGCCGCCAGATGACACACGGTAAAGGTGCCGCAGTGAAGGATTTGCGCCACTATCAGCCACGGCAGGTCGGTCGTCCAGCCCATAATGCCCCAGCGCGCCACGCCGCACACGGCGGAAAGCAGCAGCAGGTCTCGCGCGCCAAAGCGACGGAACAGCTTCTTGCTCAGGGCGAAGATAATGACTTCGGCCACTACCCCCAGCGACCAAAGATAGCCCACTGCGGAAGCTGAGTATCCAGCCCCCTGCCAGTAGATGGCGCTGAACCCATAGTACGCCGCATGCGCCCCCTGAAGCAGACAGACACAGGCCAGAAAACGCCAGCTCTGGGCCACCAGGCTCCGCCAGGCGGGCCAGCCTGCGCTCTCCTGATGGCGGCTTTCCCCTTGCGGCATCACCGACGGACGCAGCAGCATGCCCAGCAGCATTGAGGCAATACCGATACTTAGCAGGGCGAGAATGGCGCGGTAATCGTAAAGGCTGACCAGTTTGCCCACCAGCGCGGAGCCAATCACAAAGGCAATAGAGCCCCACAGGCGCACTCGGCCGTAGTCCATGGTGATCTGCTTTTGCCAGGTGTTCGCCAGGGCATCCGTCAGCGGTACCAGCGGTGAGAAGAACAGGTTAAAGCCGACCATCACTACCATCAGCCAGGCAAACTGGTGGCTGACCCAGAAGCAGGCAACGAAGACTAGCGTCAGCAGAGCAAGAATGCGCACGGCCTTGATCAGCAAGGAGGGATCGCTGACGCGCGGGGCAATCAGCAGGCTGCCGAGGAAACGCGCCACCAGCACGGCCCCCAGCAGGACACCGATGGTCTCGGGAGTCAGGCCGATACCCTTGAGCCAGACGCTCCAGAAAGGCAGAAAAATACCGTAGCTAAAGAAATAGGTGAAATAACTTAGCGCCAGCCAGCGCGTGGAATGCAAGACCATGAATCCCTCCCGAAATCGAGGCCATAGTCTGGCGTTAAATCAAAGCCTGCGCAAGCAACTATTAACAAGTGAATAACACGCACATTTCACAGGGCCATAGCGGCCCTGCGAAACGTCTAGCGTACAAAGACCTGATTAATGCGTTTGGAAACCAGGAAGTAGGGGATCCAGATCGATGCGCCAACTATGGAGGAAAGCGCATTGCGAATATCAGCCGTATCCAGCCTTGCGTCGAAGAGCCAGGCAGGTATGCCCACAAAATAGAGCATAAAAACAACGCCCATTAAATAGTAGGGAATGATGATCTTACGGATACCCGACTTTCTTTTAAAGAAATACCAGCCTGCGGCCGCGGTCAGTGCCACATCAATTATCATTACAGCGATACCCACGGCCCCAAACAGGTTAATTCCCCCTGGCTGGGAAAAGTGGAACACCGCCGCAAAGTAATTCCATGCCCCAATGGGCGTCATGATGAGGTTAATCACCAGGCCCGCCGCCGGGAGATAAAGCAGCCCGTTAATTTTCTTTTCGTCTGCACGCTCACACTGATTGCACAGCCCGGATTCTTTATTTGCCTCTTCTTGCTGACATGATATGCACTGCATAAATTTCCCTTGCCAAAGAAAAAAGACAATTTTACACGAAGTCTGAATTTAACATCACGCGAACGCCTGATTTATGAAGAAAAGCTGAATGGAAGACTCTGGATTTGTGTATTAATTTTAGATTGGGTCCCCTGAAAAATGAGCCAGCTATGAACACTCTACGTTATTTCGATTTCGGTCAGTCACGTCATCTGCTGCTGCTGATTGGCCGCATCGCGCTTGTCGTGCTGTTTATTATCTTTGGTTATCCAAAACTGACGGGGTTTAGCGGCACCGTACAATATATGACCTCGCTGGGTACGCCGATGCCCATGCTGGCGGCCATTATTGCGGTGGTGATGGAAGTGCCTGCCGCTATCCTGATCGTCCTGGGCTTTTTCACCCGTCCTCTCGCGGTACTGTTTGTATTCTATACGCTGGGCACGGCGATTATCGGTCACCATTACTGGGATATGACCGGTGATGCGGTCGTGCCGAATATGATTAACTTCTATAAGAACGTCAGTATTGCTGGCGCCTTTATTTTGCTGGCCATTGTTGGTCCGGGAGCCATTTCCCTCGACCGGCGTTAAGCCATAAAAAAAGGCCGCAAGCGCGGCCTTTTTTATTTCTGCCAGGCAGAGGAATTATGCGTATACCGGGAAGCGTGCGCAGATATCCAGAACTTTACCTTTGACGCGTTCGATTACCGCTTCGTCATTGATGTTGTCCAGAACGTCACACATCCAGCCAGCCAGCTCTTTCACTTCCGCTTCTTTGAAGCCGCGGCGAGTCACTGCCGGAGAACCGATACGGATACCGGAGGTCACGAACGGGCTCTTCGGATCGTTTGGCACGCTGTTTTTGTTCACGGTGATGTTGGCGCGGCCCAGGGCTGCGTCAGCTTCTTTACCGGTCAGGTTCTTATCAACCAGATCCAGCAGGAACAGGTGGTTTTCAGTACCGCCGGATACCACTTTGTAGCCACGGTTCAGGAACACTTCGACCATCGCTTTGGCATTCTTAGCAACCTGCTGCTGATAAACCTTGAACTCAGGCTCCATCGCTTCTTTCAGCGCAACCGCTTTTGCCGCGATAACGTGCATCAGCGGGCCGCCCTGCGCGCTTGGGAATACAGCGGAGTTCAGTTTTTTGTACAGCTCTTCGTCACCGCCTTTCGCCAGGATCAGGCCACCGCGTGGACCCGCCAGGGTTTTGTGGGTGGTGGTGGTCACAACGTGAGCGTGTGGAACCGGGTTCGGGTAAACGCCAGCGGCAATCAGGCCCGCAACGTGCGCCATGTCGACAAACAGGTAAGCACCGATGCTGTCCGCGATTTCACGCATTTTTGCCCAGTCAACGATACCGGAGTAAGCAGAGAAGCCACCGATGATCATCTTCGGTTTGTGCTCTTTAGCCTGCTTCGCCATGTCTTCGTAGTCAATTTTACCGGACTCATCAATACCGTAAGGGATGATGTTGTACAGTTTGCCGGAGAAGTTAACCGGGGAGCCGTGAGTCAGGTGGCCGCCCTGCGCCAGGTTCATACCCAGAACGGTATCGCCCGGCTGCAGCAGCGCGGTGTAGACCGCGAAGTTAGCCTGAGAGCCAGAGTGCGGCTGCACGTTCGCGTAGTCAGCGCCAAAGAGTTCTTTCGCACGGTCGATAGCCAGCTGCTCAACGATATCAACGTACTCGCAACCGCCGTAGTAGCGTTTGCCCGGGTAACCTTCAGCATATTTGTTAGTCAGCTGAGAACCCTGCGCCTGCATGACGCGCGGGCTGGTGTAGTTTTCGGAGGCGATCAGTTCGATGTGCTCTTCCTGACGTACTTTTTCCTGCTCCATAGCCTGCCACAGTTCGGCATCATAATCGGCAATGTTCATTTCACGCTTTAACATCCGCATCTCCTGACTCAGCTAACAAGTAAATTTTGGCCTGAAAAGGCAGTCCTGTTGGACGACGGGCAACAGTATAACTGATTAGTTCTGTGATAACAGGTCTTGACAAACGATTTTACGCAAACGTTTTCCTGCGCGCCACGCAAGGGTTTGAGGAATAAAGCTCTCGTCATTTCCAGCGGATTTCTTTTCAGGTTTGTGATGCATATTTTTCATCTTGCAAAGAACCATTTACAACGCAGGGGTATTTTTTATAAGATGCATTTAAAATACATCATTAAAGTCACATCAGAAGGATGCGCTCATGCTCGACGCCCAAACCATCGCTACCGTTAAAGCCACCATTCCCCTGCTGGTGGAAACCGGCCCTAAACTCACCGCCCATTTCTACGATCGCATGTTCACGCATAACCCGGAGCTCAAAGAAATTTTCAACATGAGCAACCAGCGTAACGGCGATCAGCGCGAAGCGCTGTTCAACGCCATCGCGGCCTATGCCAGCAATATTGAAAACCTGGCTGCGCTGCTGCCCGCGGTGGAAAAAATCGCTCAGAAGCACACCAGCTTCCAGATCCAGCCCGAGCAGTACAACATTGTGGGTGGCCACCTGCTGGCAACGCTGGACGAGATGTTCAGCCCGGGCCAGGAGGTGCTGGACGCGTGGGGTAAAGCCTACGGCGTGCTGGCAAACGTGTTTATCAACCGCGAAGCGCAGATCTACAGCGAAAACGCCAGCAAGAACGGCGGCTGGGAAGGCACGCGCGCCTTCCGCATCATCGAGAAAACGCCGCGCAGCGCGCTGATTACCAGCTTTGAATTTGAGCCGGTGGACGGACAGCCGGTTGCCGATTACCAGCCAGGCCAGTATCTGGGCGTGTGGCTGAAGCCTGAAGGCTTCCCGCATCAGGAGATCCGCCAGTATTCTCTTACCCGCAAGCCAAATGGCAAAGGCTACCGCATTGCCGTGAAGCGTGAGGACGGCGGTCAGGTCTCCAACTGGCTACACAACGAAGCTAACGTGGGCGACGTGGTCCATCTGGCCGCGCCGGCGGGCGATTTCTTCATGGCGGTTGAAGCGAATACCCCGGTTACGCTGATCTCTGCGGGCGTCGGCCAAACGCCAATGCTGGCGATGCTCGATACGCTGGCGAAAGCCAACCACGGTGCGCAGGTCAACTGGTTCCACGCTGCGGAAAACGGTGACGTGCACGCCTTTGCGGATGAAGTGAAAACGCTCGGGGCGTTCCTGCCGCGCTTTACCGCGCACACCTGGTATCGCCTGCCGACGGATGCAGACCGCGCGGCCGCGCGGTTTGACAGCGAAGGTCTGATGAATTTAAGCCAGATGGAAGGAGCGTTTAGCGCGCCGGACATGCAGTTCTACGTCTGCGGGCCGGTGGCATTTATGCAGTATGCCGCGCAGCAGCTGGTGGAGCTCGGTGTGAACAAAGACAACATTCACTACGAATGTTTCGGGCCGCATAAGGTGCTGTAATGAAAAAGCCCCTCGTTCGAGGGGCTTTTTTTCGCCGGGTGGCGGCTGCGCCTTACCCGGCATACAAAACCGTTGGCATTGTTAAATCGCAGCGTCGTCTTCTTCGCCGGTACGGATACGGATCACGCGCGCCACGTCAAAGACGAAGATTTTACCGTCGCCGATTTTGCCCGTCTGCGCCGTGCGGATAATGGTATCCACGCAGGTATCGACGATATCGTCGCTGACCACGATTTCAATTTTTACTTTCGGCAGAAAGTCGACCATGTACTCTGCGCCACGGTAAAGCTCGGTGTGGCCCTTCTGACGACCAAAACCTTTCACTTCCGTCACGGTCATCCCGGTGATGCCGACTTCCGCCAGCGCTTCACGCACGTCATCCAGTTTGAAAGGTTTAATAATCGCATCAATTTTTTTCATGGTGGGTCCTTAAACTCTTGCCTGTAAGCTGCCTCGTAATCGATTGCTCACAGTACCATACGGCATTACTCTTTAAAATCGTTTGCTTCCAGCTCGTGGCGCGACAGCAGCTTGTAGAACTCGGTGCGGTTGCGTCCGGCCATGCGCGCCGCGTGGGTCACGTTGCCTTTGGTGATCTGCAATAGCTTGCGCAGATAGTTGAGCTCAAACTGATTCCGCGCTTCCGCAAACGTCGGCAGAGCCGTGTTTTCCCCTTCCAGCGCCTGCTCCACCAGCGCATCGCTGATCACCGGTGAGGAGGTCAGCGCCACGCACTGCTCAATCACGTTCACCAGCTGGCGCACGTTACCCGGCCAGCCTGCGGCCATCAGCCGCTTCATCGCATCAGTGGAAAACGCGCGCACGAATGGTTTATGGCGATCGGCCGCCTGGCGCAAAAGATGGTTCGCCAGCAGCGGAATGTCTTCCGCACGCTCCGCCAGCGCGGGGATCTTCAGATTCACCACGTTCAGACGGTAGTAGAGATCTTCGCGAAACTCGTTGCGCGCCATCACTTTTGGCAAGTCGCGGTGGGTGGCGGAAATAATGCGCACGTTAATATCGATATCGCGGTTGCTGCCCAGCGGGCGAACTTTTCGCTCCTGCAACACGCGGAGAAGTTTAACCTGCAGCGGTGCGGGCATGTCGCCAATCTCGTCCAGGAACAGCGTGCCGCCTTCCGCGGCCTGGAACAGCCCCTCCCGACTGCTAACCGCGCCGGTGAATGCGCCGCGGGCGTGACCAAACAGTTCAGATTCGAGCAGCTGTTCCGGTAGCGCGCCGCAGTTAATGGCGATAAAGGCGTTTTTACTGCGCGGGCTGGCGTTATGGATCGCCTGGGCCAGGATCTCTTTTCCGGTTCCGCTCTGGCCGTTGATGAGCACGCTGACGTCGGACTGCGCCACCATCCGGGCCTGTTCAAGCAGACGCAGCATAATCGGGCTGCGGGTGACGATGGACTCCCGCCACGCTTCATCCCCCGCCGGGGCAGCATGTTCCAGCGCGCTGTCGATAGCCTTATAAAGCGCGTCTTTGTCCACCGGCTTGGTCAGGAAGCTGAAGACCCCCTGCTGCGTCGCGGCAACCGCATCCGGAATCGACCCGTGCGCCGTCAGGATAATCACGGGCATACCCGGCTGCTGCTTCTGGATCTCCGCAAACAGCTGCAGACCGTCCATTTCGTCCATCCGCAGGTCGCTTATCACCAGATCGATTTTCTCGCGGGTGAGGATCTTGAGCCCCTCCAGCCCGCTTTCAGCGGTGACGACGCTGTAGCCTTCGCTCACCAGACGCATGCCCAGCAGCTTTAACAGCCCGGGATCGTCATCCACCAGTAACAGATGGGCAGGTTTACGGCTCGTCATGCTTCACATCCTCTTGTTTCGGCGTATCGCTGTCCGGTGCCGCGGATGAACTCCCCGGCTGATATTTACGCGACGAGAGCTGCCTTTCGATATCGGTCAGGTTTTCCAGCTTGCGCGTCGTGGTATCCAGCTGCGTACGTAAATGTTGCTGCTGTTGACGCAGCGTATCAAGCTCGCTGTCGGTTGACTGCTGCAGCTTGCTGTAGCGGGAGCGCTCTTCAGACAGCTGAAGCTGTAATGTCTGCCCGTCGCGCCAGAGCTGGTATACCGGGCGTACCTGTACCGGAAGATTGACCACGTACGTGTCCAGTCGGGTCACATTGACGCGGCGTTCAACGGGAGTGATTTTCGCATCTGCAAGTAAAATCCCGCGCTTGAAAGCGTCCTGCCAGGTGTCGTCATCCAGCATCGCCGCCTTCGAGCGGGCGTCTACCGGCGCAAGACGCTGGGCGCAATCTATTCCACGCAGCCAGAACAGCGGGTTGCTTTCAACGTCATGTCCTGACAGGTTCCAGATGTCTTCACAGCGGGTTGAGAGGAAATCTGCCAGCTGGTTATCGGGCCATTTATCTTCCTGTTTATCGCTAATGGCACTTTGTGGCGCATGGGAAACACACCCTGCCAGAAATAAACAGGGCAGGCTCAGGCTAAGCGTTTTGCTGGAAAACACCGCGCGTACGGCGCGGAAAAAGACATGTGACATACTCACCAGACATAGATTCATTTTATTGATTTTTCCGGCTCAGGGGCAGTTCGATACGGAAGCAAACATCTGAACGTTCGTCCGCGGCAATGTTTAGCTCACCCTGCATGCGTCGTATGCAGTCCCGGGCGATGCTCAAGCCCAGACCGCTTCCTTTAACCGCGCCTTTCCGCTGATGACTCCCCTGGAAAAAGGGTTCGAAGATCATGGTTTTTTCGTCATCGGGGATCGGGGTGCCGGTGTTTGCGACGTCAATAAACACCCGTGAACCATTCGTATTACTTCGGATATAAATGTTACCGGATTCAGTACCATAGTGCACCGCATTGGAGTAAAGATTATCCAGTACGCTCATCAGCAGCATAGGCTCAGCCAGGCACGCAGGCGCATTCAGCTCGACGCCGGTATGCATCATTTTAGCTCTTGCTGGCAAGCTATGGGCGGAGATCACCATATCCACCAGCGGCTCAATCTCAACGTTTTCCAGTACGACCGCCCCGTCTGCCAGCTTGCGGTTATAGTCCAGCAGTTGCTCAATCAGCTTTTGCAGATTGCGGCTGCTGTTATCCAGGATCTCGACAATTTCTTTCTGTTCTGGCGTAAGGGGGCCAGCCACTTCGTCCGCCAGCAGCTCCGTTCCTTCACGCATGCTGGCCAGCGGCGTTTTAAGCTCATGAGAGATATGGCGCAGAAACTGATGGCGCTGAGATTCGAGCCACGCCAGGCGCTCGGACAGCCAGATAATGCGCTGACCTACTGATCGCAGCTCGCGGGGACCTTTAAAGGCGACCGTATCCCCGAGCGATTTCCCCTCCCCCAGGCGGTTGATCATACGCTGAATGCCCTTCACCGGGCCGATGATCATGCGGGTAAAGAGCAGAACCAGCCCGAGACTCACCAGAAACAGCACCAGCGCCTGCCAGCCGAAGAACTGGCCGCGCTCGGCAATCTCCTGCTGGAGCTGCTGGCCGCGAGAGAAAATCACCGCGCGCGTAGACTGCACCATCTCGGTGTTGGCGCTGGCAAAAGCTTCAAGGCGCGCGGCGGCGGCGGCATCCGGCCCGCTGTTGCTGCACTGCAGCTGCGCGAGATCGTTCAAATCCTGACGTAACGCCTGATAGAGCTTGTCGTCAGGCAAAACCCCCGCATGAGCGTCCAGCATTTCGCTGTAGCGTTTACGCTGACTCTGATAAACCTTTTCCAGCGTCCTATCGTCAAGCACGCAATACTGACGATAGCTACGCTCCATCTCCAGCGCGGCGTTGGTCATCGCTTCACTGCGTCTGGCGTCGATGAGCGTTGTGCGGTTGGTCAAAGCCGCCTGCGCGCTCAGCGCGTTCAGGCTTTGCCACGCCTGCCAGGCAAGGATCAGCAGCGGCAGCAGGATCAGCAGGAAGGCCATCATGACGAGCTGCCGCAGGGAGCGGGGGAAAACGGGCCAGCGTTTCAACGCATTACTCTCTTAATGGGGATTTACGCAGAGCGTAACTGAGTCTGCCCTTCAGATACAACAAAGCCGGGTAAAAACCCGGCTTTGTCATGGAATGAGGCGGTGCCTAACTCGACGTTTCGCCCTGGCCTGATAAAGCATCGCTATGATCAGTAGTTGGACGGCAGGCACCTTTTTGTGCGTCATTCGAAGTTTATGTAGCGCGTCCCGAAGGGGCTGACATAAGAAGGTGAATGAGCCACTGGTTAATATTATGCAACACCCGTGCCAGAATGCAAAACAAAATATTAACAGTTTGAAATATATGAGTTTTACTCGTTTAGCCTGTTAATTATCGGTTGAATGATTTCCAGGCTAAGTGTCGCTATTAAGCAACACCTTAACGGGAACCTTTACTGCCACATATAAATCAATGAGTTAAATGTCGCCTTTTGGAGACAGTCATATTGCGGGTCTGTCGCGTAATTGCGACACAAATAAAAAAGCCCGGTGGAGCTTTCGCTTACCGGGCCTGGAAGGGTGTGGGGCTAAAACTTAACCCAACTGTTTACGCGCGTTGCGGAAGATGCGCATCCACGGGCTGTCCTCGCCCCAGTTTTCCGGGTGCCAGGAGTTGCTCACGGTACGGAACACGCGTTCCGGGTGCGGCATCATGATGGTCGCGCGACCGCTTTCGCTGGTCACCGCCGTAATACCGTTGGCGGAGCCGTTCGGGTTAGCCGGGTAGGTTTCCGTCACCTTACCGAAGTTATCGACAAAGCGCAGCGCCACCAGTCCTTTGCTCTCCAGCTGAGCCAGATGCGCAGCGTCGCGCACTTCTACCTGACCTTCACCATGGGAAACGGCGATTGGCATCTGAGAACCGACCATCCCCTGCAGGAGCAGAGACGGGCTTTGGGTCACTTCCACCAGGCTGAAGCGCGCCTCGAAGCGGTCAGACTGGTTGCGCACAAAGCGCGGCCAGGCTTCGCTGCCCGGGATCAGCTCGCGCAGGTTAGACATCATCTGGCAGCCGTTACACACGCCCAGCGCCAGGGTCTGCGGACGGTGGAAGAAGGTTTCGAACTCGTCGCGCACGCGGCTGTTGAACAGGATGGACTTCGCCCAGCCTTCGCCCGCGCCCAGCACGTCGCCGTAGGAGAAGCCGCCGCACGCCACCAGCGCCTGGAAATCTTCCAGACCGGTACGCCCGGCCAGCAGGTCGCTCATGTGGACGTCGATAGCGTCAAAGCCCGCGCGGTGGAAGGCAGCCGCCATCTCAACGTGGGAGTTAACGCCCTGTTCGCGCAGCACGGCCACTTTTGGACGCGCGCCGGTCGCAATGTACGGCGCGGCGATGTCTTCGTTGATGTCGAAGGAGAGCTTCACGTTCAGGCCTGGATCGTTGTCGTTAGCCTTGGCGTTGTGTTCCTGGTCAGCGCATTCCGGGTTATCACGCAGGCGCTGCATCTGCCAGGTGGTTTCCGCCCACCACATGCGCAGCGTGGTGCGGCTTTCGCTGAACACGGCGTGACCGTCTGCTTCAATCACGAAGCGGTCGCCCTGAACGGCCTTACCCAGATAGTGCACGCAGTCTGCCAGACCGTGCTTCGCCAGAATCGCTTCAACCGCGTCGCGATCCGCCGCGCGCACCTGAATCACGGCGCCCAGCTCTTCGTTGAACAGCGCCGCCAGACGGTCTTCGCCAAGCGTCGCAATGTTCGCTTCCACGCCACAGTGACCGGTGAAGGCCATCTCTGCCAGGGTCACCAGCAGGCCGCCGTCGGAACGGTCATGGTAGGCCAGCAGCTTACGCTGCGCCACCAGAGCCTGAATCGCGTCGTAGAAGCCTTTCAGCTGGGCCACGTCACGCACGTCGGCTGGCTTGTCGCCGAGCTGGCGGTAAACCTGCGCCAGCGCGGTAGCACCCAGCGCGTTGTGACCTTTACCCAGGTCAATCAGCAGCAGGGCGTTGTCTTCGGTCGCAAGCTGCGGCGTAACGGTGTGACGCACGTCTTCCACGCGGGCAAACGCGGTGATGACCAGCGACAGCGGAGAGGTCATCTCGCGCTGCTCGTTGCCTTCCTGCCAGCGGGTTTTCATCGACATGGAGTCTTTGCCCACCGGAATGGTCAGGCCGAGGGCAGGACACAGCTCCTCGCCCACCGCTTTCACGGCTTCATACATGCCAGCATCTTCGCCAGGGTGACCGGCTGCGGCCATCCAGTTTGCGGAGAGCTTGATACGTTTGATATCGCCAATCTGCGTCGCGGCGATGTTGGTCAGCGCTTCACCGACCGCCAGACGGGCAGAAGCAGCGAAGTCCAGCAGCGCCACCGGGGTACGCTCGCCGAGGGCCATCGCTTCGCCGTAGTAGCTGTCGAGGCTCGCGGTGGTCACGGCGCAGTTAGCAACCGGGATCTGCCACGGGCCGACCATCTGGTCGCGCGATACCATACCGGTCACGGTGCGGTCGCCGATGGTCACCAGGAAGGTTTTCTCTGCCACAGCTGGCAGGTGCAGCACGCGGTTGACCGCTTCTGCCACGGTGATGCCCTGGCGATCCAGCGTTTTGCCGGCCGCTTTGCGGGTGGTTACGTCGCGGGTCATCTTCGGCGTTTTACCGAGCAGAACGTCGAGCGGCAGATCGATCGGCTGGTTATCAAAGTGGGTGTCGCTTAAGGAAAGGTGCTGCTCTTCGGTCGCTTCACCGATGACGGCATACGGCGCGCGCTCGCGGCGGCACAGCTCGTCAAACAGCGGCAGCTGATCCGCAGCAACCGCCAGCACGTAGCGCTCCTGGGATTCGTTACACCAGATTTCCAGCGGGCTCATGCCCGGCTCATCGCTCAGGATATCGCGCAGATTGAAACGCCCGCCGCGGCCACCGTCGCTTACCAGCTCCGGCATGGCGTTGGACAGGCCGCCCGCGCCCACGTCGTGAATGAAGAGGATCGGGTTAGCGTCGCCCAGCTGCCAGCAGCGGTCGATCACTTCCTGGCAGCGGCGCTCCATCTCAGGGTTGTCGCGCTGCACGGAGGCGAAGTCGAGATCCGCATCAGACTGGCCGGAGGCCATAGAAGAGGCCGCGCCGCCGCCCAGACCGATGTTCATCGCCGGGCCGCCCAGTACGATCAGCTTCGCGCCGACGACGATCTCGCCTTTCTGCACGTGATCGGCACGGATGTTGCCGATCCCGCCCGCCAGCATGATCGGCTTGTGGTAGCCTCGCAGCTCTTCGCCATTGTGGCTGTCCACTTTCTCTTCATAGGTACGGAAGTAACCGTTCAGCGCCGGACGACCAAATTCGTTGTTAAACGCCGCACCGCCCAGCGGGCCTTCGGTCATGATATCCAGGGCAGTCACAATGCGCTCTGGCTTGCCGAAATCTTCTTCCCACGGCTGTTCAAAGCCCGGGATACGCAGGTTGGAGACGGAGAAACCGACCAGACCCGCTTTAGGTTTAGCGCCACGACCGGTCGCACCTTCATCACGGATTTCACCGCCGGAGCCGGTCGCCGCACCCGGCCACGGGGAGATCGCCGTCGGGTGGTTGTGGGTTTCCACTTTCATCAGGATATGCGCGGGCTCCTGATGGAAGTCATAGCGCCCTGCTTCGCGATCGGCGAAGAAGCGGCCCACCTCGGAACCTTCCATTACCGCGGCGTTGTCTTTATAGGCAGACAGCACGTGGTCCGGGGTTTGCTCCATGGTGTTTTTGATCATTTTGAACAGCGACTTCGGCTGCTGTTCGCCGTCAATAATCCAGTCGGCGTTGAAAATCTTGTGGCGGCAGTGCTCAGAGTTAGCCTGTGCGAACATGTAGAGTTCGATGTCGTTCGGGTTACGGTTGAGCTTAACAAACGCATCCTGCAGGTAGTCGATTTCGTCTTCTGCCAGCGCCAGGCCGAGACGCAGGTTGGCGTCAATCAGCGCCTGACGGCCCTGCCCCAGCAGGTCTACGCTCTGTACCGGCGCAGGCTGATGGTGAGAGAAAAGCTTCTGCGCGTCATCGAGAGAGGCAAATACGCTCTCCATCATGCGATCGTGCAGTTCAGCCGCAACCGCCTGCCACTGCGCCTCGCTCAGGGTAGAGGCTTCCACGTAGTACGCCACGCCGCGTTCCAGACGGTTAATCTGGTTCAGGCCACAGTTGTGGGCGATGTCGGTGGCTTTGGAAGACCAGGGGGAGATGGTGCCCGGACGAGGCGTCGCAAGGATCAGTTTGCCGGTTGGCGTGTGGCTGCTCAGGCTTGGACCATACTTGAGCAGGCGTTCCAGCTGTACGCGCTCCTCTGCATTGAGGGGGGCATTCAGGTCAGCAAAATGGACATACTCAGCGTAAATATTGCTTACCGGAAGGTCGGCCGCCTGAAAACGTGCCAGCAGTTTAGTGATACGGAAGGCAGACAGTGCAGGCGAACCACGCAGAATTTCCATCATAAGTCTCTCGTCTTCGAAGCGCCGGGGCGCTTACAGTGTGCGCAAGGGGGGGAAAACGGGCGTCATTATAGAGAATCCTGAGCGCCGACGAAACCGTTTGCGTCGAAATAAAATTTGCACAGAGATTTAACAATAGATGTGACCTGTCTCTCTAATTGGTTGCCAAGTGGCGTAAGTTTACGCAAAATGCCGCTCATTCAATGGCAAACCTTATGATTAACATGGCTACAGCAGACTGAGGCAACCGGCGTCGCAGAGAATTAACTAATTGAAAAAATTAAAGATTAATTATCTGCTCATCGGCATTGTAACGTTGCTGCTGGCAGTGGCCCTCTGGCCTTCCATCCCCTGGTTCGGCAAAGCCGAAAACCGTATCGCCGCCATTCAGGAGCGGGGGGAATTGCGCGTCAGTACCCTCAACTCCCCGCTGATTTACAGCGACGTCAACGGCAAAATCATTGGCCTGGATTACGAGCTGGCACAACAGTTCGCCGACTATCTTGGCGTGAAGCTTAAAATCACCGTCCGCCAGAATATCAACGAGCTGTTTGACGACCTCGATAACGACGATGCCGACATGCTTGCCGCCGGGCTGGTGTATAACAGCGAGCGCAGCAAGAACTACCAGCCAGGCCCGACCTACTACTCCGTTTCTCAGCAGCTGGTTTACCGCGTCGGGAGCCTGCGCCCGCGCTCTCTGGCGTCAATTAACGATCGGCAGCTGACGATTGCGCCCGGCCACGTGGTGATTGACGATCTGCGGGAGCTTAAGGAGAAGAAATATCCCGACCTGAGCTGGACGGTGGATCCGAAACTCGGCACGACGGAGCTGCTGGAGCAGGTAAAAGATCAGAAGGTGCCGTACACCATCGCCGATTCGGTTGCGATCAGCCTGTTCCAGCGCGTTCACCCTGAAATCGCCGTGGCGCTGGACGTCACCGACGAGCAGCCCGTGACCTGGTTTAGCCAGCTTGATGACGATCAGACCTTCTCTGCCGCGATGCTTGATTTCTTCAACACCATCAATGAAGACGGTACCCTGGCGCGTCTCGAGGAGAAGTACCTCGGGCACGGCGATGACTTTGACTACGTTGACACCCGCAGCTTCCTGCGCGCGGTAGACAGCGTCCTGCCGGACCTGCAGCCGTTGTTCGAAAAATACGCCCAGGAGATTGACTGGAAGCTGCTGGCGGCTATTTCGTATCAGGAATCCCACTGGGACACCCAGGCCACGTCGCCCACGGGCGTACGCGGTTTGATGATGTTAACCAAAAATACCGCGCTGAGCCTGGGCGTCAATGACCGTACCGATGCCGAACAGAGCATCAGCGGCGGTGCGCGCTATCTGCAGGATATGATGGCCAAAGTACCGGAAACGGTGCCGGAGGAAGAGCGGATCTGGTTTGCGCTGGCGGCCTACAATATGGGCTACGCGCATATGCTTGATGCGCGAGCGTTGACGGCCAAAACGAAAGGTAATCCGGACAGCTGGTCAGACGTTAAGCAGCGCCTGCCGCTGCTGAGCCAGAAGCCATGGTATAACAAGCTGACATACGGCTACGCGCGTGGACATGAAGCCTACGCCTACGTTGAAAATATCCGTAAATATCAGATTAGCCTGGTCGGGTATCTGCTGGAGAAAGAGAAAGAGGCGACGGAGGCCAAACAGCTGGCTCAAAGTTACCCGGTGGTGGCGCCGGACGAGCTTAATCGTCCGACAGCTTCAATTCTGCCTTTTGCTGCTTTTTCTGCTGACGGCGCATTCGAAAGAAATCGCTTAATAGCCCCGAACACTCTGGTGCAAGCACCCCACCGATAGTCTTCACCTGGTGGTTCATACCCGGGTGACCCAGCACGTCCATCAGCGAACCGGCCGCACCGGTTTTTTCATCCCGCGCGCCGAAAACCAACGTCCCGATCCGGCTGTGCACCATCGCGCCGGAGCACATCACGCACGGCTCCAGCGTCACGTACAGCGTGGTATCAAGCAGGCGATAGTTTTGCAGCACCAGACCGCCCTGGCGAAGCGCCATGATTTCGGCATGCGCAGTAGGATCGTGGCGACCAATAGGACGGTTCCACCCTTCGCCAATCACCTGGTTGTTATGAACCAGCACCGCGCCCACGGGCACTTCGCCCTCTTCCCAGGCGCGTTGAGCCAGCGTCAGCGCGTGGCGCATCCAGTATTCATGATTGTATTCAGGGTTGGACAACGGTTGATACTCCAGTCGAAAAGCGGGCGGCATTATACACGCCAGTTTTAGAGAAGACTATTCGAGTTGCTGAAGTTCGCCTGATGGCGTGACGCGCCAGCGGTGCTGGCAAAAATAGAGCAGCGGATTGTCCTGCTTGCTGTCGCTGTAGCCGCTGTACAGGCGCAGCGGCGTACCGATGCGTTTCTCCAGCTGGACCACTTTTTCATGCCCCAGGCAGCGCAGGGTCAGCACCCAGCCGCCGTAGCCGCGGCTAATTTGCGTGGCGATAAGATTCACGCGCGGAAGCCAGGGGGTATCAAAATAAACCTGCTCCACCAGCGTCTGCGGGGAGCCGGTAATCAGCCAGATGTCGGCATCGTTCGCATCAAGGTAGCTGGTCAGGCGCGCCTGCACCACCGGAAAGGCGGCGACGTGGCCGCGAAACCAGTGCGCAAAATCCTTTTCGAGCTGTTTGAGCCGCGCTTCGCTGTGACCAAAGGTACATCCCCACAGCAGCAAACTCATCGGCCATCGCGCCGCCCGGCCTTTCACCAGCAGCGCGATACCGATAACCGGTAAGAGCGGCAGCACGATCAGCGCATTCAAAGGCTGACGCCGCAGCAGGTAACGCATAAACGTACCAAACATATCCTGCTGATGCAGCGTTCCATCAAGGTCGAAAAAGACAACGCGACGCCCGTGATTTGCCAAACCTTACTCCTCTGGGTCGTTGAAACCTAACAGCCAGGTAAACAGGAACCCGGCGATCACCGCTACTAAATAGCCTAACAGGTAGAGCATCACTTTTCCGGTCACGATGGTTAATGCCAGCGGTAAACCGGAAAGACCAAAGGTGATAACGGTAGCGACTTTCCAGTAGCTAATGAGCGCCCCGCCCACCGCGCCGCCCAGACAGGCGGCGAGGAACGGTTTACCCAGCGGCAGCGTAACGCCGAAAATCAGCGGCTCACCGATGCCGAGCAGTCCGACCGGGAGTGCGCCTTTAATCATTTTTTTCAGACGCGCGTTGCGAGTTTTCATCAGTACGGCAATCGCCGCGCCGACCTGCCCCACGCCCGCCATCGACAGGATAGGCAGCAGCGCGTTATAGCCGTGCGACTGCACCAGCTCGACGTGGATCGGCACCAGCCCCTGGTGCAGGCCGGTCAGCACCAGCGGCAGGAAGGTACCGGAAAGCACAGCGCCAACCAGCAGCCCGCCGCGGTCAATGGCCAGAGACGCACCGTGAGCGATGGCTTCAGAGATCCACCCGCCTAACGGCTGGAGGGCCACAATCGCTACGCTACCGGTAATCAGCGTGGTCAATAGCGGGTTGAGAATCAGCTCGATCGAGCCAGGCAGGATCGCACGCAGCCTTTTCTCGATCCAGCTCATCAGGATGACCACCAGCAGCACGGCAATCACCCCGCCGCGCCCGGGCTGGAGCGCCTCGCCAAACAGCGTTATCTGCGCCAGCTGCGGGCTGGACAAGATGCCCGCCATTACCCCGCCCATCGCCAGCGATGCACCAAACACCTTCGCGGTATTCACCCCGACCAGAATGTTCATGATGGCGAAAACAGCGCTGCCGAAGATCCCGAGAATCCCCAGCAGGTTCGGATACTGCGTGGCGAAATCCCCCACAATATCCGGTCGCTTGAGGATGTTGATGATCCCGGTGATCAGGCCTGAGGCAATAAACGCCGGGATCAGCGGAATGAAGACGTTTGCCAGCTGACGCAGCGCATCGCTCATGGGGGCTTTGTATTTGGCCTTTGCCTGCGCTTTGGTGCGCTCCGCATCGTCCATCGACGCGCTCGCGCTAACGCCCATTAGCGCGCGCATGGCATCGACAACCTGCGCCGCTTTCCCCGGCCCGACGATCAGCTGGTGCTGCTGCCCTTGTTTCACGTAGCCGCTGACGCCGGACAGTTGCTTCAGGCGCGGCACGTCAAGCTGGTCGTCGTTATGCACCTCGACGCGCACGCGCGTCATGCAGTTTTCGAGACGCTGAATATTTTTTTCCCCACCAATCCCCTGCAGGATATCGCTGGCGAGCGCTGCTGTTTTGTCCATAGACGCCTCTGTTAGTTTTCTAATGCCGCCCGTAAGAAGCCGTTATGCGCAGCGAGTTTGGCTCTCGCGGCCGCCGCATCCAGCCCGCTTAAGATCATCAGAATGGCCGGTTTAACATCGTGATCGGTCTGCTTGAGGACCGCTTCTGCCTCTTCACGGCCTGCGCCTGTTGCCTCCATCACCATGCGGCAGGCTCTGTCCACCAGCTTGACGTTGGTGGCCTGCATATCCACCATCAGGTTCTGATACACCTTGCCGAACTTCACCATCGCGCCGGTGGAGATCATATTGAGCACCAGCTTTTGCGCGGTCCCGGATTTCAGGCGCGTGGAGCCGGTGAGCGCTTCCGGCCCGACAACCGGAGAGATAGCGATAGCGGCCACCTGCGCAATCGGGGAGCCCGGATTACAGGAGATGGCCACCGTCGTGCAGCCGGTCTGGTTGGCGTATTCCAGGCCGCCAATGACGTACGGCGTACGCCCGGATGCCGCCAGCCCGACCACCAGATCCTTCGCGGTCAGATTCAGACCCTTCAGGTCATCCTCACCCAGCTGTTTGTTATCTTCCGCCCCTTCAACGGCTTTTAGCAGCGCGCCGGGTCCACCGGCAATCAACCCAACGACCAGACCGTGCGGAACCCCAAAGGTTGGCGGACATTCTGACGCATCCAGCACCCCAAGGCGCCCGCTGGTGCCCGCCCCCATGTAGATAATACGGCCGCCGGCCTTGAGGGCTTCCGCCGCCGCATCGACAGCTTTCGCCACCTCGGGTAATGTCTCTTTCACTGCCTGTGCGACCAGCGTATCCTGTTGATTAAAGCGGTTAACCAGCTCCAGGGTGGAGAGCGCATCCAGATCCATGGTTTGCGGGTTACGCGTTTCAGAAACAAGTGAGCCAAGATTCATTTTTGCACCTCAAGAATTTTTAATTCATAGTAATCACACTATAATGGAATATAAAATTCATTCAGGCGAGCAAAATTCTTATTTGAGCAGATAATCACATTTTCGCCAGGAGACCGTATGAACTGTTTAATTCGCATTCGCCAGCGCTACGCAGGCTTTGCCCAAAGCGACAAGAAGCTGGCGGATTTTCTGCTTTCTCAACCCGACCATGCACGCCATCTCAGCTCGCAGCAGCTGGCGAGTGAAGCCGGCGTGAGCCAGTCCAGCGTGGTGAAATTTGCCCAGAAGATTGGCTTTAAGGGGTTCCCCGCCCTCAAGCTGGCGATCAGCGAAGCGCTGGTGAGCAACCCCAACCCGCAGTCAATGCCGGTGCATAATCAGATCCGCGGCGATGACCCGATGCGGCTGGTTGGCGAAAAGCTGATCAAAGAGAACGTGGCGGCTATGCACGCGACGCTCGATGTGAACACCGAAGAGAAGCTGCTGGAGAGCGTGGCGATGCTGCGCGGCGCGCGGAGGATCATTCTGACCGGTATCGGCGCGTCCGGACTTGTAGCGCGTAACTTCGGCTGGAAGCTGACGAAAATTGGGCTTAACGCCATCGTCGAGCAGGATATGCACGCCCTGCTGGCGACCGTACAGGCAATGGATCCTGACGATCTGCTGCTGGCCATCTCCTACTCCGGCGAGCGCCGTGAAATCAACATGGCAACCGATGAAGCGCTGCGCGTCGGCGGTAAAATTCTGGCGATCACCGGTTTTACGCCGAATGCCATGCAGCAGCGGGCAACGCGCTGTTTATATACCATTGCCGAAGAGCAGGCCACGCGCAGCGCGGCTATCTCGTCTACCAGCGCGCAAATGATGCTGACGGACCTGCTGTTTATGGCGCTGGTGCAGCAGGATCTGGAGCGCGCACCCGAGCGCATTCGTCACAGCGAAGAACTGGTAAAGAAACTGGTTTGACGCGTATAATGCCCGCCCGGTTTGTGTTGTTTCTGAGAATTTCCTGATGGCGCTGTTAATTACCAAAAAATGCATTAATTGCGATATGTGCGAGCCCGAATGCCCGAACCAGGCGATTTCGATGGGCGACAGCATTTATGAGATTAACAGCGACCGCTGCACGGAATGCATCGGCCACTATGAAACGCCGACCTGTCAAAAAGTGTGCCCGATCCCGAATACCATCCTGAAGGATCCGGCCCACGTCGAGAGCGAAGAGCAGCTATGGGATAAGTTTGTCCTGATGCACCACGCGGACAAGCTTTAACTTTCGATGATCACCGTAGCGCTGGCATAGTGGCGTTCATCCGCGATCGTCACGTGCATGTGATTCACCCCCAGCTTTTCCGCCAGCTTTTGCGCTTCTCCCCACAGACGCAGGCTCGGTTTGCCCAGCTCATCGTTAAACACTTCGAACTGATTAAACGCCAGGCCGTTACGAATGCCGGTCCCGAAGGCTTTGGCCGCCGCCTCTTTTACCGCAAAGCGCTTTGCCAGAAAACGCACCGGCTGCTGATGCGCTTCCCAGATGGCCCACTCGTTATCGCTCAGCACGCGTCTTGCGAGGCGATCGCCGCTACGGGCGATCACCGCTTCAATGCGGGCTATTTCAACGATATCGGTGCCTAAGCCCAGAATGGCCATTACTGACGCGCTTCCTGCATCAGGCGTTTCATCTCTGAAACCGCCTCTTTCAGGCCGCTCATCACCGCGCGGCCAATGATGGCGTGGCCGATGTTCAGCTCGTGCATTTCCGGCAGAGCGGCAATCGCCTTCACGTTATGGTAGGTCAGGCCGTGACCGGCGTTCACCTTCAGTCCCAGACTTGAAGCATACGTGGCCGCTTTGGCAATACGTTCCAGCTCTTTGGCCTGTTCGGCATCATTTTTGGCATCGGCATAGCAGCCGGTGTGGATTTCGATATACGGTGCGCCCACGTCGGCCGCCGCTTTAATCTGGGCGAAATCGGCGTCGATAAACAGAGAAACCAGGATACCGGCATCCGCCAGGCGCTTGCAGGCATCGCGCATTTTGTCGAGCTGACCGGCCACATCCAGACCGCCTTCGGTGGTCACTTCCTGGCGTTTTTCCGGCACCAGGCAGCAGAAGTGCGGCTGGGTCTCGCAGGCAATCGCCAGCATCTCTTCGGTGACCGCCATCTCCAGATTCATTCGGGTGTCCAGCGTCTGACGCAGAATGCGCACGTCGCGATCGGTGATATGGCGACGGTCTTCACGCAGGTGAACGGTAATGCCGTCGGCGCCAGCCTGTTCAGCGATAAACGCCGCCTGAACCGGATCGGGATACGCCGTGCCGCGCGCATTACGCAGCGTGGCGATGTGGTCGATGTTGACGCCTAACAGTAATTCAGCCATGACAATCCTCGGTATTTTGGTTCATTTCTCTTCCCCCTCTCCCTCCGGGAGAGGGCTGGGGTGAGGGGTAAAACGTTAACGTTTCGGCACAAACTGCCTGAATAATTCGCGGCTCTTTAAGGGCTTGCCGCCAAGATACGGCTTGAGGGCAATCCGGGTAAAGCGTTTTGCTGCGCGCAGGGTATCCAGATCGGGAAACTCGCGCTCATACAGCGCCCGGAGCTGGCGCCCGGTAAAGGTGCTGTTGTCTATCACGATACTGGCAATGAAGCCTTTTTCTTCGCGGTAGCGGTAGGTCATGGTGTCTTCTATCTCGTCACCACTGCCCGCGCAGTGCAGAAAATCTACGCCGTATCCGAGGTGGCCCAGCAGCGCCAGTTCAAAACGACGCAAGGCGGGTTCGGGCGTGCCGGTTGCGCCAGCCAGCGCCTGGATACAGTGCAGATAATCGAAGAAAAGTTCAGAGAAGCGGGTCTCATGTTCAAGAACGCGTGAGATGAGTTCGTTGACATACAGACCGCTGTAGAGCGTGATGCCGGAAAGAGGAAGCGCCAGGGAGACGGCTTCAGCGCTGCGCAGGGTTTTTACTTCCCCTCGCCCACCGAAGCGAACCAGTAGCGGCGTGAAAGGCTGTAGGGCACCTTTCAGATTAGAACGTTTGGAACGTGCGCCTTTCGCAACAAGGCGCACGCGGCCCGACTCTTCCGTGAAGACGTCCAGCATAAGGCTGGTTTCGCTCCAGGGACGACTATGCAGGACAAAGGCGCGCTGCCATCCATCCATATGCTCGTCGTCTTAAGTTACTGGTCTTCGCCGTAACCGAGGCTGCGCAGAGCACGCTCATCATCGGCCCAGCCAGATTTCACTTTCACCCACAGTTCGAGGTGAACCGGCGCTTCGAACATTTCCATCATATCCTTACGGGCTTCAATACCGATGGTTTTGATCTTGGCCCCTTTATTGCCGATCACCATCTTCTTCTGCCCTTCGCGCTCAACGAGGATCAGGCCGTTGATGTCGTAGCCACCGCGCTCGTTGGTCTGGAAACGCTCGATCTCTACCGTTACGGAGTAAGGCAGTTCAGCACCCAGGAAACGCATCAGCTTTTCACGGATGATTTCAGACGCCATAAAGCGCTGAGAGCGATCGGTGATGTAGTCTTCCGGGAAGTGATGAATCGCTTCCGGCAGATGCTTACGCACGATGCCCGCGATGGTATCAACGTTCAGACCGGTCTCAGCAGACAGCGGAACGATGTCGAGGAAGTTCATCTGGCTACCGAGCCACTGCAGATGCGGAAGCAGGTCGGCCTTTTCCTGCACGTTATCAACTTTGTTGACCGCGAGGATGACCGGCGTTTTACCGTCACGCAGCTTGTTCAGCACCATCTCGTCGTCCGGCGTCCAGCGGGTGCCTTCCACAACGAAAATCACCAGCTCTACATCGCCGATCGAGCTGCTCGCCGCCTTGTTCATCAGGCGGTTGATGGCGCGCTTCTCTTCCATGTGCAGGCCCGGGGTATCGACGTAGATCGCCTGATACGCGCCTTCAGTATGGATGCCGACGATGCGGTGACGCGTGGTCTGCGCCTTACGCGAGGTGATTGAAATCTTCTGCCCAAGCAGATTATTCAGCAGGGTGGATTTGCCAACGTTCGGACGTCCGACGATGGCAATAAATCCGCAATAGGTTTTTTCTTCGCTCATTCCAGCTCCAGCATTTTTAACGCCTGTTCGGCGGCAGCCTGTTCAGCCTTACGACGGCTTGAACCTGTGCCCACCACCGGTTCACTCAGGCCACTGACCTGGCAATGGATGGTAAATTCCTGATCGTGCGCTTCGCCACGCACCTGTACCACCAGATAAGACGGCAGCGGCAGATGACGACCCTGCAAATATTCCTGCAGACGCGTTTTCGGATCTTTTTGTTTATCGCCCGGGCTAATTTCGTCCAGACGGGTCTGATACCAGTTCAGGATCAGCTTTTCTACGGTCTGGATATCGCTGTCCAGGAACACACCACCAATTAATGCTTCGACCGTATCGGCAAGAATAGATTCACGACGGAAGCCGCCGCTTTTCAGTTCACCCGGTCCAAGACGCAGACATTCGCCCAGTTCAAACTCGCGCGCGATTTCCGCAAGGGTATTACCCCTAACCAGCGTGGCACGCATGCGGCTCATATCCCCTTCATCCACACGCGGGAAACGGTGATAAAGCGCATTCGCAATCACGAAACTTAAAATAGAGTCGCCTAAAAACTCGAGACGCTCATTATGTTTGCTGCTGGCACTGCGGTGGGTTAATGCCTGTTGCAACAACTCCTGATGATGAAAAGTGTAGCCCAGCTTCCGTTGAAGCCGATTAATTACGATGGGGTTCATGCGATACCAATAAATGAATGCGTCAAAAATGCAGCACACGAAACCGACCTGAGAAAACCAACGCGGTTTCGTGTGCCGTGGCACCCTTGCAGGGCCAACCTTAAACTTCGGGGGAATATTCTATACACAACGACAGGGGATGTCGTTAGTTCGAAGAGATTTATCGTGGAAATAATTCACGTAGCCGCTAATTAAAGCGGCTACGCGTTCATTTATTGAGAATTAATGGATTCCGCCGATACGATTCAGGCGTACACCGGTCGGCCATTCGCCTTCCTGCTTCTCAAAACTCATCCAGATGGCGGTGGCTTTTCCGACCAGATTCGCTTCCGGCACAAAGCCCCAGTAACGGCTGTCCGCAGAGTTATCGCGGTTGTCACCCATCATGAAGTAATGTCCTGGCGGTACAATCCAGCTCGCCAGCTGCTGGCCCGGCTGGCGATAGTACATACCCAGCTGATCCTGCGCGATTGGCACAGTGAGGATTCGGTGCGTCACATCGCCCAGCGTCTCTTTGCGCTCAACCAGACGGATGCCGTCCTCTTTGGTTTCACCTTTCGGTACCTGGAAGAATCCGCTGGTCGCTTCGCCGCCGTTACGACGGGCGAAGGTCTGCACAAAATCACTTGGCTCAACGTTTGAGTAAGTGATTGGCAGCGCGTTTTCACATGCGGTACCGGAGCTGCAGCCCGGCTGAACGGTGACTTCTTTCGCAACCGGATCGTAAGTCACTTTATCACCCGGCAGACCTACCGCGCGCTTGATGTAGTCCAAGCGCGGATCTTCCGGATATTTAAACACCACGATGTCGCCACGTTTCGGATGACCGGTTTCGATCAGCGTCTTTTGGTAGATAGGATCTTTAATGCCGTAGGCAAACTTCTCTACCAGAATAAAATCACCAATCAGCAGTGTTGGCATCATTGAACCTGATGGGATTTGGAACGGCTCGTAAATAAACGAACGTACCACCAGCACAATTGCCAGCACCGGAAATACCGAGGCGCCCGTTTCCAGCCAGCCCGGTTTCGGGCCGACTTTCTTCAGGGTTTTAGCGTCAATCCCATCTCCAGTGGCTGCCTGAGCGGCAGCCTGACGTTCACGACGTTTTGGGGCGAAGATAAACTTATCCAGACACCACAGCAGACCTGTCACCAGGGTAGCAATGACCAGGATCAGGGCAAACATGTTCGCCATGCCAACTCCTTAGGGTTATTTGCCGTCTTTACCAACATGAAGGATGGCAAGGAATGCTTCCTGCGGCAGCTCGACGTTACCGACCTGCTTCATACGCTTCTTACCTTCTTTCTGCTTCTGCAGCAGCTTTTTCTTACGGCTGACGTCACCGCCATAGCACTTCGCCAGAACGTTTTTGCGCAGCTGTTTCACAGTTGAACGCGCGATAATGTGGTTGCCAATCGCAGCCTGAATCGCGATATCGAACTGCTGACGCGGGATAAGATCTTTCATCTTCTCAACCAGCTCGCGGCCGCGGTACGGCGCATTGTCGTTGTGGGTGATCAGCGCCAGCGCATCCACGCGCTCGCCGTTGATCAGCACGTCCACACGCACCATGTTGGAGGCCTGGAAGCGTTTGAAGTTGTAATCCAGTGACGCATAGCCACGGGAGGTCGACTTCAGACGGTCGAAGAAGTCGAGTACCACTTCCGCCATCGGGATCTCATAGGTCAGCGCCACCTGGTTACCGTGGTAAACCATGTTGGTCTGCACGCCACGCTTCTCAATACACAGCGTAATGACGTTCCCCAGGAATTCCTGCGGCAGCAGCATGTGACACTCTGCAATAGGCTCACGCAGCTCCTGAATGTTGTTCAGCGGCGGCAGCTTGGACGGGCTATCGACGTAGATCACTTCTTTCGAGGTGGTTTCAACTTCATAGACTACGGTCGGCGCCGTGGTGATCAGATCCAGATCGTATTCACGCTCCAGACGCTCCTGAATGATCTCCATGTGCAGCAGACCGAGGAAGCCACAGCGGAAGCCGAAGCCCAGCGCCGTTGAGCTTTCTGGCTCGTAGAACAGGGAAGCATCGTTCAGGCTCAGTTTACCGAGCGCGTCACGGAAGTTTTCGTAGTCGTCAGAGCTGACCGGGAACAGACCCGCGTAAACCTGCGGTTTCACCTTTTTAAAGCCTGGCAGCGCTTTATCTGCCGGGTTACGGGCGCCGGTCAGGGTATCGCCCACCGGCGCGCCGAGGATGTCTTTAATGGCGCAGACCAGCCAGCCTACCTCGCCACATCTCAGCTCGGTACGGTCAACCTGTTTTGGCGTGAAGATGCCCAGACGGTCGGCGTTGTAGACCTGTCCGGTACTCATTACCTTGATTTTGTCGCCTTTACGCATGGTGCCGTTTTTAATACGCACCAGAGAGACAACGCCCAGATAGTTATCGAACCAGGAGTCGATAATCAGCGCCTGCAGCGGACCATCCGGATCGCCTTCCGGGGCCGGAATGTCACGTACCAGGCGTTCAAGCACGTCGGTCACGCCCACACCGGTTTTCGCGGAGCAGCGCACGGCATCGGTCGCGTCAATGCCGACGATATCTTCAATCTCTTCCGCTACGCGTTCAGGGTCGGCGGCTGGCAGGTCGATCTTGTTCAGAACCGGCACAACTTCGAGATCCATTTCCATCGCGGTGTAGCAGTTTGCGAGGGTCTGGGCTTCAACGCCCTGCCCGGCATCCACCACCAGCAGCGCGCCTTCACAGGCCGCGAGCGAGCGTGAAACCTCATAGGAGAAGTCAACGTGGCCTGGGGTGTCGATAAAGTTCAGTTGATAGGTTTCACCATCAGCCGCTTTGTAATCAAGCGTAACGCTCTGCGCTTTAATGGTGATACCGCGTTCGCGTTCCAGGTCCATGGAGTCCAGAACCTGGGCTTCCATTTCACGATCAGACAGGCCACCGCAAATCTGGATAATACGGTCAGACAGCGTCGACTTACCGTGGTCAATGTGAGCAATGATCGAAAAGTTACGTATGTTCTTCATATAGTTAAATAATTATGCCTTACGAATTCCTGGAGGCCGCTGTTCTTAGCCTGACGTTTTTCAGTGCGAAAACGCAGCATTCTACACTACATCCTCGCTACCTGGAAATGCACTTAGAAGCAGGTATAGCGTGAAGAAAGGCCGTTTTCTGTTTTAGGGTGTAAAAAATGATAAAGCCCGATGGATCACCGGGCCTCAGAAGAGAGCGTTTCAACACGAAGCTGGTCTGGCGCCAGCCCAACGCTGAGAATGACAGGCTGCCACTCCTCGCGTGCGGCGAGCGTCGGAGAGAGCCCTTTGGCAAGCCAGAATCCCCCCACGCCACCCAATGCGGCACCGCACATAGCGGCCACATCGGTACCAAACAGCATCTGAAACAGGCCGCCCATGATAAACAGGCCGACCAGTGGAGAGAGATACACCAGCATAGCGGAGCTGAGCAGGCTGCCTTCCGCGATGCCCAGTTCTACCTTCTGCCCCGCCATCAGCGGCTGTTCGCTTGGCACAGAAATCGTGTGCGATGTTTGTGGCCCGAGCTTATTCAGCACGCGGCTGCCGCAGCCGGCGCGGGATGCGCAGCTATTACATGAGGCTTTTACATCGCAGCTCACCAGCGCAATGCCGTTCTGCCAGGAGACAACCGTCGCCCACTCTTTGATCATTGTGCAGCCCTGAATTTAATGCTGTCGGAGATGCGCTTCGCCGTCTGCGGAGGGAGTTCTCCCACAATGGTGATCTCTGCGTTATCGCGTACCGTTGTACTCACCGTACGACGCCCGGTACGCAGCATTTGTTCGGCGCTGTTTGCCGTTGCGCGATTGATATTCACCGAGAAGCTGAACAAGCCGTCGGAATAGAGGCGCGATTCCACCGGCGTTTCAATCGTTGGCAGCTGACGACGGCTGCTGGACACTTCGCTAAATCCTTGTGGGATCCAGGCAGGTACCCAGTTGAAATTAACGGAATCCCCGGCAGGAACAGAAAGCAGCGGCGGCAGGCTGGCCTTAGCCAGATTCTGCATGCTGTTGCCGACCTGATTGTTCACGCTGAAGGAGATAACCCGGAACTGTTCCAGCGTTTCACCGTCACGGTCGAGCAGGTCAACACGCATGGGGAGTTTGGTTTCGGCATCAATCCAGACGATATAGCTGTATCGCGTTCCGTCCCGGGCAACAACGCGAATTACCTCGCACAGTCTGTCCGCGATGCGGGTACGCCCTACCGAAATAAAATCGTAGTAAGGGGCAAGCCGTTTAAAGTCGGTGTAAATGAGTGACGGCAGGGAATCAACGATATAGTCGCCATTCAGCGTGAAAGGCTCCAGGCCTGGCTCGAAATAGCTGATTTCGTTACCACGCTGGACAACTTCCCGACGCGGGCCATCCATCTGTAGAAGCTGGGCGAGCGGCTGGTTATCAAGACGGGCATGGCGATAGCGTAACGACTCGACGCCCTGCTTATTGATGCTGATAAATGCCAACTCGTAATTGAGTGACTGGCTGGCCAGATTCATTTGCTGCAACAACGCCCCGGATGAAACATCAGCCGAGGCGTTGGCAGAGAAGAACAGGCTACCCGCCATCAGAGACATGGCGAACCAAAGTTGCTTCATTACTGCGATTGCGTTCCTAAAGTTTGGTTTCCGGGCACCTGCACAGCAGCTTGCTGTGTCTGCGCCTGCTCAAACTGAAGCTGTTCAGAGTGCAGACGACGCTGCAACTCGTAATCCTGCAACATCGCATTAATGCGACGGCGCTGCTCCTGAACCTGCTGTTGCTGGCCGCCGCTGGCGGATGCATCAGCCGGTACGCCCAAGCTTACCGGGCTGGCTTTGCCCATCATCGGCAGTGTGTTAAACACTGGCGCTTCTGGCTGCTGATTAGTTTCAGACTGAGTATTATAGTGCTGGACGCCAACAATAACTGCAAGCGATACGCATGCAGCCACACCCATTTGGGTAAGCTGGCTGGCCCACGGACGCACCTTTTGCCAGAACGGCATTTTCTGCCACTGGTGAGGCGCGGGTTGAGCTTCAGGAATCAGCGGAGTGGTCTGATGAACAGGCTCATTCTCAATCGCCGCCATGACGCGGGCTGAGATATCGAAATGGAGAACCTCGCCGGTGTCACCGCGAAGGGTGTCACGGATGAGATGGTAACTCTCCCAGGTCTCTTGCATTTCGGGTGAATGAGACAGCTCGTTGAGCAGCTCACTATCCACCGTTTCACCATCCATTAAAGCGGAAAGTTTTTCTTTCTGCATGCCTAATACCTTTTCCAGTATCCCGCTATCGTCAACGCCTGATAAGCGGTTGAACTTTATTATCAATAGCTTCTCGCGCACGGAAAATTCGTGAACGTACCGTGCCGACCGGACAATCCATGATAGCGGCTATCTCTTCATAGCTCAGACCATCCAGCTCCCGTAACGTAATTGCCATACGTAAATCTTCCGGGAGCGACTCGATCGTGCGAAAAACGATTTGTCTCAGTTCTTCTGACAACATTAAGTTCTCAGGGTTCGAAATTTCTTTCAATGCGCCGCCACTTTCGAAGTTTTCGGCGTCGATTGCGTCCACATCACTTGAAGGCGGACGACGGCCCTGAGCGACCAGATAATTCTTTGCCGTATTGACCGCAATACGGTACAGCCAGGTATAAAAAGCACTATCTCCCCGGAAAGAATCCAGCGCGCGATAGGCCTTAATAAAAGACTCTTGCACCACATCAGGCACATCGCCTGACGGTACATAGCGGGAAACCAGGCTCGCCACCTTATGCTGGTAGCGGACTACCAGTAGGTTAAAGGCTTTCTGATCTCCCTTCTGGACCCGTTCAACCAGGACCTGGTCCGTTAACTGCTCGCTCATCCGAGGTAATGTCTCCCCAAACCTAAATTCCACGCGTTATCGAAACGCCACTCTAAAATACCGCACTTTGAGCAAGCACCATTTAGAGTGTCTGATCTTCAATAAGTTCCGTAACGCCTTTGTTTTTGTTCATCGCGCCGCAGACTGTTCATTTTCTCTCATTATAAGTCTGTTCACGATACGCACCACTTTCTGACAAGAAACATCTTTTTCCCGCCAGAAGAGTAACGCAACACAGGCTTTATTTCACCACAAAATCTGACGCTAACGATCTGCTTCGCAAAATAATTTCACTCATTTACCCTCCGTTTACCTCCGCTTACGCGTTTAGCCATTGCGACAGCCTCTAAAAAAATACGTGCGATATATCGCATTCAGGTGCTATTCTGCCCCAACACTGTTTAGTAAATTAAACAACAATCATGAACACAACACCTGAACTCCATTGTGATGTACTGATCATCGGCAGCGGTGCTGCCGGTCTCTCTCTGGCGCTGCGCCTGGCCGAGCATCAAAACGTTATCGTTCTGAGTAAAGGACCGATAAGTGAAGGTTCTACGTTTTATGCCCAGGGTGGCATTGCCGCCGTGTTTGATGAGACAGACAGCATTGCGTCTCACGTCGAAGATACGCTCATTGCCGGGGCCGGGATCGTGGATGCACACGCCGCAGAGTTTGTCGCCAGCAATGCCCGTCACTGCGTTCAGTGGCTCATCGACCAGGGCGTCTTGTTCGATACTCAGGTTCAACCCAACGGTGAAGAGAGCTACCACCTGACTCGCGAAGGCGGCCATAGCCACCGCCGCATCCTGCACGCAGCGGATGCCACCGGAAAAGAAGTGGAAACCACGCTGGTCAGCAAAGCGTTGAACCATCCTAATATTCGGGTTCTCGAGCGAAGCAATGCCGTTGACCTGATTATCTCTGACAAGATTGGCCTGCCCGGTACGCGTCGCGTGGTGGGCGCCTGGGTCTGGAACCGCAATAAAGAGAAGGTGGAGACCTGTCAGGCGAAGGCTGTGGTACTGGCGACGGGCGGCGCCTCCAAGGTGTATCAGTACACCACGAACCCGGACATTGCCTCCGGCGACGGTATCGCTATGGCCTGGCGAGCTGGCTGTCGGGTGGCAAACCTCGAGTTTAATCAGTTTCACCCCACCGCCCTGTTCCACCCTCAGGCGCGCAACTTCCTGCTGACGGAAGCCCTGCGCGGTGAAGGCGCTTATCTGAAACGCCCTGACGGCTCCCGTTTTATGCCCGACTTTGACGCCCGCGGTGAACTGGCCCCGCGCGATATCGTTGCCCGCGCCATCGATCATGAAATGAAGCGTCTTGGCGTAGACTGCATGTATCTCGATATCAGCCATAAGCCAGCAGAGTTCATTCGCCAGCATTTCCCGATGATTTACGAGAAGCTGCTCAATCTTGGCATTGATTTAACGCGCGATCCGGTGCCCATTGTGCCAGCGGCACACTATACCTGCGGTGGCGTAATGGTTGACGATCATGGACGTACTGACGTAGACGGTCTGTATGCTATCGGTGAGGTCAGCTATACCGGACTTCACGGCGCGAACCGTATGGCCTCTAACTCGCTGCTTGAGTGTCTGGTGTACGGCTGGTCAGCGGCGGAAGACATAACGAAGCGCATGCCTTACGCCCGCGAGACAGAGCAGTTGCCAGCCTGGGATGAAAGCCGGGTGGATAACCCGGACGAGCTGGTCGTGATCCAGCACAACTGGCATGAGCTACGGCTGTTTATGTGGGACTACGTGGGGATTGTGCGCACCACGAAACGCCTGGAACGCGCCTTGCGCCGCATCACCATGCTGCAGCAGGAAATTGATGAGTATTATGCCAATTTCCGCGTATCCAATAACCTGCTGGAGCTGCGCAATCTGGTGCAGGTGGCCGAGCTGATTGTTCGCTGCGCGATGATGCGTAAAGAGAGCCGCGGGCTGCACTATACCCTGGACTACCCGGATCAGCTTGCTGAGTCCGGCCCGTCGATACTCGCCCCGCAGGTTTACATAAACAGATAAAATGCCTGGGTCAGAGCCGTGTAATCTTCGGAATAACGCTGGTCTGGCCCACGGATCACCATCCGGTCATTAAAGCATTCACCCTCTTTTGGCGAGAGCGCCAGCAGCACGCGGTGCGGCAGTCGTCCTTCCGTATCCGAAATATCGGTACGCAGACGTAACGTCCAGCCGATCTCCAGCGCGATACTGATAAACGTGTTGCCGGTACTCTCAGGCAGGACCACACAGAAAAAACCTTCTTCGGAGATGAGTTCTGCCGCACTGGTGAGCAGCGCTTTATGATCGAGGGAGCCGGTATAACGCGCCTGTTCACGCTCGGGTGTCCCGCACTCAACGCCGGGTTCGTAGTAGGGAGGGTTGCTGACGATCAAATCGTAACGCGCGGTTTGTTCAGGCGCCCAGGCGAGCACATCTGCGCATTCCACCTTCATTCGGGCTGCCCAGGGGGATTCGGCCATATTGTCACTCGCCTGCTCTGCGGCCTGCGCGTCCAGTTCGACGGCATCAATGATGACATGTTCTTCCGTACGCTGCGCCAGCATCAGGGCCACCAGCCCGCTGCCGGTACCGATATCAAGAATACGCTTAACACCTGCGACAGGCGCCCACGCTCCCAGTAAAATACCGTCTGTACCGACCTTCATGGCACAGCGATCGTGGGCGACAAAAAATTGTTTAAACGTAAAACCATCGCGGCGCAGCTGCGCTTTGAGTTGAGACATGTCGGGGCAACCTTCTAAGTGAAACTGGAGTAGCATAGGGGAAAGCGAAGTGGCCGAAAAGCGATATCCATACAAACAGATGAAGATTACAGCCGTAACGTCTATAATCAGCGCCCCACACAGAGGTAGAACATGACTGTAACGACTTTTTCCGAACTTGAACTCGATGAAAGCCTGCTCAATGCACTTGAGAGCAAAGGCTTTACACGCCCGACCGCCATTCAGGCAGCGGCCATTCCGCCTGCGCTTGAGGGCCGCGATGTGCTCGGTTCTGCGCCAACCGGCACGGGGAAGACAGCAGCCTATTTGCTGCCTGTGTTGCAGCATCTGCTCGACTTTCCGCGTAAAAAATCTGGCCCGCCGCGTATTTTAATCCTGACGCCTACGCGCGAACTGGCAATGCAGGTTGCCGATCACGCGCGTGAACTCGCGGCAAATACTCATCTCGATATTGCCACCATCACCGGCGGCGTTGCGTACATGAACCACGCCGAAGTGTTCAGCGAAAACCAGGACATCGTCGTTGCGACGACGGGCCGCCTGCTGCAGTACATTAAAGAAGAGAACTTCGACTGTCGTGCGGTTGAAACGCTGATCCTCGACGAAGCCGACCGCATGCTGGACATGGGCTTCGCACAGGATATCGAGCACATTGCCGGGGAAACGCGCTGGCGTAACCAGACGATGCTGTTCTCTGCCACCCTCGAAGGGGAAGCGATCAAAGACTTCGCAGAGCGTCTGCTGGAAGATCCGGTGGAAGTCTCGGCAACGCCGTCCACCCGTGAGCGTAAGAAGATCCACCAGTGGTACTACCGCGCGGACAACCTCGAGCACAAAGTAGAATTGCTGAAACATCTGCTGAAGCAGGAAGATGCTCTGCGCACAATCGTTTTTGTTCGCAAGCGCGAGCGCGTGCACGAGCTGGCTGAAATGCTGCGTAACGCCGGGATCAACAACTGCTATCTTGAAGGCGAGATGGCGCAGATCAAGCGTACCGAAGGGATTAAGCGTCTGACCGACGGTCGCGTTAACGTGCTGGTTGCGACTGACGTTGCCGCACGCGGGATCGACATCCCTGACGTCAGCCACGTCATTAACTTCGATATGCCGCGCAGCGGAGATACCTATCTGCACCGTATTGGCCGTACCGGCCGCGCGGGCCGCAAAGGGATTGCGATTTCACTCGTCGAAGCGCATGACTACCTGCTGCTGCAGAAGATTGGCCGCTATGTTGATGAGCCGTTGAAAGCGCGCGTTATTGACGAACTCCGCCCGACCACGCGCGCGCCAAGTGAAAAGATGACGGGTAAACCGTCCAAGAAAGCGCTCGCGAAACGTGCTGAGAGAAAAGAGAAAGAAAAAGAGAAACCGCGCGTGAAGCAGCGCCACCGCGATACCAAAAATATTGGTAAACGCCGTAAGCCAAGCTCTGCCGCACCAGAGACGAAAACTGAAGAGTAAAAAAAAGCCGGGGAAATCCCCGGCTTTTTTATTCCCCCCTGCTGAAGCCGTTACAGGCTTTCAGTAAAGGTACGGGCGATAACGTCGCGCTGCTGTTCTGGAGTCAGTGAGTTAAAGCGAACCGCATAGCCAGACACGCGGATGGTCAGCTGTGGGTATTTTTCTGGGTGCTCAACGGCATCCATCAGCGTTTCGCGGCGCAGCACGTTTACGTTCAGGTGCTGACCACCTTCCACGCGCACTTCCGGCTGCACTTCCATAGGAACTTCACGGTATTCGATTTCGCCCAGTTTGTTTACCGGTACGATTTCATCTTCAGCAAAACCCGCTTTCGCAACGACGCAGCGCGCTTCGTTCTTCTCGCTGTCCAGCAGCCAGAAAGAATTGAGCAGATCGTCATTTGCAGCTTTAGTAATCTGGATACCTGTAATCATGTATTGCCTCCCTTAGGCTACATTAACTCGTGTCGGCCTCTCGAGGCCAATTGGTAAAACCATTGTTTCTTGTGTGTATATATAACATTCACACCCCGGTGATTTATTGATTTAAATCAACAAAAACACCAACCACATAAAGAGTGTGGTTTGAATTTATTGTTTTAGATCAATTTCACAACCTTACCAATTCAACTTACCCTGTATCTTTTCAAAATAAATTTAGCCACTTAGCACGTATTTCAGCGCGTAATTTTGCTCACCGGGGTGAAACAGGTAAGCTAGTCAGAGATTGAGATTCGCAGGAGAGCGAGATGACGACACCTTTAACCTGGCATGACGTGCTGGCAGAAGAAAAGCAGCAGTCTTATTTTATCAATACGCTCAGCACCGTTGCCGCTGAGCGTCAGTCCGGACAGACGATTTACCCGCCGCAGAAAGACGTGTTCAACGCCTTTCGCTACACCGAACTGAGCGATGTGAAAGTGGTCATTCTTGGCCAGGATCCCTATCACGGCCCCGGGCAGGCGCATGGGCTGGCGTTTTCCGTCCGTCCGGGCGTGGCTATACCCCCTTCTTTGCTCAACATGTATAAAGAGCTTGAGGGAACCGTGCCCGGTTTTACCCGGCCAAACCACGGCTACCTGGAAAGCTGGGCGCGCCAGGGCGTGCTGTTGCTGAATACGGTGCTTACCGTACGGGCGGGCCAGGCGCACTCGCACGCCAGTCTGGGCTGGGAGACGTTTACCGATAAAGTCATCAGCCTTATCAACGAGCATCGTGAAGGGGTAGTGTTTTTACTCTGGGGTTCTCACGCGCAGAAGAAAGGGGCGATTATCGATCGTCAGCGTCATCACGTGCTGAAAGCACCGCACCCGTCACCGCTGTCTGCGCATCGCGGTTTCTTTGGCAGTAATCATTTTGTTCTGGCGAATGAATGGCTGGAAAAACGTGGCGAAACGCCGATTGACTGGATGCCTGTATTACCGGCAGAGAGCGAGTAGTTTGAGTTTGTATGCCCGGTTCACCGGGCATACAAAAAACACAATGGATTATGCCTTGTTCTGACGCCACCACTCGGCCAGCAGTACGCCGGTCGCAACGGATACGTTCAGACTTTCCACATTGCCTGTTCCGTCGATAGAGACGCTCAGATCCGCACTGGAGAGCGCCGCGTCAGACAGACCATCACGTTCCTGACCCAGCACCAGCACCATTTTGCGCGGCAGCGTCGCTTTAAACAGCGGCGTACCGGCATGGCTCGAGGTGGTCACGATGGAATAGCCCGCTTTACGGAACTGCTCCAGGGCGTCCAGAACGCTGTCGCCGGTGATTGGCTGTACGTGCTCGGCTCCGCCTTCCGCAGTACGGATCGCGGCGCCGGATTCCAGCAGCGCGGCATCCTGCAACAGCACGCCTTTCACGCCAAAGTGCGCGCAGCTGCGCATCATTGCGCCCAGGTTGTGCGGGTTGCCCACATCTTCCAGCGCCAGCACGCAGTCATCGGCATCCGCCTGGCTGACCCACTGCTGCACGGTCGTGCCGTTACGCTTTTTGATCAGGAAGCAGACGCCGCCGTGGTGTTCAGTACCGGAGGCTTTAGTCAGCTCGGCATCATCCACCACGTGGTAGGCTTTACGGTTCGCGGCCATCCAGCGCAGCGCTTCTTTGAAGCGCGGGGTCACGCTCTGGATAAACCAGGCGCGAACGATACACTCAGGACGGCTCAGGAACAGCGCCTGGCAGGCGTTCTCGCCATACACGCGGGTCTCTTCCGCACGCTGACGGCGCAGCACTTCCGGATCGATAAAGCTTTTACCGCTGATACCGCCGTGATCGGCTTTTTCCGGCGTCTCATCGCCAGGGGCGCGAGAAACGGTGCGCCACGGGGAGGCATTATCACGTGAGAAGTCATCACGCGGACGATCGTCGCGTGGACGGTCACTGCGTGGGCGGTCAGAACGCGGACGGTCATCACGTTTGCGATCGTCACGTTTGCGGTCATCACCGCGGTTATTTCTGTCATCGCGGGCGGGGCGACGGCCACCGTCTGCACGAGAAGACGCCGGACGCCCGCCACCTTTTCCGGTACGCGGATTTTGGGTGCGTTTATCAGAGTCATCATCACTGCGGACATACATCACTTTGACCTTGCCGCTTTTGTTTTTCATTTCGTCGTTCATGCTTTTCTCCACCAGCGCTGCGCGAAGCGCGCAGATTACCCGATGTGCCAGCGCATAGCCATAATTTCGTACAAAAGCCTGTGACTATTGTTCTCATTGAATAAAACGCATTGTTGTTTCAAACAGGCTCATTGATAATATGTAACATATTAGAAACATTATCGGCGTTCTGCCGCTGTCCCACGGCTCTATCAGAGGTTAGTTATGAATACCGTATGTGCCAACTGTCAGGCTCTTAATCGCATTCCGGACGATCGGATGGAAGATGGTGCGAAATGCGGACGTTGTGGCCATGAATTATTTGATGGCGATGTCATTAACGCGACGGGTGCTACGCTGGACAAACTCCTCAAGGACGATCTTCCTGTCGTGATCGATTTCTGGGCGCCATGGTGCGGCCCTTGCCGTAGCTTCGCGCCGATTTTCGAAGATGTGGCTGAAGAGCGTAGCGGAAAAATGCGGTTCGTTAAGGTCAATACCGAAGCCGAACCAGAACTGAGCGCACGTTTTCGTATTCGCAGCATCCCGACCATTATGATTTTCAAAAATGGCGAAGTGATCGATATGCTCAACGGCGCGGTTCCAAAAGCGCCTTTTGAAAGCTGGTTAAACGAGTCGCTCTAACATTCTCGGGGCACGTCTTGTGCCCCGCTCCCGCCTCTGCGAAAATAGCGTTTTTCCTGCATTTCGCCCATGACTGATAACGCTGTCCTTAAATTACGTGCCGAACGCCTTGCGCGCGCCACCCGACCTTTCCTTGCCCGTGGCAACCGTATTCGCCGCTGTCAGCGCTGCCTGCTGCCGCTGAAGGTTTGTCTGTGCGAGACGCTCGCTCCGAGTACGGCGGAAAGCCGTTTTTGTCTGGTCATGTTCGATACCGAGCCGATGAAACCCAGCAATACGGGGCGTCTTATCGCCGATATTCTGCCGGATACCGCCGCGTTTCAGTGGTCCCGTACGGAGCCGCCTCAGGCCCTGCTCGATTTAGTGGCCAGCCCCGACTATCAGCCTATGGTCGTTTTCCCCGCGTCTTATGCAGGCGCAGAGCGCCGGGTGCTTTCAACGCCGCCATCCGGTAAACCACCGCTGTTTATCATGCTGGACGGTACCTGGACCGAAGCGCGAAAAATGTTTCGCAAAAGCCCCTATCTCGACGCTCTGCCGGTGATTTCTGTCGATCTTTCCCGCGTCTCAGCCTACCGCCTGCGTGAAGCGCATGCTGACGGGCAATACTGCACTGCCGAAGTGGCAATTGCGCTTCTGGATTTAGCGGGAGATACCGCTGCGGCTGGTGCCCTGGGCAACCATTTCTCATGCTTCCGGGAGCGCTATCTGGCGGGAAAAACCGTTCATAAGGGCAGCGTCACAGCGCCCGAGCCAGAAAGCGTTTAAAATCATCAGGTCGCTTGCATTCACAGGAGGCCTGCATGAGCCAGCGAGGGTTAGAAGCGCTACTTCGTCCTAAATCCATTGCCGTTATCGGCGCATCAATGAAACCGGATCGTGCTGGCTATCTGATGATGCGCAATCTGCTGGCCGGGGGATTTAATGGCCCCGTCATGCCCGTCACGCCGTCTTATAAGGCCGTTCAGGGAGTGCTTGCATGGCCTGATGTGCAAAGCCTGCCCTTCGTGCCGGATCTTGCCGTACTCTGTACAAACGCGAAGCGTAACCCGGAACTGCTGGAATCACTCGGCAAGAAGGGGTGTAAAACCTGCATTATTCTCTCGTCCCCCCCTGAACAGAAAGCCGAGCTGTTGGCCTGCGCCAGCCGCTATCAAATGCGCATTCTCGGGCCAAACAGTCTGGGCCTGCTCGCCCCCTGGCAGGGGCTGAATGCCAGTTTCTCCCCGGTTCCAATCCGCAAAGGCAAACTCGCATTTATCTCGCAGTCGGCTGCAGTATCGAACACCATCCTCGACTGGGCGCAGCAGCGTGAAATGGGATTCTCCTACTTCATTGCCCTGGGCGACAGCCTGGATATCGACGTTGATGAGCTACTGGATTTTCTGGCGCGCGACGGCAAAACCAGTGCGATCCTGCTTTATCTTGAGCACCTCAGCGACGCGCGTCGTTTTGTCTCGGCTTCGCGAAGCGCTTCGCGCAATAAACCGATCCTGGTGATCAAAAGCGGACGCAGCCCTGCGGCACAGCGTCTGCTGCATTCTCATTCCGGCATGGATCCCGCCTGGGACGCCGCCATTCAGCGCGCGGGGTTGCTGCGGGTACAGGATACGCACGAGCTTTTTTCCGCCGTTGAGACGTTAAGCCATATGCGCCCGTTGCGCGGTGAGAAACTAATGATTGTCAGTAACGGTGCGGCGCCTGCCGCGCTCGCGCTGGACGAGCTGTGGCGGCGCTTCGGCAAGCTGGCAACGCTGAGTGAAGAGACGCTGCAGCGCCTGAAAGAAGCGCTTCCGACCAGCGTGACGCCCGGCAATCCGCTTGATTTGCGTGATGACGCCAGCAGCGACCGCTATATCAGGGCGATATCCATTTTGCTGGATAGCCAGGATTTCGATGCGCTGATGATTATCCACTCTCCCAGCGCGGTCGCGCCGGGCAGTGAAAGCGCGCGCGCGCTCATTGATGCCGTGCGCAACCATCCGCGCGGTAAATACGTTACCCTGCTCACCAACTGGTGCGGTGAGTTTTCCTCTCAGGAGGCGCGGCGCTTGTTCAGCGAGGCCGGGCTGCCAACCTACCGCACGCCGGAAGGCACCATCACCGCATTTATGCATATGGTGGAATATCGCCGCAACCAGAAACAGCTGCGTGAAACACCGGCTTTGCCGGGGAATCTGACGGCGAACACCGTCGACGTTCACCGGCTGTTGCAGCAGGCTATTGAAGAAGGCGCGACCTCGCTTGATACGCATGAGGTCCAGCCCATTCTGGGCAGCTACGGGATGCAAACTCTGCCGACCTGGATCGCCAGCGACAGCGCAGAGGCCGTGCATATAGCCGAACAGATTGGCTATCCGGTGGCCCTGAAGCTCCGCTCCCCGGATATCCCGCATAAGTCTGATGTTCAGGGGGTCATGTTATACCTGCGTACGGCGACTGAGGTGCAGCAGGCAGCTGATGCTATTTTCGACCGGGTCAAAATGGCCTGGCCGCAGGCAAGGATCCACGGATTGCTGGTGCAAAGCATGGCCAACCGCGCGGGAGCTCAGGAATTACGGGTGGTGGTCGAACACGATCCCGTCTTCGGACCGCTCATCATGCTGGGAGAGGGTGGCGTTGAGTGGCGTCCGGAGGAGCAGGCGGTGGTCGCTTTACCACCGCTGAACATGAACCTGGCGCGTTATCTGATCATCCAGGCGATCAAAAGTAAAAAGATCCGTGGCCGGAGTGCGCTGCGCCCGCTTGATATTGCCGGGTTAAGCCAGTTCCTGGTGCAGGTCTCTAACCTGATTGTGGATTGTGCCGAGATCCAGCGGCTGGACATTCATCCGCTGCTCGCCTCAGGCAATGAGTTCACGGCGCTGGACGTGACCCTGGATATCGCGCCATTCGAAGGAGACAGAGAGAGCCGTCTGGCGATCCGCCCGTATCCCCTGCAACTGGAGGAGTGGGTTGAGATGAAGAATGGGGAACGCGCCTTGTTCCGCCCTATTCTGCCGGAAGATGAGCCCCAGCTGCGGGCCTTTATCTCTCAGGTCACGAAAGAGGATCTTTATTATCGCTATTTTAGCGAAATCAACGAATTTACCCACGATGATTTAGCCAATATGACCCAGATCGACTACGATCGAGAAATGGCGTTTGTTGCCGTTCGTCGCTCCGATAAGGGGGATGAGATCCTCGGCGTCACGCGTGCGATTTCTGACCCGGATAACGTCGATGCGGAGTTTGCGGTGCTGGTGCGCTCAGATCTTAAAGGCCTGGGTCTGGGAAGACGGCTGCTGGAAAAACTCATCAGTTATACGCGAGATCACGGATTGTTACGCCTTAATGGCATTACTATGCCTAACAATCGCGGTATGGTGACCCTGGCGCGAAAACTTGGATTTGACGTTGATATTCAGCTGGACGAAGGTATTGTGGCCTTGTCCCTCAGTCTGACATCAGCAGACAAACGCGAGTAAGCTACTGGAAATGTTACCCACTTTGGACGGGACTGGTGGTATCATTGTCCGCTTATGTTGTTTGCATGGTACAGACAACCCTTCAATGAACAGAGAAGAAACGCACTGTGATGTTGTCAAAATTTAAGCGTAATAAACATCAACAACACCTTGCTCAACTACCGAAGATTTCTCAGTCAGTTGATGATGTAGAGTTCTTTTACGCTCCCGCTCATTTTCGGGAGACGCTTCTGGAAAAGATTGCCAGCGCCACGCGACGCGTTTGCATTGTGGCGCTGTATCTTGAACAGGATGAAGGCGGGCGCGGGATCCTGAACGCGCTCTATGAAGCCAAACGTCAGCGCCCGGAACTCGATGTTCGCGTGCTGGTAGACTGGCATCGCGCTCAGCGTGGTCGTATTGGCGCCGCCGCCTCAAACACCAATGCCGACTGGTATTGCCGCACGGCGCAGGAAAATCCTGGCGTCGATGTACCTGTTTATGGCGTCCCGGTTAATACCCGTGAAGCGCTCGGCGTTCTCCATTTCAAGGGCTTCATCATTGATGACAGCGTGCTGTACAGCGGCGCAAGTCTGAATGATGTTTACCTTCATCAGCTCGATAAATACCGCTACGACCGCTACCATCTGATCCGTAATCCGCAGATGGCCGATATCATGTTTAACTGGGTTGATAAAAATCTGGTCCATGGACGCGGTGTTAATCGCCTTGACGATCCCGAGCGCCCTAAAAGCCCGGAAATCAAAAACGATGTTCGCGCCTTCCGCCAGGAGCTGCGTGATGCGGTCTATCATTTCCAGGGCGATGCGAACAACGAAGAGTTATCCGTTACGCCGCTGGTAGGGCTCGGCAAATCAAGCCTGCTGAACAAAACGATCTTCCATCTGATGCCGTGCGCGGAGCAGAAACTCACCATCTGTACGCCGTACTTCAACCTTCCAGCCGTGCTGGTGCGTAATATCATTCAGCTGCTGCGCGACGGTAAAAAAGTGGAAATCATCGTTGGTGATAAAACCGCAAACGACTTCTTCATTCCTGAAGATCAGCCGTTCAAAATCATCGGTGCGCTGCCTTATCTCTATGAGATTAACCTGCGCCGTTTCCTGAGCCGTTTACAGTATTATGTAAACACTGACCAGCTGGTTGTGCGTCTCTGGAAAGACGAAGACAACACTTACCATCTGAAAGGAATGTGGGTCGACGATGAGTGGATGCTGCTGACCGGTAACAACCTGAACCCACGCGCGTGGCGACTGGATCTGGAAAACGCTATCCTGATCCATGACCCGCAGCATGAGCTAGCCGCAAAACGTGAGCGTGAGCTGGAGCTGATTCGCACACATACCACTGTGGTGAATCACTACCGCGAACTGCAGAGCATTGCCGATTATCCGGTGAAAGTCCGCAAGCTTATCCGCCGCTTACGTCGTATTCGTATCGACCGACTTATCAGCCGTATTCTGTAATGTCCAGGCCCTGCCACCCGCAGGGCTTTTTTATGGAGCCCGTTGATGCGTATTCCTCTGTTACTGAGCGTCCTCTTTCTGAGCGGCTGTAGCCATATGGCCAACGATAACTGGTCCGGACAGGATAAAGCCCAGCATTTCCTCGCTTCAGCGATGTTGTCCGCAGCCGGCAATGAATATGCGCAGCATCAGGGATACAGCCGGGATCGTAGTGCGGCAATTGGGTTGATGTTCTCAGTCAGTCTTGGAGCATCAAAAGAACTGTGGGATAGCCGCCCCGCAGGGAGCGGCTGGAGCTGGAAAGATTTCGCCTGGGACGTCGCCGGCGCAACGACCGGCTATGCCGTGTGGCAGATGGCGCGCTATTAAAGTCGAATGCCTTTCCCTTTGCGATGCAGCATCAGGGAGACAATAAAGGCCAGTGCGCCCATTATCGTTACGTACCAGAAGAATGTCGTTTCACTTCCCCATGATTTAAGCGATAACGCAACGTACTCTGCCGATCCACCAAACAACGCATTAGCTACCGCATAAGAGAGCCCTACCCCTAAAGCACGTACCTGCGCCGGGAACATTTCGGCTTTCAGTATTCCGCTAATAGAGGTATAGAAACTGACAATCACCATCGCCAGCATCACCAGCGCAAACGCGGCATACGGCGAAGTCACATGCTGAAGGGCAGACAGAATAGGTACGGTACATAACGCCGACAGCCCGCCAAAAATCAGCATCGACGTACGTCGACCGATTTTATCCGAGAGCGCACCGATAATAGGTTGTATAAGCATAAAGACAAACAGCGCCACGGTCATGACTACGCTGGCAACGTTTGCGTGCATGCCGGTGGTGTTCACCAGGTACTTCTGCATATAGGTCGTGAACGTATAAAAACTGAGAGAGCCGCCCGCAGTAAAGCCCAGCACCATCAGGAAAGCTTTACGGTTACGCCATAACCCTTTGAATGTTCCCGCCTCCTTCAGCGTTCTGACTTCCTTCTGAGAGGTTTCATCTAACTGACGGCGCAGCCAAAGTGCGACAACCGCCAGTACTGCGCCCATCGCGAAAGGAATTCGCCATCCCCAGGCGTGAAGTTGTTCATCCGTCAGAATTTGCTGCAGGATCACCACCACAAGAATGGCCAGCAGTTGACCACCAATCAGCGTGACATACTGGAATGAGGCGTAAAAACCTTTACGGCCTTCCAGTGCAATCTCACTCATGTAGGTCGCACTGGTACCGTATTCACCGCCCACCGATAATCCCTGAAATAAGCGGGCCAGTAAAAGTAGCGCCGGTGCCCAGGTACCAATCGATTCATATCCCGGTAAGCAGGCGATCACCAGAGAACCAAAGCACATCATGCACACCGAGATCAGCATAGAAGCCTTACGGCCGCGACGATCCGCAATGCGACCGAACAGCCAGCCCCCGATGGGTCGCATTAAAAACCCTGCAGCAAAAACCCCCGCTGTTTGTAGCAGCTGCGTTGTGGTGTTGCCGGATGGGAAAAAAATATGTGCGAAGTAGAGTGAACAGAATGAGTAGACGTAAAAGTCGAACCATTCAACCAGATTCCCTGAAGAGGCGCTGACGATTGCCCATACCCTTCTTCGGGTATCACTGTTAGCCAGCGTCCCGTTTGATGTAATGCTTTCTGTCATTGTGATTATGCTCCTGCCATAAACAGCGGCGTATTGAGCCATGAGACTCAATTACCTCGTAAATGAAATGTTATAATTTTGTTATAAATAACATTGCGACAGGGATCACACATTCCATTAGCAGGATAATGGATTAAGAGAAAGGCCAGAGAGGATAAGCACAAAGCAAAAAACCCCGCACCTTACGGTACGGGGTTCTTCTAATTGATGCCTGGCAGTTCCCTACTCTCACATGGGGAGACCCCACACTACCATCGGCGCTACGGCGTTTCACTTCTGAGTTCGGCATGGGGTCAGGTGGGACCACCGCGCTAAAGCCGCCAGGCAAATTCTGTTAAATCTGTATCAAAGCTGAAAATCTTCTGTCTCTTCGCCGAAACAGCTTCGGCGTTGTAAGGTTAAGCCTCACGGTTCATTAGTATCGGTTAGCTCAACGCATCGCTGCGCTTACACACCCGACCTATCAACGTCGTAGTCTTCAACGTTCCTTCAGGACCCTTAAAGGGTCAGGGAGAACTCATCTCGGGGCAAGTTTCGTGCTTAGATGCTTTCAGCACTTATCTTTTCCGCATTTAGCTACCGGGCAGTGCCATTGGCATGACAACCCGAACACCAGTGATGCGTCCACTCCGGTCCTCTCGTACTAGGAGCAGCCCCCTCAATTCTCCAGCGCCCACGGCAGATAGGGACCGAACTGTCTCACGACGTTCTAAACCCAGCTCGCGTACCACTTTAAATGGCGAACAGCCATACCCTTGGGACCTACTTCAGCCCCAGGATGTGATGAGCCGACATCGAGGTGCCAAACACCGCCGTCGATATGAACTCTTGGGCGGTATCAGCCTGTTATCCCCGGAGTACCTTTTATCCGTTGAGCGATGGCCCTTCCATTCAGAACCACCGGATCACTATGACCTGCTTTCGCACCTGCTCGAGCCGTCACTCTCGCAGTCAAGCTAGCTTATGCCATTGCACTAACCTCCTGATGTCCGACCAGGATTAGCTAACCTTCGTGCTCCTCCGTTACTCTTTGGGAGGAGACCGCCCCAGTCAAACTACCCACCAGACACTGTCCGCAACCCGGATCACGGGTCTACGTTAGAACACCAGCCATTAAAGGGTGGTATTTCAAGGTTGGCTCCACGCAGACTGGCGTCCACGCTTCAAAGCCTCCCACCTATCCTACACATCAAGGACCAGTGTTCAGTGTCAAGCTATAGTAAAGGTTCACGGGGTCTTTCCGTCTTGCCGCGGGTACACTGCATCTTCACAGCGAGTTCAATTTCACTGAGTCTCGGGTGGAGACAGCCTGGCCATCATTACGCCATTCGTGCAGGTCGGAACTTACCCGACAAGGAATTTCGCTACCTTAGGACCGTTATAGTTACGGCCGCCGTTTACCGGGGCTTCGATCAAGAGCTTCGCGTTGCCGCTAACCCCATCAATTAACCTTCCGGCACCGGGCAGGCGTCACACCGTATACGTCCACTTTCGTGTTTGCACAGTGCTGTGTTTTTAATAAACAGTTGCAGCCAGCTGGTATCTTCGACTGATTTCAGCTCCACCCGCAGGGGCTTCACCTACATATCAGCGTGCCTTCTCCCGAAGTTACGGCACCATTTTGCCTAGTTCCTTCACCCGAGTTCTCTCAAGCGCCTTGGTATTCTCTACCTGACCACCTGTGTCGGTTTGGGGTACGATTTGATGTTACCTGATGCTTAGAGGCTTTTCCTGGAAGCAGGGCATTTGTTACTTCAGCACCGTAGTGCCTCGTCATCACACCTCAGCGTTATAAACGTACCGGATTTACCTAATCGTTCCGCCTACATGCTTAAACCGGGACAACCGTCGCCCGGCTAACATAGCCTTCTCCGTCCCCCTTCGCAGTAACACCAAGTACAGGAATATTAACCTGTTTCCCATCGACTACGCCTTTCGGCCTCGCCTTAGGGGTCGACTCACCCTGCCCCGATTAACGTTGGACAGGAACCCTTGGTCTTCCGGCGAGCGGGCTTTTCACCCGCTTTATCGTTACTTATGTCAGCATTCGCACTTCTGATACCTCCAGCATGCCTCACAGCACACCTTCAACGGCTTACAGAACGCTCCCCTACCCAACAACGCATAAGCGTCGCTGCCGCAGCTTCGGTGCATGGTTTAGCCCGTTACATTTCCGCGCAGGCCGACTCGACCAGTGAGCTATTACGCTTTCTTTAAATGATGGCTGCTTCTAAGCCAACATCCTGGCTGTCTGTGCCTTCCCACATCGTTTCCCACTTAACCATGACTTTGGGACCTTAGCTGGCGGTCTGGGTTGTTTCCCTCTTCACGACGGACGTTAGCACCCGCCGTGTGTCTCCGTGATAACATTCTTCGGTATTCGTAGTTTGCATCGGGTTGGTAAGCCGGGATGGCCCCCTAGCCGAAACAGTGCTCTACCCCCGAAGATGAGTTCACGAGGCGCTACCTAAATAGCTTTCGGGGAGAACCAGCTATCTCCCGGTTTGATTGGCCTTTCACCCCAGCCACAAGTCATCCGCTAATTTTTCAACATTAGTCGGTTCGGTCCTCCAGTTAGTGTTACCCAACCTTCAACCTGCCCATGGCTAGATCACCGGGTTTCGGGTCTATACCCTGCAACTCTTCGGCTCCCCTATACGGTTAACCTTGCTACAGAATATAAGTCGCTGACCCATTATACAAAAGGTACGCAGTCACACCACGAAGGTGCTCCCACTGCTTGTACGTACACGGTTTCAGGTTCTTTTTCACTCCCTCGCCGGGGTTCTTTTCGCCTTTCCCTCACGGTACTGGTTCACTATCGGTCAGTCAGGAGTATTTAGCCTTGGAGGATGGTCCCCCCATATTCAGACAGGATACCACGTGTCCCGCCCTACTCTTCGAGTTCACAACCTGTGTGCTTTCGTGTACGGGGCTGTCACCCTGTATCGCCGGACTTTCCAGACCGTTCCACTAACACACAAGCTGATTCAGACTCTGGGCTGCTCCCGTTCGCTCGCCGCTACTGGGGGAATCTCGGTTGATTTCTTTTCCTCGGGGTACTTAGATGTTTCAGTTCCCCCGGTTCGCCTCGTTAACCTATGTATCAGTACGATAGTGCGAATCAGTTAACGATAGTGTGACGAATCACACTGGTTTCCCCATTCGGACATCGCCGGGTCAAAGGTTCATATCACCTCGCCGGCGCTTTTCGCAGATTAGCACGTCCTTCATCGCCTCTGACTGCCAGGGCATCCACCGTGTACGCTTAGTCGCTTAACCTCACAACCCGAAGATGTTTCTTTCGATTCACCATCGACTTGCGAAAATTTGAGAGACTCGAACACACCATTAAAGATGTGTCGTTTCAATTTTCAGCTTGATCCAGATTTTTAAAGAGCAAAACTTCGCAGTGCACCTTTTCAGGTTCACTCTGAAGTTTTCTTGTGTTCGCAGTAAAAGATGGTGGAGCTATGCGGTATCGAACCGCAGACCTCCTGCGTGCAAAGCAGGCGCTCTCCCAGCTGAGCTATAGCCCCATCGTGTGTAATCTCTGTACCGCTCATCCTTTAAAAGGAGTTTGGTAGGCCTGAGTGGACTTGAACCACCGACCTCACCCTTATCAGGGGTGCGCTCTAACCACCTGAGCTACAAGCCTGCAGAGATTTTTACTGCTGTTTTTCATCAGACAATCTGTGTGAGCACTACAAAGGCAGATTCTTTAAGGTAAGGAGGTGATCCAACCGCAGGTTCCCCTACGGTTACCTTGTTACGACTTCACCCCAGTCATGAATCACAAAGTGGTAAGCGCCCTCCCGAAGGTTAAGCTACCTACTTCTTTTGCAACCCACTCCCATGGTGTGACGGGCGGTGTGTACAAGGCCCGGGAACGTATTCACCGTAGCATTCTGATCTACGATTACTAGCGATTCCGACTTCATGGAGTCGAGTTGCAGACTCCAATCCGGACTACGACGCACTTTATGAGGTCCGCTTGCTCTCGCGAGGTCGCTTCTCTTTGTATGCGCCATTGTAGCACGTGTGTAGCCCTACTCGTAAGGGCCATGATGACTTGACGTCATCCCCACCTTCCTCCAGTTTATCACTGGCAGTCTCCTTGAGTTCGCGACGCTGCAACAAGTTCCCGGCCGAACCGCTGGCAACAAAGGATAAGGGTTGCGCTCGTTGCGGGACTTAACCCAACATTTCACAACACGAGCTGACGACAGCCATGCAGCACCTGTCTCAGAGTTCCCGAAGGCACCAATCCATCTCTGGAAAGTTCTCTGGATGTCAAGAGTAGGTAAGGTTCTTCGCGTTGCATCGAATTAAACCACATGCTCCACCGCTTGTGCGGGCCCCCGTCAATTCATTTGAGTTTTAACCTTGCGGCCGTACTCCCCAGGCGGTCGACTTAACGCGTTAGCTCCGGAAGCCACGCCTCAAGGGCACAACCTCCAAGTCGACATCGTTTACGGCGTGGACTACCAGGGTATCTAATCCTGTTTGCTCCCCACGCTTTCGCACCTGAGCGTCAGTCTTTGTCCAGGGGGCCGCCTTCGCCACCGGTATTCCTCCAGATCTCTACGCATTTCACCGCTACACCTGGAATTCTACCCCCCTCTACAAGACTCTAGCTGCTCGATGCGTCCAGTTTCGAATGCAGTTCCCAGGTTGAGCCCGGGGATTTCACATCCGACTTGACAGACCGCCTGCGTGCGCTTTACGCCCAGTAATTCCGATTAACGCTTGCACCCTCCGTATTACCGCGGCTGCTGGCACGGAGTTAGCCGGTGCTTCTTCTGCGGGTAACGTCAATCGACAAGGTTATTAACCTTATCGCCTTCCTCCCCGCTGAAAGTACTTTACAACCCGAAGGCCTTCTTCATACACGCGGCATGGCTGCATCAGGCTTGCGCCCATTGTGCAATATTCCCCACTGCTGCCTCCCGTAGGAGTCTGGACCGTGTCTCAGTTCCAGTGTGGCTGGTCATCCTCTCAGACCAGCTAGGGATCGTCGCCTAGGTGAGCCGTTACCCCACCTACTAGCTAATCCCATCTGGGCACATCTGATGGCAAGAGGCCCGAAGGTCCCCCTCTTTGGTCTTGCGACGTTATGCGGTATTAGCTACCGTTTCCAGTAGTTATCCCCCTCCATCAGGCAGTTTCCCAGACATTACTCACCCGTCCGCCGCTCGTCACCCAGAGAGCAAGCTCTCCTGTGCTACCGCTCGACTTGCATGTGTTAGGCCTGCCGCCAGCGTTCAATCTGAGCCATGATCAAACTCTTCAATTTAAGTTTGATGCTCGTGAATTAAACTTCGTAATGAATTACGTATGTTCACTCAGAGACTTGGTATTCATTTTTCGTCTTGCGACGTTAAGAATCCATGTCACTTTGAGTGCCCACACAGATTGTCTGATAAATTGTTAAAGAGCAGTGCAACGCGGCTTTCGCTCACCGTTGCGAGGTGGCGTATATTACGCTTTCCTCTTTCAGAGTCAACCCGTTATTTCAGGATTTTTTCTCTTCAACCGAACCGCTTGTTGTGTGAAGTGATTCACATCCGCCGTGTCGATGGAGGCGCATTATAGGGAGCCGCCGAGGAATGACAAGCGGAAAAATGCATTTTTATTTCAACCGCTCATCTTTTCGCCAAAAAGGCTATTTTTGGTGCTTTTTAATCTCTTTTGGCAGATCGGCCAGACTATTAATCACCCAATCCGCTGCATTTTCTGCTTCTGGCGTCACTGGCTTACCGGTGCGAACTAATATTTTGGTCCCTACACCCGCTGCGGCGGCTGCCTGCATATCTTCCAGTTTATCGCCCACCATATAAGAAGCAGACATATCAATGTGCAGGAACTCCTGCGCAGAGATGAACATCCCCGGATGCGGCTTACGGCAGTCACAGGTCTGGCGATACGCTTCTACCGTTCCCTGCGGGTGGTGCGGACAATAGTAGATACCGTCGAGATCCACGCCTCGGTCGGCCAGCGACCAGTCCATCCATTCCGTCAGCGTTTCGAACTGCGCTTCGGTGAATTTACCGCGTGCAATACCGGACTGGTTCGTCACCACCACCAGCGCATAGCCCATCTCTTTCAGCTGGCGCATGGCATCTATTACGCCCTCGATAAACTCGAACTCATCAATCTCATGGACATAACCGTGATCCACATTAATAGTGCCGTCACGATCGAGAAAAATTGCGGGTACTGATTTTGCCACCGGTTTGCTCCTGAAAAAGGCATGTTCGACTAGTATCTCATGAATCGCAGCGCAATAAAGTGCTCATCGTACAGAGTTGGATTGATTTAGACGTCTGGATGCCTTAACATCCGTTTTGTTTACGGTCATCACCCGTATCTGGCAGAAGAAAATGCCACGGCTAACTTACATACGATAAAAATAATCTAATGATTAAACTTTCCAATATCACCAAAGTGTTCCAGCAGGGGAACCGAACCATTCAGGCGCTGAACAACGTCAGCCTGCATGTTCCTGCTGGTCAAATTTATGGCGTCATTGGCGCATCGGGTGCAGGTAAAAGCACGCTGATTCGTTGTGTTAACCTGCTTGAGCGCCCAACCCAGGGCAGCGTAGAAGTTGGCGGCCAGGAACTTACCGCCCTCTCAGAGAAAGAACTCACCAAAGCGCGTCGTCAGATTGGCATGATCTTCCAGCACTTTAACCTGCTGGCCTCCCGCACCGTGTTCGGCAACGTTGCCCTGCCGCTTGAGCTGGATAACACGCCGAAAGAAGAAGTGAAGCGTCGCGTTACCGAGCTGCTCGACCTCGTGGGTCTGGGCGACAAGCATGATAGCTACCCGGCCAATCTGTCCGGTGGGCAAAAGCAGCGTGTGGCCATTGCCCGCGCGCTGGCAAGCAACCCTAAGGTACTGCTGTGCGATGAAGCCACCAGCGCACTGGATCCGGCAACCACACGTTCAATTCTGGAATTGCTGAAAGACATTAACCGTCGCCTGGGCCTGACGATCCTCCTTATTACACATGAGATGGACGTGGTGAAACGCATCTGCGACTGCGTGGCGGTCATCAGCAACGGTGAACTGATCGAGCAGGACACGGTAAGTGAAGTGTTTTCGCATCCGAAGACGCCTCTGGCACAGCAGTTCATCCAGTCCACGCTGCATCTGGATATTCCGGAAGATTATCTGGAGCGTTTGAAAACCGAACCGACGGCAGACAGCGTCCCGATGCTGCGCATGGAGTTCACCGGTCAGTCCGTTGACGCTCCCCTGCTTTCCGAAACCGCGCGTCGCTTTAACGTGAACAACAACATCATCAGCGCGCAGATGGATTACGCCGGTGGCGTGAAGTTCGGCATCATGCTGACAGAAATGCACGGCACAGAAGAAGAAACCCAGGCCGCGATTGCCTGGCTGCAAGAACACCATGTAAAAGTAGAGGTACTGGGTTATGTCTGAGCCGATGATGTGGCTGCTGGTTCGCGGCGTTTGGGAAACGCTGGCAATGACCTTTGTCTCTGGCTTCTTTGGTTTTGTGATTGGCCTGCCGGTCGGCGTATTGCTGTACGTGACGCGTCCGGGTCAAATCATTGAGAACGCGAAACTGTACCGTACGCTCTCTGCGCTGGTGAACATCTTCCGTTCTATTCCCTTCATTATTCTGCTGGTGTGGATGATTCCGTTTACCCGCGTGATCGTCGGAACGTCTATCGGTCTGCAGGCGGCCATCGTTCCGCTGACCGTAGGCGCAGCACCGTTTATCGCCCGTATGGTGGAAAATGCCCTGCTGGAAATCCCGACAGGTCTGATTGAGGCTTCCCGCGCGATGGGCGCAACGCCGATGCAGATCGTCCGCAAAGTTCTGCTCCCGGAAGCACTGCCGGGCCTGGTGAACGCGGCAACCATCACGCTCATCACGCTGGTCGGTTATTCCGCAATGGGTGGCGCAGTTGGCGCTGGCGGTTTAGGCCAGATTGGTTACCAGTACGGCTATATTGGATATAACGCTACCGTGATGAATACCGTTCTGGTATTGCTGGTTGTTCTGGTTTATTTAATCCAGTTCTCTGGCGATCGCATCGTCCGGACCGTTACTCACAAATAACGTTACACACAACACAAACTCTACGAGTTAAGGATAAAACATGGCGTTTAAATTAAAGACCTTTGCAGCAGTAGGCGCGCTGATCGGCTCTCTGGCACTGGTGGGTTGCGGTCAGGACGAAAAAGATCCAAACCACATTAAAGTGGGCGTTATCGTGGGTGCAGAACAACAGGTTGCTGAAGTTGCTCAGAAAGTGGCGAAAGAGAAGTATGGCCTGGACGTTGAGCTGGTGACCTTCAACGATTACGTTCTGCCGAACGAAGCGCTGAGCAAAGGCGATATCGATGCTAACGCCTTCCAGCATAAGCCATACCTGGATCAGCAGATCAAAGATCGCGGCTATAAACTGGTGGGCGTCGGTAACACCTTCGTTTATCCAATTGCCGGTTACTCTAAGAAAATTAAATCTCTGGACGAGCTGCAGCCGGGCTCTCAGGTTGCCGTGCCTAATGACCCAACCAACCTTGGTCGTTCCCTGCTGCTGCTGCAGAAAGTGGGCCTGATCAAACTGAAAGACGGTGTTGGCCTGCTGCCAACCGTTCTGGATGTCACCGAGAACCCGAAAAATCTGAAAATTGTTGAACTGGAAGCACCGCAGCTGCCACGTTCTCTGGACGATGCGCAGATTGCCCTGGCCGTTATCAACACCACTTACGCCAGCCAGATTGGCCTGACGCCAGCCAAAGACGGTATCTTCGTAGAAGATAAAGACTCCCCGTACGTTAACCTGATCGTGACTCGCGAAGACAACAAGGACGCGGAAAACGTGAAGAAATTCGTTCAGGCTTATCAGTCTGATGAAGTTTACCAGGAAGCCAACAAAGTGTTTAACGGCGGCGCTGTTAAAGGCTGGTAATCTCACCTCAGTGTAATATCATCAGGACGGGCTTATGCCCGTCTTGTCATTTGTGCAGTCAACTGATTCAATATCTGACGTTTTGATTATCCATTGAGGAACTATTATGCGTGCTTTACCGATCTGTCTTTTAGCACTCATGCTGAGCGGCTGTTCTATGCTAAGCAGATCTCCCGTTGAACCTGTTCAAAGCACGGCAACCCCGCCAAAAACCGAGCCTGCGAAACCGAAAGTGGTTCGCCCTGCGCCGGTTCGCATTATCACGAAAGCAGACGAACTCGTCGGTAAACCGTTCCGTGAACTGGGCGAAGTGAGCGGCGAATCCTGTCAGGCGACCAATCAGGACTCACCACCGAATATTCCGACAGCGCGTAAACGCATGCAGATTAATGCCGCAAAAATGAAAGCCAACGCGGTTCTGCTGCACAGCTGCGAAGTCACCAGCGGCACGCCGGGCTGCTATCGTCAGGCGGTTTGCATCGGTTCTGCGCTGAACATCACGGCGAAATGAGTGCATTTCAGTTCGAGCAGATAGGCGTTATCCACTCTCCTTATAAAGAGAAGTTCGCCGTCCCCCGCCAGCCCGGTCTTGTGACCAGCGGAAGCGGTGAGCTTCACCTGATTGCGCCTTACAATCAGGCCGATGCGGTACGCGGGCTCGAGGCTTTCAGCCATTTATGGGTGGTGTTCGTGTTTCACCAGACGATGGAAGGCGGCTGGCGTCCTACCGTGCGCCCTCCTCGTCTTGGCGGAAATGCGAGAATGGGCGTGTTTGCGACTCGCTCGACCTTCCGCCCAAACCCGGTTGGCATGTCGCTGGTTGAACTGAAAGGCATACGCTGCCAGAAAGATCGGGTGATACTGGAGTTAGGTAGCCTGGACCTGGTAGACGGCACGCCGGTAATCGACATCAAACCCTATTTGCCCTTCGCCGAAGCCCTCCCGGACGCCCGTGCAAGTTATGCTCAGGACGCACCGCAGGCGGACATGCCTGTTTATTTTACGCCAGAGATAACCGCGCAGCTCGGTCAGCTGGAGAAACGCTATCCTCGCTTACAGGATTTCATCACTGAAGTTCTGGCACAGGACCCTCGTCCGGCCTACCGTAAAGAAGAGGAAGAAGGAAAAACGTACGCCGTCTGGCTGTTCGATTTCAACGTTCGCTGGCGCGTCACCGGGGCAGGTTTTGAAGTGTTTGCCCTTGAACCCAGGTAATTTTGTTCTCCTCTCTTTTGGCATCTTTGCCACACTGGTAAACTAAACCACTTTTTTTGTGTCAGGCTGGTGTTTCAGCCTGTTCCAATCGTCGAAATGGAACCGTAACAACATGCGTACTAGCCAATATCTGCTCTCCACTCTGAAGGAGACGCCTGCCGACGCCGAAGTGATCAGCCATCAGCTGATGCTGCGCGCCGGGATGATCCGCAAGCTGGCCTCCGGGTTATACACCTGGCTGCCGACCGGCGTGCGCGTCCTGAAAAAAGTCGAAAACATCGTGCGTGAAGAGATGAACAACGCAGGTGCTATCGAGGTGTCCATGCCTGTGGTTCAGCCCGCTGACCTGTGGCAGGAGAGCGGCCGTTGGGAACAATATGGTCCTGAACTGCTGCGCTTTGTCGATCGCGGCGAGCGTCCTTTCGTTCTCGGCCCAACGCATGAAGAAGTCATTACCGACCTGATTCGTAATGAGCTGAGCTCTTACAAACAGCTGCCGCTGAACTTCTTCCAGATCCAGACCAAGTTCCGTGACGAAGTTCGCCCACGTTTCGGCGTTATGCGCTCTCGCGAATTCCTGATGAAAGATGCCTACTCTTTCCATACCTCTCAGGAATCACTGCAAGAGACTTACGACGCAATGTACGCGGCTTACAGCAAAATCTTCTCCCGCATGGGTCTGGATTTCCGTGCTGTGCAGGCTGATACCGGCTCCATCGGCGGTAGCGCATCCCATGAGTTCCAGGTACTGGCACAGAGCGGTGAAGACGATGTGATCTTCTCTGACTCTTCAGACTACGCGGCGAATATCGAATTTGCAGAAGCGCTGGCACCAAAAGAGCCGCGCGGCGCGGCAACGCAAGAGATGACGCTGGTTGATACGCCAAACGCGAAAACCATTGCCGAGCTGGTTGAGCAGTTCAGTCTGCCTGTCGAAAAAACCGTAAAAACGCTGCTGGTGAAATCCACCGAAGGTAGCGCTTACCCGCTGGTTGCCCTGCTGGTGCGTGGCGATCATGAGCTGAACGAAGTGAAAGCCGAGAAGCTGCCGCAGGTAGCCAGCCCGCTGACCTTCGCAACGGAAGCGGAAATCCGCGCCGTGGTGAATGCGGGTCCAGGTTCACTGGGTCCAGTCAACCTGCCGGTGCCGGTTGTTATTGACCGCACGGTTGCTGCAATGAGCGACTTCTCTGCAGGTGCGAACATCGACGGTAAACATTACTTCGGCATCAACTGGGATCGCGACGTGGCGACGCCGGAAGTGGCTGACATCCGTAACGTGGTTGCAGGCGATCCAAGCCCGGACGGTCAGGGTACCCTGATGATTAAGCGCGGCATCGAAGTCGGTCACATCTTCCAGCTGGGCGATAAATACTCTCGCGCGCTGAACGCCGCTGTTCAGGGTGAAGATGGCCGTAACCAGATCCTGACCATGGGTTGCTACGGTATTGGGGTGACGCGCGTGGTAGCTGCGGCAATTGAGCAGAACTACGACGAACGCGGCATCGTCTGGCCGGACAATATTGCGCCGTTCCAGGTAGCCATTCTGCCAATGAACATGCACAAGTCTTACCGCGTGCAGGAGCTGGCCGAGAAGCTGTATGCCGAGCTGCGCGCACAGGGTATCGAAGTGCTGATGGATGACCGTAAAGAGCGTCCGGGCGTAATGTTCGCCGATATGGAACTGATCGGTATCCCGCACACCGTCGTCATCGGCGACCGTAACCTCGACAGCGATGAGATTGAATACAAATACCGTCGCAGCGGCGAAAAACAGATGATCAAGACCGGCGACATTCTTGATTACCTGGTGAAAGCCATCAAAGGCTAAACAAAAAACCCCGCTCAGGCGGGGTTTTTTAATGACTCAGCGTCAGCTTATTTACTGTTACAGTCTTTACCCGCAACAAACTTCGCGTCTTTATCTGCCACCAGCGTTTTCACCATCTCCCCGCTATCCGGGTTTGGCTCCAGCGTAAAGTGACCGTCAACCGTCAGCAATACCGGCTTGCTGTCATTGCCGCGTGCCACAGCGTAATCACGTTCAAGCTGCGCATTGTTTGCCACGCTGACCTTCCTGCCGGTTGCGCAGTCGGTAAAGATCGCCGCATCCGCCATATAGAAGTACATCCCCCGCATTGCCATCGGCGTGGCAGGCAGAGCCGCTTTTACCGGCGCAAGCGTGTAGTTGAACTGGGATTCAATCGGGTTGCCTTCGCGGTCAAGCATCTCCATCCCCTCACCTTTGGCGCGGAAAAAGGTTTTCTCACCGGTGGTATCCGTCAGAACCAGCTTCTCCGCCGTACGCGCCCATGTTCCATAAGTTGCAAAAGAAGAAGGCTCTTTAGCGCCCTGATAGCGCTGATTCATCACCCAGGTGCCGTCTTTTTGCAGGAACAGAGACGTTTCAATGCCTTCGCAGTCCGCGCAAGGCAATACGCCGCGCCAGCTTTGCTGCATTGGTTTTAATTCTTCCGTTTGCGTGGGTTGTAAAACCTGCGTTTCGGAGCGGTTGTTACACCCAAAAAGCGCAAACAGCGTACTCGCTGCCAGCGCTGACCATAATACTTTTTTCACAATGAATTCCTTATGAAAAGTGTGTTCCCTTTCGTCACTCTGTCGGGCGACGAACTTTACCGCGTAGTGCTTTCACTGTGGATTTTTGGGCCTTCGAGGACAACCGACGCTCTTTCGATGCGCGAGTCGGCCGCGTTGCCCGGCGGCTTTTTTGTACTGCCGTTAGCTCTTTGATGACCGCCACCAGCCTGGCCAGCGCCGCTTCCCGGTTGAGCTCTTGGCTGCGGTACTCCTGGGCTTTGATCACAATCACGCCATCGCTGGTGATCAGGTGATGACTGGCGGCAAGCAGGCTTTCTTTATAATACTCTGGCAGGCTTGAGGCCCGAATGTCAAAACGCAAATGGATAGCCGTCGACGCCTTGTTGACGTGCTGCCCGCCAGCCCCCTGCGCACGGATGGCGGTGATCTCCAGCTCGCCGTCAGGGATGCTGACGTTTCGGGACAAGACGATCATGACGCGGGTTGCCACGCCGTTAAATGAATTTCCAGATTATTCTGAGAATCAGAGAGCCAGATGGCGCCATCCTGAATCGTCGCCTGCAAAACCATGGTCCGGCTGGCAAATTCGCTCAACTGCGCCAGCTGCTCATCATCCAGATACCAGACCGTGAGATTTTTAAACTGTCCGCACTTGCTCTTGTTTTGCTGCCACCAGATCTCCGCAGCGCGCTGATTATACGCGAATAAGGCCACTTCAGCGGACTGGGTGCAGGCCTTCTTAATTCTGCGCTCGTCCGGCAGGCCGAGTTCGATCCACAAATCGATACCCAGATGATCGTTGCGCAGCCAGGCTTCAGGCTCGTCTTCTGCGCTTAACCCACGGGAAAACTGCAGGCGCTCGTCGGCATACTTAATCCACGCCAGCAAGCGCAGCATCATGCGCTCCTGGGTTTCGGAGGGGTGGCGTGCCAGCGTAAGCGACGCGTCGAGGAACTGGTTGCGATCCAGATCGGCCACATTGACCACTGCTTTATAAATTGTCGCTTTCAGCGCCATGAGAGAACTCCATTCGAATCAGGCGCACATTGTAGCGAAAACCGCGGCAAAAGGCTGTTACAGGGTGTTAAATACACCGCAATCAAGGCTCTGATATTGCTTAAATGAGTATGGTATAGTCACCTTGCTAAACCGAGTTTATCTTCGTAGGCTTAATGATATCTCACAGTAAGTCAGTGCGCTGGCGGGAGGGGATGTGAATAATTATTGTGAGTTAATTCGCAAACGGTATGCGGAAATCGCCAGCGGAGATCTGGGGTATGTCCCGGACGCGTTGGGCTGTGTATTGAAAGTGCTTAATGAAGTGGCCTCTGATGAGAGCCTTTCAGAGTCGGTCAGGGAAAAAGCAGCGTATGCTGCGGCGAATTTACTGGTGAGCGATTATGTCGATGAATGATACTTATCAACCCATCAATTGTGATGACTATGACAACCTCGAACTCGCCTGCCAGCATCATTTATTACTGACGCTGGAGCTAAAAGATGGCGAAGTGTTGAAGGCGAAAGCCAGCGATCTGGTTTCACGAAAGAATGTGGAATACCTGATAGTGGAAGACGCCGGTGCGACGCGTGAGCTGCGTCTGGACAAAATAGCCAGCTTCAGCCACCCGCAAATCGGCACCGTCGTGGTGAGCGAATCCTGATGACATTAACGGGCAGCCTGGCTGCCCGTTACGCTTTCTGCCACTCAAAACGGACACCCTCTTCTGACCACCCCTCTTCCGTGATGAAAACCCCTGCCGCAGCGATAAGCGTTTCACCGTAGAACAGTAGCGGCGTGGTGTCGCGCAGCCAGGGCGGCACGTTACACTCCTGCCATATTTTCTTCAGCTTCCGTCCCCCGTTGCGCCCGACGATATGCAGCATGCCGCCAGCCTTAAAGCGCACGGTAACCGGTTCACCGGGCTTCGGCAGCCGCACATGACCAGACGGCAGGAGAGAAACGCGTCCTGCCTCGCAGGGCAATGGCAGCGGTGCGTCAGGAGAAAGCCAGTCGAGCACCACATCGGTCAGCGAGGGCGTGGATTTTATCCACCAGATTTCCCCCTTATAGCGTCTCACCTCAAAACCGTTCAGATGGACGCACGGGGAAGCATCATCCCGCGCCATTGCGACTTCGTCCCAGATACGGCTCAGCATTGTCCGCGACGGCATCGCGGCGCGATGAAAGGCCAGCCAGCGTCGTAGCAGTGCGGCGCGACGTACCGGGCTCATCGCTTTCATCGGTGCGATCGCCAACGCCCCGTCGGCAGAAATGAGTCCAGCCAGCTCGTCGCTCAACAGCTCATCCAGCAACGACTCCTGTTCGGCGCACAGCATGGCGCTTCTTGCCGTCGCGTCGGCGAAATGCGGCCAGCGCTCGCCTAAAAGCGGGAGGACGCGCAGGCGCAGGAAGTTACGGTCATAGCCGTCATCCTGGTTACTCTCATCTTCGATCCAGTTCAGCTGATGTTCTCGCGCCCAGTTTTCCAGTGAGGCACGCGTCTCGCCAAGCAGCGGACGCAGTAACGTTGTGCCGGCAAATTCAGAACGCGCCGGCATGGCAGAAAGCCCCGCCGGCCCGCTACCCCGCTTAAGGGCCAGCAGAAAGGTTTCACACTGATCGTCCAGATGCTGGGCCGTGACCAGCGCTTCTCCAGGACGTAATGCCCCGGCAAATGCAGCATAGCGGGCTTTACGCGCCTGCGCCTCGATGCCCAGCCCTTCCTCCGCAAGCGTGACGCGCTCAACGATGAGCGGGATCGCCCAGGCCGCACACAAGGCTTCGCAGTGCGCCACCCACGCCTCTGCGTGAGGACTTAATCCGTGGTGAACATGCATCGCCCGAAGCTGGACGTCAGGTTCCCGATCGCGCCAGCGCTTAAGGCGATGCAGCAACACGGTAGAATCCAGGCCACCGCTAAACCCCACCAGCAGCTGGCGGTACGGTGAAACGGCTTGTGCGATAGCGGGTAAGGTCATAGGAGATTACACATAAAAAATGCCCGAACTGAGCGGGCATTATCACACAGGACAATCATTACTGCTGATAAAGCTCCAGCGGCAGGCCGTCCGGATCGTTGAAAAAGGTAAAACGCTTGTCGGTGAACGGATCGACGCGTATCGCTTCGCACGTCACGCCGTGCGCTTCCAGATGTTTGACGGCGCTATCCAGGTCATCGACGCTGAAGGCAAGATGACGCAGGCCACAGGCTTCCGGGCGGGACGGACGCGCAGGCGGAAAAGGAAAAGAGAACAGCTCAATCACATATTGCCCGTTTAACGCCAGGTCGCCCTTCCAGGAGTCACGCTCCTCGCGGTAGGCCTCGCTCATGAGCGTAAAGCCGAGGATGTCGCAGTAGAAGGCCTTACTTTTCGCGTAGTCGGTCGCAATGATCGCAATATGATGAACCTGTTTTAAACCCAGCATAGCTTCTCCTTTTTATGATGCCTGAACGTTACAACCGAAAACCCGCACCTGGCAAGCGGTCACCCTTATTTTAGGACTCGCACCCAGTAAACGCCGTTCTCGTCGCGCTTCGCGCCGTGGATATCCGTCTCAAAACCGGGATAGTGGCGTCCTACCGAACAGAGCATCAGCAGGAAATCGAGCACGGCCCGACTCTCTTCGGTAATCATCTCTCCCGGCATCAGGAGCGGAACGCCCGGCGGGTAAGGCAGGATCATGTTAGCCGATACGCGCCCGACCAGGTTTTCCAGCTCGACGGTTTCGACCTCCCCTTTCACCTGGCGCTGCCATGCCTTGTGCGGGGTAAACTTCATCTCCGGTAAGACATCGAACGCCTGAAGCATCAGACGCGGCAGATCGTGCTGACGGATCAGCCTGTGGATCCCCTGGGCCAGATCCTTAATGCGCATATTTCGATAGAAGTCAGGATCTTCCGCGTAAAGATCCGGCAGCATATTCTTCACCCGCAGGTTGAGATCGTAGGCGCGCTTAAACTCCATCAGGCCGCGCAACAGCCCCATCGCGCGGGTTTTGTCGATCCCGATGCTGAACAGGAACAGCAGGTTATAGGGACCGGTTTTCTCCACCACCACGCCACGTTCATCAAGGAATTTCGCGACCAGCGCGGCCGGAATACCTTCATCGCTCATCTTGCCCTGCTCATCCATGCCCGGCGTCAGGATCGTCACTTTTACCGGGTCGAGGAACATATGGTCGCTATCGGCATCCCGGAAGCCATGCCAGTCTTCTCCGGGCGAGACGGGCCAGCATTCTGCTTCATCAATCTCTTCCGGCTGCCAGATATCAAAGAACCAGCCGTCGGCTTCATCTTTCAGCCGCTGCACCTCTTTGCGGAAATGCAGCGCGCGTTCTACCGAACGGTTGATGAGTCGTTTGCCCGGATTGCCGCGCAGCATCGCTGCGGCCGTTTCTATGGAGGCTACCAGCGGATAGCTCGGTGAGGTGGTGGTATGCATCATAAAGGCTTCGTTGAACGTGTCTTCGTCGTACTCGCCTTTGATGTGAATAAGCGAAGCCTGAGAAAACGCCGCGAGCATTTTATGGGTCGACTGCGTTTCGAAGAACACTTTCCCCGGCACGCGTTCACCGCTCATGCCGCTTTTGCCGGCGTAAATCGGATGGAAATTGGTGTACGGCACCCATGCGGAATCGAAGTGGATCGACGGCACATCCAGCGTCTGTTTGATCCAGTTCGTGTTGTACAGCAGACCGTCGTAGGTGGAGTTGGTGATCACCGCATGGACAGGCCAGCTTGCGCCAGGAATTGCCGCAACCTTACGTTCAATGGCGTCATGGGTGAACTCCCGGCGCGGAATACCCCCAAGAATACCGAGCGCGTTACGCGTGGGCGACAGCCAGAGCGGTACGACGTCGCTCATCATCAGCAGGTGTGCCAGCGATTTATGGCAGTTACGGTCAATCAGCAAGGTGCTGCCAGCAGGCGCAGCGTACATCCCGACGATTTTGTTCGAGGTCGAAGTGCCGTTGGTCACCATATAGCTCTGCTCGGCGCCAAAGGTACGGGCGATATACTCTTCGGCTTCAAGATGCGGGCCGGTGTGATCCAGCAGAGAGCCTAGTTCGGTGACTGAAATCGACACGTCCGCTTTCAGCGTGTTGCCACCGAAGAAATCATAGAACAGGCAGCCCGCCGGGCTTTTTTGATAGGCCGTTCCCGCCATATGACCTGGCGTACAGAAGGTATATTTGCCCTCCTTCACGTAGGTGAAGAGCGCGCGAGTAAACGGTGGAGTGATGTTATCGAGATATTCACCGGTATATTGCTGAATTCGGGTCGCAATATCTTCAGCCACGCCGAGCGAATATTCAAAGAACCACAGCGCCATACGCATATCATTGGCGCTGACGTCCATGGTTGAGTGAGTATTAATAAACGCGTACAGCGGGAGGTATTCGTTCAGCTTGTTGATATCGCTGCACAGTTCGAGATCGTATTCGTCCCAGTCGAAGATCACGCCGCAGATACGCGGGTTATGCTCGATGAACTTCAGCAGGTCGGCACTGTTGTGCGGCCAGATTAGCTGATACCCGCGCGACTGCAGGGCTTGCTCCAGCTCCTTAATTGGCTCATCTTTATAAAAGACGCCGTGCGGCCCCATAATGGCAATGATATTCATGGGCTTCCTCCCTAAAAAACATTAGCTAAGCATAGTCCGGCTAAACCGCAGGTATAAAAAAAGCCGCAACATTGTGCGGCTTTTCAGATAATTGTGAAGCTTACGCGTAACCGTAGGTCATCAGACGCTGGTAACGACGGTTGAGCAGATCTTCTTTGCTCAGCACATCCAGATCTGCAAGGTCAGCCAGCAGCTGCGCTTTCAGAGAAGCCGCCATTACTTCCGGCTTACGATGCGCACCACCCAGCGGTTCCGGGATGATAGAGTCGATCAGCTTAAGCTCTTTCAGGCGTGGCGCAATGATGCCCATGGCTTCTGCAGCCAGCGGCGCTTTGTCGGCGCTTTTCCACAGAATGGATGCGCAGCCTTCCGGAGAGATAACGGAATAGGTGCTGTACTGCAGCATATTCACTTTATCGCCCACGCCAATCGCCAGCGCACCGCCGGAACCACCCTCACCGATAACGGTACAGATGACCGGCACCTTCAGACGAGACATCTCGCGCAGGTTGCGCGCGATGGCTTCAGACTGACCGCGCTCTTCCGCGCCCACGCCAGGGTATGCACCCGGGGTGTCGATGAAGGTGATGATTGGCATGTTGAAACGCTCAGCCATCTCCATCAGGCGCAGGGCTTTGCGGTAGCCTTCTGGTGCAGGCATACCGAAGTTACGACGGATTTTCTCTTTGGTTTCACGACCTTTCTGATGACCAATGATCATCACCGGGCGTCCGTCCAGACGCGCGATACCGCCAACGATAGCTTTATCGTCAGCGTATGCGCGATCGCCTGCCAGTTCGTCAAATTCGTCAAACGCCAGGCGGACATAATCCAGGGTGTACGGACGCTGTGGATGGCGAGCCAGCTGGGCCACCTGCCATGCGCCGAGATCGGCAAAGATTTTGCGCGTCAGCTCTACGCTTTTCTCGCGCAGACGATGCACTTCTTCGTCGATGTTAATATCCAGTTTTTCATCCTGACGGCTTACCGCTGTCAGAGAATCGATTTTCGCTTCCAGCTCAGCAATCGGCTGTTCGAAATCAAGGAAATTCAGACTCATAGTATTCCTGTATTAGTCAAACTCCAGTTCCACCTGCTCCGAACCAATGAGGCCACGGAGATCGTTCAGTAAACGATCGCTCGGAGAGACACGCCACGTTGCACCAAAGCGCAACCGCGCGCGTGCATCCGCCCTCTGATAGTAGAGATGTACTGGAATTGTCCCCGAGCGGTGGGGTTCCAGAGACTGACGGAGTCGGTTTAAAAGCTGGTCATCAATTTGCCTGTCCGTCAGCGAGATAGCAAGCCCGCGAGCATATTTTTCCCGGGCTTCGTCAATGTCCATCACTTCGCGGGCGGTCATTTTAAGCCCCCCACTGAAGTCATCAAAGCTGACCTGTCCGCTGACGATAAGTATGCGGTCTTTTTCCAGCAATTGCTGGTATTTATCCAGCGCGTCGGTGAACAACATCACCTCCAGACGCCCGGAACGGTCATCCAGCGTACAGATGCCGATACGATTGCCGCGCTTGGTGACCATAACCCTTGCGGCAATCACGAGCCCCGCAGCCGTGGTGATTTTACCACGTTCTGTCGGATGCATGTCTTTAAGCCTGTGGCCGCCGACATAGCGCTCAATTTCTTTGATGTACTGGTTGATCGGGTGCCCCGTCAGGTACAAGCCTAACGTCTCACGCTCCCCATCCAGTACCACCTGTTCTGGCCACGGCTGGCAGTTGGAATAAGATTGCTCGATCTGCTCTGGCTCTTCCGCCAGCACCCCGAACATATCCGCCTGACCAATGGCTTCCGCTTTTGCATGCTGATCCGCCGCTTTCAGCGCGTCGCCCAGCGAGTTCATCAGCGCGGCGCGGTGCGGCCCCAGTCTGTCAAACGCGCCGGACATGATCAGTTTTTCCAGCACGCGACGGTTCAGTTTTTTGGTGTCGGTACGGGCGCAAAGATCGAACAGCTCGCGGAAATACCCGCCGTTGTTACGCGCTTCGATGATCGCCTCGATCGGACCTTCGCCCACGCCTTTGATCGCGCCGATCCCGTAAACGATCTCTCCGTCGTCGTTGACGTGGAAGTGGTAAAGCCCTGAGTTAATATCCGGCGGCAGGATCTTAAGGCCCATGCGCCAGCACTCGTCCACCAGGCCAACCACCTTCTCGGTGTTGTCCATATCGGCCGTCATTACCGCCGCCATAAATTCAGCAGGATAGTGCGCTTTCAGCCACAGCGTTTGATACGACACCAAAGCATAGGCGGCGGAGTGAGATTTGTTAAATCCGTACCCGGCGAATTTCTCCACCAGGTCGAAGATTTTCATCGCCAGCTCGCCGTCAACGCCGTTTTTCTTCGCCCCGTCTTCAAAGATGGAACGCTGCTTGGCCATCTCTTCCGGCTTTTTCTTACCCATCGCACGACGCAGCATGTCCGCGCCGCCGAGCGTATAGCCGGAAAGCACCTGAGCAATCTGCATGACCTGTTCCTGATACAGGATAATGCCGTAGGTTGGTTCCAGTACCGGCTTCAGGCTTTCATGCTGCCACTGAACGTCCGGGTAAGAAATCTCTTCGCGACCGTGCTTACGGTCGATAAAGTTATCTACCATCCCTGACTGCAGTGGGCCCGGACGGAACAGGGCGACCAGTGCGATCATATCTTCGAAGCAGTCGGGCTGCAGACGTTTAATCAGGTCTTTCATGCCGCGGGATTCAAGCTGGAAGACGGCAGTCGTCTCCGAGCGCTGCAGCATGTCGAAACTTTTCTTGTCATCCAGCGGGATGGCGGCAATGTCTATCGGCTCAAGGCCCTGCTTTTCCCGGCGCGGGTTGATCATCTTCAGCGCCCAGTCGATGATCGTCAGCGTACGCAGGCCGAGGAAGTCAAACTTCACCAGCCCGGCGTATTCCACATCGTTCTTATCAAACTGAGTAACCGGATGCTCACCCGCTTCATCACAGTAGAGCGGCGCGAAGTCGGTAATTTTGGTCGGGGCGATAACCACGCCCCCCGCATGCTTGCCGGCGTTACGCGTGACGCCTTCCAGCTTGCGCGCCATGTCGATCAGCGCTTTGACTTCTTCGTCGGCTTCGTAGATTTCCGGTAGCTGAGGTTCGGCTTCAAACGCTTTTGCCAGCGTCATGCCCGGATCGGGCGGCACCAGCTTAGAAATACGATCGACAAACCCGTACGGGTGGCCCAGCACGCGACCAACGTCGCGGATAACCGCCTTCGCCGCCATCGTACCGAACGTAATAATCTGCGATACCGCATCACGGCCGTACATATCGGCGACGTGCTCGATCACCTGGTCACGTTTCTCCATGCAGAAGTCGACGTCAAAGTCGGGCATGGAAACACGTTCCGGGTTAAGGAAACGTTCGAACAGCAGGTCGAATTCCAGCGGATCGAGGTCGGTAATTTTAAGCGCATAGGCCACAAGCGAGCCTGCACCGGAGCCACGTCCCGGTCCGACCGGTACGCCGTTATCCTTCGACCACTGGATAAACTCCATTACGATCAGGAAGTAGCCCGGGAAGCCCATCTGGTTGATTACCTGGAGTTCAATATCCAGGCGCTCATCGTACGGCGGCCGCTTCTCTTTGCGAACGGCCTCATCCGGGAACAGGAATTCCAGACGCTCTTCCAGACCTTCTTTTGATTTCACGACCAGGAAATCTTCCGTGGTCATATCACCCGTCGGGAACTGCGGCAGGAAGTATTCGCCGAGGCGAACGGTAACGTTACAGCGCTTGGCGATCTCTACGCTGTTTTCCAGCGCTTCAGGGATATCGGAGAAGAGTTCACACATCTCCTCCTCGCTGCGCATGTACTGCTGAGCGGAGTAATTACGCGGTCGTTTCGGATCGTCGAGCGTGAAGCCATCGTGGATCGCCACGCGAATTTCGTGAGCGTCAAAATCTCCCGGCTCGAGGAACCGCACATCGTTTGTCGCGACGACCGGCAGCCCGCGTTCTTCCGCAAGTGCGACCGCCGCATGCAGATAGTTTTCTTCGTCCTGGCGACCGGTGCGGATCAGCTCCAGATAATAACGATCCGGGAAATACTCTTCATAGAACGAGACGCATTGATCCACCAGCGCGCTATTGCCGCGCAGCAGGCATTTACCGACATCGCCCATACGGCCACCGGAGATCAGCAGCAGCCCTTCGTTGAGTTCAGCCAGCCAGTCGCGGTCGATCCACGGGCCCAGCGCACCGTATCCGCGCTGGTAGGCTTTTGAGATAAGCAGAGTGAGGTTTTGATAGCCCGTGTTGTTCATCGCCAGCACGGAGATTTGCGTCATTTCATCGCCGATGAGATCGCTCTGCACATGAAAATCCGCCCCGACGATGGGCTTTATTCCCGCGCCGTGCGCCGTTCCGTAGAACTTCACCAGGCCACACAGGTTGGTAAAATCGGTGATCGCCAGCGCGGGCATGCCAAGGGAGGCCGCCTTTTTTACCAGCGGCCCGGTCTTCGCCAGCCCATCGATCATGGAGTAGTCGCTATGCACCCGCAGGTGTACGAAACGTGGTTCAGCCATCTTCAGATTCCGCGTTACTTAATTGCTTGCGTATTGATTCAGGACACCCGTCCCAGCGCGCGCTTAACCGGGCCAAAACTGCGCCGGTGGTGTTCGGTTGCGCCATGTTCAGCCAGCCTTTCCAGATGGAAAGGTGTAGGATACCCCTTATGCTGGGCGAAACCATACTGAGGGTAAGTGAGATCCAGCGCGGCCATTTCGGCGTCGCGCGTCACTTTGGCAATAATAGAAGCTGCGCTAATTTCTGCGACCCGGCTATCGCCTTTGACGACCGCCATTGAAGGCATGGGCAATGCCGGACAGCGGTTGCCGTCAATCAGGACATATTCCGGGGAAATTTTCAGGCCTGCTACCGCACGCTGCATCGCCAGCATCGTGGCATGCAAAATATTCAGCTCGTCTATTTCATGCGGTTCAGCGCGCCCCAGGCTCCAGGCCAGCGCCTTCTCCTGAATCTCACTAAACAGCGCCAGACGGCGCTTTTCAGACAATTTTTTAGAGTCGTTCAGCCCGATAATCGGGCGAGCCGGATCGAGGATCACCGCGGCAGTCACCACGGCCCCGACCAACGGGCCACGACCCACTTCGTCCACGCCCGCCACAAGGCGAGTGTGAGGATAAACAAATTCCATCATTTTGCTAGCTCCAGCACCGCATCAGCCGCTTGCTCATCAGCATTACAGCGGATCAGTTGATGCAGTTCGCGGAAGGTATCGTGCATCTGGTGGCTGGTCTTGCCGTTGGCGAGCAGCGGCAGTAGCGCATCGGCGAGCGCCTGCGGCTGGCACTCGTCCTGCAGCAGCTCTTTCACCAGCTCGCGCCCGGCAAGCAGGTTTGGCAGGGAGACATAATCCGTTTTCACCAGACGTTTTGCCAGCCAGAAGGTGAACGGCTTCATGCGATAACCGACCACCATAGGGCATTTCGCCAGCATACATTCCAGCGCCGCCGTACCGGAGGCCAGCAGCGCGGCATCGCTCGCATACATCGCTTCCCGCCCTTTCCCGTCCAGAAGACGGACGTGAAGATCCGGGGCGACTTCCGCTTTGATGCGCTCAAACTGCTCGCGGCGTTTGGCATTTACCAGCGGAACAACCACTTCAAGATCCGGATAGGTCTGGCGAAGAATTTGCGCTGTTTTGAGAAAATCGGCGCTCAACATCTCAACTTCTGCGCCACGGCTGCCTGGCAGCAGTGCCAGACAGTGCACATCATGCGGGATGCCCAACGCGTCGCGCGCCGCGTTTTTATCCGGTTCCAATGGCATCGCATCCGCCATGGTATGACCGATAAAACGGCACGGAACATTAAATCTGTCGTAAAACGCTTTTTCGAAAGGCAGGAAAGCCAGCACCAGGTTGGTGGACCGTCCGATTTTGAAAACGCGTTTCTGTCGCCACGCCCAGACGGACGGACTGACGTAGTGAATCGTTTTGATACCCTGCTTTTTCAGATTCCCTTCGAGGGTAATGTTGAAATCAGGCGCATCGATACCGACAAACACATCGGGTTTGAGTTCGGTAAAGCGGCGGGTGAGATCGGCACGGATGTGCAGCAAACGGCGTAGCCGTCCCAGCACCTCAACGATGCCCATCACGGCGAGCTCTTCCATTTCATACCAGGCTTCACAGCCTTCGGCCTGCATCAGCGGGCCAGCAACGCCGACAAAGCGAGCATTGGGTACACGCGCCTTAAGCGCGCGGATGAGACCGGCACCAAGAATATCGCCGGAGGTTTCTCCGGCGACCAGGGCTATCGTAAGCGGACGACTGTCGACCATTAACGAATCAGACCCCTTGTTGAACGGTCAAAGAATTCCATGAACGCGTTCACTTCCGGGTGCTTATTCGCCAGCTCGGCAATTTCCGGCTTCGCCTCTTCCAGCGTTTTACCGCTACGGTACAGCAGTTTGTACGCGTTGCGGATGGCAGTAATCGCTTCGCGACTAAAACCACGACGCTTGAGGCCTTCGATGTTCACGCCAAACGGCGTGGCATGGTTGCCCTGCGCAATCACATACGGTGGAACGTCCTGCGCCACACCGGAGCAACCGCCTACCATCACGTGCGCACCAATGATGCAGAACTGATGGACTGCGGTCATGCCGCCAATAATTGCGAAGTCATCAACCGATACGTGTCCTGCCAGCGTTGCGTTGTTGGCAAGAATACAGCGGTCACCCACGGTACAGTCGTGCGCGATATGCGCATTAACCATAAACAGGTTATCGCTGCCCACCTTCGTCAACCCACCACCCTGTACTGTTCCACGATGAATGGTGACGCTTTCGCGAATACGGTTACGATCGCCAATTTCCAGACGGGTCGACTCACCAGCATATTTCAGATCCTGGTTAACTTCGCCGATGGAGGCGAACTGATAGATCTCGTTATTGCAGCCAATGGTCGTGTGACCATTCACCACAACGTGAGATTTCAGTACTGTACCCTCACCAATTTCGACATGGGGTCCAACAATACAAAACGGGCCAACGTGGACGTTAGCGCCAATGATGGCACCGGTTTCCACAATAGCGGTAGGATGAATAAAGGCGGATTTATCAATCACGTATCAGGACTCCCGGCTACGAGCACACATCATGGTCGCTTCGCAAACAACTTTGCCGTCAACCAGCGCTACGCCTTTGAAGCGAGTCAGGCCACGACGCGTTTTTTCAAAAGTGACTTCCATGATCATCTGATCACCAGGCACGACAGGGCGCTTAAAGCGCGCTTCATCGATACCCGCGAAGTAATACAGCTCACCTGGCTCCAGTTTGCCGACGCTTTTAAACGCCAGAATACCGGTAGCCTGAGCCATCGCTTCCAGAATCAACACACCCGGGAAGATAGGCTTACCAGGGAAGTGCCCCTGGAAAAACGGCTCGTTCACGGAAACATTTTTCACTGCGCGCAGAAAACGACCTTCTTCAAAATCCAGCACACGGTCTACCAGCAGAAACGGGTAGCGGTGCGGCAGAAGTTCTAAAATCTCTTCAATATGCAGAGTATGAGTGTCAGTAGTCAAAATACTCTTCCTGTCAAAATGTACTGATAACAATAATAACACGGCCTGCCGGTTTATTAGAAAGCCGACAGGCCGGGAAAAATAGCGTTCAACGGATGACGCTTAATCTTGTTGATCGATCTTACGCTCAAGAGACTTGAGGCGCTTGCTCATATCATCAATATTCATCACCAGAGCTGCTGTTTTACGCCATACCTTGTTGGGTTGTAGCGGAATACCTGAGGAATAGACGCCAGGTTCAGTGATAGGACGCATTACCATGCCCATTCCCGTCACAGTGACCTTGTCGCATATTTCCATATGGCCATTAATCACGCTCGCGCCGCCAATCATGCAATAACGGCCAATTTTCAGGCTGCCTGCCATGATGACGCCACCCGCAACCGCGGTATTGTCGCCAATCACAACGTTATGTGCAATCTGGCACTGGTTATCGATGATAACACCATTGCCAATGATCGTGTCGTCAAGCGCGCCACGGTCAATGGTGGTACAGGCGCCGATCTCTACGCGATCGCCAATAATAACGCGACCAAGCTGCGGGATCTTAACCCAGTTACCGCGATCGTTAGCGTAACCAAAGCCGTCAGAACCAATCACGGTGCTGGACTGGACAAGACAATTTTCGCCAATTTCAACATCATGATAAACGGACACATTGGCCCATAAACGGGTCCCGGCGCCGATTTTCGTATTTTTCCCAACGAAGCAGCCCGGGCCAATGACGACGTTATCGCCCAGCACTACGCCGGATTCGATAACCGCATTTGCGCCAACGGCGACGTTGCTACCAAGCCTGGCCGTCGCGTCAATCGCTGCACTGGCAGCAATGTCCTGGGCCGGCTGCGGCGTAGTATCAAGAATTTGAGCCATGCGTGCATACGTCAGGTAGGGGTTTTTCACTACCAGCGCGCTTACAGTGGCAAATGGAAGATCGTCCTGCGTCAGAACAACAGCTGACGCCTGGCATTGAGCCAGTTGCTCACGGTACTTAGGGCTTACCATGAAGGTAATCGTGCCAGCTTTAGCAGATTGCATGGACGCAACAGCGGTGATGACGATATCGCCATCACCGTGTAATTCTGCATCCAACTGCTGAGCTAAATCAGCCAGTCGAATTGAAGGCATTACTTATTTAACCTGTTTCAGAACATCAGCGGTGATGTCTTTAACATCGCTGCCGTTGAAAGCTACAGCGTTCGCATCAACAACCAGATCGATGTTCTGATCGGCAGCCACTGATTTAACAGCGGTCTGAATGCGAGTCACCAGCTTGCCGCGTTCTTCGTTAGAACGACGCTGACGATCCTGCTCGAAAGCCTGCGCTTTCTGAGAGAACGCCTGGCGCTGAGCCATTACGTCTTTTTCCAGCTTGCTGCGGTCGCTTGCTTTCATGGTAGAACCATCACGCTGCAGACGCTGCATTTTGGACTGAAGATCGTTTTCCATACCCTGCAGTTCGCTTGCACGGCCTTTGAATTCGTTTTCCAGAGTCGCAGAAACACCCGTTTTCTGTGCAACCTGCTGGAACAAATTACCCATGTTGACGATTGCAATTTTGTCTGCTGCCTGAGCAGAAGTTGCCATCGCTAAACCGAGACCTGCAGCTAATAACCACTTTTTCACAATTAACTCCTTACCATCCCATTGGCACCAGAAGGTACCGTTCTTTGCGTGGCAAGGCGACCGTGTTACCGATCGCCAGTTGTCAGCGCTACACTGCCAACGCATTCCTTTGCAGCGGATTATTACCAGGTTTTACCAATGTTAAACTGGAATTGCTCCGACTTATCTCCATCATATTTCTTAAACGGCTGGGCGTAGGAGAAGACCAACGGCCCCAGCGGTGACATCCATTGTAATGCGATACCGGCAGACATGCGAATATTGCTCGGATCGCTGTAGTCAGGAATGCCTTCTGCGCGCATCTGGGCAGTATTCTGCCAGTTGGTATCCCATACGGTACCGGCATCCCAGAAGAAGGACGTACGGACCGAGTTCGCGTATTTATCACTGATAAACGGCGTTGGTGTGATGAACTCCAGGCTGGCAACGGCCATGGCGTTACCGCCCACCGCGTCATTGGAGCTACAGACTTCGGACGAGGAAGACTTATTACAGTTATCTTTGTCGTTTCCGCCGTAGTAAACCGCTTTAGGACCAATGTTGTTGGACTGGAAACCACGAACGGTGCTGGAGCCACCCGCATAGAAGTTTTCATAGAATGGCAGTTCTTTGCCACCCAGACCATCACCATAGCCCCAACGGGTACGACCCAGAACCACCCACTTGTGATCGTCATCGATCGGGAAGTAGGATGCGGTATCCAGCGTGACCTTATAGAACTCGTTATCGGAACCCGGCACGGTAACTTTACCGTTCAGGTTGACGCGAGAACCTTCCGTTGGGAAGTAACCACGGTCGAGACGGTTATAGGTCCAGCCGTAGTTAAAGGTGAAGTCATCCGCCGCGAAGCCATTGTCATTACCATTTTTACTGGTTGACTGGCCGATAGAGTCCAGATAACGCCACATCGCCACCTGCGGTTGCATGTTGGACAGGTCGTTATGCACGTAACCCAAGCCTGCACGCAGGGTGTTGTATTCGTTAACCGGGAAGCCAAGCGTACCGTCTACACCGTAACTTTTGTTGGTGTATGAAGACAGGTCCGCGTCATCTGCTTTAAAGTCGTTATAGAAGATACGACCGCCCAGGCTCACACCGTCTACGGTGAAGTATGGGTTAGTCACAGAGAACTCAGAGTAGGTCTGGTAATCGTTTTTGGTGCCGTTAATACCGACAGAGTAACCCGTACCCAGCCAGTTATCCTGCTGCACGCCGACCTGGAAGCTGACGCCACTTTCAGTACCGTAGCCCACACCGAAGTTGAAGCTACCGGTGTTGCGCTCTTTCACTTTATATACGACATCAACCTGATCCGGGCTGCCCGGTACGCGCTGGGTATCGGTATCCACCGTTTCAAAATAGCCCAGACGGTTCAGACGCTCTTTACCCTGATCAACAAGGTCGCTTCCCAACCATGCGCCTTCCATCTGACGCATTTCGCGACGCAGAACGGAATCTTTGGAAGTGTCGTTACCGACGAAGCGGATCTTACGCACGTAGAAACGGTTGCCCGCATCAACATTCACGTGCAGCTTAACGGTTTTATCCGCGTCATTGATTTCCGGCTGAGTCTGTACGCGCGGATAGGCATAACCATAGCGGCCGAGCAGCTTCTTAATGCTGTCTTCCATTTTGGTTACTTTGGAACCGCTGTACAGGTCGCCCGGCTGAATTTTGGTCAGCGATTCGATTTCAGCAGAATGCCCCGCAAGGTTACCACTCACTTCAACACCAGAAAGCTTGTACTGCTCGCCTTCAGTGATGTTAACCGTAATGTAGATGCCTTTCTTGTCCGGAGTCAGACTGACCTGAGTCGAGTCGATGTTGAAACGTGCATAGCCACGATCGAGATAGTAGCTGCGCAGGGTTTCAAGGTCGCCCGCCAGTTTCTGTTTCTGGTATTTGCGATCGCCTACCACGTTCCACCATGGCACTTCATCGCGCAGCTGGAAGGTGGAGATCAGTTCGTCGGTGCTGAACGCGTGGTTGCCGACAATGTTGATCTGCTGGATCTTCGCAGAAACACCTTCCTGGAAGACCAGCTTCAGGTCAACACGGTTGCGCGGCAGCGGAGTGACAACCGCTTTCACGCTGGCACTGTATTTACCGACGCTGTAGTAGAAGTCTTCCAGACCTTTTTCAATGTCTGAAAGGGTTGTGCGGTCCAGGGATTCACCCACACGAACACCGGATGCTTCAAGGTTCTGCTTGAGCATGTCATCTTTCACCGACTTGTTACCGGAGAAAGTGATACTGGCGATCGTCGGACGTTCTTTTACCTGTACCAGCAGCGTATCACCATCGCGCAGGACGCGGACGTCCTCAAAGTTGCCGGTGGCAAACAGAGCACGGATGGTGTTACTGATATCATCATCATTAACCGTATCGCCGGGGCGTACAGGCATACTGAGGAGGGCCGCACCAACGGCGACACGCTGGAGGCCTTCGAAATGAATGTCTTTCACTACGAACCCGTCAGCACCGTATACGGTGGCGCTGCTAAACAGCAGCGACGCTATGAGCAACTTTTTCATCGCCATCGTTATTATGCGTTCTTCCTAACACTCTCTTACAACCGAGAGAAATCATTGAAAAGTGCAAGCCCCATTAACAGCACCAGCAAAATCGAGCCAATGCGATAACTAAAGTCTTGAACTCGCTCGGATACCGGTCCGCCTTTTAGCTTTTCAATCGCTAAAAACAGCAGATGACCCCCGTCTAAAACGGGAAGCGGGAACAGGTTGATTATCCCAAGGTTCACGCTAATGAGCGCGAGGAACATGAGATAGTAAATCACCCCGAATTCCGCTGACATCCCAGCCCCCTGAGCAATCGAAATTGGCCCACTGAGGTTGTTCAGTTTTACGTCACCGGTTATCAATTTCCCCAACATGTTGACCGTCAGCTTCATCAGTTGCCATGTTTTATCCGTGGCTTCAAGGATGGCGCTGAACGGCCCATACTGGCGTATTGTCTTGTACTCATCTGGCAGCGGGATCACTTTTGGCACAACGCCTGCAAACCCTTCTGCCTTTTTGCCGACCGACTTCGTATCCGGGATCAGCGTCAGCGAAAGCGGACTGCCTTGCCTTTCAACTTCCAGCGCGAGAGACGTTCCCGGATTATCGCGCACCAGAGTAACAAAGGTCATCCACTCTGTTAATGGTTGACCATCGACTTTAACGATCCTGTCGCCCGCTTGCAAACCCGCTTTGCTCGCCGCCGAATTTGCCTGAACTTCGGCTAATACCGGCTCAATCTGCGCACCGCGTGGACGAATGCCCAGCGCAGCGACGGGATCTTCTTTGTCTGGCTCGAAACGCCAGTGACGTAAATCGAGTACTTTGTCCTGACGCGTATCTGAACCAAACGGCGATACGCTGATGGTGGTCTGCGGATCGCCAATTTTAGCTACCAGCTGCAGTCGCACGGCATCCCAATCAGGGGTTTCGATGCCATCAATCGCTTTAAGTTCCATCCCGGATGTAATTTGCGCACTCGCCGCGATGGAGTTAGGGGCAATTTCACCCACCACCGGACGCACGCCAGGGACGCCAATGATAAACACCAGCCAGTAAGCGAAAATCGCAAAGATGAAGTTGGCTACCGGTCCGGCAGCAATGATGGCGGCGCGTTGTCCAACGGTTTTATTGTTGAATGCGCTGTGTCGCAGCTCAGGAGCGACAGGCTCGACGCGTTCGTCGAGCATTTTGACGTAGCCGCCCAGCGGGATAAGGGCGATGACAAATTCCGTGCCGTGGCGGTCGGTGCGCGTCCAGAGTGATTTACCAAAACCGATGGAAAATCGCTCTACGCGCACGCCACAGCGGCGAGCAACCCAGAAATGGCCAAATTCATGCACGGTAATCAGTACACCCAGTGCAACAATGAACGCCGCCAGATTCCAGAGAATGCTCAGCATAAAACCTTCCGTTAAATCGTCCCGAATACCAGTAAAAGCAAACACGCAAACACTGGAACAGCCGCTGTCAGGCTATCAATGCGATCCAGTATACCGCCATGCCCTGGAATCAGGTGTCCGCTGTCCTTAATCCCTGCTTCACGCTTAAACATACTTTCGGTTAAATCACCGAGCACGGAGGCAAGCGCAGCAAAAATCGAGCACACCAGCAGTATTGACGGTGCCACTTCAAGATTTGCCCAGACGCCGTAGCCCCAGGAGATGATCGCTGCCGTAAACAGGCCGCCGATGAATCCTTGCCAGGTTTTGCCCGGAGAAACCTTCGGTGCCAGCTTATGTTTGCCAAACAGTTTACCAAACATATAGGCCCCGGAGTCAGCCCCCCAGACCAGAATCATCACATAAAGCAGCCAGATCGCACCGCTGTAGTGGTTTTCGTCGTAGTGCCAGGCTCGCAGCGCAACCATACCCCAGAAAAAAGGAATAATTGTGAGCAAGCCAAAAATCAGTCGCAGCACTTTTGAATTACGCCATAATGCCGCTGAACCCGGATAAAAAAGAACCAGCAACAGCGCGGCAACCCACCAGGCCAACGATATCCACAAGGAACCGGCAACCAGGGGCTGATGAATATCATGGTGATATTCAGGCAACGTAAACAGCATTATGGCCAGGATAAAACCACAAAGTACCGCAAGCCATACTCGCTGAGTGCGCGAGGTAAAGCCGCTAAACTGTCCCCATTCCCACGCGGCGAGCATGCACACCACCAGCGTGACAATAGCGAATCCCACCGGGGGCAGTAAAAACAGCGCCGCAATGACAATGGGTATTAATACAAAAGCGGAAATCAGGCGATACTTCAGCAAAAGCTACCCCCATCAGGCTTTGTCGCCACCAGGCTCGGTGCCGCCGAAACGACGCTCTCGATTGGCAAAGGCATGCAGCGCACCTTCAAAGTCTTGTTCATCAAAATCGGGCCAAAGAACATCCGTAAAGTAAAGTTCGGCATAGGCAATTTGCCATATCAAAAAGTTACTTATGCGATGTTCCCCCCCTGTCCTAATTACCAAATCCACTGGCGCCTGTTCATTCATGCAGATTTGCTTGCTCAGCGCCTCTTCATCAATTTGGTCGGGTCTCAACAGCCCTTCCTGAACCTGTTCGGCCAGATGCCGAACGCCCTGGATAATATCCCAGCGTCCGCCGTAATTCGCCGCAATATTCAGCGTAAGACCGGTATTATTTTCCGTCAGCGCTTCTGCTTTACGAATCCGTTCCTGCAAACGTGAGTTGAAACGACTGGTATCGCCAATGATACGCAGGCGGACGTTGTGGCGGTGCAGGCTTTTTACTTCGCTGTCTAGCGCCCACACAAACAATTCCATCAACGCAGTCACTTCCTGCAGAGGTCGATTCCAGTTTTCACTGCTAAAAGCATAGAGCGTTAACGCATCAATGCCGTTGTTGGCGGCAAAAGAAACGGCGCGGCGAACGGATTTCGCCCCCGCTTTATGCCCAAAGGCTCGTATCTTCCCTTGTCTTTTCGCCCAGCGGCCATTGCCATCCATAATGATTGCTACATGACGGCAGCCATGAGCTGGCAAATTTTCGCTTATTGGTTGATTCGCAGACAACATAACGCGTTTTTTGTCCCTGAAAAGGATTTAACGGTACTCAGGAATACTGAAGCCTATACATAAAAAAGCCGTGTCAAACCACGGCTCACCTGACCACATTAAGTCAAATACCTGCGATTAGGTGGCGCAGACTATATCACTGAAGCCCAACGCTAACAAATAGCACGACGACTAGTGCTTGCTTTATCACCAGCTTGCGAGACGTGTCACCTGTTGGCGCGCAATATTACGCGCAGCTGCATCCACCGCCAGCACCTCTTCCACGCTTTGTGGTTCGCGCAAATCCATCATCTCCAGTACCGATAAATTTAACGACGCGATATCGGTAAAACGAATTTGCTGATTCAGAAATGCCTCAACGGTAATTTCATTGGCTGCATTAAGTGCCGTCGTCGCCGCCTGCCCCTGGTCAAAGGCATTCATCGCAAGCTTCAGACAAGGATAGCGGTCGTAGTCTGGTTCACTGAACGTCAGGGAACTTAGCTTGCAGAAATCAAGCGGCTTCACGCCGGATTTCACTCGATTTGGCCACGCCATTGAATGGGCAATCGGCGTACGCATATCCGGCTCGCCCAGCTGTGCCAGCACGCTGCCATCCTGATAACGCACCATCGAGTGAATCACCGATTGCGGGTGAATCAGTACTTCCATCTGTTTCGCTGACGCATTAAACAGCCAGCGTGCTTCAATGTATTCCAGACCTTTGTTCATCATGGTGGCAGAATCTACGGAGATTTTACGCCCCATCGACCAGTTCGGATGACGGCACGCCTGATCCGGCGTCATGGCGCGCAGTTCAGACAGTGGCGTTTCACGGAACGGGCCACCAGACCCGGTAAGCAGAATAGACACCACGCCATTCTGCTCCAGGTCAGCGTACCCCAGGTTCTGTTGAAAAGGTTGCGGTAAACTCTGAAAAATCGCGTTGTGCTCGCTGTCGACCGGCAAAAGACGCGCGCCGCGCTGCTTCACCGCATCCATAAACAGGCGTCCGCAGGTGACCAACGACTCTTTATTGGCCAGCAAAACATCCTTACCGGCATCAATCGCAGCAAGCGTCGGCAGCAGCCCTGCCGCGCCGACAATGGCCGCCATCACCTGATCCACCTCGTCCAGCGCCGCCATCTCGCAGGCCGCCTGCTGGCCACTCAGCACTTCGGTTCGGCTGCCCTTTTCACGCAGCCGTGCTTTCAGCAGACGCGCGCTCTCTTCGTCATCCATCACCGCATAGCGGGGCGCAAACTCCAGGCACTGCTCGACCATTCGCTGCACATTCTTACCGGCCACCAGCGCTGTCACGGTGTAAAGTTCAGGATTATGGCGAACGACGTCGAGAGTGCTGCAACCGATAGAGCCGGTTGAGCCGAGGAGTGTTAAATGCTTCATGAGATGCCCGAAAAAAGTTAGACCAGATAAAAGCAAAACGCCGCCAGCAAGACCCGAAGTCCCTCTGAACGGCGTTTATCAGTGTACGACAGAAATCAGAACTGCATCAGTTCCGCTTCTTTTTCTGCCAGCGCCGCATCAATTTTCTTGATGGCCGCGTCGGTCATTTTCTGAATATCGTCCTGAGAACGACGATCGTCATCTTCGCTGATCTCTTTTTCTTTCAGCAGTGCTTTCACTTTATCGTTCGCGTCGCGACGGACGTTACGCACGGATACACGACCCTGCTCAGCTTCGCCACGAACGACTTTGATAAGATCTTTACGACGCTCTTCCGTCAGCGGAGGCAGTGGAACGCGGATGTCAGCGCCCGCAGAGCTAGGGTTCAGTCCGAGGTCAGAGGCCATAATCGCTTTCTCAACGGCCGGGCTCATAGAGCGGTCGAAGACGTTGATTTTCAGCGTACGGGTATCTTCTACCGTGACGCTCGCCAGCTGACGCAGAGGAGTTGGCGTACCGTAGTATTCTACGATGATGCCATCCAGCAGGCTCGGGGAAGCACGGCCAGTACGGATTTTGCTGATTTGGTTTTTGAACGCTTCTACGCATTTGTCCATGCGTACTTCAGCATCTTTTCTGATGTCGTTAATCACGTTACGAATCCTTGAAAACTTGTCTCAGGCAGACTATCCGCCAGCACAGCGCTACAGGTGTGCTAAGTATAGTCGCGTTTAATTCATGACAACGCCAAAGGCGCGCCCGGGTAAGATACCACTACAAAATAAAGCGGAATCTTACCTGTATTTATCGTCAACGGAAATTATTCCGTGATCAAAGTGCCTTCTTTTTCGCCCATGACCACGCGACGCAGTGCGCCAGGCTTGTTCATGTTGAAGACACGGATCGGCAGTTTGTGGTCGCGAGCCAGCGTGAAGGCGGCAAGATCCATCACTTTCAGCTCTTTATCCAGCACTTCGCTGTAGCTCAGCTGATCGTACATGGTGGCAGAAGGATCTTTTGCCGGGTCGGCAGTAAACACGCCGTCTACTTTGGTCGCTTTCAGTACCACATCGGCTTCGATCTCGATACCGCGCAGGCAGGCAGCGGAATCGGTAGTAAAGAACGGGTTACCCGTACCGGCGGAGAGGATCACCACGCGGTTATTGCGCAGCAGGCTGATGGCTTCTGCCCAGCTGTAATTATCGCAAACGCCATTCAGCGGGATCGCGGACATCAGGCGGGCATTCACATAGGCGCGGTGCAGTGCATCACGCATTGCCAGGCCATTCATGACGGTTGCCAGCATACCCATGTGGTCGCCCACAACGCGGTTCATCCCCGCTTTCGCCAGACCAGCACCACGGAAAAGGTTGCCACCGCCAATGACCACGCCAACCTGGATACCCAGTTCGACCAGTTCTTTGATTTCCTGTGCCATGCGATCAAGGATGCTTGCGTCAATACCGAAGCCTTCCGATCCCTGCAGCGCTTCGCCACTCAGCTTAAGCAGAATGCGTTTGTACACGGGTTTTGCATTGGTAGCCATGTTTCTTTCCTGAGACTGTCAACGATTAAGATGGGGGTTAATTCTGGCGACATGATATGCCGCAAATCAGCACAGCGATACTGGAGCCTGTCTGATTTCCTGTGACGGGTGACAAAAAGAAGCCGCCCTCAGGCGGCTCCTTTTCAATCATTAAGACTGCTTGGACATTGCAGCAACTTCTGCTGCGAAGTCAGTCTCAACTTTCTCGATGCCTTCGCCCACTTCGAAGCGGATGAAGCCAGTTACGTCAGCGTTGTGCTCTTTCAGCAGCTGAGCAACAGACTTGCTTGGGTCCATTACGAATGGCTGGCCAGTCAGAGAAACTTCGCCGGTGAATTTCTTCATGCGGCCTTCAACCATTTTCTCTGCGATTTCTTTTGGCTTACCAGACTGCATCGCGATGTCCAGCTGAACCTGGTACTCTTTCTCTACCACTTCAGCAGACACGTCTTCTGGCTTAACGAATTCTGGTTTGCTTGCAGCGATGTGCATTGCCAGCTGTTTAACCAGCTCTTCGTCAGCGCCTTTAGCCGCAACCAGAACACCGATACGTGCACCGTGCTGGTAAGAGCCCAGAACGTCGCCTTCCAGAGAAGATACGCGACGGATGTTGATGTTCTCACCGATTTTAGCAACCAGCGCAACACGTTCTTCTTCGAACTGTGCTTTCAGAACTTCAACGTCAGTGATTTTACCAGCAACAGCTGCGTCCAGAACTTTGTTAGCAAATGCCTGGAAACCGCCATCTTTAGCAACGAAGTCAGTCTGGCAGTTAACTTCCAGAATGATGCCGTAGTTGCCGTCGATCTTAGTGATGATCACGCCGTCAGCAGCAACGTTGCCTGCTTTTTTAGCTGCTTTGATCGCACCGGATTTACGCATGTTTTCGATTGCCAGCTCGATGTCGCCGTTCGCTTCAGTCAGCGCTTTTTTGCAATCCATCATGCCTGCGCCAGTACGCTCGCGCAGCTCTTTTACCAGGGATGCGGTAATTTCAGCCATTCTTAAATCCTCGGGAGATGTGAACTGCCCGGCCGGGGGCCAAACAGTGTAAATTGAAAAAAGGGGCCGGTAATGGGCCCCTATTCATACACGGTACTAATAAGGGGTAAAACCTTATTATTCAGCTTCTACGAAGCTTTCTTCCGCCTGAGAAGCCAGATCCTGGGAACGGCCTTCACGAACGGTAGCAGCTACAGCGCTCAGGTACAGGCTAACAGCACGGATTGCGTCGTCGTTACCCGGGATAACGAAGTCAACACCGTCCGGATCGGAGTTGGTATCAACGATAGCGAATACCGGGATACCCAGGTTGTTAGCTTCTTTGATTGCGATGTGCTCGTGATCTGCATCGATTACGAACAGCGCGTCTGGCAGGCCGCCCATATCTTTGATACCGCCCAGGCTGTTTTCCAGCTTGTCCAGTTCACGAGTGCGCATCAGCGCTTCTTTCTTAGTCAGCTTGTCGAAAGTACCGTCCTGAGACTGGGTTTCCAGATCTTTCAGGCGTTTGATGGACTGACGAACAGTTTTCCAGTTGGTCAGCATGCCGCCCAACCAGCGATGGTTCACGAAGAACTGGTCGCAGCTGTTAGCAGCATCTTTCACAGCTTCGCTTGCAGCGCGCTTGGTACCAACGAACAGAATCTTACCTTTACGGGAAGAGATCTTGTTCAGCTCAGCCAGGGCTTCGTTGAACATTGGTACAGTTTTCTCAAGGTTGATGATGTGAACTTTGTTACGTGCGCCGAAGATGAAAGGCTTCATTTTCGGGTTCCAGTAACGGGTCTGGTGACCAAAGTGAACACCAGCCTTGAGCATGTCGCGCATGGAAACAGTTGCCATGTTTAAAACCTCTATATTGAAAGTTGGGGTTATGCCTCCACGTATCCCATATTACCGACCCCGAAGGGCACCCCGGAATATGTGCCGATACGTGTGTGTTGTTACACAAAGTGAGATTTGTCGCTTCCGTCCAGCCTGTGTATCTGAGATGGATCGGAAGTCCGGCGCGCTTTATACCACAAAACACGACCAGAAACCAACAGTTGTTGGCGGAGTGTGCTGTTAATGATTCTCAATTTGGCACGGAGCGTGCCTGACTGATACCATTGACGACACTTAGACTAGTATTGTCGAAAAAATCGACACCGATGGACAGATTACATGGCTATATCTATTAAGACACCTGAAGAAATTGAAAAGATGCGCGTCGCCGGTCGTCTGGCCGCGGAAGTGCTGGAAATGATCGAGCCGTTCGTGAAGCCGGGCGTCAGCACCGGTGAACTGGACCGTATCTGTAACGACTATATCGTGAACGAGCAGCACGCGGTTTCCGCCTGCCTCGGCTACCACGGTTTCCCGAAATCCGTCTGCATCTCTATTAATGAAGTGGTTTGCCACGGCATCCCTGATGACGAAAAACTGCTGAAAGATGGCGACATCGTCAACATCGACGTGACCGTTATTAAAGACGAATACCACGGTGACACCTCAAAAATGTTCATCGTTGGCAAGCCGACTATTCTTGGCGAGCGTCTGTGCAAAGTGACGCAAGAGAGCCTCTACCTGGCGCTGAAAATGGTGAAACCGGGTATTCGCCTGCGTACCATCGGTGCGGCGATCCAGAAGTTTGTGGAAGCAGAAGGTTTCTCCGTGGTGCGCGAGTACTGCGGTCACGGCATTGGTCGCGTCTTCCATGAAGAGCCGCAGGTCCTGCACTATGATGCAGATGACGGCGGCGTGGTGCTGCAAAAAGGCATGACCTTTACCATTGAGCCGATGGTCAACGCGGGTGATTACCGCATCCGTACCATGAAAGACGGCTGGACGGTGAAAACCAAAGACAGAAGCTTGTCTGCGCAGTACGAGCATACTATTGTGGTAACAGACAACGGCTGCGAAATTATGACGTTGCGCAAGGATGACACCATCCCGGCGATACTGACGCACGATGAATGATAAAAAAGCCGGCAAATGCCGGCTTTTTTAATGGCTATAGCTTTTTCTTATGGGTGGCGCACGATGAGTAATCTTTTACCCGAACAGTATGCTAACACAGCACTTCCCACCCTTCCCGACCAGCCCGATAACCCGGGCGTCTGGCCGTCGCACGAGCTGACCTGCGCGCATATTAAAGCCCATATGGATGTTTTCCATCGCTGGCTGGGCAGCGCGTTCGACGCGGGCGTGTCGGCCGAGCAGCTCATTGAAGCGCGCACCGAATTTATCGACCAGCTGCTGCAGCGCCTGTGGATCGATTACGGGTTTGGGCAAATCAGTGATGTTGCGCTGGTTGCCGTCGGGGGCTATGGCCGCGGTGAGCTGCATCCGCTTTCCGATATCGATCTGCTGATCTTAAGCCGCAAAAAGCTGCCGGATGAACAGGCGCAAAAAATTGGCGAACTGCTGACGCTGCTCTGGGACGTAAAGCTGGAAGTCGGCCACAGCGTGCGCACTCTGGAAGAGTGTCTGCTGGAAGGGTTATCGGACCTGACCGTCGCCACCAACCTGATTGAAACCCGCCTGCTGATTGGTGACGTCGCCCTGTTCCTGGAGCTGCAAAAACACATTTTCAGCGACGGCTTCTGGCCGTCAGAAAAGTTCTTCGCCGCGAAGGTCGAGGAGCAAAATCAGCGCCACCAGCGCTACCACGGCACCAGCTATAATCTTGAACCCGATATTAAAAGCAGCCCCGGCGGCCTGCGCGACATCCACACCCTGCAGTGGGTCGCCCGCCGCCATTTTGGCGCCACCTCGATGGATGAGATGGTCGGCTTCGGCTTTTTAACCGAGGCCGAGCGTAACGAGCTGAACGAGTGCCTGCACCTGCTGTGGCGCATCCGGTTTGCCCTGCATCTGGAAGTCACCCGCTACGATAACCGCCTGCTGTTTGACCGCCAGCTCAGCGTGGCTCAGCGCCTGAATTATCAGGGCGAAGGCAACGAGCCGGTTGAGCACATGATGAAGGATTTCTTCCGCGTCACCCGCCGGGTGACCGAGCTGAACCAGATGCTGTTGCAGCTGTTCGACGAGGCCATTCTGGCTCTGACGGCGGACGAAAAACCGCGCCCGATTGATGACGAATTCCAGCTTCGCGGCACGCTTATCGATCTGCGCGACGAAACGCTGTTCATCCGCGAGCCGGAAGCGATTCTGCGGATGTTCTATACCATGGTGCGTAACAGCACCATCACCGGGATCTACTCCACCACTCTGCGCCATCTGCGCCATGCCCGCCGTCATCTGACGCAGCCGCTGTGCTATATCCCGGAAGCGCGTTCGCTGTTCCTGAGCATGCTCCGCCACCCGGGCGCAGTCAGCCGCGGCCTGCTGCCGATGCACCGCCACAGCGTGCTGTGGGCCTATATGCCGCAGTGGTCGCACATTGTCGGGCAAATGCAGTTCGATCTGTTCCACGCCTACACGGTGGATGAACACACGATCCGCGTGATGCTCAAGCTGGAAAGCTTTGCGAAAGAAGAGACGCGCTCCCGCCACCCGCTCTGCGTGGAACTGTGGCCGCGCCTGACCCATCCGGAGCTGATCCTGATTGCCGCCCTGTTCCACGATATCGCCAAAGGTCGCGGCGGTGACCATTCGGTGCTGGGCGCACAGGACGTGCTGAAATTTGCCGAACTGCACGGCCTGAACTCGCGTGAAACGCAGCTGGTGGCCTGGCTGGTGCGCCATCACCTGCTGATGTCGGTCACCGCGCAGCGTCGTGACATTCAGGATCCGGAAGTGATCAAGCAGTTCGCGGAAGAGGTTCAGACGGAAAACCGTTTGCGCTATCTGGTCTGCCTGACGGTGGCCGATATCTGCGCCACCAACGAGACCCTGTGGAACAGCTGGAAGCAGAGCCTGCTGCGCGAGCTGTACTTCGCCACCGAAAAACAGCTGCGTCGCGGGATGCAAAACACCCCGGACATGCGCGAGCGCGTGCGCCATCACCAGCTTCAGGCGCTGGCGCTGCTGCGGATGGATAATATTGATGAAGAGGCACTGCATCAGATTTGGGCCCGCTGCCGCGCCAACTATTTTGTCCGCCATAGTCCAAACCAGCTTGCGTGGCACGCGCGGCATCTGCTCAAGCACGATCTGTCCCAGCCGATGATCCTGCTGAGCCCGCAGGCCACCCGCGGCGGGACGGAGATTTTCATCTGGAGCCCGGACCGACCTTACCTGTTTGCTGCGGTCTGCGCCGAGCTGGACAGGCGTAACCTGAGCGTTCACGACGCGCAGATTTTCACTACCCGCGACGGCATGGCGATGGACACCTTTATCGTGCTTGAGCCGGACGGTAGCCCGCTCTCGTCGGACAGGCATGAAGGGATACGTTTTGGTCTGGAACAGGCGATTACCCAGCGCAGCTGGCAGCCCCCGCAGCCGCGTCGCCAGCCGGCGAAATTGCGCCACTTTACCGTCGATACCGAGGTCAATTTCCTGCCGACCCACACCGACCGTAAATCGTTCCTGGAGCTGATCGCGCTCGACCAGCCGGGGCTGCTTGCCCGCGTCGGCCAGGTTTTTGCCGATCTGGGAATTTCGCTCCATGGGGCCCGAATTACAACGATTGGCGAGCGAGTAGAAGATTTATTTATAATCGCGACAGCGGACCGGCGTGCCCTTAATAATGACCTGCAGCTTGAAGTGCAACAACGGTTGACAGCAGCCCTCAATCCAAACGATAAAGGGTGATATGTTTTTTAGTGAAATGGAAAGAGTAAACAATGCAGCAGTTACAGAACGTTATTGAGTCCGCTTTTGAGCGTCGCGCCGAGATTACCCCGGCAAATGTGGATACCGTGACCCGTGAAGCGGTAAACCAGGTGATTTCCCTTCTGGATTCCGGCGCGCTGCGCGTGGCAGAAAAAATCGACGGTCAGTGGGTCACTCATCAATGGCTGAAGAAAGCCGTGCTGCTCTCTTTCCGTATCAACGATAACCAGGTTATCGACGGAGCAGAAAGCCGCTACTTCGATAAAGTGCCAATGAAATTCGCTGACTACGACGAAGCGCGTTTTCAGAAAGAAGGCTTCCGCGTGGTACCGCCTGCGGCAGTGCGTCAGGGCGCATTCATCGCACGCAACACCGTGCTGATGCCATCCTACGTGAACATCGGTGCCTACGTTGACGAAGGCACCATGGTTGACACCTGGGCGACCGTCGGTTCATGCGCGCAGATCGGTAAAAACGTTCACCTGTCCGGCGGCGTGGGCATCGGTGGTGTTCTGGAGCCACTGCAGGCTAACCCGACCATCATCGAAGACAACTGCTTCATCGGCGCGCGCTCTGAAGTGGTTGAAGGCGTGATCGTTGAAGAAGGCTCCGTGATCTCCATGGGCGTTTACATCGGTCAGAGCACCCGTATTTACGACCGTGAAACCGGCGAAGTTCACTACGGTCGCGTTCCGGCGGGCTCCGTGGTGGTTTCCGGCAACCTGCCGTCAAAAGATGGCAAATACAGCCTGTACTGTGCGGTTATCGTGAAGAAAGTAGATGCGAAAACGCGCGGTAAAGTGGGCATCAACGAATTGCTGCGCACCATCGATTAATCGGGTATAACAAAAAGCGGGGGCAACCCCGCTTTTTTTATATCTGAGGGTGGCGAAAATAGATTTTTTCGTTAATTATTCAAAGGTTATGTTGAGATCAAGGGTACCGCTATGTACGATAATCTGAAAAGTCTGGGCATTACCAATCCTGATGAAATTGATCGTTACAGCCTCCGTCAGGAAGCCAATAACGATATTCTGAAAATCTATTTTCACAAGGACAAAGGAGAGTTTTTCGCCAAAAGCGTGAAGTTTAAATATCCACGCCAGCGTAAGACCGTTGTGGCTGACGGCGTAGGACAGGGATACAAAGAAGTACAGGAAATCAGCCCTAACCTGCGCTATGTGATCGATGAACTCGATCAGATCTGCCAGCGCGACCGCACCGAAGTCGATCTCAAGCGTAAGATCCTTGACGATCTGCGTCACCTTGAAAGCGTTGTAACGAATAAGATCAGCGAGATTGAAGCGGATCTTGAGAAATTAACGCGGAAATAAAAGCAAAACGGCAATCCTTGATTGCCGTTTTTAGTGTTTGCGCCCTCTCCCACGGGGAGAGGGATGGGGTGAGGGCACCAGACCGCACTCAGTTATCTCTGTTCGTCCAGCTGCAGCGCCACATACAGCAGCAGCCTGTCGTCAAAGTTTCCCAGCTCCAGCCCCGTCAGCTCCGAAATCCGGTTTAACCGATACTCAAGCGTATTGCGGTGAATAAACAGCGCCTTCGAGGTCGCCAGCGGCTGCACGTTATGCCGGAACCACGCCTGCAGCGTCCGGCGCAGCAGGCCGTTGTTGTCCATGGCTTTCAGACGCGCTAATGGCCGCGCCAGCTCATTGGCCTGCCAGCCCCCGCGCAGGCTGTCGAGCAGCACCGGCAGCATCAGATCCTGATAGAAATAGCTGCGGCTCTCCGGCATCCGCTGCTTGCCCACCATCATGGTGGTGCGCGCGGTACGCCAGGAGCGGGCGATACTGCCCGGCCCGGTAAAGTAGTTGCCCAGCGCAACGCGAAAACGCAGCTGACCATTCTCCTCCATCCGGGAGATCAGCAGCTCCACGCGACGACGATGATCGTCTGCATCCCAGCGGCCGAACGCATTGAGCGCCGGTTTGAGGACCACCATTTCCGTCAGAGAAACGATCGCCACCAGGTTATCGCGCTCCGGCGTCGCCAGCGCATTTTGCAGCTGCTGCAGTTCGGCCATCGCGCTGTCCACGCCAAGCTGTCCGCTATCGACCTCAATGACCGCTACCACGCGCGGCTGGTTGAGATCGATCCCCAGACGCTGGGCCCATTCGCTGAGCGCAGGCGTATGCTCTTCAGCCTGAATAAGGTTCATCACTAGCTCTTCACGCAGGCGGCTGTCCTGGGCAAGCAGGTGCATCAGGCGCGACTGCTCCAGCATCATCTCAGCCGTCATACAGACCAGCTCACCGTATTTTCGCAGTGACTCGGGCTCGCCGGTGAGGCCGATTACCCCCACAATTTCGCCTTCAAGGCGCAGCGGTAAATTAATGCCCTGGCGTACGCCGTGCAGGTGTTTCGCTACCGCATCGTCGATATCCACGACCCGCCCCTGAGAAAGCACCAGCAGCGCACCTTCGTGCAATTCCCCAATACGCTCGCGATCGCCGCTGCCAATAATGCGCCCGCGGGCATCCATTACGTTGATATTGGTATCAATGATGCGCATGGTGCGCGCCACGATATCCTGCGCCATTTTGGTATCAAGATGCCAGCCAGCCATGTAATCCTCCTGTGAGCAGAGCTCAAGCATAGGGAAGTTCAGCGACGGCTGCATTGTGCGAATACACAAAGAGAGAGGGAGAAGTATGGAGTTGTGGCAAGAATCACAGAAAAGAGAAAGCCCCTGCGAACAGGGGCTTTAGAGGATTACTGCATCAGCAGATAAAGAGAGGTGTCACCACGCTGGATATTCAGCGCCAGCACGGAAGGCTTGCTGTCGAGAATTTTGCGCAGTTCAGCGATGTTTTTCACCGGCTGCTGGTTAGCGCCCATGATCACATCGCCTTTTTTCAGGCCGATACGGGCTGCCGGTGAATTCGCTTTCACGTTGTTCACCACCACGCCTTTGTCTGCGCCTTTATTGCTCATCTCGGCACCTTCAATACCGCTGAAGATGGTGCTGGAATCCACCTGATTCTGGCTGCTCTGCTGCAGCTCCAGGCTCACGTTAACCGGCTTACCGTCGCGCAGCAGGCCGAGGGTCACTTTACTGCCAATCGGCATCGAGCCCACTTCGGCACGCAGGGCGGCAAAGCTGCTGATCGGTTTACCGTTCAGGGAGGTGATCACATCCCCCGCTTTAATGCCCGCTTTCGCCGCGGAGGAATTCGGCATCACCTGGCTGACGAATGCCCCGCGCTGGGCGTCAACTTTCATCGCCTTAGCCAGTTCGGAGTTCAGCTCCGTACCGAGGATACCCAGCTCGCCGCGTTTCACCTGGCCATACTGCACCATCTGCGCGGTCAGGTTTTTCACCATGTTACTTGGGATAGCAAAACCGATACCGATGTTGCCGCCGTCCGGTGCCAGGATCGCGGTGTTGATACCGATCAGCTCACCGTTCAGGTTCACCAGCGCACCGCCGGAGTTACCGCGGTTGATCGCCGCATCCGTCTGGATGAAGTTTTCGTAGTTTTCCGCGTTCAGGCCGCTACGACCCAGCGCTGAGACGATACCGGATGTCACGGTTTCACCCAGACCGAACGGGTTACCGATCGCCACGGTATAGTCGCCCACGCGCAGCGCGTCAGAGTCGGCAATTTTAATCGCCGTCAGGTTTTTCGGATCCTGGATCTGGATCAGCGCGATGTCGGAGCGCGGGTCTTTACCCACCACTTTGGCGTCGAACTTGCGGCCATCGCTCAGCTGAACCTTAATGCTGTTAGCGTTATCGACAACGTGGTTATTGGTGACGACATAGCCTTTAGCCGCATCAATAATTACACCCGAGCCAAGCGCCATGAATTTCTGCTGCTGGCCGCCGCCCTGGCTGTCATCTCCTGCCCCACCGCCCTGACAGAACGGAGAGCTCTGGAATGGCGAACCGTCCTGGCAGAACGGCGAGTTGTCGCCGAAGAACTGCTGGAAGTTACGCGGCATACGCGGCGTATTGACGGTCGTACTGCCCTCAACGTTAATACTCACCACCGATGGCATCACTTTTTCGAGCATCGGTGCCAGGCTTGGCATCTGCTGCGCGGTTGCTGCCGACGACGCGGTCTCGGCTGCAGTAGCAGTCAGAGGAGACAGCGCTAAACCTAAACTCAGAGCCAGTGCACTCATTGCTAATGTGGTTTTTTTCATGTTTCTCAATCTCGATTTACAGGTAACGCAAAATTGCTGTGTAACTCAGATTCGTTTTATACCGCTTAGTTCCGGCGATAAGTTTATGGAAAAGGTAAAAATTTATTGGCCGTCTTTACAAAACTCCGGAATTATTCCACCGCCATCAGCTTGCGGTATTCATCCCAGGCATACAAATCCGTCATGCCGCTGATATAGTCCTGGATAAGACGGCAGCGATAATAATATTCCATCACCGGCCATTCAGGAGAGTTGCGTTCCAGCTTGCCAATTGCTTCGACATACGCCAGACGATGCCGGGTAGAGAGTTTTTGATAAAGTCGCGATTCGATGGGTATTCTGCGCACGCGCTCGTGTTCTACCAGTTCGCTGAACTCGTCGACCGACAGCCGGAGCAACGGGGAATAAATTTCCAGTAACCCACTGATTACCCGATAGCCCTGCAGCTCTAGCTGCTCGACATCCGGATGGCTGAATACGTGCCGCATCGCCACATGTTTATAAAGCTCAAGGAGTTGACTGAAGCTGCTGTCATCTTCCAGCAGCGCGTGGTTGAATTCCCCGCTGAAAATGAGCGGCAAATTATCAATAAAACGCGACGCCGCATACGGCACCAGTTTATTTAATGTATTGACCCGCAAATACATAAAGAACTGGTCTTCCGTACTTCGGCTTAATGTATTTGAGCGCGATTTTTCCCAGGCATTTTCGACCACCTGCGCAAACAGCGAGCCTTTTTCATGAGTACCCCAGGCCGCATAAAGATGCTGATAAAGCTCCTCGACGCTGAAGATTCTTTTCTCGACGGCATCTTCCAGATCGGCAACGCAATAGGAAATATCATCGGCGGCTTCCATAATCCACGTCAATGGAAAGCGGCCGTTTGGCGTCAATGAAAGTTCTTTACGTAACCGTTCAATATAGGCCTCTTCGGAAAGGTAATAGCCCGGTTTTTTCATTAAATAACTGTGGGACGCGGGCGTCTCCCCTATCCACCACGCTGGGCGGGTATATTTCAGAATGCAGCCGACCTGCGCCCAGGTCAGGTTCATGCGCATCAGGGAATGAACCAGCCGGATCCCCTGCGCGTTGCCCTCGAAGTGACACAAATCCTGGCGCACTTTGCGGCGCAGGTCGTTCAGCCGCTCTTCACCTTCACGCAGGCGTAAATCGCGTACGATGCAGCGGTCATCGCTGAGGGGCTGGCTTACCGCATCCGAAGGATAAAGCCGCTGCTTAAACCAGTCGTTGATCGCCGCCTCGCCGAAATGCCCAAAGGGCGGGTTGCCGATGTCATGCATCAGACAGGCCATCTCCACGATGCTTTCAAACGGCCCGGTCAGCTCGTCCAGACCATAGGCTTCCAGTAAACGCTGCTCTTTGAGACGGCTCAAAATCTCTTTGGCAATATAGCGCCCGACCTGCTGCACTTCCATCGAGTGGGTTAAGCGCGTGCGTACCGCGGCGTTACGCTCCAGCGGGAACACCTGAGTTTTTTGCTGCAGACGGCGGATGGCAGGCGAGTTAACGATCCGCCCGCGATCGCTCTCGAAGATACGCAGGATCTCATGTTCGCTCTTGTCGCCCTGCGGCGAACGGAAACGTCGGTGCCAGTTAATTTTGGTGCGAAAATCGATTGGTGACATGTGCTCCCCCGCGTGAGAATGCGTTTCCCCTTAACCGCATGATAGACTATGCATCTTAACAAGGCACATCGCGAGTAAATCTATGAAAATCGGCATTATTGGTGCAATGGAAGAAGAAGTTACGCTGCTGCGTGACAAAATTGAGAACCGTCAGACTCTCTCTCTTGGTGGTTGTGAGATTTACACCGGCCAGCTGAACGGCGTTGACGTGGCTCTGCTGAAATCAGGCATCGGTAAAGTGGCTGCTGCGCTGGGTGCAACCCTGCTGCTTGAGCGCTGCAAGCCGGACGTGATCGTGAATACCGGCTCTGCGGGCGGTCTGGCGCCGACGCTGAAAGTGGGTGATATCGTTGTCTCCGACGAAGCGCGTTACCACGACGCCGACGTCACCGCGTTCGGTTACGAGTACGGTCAGCTTCCGGGCTGCCCTGCGGGATTTAAAGCTGACGACAAGCTGATTGCGGCGGCAGAGACCTGCATCGCAGAACTCAACCTCAACGCGGTACGCGGTCTGATTGTCAGCGGTGATGCCTTCATCAACGGCTCCGTTGGGCTGGCGAAAATCCGCCATAACTTCCCTCAGGCGGTGGCCGTTGAGATGGAAGCGACCGCGATCGCTCATGTTTGCCATAACTTCAGCGTACCCTTCGTGGTGGTTCGCGCCATCTCTGACGTGGCAGACCAGCAGTCCCACATCAGCTTCGACGAGTTCCTGACCGTTGCGGCAAAACAGTCCACCGTGATGGTGGAGCGCCTGGTGCAGAATCTGGCACGTGGCTAAACATACCGTCAGGGCGCTGGCCGCCCTGCTTCTTCTCGCACCGCTGTGGCTCTATGCTGTACCGCGCGTGATTACCCTCTCTCCCGCGAATACGGAACTGGCATTTGCCGCCGGGATCACGCCTGTTGGCGTGAGTAGCTTTTCGGATTACCCACCGCAGGCCGCGGGTATTGAACAGGTGGCAACCTGGCAGGGGATGAACCTTGAGCGCATCGTGGCGCTTAAACCGGATCTCGTGCTGGCCTGGCGCGGCGGCAACGCCGAGCGGCAGGTCAACCAGCTCACCTCGCTTGGCATAAAGGTGATGTGGATTGATGCCGTCAGCATTGAGCAGGTCGCTCAGGCGCTACGCGCTCTGGCACCCTATAGCCCTACGCCCAAAAAAGCCGAGGCTGCGGCGAAACAGATGCTGAGCGACTATGCCGCGCTGAAATCCCAATACGATACCCCTGTTAAAAAGCGCATCTTCCTGCAGTTTGGCAGCCAGCCGCTGTTTACCACCGGAAAAGGGTCGATTCAGAACCAGGTGCTGGAAGTCTGCGGCGGTGAAAATATCTTTGCTGCCAGCCGGGTACCCTGGCCTCAGGTGAGCCGCGAGCAGGTCCTGGCGCGCCAGCCGCAGGCCATCGTCGTGGTCGGAAATGCGAGCGAGATTCCTAAAATTGAGCAATTCTGGCAAAAGCAGCTAAAAATACCGGTAATACCCCTCAACAGCGACTGGTTTGAACGCGCCAGCCCGCGTATTATCCTCGCCGCAAAACAGCTCTGTGCCGCGCTGGCAGAGAGTCACTAACATAAGACCCTTTTCGAGGATTTAACGATGCTCGTTTATTGGCTGGATATTCTTGGCACAGCCGTTTTTGCTATCTCCGGCGTTCTGCTCGCTGGAAAACTACGCATGGATCCGTTTGGCGTGCTGGTGCTGGGCGTCGTGACCGCCGTCGGCGGCGGGACTATCCGCGATATGGCGCTGGCGAATGGGCCGGTGTTTTGGGTGAAAGATCCTACCGATCTGGTGGTCGCGATGGTCACCTGCCTGTTAACCATTGTGCTGGTTCGCCAGCCCCGCAGATTACCTAAATGGATATTGCCGGTGCTGGATGCCGTCGGTCTGGCCGTGTTTGTCGGTATCGGCGTTAATAAGGCGTTTAATGCGGGTACCGGTCCGATGGTAGCAATCTGCATGGGCGTATTAACCGGCGTGGGCGGCGGGATCATACGCGACATTCTGGCGCGTGAAGTGCCGATGATCCTGCGTACTGAAATTTACGCGACGGCCTGCATTGTGGGCGGGATTGTTCACGCTACCGCGTACTACACCTTTGCCCTCCCGCTGGAAAATGCCGCGATGCTGGGGATGGTCGTGACGCTGGTGATACGTTTAGCGGCGATACGCTGGCACCTGAAGCTGCCGACGTTTGCGCTGGATGATAATGGCAGATAAAAGCAAAACGGTAACCGCAAGGTTACCGTTTTTAGCATTTTGCCGGGGTGAAGGTATCAGCCCGCACTCTCTTAGATGCTGAACGAAGATCCACACCCGCAGGTGCTTGTCGCATTCGGGTTAGTGACCACAAAGCGCGAACCTTCCAGACCCTCGGTGTAATCCACCGAACCACCCACCAGATACTGCAGGCTCATCGGGTCAACCACCAGCGCGACGCCCTGTTTCTCGATAGTCATATCGCCATCGTTAACCTGATCGTCAAAGGTAAAACCATACTGGAAGCCGCTGCAGCCGCCACCGGTAATATAGACACGCAGTTTCAGATCCGGATTGTCTTCGTCGGCAATCAGGACTTTCACTTTGTTGGCTGCTGCTTCGGTAAATTCGAGCGGTACAGCTACTACGTCATCACTCATCTTATGCTCCCATGAATACTGCTATTGGGTAAAATTCACCCAATTCTTTGTCTCATTATCTAATACCCTGGTAATTCATTCAAGTATTCTGCGTGGCGGCCCGTTCAGCCTCTTGTTTCGCCAGGGTACGCGCGAGGATGGTGGAGTATAGCGGTTTTCCACCCAGGAACTGGGCTAATAGTGTCGCGCCGAGACAGGTAATGATCATTGGCAAAATGAGCTGGTAATTGTCCGTCATCTCCAGCACCAGCACGATCCCGGTCAAGGGCGCACGCAGGGACGCGGCCAGCAGCGCCCCCATTCCGGCCACCGCAAAGGTCCCGGCTTCAAGGTGATAGGCGGGAAAGCCCACTTCAGCCGCCATACCAAATGCGGTCCCGAGCAGCGTACCCAGCGCCAGCATCGGGGCAAAAATCCCCCCTGGCGCGCCGGAAGAGAAGCACAGTACCGTCGTGATAACCCGGGAGATAAACATAAAGAGCAGCAGACCCACGCTGAAATTCCCCGCCGCCGCAATGGGAATCAGCCCGAACCCGCCGCCTGCGGCATTCGGCTCGATAAACCCGAGTACGCCACACATTCCGCCCAGCAGACCGCCCATCAGCACCCATTTCGTGGTGTTCCCGCCGTGAATGCGCTGGAACATATCCTGAGCGCGCAGGATAAAGGTGTTAAACAGCGGCCCCACTACGCCAAAAATCATGCCGAGGATCAGGTAAAGCCACAGGGTGTTGACCGGCGCGTTGGTGAGTTTACCCACCTCAATGACCGCTCCCTCGCCATTAAAGATGCGAAACACGATGCTCGACATAATGACGCCGGTGAATACCGCTTTAATTGAGATCAGGTTGTAGCGGAACTGCGCGCGCATCTCTTCGATAATGAACAAAATGCCCGCCAGCGGCGCGTTAAACGCGGCGGAAAGCCCCGCCGCCGCGCCGGTTGCCAGCAGCGTATGGCGCGCTTCGGCACTTCGCATCCGAAACAGATCGCCCACCATGCGGCCGACGTTCCCCCCCAGCTGTACCGTGGGTCCTTCCCGTCCAAGCACCATTCCCGCGCCCAGAGTTCCCATGCCGCCGATGAACTTAACCGGAATCACCCGCCACCAGCGCACCGGACGCAGCTCCTCCAGCGCGCCTTCAATTTCCGGGATGCCCGATCCCCCCGCTTCCGGCGCGAATTTTCGCACCAGAAAATACCCCACCATGGCAAACAGCGCGGACAGCCCGAATGCCCACACCCAGACCAGCCATTCGCTGTCGGCGAAACCGGCCACGGTGCCCACTCGCCAGTTGAGTACGGCATTAACCGCTTTTTCAAACGCTACGCCAACCAGGCCCGCGAGAGTGCCCACCACGGCAGCGGCCAGCAGGATCGCCAGCGGCGTTTTATCGCGATTGAGCAGGCGCCGAATGCTGATTCGGTGCTGGGCGCGCGTAAATTGTTGTTCTTCAAAAGACGGAGAATCTGATTTCATGTCCTGTTCTTATTTGTCACACAAAAAGCCGCGAGGATTTTACCAGAGACGGCCCCACCGTCTCCTGAAAATTACTTAACAAATCTTAAAGCATTGCCCGGCTAAAAATTTCATAACCTTCCCCGAATCACATAGAATAGTGGGCTTAACCATTTTATTCGAACCAGGAACGACGCCATGAGCAAGTCTGAAAACCTCTACAGTGCAGCCCGCGAGCTTATTCCGGGTGGCGTGAACTCACCTGTGCGCGCCTTCACCGGCGTGGGCGGTACGCCGCTGTTTATCGAACGTGCTGACGGCGCGTATCTGTATGATGTCGATGGCAAAGCCTATATCGATTATGTGGGTTCCTGGGGACCGATGGTGCTGGGGCACAACCATCCGGCGATTCGTAACGCGGTAATTGAAGCCGCCCAGCGCGGCCTGAGCTTCGGTGCGCCAACCGAAATGGAAGTGAAAATGGCGGAGCTGGTGACTGAACTGGTGCCTACCATGGACATGGTGCGTATGGTGAACTCCGGTACCGAAGCCACTATGAGCGCCATCCGCCTGGCGCGCGGTTTTACCGGTCGCGATAAAATCATCAAGTTTGAAGGCTGTTACCACGGTCATGCGGACTGCCTGCTGGTGAAAGCCGGTTCCGGCGCGCTGACGCTCGGTCAGCCAAACTCGCCTGGCGTACCGGCGGATTTCGCGAAGCACACCCTGACCTGCACCTACAACGATCTTGCTACCGTTCGCGCGGCGTTCGAGCAGTATCCGCAGGAGATCGCCTGCATCATCGTTGAGCCGGTTGCCGGCAACATGAACTGTATCCCACCGCAGCCTGACTTCCTGCCGGGCCTGCGCGCCCTGTGCGACGAGTTCGGCGCGCTGCTGATCATAGATGAAGTCATGACCGGCTTCCGCGTGGCGCTGGCGGGGGCCCAGTCTTACTACGACGTCGTGCCGGACCTGACCTGCCTCGGCAAAATCATCGGTGGCGGCATGCCGGTCGGCGCATTCGGTGGTCGTAAGGACGTGATGGAAGCCCTGGCGCCAACCGGTCCGATTTACCAGGCGGGCACGCTCTCCGGTAACCCCATCGCCATGGCGGCGGGCTTTGCCTGCCTGACCGAAGTGGCTCAGCCAGGCATTCACGAAACCCTGACCGACCTGACCACGCAGCTGGCAAACGGCCTGCTGGAAGCGGCAGAAGAGGCCGGTATTCCTCTGGTGGTTAACCACGTGGGCGGCATGTTCGGGATTTTCTTCACCGATGCGAAAACCGTGACCTGCTATCAGGACGTGGTGAAGTGCGACGTTGAACGCTTCAAGCGCTTCTTCCACCTGATGCTGGAAGAAGGCGTGTACCTCGCGCCGTCCGCGTTCGAAGCGGGCTTTATGTCCGTGGCGCACAGCGAAGAAGATATCTACAACACCATCGACGCGGCGCGCAAGGTGTTTGCGAAGCTGTAAGATGTGCGGCTTGATGCCCTCACCCCAACCCTCTCCCACGAGGAGAGGGAGCAAACACTAAAACGGCAATCTAAAGATTGCCGTTTACTTTTATTACCGGCTCTGCTTTCTCAACAGATAAATAAAGTACGGCGCGCCGATAAAGGTCGACAGCAGACCCGCCGGGATCTGATACGGAAACAGCACCATTCTTCCGCACCAGTCCGCGAACACCAGCATCACCCCGCCCGTCAGGGCCGACATCACGATATGCGGCATCGTCCGGCGGAACCCCATCATTCTGGCAATGTGCGGCGCCATTAGCCCGACAAAACTCAGCGGTCCAATCGTCAGGGTTGCCGTCGCCGTCAGGCCCGCCGCCAACAGCAGCAAGGCCACGCGCGCTGGCGTCAGCGCCATTCCCACCGCACGCGCGGTTTCGCCGCCGAGCGGCAGAATGGTCATCCAGCGGCGGCACAGCGGCACCATCGCCAGCAGCACGAGCATCACGATCCCGGACCAGGCCACCTGGCTGGCGGTGGCGTTGTAGGTTGAGCCGGAAATCCAGGTCAGGATCTTCGCCATACGCGGATCGCCGCTGGCCTGCAGCATCATCAGCAGCATGGTAAATGCGGTGCTGAGCGCCATCCCGGCCAGCAGCATGCGGTGCGGCGAAAATCCGCCGCGACCGGCGGCAATCAGGATAATCATCAGCGTGACTGCCGCGCCGATACTGCCGGCAGGCATCAGCCAGCCAAACGCATTCCCCGGCACAAAGAATAGCATCAGCACCACGCCAAAGGCGGCGCCAGAGCTGATCCCCAGCACTTCCGGGCTTGCCATCGGGTTGCCGGTCAGACGCTGAATAATGCACCCCGCCACCGCCAGCATCACCCCTGCGATCAGCGCAGCGAAGATACGCGGCCAGCGCCACTGCACCAGTTCATTGAGTAAATCACCCGTCGCCCAGTGCCAGCCCACGGCATCGCGTCCGAATGAGAGCGCCGCAAACGAAGCGATAATCAGCACCGCCAGACCGGCAAGGCTAAACCACAGCACCGACTGACGTTCAGCGTAGATTTTATCGCCCGCGTCCATCGCCGGTGCGCTCATGCTGCGCAGGCGCGGGAGCAGCCACAGCAGCAGCGGCGCCCCGATAAGCGCGGTCACAGAGCCGGTGGAGACTTCCCTCCAGACCTGCGCCAGCCAGAGAATAAGCTGATCGGAAAGCCAGAGGATCAGCGCCCCAATCAGCGGCGCCAGCATCAGACGCGCCAGCAGGCGACGCGCCCCGAGCATTTTCGCCAGCAGCGGCGCAAACAGGCCGATAAACCCGATGATGCCGACTGCGTTTACCAGCAGGGCACTCAATACAATCGCCAGCGTCAGCGCCGCCAGACGAGCCAGCGACAGCGCCAGCCCCAGGTTACGCGCCACGCCATCATCCAGCCCCATGAGCGTCAGGGGGCGCAGGAGCAGCAGCGTCAGCACGACGCCGCCAGCCAGCTGCGGCCAGAGGTGTTCTACAACGCTCCAGTCGGTCTGGGTGAGCGTGCCGGTACTCCACAGGAACATGCTTTGCAGCCGATCGTGATGGAACAGCACCAGCAGCTGGTTAATCGCCCCGCAGTACAGGCTCACCACCAGCCCGGCCAGAATAAGCGTCACAGGAGAAAGGCGCTTGCCCCAGGCCACGCCAAAGACCAGCGCCCCCACCACGCACGCTCCCGCGAGTGCCGCAAACTGCGAGGTTAACGCTCCCGGCAGCGCCCACAGCGTGGTGATAGTGATCCCAAGCTGCGCGCCGGTCGCGACGCCGAGCGTGGTTGGCTCTGCCAGCGGGTTACGTAAAACCTGCTGGAACAGCACGCCTACCAGCCCTAAGCCGGCCCCTACCAAAAGGGAGATCGCCAGACGCGGCAGCAGGCTGTAGTGGAACAGCATCTGCTGAATATTGTCGATATCCGGCGAGGCCAGAGCGGCCCCCCACTGCGCGCGTGGTAAGGCCGTGGAGAGGTTGAATCCGGTTAATACCAGCGCAACCAGAAAAAGCAGGGATAGCAGCAGCGCCGGGAAGCGGGCGATACGCGTACTCATGCTTTACCTCCCAGGGCGTTATCCAGCACGCGGGCAAAATGCATGGCCGACAGCGTCGCACCGTAGAACCAGACCGCCGGGACGCGCTGGAAGCGCCTCTCGCGCACAAACGGCATCGCCTGCCAGAGCGGGGTCGCCATCAGGGTTTGCATGTCGCGTTCGTTACCGTGGTCGAAACACAGCACGTCCACATCGCGAAACGCCGCCAGACGATCGATACCCACGGCGGTACTGCCCCAGAAGGTCATCTCTCCTTCCCAGGCATTGCGAATGCCGAAGCTGTCCAGCACCTCCTGGAACAGACAGTTTTTACCGAAGACCAGCATATGGCGGGCATCCAGCAGCGTCACCATCAGCAGTGGACGATCGCCCCGGTGAGCAAAGCGCGGCTTCAGGGAGTCTATCAGGGCATCAAATTCGTCGAGATGCCTTTTAGCCTCCGCTTCGCGGTTGAGGAAATGCGCCATCTCGTTAATCGAGTTTTTCGCCACAGCCAGCGGTTTTTTACCGTCGCTGAAGGCGAATCCACGTCCCGGCGCAATGCGCGCCAGGGTCTCCTCTGACGGGCCGTAGCCCGCGGACCAGAACAGGAACGAGGGTTTCATCTGGGTGAGCAGCTCAAGGTTTGGCTCCGTTCGCAGGCCGACGTCGATTACCGAGTCCGGCAGCTTTGGCTCATTCACCCAGAGGTTATAGTTAGGAATGTCCGCCACGCCATAGGGCGTGACGCCGAGCGCCATCATCAGTTCGACCGGCAGCCATTCCAGGGCCACAATACGGTGCGGATCGACGGCGGCAGCACGCGCCGTATTCATTTTGAACAGCAGCGGTGAGAGCGCCATCGCCGTCAGCAGGCGACGGCGGCTAATGCGTGTGTTATTAAGCATCAGTAGACAAAGCTCACCGGTGCAGCCCCGGCCGGGTGAGGCAGAATACCCATCGGAATACCGTAAATATGTTCCAGCGTTTCGCTGCGCATCAGCTCTGCCGGTGTCCCCTGGGCAATCATCTCGCCCCCGCGCAGCGCGACGAGGTAGTCACAATAGCGCGCGGCCATGTTGATATCGTGCAGGACCGCAATGACCGTCAGGCCACGCTGCTGGCTCAGGCGATGCACCAGCGCCAGGACGTCGACCTGATGCGCGATATCCAGCGCAGAGGTCGGTTCATCCAGCAGCAGACAGCGGCTGTCCTGCGCCACCAGCATCGCAATCCACGCGCGCTGACGTTCGCCGCCGGACAGGCTATCCACCAGACGGTGCGCCAGCGGTTTTAGCCCGACCAGCGCAATCGCCTCTTCCACCTTCTCTCTGTCGGCGACGCCAAAGCGCCCAAGCGCACCGTGCCACGGATAACGCCCAATCGCCACCAGCTCACGCACCGTCATCCCTTCCGCCTGCGGCAGCTGCTGCGGCAGATAGGCCACCTTGCGGGCAAAGGCTTTACTGCTCCAGCTCTCCAGCGGTTGGTCATCCAGCAGAATATCGCCTTCTGAAGGCGACTGATGGCGCCCCAGCATCTTGAGCAGCGTGGATTTACCGGAGCCGTTGTGACCAATCAGGCCCGTCACTTTACCGGCAGGGAACGTCAGAGAGAGCGGATGCAGCAGCGTGCGCCCGGGTACGCGAAAAGAGAGATGGTTGAGCGTAAAGGTGGTGTCGGGTTGCGTTTGAATATCCTGCATATCAGCCAACTTAAATAAAAGGGCACGGCGAACCGTGCCCGAAGAGAGATTAGAAGCGGAAGGTCGCGGTGGCAACAACCTGACGTTCAGCACCCCAGAAGCAGCCGTAGGTATTGAAGCAGCTGGCAACGTACTCACGATCGAACAGGTTGTTCACGTGCAGCGCCACGTTTGAACCAGCCATGCCAACGCGTGCCAGATCGTATCTGACCAGCGCATCAACCACGATGTAGCTGCCCACCTTGAAGGAGTTCGCCGGATCGCCATAGCTTGAACCCGTGTAACGCACGCCGGTACCCAGCGTCAGACCAGACAGCGCACCGTCAAACAGGGTGTAATCGCCCCACAACGATGCCATGTGTTTTGGCACCTGAGCAGGCGTGTTGCCTTTGTAGGTGGTATCCGTGGTGTATTCCGCATCGGTGTAGGTATAAGAACCCACCAGGTTGACGCTAGCAGAGAGGGCCGCTTTCGCTTCCAGTTCTACGCCACGCGCGCGGATTTCACCGCCCTGAACCGAGAAGAAGGAGCCCGCCGGGTCCGCCATCAGGTTGTTGGTTTTGGTCAGCTGGTACAACGCGCCGGTGACGACGATCGGACGATCGTTTGGCACGTATTTCACGCCCGCTTCGTACTGTTTGCCTTTAGACGGCGAGAACAGTTTGCCCTGGGCATCGGTCTGCGAAGCCGGTTCAAACGATTCGCTGTAGCTAAAGTACGGAGTTACGCCGTTATCAAACAGATAGTTAACGCCACCGCGCCAGGTGAACTGGGTATCATCACGTTTGGAGGTGGTGTTCGTTACGCGGTTGTAGGATTCCTGATCGGCCCAGTCATAACGGCCGCCCAGGGTTACCAGCACTTTATCCCACTGCGCCTGATCCTGAACGTACAGCCCCGTCTGTTTCTGACGGTTGAGGATCTGATATGGGCCGGAGGTCGCGGGATCTTTTGAGCTGAAATCAAAATCGCTGTTCACCGGATTGTAGAGATCCAGCAGCGGAACAGAGTCGTCGTAACCAAACCAGGAGTTGATGTCATTCCGCATGCGCATAAAGTCAACGCCGGTCAGCAGGACGTGGTCCACCTCGCCGGTTGAGAATTTGCTCTGCAGCTGGGTATCAACGGTAAAGTTCTGCAGCTTTTCGTTATCAACAACGTATTTACGCGCCAGATAATGGCCTTTGTCCGATGGCGCTAACGCGGCACACTGTTTGTTGCCGCTGTTTGCCGGGTCGGTACAAACGCCATAACCGTATACGCTGTTTTGCGAGGTTTTGTTCTCGGCAAAGCGCAGGTTCTGACGCACGGTAAAGGTATCGTTGAACTCGTGGTCGAAGCTGTATCCCACCATTTTCTGGTTACGGGAATAGGTATTGTTCTTCGCGCCTTCGTTGAAGTTCGTCGGCAGACGATCGCCGTTCGGCAGCGGATCAACCGTTCCCTCTTTTGGCAGCCAGCCGTAGTAGCCCGTTTCAGGCTCGTTCTGGAAGTAGGAGAGGAACGTGAAGGTGGTTTTGTCATCCGGACGCCAGGAGAACGATGGCGCAATGGCGTAACGCTGCTCTTCAGCACGCTCCTGCTGAGCGTTATTAGAACGCGCAACGCCCGTTAAGCGATAAGAGTAAACGCCGTCGTCGTCGATCGCATCGCTAAAGTCGAACCCGGTCTGGAACAGGCTATCCGTGCCGACTTTGAACTGGATCTCTTTCAGCGGCTCGGTTGTTGGGCGCTTACTGACCATGTTCAGCAAACCGCCCGGGCTGCTTTTGCCGTACAGAACGGAAACCGGACCGCGCATGATCTCGGCGCGCTCCAGCATATAAGGATCAATCACCGCGTCGTTATAGAAGTTCCCCTGCATTTTCATGCCGTCGAGGTAGTTATTCTGCGTCTGGCCATCGGCCGCGAAGCCGCGAATGATCAAATAGTCATAGGTGTTAGACGCGCCGCGCGTGCCTACCGCAACGCCCGGCGTATAGCTCAGGGCTTCTTTCACCGAACGCGGCTGATGCAGCGCCATCTCTTCGGCCGTGACCACAGAAATAGACTGTGGAACCTTTTGAATCGGGGTATCCGTTTTGGTCCCGGTCGCGGATTGCCGTGCGGCGATGGTCGCAGCAGGACCCCAGGCACTTTCCTGTGCCGCAGGTGCTGCGGTTACCGTAATGGTTTCTTCTTTTTTCGGGGCTTCGGCCGCGTGAGCATAAGCAGACATGCCGGCAACCGCTGTGGCGACGACGACCGCGAGCTTACGCAGCGACGTGTTCATTGGCTGAGCAGTATTGGAAAGCGCCATGTTGAATCTCTGATGTGAAAGTGAATGATAACGTAAACGAGAATTATTATTATGAGCGCCAGAATAATATGCGAAACGCTGGTTGCATAGCAAGCAGTAAGCGGCCCTATGAGAATTAAGGGTTTAAGAAATCATCAAGAGAAAACGAAGGGTTAATCAGAGTTAAAGCGAGGGTTAACGAAATGAGGTTTACGGGTAAAAAAAGCCCCCTTCCAGGGAAGAGGGCTTTAAAAGGTTAGTTACCGCCGAACATGTCTTTAATCCAGCCCGCGACACCGTCGCTGTCTTTCTTCTCATTCTGCTGCTGCGGCTGTTGCTGCTGCGGCTGCTGTGGTTGAGAAGACTGGTCGAACGGGTTACCCGTTGGCTGTTCTGGCTGGCTTTGCTGGCACAGCGAGTCCGGGTTTGCGGTCCAGACAGGCAGCGTACGCATTCCGCCACCGCAGACGAAGTTACCGGAGCTGTCCACGCCCATATCGACGATATCTTCCGGCGCGACCAGATTCAGCGGCACAGGAGACTGATTCGCCAGATAGCGCTGGTAAATCGACATCGCCCCGCTCGCGCCGTACAGCTTGGTCGGCTGGTTGTTGTCGCGGCCTACCCAGGTGATCACCACTTCGCGGCCATCAATACCGGCAAACCAGGTATCGACGTTGTTGTTGGTGGTCCCGGTTTTACCCGCAAGATGCAGACCCGGATACTTCGCGCCCAGCTGACGCCCGGTGCCGCGCTGCACGACCTGCTGCATCGTCCACAGCGTCATATAGGCAGCCTGAGCAGGAACGGCACGCTCCGCCTGCGGGAAGCTCTGATACAGCACGGAACCATCTTCGGCAATCACTGAGCGCAGGGCAGACAGCGGCGCGCGGTTGCCCCCGCTGGCAATGGTCTGGAATGCCTGGGCGACTTCGATCGGCGTCAGGTTAAGCGCGCCGAGGATCATCGCCGGCACCGGGTGCAGCTGATCTTTCGACACGCCCAGTTTTTGCCAGGTATCGACAATCGCCGGCAGTCCCAGCGACATGCCCAGGTTCACCGTTGGCACGTTCATGGAACGGGTTAACGCATCCACCAGCATGACCTGGCCGCTGAACTGTTTATCATCGTTCTGCGGTGACCAGACCTGGCCGTTAGGCTGGCGCAGGGAGATCGGCGCATCCGCAATCCAGGTATTCAGGCGATACTGATTTGGCTGGCTCAGGGCAGTGAGGTAGGTTGCCGGTTTTGCCAGAGAGCCGATTGAGCGACGCGCCTGCATAGCGCGGTTGTAGCCTGCAAACTGCGGCTCGGCACCGCCCACCATGGCGCGAACTTCGCCGGTGTTACGGTCAACCACCACCATCGCGGTTTCCAGATCGCTCAGCTTACGCTGTTTCTTCAGCGCCGGAATGCCTTCCACCGCCGCTTTTTCGGCCGCATCCTGCGCCACGGAGTCAAAGGTGGTGAAGATCTTCACGCCGGAGAGATCTTTGACCTTATCACCGAGCTTGCTTTGCAGCTCCTGACGCACCAGCTGCATAAACGCAGGCTGAGGCGAAATCACGCCGCCGCGCGGCTGAACGCCGAGCGGACGCGCGCTCAGCATGTCGTACAGCTCCTGGTCAATCACCTGCTGCTGTTGCAGCAGACGCAGAACGAGGTTACGACGCTCCAGCGCCAGTTTCGGGTTACGCCACGGGTTATAAATGGACGCCCCTTTCACCATGCCCACCAGCAGCGCCTGCTGGTCCAGGCTCAGCTCTTCTACCGGACGGCCAAAGTAGTACAGGCTCGCCAGCGGGAAGCCGCGGATTTCGTTATCGCCGCTCTGACCGAGGTACACCTCGTTCATGTACAGCTCAAGGATACGATCCTTGCTGTAGCGCGCATCCATCAGCACGGCCATGTAGGCTTCGTTCGCTTTACGCCAGTAAGAGCGTTCGCTGGAGAGGAACAGGTTCTTCACCAGCTGCTGGGTCAGCGTACTCGCTCCCTGCACGGTACGACCGGCAGTCAGGTTAGCCAGCACCGCACGGCCAATCGAGTAGAGGCTGATGCCATCATGCTCGTAGAAGTGACGGTCTTCGGTTGCCAGCAGGGTATCGACCAGCAGATCCGGGAAGCCGTTACGCGCCACGAACAGGCGCTGCTCGCCGTTTGCCGACGAAAGCATGGTGATCAGACGCGGATCGAGACGGAAGAAACCGAACTGACGGTTGTTATCCATGTTCTCGATGGTGTCCAGACGATCGCCGTCAAAGGTCAGACGCGCGCGCACCTGCCCCTCTTTGCTGTCCGGGAAATCAAACGGGCGACGGATCATCTCAATGCTGTTGGACTGCACGGTAAATTCGCCAGGCCGCGTCATTTTTGACACCTGACGATACTGGGTGGCTTCCAGCAGTTTAACCATCTCGTTCTTCGTGATGGACATATCTGGCTCGAGGTTCACCATACGGCCATACACTGCCGCAGGTAGCTGCCAGACTTTACCGTCGATACGGCTGCGGATCTTCTGATCCAGATACACGCCGTAAATCGCCATCAGCACGACAAAAACAATAAACAGCTTCAGCAGCAGCCAGAACCAGCCGCGCTTGCCCCGAGGCTTACGCCCTTTGCCTTTTCCATTACGCGGCATCGGTTCTTCATCCTCATAATCGTCTTCATAGTCATCGTCATAGTCCTCATCTCTGAGGCGACGACGGCTTACCTTTTCTTTCGCCGGACGCGTTGGTTTTCCCTTACGTCCTATTGGCTCGCGGTCATTCCCCGCCATGCTTTTTCTCCGCAACTTTCAGGCGCAAAGGCCAGATTTTCTTTTCTTTCACAGGCCTGTGAAAGAAGAAATCTCTCAAAATAAACTGCAAGACTTTCCTGTCAGGAAAGTCTTTAGTGTTTTCTCCCTCTCCCCGTGGGAGAGGGCTGGGGTGAGGGCATCAGGCCGCACTTTTCAGGCCGCACTCCCCTTTTACGAATACTTCTTCGTTCGCCGCGTCGGCGCCGTATTCGCCGGATCGTCCGGCCAGACATGTTTGGGATATCGCCCCTTCATCTCTTTCTGCACTTCACGGTAGCTTCCCGCCCAGAACGCCCCCAAATCTCGGGTGATTTGTAATGGACGATGCGCAGGCGACAGCAGCTCAAGCACTAACGGCACGCGCCCTTCCGCAATGGACGGCGTGGTGGCCTCACCAAACATCTCCTGCATCCGAACCGCCAGCGCCGGCGGGTTATCCTCATGATAACGGATGGCAATCCGGCTTCCGGTCGGCACAGTGTAATGCCCTGGCAGTTCACTATCCAGACGTTGACGTAATGACCAGTCCAGTAAATTCTGTAACGCGGTCTTAACATCAAGCGCCTTAAGGGCTCGCAGAGAGTGTACGCCGCTCATTTGCGGCAGTAGCCAGCGCTCAAGCGTAGCGAGCAGCGTCTCGTCATCCACCGCGGGCCAACTATAGTCCGGTAGCCACTTCGCGGCGCAGTGCAGACGAATGCGGTACTGCTCCGCTTCCGGCGTCCAGTTCAGGGCGCTCAGCCCTTTTTCCCGAATGCCGTTCAGCATCGCCTGATGAAGCTCGTCTTCCGACGGCTTCGCCAGCGGCTTCGTTCCTAACGTCAACTTACCAACCTGGCTGCGACGAAAGGCCTTCAGCGTGCCCTGGGCGTCATCCCATTCCACGGTATCAGATTGCTGAAGCAGCTGCGGACAGGCACGCGTCAGGGCGTCAATCTCTACGGCAATCGCCTGCAGGATGCGCGCATCCGGAGAATGGCTGCCCTGCAGCAACAGCGGGGCGATCAGCCATTCGTGACGCGTCAGCGCATCATCGCTGTCCAGCATCGCCCCCATGCCGTTTGCCAGCTGGTAGCGACCGTCCAGCCCGCGCCGACGCGCGATCCTGTCCGGGAAGGCCTGGGCCAGCAGGAAGGCAATCTTATCGCTGTCAGGCGCACCTCCCCGGCTATTCAGGCGTTTGCACAACTGCTGCGCCCGCTGCTGCCAGTTCCCCTGGCTGCGCGAAAACGCCTGCCCCAGATCGCTGCTGCCACCGCGAGGCGGCTCCTCAAGAATAGCCGCCAGTTTTGCCGCCGTGGCAATTTCATCATCCCCTTGCGCGGCCACCAGCATCGCGGCCAGACGCGGATCGTTGCCCAGCGCCGCCATTTTCTGGCCGCGCGCCGTCAGACGCCCGCCTTCCAGCGCGCCAAGCTGCGTCAGCAACGTGCGCGCAGCGGTGAGGTTTACGACAGGAGGAGGATTAAGCCAGGTGAGCTGTTCAGGGTTCGGGCAGCCCCACTGGAGCAGATCCATCACCAGGCCAGACAAATCGCTTTGTAAAATTTCCGGCGTGCTTTGCTGTGCGGCGCGTTCAGCCTGCTCCGCGCTGGTCAAATGCAGGCATATGCCCGGCTCAAGACGCCCCGCGCGGCCCGCGCGCTGCACCATCGACGCCTGGCTGATGCGCTGCGTCAGGAGTTTAGTCAGCCCGGAACGCGGGTCAAAGCTTGCCACCCTCTCCTGCGCGCTATCCACCACCAGGCGAATGCCTTCAATGGTCAAACTGGTTTCAGCAATGTTGGTTGCCAGCACCACCTTGCGCTGCCCCGCCGGTGCCGGAAGAATCGCTTTACGCTGATCCTGTAGCGACAACGCGCCGTAGAGTGGGCAAAGCAGCACGTCGCCGCCTACGCGGGTAGAAAGCTGCTCCTGCACGCGCTGGATTTCGCCCACGCCCGGCAAAAACAGCAGCAGGGAACCGGCTTCCTGGCGCAGCAGCTCAGCCGTGGCAATGGCGACGGCCTCGTCAAAACGCTGATGGGAGGGAAGCGGCTGATAGCGGCGTTCAACCGGAAACGCCCGCCCCTCTGAGCTGATGACCGGCGCATCGGGTAACGCCTGCCGTAGCCGCTCGTTGTCCAGCGTAGCCGACATAATAAGCAGCCGGAGATCGTCGCGCAGCCCCTGCTGCACGTCCAGCAACAGCGCCAGGGCCAGATCCGCCTGCAGGCTGCGCTCGTGAAATTCATCCAGGATCACCAGCCCGACGCCGGTCAGCTCCGGATCGTTTTGCAGCATGCGGGTGAGAATACCCTCGGTGACCACTTCAAGACGCGTGGTCGGGCCAACGCAGGTCTCGGCACGCATCCTGTAACCTACCGTTTCGCCCGGTTTTTCATTCAGCAGTTCCGCCAGACGCTGCGCCACGTTGCGCGCGGCCAGCCTGCGCGGCTCCAGCAGGATAATTTTCCCGCTGATGTTTCCGTCTTTCAGAATCTGCAGCGGCAGCCAGGTGGACTTCCCCGCGCCCGTAGGGGCATTCAGCAAAACCTGCGGGGCATGGTGTAAGGCAGCGAGAAGCTCAGGAAGAATGACGGCGACCGGCAATGAGGACACTAACAGCTCCAGAGGGTTAACATTAATCGGCGTACATTGTAGCATCGGCGCATATCATTACCGAGTCCTCCGTATGCCTGAGTCGAAACGGCTGTTTTTTGCCATTGAATTGCCCACCGCGATACAGCGTCAAATTGTCCGCTGGCGCGCCGATTGCTTTCCGCCGGAAGCGGGCCGCCCTGTCGCGGCGGCCAACCTGCACCTGACGCTGGCCTTTTTGGGCGACGTCAGCGCCGAAAAGCAGCGGGCGTTAGCCGTAATGGCCGGGCGTATTGCCCAGCCGGAATTTACGCTGCACCTCGACGACGCGGGTCAGTGGCTGCGTTCGCGCGTGGTCTGGCTGGGCACGCGCCAGCCGCCGCGCGGATTGTTACAGCTGGCGAATATGCTGCGCGCGCAGGCGGCGCGCAGCGGCTGTTATCAGAGCCCACAGCCGTTTCATCCACATATCACGCTGCTGCGCGATGCCGGTCAGGCCGTTGCCATCCCGCCGCCGGGTTTTCACTGGGCCTTTCCGGTCAATGGATTTGCGCTTTACGAATCCGTCTTTGCACAGGGACGCACCCGCTATACGCCGCTACAGCGCTGGACGCTGGGCAACACCGAAAGGAATTCCGATGAAGTTTAGTCCTCCCCTGCAGCACGCCACGCTTATCCAACGCTACAAACGCTTCCTCGCCGACGTGATCACCCCCGAAGGGGTTCAGCTCACCCTGCACTGCCCCAATACCGGCGCCATGACGGGGTGTGCGACGCCAGGTGACAGAATCTGGTATTCCACATCAGAAAATAATAAACGCAAATATGCCCATACCTGGGAAATGACCGAAACCCAAAACGGGGCATTTATTTGCGTTAACACCCTGCGCGCAAATCAGCTGGTTAAGGAAGCGCTGACCCTTGGCGCCATTCCCGAACTGGTGGGATATGGCACCCATAAAAGTGAAGTGAAATATGGCGATGAAGGCAGCAGAATTGACTTCATGTTACAGGCGGAAGACAGGCCCGAGTGCTATATTGAAGTAAAATCAGTGACGTTAGCGGAACAGGAAAATGGCTACTTCCCGGATGCGGTAACGCTGCGTGGCCAGAAGCATCTGCGAGAGCTAATGAGTGTTGCGGCGGCGGGCAAACGCGCCGTATTGCTGTTTGCGGTGTTGCATTCAGCCATTGAACGTTTCTCCCCTGCCCGCCATATTGATCCTAAATACGCGCAATTGTTGAATGAGGCACAAAAGCAGGGGGTAGAGGTTTTCGCTTATAAAGCGGAACTTTCTGCCGATAATATGACTCTGAGATCGTCTCTTCCCATTGTCTTATAAGGGATTAGACGATTGACGAATAAGTGTTCTGGCCGCGTGCGCAAATACGCTTTTCCTCACAGGCTTGTCAAGTGTTACGTTTAGATAATTGCCATACGGAAAAGCATCTGCTATTTATAGCGACCTGATTTTTCCCCCAACACGGGGATCGATAGTGCGTGTTAAGGAGAAGCAACATGCAAGAAGGGCAAAACCGTAAAACATCGTCCCTGAGTATTCTCGCCATCGCTGGGGTGGAGCCGTATCAAGAGAAGCCGGGCGAAGAGTATATGAACGAAGCCCAGCTGTCGCACTTCAAGCGTATTCTTGAAGCATGGCGTAATCAACTCAGGGATGAAGTCGATCGCACCGTTACTCATATGCAGGATGAAGCTGCTAACTTCCCGGATCCGGTAGACCGTGCCGCTCAGGAAGAAGAGTTCAGCCTCGAACTGCGTAACCGTGACCGCGAACGCAAACTGATCAAAAAGATCGAGAAAACGCTGAAAAAAGTCGAAGACGAAGATTTTGGCTACTGCGAATCCTGCGGTGTTGAAATTGGCATTCGTCGCCTGGAAGCGCGTCCAACCGCCGATCTGTGCATCGACTGTAAAACGCTGGCCGAAATCCGCGAAAAACAGATGGCCGGTTAATACCAGCGCTGTTTACACACTCCAAAGGCGGGAGTCTCTCCCGCCTTGTTACTGTTGATATGTCTGAATCACACTATATTGGGCGCTTCGCGCCATCTCCTTCCGGTGAATTACACTTCGGCTCATTAATTGCCGCGCTCGGCAGCTACCTGCAGGCTCGCGCCCGCCTGGGAAAATGGCTCGTACGCATTGAAGATATTGACCCTCCGCGTGAAGTTCCCGGTGCTGCAGAGACGATTCTGCGTCAGCTGGAACATTACGGTCTTCACTGGGATGACGAGGTGCTCTGGCAGTCAAAACGTCACGAGGCTTATCGGGAACGTCTGGCCTGGCTTCGCGATCGGGGGCTTTCCTATAACTGCACCTGCACCCGCGCGCGTATCCAGAGCGTGGGTGGCGTCTATGACGGCCACTGCCGCACGCTTAATCTTCCCCCGGAAAATGCCGCCGTACGTATAAAGCAGCGCTCCCCTGTGACGCGCTTTACCGATCTCCTCTCCGGTGAGATTCATGCCGATGAACGTCTGGCGCGTGAGGACTTTATTATTCACCGCCGTGACGGCCTGTTTGCCTATAACCTGGCGGTGGTCGTCGACGATCGTTTCCAGGGCGTGACGGAAATTGTGCGCGGGGCGGATCTGGTCGAACCGACCGTGCGACAAATATCGCTCTATCATCAGTTTGGCTGGACGGCACCGGACTACATTCATCTGCCGCTGGCGGTCAATGCGCAGGGCTTTAAATTGTCAAAGCAGAACCACGCCCCGGCCCTGCCAGACGGCGATCCGCGTCCTGTTTTGATCGACGCGCTGCGATTTCTCAACCAGAATGTAACCAACGAATGGCAGGATCTGCGAATTGACGAACTGCTGAAAATGGCCGTTGCCAACTGGACGCTCGCGGCAGTGCCAAAAATCCAGCATTCTCAAATGCGTTGCGCTGAGCTATGATTAGCCGCTTTTTTCATAACAAAACACACTACGAGGTGTACCATTTTTACCCGAGTCGCTAATTTTTGCCGTAAAGTGCTAAGCCGCGAAGAGAGCATGGCGAACGATGCTATTGCACAGCCACACATGTCGGTTATTCCGCGTGAGCAGCACACTATTTCCCGCAAAGATATCAGTGAAAATGCCCTCAAGGTGCTCTATCGTCTGAATAAAGCGGGCTACGAGGCCTATCTCGTGGGCGGTGGAGTACGTGATTTACTGCTGGGCAAAAAACCAAAAGATTTCGACGTGACGACCAGCGCCACGCCTGAGCAGGTGCGCAAATTATTCCGCAACTGCCGTCTCGTTGGCCGCCGTTTCCGTCTGGCTCACGTCATGTTTGGGCCGGAAATTATCGAAGTGGCGACTTTCCGCGGCCATCACGAAGCGGGCGTATCGGATCGCACGACTTCCCAGCAGGGCCAGAACGGCATGCTGCTGCGCGATAATATCTTCGGCTCTATCGAAGAAGATGCCCAGCGCCGCGATTTCACCATCAACAGCCTTTACTACAGCGTGGCAGATTTCACCGTGCGCGATTACGTCGGCGGCATGCAGGACCTGAAAGAAGGTCTGATCCGTCTGATCGGCACGCCGGAAACGCGCTATCGTGAAGATCCCGTGCGTATGCTGCGCGCCGTGCGTTTCGCCGCCAAGCTGGATATGCGCATCAGCCCGGAAACGGCAGAGCCGATTCCGCGTCTGGCTACGCTGATTAACGACGTGCCGCCTGCCCGCCTGTTCGAAGAGGCGCTGAAGCTGCTGCAGGCTGGCCACGGCTTTGAAACCTACAATCTGCTGCGCGAATACAACCTGTTCCAGCCGCTGTTCCCGACCATTACCCGCTACTTCACCGAAAGCGGTGACAGCCCAATGGAGCGGATGATTGCGCAGGTGCTGAAAAATACCGATACCCGTATTCGCAACGACATGCGCGTCAATCCGGCGTTCCTGTTTGCGGCGATGTTCTGGTATCCGCTGCTGGAAACGGCCCAGCGAATTACCCAGGAGAGCGGGCTTGCCTACTATGATGCCTTCGCGCTGGCCGCAAACGACGTGCTGGACGAAGGATGCCGTACGCTCGCTATTCCAAAACGTATTACCACGCTGGTGCGCGATATCTGGCAGCTTCAGCTGCGCATGTCCCGTCGTCAGGGCAAACGCGCCTGGAAGCTGATGGAGCATCCAAAATTCCGCGCCGCCTTCGATCTGCTGTCGCTGCGTGCTGAAATTGAACGCAACCAGGAGCTGCAGCGCCTGGCGCAGTGGTGGGCCGAATTCCAGGTTTCCGCCCCGCCGGAGCAAAAAGATATGCTCACCGGGCTGGATGAAGAGCCGGAACCGCGTCGCCGTCATCGTCGTCCGCGCAAACGCGCGCCGCGTCGTGAAGGGACAGCATGACCCTCGCGTATATCGCCATCGGCAGCAATTTAGCCTCTCCGCTGGAGCAGGTTAACGCTGCCGTACAGGCGCTGGGGGAGATCCCGCAAAGCAAGATCGTGGCGGTCTCCTCTTTCTACCGCACGCCGCCGCTGGGTCCGCAGGATCAGCCTGATTATCTGAACGCCGCCGTGGTGCTTGAAACTGCTCTGAATGCCGAAACGCTGCTGGATAACACCCAGCGCATCGAACTGCAGCAGGGCCGCGTACGCAAAGAAGAACGCTGGGGACCGCGCACGCTGGACCTCGACATTATGCTGTTTGGGCACGAGACCATTAACACTGAACGTCTCACCGTTCCGCATTACGACATGAAAAATCGCGGGTTTATGCTCTGGCCGCTGTTTGAAGTCGCCCCCGATCTCATCTTCCCGGACGGCATCTCGCTCAAGTCCATTCTGGACAACCTCAACGCGGAAAGACCCGCCCGCTGGTGATCCGGTTCCCCTGCCGATTAACCTCAAAATAATTGTGGCTAACAGGCTACCTAAAATCATTGTTCCCCCGAATGTTACTGTTAGAATGCGCAAAGATTCGCTTTTGGGCTATCAGGAAACAGTATGAAACCAACCACCATCTCCTTACTGCAGAAATGCAAACAGGAAAAAAAACGCTTCGCCACCATCACCGCGTATGACTACAGCTTCGCCAAACTCTTTGCCGAAGAGGGTATCAACGTCATGCTGGTCGGAGATTCGTTAGGGATGACGGTACAAGGACATGATTCCACCCTGCCGGTCACGGTTGAGGATATCGCTTACCACACGCGTGCGGTGCGCCGCGGAGCTCCAGCCTGCCTGCTGCTTTCCGATCTGCCGTTTATGGCCTATGCCACGCCGGAGCAGGCATTCGAAAACGCGGCAGCGGTCATGCGTGCTGGCGCTAACATGGTCAAAATTGAAGGCGGCGCCTGGCTGGTGGATACGGTGAAGATGCTCACCGAGCGCGCCGTGCCGGTGTGCGGCCATTTGGGCTTGACGCCGCAGTCCGTCAACATCTTTGGTGGATATAAAGTGCAGGGCCGCGGCGATGCAGCCCAGACGCTGCTGGATGATGCTCTGGCGCTGGAAGCCGCAGGTGCACAGCTGCTGGTGCTGGAGTGCGTGCCGGTTGAGCTGGCGAAGCGTATTACTGAAGCCCTGTCCATTCCGGTGATTGGTATCGGTGCAGGCAACGTGACCGACGGTCAGATTCTGGTGATGCACGACGCCTTTGGCATCACCGGCGGGCATATTCCGAAGTTTGCCAAAAATTTCCTCACCGAAGCGGGCGACATGCGCGCTGCGGTCAGGCAGTATATTGCCGACGTTGAATCCGGTGTTTACCCGGGTGAAGAACACAGTTTCCATTAAGGAGTCTCGTTGTGCTAATCATTGAAACCCTGCCGCTGCTGCGCCAGCATATCCGCCGCGCGCGTCAGGAAGGTAAACGTATCGCACTGGTCCCGACCATGGGCAACCTGCATGACGGCCATATGAAGCTGGTTGACGAAGCAAGAGCCCGTGCAGATATCGTGGTGGTCAGTATCTTCGTTAACCCAATGCAGTTTGACCGCGCCGACGATCTGGCACGCTATCCGCGCACCCTGCAGGAAGATTGCGAGAAGCTCAAAAAACGCCATGCGGATATTGTCTTCTCTCCGGCACCGGCGGATGTCTATCCTCAGGGTACCGATGAGGCCACTTACGTTGACGTACCGGGCATTTCCACCATGCTGGAAGGCGCAAGCCGCCCGGGTCATTTCCGCGGCGTATCGACCATCGTCAGCAAGCTGTTCAACCTGGTGCAGCCGGACGTTGCCTGCTTCGGTGAGAAAGATTTCCAGCAGCTGGCGCTGATCCGCAAGATGGTTGCGGACATGGGTTACGATATCGAGATTGTCGGCGTACCGATTGTACGCGCGAAAGACGGTCTGGCGCTCAGCTCGCGAAATGGCTACCTGACCGCGGACCAGCGTAAAATCGCGCCGGGCTTAAGCAAGGTCATGAACACCATGGCAGAACAGCTGCTGGCGAAAGAGTTAACGGCCGAAGAGATTATTGCTCTGGCTGAACAGGCGCTGAACGATAAAGGCTTCCGCGCTGATGATATTCAAATTCGCGATGCCGACACGCTTCTGGAGCTTACACAGACCAGCAAACGTGCGGTGATTCTGGTGGCGGCATGGCTTGGTCAGGCCCGCCTAATCGACAACAAAGTGGTTGAACTGGCGTAGGTTTCTCTACCCGGAAGATGAAAGGTAAACGTAATGATTCGCAAAATGCTGCAAGGTAAGCTTCACCGTGTGAAAGTCACCCAGGCCGACCTGCACTATGAAGGCTCCTGCGCCATCGACCAGGATTTCCTTGATGCTGCGGGCATCCTTGAAAACGAAGCGATTGATATCTGGAACGTTAACAACGGCAAACGTTTCTCAACCTACGCCATCGCCGCCGAGCGCGGGTCTAAAATCATCTCCGTTAACGGCGCGGCAGCGCACTGCGCGGACGTGGGCGATATAGTGATTATTGCCAGCTTCGTGATGATGTCTGATGAAGAAGCACGCCGCTGGCAGCCGAAAGTTGCCTACTTTGAAGGCGACAACGACATGAAACGTACCGCGAAGGCGATTCCGGTTCAGGTTGCTTAAGCACTATCCCTGCGGCTGATTGCTGATCAGCCGCGACATTGTCTCCAGCGAATCCGTTCTTAAGATGTACAGGCGTTTCAGTAAGAATGGATTATCCCCCGGCTTCACCTTCCCTTTCACCGTCGTCACCGCCAGATGAAAACCGGCATCATTCGCCGCCTTTATCGCTTTATTGTCGTAGCCGCCAAACGGATAGGAAAGATAGAGCACGCGTGGATTAAACTGCGCCAACGCGCGACGCGAGCGTTCAAAATCAAACAAAATCACGTGATAGCTGCGGCTCAGTAAAATCGGGTGTTTATACCCGTCTACGCGGTGCAGGAAGTGGGTGTGAGACTGAATATCGAACACATCCTGAATCCCCTTAATCTCCTGCACGCTCATAAACTGCAGCGATTTTGGATCCCACTTCTGCGGATGGCCTTTTATACGGGAAGAGATAATAAACGCGGTAGCCTTGAAGCCGTACTCTTTCAGCACAGGATAGGCATAGCGGCTGACGGATTTCAGGCCGTCGTCAAAGGTAATCACCACCGATTTTGCAGGCAGGTTCATTTTGTTACGCACGTACCCTTCAAGCTGGTACATCGTCAGGGTGGTATAACCCTGATCGCGTAACCAGGCCATCTGGTTGTTGAACGCACGTACGCTGGTGGTCGTGGACGTATGTCGAAAACGGGTGTTCTCTTCATCACGCAGAATATGATGGTAGGTCAGAATCGGAAGCCCATTATCTTCCTGCGCATCCAGGCTGCTGATCCACGCCAGACGATTGCCGATGCGGATCTGGAACCAGGTCTGATTCAGACGGTCTTTCAGTTTATTCAGTATCGGATAGCGCAGATTGGCGCTTAACGTGCCGAAAGGCGCGCTGCCGCTCGACGGCGCGTTATACACCGGCGTGTCTTTCCAGGTAATGAGGTTCTGATTGCTCAGGGGCTTATTGAGATCCCCGAGGCTGTCCTCGACGCGCTGTTTCCCCTGAACCGGCTCCAGGTGCCCCTTGTCGATAAACCCCGTGCCAAAACCGAAGCGAAATTCGTAGTAGTCCGCCGCCGCGGGCACAACGGCCAGGATCTGCCCGGCGCGCACGTTACCGACGTTGATCACGCTGTTCCCCACCTGCGCCCAGATCGCCGCGTCTTCGGTGGTTTGCATGTACTGGGCAGGCAGCGTTTGCTGACTGAGTAAACTGGCTGAGCTGACGCCGGAAATGAGCATCAATAGCAAGAAAAGAATGCGCGGTAGCATGGTGTCTTAATCGGTGCGGAAAACTGCCGCTATTGTAACAAATGAGACATCAATACCAACGTTTAATTCTTATACAAATCGTGGAGCAGGACGAAAGGAGGATTTTTTTGCTGCTGATGCCACAAGCTGCTGACGCCCGGAACGCCCTGCGCCACGATGGCCTGGCGAAACTCAGCGCTGCTTAAGGATCCACGCTGCGGATACATTAAGGCCAGCAGGGAGAGGTTAATACCCGAGATCACTTCACAGCACGCGTGCTTATGGCTCAGCAACGCGGCTGCGCGGTAAGGCGCCGCGCCCGATTTATCGGTAAGAAAAATCACGCCATCGCCGGTGTCGGTTTCATGCAGGGCATCGCACATCATGCGGCTCAGCATGTTGGTGCTCAACCCGCGCCAGTAGTTTACCGCCCGGCACTGCACCAGCGGGCCAAATCTGGCTTCAAGCTTATCCAGCATTTCCTGCGCCTGTTCATCGTGGCAGGTGATAACCCATCCCAGCATAACTCCCTCCTTAGCAGGCAAGTAGTTTAGCGGAGTGAAGGTTAGCTTACGGTGATAACTGTCAAAGAAAGTGCCCGGCAAACAGAACGTCACCGGGCAAAAGATTAGCTGCGCAGCCCGCGTCCGCGCTGGATAAGCGACCAGCAGAGCAGGTAGAAGGCGATGATAAACACCACCAGCACAGCCACCGTGGTAAACAGCGGCACATCGCTGATGCCGAGGAAGCCAAAGCGGAACCCGCTGATCATGTAGACAATCGGGTTCAGGTGCGACAGCGCCTGCCAGAACGGTGGCAGCAGCGTCAGGGAGTAGAACACCCCGCCGAGATAGGTCAGCGGCGTCAGCACGAAGGTCGGGATCAGGCTGATGTCGTCAAACGTTTTGGCGAACACGGCGTTCAGCAGACCGGCCAGCGAGAAGAGGATCGCCGTCAGGAGCAGCGTCAGCGCGACAAAGAGCCACGAGTGGACCTGGAACGGCACAAAGAACAGCGAAATCGCCGTGACCAGGATCCCCACGCACAGCCCGCGCGCCACGCCGCCGCCGACATAACCCGCGATAATGACGTGCGTCGGCACCGGCGCGACCAGCAGCTCTTCAATATTGCGCTGGAACTTGGCGCTGAAGAATGACGACGCCACGTTGGCGTAGGCATTAGTGATCACCGCCATCATGATCAGGCCCGGCACGATAAACTGCATATAGGTAAAGCCGTGCATCTCACCAATTCGGGAACCAATCAGGTTACCGAAGATAATGAAATAGAGCGTCATCGTGATAACTGGCGGCACCAGGGTTTGCACCCAGATACGCATAAAGCGGTTAATCTCTTTCGCCCAGATACTTTTCAGCGCGACCCAGTAAAGATGCGTCATGCCTTGTCTCCTTGTTTGTCATGTACCAGAGAGACAAACAGCTCTTCCAGTCGGTTCGCTTTGTTACGCATACTTAAGACCTGAATCCCCTGCGCGCTCAGCTGTGAGAACACGCTGTTAATCCCCTGCTCGCGCAGCACTTCCACTTCCAGCGTCGAGGTATCCACCAGACGATAGTTGTAACCTTCAAGTTTTGGCAGCGCGCTTTTCGCCGCCAGATCGAGAATGAAGGTTTCGGATTTCAGCTTGGAGAGCAGATTCTTCATCGAGGTGTTTTCCACCAGCTCGCCGTGCTGAATGATGCCGATGTTGCGGCACAGCATTTCAGCCTCTTCCAGGTAGTGGGTGGTCAGAATAATGGTGGTACCTTTGTCGTTGAGATCTTTCAGGAAGCCCCACATGGAACGACGAAGTTCGATATCGACACCCGCAGTCGGCTCATCGAGGATCAGCAGCTTTGGCTCGTGCATCAGCGCACGGGCGATCATCAGGCGGCGCTTCATCCCGCCGGACAACATGCGCGCGCGTTCGTTACGCTTTTCCCACAGATCGAGCTGCTTAAGGTATTTTTCGCTACGCTCCAGGGCCTCTTTACGCTCAACGCCGTAATAGCCCGCCTGGTTAACCACGATCTGCTGCACCGTCTCGAACGGGTTGAAGTTGAACTCCTGCGGTACCAGCCCCAGCTGGCGTTTGGCGTTCACCACATCTTTTTGCAGGTCGTACCCAAAGACGCTCACCCGGCCGGACGTTTTATTGACCAGCGAGCTGATAATCCCAATGGTGGTCGATTTCCCCGCCCCGTTCGGCCCCAGAAGCGCGTAAAAATCACCGGCCTCTACTTTAAGATCTATTCCGCGTAGCGCCTGAACGCCACCCGGATAGGTTTTTTTAAGCTGCTCAAGCTCCAGTGCAATTGCCATGAAATTAACTTACCTTCAGTTCTTACACACGTTGTGTGGTTTCATTAAAAGTCGGGTTACCCTATAGTAGCGCAACGCAATAACTCGGTTACAGGTCGCTAACCTCCATGAACAACATAGATACACTCATCAGCAACAATGCACTATGGTCAAAAATGCTGGTGGAGGAAGACCCCGGATTTTTTGGAAAACTCGCGCAGGCGCAGAACCCACGCTTTCTCTGGATTGGATGTTCCGACAGCCGCGTACCGGCGGAGCGCCTGACCGGCCTTGAACCCGGCGAACTGTTTGTTCACCGCAATGTCGCCAATCTCGTGATTCACACCGATCTCAACTGTCTTTCTGTTGTTCAGTATGCCGTGGACGTTCTGCAAGTCGAGCACATCATCATTTGCGGCCATTATGGCTGCGGCGGCGTGCAGGCGGCGGTTGAAAACACGGAGCTGGGGCTCATTGATAACTGGCTACTGCACATCCGCGATATCTGGTTCAAACATAGCTCACTGCTGGGCGAAATGCCGCAGGAGCGTCGCATGGATACCCTATGCGAACTCAACGTGATGGAGCAGGTGTATAACCTGGGCCACTCAACGATCATGCAATCAGCGTGGAAACGCGGGCAGAAGGTTTCTATCCACGGCTGGGCGTACGGTATTCACGATGGCCTGCTGCGCAATCTGGAAGTGACCGCCACCAACCGCGAAACGCTGGAGCAGCGCTACCGTTCGGGGATTGCCAACCTTCAGCTTAAGCATGTGAACCATAAATAAAGCCGGGGATGTTCTCCCTCTCCCTGTGGGAGAGGGCCGGGGCGAGGGCATCAGCCCGCCATTACTCGTCCAGCAATACCACTTTCCCAACATACGGCAGATGACGATAACGCTGCGCGTAGTCAATGCCGTAACCGACGACGAATTCGTCCGGAATCGAGAAGCCCACGAACTCTACCGGCACCTGCACTTCACGACGGTCAGGTTTATCCAGCAGCGTACAAATCGCCAGAGATTTTGGTTCACGCAGGCTCAGAATCTCGCGCACTTTTGACAGCGTGTTGCCGGAGTCGATGATGTCCTCAACGATCAACACATCTTTGCCACGAATATCTTCATCCAGATCTTTCAGGATTTTCACATCACGGGTAGTGGACATGCCGCTGCCGTAGCTGGAGGCGGTCATAAAATCGACCTCATGGGGCACATGCACTTCACGGCACAGGTCTGCCATGAACATGAAAGAGCCGCGCAACAGACCGACCAGCACCATTTCGCTGCCGCTGTCCTTGTAATGTTCGGTGATTTGACGACCCAGTTCGGCGATACGCGCTTTGATCTCGGCTTCCGGGATCATCACTTCAACAGTATGTTTCATATTACTAACCAAATGATTTTAATGAAAATCTCTCAATGCTGGTGAATTCATCTCCGGCATCGATACGCAAGCCCGCCATTATATCAGCAAATGGATAACCCTGGCGTATGAGTTATAAAAAGCAAATATTGTGATTCCGATCACACTTGTTAATACCTATAATTAGTTGCTAGCAAATTATTAACAAAAACTGACGAGTACACTTTCTATGGCTGAAACAAACTCTAAACAGCCGCGTCTACTGGTGACATTAACAGCCGCATTCGCAGCCTTCTGCGCGCTGTATCTGTTAATCGGTGGCGTCTGGCTGGTCGCTTTAGGCGGCTCCTGGTACTACCCGATAGCGGGTCTGGTTATGGTTGCCGTAACCGTCCTGCTGTTGCGTAGAAAACAATCTGCACTGTGGCTGTATGCCGCCCTCCTTCTTGCCACCATGATCTGGGGCGTCTGGGAAGTCGGGTTTGACTTCTGGGCACTGACGCCGCGCAGCGACATCCTGGTATTCTTCGGTATCTGGCTGATCCTGCCGTTCGTGTGGCGTCGCCTGATTGTACCTTCCAGCGGTGCGGTGGCGGGCCTGGTTGTTGCCCTGCTGATTACCGGCGGCATCCTGACCTGGGCCGGTTTTAACGATCCACAGGAGATCAACGGTACGCTGAACGCGGAATCCACGCCTGCTGCGGCTATCTCTCAGGTGGCGGACGGCGACTGGCCTGCGTATGGTCGTAACCAGGAAGGTCAACGCTACTCTCCGCTGAAGCAGATCAACGCGGACAACGTGAAGAACCTGAAGGAAGCCTGGGTATTCCGTACCGGCGATGTGAAGATGCCGAACGATCCGGGCGAGCTGACCAACGAAGTCACGCCGATTAAAGTCGGCAATATGCTCTACCTGTGTACGGCGCACCAGCGTCTGTTCGCGCTCGACGCGGCCACCGGTAAAGAGAAATGGCACTTCGATCCGCAGCTGAACTCCAACCCGTCCTTCCAGCACGTCACCTGTCGTGGCGTCTCTTACCACGAAGCGCGCGCCGAGAATGCCAGCCCGGAAGTGGTTGCCGACTGTCCTCGCCGCATTATGCTGCCGGTGAACGATGGCCGTCTGTTCGCCATCAACGCCGAAACGGGCAAGCTGTGCGAAACCTTTGCCAACAAAGGTATCCTGAACCTGCAGACCAACATGCCGGACACCACGCCGGGTCTGTATGAGCCAACCTCACCGCCAATCATCACCGATAAAACCATCGTGATTGCCGGTTCGGTAACGGATAACTTCTCCACGCGTGAAACCTCCGGCGTTATCCGTGGTTTCGACGTGAACACCGGTAAACTGCTGTGGGCCTTCGACCCGGGCGCGAAAGATCCAAACGCGATCCCGTCGGACGAGCACACCTTTACCTTTAACTCGCCAAACTCCTGGGCACCAGCGGCGTATGACGCGAAGCTGGACCTGGTCTACCTGCCAATGGGTGTGACCACGCCAGATATCTGGGGCGGTAACCGCACGCCGGAGCAGGAGCGTTATGCAAGCGCTATCGTGGCGCTGAACGCGACCACCGGCAAGCTGGCGTGGAGCTATCAGACCGTTCACCACGATCTGTGGGATATGGATATGCCGTCCCAGCCGACGCTGGCGGACATTACCGTTGACGGCAAAACCGTTCCGGTGATTTACGCTCCGGCCAAGACGGGCAACATCTTCGTCCTGGATCGCAGCAACGGTAAGCTGGTTGTGCCAGCACCGGAAAAACCGGTTCCGCAGGGCGCGGCGAAAGGCGATTACGTCAGCAAAACCCAGCCGTTCTCTGACCTGAGCTTCCGTCCGAAGAAAGACCTCAGCGGTGCAGACATGTGGGGTGCCACCATGTTTGACCAGCTGGTATGCCGCGTGATGTTCCACCAGCTGCGCTATGAGGGCATCTTCACGCCGCCGTCTGAGCAGGGCACGCTGGTCTTCCCGGGTAACCTGGGGATGTTCGAGTGGGGCGGGATCTCCGTCGACCCGAACCGTCAGGTGGCGATTGCCAACCCGATGGCGCTGCCGTTCGTTTCCCGTCTGATCCCACGCGGTCCGGGTAACCCAATGGAGCAGCCGAAAGACGCGAAAGGCAGCGGTACCGAAGCCGGTATTCAGCCGCAGTACGGCGTGCCGTTTGGCGTAACGCTGAACCCGTTCCTGTCTCCGTTTGGTCTGCCGTGTAAACAGCCGGCCTGGGGTTATATCTCCGGTCTGGATCTGAAAACCAACCAGATCGTGTGGAAAAAACGTATTGGTACGCCACAGGACAGCATGCCGTTCCCGATGCCGGTTCCGGTGCCGTTCAATATGGGTATGCCGATGCTGGGTGGCCCAATTTCCACCGCCGGTAACGTGCTGTTCATCGCGGCAACCGCAGATAACTACCTGCGCGCGTACAACATGACCAACGGTGAAAAACTGTGGCAGGGCCGTCTGCCGGCTGGTGGACAGGCCACGCCGATGACCTATGAAGTGAATGGCAAGCAGTACGTTGTCATCTCAGCGGGCGGTCACGGTTCGTTTGGCACGAAGATGGGCGACTACATCGTCGCGTATGCGTTGCCTGACGATGCTAAGTAACTAAAAGAGCCGGGTGGCGGCTACGCCTTACCCGGCCTACGGAAAGATGCAAAACGGCAACTTCGGTTGCCGTTTTTGTGTTTGTTCCCTCTCCCCGTGGGAGAGGGCCAGGGTGAGGGCATCAGGCCGCACTGTTTTAAACAGTGAACCCGAGCATCATCCCCGTATCTTCATGCTCCAGCAGGTGGCAGTGCGCCATATAGGCAAACTCCTTCGGCGCCTCGTGGTCAAACTTCACCAGCACCTCGCTGACGCCACCCTCCACTCTCACCGTATCTTTCCAGCCCGCGCGATGCGCATCCGGCGCTTTACCGTTCTCTGTGAGAATGCGGAACTGTGTGCCGTGGATATGGAACGGATGCAGCATCATGTCCCCTTCGCCTGAAATCACCCAGCGCTCAAACTGCCCTTTTGTCGCAGCAAACATCGGCGTATTCATGTCGAACGCTTTGCCGTTGATCATATTGGCGTTGTGGAAATCAAAGCCATGGTCGCCGTGATTCATGTTTCCCATGCCGCCCATTTTGCCGTGGTCCATATTCATGTGTCCCATCATCTGGCCGTGCTGCATCCCCGCCATCGCCTTATCGCCATATTTCGCCATCAGCGCCTGCATGCCCATCATATCAAGCATCGGGTTCATGGAGAGCTGCAGCCTGCGCTGCGTAAGCCCCTCCAGCGACGGGAGAGCTGGCAAAGTGGTTAACGTATCAGGCAGCGTGCCGGATGCGGCCACCAGCAGCGGCTGAATATGCAGCACCGGATGCGGCTTATCAAACGGTGCGACCGCCATCCCCATCTGGCTCACCGGCAGCGTCACGAGGTCAAACGGCTTGCCGTCGCTGATATCCACCAGCACCTCAAAGCGTTCGCCCATGAGCATCGGCAGCTCGCTCACCTTCACCGGCTCCGGCAGCAGGCCGCCGTCGCTGGCTACCACATACAGCGGGCGTTTATCGCTGGCGGCAAAATTCAGCGAACGTGCGTTACAGCCGTTGAGCAGGCGCAGGCGCAGCCAGCCTTTCGGCGCGGCATGCTGCGGGTAGATAGCGCCGTTGGTCAGCAGCGTGTCGCCAAACAAGCCTACCGCCGCGCTCATCACGTCCAGCTGGTAGTCAATTTGCCCGTCAGCGTTGAATTTCTTGTCCTGCACAATCACCGGTACGTCGTCGATGCCCCACTGTTTCGGCAGGCGCAGCAGGCGGCTTTCGTCGTCTTCAATTAGCACCAGCCCCGCCAGCCCCATCGCCACCTGATGGCCCGTTTTGCCATGCTGATGCGGATGGAACCAGCAGGTCGCCGCGCGCTGATCGGGCGTAAAGGTGACGCTGCGCGTGCCGCCCGCGTTGATGATGCCCTGCGGCCCGCCGTCCACCTCGCCCGGCACTTCCAGCCCGTGCCAGTGCAGCGTCGTCTCTTCCGACAGTGTGTTATGGATATCGACGGTAACGGTTTTTCCTTTGCGCAGCTGGAGCGCCGGGCCAAGGAGATTTCCGTTATAGCCCCAGGTTGTGGCGGTATTTGCACCAAAGGTCGTTTTGCCCGATTGCACCACAAGCTGGATACGGCTTCGCGCATCAGCGGTCACTAAATCAGGGATGGGTAAGGCTGGCCTGTCAGCCGCGAGAACCGCGCGGCTCCAGAGAGGTAATGCGCTGGCAGCCCCCAGCACAGCGGAATATTTTAAAAAATCACGACGTTGCATGTTCATTTCCTTATTTCCTGCAGGCGATCTTTTGAGCATAAACCCTCCCCTTACCGGAAGGTCAAGTAAAGCGGCAATAATAAAGATCGTCGCACCGGCATCAAGTATGCTAACGTTAATTTTCCGTGAAGAAGTGGTAGAAGCAATGAAGACGTTTTTCAGGACAATTTTGTTCGGAAGCCTGATGGCAATGTGTGCGAACAGCTATGCGCTAAGTGAAAATGAAGCGGAAGATATGGCCGATTTAACGGCGGTTTTTGTATTCCTGAAAAATGATTGTGGCTACCAGAATTTACCCAACGGGCAGATTCGCCGCGCGCTGGTCTTTTTTGCCCAGCAAAACCAGTGGGATCTCAGCAACTACGACAGCTTCGACATGAAGGCGCTCGGCGAAGACAGCTACCGTGACTTGAGCGGTATTGGTATTCCCACTGCCAAAAAATGTAAAGCGCTGGCTCGCGACTCACTCAGCCTGCTCGCCTACGTCAAATAACCTTCCCGACGCCCCCTGTTGAACCTATAGCCGTGCAACCACGGTTATAGTTAGCTATCATGTTTCGCTCATTTTTTATGAGCGTAATGGATGTTTACACAGGAGGAGTCCGCGTATGGCCGACCACACGTTGTGGCATGAAACACTGCATGACCAGTTTGGTCAGTACTTTGCCGTTGATAACGTGCTCTATCATGAGAAAACCGATCACCAGGATCTCATCATCTTCGAAAACGCCGCCTTTGGCCGCGTGATGGCGCTGGACGGCGTGGTGCAAACCACCGAGCGCGACGAGTTTATCTATCACGAAATGATGACCCACGTTCCGCTGCTGGCGCACGGACACGCGAAGCATGTCCTGATTATCGGCGGTGGCGACGGCGCAATGCTGCGTGAAGTGTCCCGCCATCGTTCCATTGAAACCATCACCATGGTGGAAATCGACGCGGGCGTCGTCTCATTCTGCCGCCAGTACCTGCCCAACCACAATGCCGGCAGCTATGACGATCCGCGCTTTAGCCTGGTGATTGACGACGGCGTTAACTTTGTTAACCAGACCTCGCAGACCTTTGACGTCATAATCTCCGACTGCACCGACCCTATCGGCCCCGGCGCGTCGCTGTTTACCTCCTCCTTCTACGAAGGCTGCAAGCGCTGCCTGAACCCGGGCGGGATCTTCGTCGCACAAAATGGCGTCTGCTTCCTGCAGCAGGATGAAGCGCTCGACAGCCATCGTAAGCTCAGCACCTATTTCGAGGACGTCAGCTTCTATCAGGCGGCCATTCCGACGTACTACGGCGGGATCATGACCTTTGCCTGGGCGACGGATAACGACGTGCTGCGCCATCTATCCACCGAAATTATTCAGGCCCGTTTTCATCAGGCCGGTCTTCAGTGCCGATACTACAATCCGGCTATTCATACCGCAGCGTTTGCGCTGCCACAGTACCTGCAGGACGCATTATCCACTAAGGGGGTGAGCTAATTGAAAAAGCTTAAACTGCATGGCTTTAACAACCTGACGAAAAGCCTGAGTTTTTGTATTTACGATATCTGCTATGCCAAAACAGCGGAAGAACGCGATGGTTACATCGCCTATATCGACGAACTCTACAACGCCAACCGTCTGACCGAGATCCTGTCAGAAACCTGTTCCATTATTGGCGCAAACATCCTGAACATCGCCCGACAGGATTATGAACCCCAGGGCGCCAGCGTGACTATTCTGGTCAGCGAAGAGCCGGTCGACCCGAAGCTTATCGACAAAACGGAACATCCGGGCCCGCTGCCGGAAGTGGTCGTGGCCCACCTGGATAAAAGCCATATCTGCGTACATACCTACCCGGAGAGTCACCCGGAAGGCGGGCTGTGTACGTTCCGCGCCGATATTGAAGTGTCGACCTGCGGCGTGATTTCCCCGCTGAACGCGCTGAACTATTTAATTCACCAGCTGGAATCGGACATCGTCACCATTGACTACCGCGTGCGTGGTTTTACCCGCGATATCAACGGCATGAAGCATTTCATCGACCACGAGATCAACTCCATCCAGAACTTTATGTCCGAGGACATGAAATCGCTGTACGACATGATGGACGTGAACGTGTATCAGGAAAATATCTTCCATACCAAGATGTTACTGAAGGAATTCGACCTTAAGCACTATATGTTCCACACGAAGCCGGAAGATTTGAGCGAAGAAGAGCGTAAGGCAATTACTGACCTGCTCTGGAAAGAGATGCGCGAGATCTACTACGGCCGCAATATTCCGACCGTGTAAAAGTAAACCGGAGCAGGGATGCTCCGGTCTGTTATTTCTGTTTCATGAAGTCGCGGTAAGCATTTACCACCTGAAGGAAATCCTCTACGCCGCACATCGACAGACTTTCTTCGTCGTAGTAGCTCATACCCTCTTCCATCTCGTCACCTGAAAACTCGAGCTGGTTGGCACGCACCATGACCTCTTCACCATCCATCCACAGCGTATATTCATGCCCGGCGCGCTGCCAGGATCGTTCACTGCCTTTCACCGTATTTGCCGCCTGTTCAACCTCATCAAGAAGTGCGAGATTTTCTTTCACCTCTTCGTTAAACCAGTGTCCAACGGCTTCGTGGCCCATCGACATACGCACTTTCACCACTCCGGTGATGTCGCGCAGAAATTCGTAATCCATAGTGTTTTCCTCTGCAAAGCCATTAAGGTAATTATCGCAGCAGCGAGGAAGAAAAAAAGCGGGAGAGGTGGGAGGAATGAAAATAAAAAGGTGAGAGCAAGACCCTGCGGCCTGATGCCCTCACCCCGTCCCTCTCCCACAGAAGAGGGTGCAAACACTAAAAACCGTCTCATAGAGACGGTTTTGCTGTTTATACTGCCGTCTGGAAGATAACCCCGTCGGCCTTCTCGGTGTACTGAGAAAGCTGGTCGAAGTTCAGATAGCGATAGGTATCCACCGCGGTCTTATCCACCTGAGCCACAAAGGTCTGGTACTCTTCCGGCGTTGGCAGTTTGCCAATCAGCGCCGCAACCGCCGCCAGCTCCGCAGAGGCCAGGAATACGTTCGCACCGGTACCTAAACGGTTCGGGAAGTTACGGGTAGAGGTGGAAACCACCGTCGCACCGTCGGCTACGCGCGCCTGGTTGCCCATACACAGGGAACAGCCAGGGATTTCGATACGCGCACCGCTCTTACCAAACACGCTGTAGTAGCCCTCTTCGGTCAGCTGAGCCGCGTCCATACGGGTTGGCGGTGCCACCCACAGACGGGTTGGCAGCTGGCCTTTGTGGGTATCCAGCAGCTTACCGGCAGCACGGAAGTGACCGATGTTGGTCATGCAGGATCCGATGAACACTTCGTCGATCTTCTCGCCCTGAACCTCAGACAGCGGACGCGCGTCGTCAGGATCGTTCGGTGCGCAAAGGATTGGCTCTTTGATATCCGCCAGATCGATGTCGATCACCGCCGCGTACTCTGCGTCAGCATCGGCTTCCAGCAGCTGCGGATCGGCCAGCCATTTTTCCATGCCCTGAATACGGCGCTCCAGCGTACGACGGTCGCCGTAGCCTTCTGCAATCATCCACTTCAGCAGCACGATGTTGGAGGTCAGATACTCAATAATCGGCTCTTTGTTCAGCTTGATGGTACAGCCCGCCGCAGAACGCTCGGCGGAGGCATCGGTCAGCTCGAACGCCTGCTCAACTTTCAGGTCCGGCAGACCTTCAATTTCCAGAATGCGGCCAGAGAAGATGTTTTTCTTCCCTTTCTTCTCAACGGTCAGCAGGCCCTGTTTAATCGCATACAGCGGGATCGCGTGAACCAGGTCGCGCAGGGTGATACCCGGCTGCATTTTACCTTTGAAGCGCACCAGTACCGATTCCGGCATATCCAGCGGCATCACGCCGGTCGCAGCAGCAAACGCCACCAGACCGGAGCCCGCCGGGAAAGAGATACCGATTGGGAAACGGGTATGGGAGTCACCGCCGGTACCGACGGTATCCGGCAGCAGCATGCGGTTCAGCCAGGAGTGGATGACGCCGTCACCCGGACGCAGAGACACGCCGCCGCGGTTCATGATGAAGTCTGGCAGCGTGTGGTGCGTGGTCACGTCAACCGGCTTCGGATAGGCCGCCGTGTGGCAGAAGGACTGCATCACCAGGTCAGAAGAGAAGCCCAGGCACGCCAGGTCTTTCAGTTCGTCACGGGTCATTGGGCCAGTGGTGTCCTGAGAGCCCACGGAGGTCATCTTCGGCTCGCAGTACGCGCCTGGACGAATACCGGCTACGCCGCACGCGCGGCCAACCATTTTCTGCGCCAGCGAGTAGCCGCGGTCGCTTTCCGCCACGTCTTTCGCCTGACGGAACACGTCTGAGTGCGGCAGACCGAGCGCTTCGCACGCTTTGGTGGTCAGGCCACGACCGATGATCAGCGGGATACGGCCACCGGCGCGCACTTCGTCGATCAGCACGTCGGTTTTCAGCTCGAAGCTTGCCAGCAGCTCGTTGGTTTCGTGGTTACGCACTTCGCCTTTATACGGGTAAACGTCAATCACGTCGCCCATGTTCAGGTTTGACACATCCACTTCGATCGGCAGTGCGCCTGCATCTTCCATGGTGTTGAAGAAGATTGGCGCAATTTTTCCGCCGAGGCACAGACCACCGCCGCGCTTGTTTGGCACGTGCGGAATGTCGTCGCCCATGAACCACAGCACGGAGTTGGTTGCGGACTTACGGGAAGAACCGGTACCCACAACGTCACCCACGTAGGCCAGCGGGAACCCTTTTTTCTGCAGAGCTTCGATCTGTTTGATCGGGCCGACGCTGCCCGGCTGATCCGGCTCAATACCTTCACGGGCGTTTTTCAGCATCGCCAGGGCGTGCAGAGGGATATCCGGGCGAGACCACGCGTCCGGCGCCGGTGAGAGGTCATCGGTGTTGGTTTCACCGGTCACTTTAAAGACGGTAACGGTGATTTTTTCAGCCAGAGCAGGACGGTTCAGGAACCATTCGGCATCAGCCCAGGACTGCATCACCTGCTTCGCATAGACGTTGCCTGCTTTGGCTTTTTCTTCCACATCGTAGAAGTTATCGAACATCAGCAGCGTGGAAGAGAGCGCTTTAGCGGCAATTGGTGCCAGCTTGTCGTTATCCAGCGCGTCAATCAGCGGATGAATGTTGTAACCACCCTGCATGGTGCCGAGCAGTTCAATGGCTTTTTCAGGAGTAACCAGTGGGGAGGTGGCTTCGCCTTTGGCGATAGCAGCAAGGAATCCGGCTTTTACGTAGGCAGCTTCATCTACGCCAGGCGGTACGCGGTTGATCAGCAGATCTAACAGGAATTCTTCTTCGCCCTTAGGCGGGTTCTTCAGCAGCTCGACGAGCGCGGCCATTTGGGTTGCATCTAAAGGTTTGGGTACAATTCCCTCGGCGGCACGTTCTGCTACGTGCTTACGGTATTCTTCTAGCACGACGGTTCTCCTCGCTCTCATTGTCATATGCGGCGGGCGTTCTCTTCACGCTCCTGTGAGACAGCAGTTTGTAGGGTAAATGCCCGATACCGCGTCGGGCAGCATAGCAGGATTTCTGCACAGTGTTAATCCGTTTACAAAAAAGCAACATTAAAAAATTTGCTGAATCGTTAAGCATGGTGTAGCGGGAATTTGGGGGATCATTTTGCGATATCTTCTGCACCGTGACGCTTCAGTTTTTTCTTCATCAGATATAATTGTGTAATAAATACTCACACTCTTTATCCGGACGCCCCGGACGCTTCCCAATAAAAGTCAAAACAGTAAAAGACGGGTGAATAATACTCACGCCAACCGTAACGCCTCACGGCACAGCGCTTGTCTCGTTGGAGTCATTTTATGAAGTTGCCCTTTAAGCCACATCTGCTCGTCCTTTTGTGCAGTGCCGGGCTGTTTGCCGCCTCGGGCGTCATGTTTGTCAAAGGCCGCGCCACGGAGCCCGCAGCGCCGGCCCCCGTCGCACAACAACCGGCTGCACCGGCAGCGCCTGCCGCAGCCCAGCCCGCCCCTGTTGTCGCGCCAGCCTACACTGCCGCGCAAATCGATCAATGGGTTGCTCCCATCGCGCTCTACCCGGATGCCCTGCTGTCGCAAATTTTAATGGCGTCGACCTATCCGGCCAACGTGATCCAGGCGGCGCAGTGGTCCAAAGACAACCCTAAAATGGAAGGGGACGCCGCGATTCAGGCCGTTGCCAGCCAGCCCTGGGATCCAAGCGTAAAATCGCTGGTCGCATTTCCTCAGCTTATGTCCCTGATGGGTGAAAACCCGCCGTGGGTACAAAATCTGGGTGATGCGTTTCTCGCGCAGCCGAAGGACGTGATGGATTCCGTTCAGCGCCTGCGCGCGCTGGCGCAGAAGACAGGCGCTTTACAATCCACTCCCCAGCAGACGGTCACCACCGTGACAAAACCGGCGCCAGCGAAAACCAGCACCGCTGAGGCAACGACAACCACGACGTCCGCGCCCGCCCCAACGGTAATCAAAATTGAATCTGCCGATCCGCAGGTTGTTTACGTCCCCACCTATAACCCCAATACGGTTTACGGGACCTGGCCAAACGCCGCCTATCCGCCCACCTATCTCCCGCCTACACCCGGGGAGCAGTTTGGCAACAGCTTCGTAAACGGTTTAGGCTTCAGCCTGGGCGTCGCCACAACCTATGCCATCTTCAGCAGCATCGACTGGGATGATGACGATGACTGGGATCATCACCATGGCGACTGGGATAATCACGGCGGCTATAACCGCAACGGTGATAACAATATCAATATCAACGTTGAGAACTTCAATAAAATCAGCGGACAGCGTCTGACGGACGCCAACCGCAACTGGCAGCACAACCCGGCCTATCGGGAAGGCGTGCCCTACCCGACTAACCAGCTCAACACTCGCTTCCACGCCACCAACACGGCAACAGGGCTCAGCTCAACGCAGCAAAAACCGGTTAACCGCGATACCCAGCGTCAGGCCGCGCTGAGCCAGATGGAGAAGTCCACGGGTAAAACCTTCCCCCAAACGGCGCGCACCGGAACGAAAGACGTGCAGCGTCAGGCCTCAGGCGAACAGCTGAAGCAGATTTCGCAGCGCAACAACTACCGTGGCTACGACACTAAACCGCAGACGGCGAAGCGGAGCACCACGCAGCAGCGAGAAAACCGCCAGACCACCGCGCAGAGACAAGAGAAGCGGGTTGCACAGCCCGCGCAGCAACGCTCTCTCCAGCAGCGAAGCAGCCAGCCCCGGGCCAATGCACTGAGCGGTAACGACAGCCGCTCGGCGAACTGGCAGGCGCAGCAGCAGCGCGGTGCGCAAAGCAGACAGCTCGCTGCGCGCCAGCAGCAGCCGCGTCAGGCGTCTGGTGGACGTGCTGAACGCCGTGAAATTCGACATCGCTAAGGGAACCGACATGAAACGTAAACTACTCAGCGGAATGGTGTTATTCATGCTTTCGGCCTCGGTGATGGCGCAGCAGTCTTTTAGCACGCCCGATCGGGCAACCGATGCGCTGACCAAAGCCATCAGTGAGCAAAATGAGAGCGCGATGACCAACCTGCTTGGTGACAACTGGCGCGATTTTCTGCCCCCTGAGGGCGTTGATCCGGATGCTGTCGATCGCTTCCTGCGCGACTGGAACGTCCGTCATACCACGGTTGTCGAAGGGGATACGGCGCATCTGGTTGTCGGAGACAGCGGCTGGCAGCTTCCCATCCCGGTGATCAAAACCTCTGCAGGCTGGCAGTTCGACATCAAAGAAGGGGCAGAAGAGATCCTGACCCGCGAAATCGGGCGGAACGAGCTCGCCGCCATTGAAGCCTTACATGCCTATGTTGATGCGCAGCAAAGCTATTTTGCGATGAACCAGAAATACGCGCAGAAGATTGTCAGCTCGAAAGGCAAAAAAGACGGTTTGTACTGGCCAGCCTCGCCCGGCGAAGCGCCCAGCCCGCTCGGCCCGGCATTTAGCCCGAAAGAGCCTGGTACCGGCTATCACGGCTATCGCTTCCGCATCCTGCCGGATAATGACGGTTTCGCGATGGTCGCCTGGCCGGTCAGCTACGGTCAGACGGGCGTCATGAGCTTTGTGATAAACCAGGAGGATAAGGTGTATCAGTCCGATCTCGGCAGCGATTCAGAGCAGAAAGCTCGGGCGCTAGCCGCCTATAGCCCTGATAAAACCTGGCAGCCCGTGGCCCCCTAAACGCAGCGCATAAAAAAAGCGGCCATTGGCCGCTTTTTTTCATCTGAAGAAATTTATTTCTTCTTCGCTTTCGCGTTTGGCAGGTCGGTGATGCTGCCTTCAAACACTTCTGCCGCCAGGCCCACGGACTCGTGCAGAGTCGGGTGAGCGTGGATGGTCAGCGCGATGTCTTCAGCGTCACAGCCCATTTCGATAGCCAGACCGATTTCACCCAGCAGCTCGCCGCCGTTGGTACCGACAATCGCACCACCGATGACGCGGTGAGTCTCTTTGTCGAAGATCAGTTTGGTCATACCGTCAGCGCAGTCGGAAGCGATAGCGCGGCCAGAAGCAGCCCACGGGAAGGTGGCGGTTTCGTAGCTGATGCCTTTCTCTTTCGCTTCTTTCTCAGTCAGACCCACCCATGCAACTTCTGGCTCGGTGTATGCGATAGATGGAATAACTTTCGGATCGAAGTAGTGCTTCATGCCGGCGATAACTTCAGCGGCAACGTGACCTTCGTGAACACCTTTGTGCGCCAGCATTGGCTGACCGACGATATCGCCGATAGCAAAGATGTGCGGCACGTTAGTGCGCAGCTGCTTGTCAACGCGGATAAAGCCACGGTCGTCCACTTCCACGCCAGCTTTGCCCGCGTCGAGGTTTTTACCGTTCGGCACGCGGCCGATAGCCACCAGCACGGCGTCGTAACGCTGTGGTTCGGATGGGGCTTTTTTGCCTTCCATGGAAACGTAAATACCGTCTTCTTTCGCTTCAACGGCAGTCACTTTGGTTTCCAGCATCAGGTTGAATTTCTTGCTGATGCGTTTGGTGAAGACTTTAACGATGTCTTTGTCGGCAGCCGGGATAACCTGGTCGAACATTTCAACCACGTCGATCTCTGAACCCAGAGCATGGTACACGGTACCCATTTCCAGACCGATGATACCGCCGCCCATGACCAGCAGACGCTTAGGAACGGTTTTCAGCTCCAGCGCATCGGTGGAATCCCACACGCGTGGATCTTCATGCGGAATGAATGGCAGTTCGATTGGGCGAGAGCCTGCCGCGATGATCGCGTTGTCGAAGTTGATCACGGTTTTGCCGTTTTCGCCTTCCACTTCCAGGGTGTTCGCACCGGTGAATTTACCCAGACCGTTTACCACTTTCACTTTACGGCCTTTGGCCATACCCGCCAGACCGCCGGTCAGCTGAGTGATAACTTTCTCTTTCCAGGTACGAATTTTGTCGATATCGGTTTTCGGCTCGCCGAAGACGATACCGTGTTCAGCCAGCGCTTTGGCTTCTTCGATAACTTTCGCTACGTGCAGCAGCGCTTTAGAAGGGATACAGCCGACGTTCAGACAAACACCGCCGAGGGTGCTGTAACGTTCTACGATGACGGTTTCCAGACCTAAATCCGCTGCACGGAATGCTGCGGAGTAACCTGCCGGGCCTGCCCCAAGTACTACGACCTGAGTTTTGATTTCTGTGCTCATCATGACCTCTTAATTTATACCCGTCGTCCACCGGGTCGTTCTATCCGCCCGCAGTTTACAAAATTGTTAACAATTTTGAAACAACAAACGGCTCACGAATTGTCGCTTTCGCCAATAACCTCACAAACACCATGAGATTATCAGAAAAAAGCCGGCCGACTGGCCGGCTTTTCGATTACATCACCAGGCGGCGAATGTCGCTCAGCATGTTGTTGATGATGGTGATGAAGCGCGCACCATCAGCACCGTCGATCACGCGGTGGTCGAAGGACAGAGAGATTGGCATCATCAGACGCGGCACGAACTCTTTGCCATTCCACACCGGCTCCATCGCGGACTTGGACACACCGAGGATAGCCACTTCCGGCGCGTTAACAATCGGTGCGAAGTGGGTGGTACCCAGGCCGCCGATGCTGGAGATAGTGAAGCAGCCGCCCTGCATTTCGCCGGCAGTCAGCTTACCATCACGCGCTTTCTTGGAGATCACGGTCAGTTCACGGGACAGCTCAGTGATGCTCTTCTTGTTCACGTCTTTGAAGACCGGAACAACCAGACCATTTGGCGTATCAACCGCAACACCGATGTTGATGTATTTCTTCAGCGTCAGCTTCTGGCCGTCTTCGGACAGGGAGCTGTTGAAGCGTGGCATCTGCTCAAGGGCAGCGGCAACGGCTTTCATGATGAAGACTACTGGGGTGAATTTCACGTCCAGTTTGCGCTTCTCAGCTTCAGCGTTCTGCTGTTTACGGAACGCTTCCAGATCGGTGATATCGGTTTTGTCGAAGTGCGTAACGTGCGGGATCATCACCCAGTTACGGCTCAGGTTAGCACCAGAGATTTTCTGGATGCGGCCCAGCTCCACTTCTTCGATTTCGCCGAACTTGCTGAAGTCCACTTTCGGCCATGGCAGCATGCCCGGGATACCGCCGCCAGCGGCTGCAGCTGGTGCAGCTTCGGCGCGTTTCACCGCGTCTTTCACGTAGGTCTGAACGTCTTCGCGCAGGATACGACCCTTACGGCCGGTTCCTTTCACTTTCGCCAGGTTCACACCGAACTCGCGCGCCAGGCGACGAATCAGCGGGGTCGCGTGGACGTAAGCGTCGTTTTCAGCGAACTCAGATTTTTCTGCTTTAGCAGCAGGGGCAGCGGCTGGTTTAGCAGCCTGAGCCGGTGCTGGAGCAGCCGCGGCAGCCGGAGCTGCGGCAGGCGCAGCGCCTTCCACTTCGAAGACCATGATCAGAGAGCCGGTAGACACTTTGTCGCCGGTGCTGATCTTGATCTCTTTAACGGTACCCGCGAACGGCGCCGGCACTTCCATAGAAGCTTTGTCGCCTTCAACGGTGATCAGTGACTGTTCAGCGGCAACTTTGTCGCCCACTTTCACCATCACTTCGGTCACTTCAACTTCGTCACCGCCGATGTCCGGTACGTTAACGTCTTTCGCGCCGCCAGCAGCTGCTGGTGCAGCAGCCGGAGCCGGAGCAGCGGCCTGCGCAGGCGCGGCAGCAGGTGCAGCACCCGCCACTTCGAAGATCATGATAAGCGACCCGGTAGACACTTTGTCGCCGGTGTTGATCTTGATCTCTTTAACGGTACCCGCGAACGGAGCCGGCACTTCCATAGAGGCTTTGTCGCCTTCTACGGTGATCAGTGACTGCTCAGCCGCAACGGTGTCGCCCACTTTCACCAGGATTTCAGTGACTTCAACTTCGTCACCGCCGATGTCAGGCACGTTCACTTCTTTCGCGCTCGCGGCAGCTGCTGGAGCAGCGGCGGCCGGAGCGGCTTTCTTCTCTTCCTGCGCAGGTGCAGCAGCTGCTGCACCGTCGGCGGAATCGAAAATCATGATCAGTTTGCCAGTCTCGGTTTTATCGCCAACAGAGACTTTGATCTCTTTAACGATGCCAGCCTGAGGAGACGGGACTTCCATAGAGGCTTTGTCGCCTTCTACGGTGATCAGCGACTGTTCAGCTTCAACTTTGTCGCCTACTTTGACCAGGATCTCGGTGATTTCAACTTCATCAGCCCCGATGTCCGGTACATTGATTTCGATAGCCATTATTCTTTTACCTCTTACGCCAGACGCGGGTTAACTTTTTCTGCATCGATGTTGAATTTGGTGATTGCGTCCGCAACCACTTTCTTATCGATTTCGCCACGTTTAGCCAGTTCGCCCAGTGCTGCTACAACCACGTAAGAAGCATCAACTTCGAAGTGGTGACGCAGGTTTTCGCGGCTGTCAGAACGACCGAAGCCGTCAGTACCCAGAACGCGATAATCATCAGCTGGAACGTAAGTACGAACCTGCTCAGCGAACAGTTTCATATAGTCAGTAGACGCCACCGCTGGCGCGTCGTTCATCACCTGAGCGATGTACGGAACGCGTGGAGTTTCCAGTGGGTGCAGCATGTTCCAGCGCTCACAATCCTGGCCATCACGCGCCAGTTCAGTGAAGGAGGTCACAGAGTACACGTCGGAACCCACGCCGTAGTCTTTCGCCAGGATCTGCGCTGCTTCACGTACGTGACGCAGGATAGAGCCGGAGCCCAGCAGCTGAACTTTACCTTTGCTACCTTCGATGGTTTCGAGTTTATAGATACCTTTACGGATACCTTCCTCGGCACCTGCTGGCATTGCCGGCATGTGGTAGTTTTCGTTCAGGGTGGTGATGTAGTAGTAAATGTTCTCTTGCGCTTCACCGTACATGCGCTGCAGACCGTCATGCATGATGACTGCCACTTCGTACGCGTAAGACGGGTCGTAAGAGATACAGTTAGGGATAGTCAGAGACTGAATGTGGCTGTGGCCATCTTCGTGCTGCAGACCTTCACCGTTCAGAGTCGTACGACCGGAGGTACCGCCTACCAGGAAGCCGCGAGCCTGCTGGTCGCCTGCCTGCCAGCACAGGTCACCGATACGCTGGAACCCGAACATGGAGTAGTAGATGTAGAACGGGATCATCGGCAGGTTGTTGGTGCTGTAAGAGGTCGCAGCAGCCAGCCAGGATGCGCCTGCGCCCAGCTCGTTGATACCTTCCTGCAGGATCTGACCTTTCTCGTCTTCTTTGTAGTATGCAACCTGCTCACGGTCCTGCGGGGTGTACTGCTGGCCGTTCGGGCTGTAGATACCGATCTGACGGAACAGACCTTCCATACCGAAAGTACGCGCTTCGTCGGCGATGATTGGAACCAGACGATCTTTGATCGACTTGTTCTTCAGCATCACGTTCAGGGCACGAACGAAAGCGATGGTGGTGGAGATCTCTTTGTTCTGCTCTTCCAGCAGCTGAGAGAAGTCTTCCAGCGCTGGCAGTTCCAGCTTCTCGGTGAAGTTAGGCTGACGAGCTGGCAGGTAGCCTTTCAGCGCCTGACGACGTTCGTGCAGGTACTTGTGCTCTTCAGAACCTTCCGGGAAGGTGATGTAAGACAGGTTTTCTACCTGCTCATCGGTCACTGGAACGTTGAAACGGTCGCGGATATAACGCACGCCGTCCATGTTCATTTTCTTAACCTGGTGAGCGATGTTTTTACCTTCTGCGGTATCACCCATGCCGTAACCTTTGATGGTATGGGCCAGGATTACAGTCGCTTTACCTTTGGTTTCGCGCGCTTTTTTCAGTGCAGCGTAGACTTTCTTCGGATCGTGACCACCGCGGTTCAGGGCCCAGATCTGCTCATCAGTCCAGTCTGCAACCAGTGCTGCGGTTTCAGGATATTTACCGAAGAAGTGCTCACGAACGTAGGCACCGTCTTTGGATTTGAAGGTCTGGTAGTCGCCGTCAACGGTTTCGTTCATCAGCTGGATCAGTTTACCGCTGGTATCTTTACGCAGCAGCTCATCCCAACGACCGCCCCACATGACTTTGATCACGTTCCAGCCAGCACCTGCGAAGATGCCTTCCAGTTCGTTGATGATCTTGCCGTTACCGGTTACCGGACCATCCAGACGCTGCAGGTTACAGTTGATGATGAAGCACAGGTTGTCCAGCTTCTCACGGGTTGCGATGGTGATCGCACCTTTGGATTCTGGCTCATCCATTTCGCCGTCGCCCAGGAAGGCGTAAACGGTCTGCTCAGAGGTGTCTTTCAAACCACGGTGTTCCAGGTATTTCAGGAATTTAGCCTGGTAGATCGCACCGATTGGGCCCAGACCCATAGATACGGTCGGGAACTGCCAGAATTCAGGCATCAGTTTAGGGTGCGGGTAAGAAGACAGACCTTTACCGTGTACTTCCTGACGGAAGTTGTTCATCTGCTCTTCAGTCAGACGACCTTCCAGGAATGCACGTGCATAGATGCCCGGAGAGATGTGGCCCTGGAAGTACACCAGATCGCCGCCGTCTTTCTCGTTCGCTGCACGGAAGAAGTGGTTGAAGCACACTTCGTAAACGGTCGCAGAAGACTGGAAGGACGCCATGTGGCCACCCAGTTCCAGGTCTTTCTTGGATGCGCGCAGAACGGTCATGATGGCGTTCCAGCGGATTGCAGAACGGATACGACGTTCCAGATCCAGATTGCCCGGGTATTCCGGTTCGTCTTCGACGGCAATCGTGTTTACGTAGTTGCTAGCCCCTGCACCTGAAGCAACCTTCACACCGCCTTTGCGGGCTTCAGAAAGCAGCTGATCAATCAGATACTGAGCGCGCTCAACACCTTCTTCACGGATGACCGATTCGATCGCCTGTAGCCAGTCGCGAGTTTCGATCGGATCCACGTCATTTTGGAGACGTTCTGACATGGGGGTATTCCTTATCTATCTAATACGTTGATTTGTCTGGAACCTGTCCCATTGTGCTCTTGGGCAAGAACACAATAAGACAGGTTCTGCGTTTAGTTGCCGCGCTCTAAAAGTACCTGGCGCTTAATCCTTTCGTTGCTGTATGCGGCGTAATGAACGTTCGCGACGCGATTGTTCACGGCTGCGGTCCAGCAAGATTTCCTCAATGAAAGCCAGATGGCGGTGCGACGCTTCGCGCGCCTGCTCCGGTTCCCCGGCCATTATCGCCTCGAATACTCGGGTGCGATGGTTGCTTACCAGTGGGAGCATGTCCCGACGGGCATACAACAATTCAAAATTCTGACGAACGTTCTGGGCCAGCATGGGCTCCATGCAGCGTAGCAGATGGAGGAGCACCACGTTGTGGGCCGCTTCGGTGACGGCAATTTGATACTGGACGACGGCGCTAGACTCGGCGTCTAAGTCGCCGGACTGCTGTGCCCGTTCAATGGCCTGATGCAGTTCGCGGATACGCACGCGATCTTCATCAGTGCTGCGAAGGGCGGCGTAATAGGCCGCAATACCTTCAAGCGCGTGACGGGTCTCAAGCAGATCAAACTGGGATTCTGGGTGGTCAGAGAGAAGTTCTACCAGCGGATCGCTGAAGCTCTGCCACAGGCTGTTTTGCACAAAGGTTCCGCCGCCCTGGCGACGAAGCAGCAAGCCCTTTGCTTCGAGACGTTGAATCGCCTCACGCAGAGAGGGACGTGAAACGTCGAACTGTTTTGCCAGCTCGCGTTCTGGCGGAAGTTTCTCACCCGGGCGCAGAGTCCCTTCGAGGATTAAAAACTCCAGCTGCTGCTCAATCACATCAGATAGTTTTGGTTGGCGAATTTTGCTGTAGGCCATATTCCCTGTCTTACGCCTTTTTGCCCGGAGTCAATTGGTCTTACCAATTTCTATTTCGTATCGCTAAAGTAACAAAGTATTCACCTTCTGTCCATATTGGTTTTGATTGAAATCAGTAAACCCTGCACATTTTAACAACCTTACAGAAATAACGTTTCAGAAATGTAACTTTGCACAAATGAGTTGATTACTCCCAAAGAGGGAGTTTTAACCATAATGAAACGAGGGTTTTTGCAATCTGAAGCGATTCAACAAGGCAAATAATGAAAATTCGCCCACTTATGGCGCATTTCTATTCTATAGGTTGGGTTAGAACGAATTAGCGGGCCGATTTACAAATGCTTTCTTTTTATTCAAGTCGTCATCACCCTTTCATAAAGCAGGTGCATTCGCTGGCGCTTACCACTATTCTTGCGCTTACGGAAGTCATCTCCGCTTTTTTCGGTCTCGTTAACCGTAAAGAAATAAATACAGATATGGATTTTCATAATTACACACGCACAGCGTGAACATAACAACCACACACGAGGTTTCAAATGGAAGCTCAACAGCACGGCGATCAGCTAAAGCGCGGGCTTAAAAACCGCCATATACAGCTCATCGCACTGGGCGGTGCGATTGGTACCGGCCTGTTTCTGGGCAGCGCGTCCGTTATCCAGTCAGCCGGTCCCGGCATTATTTTGGGTTACGCGATAGCCGGTTTTATTGCCTTTCTGATTATGCGCCAGCTGGGTGAAATGGTCGTTGAAGAGCCGGTCGCAGGCTCCTTCAGCCACTTTGCCTATAAATACTGGGGCAGCTTTGCCGGTTTTGCCTCGGGCTGGAACTACTGGGTGCTGTACGTTCTGGTTGCCATGGCTGAGCTTACCGCCGTCGGGAAATACATTCAGTTCTGGTATCCCGAGATCCCAACCTGGGCCTCCGCAGCGGCTTTCTTCGTTATTATTAACGCCATTAACCTGACCAACGTAAAAGTGTTCGGGGAAATGGAGTTCTGGTTTGCCATTATTAAGGTGATTGCCGTAGTGGCGATGATCATCTTCGGCGGCTGGCTGCTGTTCAGCGGCAACGGCGGCCCGCAGGCAACCGTGCGCAACCTCTGGGAACAGGGCGGATTCCTGCCTCACGGCATGACCGGCCTGGTAATGATGATGGCCATTATCATGTTCTCCTTCGGCGGCCTGGAGCTGGTGGGCATCACCGCCGCGGAAGCCGACAACCCGGAGCAGAGCATTCCAAAAGCCACTAACCAGGTTATCTACCGCATCCTGATCTTCTACGTGGGCTCGCTGGCCGTGCTGCTCTCCCTGCTGCCGTGGACGCGCGTGACCGCTGACACCAGCCCGTTTGTGCTGATCTTCCACGAGCTGGGCGATACCTTTGTAGCAAACGCACTCAACGTGGTTGTTCTGACCGCAGCGCTCTCCGTTTACAACAGCTGCGTATACTGCAACAGCCGTATGCTGTTCGGCCTGGCCCAGCAGGGCAACGCGCCAAAAGCGCTGCTCAACGTTGATAAGCGCGGCGTGCCGGTAAACACCATTCTGGTTTCGGCGGTTGTGACCGCGCTGTGCGTGCTCATTAACTACCTGGCACCGGAATCGGCGTTTGGCCTGCTGATGGCGCTGGTGGTCTCTGCCCTGGTCATCAACTGGGCGATGATCAGCCTGGCGCACATGAAGTTCCGCCGCGCCAAGCAGCAGCAGGGCGTCACCACCCGCTTCCCTGCCCTGCTTTACCCGCTGGGCAACTGGGTGTGCCTGGTGTTCATGGCGGCCGTGCTGGTGATCATGCTGATCACCCCGGGTATGGCGATTTCCGTCTACCTGATCCCGGTCTGGATTGCGATCCTTGGCGTGGGCTATCTGTTCAGCCAGAAAAGCCGTAATGCTATGAAAGCACACTAAGCCTCTCTCCGCGGCGCCTGCTTTTGCGGGTGCCGCGCGTTGTTACCTCCCTCACACTTTCACGCCCACAGCGCATTTATCCATATCACCGCCCTGATACTGCAACGCATATATTCCTTTGCCAGCAAATAATTCTCTCCATACCGTAAACCGGAGAGCTGTCGATGGATAACAACACACTGTCAGTAAAAGAAAAGATCGGCTATGGGATGGGCGACGCGGGATGCAACATCATCTTCGGCGCCATCATGCTGTTTGTTAACTATTTTTATACGGATATTTTTGGCCTCGCCCCTGCGCTGGTCGGCGTGCTGCTGCTTTCCGTCCGCGTAATTGACGCCGTAACGGACCCGATCATGGGCGCGATTGCCGACCGTACCCGCAGTAAATATGGCCGATTTCGTCCATGGCTGCTGTGGATCGCCTTCCCCTACGCGCTGTTCAGCATTCTGATGTTCACCACGCCGGAGTGGAGCTATAACAGCAAAGTTATCTATGCGTTTGTCACCTACTTCCTGCTCTCTTTAACCTATACGGCCATCAACATTCCCTACTGCTCGCTGGGCGGGGTAATCACCAACGATCCAAAAGAGCGCGTGGCCTGCCAGTCGTATCGCTTCGTGCTGGTCGGCATCGCCACGCTGTTGCTCTCATTAACGCTGCTGCCGATGGCCGACTGGTTTGGCGGGGATAACAAGGCCAAAGGCTACCAGATGGCGATGACCGTGCTGGCGCTAATTGGAACCTGCATGTTCCTGTTCTGCTTCGCCACCGTGCGCGAGCGCGTGCGCCCGGCGGTACAGACCAACGACGAACTGAAAAACGATCTGAAAGACGTGTGGAAGAACGACCAGTGGGTACGCATTCTGCTCCTGACCCTGTGCAACGTCTGCCCGGGCTTTATCCGCATGGCGGCCACCATGTATTACGTCACCTGGGTGATGGGCCAGAGCACCCACTTCGCCACGCTGTTTATCAGCCTGGGCGTGGTCGGTATGATGCTCGGCAGCGTGCTGGCAAAAGTGCTGACCGACCGCTGGTGTAAGCTCAAGGTCTTCTTCTGGACCAATATCGTGCTGGCGATTTTCTCAACCGCCTTTTATTTCTTCGACCCGAAAGCCACCGTCACCATCGTAGTGCTCTACTTCCTGCTGAACATCCTGCACCAGATCCCGTCTCCGCTGCACTGGTCGCTCATGGCCGACGTGGACGACTACGGTGAGTGGAAGACCGGTAAACGCATCACCGGGATTAGCTTCTCCGGCAACATCTTCTTCCTGAAGTTGGGGCTGGCGATTGCCGGGGCGATGGTCGGCTTCCTGCTCTCCTGGTACGGCTATGACGCGGGCGCAAAAGCGCAGAGCGCGGACGCCATCAACGGGATCGTGCTGCTGTTTACCGTTATTCCCGGCGTTGGATACTTGATTACCGCGGGCGTGGTGCGCCTGCTGAAAGTGGACCGCGAAACCATGAAGCAGATCCAGTCCGATCTGGAAAAGCGTCGCAATAACTACCGCGAGCTGAATGATTATCAGGAACTGAAAGTCGCTGAGACTAAATAAGGAAAGCCGAATGCAAACCTGGCCAAACCCGTTTATTGAACAACGCGCCGACCCGTACATTTTACGCCACGAGGGGCAGTACTACTTTATCGCCTCCGTGCCGGAGTACGACAGGCTGGTGATCCGCCGCGCAGAGTCTCTGGAAGGCTTACGTAATGCCGAAGAAGTGGTGGTCTGGCGCAAACCCGACACCGGTCCGATGAGCCAGCTGATCTGGGCGCCGGAACTGCATCACATTGACGGGAAGTGGTACATCTATTTTGCTGCGACGCACACCCAGGCGCTCGACGCGCTCGGTATGTTCCAGCACCGTATGTTTGCCATTGAATGTGCCGACGGCGATCCGCTCACCGGCACGTGGGTTGAGAAAGGGCAAATCAAAACGCCTTTCGATACCTTCGCTCTGGACGCTACCACCTTTGTTCATCAGGGGAAACGCTGGTATCTGTGGGCGCAAAAAGCGCCGGACATCAACGGCAACTCCAATCTTTATCTCTGTGAAATGGAGAACCCGTGGACGCTGAAAGGCGAGCCGGTGATGCTCAGCAAGCCGGAGTATGACTGGGAGCGTCGCGGGTTTTGGGTCAACGAAGGCCCGGCGGTGCTGGTTCATGGCGATAAGCTGTTTATGAGCTATTCCGCCAGCGCTACCGACGAGAATTACTGCATGGGTCTACTGTGGATAGACCTGAATGCCGATCCGCAAAACCCGGCAAACTGGCACAAATCCCCGCGTCCGGTGTTCGTTACCAGCTATGAAAATCGCCAGTACGGCCCGGGCCACAACAGCTTTACGCAAACGCCGGAAGGGGAAGATGTGCTGGTGTATCACGCGCGGAATTACACCGAAATTGAGGGCGACCCGCTGTACGATCCGAATCGCCATACCCGACTGAAGCTCGTCCGCTGGAATGAAAACGGGATGCCTGATTTCGGCATCCCGCCCGCGGATACGTTTTAGCCTTTGCGGCGCGCTGGCCTACACCAGCGTGCCGTAAATCGTCAGCAGCGCCACGATCACCACCACCACAAACGACGTTTTCTTCGCCATGGCGACAGCGGCCTTCGGCGTTTCAATCTTGTCGGTATGCGGTTCACGCGCCAGCGAGAACTGCGCCAGACGCGTTAACACCTGGTACTGCGACGTATGGCGATCGGCAAGAGAAGCGAACCAAGCGGGCAGCGCTTTTTCACCGTGACCAATTAACGCGTACACCACGCCTACCAGACGCACCGGGAGCCAGTCGAGCACGTGCAGGATGGCGTCAATGCCGGACTGCAGACGTTCATGCGGCGTCAGATAACGGGCAAGCCAGGTCTGCCAGGCGCGCAGGAACGCATATCCCATCAGCAGCACCGGCCCCAGCGGGCCACCCACTACAAACCAGAACAGCGGCGCAAGATAGTAACGGAAGTTAATCCACAGCAGCGCGTTTTGCAGCTCGCGCAGGAATTCGCGCTCGTCGCAGTCCGGCGGCACGCCGTGGATCATGGTTAGTTCGCTCGCCATGGCACCGCGCGCATGGGCATCGTCACGGGAGGCGGCTTTCAGGTATGCGTGATAATGTAAACGCACCTTGCCCGCACCAATGCACAGCACCCCAAGCAGGATCCACACCACCAGCAGCGGCACGTTGAAAAAGAGTCCGTACAGCGAGCGCAGGAGCAGGAACGTAATGACCATCACCCCTGCCATCATCAGCAGCGTGCGCAGCATGGAAAAATGTTTGATACGGCGGAACAACACCTCCAGCCGGTGATCCAGATGCCAGTGCTCGCCGAGCTTGAACAGGCGTTCAGCGATGATAACCAGCAGCATGGTAAACAACGTCATGGTATCTCCTTATTCTGACGACGCGGTGAGCATGGCGCGAAATCGGGGCCAGTCAAAGGCCGGGCCGGGATCGGTTTTTCTCTCCGGGGCAATATCACTGTGTCCCGTGATATTGTCGGCGATAGCCGGGTAGAGGCCGATAAGCGTGCGGGTCACTGCCGCTAGCTGTTGATACTGTGAATCGGTGTAGGGCGTGGTATCCGTGCCTTCCAGTTCAATCCCGATAGAAAAATCGTTGCACCGTTCGCGCCCGTGATACATCGACACCCCGGCATGCCAGGCGCGCTTATCAAAGGGAACATACTGAACCACTTCACCATCGCGACGAATCAGGCAGTGAGCCGATACGCGCAGATGTGCAATTTCAGCAAAGAAGGGATGAGCATCGGGATCAATCGTTCCCGTGAATAACGCATCGATCCACGGGCCGCCAAATTCACCCGGCGGGAGACTAATATTATGAACCACCAGCAGTGTGGGCTTTTCATCCTCCGGGCGGCAATCGTGGTGCGGCGAGGGCACACGCCGCGCATCCACCAGCCATCCGTTTTCTAACAACATGCTGGAACTCCTTCTGTATGGTGCAATGACTCGGTTCAGAGTAGCATGTTTCAATATTATGATTCGTTACCAATTTGGAGTTTTATCATGCCGCCTCGCCGCTACAACCCCGACCACCGACGTGAAGCGCTTCTGGAACGTATTAATATGGATATTCCGGCAAGCGTCTCCCATGCTTTGAAAGAAGATCTGGGCGGTGACGTTAACGCTGATAAGGATATTACCGCACAATTGTTGCCAAAAGAGACGCGCTCCCACGCGGTCATTATCACCCGTGAAGAGGGCGTTTTTTGCGGCAAGCGTTGGGTTGAAGAGGTCTTTACCCAGCTGGCGGGTGATGATGTGCAGATTATCTGGCACGTTGAAGACGGCGATGCAATTACGGCAAACCAGCCGCTGTTCGAACTGGACGGTCCTTCCCGCGTCTTGCTGACCGGCGAACGTACCGCGCTCAATTTTGTACAAACGCTCTCTGGCGTGGCCAGTGAAGTGCGTCGCTACGTTGACCTGCTGGCCGGTACCCGCACCCAGCTGCTGGATACCCGCAAAACGCTGCCAGGCCTGCGCACCGCGCTGAAGTATGCGGTGCTCTGCGGCGGCGGCGCAAACCATCGTCTGGGCTTATCCGACGCCTTCCTGATTAAAGAGAACCACATTATTGCCTCCGGCTCCGTGCGTCAGGCGGTGGAGAAAGCCTTCTGGCTGCACCCGGATGTGCCTGTCGAGGTAGAAGTCGAAAGCCTGGAAGAGCTGGAGCAGGCGATTAAGGCCGGGGCCGATATCATCATGCTCGATAACTTCGAAACAGAGCAGATGCGCGAGGCGGTAAAACTGACTAACGGCCGGGCCCAGCTTGAAGTATCCGGGAACGTCACTTTCGAAACGATCCGTGAATTCGCCGAAACCGGCGTGGATTACATCTCCGTCGGCGCGCTGACCAAACACGTTCGCGCTCTCGACCTCTCAATGCGCTTCAAATAACGCATTCTCCCCTCTCCACCCGGAGAGGGGAATTTCAGCCCCGCTCGCAGATCCGCTGTTCTGCCCTGCAACACTGAAAAAATTCTCGGAAGCCTCCTTCCCGTTCCCTTTTTTGCCTCTCGTTTCTGCTCTTTCCCGCTGACAAAGTAGCGCCACTTTGCATAAGGAGCAGATATGAACAGACAACAAGGATTCACACTCATTGAGCTGATGGTGGTCATTGGCATCATTGCGATTCTGAGCGCCATCGGCGTTCCCGCCTATCAGAACTACCTGCGCAAGGCGGCGCTGACCGATATGCTGCAAACCTTTGTTCCCTACCGTACGGCCATTGAGCTTTGCGCACTGGATCACGGTGGCGTGGAGAGCTGCGACGCCGGCAGTAACGGTATTCCTTCCCCCACCACGACGCGCTACGTTTCGGGAATGAACGTGGCAAAAGGGACCGTGACCTTAACAGGACAGGAGAGTCTTAACGGGCTGACGGTAACCATGACGCCACGGTGGAGCGATGGCAACGGTATGACGGGCTGGACGCGTGACTGCAATATCAGCGCGGACAGCGCCCTGAAACAGGCCTGCGAAGACGTTTTCCGCTTCGACAATAACTGAGGAGCGGATAATGAATACCGATCAACTCGTGGCGCTTTGTCAGCGCCATCACGCTCTGCTGCTCACCAGCGACAGTGACATGGTCAGCATCGCCGTCGTGGGCAGCCCCGCGGCTGAACTCATGGAGGCGCTGCGTTTCGCGACCCAGAAACGGATTGATATTGAGTGCTGGAGCGCTGAGCGCATGGAAAAACACCGGCAGCTAACGTCACAATCGCATCTGCCCGTCGTTTCGCAAACACACTCGACGGTGGATATCCTCAATTACACGCTGCAGCAGGCAATCAGCCAACGCGCCTCCGACATTCATATCGAACCGATGGAGCACGCATGCCAGATCCGTTTGCGCATCGACGGGGTTCTTTGCCCCCAGCCTCCGCTTTCCGCCTCGCTGGCCAGCCTGTTCAGCGCTCGTTTAAAGGTGCTGGGTAATCTGGATATTGCAGAACGTCGTTTACCTCAGGACGGTCAGTTTACGATTGAGCTGGCAAACGCGCCGGTCTCGTTTCGGATCGCGACGCTTCCCTGCAGCGGTGGTGAGAAAATTGTGCTGCGTCTGCTGCATCAGGTTCAGCAGGCTCTTGAGCCGAAAGCGCTTGGTATGAGTGCAGAACAACTGGCCTGTTTTAATGAGGTCCTCCACCAGCCGCAGGGGTTGATTCTGGTCACCGGCCCTACCGGCAGCGGCAAAACCGTGACGCTGTACAGCGCGCTGCAGGCGCGTAACACCCCTGACGTCAACATCTGTAGCGTAGAGGATCCCATTGAGATCCCCCTTGCGGGATTAAACCAGACGCAGATTAATCCCCGGGCGGGTTTAACATTCCAGAGCGTGCTGAGGGCGCTGCTGCGTCAGGATCCAGACATCATTATGGTCGGTGAAATCCGTGACGGCGAAACGGCAGAAATTGCCATTAATGCCGCTCAGACCGGTCATCTGGTGCTGTCAACGCTGCACACCAACTCGACGACGGAAACCCTGATTCGCCTGGAGCAGATGGGCGTCGCGCGCTGGATGATATCTTCCGCGCTGTCGATGGTGATTGCCCAGAGACTGGTCCGGCGTTTGTGTCCGCACTGTCGCCGGGAAGCCAGCGAGCATGCTGAATTACCGCGCGCCGTATGGTCCAGACCACTTCCTCGCTGGCAGCCCACCGGCTGCGATCGCTGTTATCATGGTTTTTATGGCCGCGTGGCCATTTTTGAAGTACTCGCGATCGACAATGACCTGCGTCAGGCCATTGCCAGCGGGGCGGGAATCGAAGTGATAGAGGCGAGCGCCCGGCAGGCGGGAATGATTTCTCTTTTTGAGCACGGCTGCATGGCCGTCGAGCAAGGGCTGACCACGATCGAAGAGCTGGTGCGCGTGCTGGGAATGCCGGATGGCTGCTAATCAGCTCTGGCGCTGGCGAGCGCTCACCAAAGAAGGAGAACTCCGAAGCGGAACGCTCTGGGCCACAGACCGCACTGCCGCCTTCACCAGGCTGATGCGCAGCGATCTCCATCCTCTGGCGCTGACCCGATGCGCTCAGCGACACCGCTGGCGGCCGCATCACTGCTGCGAGATGTTTCGCCAGCTCGCAACGCTTCTGCAGGCGGGGCTGACGTTGTCCCACAGCCTGCAGATGCTGGCAGAGCAACATCCGTTAAAACCGTGGCAGGCGCTGCTGCAAAGCATTGCCGATGAGCTCAGTGAGGGTTCCCCCTTTTCTGATTCGCTAAAAAAGTGGCCAGCCGTTTTTAGCCCGCTGCATATCTCGATGGTGAAAACCGGTGAGCTCACAGGAAAGCTGGAGGAGTGCTGCCGCCAGCTCGCGCAGCAGCAAAAAGCGCAGCAGCAGCTCAGAGAGAAGGTGAAAAAGGCCCTGCGCTACCCGGCGATCGTCCTGACGCTGGCCGTACTCGTGGTGCTGGCGATGGTCATTCTGGTCTTACCCGAGTTTGCCGCGATCTACAAAACGTTTAACACGCCGCTCCCGATGCTGACGCAAATGGTCATGGGGATGGCCGCATTTATCCAGTCCTATGCCCTCGCGTTATTCGCCACGTCATTAACGCCCTTAGCCGCCGCCTGGGTACTGCGGCAGAACCCTCGCTGGCAGCGCATGCTGATGCACATGCCCGTGATGGGCGCGCTGGCAAAAGGACAAAAACTGGGACACATCTTTACCGTGCTGTCGCTCACGCAGCAGGCCGGTATCCCCTTTTTACAGGGCCTGGAGAGCGCAGAGGAGACCGTTGAAAGTTGTTACTGGCGGGGGATACTCTGCTGCGTTCGGGAGGACATTGAAAAAGGTCTCCCCGTCTGGTCATCCTTTCAGAAAGCAGCCATCTTTACCCCGCTGTGTATTCAGCTTTTACGAACCGGTGAAATGTCAGGTGCGCTGGACATCATGCTGGCAAACCTCGCCCGGCATCACACGGAACAGACCTTTCAGCGGGCAGATAATCTGGCGGCACTTCTCGAGCCGGTGCTTCTGATTGTGACAGGGGTCATCATCGGCACGCTAGTGGTGGCAATGTACCTGCCGATTTTCCATCTGGGGGATGCGATGAGCGCGGGGTAGTTGAACAGTGCTGGCGCACGGGCATGCGCCAGCCGAAGCCATTACAGGCTATTGAATACGCGGTTTTCCTGTTCCTGAACGCGAATAAACGTCGTACGTTTAGTCAGTTCTTTCAGGCGGGATGCCCCAACGTAGGTGCAGGCCGAGCGCAGGCCGCCGAGGATATCGCGCGCGGTGTATTCAACCGGGCCGCGCAGAGGCAGCTTAACGGTTTTGCCTTCTGCCGCACGGTATTTTGCCACGCCACCGACGTGACGGGTCATCGCGGATTCAGAGCTCATGCCGTAGAACAGCATAAATTTCTCGCCATTCTCTTCAACAACGGTACCGCCGCTCTCTTCGTGGCCTGCCAGCATACCGCCGAGCATCACGAAGTCCGCGCCGCCGCCGAAGGCTTTCGCAACATCGCCCGGCGTGGTACAGCCGCCATCGCTGATGATCTGGCCGCCGAGACCGTGCGCCGCATCGGCACATTCAATGACGGCGGAAAGCTGCGGATAACCGACGCCGGTTTTGACGCGTGTCGTGCACACGGAGCCAGGGCCAATACCCACTTTCACGATATCTGCGCCGGAAAGGATCAGCTCTTCACACATTTCACCGGTCACCACGTTGCCCGCGATGATGGTTTTCGTCGGCCAGGCCTCGCGCGCCTTGCTGACAAACTGCACAAAGTGCTCGGAGTAACCGTTCGCCACGTCAATACAGACGAAGTTGAGCGCCGGGTTAGCATTCAGGATCTGTTTGGTCTTCTCGAAATCCGCATCGGAGGTACCGGTGGAGACCATCACATGCTTCACCACGTCAACAGACGCGGACGCAACAAACGCATTCCACTCTTCAGGGCTGTAATGCTTGTGCACGGCGGTAAGAATGTCGAACTGTGCCAGGGCGGTTGCCATCTCAAAGGTTCCCACAGTATCCATGTTGGCAGCGATGATCGGCACGCCAGACCAGGTCTGACCGGAATGCTTAAAGGTGAATTGACGTTCGAGTTCAACGTCTGAGCGACTTTTCAGTGTAGAGCGTTTAGGGCGGATAAGAACGTCTTTGAAACCTAACTTCAGATCTTCTTCGATACGCATGTGCGGATTCCTGGGGTTAGAGGCAAATATGTTAAAAGCACAACTCCAGTGACGTTATCATACGCACTAATACCTGCTCCGCAAGACTGCGAAATTCTCTTTTTTTACGCTACAATCCTATAAATTTACCTGGTAAAAAGCCGGGAAACAGGACCAAACAGTTGCTGGCGCACCTAAGAGTTTTAATCAACTGATTTTAATAATGAATAATTCCCAGGATTTGAATTAATGGGGTATATCGTCGCATTAACCGGCGGCATCGGTAGTGGCAAAAGTACCGTTGCGGACGCGTTCTCTCGTTTGGGTATCACGATTATTGATGCCGATATCATTGCCCGCCAGGTGGTAGAGCCCAATACACCCGCGCTAAAGGTCATCGCAGAACATTTTGGTCAGGCAGTCATCAATGCCGATGGCACACTGAATCGCCGTCAGCTTCGCGAATGCATTTTTTCTGATTCTGCGGAAAAAACCTGGCTTAATGCCCTGCTCCACCCCATCATCCACCAGGAAACTCAACGTCAGATAGCCGCAGCCCGCTCGCCCTATGTCCTGTGGGTGGTTCCGCTACTGGTTGAAAATCAGCTGCAGAAGAAAGCCGATCGTGTGCTGGTGATTGATGTCGCACCCGAAACGCAAATCCAGAGAACCATGGCGCGCGATCGCGTCTCGCGGGAGCATGCTGAACAAATTCTTGCCGCTCAGGCTACGCGCGCTCAGCGCCTTGCCGTGGCGGATGATGTTATTGATAATAACGGCGCACCAGATGCCATTGCATCGGATGTTGCCCGTCTGCACGCGCAGTATCTGACGTTCGCCGCGCAGGCCGTTGCACAGGAAAAACCATAATGTCGACACACATCCTTTTTGAGCATCCGCTCAACGAAAAAATGCGCACCTGGCTGCGCATCGAATTTCTTATTCAACAACTTTCACAACATCTGCCTGTTAACGATCATGCCACGGCGCTGCACTTCTTCCGCAACGTGGGCGATCTGCTGGATGTGATTGAACGCGGCGATGTCCGTACAGAATTACTCAAAGAGCTGGAGCGCCAGCAGCGTAAATTGCAGGCATGGACAGAAGTTCCCGGCGTAGATCAGAGCCGTATCGACGCGCTCCGCCAGCAGTTGAAAAGCAGTAGCACCGTCCTGATGGCCGCGCCGCGCGTCGGGCAGTTTTTGCGTGAAGACCGCCTGATTGGCCTGGTGCGCCAGCGTCTGAGCATTCCTGGCGGCTGCTGCAGCTTCGACCTGCCGACGCTGCATATGTGGCTACATATGCCACAGGCGCAGCGTGACGCACAGGTGAACAGCTGGCTGGCAAGCCTGGAGCCAATGCACCAGACGCTGTCGCTGATCCTCGATCTGATCCGTAACTCTGCGCCGTTCCGCAAGCAAACCAGCCTGAATGGTTTCTTCCAGGATAACGGTGATGATGCCGATCTTCTGCGTCTCAACCTGTCTCTTGGCGAACAGCTTTACCCACAGATTTCCGGGCATAAGAGCCGCTTTGCGATTCGCTTTATGCCGCTGGACAGTGAAAATGGCACCGTGCCGGAACGTCTCGATTTTGAACTGGCCTGTTGTTAAGGAGTGCCGATGTCTGATGTCACCACCGTAAGCTGCCCAACCTGTGGCAAAACCGTTGTCTGGGGCGAAGTGAGTCCGTTCCGCCCATTCTGCTGCAAACGCTGTCAGCTTATTGACCTGGGCGAATGGGCGGCGGAAGAGAAACGCATTCCAAGCGAAGGCGATCTATCGGACAGCGATGACTGGAGTGAAACCCAGCAGTAATCTGTAAAGCCTGCTGGCGCTTCGCTCAGCAGGCCTACGGTTGTGCGACTAACCGCAGGATCACGGGCTCATTAGCCGGTGGGAATTTTTCGGCATCACTTGCCTGAAGTTCCACCCAGTTACCCGGCTGTCCCTCTTTTCCCCAGGGTTCACCCTCCCAGTTTTCCACCAGCCAGAACCACAGCGTGATGTGCCTGTCCGGGAACTGGTATTCAAGCTTATCAAACAGCGTTGCGCCAAGCGGGGTGATCCCCACCTCTTCCTGAAGCTCCCGAACCAGCGCCTCTTCCGGCGTTTCTCCTGACTCGATTTTACCGCCCGGAAACTCCCACTTGTTCGCCATATGGGCGTCGGCAGCGCGCTGGGTGATAAAGATTTGGTTTTGCGGGTTGCGAATAATCCCGACGGCAATTTGCAGTATTTTCATATTGTCACTTCCATAAAAAAGGCGCAGAAATCTGCGCCTTTTTGTTTTTTTATGAACTCAGCTCAGACGGCCGTGGCACGCCTTGTACTTTTTACCGGAACCACACGGGCACGGATCGTTACGACCCACTTTACGATCGCCGGTCTGTGCGGCGATCGCCGCTGCGGCTTCGCTGTCGTCGGTCTGATGACTCAGCTGCTGCATTTGTGCCAGACGCTCGGCTTCTTCACGACGCTGCTGCTCCATCGCTTCCACTTCTTCCGGCATACGCACCTGAACCTTGCTCAGGGTGCTGATCACTTCGTACTTCAGTGACTCCAGCATAGAGGCAAACATGGAGAAGGATTCACGCTTGTATTCCTGCTTCGGATCTTTCTGCGCATAGCCACGCAGGTGAATACCCTGACGCAGGTAGTCCATCGCCGCCAGGTGCTCTTTCCACAGGGAGTCCAGCGTCTGCAACATCACGCCTTTTTCGAAGTGACGCATCATTTCAGCGCCAACAACCTCTTCCTTACGCTTGTAGACGTCCAGCGCGGTTTCAAAGATACGTTCACGCAGGGTCTCTTCGTGCAGCTCAGGCTCTTTATCCAGCCACTCTTTGATTGGCAGATCGAGGTCAAAGTCATTTTTCAGACGTTCCTGCAGGCCTTCGATATCCCACATCTCTTCCAGAGACTGCGGTGGAATATGCGCGTCGATGGTGGCTTTAAACACATCTTCACGAATGCTGTTGATGGTTTCGCTCACGTCGGACACGTCCAGCAGTTCGTTACGCTGGGTGTAGATCGCACGACGCTGATCGTTAGCCACATCATCATATTCCAGCAGCTGCTTACGAATATCAAAGTTGCGGCTTTCCACTTTACGCTGTGCGTTAGCGATCGCTTTAGTCACCCACGGGTGCTCAATGGCTTCGCCTGGTTTCATCCCCAGCTTACGCATCATGCCGGACACGCGGTCGGAGGCGAAAATACGCATCAGCGCATCTTCCATAGACAGGTAGAAGCGGGATGAACCGGCATCACCCTGACGACCCGCACGGCCACGCAGCTGGTTATCGATACGACGAGATTCATGACGCTCTGTACCGATGATGTGCAGACCGCCGGAAGCCAGAACGGCGTCATGACGAACCTGCCAGTCGGCTTTGATCTGGGCAATCTGTTCTGGCGTTGGGTTTTCCAGCTCCGCCACTTCAGCCTGCCAGCTACCGCCCAGCATAATATCGGTACCACGACCCGCCATGTTGGTGGCGATGGTCACGGCAGCGGGATAACCCGCCTGCGCAACAATGTCCGCTTCTTTTGCGTGGAATTTAGCGTTCAGAACGTTGTGTTTGATACCCGCTTTAGTCAGCTCGTGAGAAACCACTTCGGATTTCTCGATGGAGATGGTCCCCACCAGAACCGGCTGACCATTCGCAGTACGGTCGCGAATATCTTCGATGATCGCCTGAATTTTTTCCGCTTCGGTCATGTACACCAGGTCCGGCATATCCTTACGGATCATTGGACGGTTGGTTGGAACGACCACGGTATCCAGCTTGTAGATGGAGCTGAATTCAAACGCTTCGGTATCAGCAGTACCGGTCATCCCCGCCAGCTTCTCGTACAGACGGAAGTAGTTCTGGAAGGTGATAGACGCCAGCGTCTGGTTTTCATTCTGAATATCCACACCTTCTTTGGCTTCCACAGCCTGGTGCAGACCGTCAGACCAGCGACGTCCCTGCATGGTACGGCCGGTGTGTTCATCGACGATGATCACTTCGCCATCTTTAACGATGTAATCGACGTCGCGGGTGAACAGCGCGTGGGCGCGCAGTGCGGCGGTCACGTGGTGCATCAGCATGATGTTGCTTGGGGAGTACAGGGACTCGCCCTCTTCCATGATGCCTTCAGCCACCAGCAGTTCTTCAATTTTCACCAGACCACGTTCGGTCAGGTTCACCTGGCGCGCTTTTTCATCTACGGAGAAGTGGCCTTCACCCTGGAAGGTATCCGAGTCCTCTTTCTCCTGACGCAGCAGGTGTGGAATGATTTTGTCGACTTTACGGTACATCTCGGAGCTGTCTTCAGCCGGGCCGGAGATGATCAGCGGGGTACGCGCTTCATCGATCAGGATGGAGTCCACCTCATCCACCAGCGCATAGTGCAGTTTACGCTGTACGCGCTCTTCCGGGCTGAACGCCATGTTGTCACGCAGGTAGTCGAAGCCGTATTCGTTGTTGGTGCCGTAGGTGATGTCCGCGTTATACGCTTCGCGCTTGGCTGGCGCAGGTAGGCCGGACATGTTGATACCGACGGTCATACCGAGGAATTCGAACAGTGGGCGGTTGTTTTCGGCGTCACGCTGCGCCAGATAGTCGTTGACGGTAACGACGTGAACGCCTTTACCGGTCAGCGCGTTCAGGTAAGCCGGCAGCGTTGCGGTCAGGGTTTTACCTTCACCGGTACGCATTTCCGCGATGCAGCGCTCGTTGAGCACCATACCACCCAGTAGCTGGACGTCGAAGTGACGCATGCCGAATACGCGCTTACTCGCTTCGCGCACGACAGCAAACGCTTCCGGGATCAGGCTTTCTAAGGTTTCACCTTTTTCCAGACGCGCGCGGAATTCCGCCGTTTTCGCTTTCAACTCGTCATCAGAGAGCTTCTCCATCGCCGGTTCCATACCGTTGATGACGGCAACAGCTTTACGCATACGGCGCAGGGTACGATCGTTACGACTACCAAAAACTTTAGTTAACAATTTGATTAGCATAATAAATTCTCAAACGCCCCAGTGTGGGCAGATAAATTAAGGTATTGAAAAAGTTAATTTAGCTGAGGCGTTGCGGCCCGGCGCGAATGCCGTGGGCCTGGCTAATCCAGGTTGAAACAGAGAATGAAATCGGTGAAACCAACGCACGCGGCGTTGTCTGACGAACCATGACCGGCGGCTGGCTGTCCTGCGTAAGCAGCGCGTTGAGCGTGTCCAGCAGGGCAAGATGCTGAGCCTGCACCGGCAGCGTCTCTTCCGCAACAGGCATGGCCTGCGGCGCCATCGCGAAGGACAGATGGCGGATAACCGTGCGGATAGCGTGCTGGTGCCAGTAATCGACGGAGAAGTTTGGGCGGCGGTTGGCTTCAAGCCACGCAAGGTTAGTGAAGTTAACCCGCGTGTTGAGATCGTGTTTGGTGGTGGAGGTTTTTGCGGGCGTCGCCGCTTCGGCACTGTTGCTGAGCGCAGGCAAGCCGAAACTCGCCGCGACCATCCCTAATAAGAGATGCGGCCAGAAGTAACGTCTGCCAAATTGTCGCCAGCGCGTCAGTATTCCGCTCACCTGCTCCACCCAATAAGCCAGCCTTGCAGAGGCTGAGTTCAGTTATTCTTTTTAGCGCCCAGATAGTACCACTAAAGCCAATATACATCAGCAGGAATGAGGTGCCGCCGCGGGTAAAAACGGTCAAGAATGCAGCTAACGCACACATTTTCTGCGTAAGACAGACGAGAGATAATGCTGGGGCAAACGAAGAGGGGTAAAAATAAAAACGACTGGTCTTCCTGGTCGGAGAGAGTACCAGGTTAACCAGTCGAGTTTTTTACGAAACGGTTTGAACCGTTACGCCAGAACCATGCTTGGTGCTTTGAAAGCCAGCGGCAGTTCAGCTTCGTCTTCGAAGGTCACATATTCCCAGGCTTCCTGTTTTGCCAGGACGGCCTGCAACAGTTTGTTGTTCAGCGCATGACCGGATTTGAACGCGGTAAATGCACCAATGATGTTGTGACCACACATGAACAGGTCGCCGATAGCATCCAGCATTTTGTGACGAACGAATTCATCTTCGAAACGCAAGCCGTCTTCGTTCAGTACGCGATAATCGTCAACAACGATGGCACAATCGAAGCTGCCGCCCAGGCACAGGCCGCGGGACTGCAGATATTCGATATCACGCATGAAGCCAAATGTACGGGCTCGGCTGATCTGGCGCATAAACGCATCAGCAGAGAAGTTCATCGCATAGCGTTGGGTGCTGGAATCAATCGCCGGATGGTTAAAGTCGATGGTAAAGTCCAACGAGAAACCATTGTACGGTTTGAATTCAGCCCACTTGTCGCCATCTTCGACGCGAACGGTCTCTTTGATGCGTACAAATTTCTTCGCGCAGTTCAGTTCTTCGATGCCGGCATCCAGCAACAGATAGACGAACGGTGCAGCACTGCCATCCATAATCGGGATTTCTGGCGCATCGACTTCAACAATAATGTTGTCGATACCCAGACCCGCCAGGGCGGCGTTCAGGTGCTCTACGGTAGAAATCCGCACGTCATGCTCGTTCACCAGACAAGTACAGAGCATAGTATCACGCACAGATTTGGCATCGGCCGGAAAATCTACCGGTGGATTCAAGTCGGTGCGACGATAGATGACCCCGGTATTGGCCGGCGCAGGGCGTAACGTCAGCGTGACTTTCTTGCCGGTATGTAAACCGACACCAGTCGCCTGAACGATACGTTTAAGTGTCCTTTGTTTGATCATCGTATAATCTCGCCAAATTAACTATCCAACCGAGAGTGTATATCACTAACGGTGGGCCAGTTTAGCACAAAGAGCGCAAATCCCCTAATTCCAGCCAATTCTTAGTCAGCTTGCTTACGCAGGAACGCCGGGATATCCAGATAATCTGGCTCTTTCGCCGTTTGCGGCGTTGGGTCGTTCACCACTTTTGCGGCCGGTTTCTGCTCCTGAGTCAGAGGAGACATACCGTGCTGCTGGTAACGATCCATTACCGGTTGCTGAGTCTGCTTGTTGGTCACCAGGGTGATCTCAGGACGCTTGTCCATACCGATACCGGTCGCAACTACCGTCACACGCAGCTCGTCGTTCATTTCAGGGTCAAGGGAAGTACCGATTACCACGGTAGCGTTGTCAGAGGCGAACGCACGGATAGTGTTACCCACGGTTTCGAACTCATCCAGACGCAGGTCAAAGCCAGCGGTAATGTTGACCAGCACGCCGCGCGCACCAGACAGATCGATATCTTCCAGCAGTGGAGAAGAGATAGCCATTTCAGCCGCTTCTTCTGCACGGTCTTCACCGCTGGCAACGCCAGAGCCCATCATCGCGTAGCCCATTTCGGACATCACGGTGCGAACGTCTGCAAAGTCAACGTTCATTAGGCCAGGACGGGTAATCAGTTCAGCGATACCCTGAACCGCGCCTTTCAGCACGTCGTTTGCTGCACCGAATGCGTCCAGCAGGGAGATACCGCGACCCAGAACTTTCAACAGCTTGTCGTTCGGGATGGTGATCAGCGAGTCCACATGCTTGGACAGCTCGGTGATACCCTGCTCCGCGAAGGCCATACGCTTCTTGCCTTCAAAGTTGAAAGGCTTGGTCACGACAGCAACGGTCAGGATACCTAAATCTTTTGCCACTTCAGCCACAACAGGTGCTGCGCCGGTACCGGTACCGCCACCCATACCTGCTGCGATGAAGACCATGTCCGCACCTTCCAGTGCAGCGCGCAGCGCTTCACGATCTTCTTCAGCCGCATTGCGACCGACTTCCGGGTTAGCCCCTGCACCCAGCCCTTTGGTGATACCACCGCCGATCTGGATAGTCTGGCCTACAGCCGTCTTACGCAGTGCCTGCGCATCGGTGTTAACTGCGAAAAATTCAACACCTTCAATGCGTTCACGCACCATATGCTCTACGGCGTTACCGCCGCCGCCACCGACGCCGATGACTTTAATCACCGCGTCGTTGGTCAGTTCCATAGGTTCAAACATAATTTCTCTCTCCGTTGTGCCTGTCGCCCGAGACCGCTAATTCTCTCCGGTCTCTTAAAAAAATTAAAACTCTTTTCGCAACCAGTTGTTCAGTCGTTTGACCCACGACCCCACTGAGACGCGTTTTTCCACTTCTGCTTCACCACTGAGATGAGATTCCTTCCCGTAGTGGAGCAGGCCCACAGCCGTTGAATAATACGGCTCCTGAGCATAATCCGTTAAACCGGTGATATTCAGCGGCGCACCAATACGCACCTGCGTATGGAATACGCGCTGAGCACAGGCCGCAAGACCTTCAATTTGCGCTGCACCGCCGGTTAATACAATCCCCGCCGCAAGATGATGTTTAACGCCCTGCTGACGAAGCTGTTCCTGTAGCTGTAAAATCTCTTCGTTGACCAGGTTGAGCAGCTCGGTATAGCGCGGCTCAATCACCTCTGCCAACGTCTGGCGCTGCAGGCTACGCGGTGGACGACCACCGACGCTCGGCACTTCAACGCTCTCATCTTTGCCAACGATAGATCCCAGCGCACAGCCGTGTCGCACTTTAATCGCTTCTGCATCGCTCGGCGGCGTACCAAAAGCGTAAGCAATATCGCTGGTCACAACGTTCCCGGCATAAGGGATCACTTTCGTGTGGCGCAACGCACCGCCGGTATACACGGCGATGTCCATTGTACCACCACCAATATCGACCACACAGACACCCAGTTCACGTTCATCTTCGGTCAGTACGGAATAACTTGCCGCCAGACCGGCGAAAATAAGTTGGTCAACTTTCAGGCCACAACGTTCAACGGCTTTTACAATGTTCTTCGCCATATCGTTGTGACATGTGATCAGGTGCACTTTTGCCTGCATACGCACGCCAGAAAGACCGACCGGGTTCTTGATCCCTTCCTGATAGTCAATCGCATATTCCTGCGGAATGACATGCAGCACGCGATGCTCGTCGCGGACACGCACGGATTTCGCCGTGTGCACGACGTTTTCAACGTCTTCCTGCGTCACTTCTTCTTCGGAAATCGGCACCATACCGATTTCGTTCTGGCAGCTAATGTGCTTGCCAGAAAGGGCCAGATAGACAGAAGAAATCTGGCAATCTGCCATCAATTCAGCCTGATCGATGGCGCGCTGAACGCATTTCACCACCGATTCAAGATCGTTTACCCCACCTTTATCCATACCACGGGACGGGCAACTGCCTACGCCAATGATATTGACCATACCGTCGGGCAGAACTTCCCCTACTAAAGCGGCAACCTTCGCGGTGCCAATCTCCAGTCCAACTACCAGTTTTCTGTCCGTCGCCTTGATCATTGTTGTTCTGCCTGTACCTGTGCCTGATTCTGTTGCTGATTAGGTTCCTCGACCGGAGCCGGTACCCAACCGACTGCTGCGCCTGAGTCATAGCGCAAATCAACGTAGCTTATCCGTTTGCCGTCAGTCTGTGCCTGCTGCTGTAAAACCGGGTAAAGTTCGACAAAACGCGCCAGACGCTTCATTGTGTCGCCGCGTCCCAGGTTGAGCTTAATGCCGTTCGTTAACGTCAGCTGCCAGGAACGGCGCGCCGTCATGGCTGCATCTTTTAACGTAAACCTGTCCTTCGCCAGCACCTGACCCATTTCACGAAAACCCTGTAATACTTCGTTTTCGCTACCTTCCGGGCCATACAACATCGGTAAATTTTGCTTGTTGACACGATCGGCCGGGACGCTGAAGGAATTTCCGTCTGCGTCAACCATGTGCTGATCATTCCAACGCGCAATGGGCACATATTCAACCAGATGAATCTTCAATTCATCAGGCCATTGCTTTCTTACGCTCGCCTGTTTTATCCATGGCAGACGTTCTATCTGGCTCTGGATAATATTGACGTCCTGCGTCATAAAGGTTCCAGGCGAGCCCAGCGCCAGTATTGACTGGCGAATATCGTCGTTACGCGTGTAGTGACGCTCACCGGTGACCACCAGCTTAGAAAGCGGCAACCGCTGCGCATCTTCCATCCAGCCCAGGACCATCCAGCCGCTGATAAACACGGTGCACAGCACCCCCAGCAGGAAAATGATGCCTGCAAGACGCGTTCCATTACTGCGGCGTGAAGAGGCGTATTCGTCCTCGTCATCGCGGTTGCGCGTGTTCAATGCAGCCTGAGACATATCAGCCCGCCTGGTCCAGAATGCGTACGACTAACTGCGAGAAACTCATCCCCGCCTGGCGCGCGGCCATCGGCACAAGGCTGTGGCTGGTCATTCCCGGAGAGGTATTCGCTTCCAGCAGATAAAACTGTCCGTCACTGTCCTGCATCACGTCGATGCGTCCCCAGCCCTGACAACCGAGAACATGCCAGGCTTTAAGCACCAGGGACTGTAAATCTGCTTCACGCTCAGCTTCAAGACCACAAGGGCAGAAATATTGCGTCTCATCAGAGAGATACTTCGCCTCATAATCATAGAAGGTTCCGGCCGGTTGGATACGGATTGACGGTAAAATTTCTTCGCCAAGCATCGCGACGGTAAATTCCGGCCCGCTGAGCCATTTTTCAATCAGAACTTCTTCATCATGTTGAAATGCCAGTGCTAAAGCGGACGAAAGATCTTCAGCTTTGTCGACTTTGGACATTCCCACGCTGGAACCTTCCCGGCTGGGCTTTACAATAACCGGTAAGCCCAGTTCAGCAATGCGTGTATTAACGCTATCCGGCAGGCCCAATTCAAATTCGCGACGCGTCAGTGCTACCCATGGCGCAACGGGCAACCCCGCGCCCTGCCACAGAAGCTTGCTGCGCAGTTTATCCATAGAGATAGCGGAGGCCATCACGCCGCTGCCGGTGTACGGCATGCCGATCAAATCCAGAAGCCCCTGCAGGGTGCCGTCTTCACCGCCGCGACCATGCAATGCGATAAAGACTTTATCGAAGCCCATGGCTTTTAATTGCGTCACGTCGACCTCTTTTGGGTCAACCAGGTGCGCATTGACGCCACCTTCGCGCAGGCCCGCCAGCACGGCCGCGCCGGAATTCAGGGAAACCTCGCGCTCGGCGGAGGTGCCGCCAGACAGGACAGCAATCTTATCAGCCATGATGCTCATCCTCCTGGGTTTGCGGCTTCAGTTTGATTTCAGCTAAGGTACGGGCGATTTTGCCGATATTTCCCGCGCCCTGAATCAGAATCAAATCATTACCTGTCAGGACCGGTGCCAGAATTTCCGCCACCTGTGCAGGGTCAGAAACCAGAATAGGGTCAACTTTACCGCGTCCACGGATGGTACGACACAGGGAACGGCTGTCAGCACCCGGAATCGGCGTCTCGCCTGCGGCGTACACGTCCAGCATTAACAGGGTGTCTACCTGTGACAGGACGCTGGCGAAATCGTCGTACAGATCGCGCGTACGCGTGAAGCGGTGCGGCTGGAAGATCATCACCAGATTTTTGTCAGGCCAGCCTGCACGCGCGGCTTTAATGGTGGCGTCCACTTCGGTCGGATGGTGGCCGTAGTCGTCCACCAGCATCGCTGTGCCGGCTTTACCGTTAACGGCGTCCAGCGTGAATTCGCCAAGGAAGTCGAAGCGACGACCGGTGCCCTGGAAGCTTTCCAGCGCGCGCAGAATCGCATCATCATCAATGCCTTCTTCCGTCGCGACGGCCACTGCCGCTGCGGCGTTGAGGGCATTATGGCGCCCTGGCGCATTCAGCGTGACGTGCAGCAGCTCTTTGTCCTGACGCGCCAGGGTGAAATGCCCCTGCGCACCAATCTGTTTGTACTCTTCCACGCGGACGTCAGCGTCTTCGCTGAAGCCGTAAGTGGTGATTTGACGACCCACGCGCGGCAGCAGCTCGCGGATCACCGGATCGTCTACGCACATCACCGCGCGTCCATAGAACGGCAGGTTGTGCAGGAAGTTGATGAAGGTCTGCTTTAAGTTCTCGAAGTCGCCCTGGTAGGTATCCATATGGTCAGCTTCGATGTTAGTGACAATCGCCACCATCGGCTGCAGGTGCAGGAACGACGCGTCGCTCTCATCCGCTTCGGCAATCAGATAACGACTGTGGCCCAGACGCGCATGTACGCCCGCTGCTTTGACCAGACCGCCGTTGACGAACGTCGGGTCGAGACCCGCTTCCGCATAAATACTGGAGACCATCGCCGTGGTCGTGGTTTTACCGTGGGTCCCGGCAATGGCGATGCCGTGACGGAAACGCATCAGTTCCGCCAGCATTTCTGCACGGCGGATCACCGGAATGCGCGCTTCATGCGCGGCAACGATTTCCGGGTTGTCAGAGGAGATAGCGCTCGAGACCACCACCACGCTCGCATCGCGCACGTTTTCCGGGCGATGGTTGAAATAGATAGTCGCCCCAAGCGACGCCAGCTGCTGCGTTACAGGGTTTGGCGCCAGGTCAGACCCGCTGATCTGATAGCCTTCGTTAGCTAACACTTCGGCAATACCGCCCATGCCAGCACCACCGATGCCAACAAAGTGAATGTGCCGGACGCGACGCATCTCGGGCACGATTGAACGCAGTTTTGCCAGTTGTTGTGTATTCATTCTCTAAACGCCATCGACTACTTAAAATTCGTGCAGCGCAACACGCGCTGCGAGGGTTAAGCCTGGGCTGCCAGGCTCACTTCTTTTGCCACCCGTACCGTCGCATCAGGGATAGCGGCCGCGCGCGCGCGTTGCGCCATCTCCAGCAGTGCGTCTCTGTTCCAGCCCGCCAGGGTGGTGGCGACCGCGTCGGCGGTAAATTGTGGCTGTTCAAATATCTTCGCGGCTCCGGCTTTCTCAAGCGGCAGCGCATTCCAGTACTGCTGTCTGTCTTTGTGCTGGAACGGCACAAACAGGGCCGGCAGACCCGCGGCGGCAATCTCGCTCACCGTCAGCGCGCCTGAACGACAAACCACGACATCGGCCCAGGCATACGCTGCCGCCATGTCGTCGATAAACTCTGTAACTTTATGCTGCGGCTGGCCTTCGTCTGCGTAAGCTTGCTCAACGGTCTGCTGAGCGCCTTTTCCGCTCTGGTGCCAGATCGTCACGGTACCCCCCAGCTTTGCGGCAACCTGCGGCATCGTCTGGTTTAAAATGCGTGCGCCCTGAGAGCCGCCGACGACCAGTACACGAACCGGCCCTTCACGGCCCGTCAGGCGAGCATCCGGCAGCGGCAGCGCCAGCACGTCCACACGCACCGGGTTACCCACCACGTCCGCTTTCGGGAACGCGCCGGGAAACGCCTGCATAACTTTGGTAGCGATTTTCGCCAGCCACTTGTTGGTCAGTCCGGCAATACCGTTCTGTTCATGCAGCACAACGGGAATGCCTAACGACCACGCCGCCAGCCCGCCAGGACCCGAGACATAGCCGCCCATGCCCAGCACCACATCGGGCTTAAAGCGCTTCATGATGGTGCGCGCCTGACGCCAGGCGTTAAAAATACGCACCGGTGCCAGCAGCATTGCCTTGAGGCCCTTGCCCCGAAGGCCGGAAATACGAATAAAGTCGATCTCGATACCGTGCTTCGGCACCAGGTCGGCCTCCATGCGGTCTGCGGTTCCCAGCCAGCGTACCTGCCAGCCCTGATCCATTAAATGGTGCGCAACCGCCAGTCCCGGGAACACGTGTCCACCGGTACCGCCTGCCATCACCATTAACCGCTTCGGTTGATTCATCGTGAACCTCGTGTAAACGCCTGGGCTTTTTCCAGACGCGTTTCATAATCTATGCGCAACAAAAACATGATGGCCGTCGACATAATCAACAGACTGGAACCACCATAACTGATCAACGGCAACGTCAGACCTTTGGTCGGCAGCATACCCGCTGCGGCCCCGACGTTAACCAATGCCTGGAAGCTAAACCAGATACCAATTGAGCAGGCTAAGAATCCTGAGAAGCGGTGATCGATCTCCAGCGCTTTCCGGCCGATGGACATGGCGCGGAAAGCGACGAAGAATACCATTAATAGCGCTAATACCACACCGATATAACCCAGTTCTTCCGCAATAATGGAGAAGATGAAGTCAGTATGCGCTTCCGGTAAATACTCCAGTTTCTGTACCGAGTTACCCAGCCCCTGCCCCCAGACTTCACCGCGACCAAAGGCCATCAGCGACTGCGTCAGCTGATAACCGCTGCCGAACGGATCTTCCCACGGGTTCCAGAACGAGGTCACACGTCGAATACGGTAAGGCTCGGCGAGGATAAGCAGCACAACCGCCGAAATACCCATCCCGATGATAGCGATGAACTGCCACAGCTTCGCGCCCGCCAGGAACAGCATGGCCAGAGTAGTAACGAACAGCACGACAACGGTACCGAGGTCAGGCTGCGCCAGCAGTAATACCGCCAGCACCAGAATCACGCCCATCGGTTTTAAGAAGCCGCGCAGGTTGTTACGCACTTCATCAACCTTACGCACCAGGTAGTTAGCCAGGTAGCAGAACAGGGAAAGCTTGGTAAATTCCGCAGGCTGAATGCGCAGAGGGCCAAAGGCGATCCAGCGCGATGCCCCGTTAACAGAGCTCCCCACCACCAGTACGATCAGCAGCATAATAATCGAGGCGATCAGCATCGCCGTACTGTGCCGCTGCCAGAACTCCATCGGCAGACGCAAGGTCACCAGCGCCAGGCAGAACGCCAGGATGATGTAAAGACCATCACGCTTGGCAAACAGGAAAGGATCGTTCGCCAGACGCTGCCCGACGGGCATTGAGGCTGACGTCACCATAATGAAGCCGACCGCCGCCAGCCCCATCGTGAGCCAGAACAGCGTGCGATCGTACATGACCAGGCTGTCGTTATCTTTTTGACGAGAGCCCATCACCCAGCCTTTGAGCGCCGCAAACACCCATGCCAGGATCCCAAATCCTGGCAGGCGCGGCATTTTCAGGCGAGGGAGAGATAAACGCATTAGCCTAACTCCTTCGCCAGGCGGGTAAAGACATCACCACGCTGTTCGAAATTCTTGAATTGATCGAGGCTGGCACAGGCCGGAGAGAGCAGCACCATATCGCCTGGCTTCACGCGAGGAGCAATCAGCCGCATAGCCTGTTCCATGGTTTCGGTTTGCTCGGCAACCTCAGGGCGCAGTTCAGCCAGCTCGCTGCCGTCACGGCCGAAGCAGTACAGGCGGATGTTATCTCCGGCGAGATACGGCTTCAGGGAGGAGAAATCAGCTGATTTACCGTCGCCGCCCAGCAGCAAATGCAGGGTGCCGTCAACGTGCAGACCGTTGAGCGCGGCCTCGGTGCTGCCCACGTTGGTGGCTTTGGAGTCGTTGATCCAGCGCACGCCGTTGTGCTCCAGCGCCAGCTGGAAACGGTGCGCGAGACCAGAAAACGTGGTTAACGCTTTCAGGCTGGAGGAGCGCGGCAGCCCTACTGCATCCGCCAGCGCCAGCGCCGCCAGGGCATTGGTATAGTTGTGCTGACCTGAGAGCTTCATCTCTTTCACGTTCAGCACTTTCTCACCTTTCACGCGCAGCCAGGTTTCGCCCAGCTGACGGTTCAGGTGGTAATCCCCCATCGTGATACCGAAGCTAATACAGCGATCGTCTGCACCGCGTACGGGCATGGTCAGCGCGTCATCGGCGTTTACAACGCATACTTTGGCATTTTCATAAACGCGGAGCTTGGCGGCACGGTACTGCTGTAGACCAAATGGATACCTGTCCATATGATCTTCAGTCACGTTGAGGATCGTCGCAGCCGCAGCATGCAGGCTGGAGGTGGTTTCCAGCTGGAAGCTGGAAAGCTCGAGAACATACAGCTCGCAGCCTTTGTCCAGCAGCATCAGAGCAGGTAAACCAATATTACCGCCAACGCCGACGTTCATTCCCGCCGCTTTCGCCATTTCACCCACCAGGGTGGTGACGGTGCTTTTACCGTTAGAACCGGTAATGGCGATAACGGGTGCCTGCGCTTCGCGGCAGAACAGCTCGATATCGCCGACAATCTCAACGCCCGCATCCGCGGCAGCGCTCAGCGAGGGGTGCGCCAGCGCCATACCCGGGCTGGCGACAATCAGATCGGCTGCCAGCAGCCAGTCATCATTCAGACCACCAAGGTGGCGTTCAACCTGTTCCGGCAGTTTGTCCAGACCCGGCGGAGAGACACGCGTATCCATCACGCGTGGCGTCACGCTGCGTGCGAGGAAAAAGTCCACGCAGGAGAGCCCCGTGAGGCCCAACCCGATGATAACGACTTTTTTGCCCTGGTAATCTGCCATGATTAACGTACCTTCAGCGTTGCCAGGCCAATCAGCACCAGCATCAGCGAAATAATCCAGAAGCGCACAATCACGCGCGGCTCCGGCCAGCCTTTCAGTTCATAGTGGTGGTGAATCGGCGCCATACGGAAGATGCGCTGACCGCGCAGCTTGAAGGAACCGACCTGCAAAATCACCGATAGGGTTTCAACCACAAACACGCCGCCCATGATCACCAGCAGGAACTCCTGACGCAGCAGTACGGCGATAATGCCGAGCGCACCGCCCAAAGCCAGAGAACCGACGTCCCCCATAAAGACCTGCGCCGGATAGGTGTTGAACCACAGGAAGCCCAGCCCCGCGCCGACAATCGCCGTACAGACGATCACCAGTTCACCCGCGTGGCGCAGATAAGGGATGTGCAGGTAATTTGCAAAGTTCATGTTACCGGTCGCCCACGCCACCAGCGCAAAACCGGCAGCCACAAAGACGGTTGGCATAATCGCCAGACCATCCAGACCGTCGGTCAGGTTAACGGCGTTGCCGGTACCGACAATCACAAAGTAGGCCAGCAGGATGTAGAACAGCCCCAGCTGTGGCATTACGTCCTTAAAGAACGGCACGACCAGCTCGGTGGCTGGCGTATCTTTCCCGGCCAGATACAGCGCGAAGGCCACGCCCAGCGCGATCACCGACATCCAGAAATATTTCCAGCGCGCGATCAGGCCCTTAGTATCTTTGCGGACGACTTTGCGGTAATCATCAACAAAACCGATGATCCCGTAACCCACCAGTACCGTCAGAACGCACCAGACGTACGGGTTGGAGGGATACGCCCACAGCAGCACGGAAACGACGATGGCGGTCAGGATCATGATCCCGCCCATCGTCGGCGTGCCGCGCTTGCTGAAGTGCGATTCCGGACCGTCGTTACGCACAACCTGGCCGAAAGAGAGTTTTTGCAGACGGGCAATCATGCGCGGGCCCATCCACAACGAGATGAACAGCGCAGTCAGCAGGCTGACGATGGCGCGAAACGTCAGATACGAAAAGACGTTAAAGCCTGAATAATATTTGACCAAATGTTCGGCCAGCCAAACTAACATGTCCCGTTCTCCTGTAATGCGTGCACAACCTCTTCCATGGCGGCACTACGTGAACCTTTCACTAACACAGTCACAATTTGTTTTTCTGTAATCAACGCCTTAAGGCGCGCTATCAACGCGGTTTTATCAGCAAAATGCTCGCCTACGCCGCTGGCATGGCTAATCGCCTGGCTCAGTTTTCCTGCGCTCAGCACGCAGTCCAGCCCCGCCGCTTTCGCCGCTTCACCGACCTGCGTATGGCAGGCTTCGCTTTCGTCGCCCAGCTCTGCCATATCGCCAACCACCATGATGCGGTAGCCCGGCATTTCAGATAAAACCTGCACCGCCGCCGTCATTGAGCCAACGTTCGCGTTGTAGGAATCATCCAGCAGCAGCTTGTTTTCCGAAAGCTGAATCGGGAAAAGACGTCCCGGCACGGCTTTTAGGTTCGCCAGCCCGGTTTTAATCGCTTCATGCGACGCGCCCACCGCCGTCGACAGCGCCGCCGCCGCAAGCGCATTGGCGATGTTATGGCGACCCGGCAGCGGCAGCAGCACATCAACGCCACCCGTTGGGGTGGTGAGGGTGAACTCCGTACCGTGCGACGTCACGTGGATATTGGTCGCGGTAAAATCACTGTTGGCCGCATTCGGCGAGAAGCGCCAGGTTTTACGTGAACCGATGATGCTTTGCCAGTTCAGCCAGTCGTTGTTATCGGCATTCAGAATGGCGATGCCGTCATCCGGCAGGCCGGTGTAAATCTCACCTTTGGCTTTCGCCACGCCTTCCAGCGAACCAAAACCTTCCAGATGCGCCGCCGCGAGGTTATTAACCAGCGCGGCTTCCGGGCGAGTCAGGCTCACGGTCCAGGCGATTTCGCCCTGGTGGTTTGCCCCTAACTCGATCACCGCAAATTCATGTTCTTTGGTCAGGCGGAGTAATGTCATCGGCACGCCGATGTCATTATTGAGGTTGCCCGCGGTATAAAGCGTATTCCCGCACTGGCTGAGGATCGCCGCCGTCATCTCTTTCACCGACGTCTTGCCTGATGATCCGGTCAAGGCGACAACGCGAGTAGGGACCTGCTGACGAACCCAGGCGGCCAGCTCACCGAACGCAAGACGCGTATCTTTCACCACAATTTGTGGCAGATTGATATCGAGCCTGCGGCTGACGAGCAGCGCACTGGCACCGTTCTCTTTGGCCTGTTCTGCGAAATCATGCGCGTCAAAACGCTCGCCTTTCAGCGCCACAAACAGACAGCCTGCGGTGATTTTGCGGGTGTCCGTCGTTACGGCATCAATGGTCAGGTCTTGCCCGTGCAGGTCGCCCTGCAGAATAGCAGCGGCCTGGCTTAACGTGATGCTAATCATGCCACGACTCCCAGCAGGCGTGCTGCCGTTACGCGGTCCGAGTAGTCCAGACGGCGATTGCCAACGATCTGATAATCTTCATGGCCTTTACCCGCCAGCAGGACAACATCATTCTCCCGCGCCTGCATGATGGTGTTGGTCACGGCTTCCGCACGGCCTTCCACCACGCGAGCACGGCCCGCGTCCAGCATGCCCGCCAGAATGTCATTGATGATGGCGCGCGGCTCTTCGGTACGCGGGTTGTCATCGGTCACAACTGGAATATCTGCGAACTGCTCGGCAATAGCCCCCATCAGCGGGCGTTTGCCTTTATCGCGATCGCCGCCGCAGCCAAACACGCACCAGAGCTTCCCTGTGCAGTGCAGGCGCGCCGCTTCCAGCGCTTTTTCCAGCGCATCCGGCGTGTGGGCATAATCAACCACAACGGTCGGCTTGCCCGGCGCGCTGAACACTTCCATACGGCCGCATACAGGCTGCAGACGCGCTGAGGTTTTCAGCAGTTCAGCCATCGGATAACCCAGCGCCAGCAGCGTTGCCAGGGCCAGCAGCAGGTTGCTGACGTTAAACGCGCCCATCAGGCGGCTTTCAATTTCACCTTCACCCCAGGAAGAGGCAAAGCGGATTGTCGCCCCGCTGTCGTGATAATTCACCTCAACCGCCTTCAGCCAGCGGCCGTGGCAGTTCGGATTGATATGGTCTTCCATCGACACCGCAACCGCATCCGGCAGCTTCGCCAGCCAGCGGCGGCCCACTTCGTCGTCGGCGTTGATGATGGCTTGTCCGTAATGGTGAGTAGAGAACAGCAGCCATTTCGCGGCTTCGTAATGCTCCATATCACCGTGATAATCAAGATGATCGCGGCTCAGGTTGGTAAACACGGAAGCAGCAAATTTCAGCGCCGCGACGCGGTGCTGAACCAGACCGTGCGAAGAGACTTCCATCGCAGCAAAGGTTGCCCCCTGCCCTGCCAGACCGGCAAGCACATGCTGTACGTCTACCGCCGAGCCGGTAGTGTTTTCCGTCGGGCTCACTTTGCCCAGCAGGCCGTTACCCACGGTACCCATCACCGCACCGGTTTCACCCAGCAGCTGGGCCCACTGCGCCATCAGTTGAGTGGTAGTGGTTTTACCGTTGGTACCCGTCACGCCAACCAGACGCAGCTGGTCGGAAGGTTCGTGATAAAAACGTCCCGCCAGCGCGGAAAGACGCTCGTTCAACTGGCTGAGATAGATAACCGGCACACCGTGCATTTCACGGATCTCACCGTCGGTTGCCTCATCTTTCGCCTCAGCAATAATGGCAGCCACACCTTGCGCAATCGCCTGCGGGATATAACGACGCCCGTCCGCCTGATGACCGACCACCGCCACAAAAAGATCGCCAGAAGCAGCCACGCGGCTGTCCAGTACCATCTCTCGCAGTGCTCGCTCCGGTGCATTTGGCACCCACGGAGCGAGAAGGTCGCGCAAATTACGATCTGCCACCTGTACCCTCGCCTTGATTAATTACAAATTCACTTTTTTCGCCCGTCGCCAGCGCATCCGGTTCAATGTTCATGGTGCGTAACACGCCGCCCATGATAGCCCCGAACACAGGCGCGGAGACGGCGCCGCCGTAGTATTTACCCGCCTGTGGATCGTTTATCACGACCACCAGCGCAAAACGCGGATTGCTTGCAGGCGCAACGCCTGCGGTATAGGCAATGTATTTGTTGATATAGCGGCCGTCCGGCCCTACTTTTTTCGCCGTACCGGTCTTGATGGCGATGCGATAACCTTTGATTGCCGCCTTCACGCCGCCGCCGCCTGGCAGCGCTACGCTTTCCATCATATGAACAACAGTACGGACGGTTGATTCCGGGAAGATACGCTCGCCGGGAACCGGTGGATCAACTTTGGTAATCGACAGCGGACGATAAACGCCATAGCTGCCGATCGTTGCGTAGACTCGCGCTAACTGTAACGGTGTCACCATTAGCCCGTAGCCGAAAGAGAAGGTGGCCCTCTCTATGTCAGACCACCGTTGTTTTTGAGGATATAAGCCACTGCGTTCTCCGACCAACCCCAAATTGGTCGCCTTTCCAAGCCCAAAACGTGAGTAAGTCTCTACTAACGCTGAGGACGGCATCGCTAACGCCAGCTTTGAAACACCGACGTTACTCGACTTCTGTAACACCCCGGTCAGGGTCAATTCGCTGTAGCGCGCCACGTCTTTGATTTCGTGGCCGTTAATTCGGTATGGAATGGTATTCAGTACGGTGTTTTCATTGACGATACCGCGCTGAAGTGCAGTCATGACCACCATCGGCTTAACGGTCGAACCCGGTTCGAACACGTCGGTGATGGTACGGTTACGCATAACATCCTTCTGCGTACCGGTGAGATTGTTAGGGTTGTAGGAAGGGCTATTGGCCATCGCCAACACTTCACCCGTGTTGACGTCGACTAACACGGCACTGCCCGATTCCGCTTTGTTGAAGGCCACGGCATTGTTCAGCTCGCGGTAAACCAGCGCCTGTAACCGCTCATCGATACTCAGTGCAAGGTTGTGCGCGGCCTGGCTGTCCGTTGAGGAAATATCCTCGATCACGCGACCATAGCGGTCTTTACGCACAATGCGCTCGCCGGGCTGGCCGGTGAGCCATTTATCAAAGCTTTTTTCAACGCCTTCAATCCCCTGGCTATCGACGTTAGTAAAGCCAATGAGGTGAGCGGTTACTTCGCCGGAAGGATAGTAACGACGAGATTCTTCACGCAGATGGATCCCCGGCAGCTTCAATTTTTTGATGTAGTCCGCCATATCAGGGTTCACCTGACGCGCCAGATAGATAAAACGCCCTCTCGGGTTCGTATTCACGCGTGAAGCTAACTGGTCCAGCGGCATCTTCAGCGCGTCCGCAAGCGCCTTCCAGCGGTTATCAAGCGTGATACCGCCAGCGTCGTGCAGCTCTTTAGGATCGGCCCAGATCGCCTTCACCGGCACGCTCACGGCCAGCGGACGACCCGAACGGTCGGTGATCATCCCGCGGGATGTCGACACTTCCTGGACGCGCAGGGAGCGCATGTCGCCCTGGCGCACCAGCATGTCAGGGGCGACGATTTGCAGCCAGGCCACGCGTCCCAGCAGAAAACCCAGAGCGAGTAAGATGCAGCCGCAAAGCAACGCAAAACGCCAACTGATAAAGTTGGCCTGTTCTTCCTGACGTTTTGGTTTTAGCGTTTTTGCCGCTGCTTTCATGCGTCGCGTTTTCCCTTATTTTTGTACTACGATATTTTCCTGCGAAGGATCAACATGCTGCAGTTGCAGCTTTTCCGTTGCGATCCGTTCAACCCGGCTGTGATCGCCGAGCGCGTTTTCTTCAAGGATCAGATTTCGCCATTCAATATCCAGCGCATCGCGTTCCAGTACCATCTGCTCGCGTTGCGCAGTCAATAAACGTGTATGGTGGGCGGTGGTCACCACCGTAACTGCCGTGACAATGATGCAAATGAACAGACAGAGTGGCAGTTTCCCAAACCGCAAAAGATCGTCGCCGATCACGCCAGGCAAGGCATGGCGCTCGTTGCTTCCTAACGAATCCTTAACTTTGCTTAGGGTCTCTGTCACTCTGCCGATCATGCGTTCGTCCTCTCTGCAACACGCAGCACTGAACTACGGGCGCGTGGATTCTCTGCCACTTCTTCTTCGCCCGGCATCAACTTGCCTAATGCTCGCAACTGACGGCCACCCAGCTTCCTGAGTTGTTCTTCCGTCATCGGCAGCCCCGCTGGCACCTGTGGACCGCGGCTTTGTTCACGCATAAAGCGTTTCACAATACGGTCTTCCAGCGAATGGAAGCTGATGATGGATAACCGCCCACCCGGGGCCAGCACGTCGAGCGAGCTTTTTAGCGCCAGCTCTATTTCCTCCAGTTCACTGTTTACCCAGATGCGAACCGCCTGGAAGGTACGGGTCGCGGGATGTTTGTGCTTATCCTTCACCGGTGTCGCCGCCGCGATCACCTCAGCCAACTCTTTGGTGCGGGTCATTGGCTCAATGCGATTGCGCTCAACGATGGCGCGCGCAATACGTTTGCCAAAGCGCTCTTCGCCGAACGTTTTGATGACCCATGCAATATCAGCTTCGTCAGCGGTCTGTAACCACTCAGCGGCAGACTGACCGCGCGTCGGGTCCATACGCATGTCCAGCGGACCATCACGCATAAAGGAGAAACCACGTTCAGCATCATCAAGTTGGGGTGAAGAGACGCCAAGATCGAGAAGAATCCCGTCGATCTTGCCCGTCAGGCCGCGCTCAGCTACATATTCCGCGAGCGCAGAGAAAGGTCCATGCACGATGGAAAAGCGTGGATCATTGATGGTCTGTGCAACGGCAATAGCCTGCGGATCGCGATCGATTGCCAGCAGACGTCCTTCCTCTCCAAGCTGGGAGAGAATCAAACGCGAGTGACCACCGCGACCAAACGTGCCATCAATGTAGATGCCATCCGGACGAATATTCAGACCGTTAACGGCCTCGTCCAGTAACACCGTTTTATGTTTATAATTTTCCATCATATTTATAGAGACAAGTCCTGCAGCCGTTCCGATAATGTCGCGGAATCAGACTGCTCAGCGTCGATATCTTCCTTGACCTGTTGATACCAGGTCGTTTCATCCCACAGTTCAAACTTGTTGAACTGCCCGACCAGCATCACTTCTTTGGTCAGACCGGCATGTTGCCGCAACACAGGCGCAATCAGTAATCGCCCTGCGTTATCCATCTGACATTCACTGGCATGTCCCAATAACAGCCGCTGCACGCGGCGTTCCTGCGGGTTCATGCTCGACAGTCGCGACAGCTTTTGCTCAATAATTTCCCATTCAGGCAAGGGGTAAAGCAGCAGGCAGGGGGAGTTAATGTCAATGGTGCAAACCATTTGACCCGCAGCGTTCTCAATCAGCTGGTCGCGGTATCGGGTTGGTACCGATAAACGCCCTTTGCTGTCGAGATTGACTAACGTAGCTCCACGGAACATGCCAGTCTCACCCCTCCTCACCACTTTAACCCACAAATTCCCACCTAAAGGAGTTTACGGAGCGAGGGAAAAGCTTGTCAAGCCAGGACTCTCCCTATAAGGACTCGAAAGCCCTCTATTTACAGAGATAAACAGTCCTGGTTAATAACTGCACAACTGGCGAGGCAAAATTAACGTTATGAATATTTGTAAGAAAAAAACCGAATATGCACACTAGCGTTTAAGCTCACTCAATATCATCGCAGATAAATATAAAGTGTCAGTTTGCGACGCGGGCAGCATTTTATGACAGATTCTCAGGGGATAACAGCGCCAGATTCACTCGGGCACCCGGTAAGCGCGGCGGTTGCCACGGAAGCTGACAAAGGAGGAGGAAAAACGTCTGAATATTCATCGGCCGAAGAGGGTTTGTAACAAATTAATACAAAGATAGCTGTTTAAAATCGCCCGGACGTTCTTTAAAGGGCCAATTTAAAAGCCAGAATGAATTAAGAAAATAGGCGATTAGGATCTCTCAAGAATTATCCTAATTTCTCTCCGGGAATTATGCGCACGAATTATCGCAACAAAATGGGGCAGATTTCGCCGCCCCAGTCATTTCATTTTTGGCGGCTTAAAATTCCGCGATGGTAGAGATTACGTTTGATCCGCGTCAGGCCCGGCTTCGGTTTGCGCGGCTCATCCAGGCTTGCCAGCACAATCTCCAGCACGCGTTCAGCCACATCGCGGTGACGCTGTGCTACCGCCAGCACCGGGCACTGGAGGAAGTCGAGCAGCTCGTTATCCCCGAACGTGGCAATCGCCAGATCGGAGGGCAGCTTACCTTCACGGCGTAAGGTCACATCCATGACGCCCTGCAGCAACGCGAACGAGGTGGTGAACAGCGCCTGAGGCATCGGGTGCGTTTCCAGCCATTTTTCGAACAGCTGTGCCGCGGCTTCACGCTCGTAGCTATTGGCATAGAGGTAGTGAACCTCGCGCGGATCGTCTTTCCAGGCGGTTCTGAATCCCTGCTCGCGCAGGAAGCTCACGGAAAGCTCGGGCAACGCGCCAAGATACAGCACTGTCTCAGCGGGAAATGTTCTCAGCTCTGCGGCCAGCATTTCTGCATCATCCTGATCCGCACCCACGACGCTGGTGAAATGCTCGCGATCGAGCGCGCGATCCAGCGCAACGATTGGGAACGGGTCGTTCGCCCAGCGCTGGTAGAACGGATGCTCTGGCGGCAAGGAGGTCGACACGATGATAGCATCCACCTGACGCTGGAGCAGATGCTCAATGCAGCGCATCTCGTTGTCGGGCTGGTCTTCCGAGCAGGCAATCAGCAGTTGATAGCCGCGCTGGCGCGCCTGACGTTCAAGATAGTTGGCGATACGGGTATAGCTGGTGTTTTCCAGGTCAGGGATCACCAGACCAATAGAGCGGGTACGCCCGGCACGCAGACCGGCTGCGACAGCATTCGGATGGTAGTTATGCTCACGAACCACCGCCATAACTTTTTCAACGGTCTTGTCGCTGACACGGTACTGCTTTGCTTTACCGTTAATCACATAGCTGGCCGTTGTTCGTGACACGCCGGCTAGCCGGGCGATTTCATCCAGTTTCACAATTGCCCCTTAAAAAAAGAAAAGAGTCCATGGCCCTGTCAAGGTTATGGTTAAATCTTTTAACATCTAAACGCAGAAAAGCCTTCGCGGCAACCGCTTTTATCTGCGTTGTCGGCTGATTACGCAAAAAAAAGCCCGGCTTTGGTGACCGGGCAGAAAGAGGCGAACCTTTTTGACAACTAACGCATGATTTTCTCGCCGCGTGAAAGACCCACAACACCCGATCTCGCGACCTCGACAATTTTTGCGACGTCCCGCACGGACGTCAGGAAAGCATCCAGCTTGTCGCTTGTCCCGACCAGCTGAACCGTATAAAGAGAAGGCGTGACGTCGATAATCTGTCCGCGGAAAATATCCGCATTGCGTTTGACTTCATCACGCCCGTAGCCACTGGCCTGGATTTTCACCAGCATGACCTCACGTTCAACGTAGGCCCCCTGCCCCAGCTCGCTCACGCGCAGTACATCGACCAGCTTATGCAGCTGTTTTTCAATTTGCTCAAGTACTTTGGCATCGCCGACGGTTTGGATCGTCATGCGCGACAGCGTCGGGTCTTCCGTCGGGGCAACGGTCAGGCTTTCAATGTTATAGCCGCGCTGCGCAAAAAGGCCAATGACGCGCGACAGTGCGCCAGACTCGTTTTCCAGTAAAACAGATAATATCCGGCGCATATCAGGTTCTCTCCGTTTTGCTTAACCACATTTCATCCATACCACCACCACGAATATGCATCGGATAAACGTGCTCGGTTCCATCAACAATCACATCCATAAAGACGAGGCGGTTGTTTTTAACGTGCTCAAGCGCCTGTGCGAGCTTCGTTTCCAGCTCAGCCGGATCGGTCACCCGCATGCCTACGTGGCCATAAGCTTCAGCAAGACGAACAAAATCTGGCAGCGATTTCATGTAGGACTGGGAGTGACGGCCAGAGTAGATCATATCCTGCCACTGCTTGACCATACCGAGATACCCGTTATTCAGGTTCAGCACCAGTACCGGCAGTTCATATTGCAGCGCGGTAGACAGCTCCTGAATATTCATCTGAATACTGCCGTCCCCCGTCACGCAGACGACGGTTTCATTCGGCAGCGCCAGCTTCACGCCCAGCGCGGCAGGCAGACCAAAGCCCATCGTTCCTAAACCACCGGAGTTGATCCAGTGTCGCGGTTTATCAAACGGGTAATACAGCGCGGCAAACATCTGATGCTGCCCCACGTCTGAGGTCACGTACGCCTCACCTTTCGTCAGACGCCACACCGCTTCAATGACCGCCTGCGGCTTAATGTTTTCACTTTGCGTGTCATATTTCAGGCACTGACGCGCGCGCCACTGTTCAATCTGCTGCCACCAGTCGCGGATCTCATCCAGCGGCTGGGTTGCACTCTCCTGGGTCAGCAGATCCAGCATTTGCTCCAGAACCTGACGGGCATCGCCGACGATCGGCACATCAGCCGACACCGTTTTTGAAATTGACGTTGGATCGATATCAATGTGCAGCACGGTGGCGTTCGGACAATACTTCGCCAGGTTGTTGGTGGTGCGATCGTCAAAGCGCACGCCGACGGCAAAGATCACATCGGAATGATGCATTGTCATGTTGGCTTCATAGGTACCGTGCATACCCAGCATCCCCAGCGCCTGACGATGGGTGGCAGGGAACGCCCCCAGCCCCATCAGCGACGACGCAACGGGAAGGTTAAGCTTTTCAATCAGTTCACGAAGCTGGGCTTCACAGGCAGAGTTGATCGCCCCGCCACCGACATAGACCACCGGTTTTTTGGCCGCCAGAAGCGTTTGCAACGCTCGCTTGATCTGACCTTTATGCCCCTGCGTTGTGGGGTTATAAGAGCGCATGCTGACCGATTCCGGCCAGACATAAGGCAGCTTGTTTGCCGGGTTGAGAATATCTTTAGGCAGATCGACCACCACCGGTCCCGGGCGTCCGCTCGCCGCCAGCCAGAAGGCTTTTTTCAGTATGCCGGGAATGTCTTCTGTTTGCTTGACCAGGAAGCTGTGCTTCACAACGGGACGCGAAATCCCGACCATGTCGCACTCCTGAAACGCATCGTAGCCAATCAGTGAGGTTGCCACCTGCCCGGAGAGGATCACCAGCGGAATGGAGTCCATATAGGCCGTCGCAATGCCGGTAATGGCGTTTGTCGCACCGGGGCCGGACGTGACTAATACCACGCCCACTTCACCCGTCGCACGTGCCAGGCCGTCAGCCATGTGTACCGCCGCCTGCTCGTGACGTACCAGAACATGGTCAATGCCCCCAACCGTATGCAGCGCATCATAAATATCGAGAACCGCACCGCCAGGGTAGCCGAACACTTGCTTTACGCCCTGATCGATCAGCGACCGAACGACCATTTCCGCGCCAGACAACATCTCCATGCTTTGCCTCCAGGCATTTTGTTATAGACGGACTGCCGAATTCATTTCCGCACCGTCTTACGATTGGGATAAACCAATCTTATATTTTGCAGAGTGTTCTTTACCTTAACCGCTCGTTATGAGGCAGGCAATTAGCAAACCCGGTGAGATAAACGGTGCGTAAAGCAGAAAAAGCAGCTGTTATCAGAAGATATGGTTAATTCCTCTGAGAATAGAGGATGGGGTGATAAATCATCGCTGAAAACCGCGACAATGCAGGAAATCATCTATTTTTGCGCGCCGGAGAGCAGCTCGAAAAAAAGACTCACAGAACAAAATAGCAATTATCTAAAAAAACTCAGGATAAACCACATAAACCGATGCGATTTATCCTGATGCATTTACCGGCGGCAGATGCCAACCAGCAACTCTTCCATCCACTGATGTCCTTTATCCCGGCCCGCGGCTTCATGCCAGGAAAGATAACAGGTACGGCTATTTAGCTTGAGCGGCAGAGGCAAAATTTGCAGATTTAAAGGGTCAGAAAACTCTTCTGCCAGCCAGCGCGGCGCAATTGCCACCAGCGGTGTCTGGGAAACCACGTTTAATACGCTGACCATGGCCATGCCCTGATAAGCCACGCTCGCCTGTTTATCCGCAGTGTCATACCACGGCAGGCTAAAGGATGCATATCTGTCGAGCGCAACAACGGCGTGCTGCTCGTTATAAACATCGTTTTCTCGCAGCGGGGAATTCAGGCGCGGGTGTTTTTTACTGGCGACCAGAACCATTTCATCTTTAAACAGCGGCACGCAGGAAAATTCCGGACGACGGAACTCTTCATATCCCAGAACGAATTCGATCTCCTGATAGCGTAACTGATGTTCCGTGTTTTGATTCAGAGATGATTTAAAAACAAGATGGATATTTGGTGCAATCTCTTCAACTTTATTATAGATAATTGACGTTAAATAATTATCTAAGGGGCTGCAGACACAAAGATGAAATACGCGCTCGCTGCTTAAAGGTTCAAAGCCCGATCCCGGCAGCTCATTTTGGACCAGTTGCAACGCCTGACGGATGGAGCCGAACAGCTGGAATGCGCGTGCGGTAGGCTGGATCCCCCTCCCGTAACGAACAAATAATTCGTCGTTAAACATGAGCTTAAGTCTGGCAACGGCATTACTCACCGCAGGTTGTGACATCCCCAACGCTTGAGCCGCGCGGGTGATATTCTGTTCCTGCATGACCGCATCAAACACCGTCAGAAGATTCAGATCCACCGTGCGTAACTGCGGTTTAATCCCATCAGTAGCTTGAGACTGTTTAATATTATTTTCTGGCACTTCTGACTCCACTGTCACGCTACACTCCTTTGCCAACGTACTGTAATAATCTCGAAAAATATGATTTATCATGCAAATACGATCAGCGAAAGAGAATTATTTAAAATTCGGAATATATAAAGACTCTATATTAACGAAAATTAATGAGCAAAAATGATATGTTTGACTTTAGGATCTGAATGAAACCATAAACCAAATAAATATACAATTGCCATCAGGTTAATGATGACTTAAGCATTATTAAACTGTTATTGTTATCTCCCTACATTTAGTTAACAACCTGTTATCTCCGTTCGTTTTTTAGCACTCAGAAATAGATTCACTGCATTTATAACTTAATGATATCCAAACTCTTTAAGCACAAAGCATCCTTTTCAAGACATTTCACTCATTTTTAAACAATTATTTTTATTTGTTTCTGCAACTCTTTTTTTAAGTCCAAAATTAGACAATTAGTTTGGTCAGTAAAGCTAAAACCAGCACAATTAGCTAAAGTGAATATCCTGTTGATTCCTTCTGTCGGGCCCGTTTTCATCCTCAGGGGTTGACATGAACAGCCGTATCCAGTACCACTAAAAGCATATTGAATTTAACGGAGCACGATTCATGACACGCACCATTCGTTTCACCGGTCTACTACTACTAAACGCATCCACTGTGCGCGGTAGACTGGCGGGCGAAATTCAGCGTTGAATCGTCACCAGTAAGACTAAAAACCCGCGCCACTGCGCGGGTTTTTTTATGCTCGTAGCAAGGCGCCCTAAGACTGACAAGGACCTAACCCATGAGCCAGCAAGTCATTATTTTCGATACTACTTTACGTGACGGTGAACAGGCATTACAGGCAAGCCTGAGTGTAAAAGAGAAACTGCAGATCGCGCTGGCTCTCGAACGTATGGGTGTCGACGTGATGGAGGTCGGTTTCCCTGTCTCTTCCCCGGGTGATTTCGAATCCGTACAGACCATTGCGCGCACCATTAAAAACAGCCGCGTCTGTGCCCTGGCACGCTGCGTAGAGAAAGACATCGACGTCGCCGCCGAGTCGCTGAAGGTCGCCGAAGCGTTCCGTATCCACACCTTTATTGCCACCTCGCCTATGCACATCGCAACCAAATTGCGCAGCACGCTGGATGAGGTGATTGAGCGCGCGGTCTACATGGTTAAGCGCGCACGCAACTATACCGATGACGTTGAATTCTCCTGTGAAGATGCGGGCCGTACGCCAATCGAAGACCTGGCGCGCGTTGTGGAAGCCGCCATCAACGCGGGCGCGAAAACCATCAACATCCCGGACACCGTCGGCTACACCATGCCGTTTGAGTTCTCCAACATCATCACCGGCCTGTATGACCGCGTGCCAAATATTGATAAAGCAATTATCTCCGTCCACACCCACGATGATTTGGGTCTGGCCGTGGGTAATGCTATCGCCGCCGTCCACGCTGGCGCACGTCAGGTAGAAGGCGCGATGAACGGTATAGGTGAACGCGCGGGTAACTGTTCGCTGGAAGAAGTGATCATGGCGATCAAAGTGCGCAAAGACATCATGGACGTGCACACCCGCATTAATCACAACGAAATCTGGCGCACCAGCCAGACCGTCAGCCAGATTTGCAACATGCCGATTCCGGCCAACAAAGCAATTGTCGGCACCGGTGCCTTCGCGCACTCCTCCGGTATTCACCAGGATGGCGTCCTGAAGAATCGTGAAAACTACGAAATCATGACCCCGGAATCCATCGGCCTGAATCAGGTGCAGTTGAACCTGACCTCCCGTTCCGGCCGCGCCGCGGTTAAACACCGTATGGAAGAGATGGGTTATAAGGACAGTGATTACAACATGGATCAGCTGTACGACGCCTTCCTGAAGCTGGCCGACAAAAAAGGTCAGGTGTTTGACTATGACCTGGAAGCGCTGGCCTTTATTAACAAGCAGCAGGAAGAGCCTGAGCACTTCCGTCTGGATTACTTCAACGTGCAGTCCGGCTCCAGCGACATCGCCACCGCCTCGGTCAAACTGGCCTGCGGTGATGAAATTAAAGCAGAGGCCGCTAACGGTAACGGCCCTGTCGATGCCATCTACCAGGCGATTAATCGCGTCACCGAGTACGACGTTGAGCTGGTGAAGTATGACCTGACGGCCAAGGGCCACGGCAAAGATGCACTGGGTCAGGTCGACATTGTTGTTACCCACAATGGCCGCCGCTTCCACGGCGTGGGCCTGGCGACCGATATCGTTGAATCCTCCGCGAAAGCGATGGTGCATGTTCTGAACAACATCTGGCGCGCCGCCGAAGTCGAAAAAGAGTTGCAACGCAAAGCTCAGAATAAAGAGAACAACAAGGAAACCGTGTAATGTCGAAGAATTACCATATTGCTGTGTTGCCGGGCGACGGTATTGGTCCGGAAGTGATGGCACAGGCGTTGAAAGTACTGGAAGCCGTTCGCGCGCGTTTTGCGATGAAAATCACCACCAGCCACTACGACGTGGGCGGTATTGCGATTGATAACCACGGTACGCCGCTGCCGAAAGCGACCGTGGAAGGCTGCGAAAATGCCGATGCCGTGCTGTTTGGTTCCGTCGGTGGCCCGAAATGGGAACACCTGCCGCCGGCAGAGCAGCCAGAGCGCGGCGCGCTGCTGCCGCTGCGTAAACATTTCAAGCTGTTCAGCAACCTGCGTCCGGCGAAGCTGTATCAGGGTCTGGAAGAGTTCTGCCCGCTGCGCGCGGATATCGCCGCCAACGGTTTCGACATTCTGTGCGTGCGTGAGCTGACCGGCGGGATCTACTTCGGTCAGCCAAAAGGCCGCGAAGGCAGCGGACAACACGAGAAAGCGTTTGACACCGAGGTGTATCACCGTTTCGAAATCGAACGTATCGCCCACATCGCGTTCGAGTCGGCGCGCAAACGCCGCCATAAAGTGACCTCCATTGATAAAGCGAACGTGCTGCAGTCTTCCATTTTGTGGCGCGAGATCGTCAGTGAAGTTGCTAAGCAGTATCCGGACGTCGCGCTGTCGCACATGTACATCGACAACGCGACCATGCAGCTGATTAAAGATCCGTCCCAGTTTGACGTGCTGCTGTGCTCCAACCTGTTCGGCGATATCCTCTCTGACGAGTGCGCGATGATCACCGGCTCGATGGGCATGCTGCCCTCCGCAAGCCTGAATGAAGAAGGCTTTGGACTGTACGAGCCTGCGGGCGGCTCCGCGCCGGATATCGCAGGCAAAAACATTGCCAACCCGATTGCGCAGATCCTCTCCCTGGCCCTGCTGCTGCGCTACAGCCTGGATGCAGGCGAGGCAGCAACCGCAATTGAAAACGCCATTAACCGGGCGTTAGAAGAAGGCGTCCGTACCGGCGATTTGGCACGCGGCACGGCAGCAGTCAGTACCGATGAAATGGGCGACATTATTGCCCGCTATGTCGCTGAAGGGGTGTAATCATGGCTAAGACGTTATATGAAAAGTTGTTTGATGCGCACGTTGTTTACGAGGCGCCAAACGAAACCCCGCTGCTGTACATTGACCGCCACCTGGTGCACGAAGTGACCTCTCCTCAGGCATTTGACGGCCTGCGCGCGCACAAGCGCCCGGTACGTCAGCCGGGTAAAACCTTCGCGACGATGGATCACAACGTATCCACCCAGACCAAAGACATCAATGCCTCGGGTGAGATGGCGCGTATCCAGATGCAGGAGCTGATTAAGAACTGCAATGAATTTGGCGTTGAGCTGTACGACCTCAACCATCCGTACCAGGGCATTGTCCACGTGATGGGGCCTGAGCAAGGGATCACCCTGCCGGGCATGACCATCGTCTGCGGTGACTCCCATACCGCGACCCACGGCGCGTTTGGCGCCCTGGCGTTCGGGATTGGCACTTCCGAAGTGGAACATGTGCTGGCAACGCAGACCCTGAAACAGGGCCGCGCCAAAACCATGAAGATCGAAGTGAAGGGTAAAGCCGCACCGGGTATTACCGCAAAAGACATCGTGCTGGCCATCATCGGTAAAACCGGCAGCGCAGGCGGCACCGGTCATGTTGTTGAGTTCTGCGGGGAGGCCATCCAGGCGCTGAGCATGGAGGGGCGCATGACCCTGTGCAATATGGCCATTGAGATGGGCGCAAAAGCCGGTCTGGTCGCGCCGGACGAAACCACTTTCAACTACGTGAAGGGTCGTCTGCACGCGCCGAAAGGTCAGGATTTTGACGACGCGGTCGCGTACTGGAAAACCCTGAAAACCGACGATGGGGCAACGTTTGATACCGTCGTCACGCTGCAGGCTGAAGAGATTGCCCCGCAGGTGACCTGGGGCACCAACCCGGGTCAGGTCATTTCCGTTAACGACAATATCCCGGACCCGGCATCCTTTACCGATCCGGTCGAGCGCGCCAGTGCCGAAAAAGCGCTGGCCTATATGGGGCTGAAGCCCGGCGTGCCGTTGACCGATGTCACCATTGATAAAGTCTTTATCGGTTCCTGCACCAACTCCCGTATCGAGGATTTGCGTGCCGCCGCCGAGATTGCCAAAGGCCGCAAAGTGGCACCAGGCGTGCAGGCGCTGGTGGTACCTGGCTCCGGTCCGGTGAAAGCCCAGGCGGAAGCCGAAGGTCTGGATAAGATCTTTATCGAAGCGGGCTTCGAGTGGCGCCTGCCCGGCTGCTCCATGTGTCTGGCCATGAACAACGATCGCCTGAATCCGGGCGAGCGCTGCGCCTCCACCAGCAACCGTAACTTTGAAGGCCGTCAGGGCCGCGGTGGGCGCACCCATCTGGTCAGCCCGGCAATGGCCGCCGCTGCGGCAGTCACCGGCCATTTCGCCGATATTCGCAGCCTGAAATAAGGAGACAATCATGGCAGAGAAATTTACCCAACATACGGGCCGTGTTGTCCCGCTGGACGCCGCTAACGTCGACACTGACGCTATTATTCCAAAACAGTTTCTGCAGAAGGTGACACGTACCGGTTTCGGCGCACATCTGTTTAACGACTGGCGTTTCCTGGACGATAAGGGAGAAGTGCCTAATCCGGAATTCGTTCTGAACTTCCCGGAATATAAAGGCGCCTCCATTTTGCTGGCACGCGAAAACTTTGGCTGCGGCTCATCCCGTGAGCACGCGCCGTGGGCGCTCACCGACTACGGCTTCAAAGTGGTCATTGCCCCAAGCTTCGCGGATATTTTTTACGGTAACAGCTTCAATAACCAGCTGCTGCCCGTCACGCTGAGCGATGAACAGGTCGATGAATTGTTCGCGCTGGTTAAGGCGAATCCGGGCATTTCGTTTGAAGTGGATCTGGAAGCGGAAGTGGTGAAAGCCGGTGATAAGACCTACAGCTTCAGCATTGATGCCTTCCGCCGTCACTGCATGCTGAACGGTCTGGACAGCATTGGTTTAACTCTTCAGCACGAAGCGGCGATTGCCACTTACGAAAACAAACAACCCGCATTTATGAAATAATCCTCCGGCCTGCAGTCCATTCTGCAGGCCGCGTTTTATCCCGATATCCGCCTCCTTCTGTAAATACTTCCCAAACCCAGCCAATAATGACGTTATATTTAATGTCAATTTAATGTTTCCTGCGCAGAATAACCGCTCAATCAGCTGGCAGCGGAAATAATCATGGAAAAGAAAAATGGCAATGAGTCTCATATCCGTTCTCGGGAAATACATAAATGCACATTAGTAAGCGTGATAATAAATAGTTTACTCACCGCCTTTCAGATAGTTGCAGGAATATTCTCCGGCTCACAGGGTTTAATTGCTGATGGGATTCATTCTCTTTCCGATTTATCCTCCGACTTTGTCGTTCTGGTTGCGAATAAAAAGAGTCAGAAAGCTTCTGATATCGATCATCATTACGGTCATCTGCGTTTCGAAAACGGTGCAAAGCTCATTATTGGCGCTATTCTGCTGCTTGTGGGGGTCGGGATGCTCTGGTCCGCAGGCAATAAACTGCTTCACCCCGAGACGCATCAGCTGGTGAAAGGGGCCGCGTTGTGGGTGGCGATTCTGGCGCTGGTGGTAAAGGAAAGCTTGTTCAGATACATGTTTGCCACGGGAAAACGTATTCAGTCCTCGCTGCTGATAGCCAATGCCTGGCATGCCCGTTCTGACGCAGCGTCGTCAGTGGTTGTCGCCATCGGCATTGCCGGGAATTTAGTGGGCTTTCACGCGATGGACCTCATTGCGGCCCTGATTGTCGGAGTATTCATCGCCCACATGGGTTACAAATTTTCTGCCGATGCCCTGCACGATCTGATGGACCGTTCGCTTGAGCCCGAGCTGGAGCACGACATCAAAACGTGTCTTCTCGCAACCGAGGGCGTCACCGGACTCCATGATTTAAAAACCCGCAAGATGGGTGATTTAGCTCTTGTCGATGTTCATCTGGAAGTAAACGGCGAATTAAGCGTAAAAGAAGGACATCAGATTGCCGTTAATGCCAGAAATAATGTGATGCAAAAATTCAATGTGCTGAACGTGATGACGCATATTGATCCATCCCACTAATCGAAACGCATAAATACAGTGTGACGCAACCGATCGTTAAGGTTTCGTTAATTAATCTGCGTCACACTGCATCGTATCAGCACTCTCATTATTGAGGTAAAAAGCGATGAACCCAACATTACGCGATACGCTTCCCCATAAAGAAACGCCTTTTCTTCGAATACTGCACATTCTCGTGGCCGTACTGGTCCTGGCCCAGATTATCAATTCTAATTTCACCGAAAGTGAAGCCCTCCACGAATCAGGGCTGAACGGAATCGTCACCTGGATCCATGTTATCTCCGGATTTGGTTTAATTTTTTGTGGGATTGCCATGATGGCATGGATGTTAACCCAGCGCGGATTTAAGTATTACTTCGCCTGGCTGGCGCTGGATTTTCGCGGAATTGTTGGCGATATTCGCACCCTCGCGCAGCGTCAGCTTCCTGACGCGCATGCCGGCGGTATGGCGGCAACGGTGCAAGGTCTGGGCGTGCTGGCGCTGCTGGGCGTTGCACTCTGCGGCGCGGCCTGGTTCGTGCTGAACGCCACGCTCGGGCCGGTTTCGTCCGTCACGGAATCCGTCTTAGATTTGCATAAATTCCTGACGGTCTTTATTGAGACATATTTCTGGGCACACGGCTTCATGGGCCTCGTTCATATGTACCTGACGCTACGCGCGCAGCGTAAATATCAGTATTCAGAATAAAACGGTTCGCAGGGCCCGGCGTTCCCGGGCTCCGTTTCGTTCATCCGATCACACGTCTTTTACGCGGCAGGTCAGCAGGAGCGTCACGACGGATAGCGCCGCAATCATCCAGTAGACAGACGCATGCCCATAGCTTTGCGCCAGCGCCCCCTGAATAACGCCCGCCAGAATCACCCCGGTTGAAATGCTGTTGGTAAAAAGCGTGGTCGCCGAGCCGGCACGACCGGGCATGAGATCCTGAAACCAGAGCATGCCGATCCCGGCAACAATCCCAATAAACACGGCGTTAAACAGCTGCAGCGCCAGCAACGCTTCCCGCGAATGGAAAAGGATCAGCCCCGCGTAGAACAGCACCCCGGCCGCCACGGCGACGATCATCATCCTGCGCTTTCCAAACCGCTTAACGTAGTAACCCGCCAGAATCATTGCCGGGATTTCCAGCCCGGCGGCAGTTCCCATCAAGATCCCCGCAAGCTTGTCCGGAAGGCCCAGATCGCTGCTGATCCACAGCGGCATATCGATGATGTACATGGTGTTGCAGGTCCACATCAGCGTGGAGGCAATAAACAGCATGCGGACGTTTTTGTCCTGCCAGCCGCTCACCTCGGTGACAGGTTTATCCGTCGTCTGTTCGACGCGCGCCACGGACGGCAGCGCGAAGGCAACCAGCACCAGGCTGATGACAAAAATCCCGGCGGCGATGGAAAACATGGTGGTAAAGCCGTAGTTCAAAGCCAGCATGAAGGCCAGCGGCGGGCCAATGACCCACGCAAGCGAAAGCTGGGCGCGCATCACCGAGCTGAACATCACCACTTCACGCGCCGAGTTATCCGCATATTCACGGGCCAGCGCGAACAGCTGCGGCATGGCGGTGTTCGCCAGCGACGCCAGCAGCACGCCGCAGGTAATGAGCGTCAGATAATGACGGTTGAAGGCAAAGAGCAGCGCGTTACCCACGGCCATGGCGCAGCAAAAGAGGATCAGCCTGCGGCGATCGCCCTGGCTGTCCGATCGTTTCGCCAGCGCGAGGCTGACCAGGATCCCGGCAATGGCGTTGACGGTATAAAACAGGCCGACCCAAAACGGCTGCGCCCCCACCTCGCGGCTGAGAAACAGGCTCAGCGTCGGCGCCTGCAGCGCCCCCGCCACGCCCATCATAAAGGCCACCAGCATAAAAGCGGCATACACGCCGTTCAGGCGTCGCCCCATCGTCATCAACCACAGCATGCGCAAGTCCTTGTGAAAGCGAATCGAAATTGGGTGAATAGTAAACGAAAAAAGCCAGCAAAAACATTTTGCTGGCGGGTGATAAGCACCAATACTCAGTCACACATGATCGAGGCGAGTTAGCGGGAAGAGGTCGGGGCTGTAACGTCCCACTGCATCAATTCTTCTAACGTTTTCAGCCGTTGCTCTGCACACCGGCGGGCCAGCCAGGACGATCCCTTTGTCGCTGAAAAGTACTGCTGATAAAACTGACGTGCGGTAGACCTCTTCATAATTTACCTCCTCGCTTCATCGAGGAGAATTATTGGCCTAATATAGGGATAAATAAATTGCTGGTTTTTTGTCAGGAGTTCCCCTTTTATGCCTTCCGGTCGTCTGCAACAACAGTTTATCCGCCTCTGGCAGTGCTGCGAGGGGCAATCGCAGGAGACCACGCTCAACGAGCTGGCTGACCTGCTTAGCTGCTCCCGCCGCCATATGCGCACGCTGCTCAACACCATGCAGCAGCAGGGTTGGTTAAGCTGGGAAGCGGAGGCGGGACGCGGCAAACGCTCGCGGCTGACTTTCCTCTATACCGGGCTGGCGCTGCAGCAGCAGCGTGCGGAAGACCTGCTGGAGCAGGACCGCATCGATCAGCTGGTACAGCTGGTGGGCGACAAAGCCGCCGTGCGCCAGATGCTGGTTTCCCATCTCGGGCGCAGCTTTCGTCAGGGCCGACACATTCTGCGGGTGCTCTACTACCGTCCGATGAAAAATCTTTTGCCCGGCACGGCTTTACGCCGCTCAGAAACTCATATGGCCCGGCAAATCTTCAGCGGCCTGACGCGCATAAATGAGGAAAACGGGGAACTGGAAGCGGATATCGCGCACCACTGGCAGCAGCTTTCCCCGCGCCACTGGCGCTTCTTCTTACGCCCCGGCATCCACTTTCACCACGGCCGCGAGCTGGAAATGCACGACGTCATCGCCTCTCTGGAACGTGCCCGCAAGCTCCCGCTCTACTCGCATATCTCCCGCGTCCACTCGCCCACGGCCTGGACCCTGGATATTGAGCTGTCGCAGCAGGATAAATGGCTTCCCTGGCTGCTGGGCTACGTGCCGTCGATGATTTTGCCCGGCGAGTGGGAATCAATGAACAACTTTGCCAGCCTGCCGATTGGCACCGGGCCCTATTCCGTGTCCCGCAATAACAGCCATCAGCTGAAAATCCGCGCGTTCGATGACTACTTTGGCTATCGGGCGCTGATCGACGAAGTGAACGTCTGGGTATTACCGGATCTCAATGAAGACCTGAGCTGCGGGCTAACGCTTGAAGGCCCCACCACGGGAGAAAAGGCCGTGGAGAGTCGCCTCGAGGAGGGATGTTACTATCTCCTGTTTGACCGCCGCACCCACCGTGGGGCAAACCAGGCCGTTCGCAAGTGGATCAGCCACGTTTTGTCCCCTTCCAATCTGATTTACCATGCGGAAGAGCAGTACCAGACATACTGGTTCCCGGCGTACGGCCTGCTGCCGCGCTGGCACCACGCCCGCCCGGTGCACTGCGACAAACCCGCAGGGCTGGAGTCCATCACCCTGACCTACTACCGCGAGCACGTGGAGCATCGTTTTATCGCCAGAATCATGACCCGGCTGCTGGCAGCCAAGGGGGTCAGGTTAGAGGTCAGGGAAGTGGACTATGACGAATGGCATCAGGGGGAGATCACCAGTGATATCTGGCTCAACAGCGCCAACTTTACCCTGCCGCTCGATTTTTCCCTTTTCTCGCATCTGTATGAAGTCCCGCTGATCCAGCACTGCATCGACCGTGACTGGCAGCAGGACGCCGCCCTGTGGCGCGCGGGCGAAATGAATCTTGCAGCGTGGTGCCAGCAGCTGATGGCCGAGCAGGCGATCGTACCGCTGATCCATCACTGGCTGATGATCCAGGGCCAGCGCAGCATGCGCGGCCTGCGGATGAATACCCTGGGCTGGTTTGATTTTAAATCCGCCTGGTTTGCGCCGCCGGAGCCATAACGCTTTCGTAATATTCACCAAATCATTACAATAGCGCCGTTCTCAACGGGGTGCTGCATCACAGATGTGCGCTGAGATAATACCCGTCGAACCTGATCCGGATAACGCCGGCGAAGGGATTTGAGGCTGTCGCTCAAAATCCTTTGCCACTCAACTTTGAGGTGCAAAGTGTTAAAAAAAGTTCTTCCCCTGCTGGCGCTGTTTGCGCTGCCTGCTTTTGCCAAGCCCGTCCTGACGGTCTACACCTATGACTCCTTCTCTGCCGACTGGGGCCCTGGCCCTGTGGTCAAAAAAGCCTTCGAAGCGGACTGTAACTGCGAGCTGAAGTTCGTGGCGCTGGAAGATGGCGTTTCTCTGCTCAACCGTCTGCGCATGGAAGGGAAAAACAGCAAGGCCGACGTGGTGCTCGGGCTGGATAACAACCTGCTGGAAGCCGCCTCGCAAACCAAACTGTTTGCCAAAAGCGGCGTAGCGGCAGATGCCGTTAACGTGCCGGGCGGCTGGAAAAACGACACCTTTGTGCCGTTCGACTACGGCTACTTTGCTTTTGTTTACGACAAAAATAAGCTGAAAAACCCGCCGAAGAGCCTGAAAGAGCTGGTCGAAAGTGACCAGAAATGGCGCGTGATTTATGAAGATCCGCGCACCAGCACGCCGGGCCTGGGCCTGCTGCTGTGGATGCAAAAGGTCTACGGGGATAAAGCGCCGGAAGCGTGGCAGAAACTAGCCGCCAAAACCGTCACCGTGACCAAGGGCTGGAGCGAAGCCTATGGCCTGTTCCTGAAAGGTGAAAGCGACCTGGTGCTGAGCTATACCACCTCTCCGGCCTACCACATTATCGCCGAGAAGAAAGATAACTATGCTGCGGCTAATTTTGCTGAAGGGCACTATCTGCAGGTGGAAGTCGCCGCGCGTACCGCCGCCAGCAAACAGCCGGAGCTGGCCGAGAAGTTCCTGAAGTTTATGGTTTCACCGGGGTTCCAGAATGCCATCCCGGCTGGTAACTGGATGTATCCGGTCACTAACGTTACCCTGCCCGCAGGTTTCGAGCAGTTGACCAAACCAAACACCTCGCTGGAGTTTTCGCCGCAGCAGGTCGCCGCGCAGCGTGCAGCATGGGTAAGTGAATGGCAACGCGCCGTCAGCCGTTGATTCCCGGCTGGTTACTTCCCGGGCTGCTCGCCGCCACAGTGATGGTGGTGGTCAGCCTGGGGGCTTTTCTTGCACTGTGGTTCAACGCGCCAGAGAGCGACCTGCTCGCCCTCTGGCACGACAGCTACCTCTGGCACGTTATCCGGTTCTCCTTCTGGCAGGCGTCTCTCTCAGCCCTGCTGTCGGTGCTCCCGGCTATTTTTCTTGCGCGCGCCCTGTATCGGCGGCGTTTTCCCGGCAGGCTGGCACTGCTGCGCCTGTGCGCCATGACGCTGATCCTGCCCGTGCTGGTGGCGGTATTTGGTATTCTGAGCGTTTACGGTCGCCAGGGCTGGCTGGCTTCGCTGTGCGGCCAGCTTGGTCTGGAATGGTCATTCTCTCCTTACGGCCTGCGGGGCATTCTGCTGGCGCACGTGTTTTTCAATATGCCGATGGCAACGCGCCTCTTTTTGCAGGCGCTGGAGAATATTCCCGGCGAACAGCGCCAGATTGCTGCCCAGCTCGGCATGCGCGGCGTGTCGTTCTTCCGCTTTGTCGAATGGCCGTGGCTGCGCCGCCAGATCCCGCCCGTCGCGGCGTTAATCTTCATGCTCTGCTTTGCCAGCTTTGCCACCGTGCTGTCGCTCGGCGGCGGGCCGCAGGCCACCACCATTGAGCTGGCGATTTACCAGGCGCTGAGTTACGACTACGATCCCGGTCGCGCCGCGCTGCTGGCGATGGTGCAGATGGCGTGCTGCCTTGTGCTGGTGCTGTTGAGCCAGCGGCTGAGTAAAGCCATTCCCCCTGGCAGCAATCAAATAACCGGCTGGCGCGATCCGCAGGACAGCCTGCACAGTCGCGTCACCGATTTTATCCTGATCGCGCTGGCGCTTCTGCTACTGCTGCCGCCGCTGATGGCCGTTATCGTTGACGGACTGAACCTCAATCTCATCTCCGTCCTGCAACAGCCCGTCCTCTGGCAGGCGACCTGGACCTCGCTGCGTATCGCGCTGGCGGCAGGGTTACTGTGCGTCATGCTGACCATGATGCTGCTGTGGAGCAGCCGCGAACTCTACGCGCGGCAGGCCCAAAAGGCCGGACAGGCGCTGGAGCTGACGGGCATGCTGATTCTGGCGATGCCGGGCATCGTGCTGGCGACGGGCTTCTTTTTACTGTTCAACAGCACCGTCGGCCTGCCGGAAAGGGCCGATGGCATCGTGATTTTCACCAACGCCCTGATGGCCATTCCCTACGCGCTCAAAGTGCTGGAAAATCCGATGCGCGACGTCAACAGCCGCTACGGTTTGCTGTGCCAGTCGCTGGGCATGCAGGGCTGGCAGCGGCTGAAGGTGGTCGAGCTCCGCGCGCTAAAACGCCCGCTGGCGCAGGCGCTGGCGTTTGCCTGCGTGTTGTCGATTGGGGATTTTGGCGTGGTGGCTCTCTTTGGCAATGACGATTTCCGCACGCTGCCATACTGGCTCTATCAGCAGATCGGCTCTTATCGCAGTCAGGACGGCGCGGTCACCGCGCTGTTACTGCTGCTGCTGTGCTTTGCCTTATTTACCGTTATCGAAAAACTTCCGGGGCGTGATGTTAAAACTGACTGATGTAACCTGGCTTTACCAGCATCTGCCGATGCGCTTCACGCTCTCCGTGCGTCAGGGGGAGACGATCGCCGTACTTGGCCCAAGCGGCGCGGGAAAAAGCACGCTGCTTAATCTGATTGCGGGTTTTCTGCAGCCGGCAAGCGGCGCGATCGTCATTAACAATCAAGACCATACCCACACGCCGCCCGCAAAACGTCCTGTCTCAATGCTGTTTCAGGAAAACAACCTGTTTACCCACCTGACGGTGCGGCAAAACATCGCGCTGGGAATGCATCCGGGACTCAGGCTGAACGATGCCCAGCGCCAGAAGCTGGAGATCATTGCCGCCCAGATGGGGATCAACGAGTTCATCGACAGGCTGCCGGGCGAGCTTTCCGGCGGTCAGCGTCAGCGCGTAGCGCTGGCGCGATGTCTGGTGCGCGAGCAGCCGATCCTGCTGCTGGATGAGCCGTTCTCGGCGCTCGATCCCGCACTGCGCCAGGAGATGCTGGCGCTGGTGCAGGACGTCTGCCAGCGCCAGCAGCTGACGATGCTGATGGTGTCGCACAGTATTGAGGATGCCGCACGGATTGCGCCGCGATCGGTGGTGATTGCCGAAGGGCGTATTTTGTGGGATGGAAAAACAGAAGAACTGTTGAGTGGTAAGGCGGGGGCGTCTTCACTGTTGGGAATTCGTGCCGTCAGATGCCCTCACCCTGGCCCTCTCCCACGGGGAGAGGGGAAAAGTCCTTAACGGCTCACCACTTTTAATAAAATCTCGCCGTACACCGGCATCAGCGGGTGACGAATCAGCGCGACCAGGGCGACCACGGCCACACCCAGCGTCAGCGGGGCCAGCCACAAAAGGCGAGAGCGCGGAAGATAGCGTGTCAGGCGATCGACGCTGGCTTTCCCGCTGCGCCACAGCCGCCAGCAGAGCCATGCCGCCAGCCACAACAGCACAGCCGTGCCCAGCAGCAGCCACTTAAACTCACCGCTTTGCATACCGTCAGGAATATCGATGGCAGCGCCCGCGAGGATCCCCGGCAGGAAGTAGAACGGCGGCCAGAAGACGCAGCCGATAATGTTCGGCACCACGAATTTCGCGACAGGCAGATCCAGCATCCCCGCCACCATCGGCACCAGCGGACGCGTTGGCCCGACAAAGCGGCCGACGAGGATGGTGAACATGCTGTGCTGATGCAGCGCATGCTCGGTTTTATCCAGCAGGGCTTTGTTCTTTTTCATGAACGACCAGCGGTGCAGCGGTTTCTTAAAGCGCCAGCCCAGCCAGAAGGAGATCCAGTCGCCGAGCAGGCAGCCGATAATCCCGGCCAGCCACGCCTGCCAGAAATTAACCTCGCCGCTGCCAATCAGCGCCCCAAGCCCTGCCATCATCACGGTGCCGGGCAGGATCAGCCCAACCAGCGCCAGCGATTCCAGAAACGCCACCAGCGCCACGGCGATGAGCGAGTACATAACGGACTGGGTAATAAAGTGTTCCAGCAATGCCTGCATAACTATTCCGGTCAGAAAACGAATCAGCGATTCTGCTTAGCGCCCCGCACCGCGTCAAGGCAACAATTGTCTGAATAGTTTACAGGTTGCTTTCTGCATTCACCTGTTTGTTTATCTTTTTTTACCGTTTATTCACATCCCGCACGGAATTCGCTCGGGCTGGCTCCGGTACATTTTTTAAATACCCGGGAGAAATAGAGCTGATCCTCAAAGCCCACGTTACGCCCCACGGTGGCGATCGGCATCCGGGTGGTGCTGAGCAGCAGCTTCGCCTGGCTGATGCGCTGATCCTCGCGCCAGCTCAATACGCTGACGCCCAGCTGCTGGCGGAACAGATGCGACAGCCGCGACGGCGACAGGCAGACGTGCTGAGCAACACTGGCGATATCAAACTGGCTATCGGCCAGGTGGTCGCTGATGTACTGGCAGGCGTCGCGAACGCGGTTGTCCAGCGGGGGGTTAAGCGACTCGTTAATCGCCTCCATCCGTCGCAGCAGCAGCTGTTCAAGCAGGTTAATCGCCAGCAGTTCAGCGTAGCGACCACCGGCCTGTCCCGCCTCGATAATTTGCGCAAAAAGCTCGCGAAACTGCGCCAGATGAACCTCATCCGGGCGATAAAAACCGGTGTGCGCAAAAATAGCTGGCCAGGAAAGCCACTCCTGCCAGTAGGCGCGCGGACGGAAATAGACCCACTGGTGATACCACTCTTTGGCATCGGGATGACGGCCATAGTGGTGGATCTCCCCCGGCGGGAACAGCAGGATATCGCCGGGGCGGCAGACAAACTGCTGGTCACCGTTCTTGATGATCCCTTCCCCCCGCACGGTCAGATTGAGGATATACCCTTTCATGCCGAGCGGTCGGTCGACGTAAAAGTCGAGGTATCCCTCAGCCTCGATAGGGGTCAGTCCCGCCACAAGGTGCGCGTTAAACGAGTATCCCGGCAGCAGGGGATCGTTTTGCGTTTCGGCCATAGATTCAGTTCTCCCAAGGGTCCTGAAGGAAACCAATTGTCCATATCATTAAAAGCAGCTTAAAAATGGCCCGCGAAAAGATCCAAAAAGCATCACGCCGCTTTTACGTCCGCCATGTTTCAGCCTTTCCCCCTGATTTCTCCGCCAGAGCAGGCAGATAACCAGTAACAAAAGTGTCTATAAGTGCGGCAGAAATGTCCACATTGAATATTTGCACGGCGTCACACTTTCCGTTGTAACAGCAATTTAGTCCATAAGATTAGCGGATCCTGCCTGACGACTTTTTTCCCCAGTCTCTAATGTTCTTCCATACCTGTTTTTTCGATGGAGCAACACCATGGCAATTGCGATTGGCCTCGATTTTGGCAGCGATTCGGTTCGCGCGCTGACAGTGGACTGTACGTCCGGCCAGGAGATAGCAACCAGCGTTGAGTGGTACCCGCGCTGGCAAGAGGGGCGCTACTGCGATGCGCCTAACAACCAGTTCCGTCACCACCCGCGTGACTATATCGAGTCGATGGAAGCGGCGATCAAAACCGTCCTGGCCGAACTGACCGACGCCCAGCGGGCTGAGATTGTCGGGATTGGCGTCGACAGCACCGGCTCCACGCCTGCCCCTGTGGATGCCGAAGGCCGCGTGCTGGCGCTGCGCCCGGAGTTCGCCGACAACCCGAACGCCATGTTCGTGCTGTGGAAAGACCACACCGCCGTGGAAGAGGCCGAAGCCATTACGCGCCTGTGCCACCAGCCGGGCAAAACAGACTACTCGCGCTACATCGGCGGGATTTATTCCAGCGAATGGTTCTGGGCCAAGATCCTCCACGTCACCCGTGCCGACGCCTCCGTCGCACAGGCTGCGGCGTCATGGGTTGAGCTGTGCGACTGGGTGCCTGCCCTGCTCTCCGGCACCACCCGCCCGCAGGATATCCGCCGCAGCCGCTGCAGCGCCGGGCATAAATCCCTGTGGCACGAAAGCTGGGGCGGCCTGCCTCCGGCCGCGTTCTTCGATGAGCTAGACCCGATCCTCAACAAGAGCCTGACGTACCCGCTGTTTACCGACACCTTCACCGCCGATATTCCCGTCGGCACCCTCTGCGAAGAGTGGGCGACGCGCCTCGGCCTGCCGCAGAACGTGGCCATCTCCGGCGGCGCCTTTGACTGCCATATGGGCGCCGTGGGTGCGGGCGCACAGCCAAACACGCTGGTCAAAGTCATCGGGACCTCCACCTGCGACATCCTGACGGCGGATAAAGCCACCGTCGGCGACCGCGCGGTGAAAGGCATCTGCGGTCAGGTTGACGGCAGCGTGGTGCCGGACTTTATCGGCCTCGAAGCCGGTCAGTCCGCGTTTGGCGATATCTACGCCTGGTTTGGTCGCGTGCTCGGCTGGCCGCTGGACCAGTTGGCGGCGGCGCATCCTGAACTGAAAACCCAGATAGCCGACAGCAAAAAGCAGCTTCTGCCACAGCTCACCGAAGCCTGGGCAAAAAATCCGTCTCTCGATCACCTCCCGGTGGTGCTGGACTGGTTTAACGGCCGCCGCACGCCGTTTGCCAACCAGCGTCTGAAAGGGGTGATTACCGATCTCAACCTGGCGACCGACGCCCCTGCGCTGTTCGGCGGTCTGATTGCCGCAACGGCCTTCGGTGCCCGCGCCATTATGGAGTGCTTCACCGGACAGGGCATCGACGTGAACAACGTGATGGCGCTGGGCGGCATCGCCCGTAAAAACCCGGTGATCATGCAGGCCTGCTGCGACGTGCTGAACCGTCCGCTGCAGATTGTGGCCTCCGATCAGTGCTGCGCGCTGGGCGCGGCGATTTTCGCTGCCGTGGCCGCAGGCGTCCATGCCGACATCCCGACCGCGCAGCAGCATATGGCGAGCGCCGTCGAAAACACGCTTCAGCCGCGTGCCCAGCAGGCGCAACGCTTTGAACAGCTTTATCAGCGCTACCAGCAATGGGCAAAAAGCGCCGAACTTCACTATCTCCCTGTCGCCGCCCCGGCCAAAAGCACCGCGGACACTACGGCAACCCTGACCCATTAAGGACACGATGATGACCATTTTTAATAACTATGAAGTGTGGTTTGTGATTGGCAGCCAGCATCTTTACGGACCGGAAGCGCTGCAGCAGGTGACGAAACACGCGGAGCACGTGGTTAACGCGCTGAACGCGGAAGCTAAACTGCCGTGCAAACTGGTGCTGAAACCGCTGGGCACAACGCCGGACGAAATCACCCACATCTGCCGCGACGCCAACTACGACGATAAATGCGCCGGCCTGGTGGTGTGGCTGCATACCTTCTCGCCGGCCAAAATGTGGATCAACGGTCTGTCTATCCTCAACAAACCGCTGCTGCAGTTCCATACCCAGTTCAACGCCTCCCTGCCGTGGGACAGCATCGATATGGACTTTATGAACCTGAACCAGACCGCGCACGGCGGCCGCGAGTTCGGCTTCATCGGCGCGCGTATGCGTCAGCAGCACGCGGTGGTCACCGGCCACTGGCAGGATGGCAAGGCTCAACAACGTATCGGCTCATGGATGCGTCAGGCGGTCTCTAAGCAGGACACCCGCCATCTGAAAGTGGTGCGTTTCGGTGACAACATGCGTGAAGTGGCGGTCACGGACGGCGATAAAGTGGCCGCGCAGATCAAGTTCGGCTTCTCCGTTAATACCTGGGCCGTGGGCGACCTGGTGCAGGTGGTGAATGAAATCAGCGACGGCGACGTGAGCGCGCTGGTGGACGAGTACGAAAGCAGCTACCGCCTGACGCCTGCGGCACAAATCAACGGCGACAAGCGCCAGAACGTGCTGGACGCGGCGCGCATCGAGTTGGGCATGAAGCGCTTCCTGGAACAGGGCGGCTTCCACGCCTTTACGACGACCTTTGAAGACCTCCACGGCCTGAAACAGCTGCCGGGTCTGGCGGTTCAACGTCTGATGCAGCAGGGCTACGGCTTTGCGGGCGAAGGCGACTGGAAAACTGCCGCTCTGCTTCGCATCATGAAGGTGATGTCAACCGGTCTGCAGGGCGGCACCTCCTTCATGGAGGACTACACCTACCACTTCGAAAACGGCAACGATCTGGTGCTCGGCTCGCACATGCTGGAAGTGTGCCCGACGATCGCCGTGGAAGAGAAACCGATCCTCGACGTGCAGTACCTCGGCATCGGCGGCAAAGCCGATCCGGCGCGTCTGATCTTCAACACCCGTACGGGCCCGGCGATCAACGCCAGCCTGATCGACCTCGGCGATCGTTTCCGTCTGCTGGTGAACTGCGTCGATGCGGTTGAAACGCCGCACTCCCTGCCGAAACTGCCGGTCGCCAACGCCCTGTGGAAAGCACAGCCTGACCTGCCAACCGCCTCAGAGGCCTGGATCCTGGCCGGCGGCGCGCACCACACGGTGTTCAGCCACGCGCTGGATCTAAACGACATGCGTCAGTTCGCCGAGCTGCACGACATCGAGCTGACCGTGATTGATAACGATACCCGCCTGCCCGCCTTCAAAGACGCGCTGCGCTGGAACGAAGTCTATTACGGTTCAAAACGCTAAGCCCTGAATGCCCGGTGGCGCTGCGTTTACCGGGTCTACGGTTCCGTAGGCCGGATATGCGAAGCGCCATCCGGCAGGAGATAACTATGTTAGACGATCTCAAACGTCAGGTGCTCGAAGCCAACCTGGCGCTGCCGAAACATAATCTGGTCACCCTGACCTGGGGCAACGTCAGCGCCGTTGACCGCGAAAAAGGCGTGTTCGTGATTAAGCCTTCCGGCGTGGATTACACGGTGATGACCGCGGACGATATGGTCGTTGTCAGCCTCGAGACCGGCGAAGTGGTCGAAGGTAAGAAAAAACCGTCCTCCGATACGCCGACTCACCGCCTGCTGTACCGGTCATTCCCGACCATCGGCGGCATCGTGCATACCCATTCGCGCCACGCCACCATCTGGGCGCAGGCGGGCCAGTCCATCCCGGCGACCGGCACCACCCACGCGGACTACTTTTACGGCACCATTCCCTGCACGCGTCTGATGACCGATGCGGAGATCGGCGGTGAGTACGAGTGGGAAACGGGGAACGTGATTGTCGAAACCTTTGAGAAACAGGGGATCGACGCGGCGCAAATGCCCGGCGTGCTGGTGCACTCCCACGGCCCGTTCGCCTGGGGTAAAAATGCGGAAGACGCGGTACATAATGCGATCGTGCTCGAAGAGGTCGCCTATATGGGGATCTTCTGTCGCCAGCTGGCGCCGCAGCTCCCGGACATGCAGCAAACCCTGCTGGATAAGCATTACCTGCGCAAGCACGGCGCGAAGGCCTATTACGGGCAGTAAACTGTATATATACCCAGCATAAAATATTCAACCAGGCTATAATCAAGCCTGGTTTTATTTTATGGGATAACGGCGTGGCGCAGGCGCAAGAAGGCTTTTTACTGACCCGACACTGGCGGGATACCCCTCAGGGCACCGAGGTTGCGTTCTGGCTGGCAACCGATAGCGGCCCGCTGCACGTTACGCTGCCCCCGCAGGAATCCGTGGCCTTTATTCCTGAAGCCCACGTCGAGAAGGTGAAACAGCTGCTGCGCGGCGAAAACGGCTGGCGCATTACCCCGCTTGAACTGAAGGATTTCCACCGCCAGCCGGTTTACGGCCTCTACTGTCGCGCCCATCGCCAGCTGATGCGCTATGAAAAGCTGCTCCGCGAGGCGGGCGTGACGCTCTACGAGGCCGATATTCGCCCACCGGAACGCTTTCTGATGGAGCGGTTCATTACCGCCCCCGTCTGGGTTGATGGCATCGAACAAAACGGCGGCGTCGTTAACGCGCGCCTGAAGCCTAACCCACACTATCGCCCACCGCTGAAGTGGGTATCGCTGGATATCGAAACCACCCGCCACGGCGAACTGTACTGCATCGGTCTGGAAGGCTGCGGCGATCGGGTTGTCTATATGCTCGGGCCGCCGAATGGCGATGCGTCCGCGCTGGATTTCCGGCTTGAGTACGTCAACAGCCGCCCGCAGCTGCTGGAGAAGCTTAACCAGTGGTTTGCCGACAACGACCCCGACGTTCTGATCGGCTGGAACGTGGTGCAGTTTGACCTGCGCGTCCTGCAAAAACACGCCGAGCGCTACCGCATCCCGCTGATGCTGGGGCGCGGAAACAGCGAGCTGGAATGGCGCGAACACGGTTTTAAGAACGGTGTTTTCTTCGCGCAGGCTAACGGTCGCCTGATTATCGACGGCATCGAGGCGCTTAAGTCCGCCTTCTGGAACTTCTCTTCATTCTCCCTGGAAGCGGTCGCGCAGGAGCTGCTTGGCGAGGGTAAAGCCATCGACAACCCCTGGGACAGAATGGACGAGATCGACCGGCGCTTTAATGAAGATAAACCGGCGCTTGCCACCTATAACCTGAAAGACTGCGAGCTGGTCACGCAGATTTTCCACAAAACCGAGATCATGCCGTTCCTGCTGGAGCGCGCGACGGTGAACGGCCTTGCCGCCGACAGGCACGGTGGCTCGGTTGCCGCCTTTAGCCACCTCTATTTTCCACGGATGCACCGGGCGGGATACGTCGCCCCTAACCTCGGAGACGTGCCGCCGCAGGCAAGCCCCGGCGGATACGTCATGGACTCCCGACCAGGATTGTATGACTCCGTTCTGGTCCTGGATTACAAAAGCCTGTACCCGTCGATTATCCGCACCTTCCTCATCGATCCCGTCGGGCTGGTTGAGGGCATGGCCCAGCCGGATGATGAGCACAGCACCGAAGGTTTCCTCGGCGCACGCTTCTCGCGGGAAAAACACTGTCTGCCTGAAATCGTGGGAAACATCTGGCACGGCCGCGATGAGGCCAAGCGCCACGGCAACAAGCCCCTTTCTCAGGCGCTAAAAATCATCATGAACGCCTTTTACGGCGTGCTGGGCACCAGCGCCTGCCGCTTCTTTGACCCGCGTCTGGCCTCCTCGATCACCATGCGCGGGCACGAGATTATGCGCCAGACCAAAGCGCTGATTGAGTCCAGGGGCTATGACGTCATCTACGGCGACACCGACTCCACCTTTGTGTGGCTTAAGGGCGCGCACTCTGAAAACGACGCCGCGCAAATCGGCAAAGCGCTCGTCGCCTTCGTGAACGACTGGTGGCAGGAACATTTGCAGAAAGAGCGGTTAACCAGCGCGCTGGAGCTGGAATTTGAAACCCATTTCGCCCGCTTTTTAATGCCGACCATTCGCGGTACCGATCAGGGCAGCAAGAAGCGTTACGCCGGGCTGATTCAGGAAGGCGACGCGCAGCGGATGGTTTTTAAAGGGCTGGAAACGGTGCGTACCGACTGGACGCCGCTGGCGCAGCAGTTCCAGCAGACGCTCTATCTGCGGGTGTTTCGCAATGAGCCGTATCAGGACTACGTGCGCGAGACGATAGCCAGCCTGATGGCGGGTGAACTTGACGCGCAGCTGGTGTACCGCAAGCGCCTGCGCCGCCCGCTGGCGGAGTACCAGCGTAACGTTCCTCCGCACGTACGCGCCGCGCGTCTGGCGGATGAAGAAAACGTACGCCGTGGCCGCGCGCCGCAGTATCAAAACCGGGGGACCATTAAATACGTCTGGACCATTAGCGGCCCGGAACCCGTGGATTATCAACATTCTCCTCTGGATTACGAACACTATCTGACGCGTCAGCTTCAGCCGGTTGCCGACGGAATTTTGCCCTTCATCGACGATGATTTTGCTACACTAGTGACAGGGCAACTTGGCCTATTTTGACGCGTGACGAAATGGCTGCCATCCAGTACCATAGCGCCCTTTCCATTCCCGGACCCATTTTTCGATGACCGTCTTTTTTGACGGTAGTCGAACTATTGCCTGCAATTAAAGATTAGAGCCGAACAACTATGCCTTTTACACTTGGTCAACGCTGGATCAGCGATACAGAAAGCGAACTTGGATTAGGAACCGTCGTAGCAATCGATACGCGTATGGTTACCCTCCTCTTCCCTGCCACCGGTGAAAACCGTCTGTACGCTCGCAATGACTCCCCTGTAACCCGCGTGATGTTTAATCCGGGTGACACCGTGACCAGCCATGACGGCTGGCAGCTCAAGATTGAAGACGTAAAAGAAGAGAATGGACTGCTCGCCTACATCGGGACTCGTCTGGACACCGACGAGACCAATGTCGTCCTGCGCGAAGTGCTGCTCGACAGCAAACTGGTGTTCAGTAAGCCGCAGGACCGCCTGTTTGCCGGGCAAATCGACCGTATGGATCGCTTCTCCCTGCGCTATCGCGCGCGTAAGTTCCAGAGTGAACAGTACCGCATGCCGTGGAGCGGCCTGCGCGGCCAGCGCACCAGCCTGATCCCCCACCAGCTGAACATCGCCCACGACGTGGGCCGTCGCCACGCGCCGCGCGTGCTGCTGGCAGATGAAGTGGGTCTGGGTAAAACCATCGAAGCGGGCATGATCCTGCATCAACAGCTGCTTTCCGGCGCTGCAGAGCGCGTGCTGATCGTGGTGCCAGAAACCCTGCAGCACCAGTGGCTGGTTGAAATGCTGCGCCGCTTTAACCTGCGTTTCTCTCTGTTCGATGACGAACGCTATGCCGAAGCGCAGCACGACGCCGACAACCCGTTTGAAACCGAACAGCTGGTCATTTGCTCCCTGGACTTCGTGCGCCGCAGCAAGCAGCGTCTTGAGCACCTGTGCGATGCCGAGTGGGACATTATGGTCGTTGACGAAGCGCACCATCTGGTCTGGAGCGAAGACGCGCCGAGCCGCGAATACATGGCTATTGAGCAGCTTGCCGAGCGCGTGCCTGGCGTCCTGCTGCTGACCGCAACGCCGGAGCAGCTGGGTCTGGAAAGCCACTTCGCCCGCTTGCGTCTGCTCGATCCAAACCGTTTCCACGACTTTGCGCAGTTCGTGGAAGAACAGAATAACTACCGTCCGGTCGCGGATGCCGTCGCCATGCTGCTGGCGGGCAAACGTCTTTCTGATGACGAACTCAACACCCTGAGCGATCTGATTGGCGAGCAGGACATCGAGCCGCTTTTGCAGGCTGCGAACAGCGAGAGCGACAACGCGGAATCCGCGCGTAAAGAGCTGATCGACATGCTGATGGACCGCCACGGCACCAGCCGCGTGCTGTTCCGAAATACCCGTAACGGCGTCAAAGGCTTCCCGAAACGCGAGCTGCATACGATTAAGCTGCCGCTGCCGACGCAGTATCAAACGGCGATTAAAGTCTCCGGCATTATGGGGGCGCGCAAAACCCAGGAAGAGCGCGCCCGCGACATGCTTTATCCGGAACAAATCTACCAGGAGTTTGAAGGCGATACCGGCACCTGGTGGAACTTCGATCCGCGCGTGGAGTGGCTGATGGGCTACCTGACCGCGCACCGCTCCCAGAAAGTGCTGGTGATCTGCGCCAAAGCGGCCACCGCGCTGCAGCTGGAGCAGGTCCTGCGCGAGCGCGAAGGTATTCGTGCCGCCGTGTTCCACGAAGGCATGTCCATCGTCGAGCGCGACCGCGCCGCGGCGTGGTTCGGGAAGAGGACAGCGGTGCACAGGTTCTGCTGTGCTCGGAAATCGGCTCTGAAGGCCGTAACTTCCAGTTCGCCAGCAACCTGGTGATGTTCGATCTGCCGTTTAACCCGGATCTGCTTGAGCAGCGTATCGGCCGTCTGGATCGTATCGGCCAAGCGCATGATATTCAGATCCACGTGCCGTATCTCGAAAAAACCGCGCAGTCCGTGCTGGTACGCTGGTTCCACGAAGGTCTGGACGCGTTTGAACATACCTGCCCAACGGGCCGCACCATTTACGATCAAGTGCATGGCGATCTGATCGGCTACCTGGCCGCGCCGGAAAACGCGGAAGGGTTTGATGAGCTGATCAAGTCATGCCGTGAGAAGCACGATGCGCTGAAAGCACAGCTGGAGCAGGGCCGCGACCGCCTGCTGGAGATCCACTCCAACGGCGGTGAAAAAGCGCAGGCGCTTGCCGAGAGCATTGAAGAGCAAGATGATGACACCAGCCTGATCAGCTTCTCCATGAACCTGTTCGACATCGTCGGCATCAACCAGGACGACCGCGGCGAGAACCTGATTGTCCTGACCCCGTCCGATCACATGCTGGTTCCGGATTTCCCGGGCCTGCCGGAAGATGGCTGTATCATCACCTTTGAGCGTGACGTGGCGCTGTCCCGCGAAGACGCCCAGTTTATCACCTGGGAACACCCGCTGATCCGCAACGGGCTGGACCTGATCCTCTCCGGCGATACCGGCAGCAGTACCATCTCCCTGTTGAAAAACAAGGCGCTGCCGGTGGGCACCCTGCTGGTGGAGCTGATCTACGTTGTGGAAGCGCAGGCGCCGAAACAGCTGCAGCTCACCCGCTTCCTGCCGCCAACGCCCGTCCGCCTGCTGCTGGACAAAAACGGCACTAACCTGGCGGGACAGGTTGAATTCGAGAGTTTCAACCGACAGCTGAGCGCGGTAAACCGCCATACGGGCAGCAAGCTGGTGAACGCGGTACAGCAGGATGTGCACGCTATTCTGCAACTGGGCGAAACCCAGATTGAAAAAGCGGCCAGAGCGCTGATTGACGCCGCGCGCAGCGAAGCAGACGAGAAACTGTCTGCGGAGCTGTCCCGTCTGGAAGCGTTAAAAGCCGTCAACCCGAACATCCGTGACGACGAGCTGGCGGCGATTGAAAGCAACCGTCAGCAGGTGCTGGAAAGCCTGAATCAGGCTGGCTGGCGTCTGGATGCCCTGCGTCTTATCGTTGTGTCGCATCAGTAAACGGAGCGCAAGATGGTGATGGAGCCTTACAATCCGCCGCAGGATCCCTGGCTGGTCATTCTGTATCAGGATGAACACATTATGGTGGTCAACAAGCCCAGCGGCCTGTTGTCCGTGCCGGGGCGTCTGGACGAGCACAAAGACAGCGTGATGACGCGCATTCAGCGCGATTATCCGCAGGCGGAGTCCGTCCATCGCCTGGATATGGCCACCAGCGGCGTGATTGTGGTGGCGCTGAATAAAGCGGCGGAACGCGAGTTAAAGCGCCAGTTCCGCGAGCGCGAGCCGAAAAAGCAGTATGTCGCCCGCGTCTGGGGCCACCCCGCGCAGGCGGAAGGGCTGGTGGATTTACCGCTGATCTGCGACTGGCCGAACCGGCCAAAGCAGAAGGTGTGTTATGAAACCGGCAAGGCCGCGCAGACCGAGTATGAAGTGCTGGAGTACGCGCCGGATAATACCGCGCGCGTCCTGCTTAAGCCGATTACCGGACGTTCACACCAGCTGCGCGTGCATATGCTCGCCCTGGGTCATCCGATTCTGGGCGACCGCTTCTACGCGCCGCCTGAAGCGCTGGCCTTAGCGCCACGTCTGCAGCTGCACGCCCAGACGCTCACCATCACCCATCCGGCCTTCGGTAACGCGATGACGTTTAAAGCCCCGGTGGACTTCTAAAAAAAAAGCCCGACACCGTCGGGCTTTTTCTTATTTGAAACCTTTCTTCTCTTTAATGAGCTCGTACGCCTTCTGGATTTCCTGCGCTTTTTGCTTCGCCATCTCCATCATTTCTGGCGGCAGGCCTTTCGCGACCAGCTTGTCCGGATGATGCTCGCTCATGAGCTTACGATAGGCACGTTTAATCGTGGTCTGATCGTCAGAGGGCTTAACGCCAAGCACGTTGCAGGCGTCTTCCAGCGTCGGACCACGCTGCGCCTGCTGCCAGGCACCGCCGGACGACTGCTGGTGATAGCCGCCGCCAAACTGCGCCCCGCCCTGCATCATGCGCAGGAACTGGTCGAACTGCATGCGGGAGATGCCCAGCTCTTCCGCAATGACGTACAGCACGTCACGTTCATTAGGGTGAAGCGAACCGTCGGCGAAGGCCGCCTGGATTTGAATTTCCAGAAACATCCGAATTAAATCAAAACGTCCGAAGCAGATGCTGCGGAACTGACGCATTTTTTCGCGAAGCGGATAATTATCCGATTTACCGATGCGAAACGCATTTTGCGCAGCCACACGAGATTCACCGTGCAGATTCATGCGATCCATAAAAACGCTGGCAATCTGAATATCGGCTTCTGTGACACGCCCTTTGGATTTGGTTAAGTGCCCCATCACCTCAAAGGTGGTGGAGAAAAAGAGTGACTGACGCTCGCGCTGATTGGCAAACCAGGCCATTTTGCGGCTGCGCGCCTTATCAAACATATGGCCGATAATAAGCCCAAGCACAATCCCCCAGAACCCGGCACCCATGATGATGGCGAACGCAACGCCGATTATTTTACCCCAATACTGCATATACTCCCCGGATAGTCATATTCCTGGCCGACGCAACGTCATCATCACTGTGTTCAAGTCACGGTCAATTGAAGGACATCGCCTATAATTTGCTTTATCATACTCGTCATTCGATAGCGAGCCTAACACTCTGGCACGCAAACGGGCAGGATTAACGCTGGTACTGCGCAGATGAGTAAGATAGTCTCTGAGCGTTTGTAAGCCGTAGCCACTGATGACGGAACAATAAAATACAACGTATGAAAAAACGTATCCCCACCCTCCTGGCCACAATGATTGGCTCCGCCCTGTACAGTCAACAGGGGCTGGCGGCCGATCTCGCCTCGCAGTGTATGCTTGGCGTCCCAAGTTATAATCGCCCACTGGTGAGTGGCGATACAAATAGCTTGCCGGTAACCATTACTGCCGACAGTTCGAAAGGGACTTACCCTGACAATGCCACGTTTACGGGCAATGTAGATATTAACCAGGGCAATAGCCGCCTGCAGGCAGACGAAGTGCAGCTGCACCAGAAGCAGCCGGAAGGTGCGGCTGAGCCGGTACGAACGGTGGATGCGCTGGGTAATGTGCACTATGACGACAATCAGGTCATCCTGAAAGGTCCGAAAGCCTGGTCAAACCTGAACACCAAAGATACTAACGTCTGGAAAGGTGATTACCAGATGGTGGGTCGCCAGGGGCGCGGTGACGCTGACCTGATGAAACAGCGCGGTGAAAACCGCTATACGATCCTGGAAAACGGTACGTTCACGTCATGTCTGCCGGGTTCAAATACCTGGAGCGTGGTCGGGAGCGAGGTTATCCATGACCGCGAAGAACAGGTCGCAGAGATCTGGAACGCTCGCTTTAAGCTGGGCCCTGTTCCCATATTCTACAGCCCTTATCTGCAGCTTCCCGTCGGTGACAAGCGTCGCTCCGGTTTCCTGATCCCGAATGCCAAATACAGCACGTCGAACTACTTTGAGTTCTACCTGCCGTATTACTGGAACATCGCGCCAAACATGGATGCGACGATCACGCCGCACTATATCCACAAGCGCGGCAACATCATGTGGGAGAACGAGTTCCGCTATCTGACCCACGCCGGTGCGGGTCTGATGGAGCTGGATTATCTGCCGTCGGATAAAGTCTTCCAGGACGAGCATCCGACCGAAGGCGACAAGCACCGCTGGTTATTCTACTGGCAGCATGCCGGGGTGATGGATCAGGTATGGCGTTTCAACGTCAACTACACCAAGGTCAGTGACCCGTACTACTTCAATGATTTCTCATCCAAATACGGTTCGAGTACCGACGGTTATGCCACGCAGATCTTCAGCGTTGGCTACGCGGTTCAAAACTTCGATGCGACGGTCACTAACAAGCAGTTCCAGGTGTTCTCCAACCAGACGGCGAGTACCTATGGCGCCGAGCCGCAGCTGGACGTTAACTGGTACCAGAATGACGTGGGTCCGTTCGACACCCGTATTTATGGTCAGGCCGTGCATTTTGTAAATACCAGTTCCAGTATGCCGGAAGCCACCCGAGTTCACCTGGAGCCCGTCATCAACTTGCCATGGTCGAATGACTGGGCAAGCCTGAACACGGAAGCCAAGCTGATGGCGACACACTATCAGCAAAAAAATATTGATGATTACAATACCAGCAACAACGCCCATCTTGAGGAATCCGTAAACCGTACGCTTCCGCAGTTCAAAATGGACGGTAAACTGATCTTCGAACGCGATATGGGGCTTCTGGCGGACGGCTATACCCAGACGCTGGAGCCACGTATGCAGTACCTGTACGTGCCTTATCGCGACCAGAGCAACATCAATAACTACGATTCTTCTTTACTGCAATCTGACTACAGCGGCCTGTTCCGCGACCGTACTTACGGCGGTCTTGACCGCATTGCGTCCGCTAACCAGTTAACGACCGGCGTCACAACACGTGTTTATGATGATGCTGCCGTTGAACGTTTTAACGTTTCTGTTGGTCAAATCTACTATTTCACCGAGTCTCGCACGGGCGATGACAATATTAAGTGGGAGAAAGATAACAAGACAGGTTCCCTGATTTGGGCTGGTGACACCTACTGGCGTATGACCGATCGTTGGGGTCTTCGCGGTGGCGTGCAATATGACACCCGTCTGGACAATATCGCCAACAGTACGGCGGCCATTGAGTATCGCCGGGATGAAGATCGTATGGTGCAGTTGACCTATCGTTATGCCAGCCCGGAATATATTCAGGCGACGTTACCAAACTATGGTACTGCGGAGCAGTATAAAGACGGTATTTCGCAAGTGGGTGGCGCAGCGAGTTGGCCAATCGCCGACCGCTGGTCAATCGTAGGCGCATACTACTTCGACACTAACGCCAATAAACCTGCTGACCAGATGGTGGGTCTGCAATATAACTCCTGCTGTTACGCGCTGCGTGTCGGCTACGAACGCAAGCTTAACGGCTGGAACAGTGAAAACAATCAGAGCAAATACGATAACGTGATTGGCTTTAACTTCGAGTTACGCGGCCTGAGTTCCAACTACGGTCTGGGTACGCAGAAAATGCTGCGCTCGAATATTCTGCCGTACAGTAGCGCCTTGTAATGTGCTTGATTTGCAACGTAATCCGCTTTGCGGTTAATTGAAATGGAAAAAGTATGAAGAACTGGAAAACGCTGCTGCTCGGTGTCGCTATGGTTGCGAATACCAGCTTCGCGGCCCCCCAGGTTGTTGATAAAGTCGCTGCTGTGGTTAACAACGGCGTCGTGCTTGAAAGTGACGTTGACGGTCTGATGAAATCGGTGAAGCTCAATTCGGGCGAAGCCGGTCAACAGCTTCCGGATGACGCCACGCTGCGCCACCAGATCCTGGAGCGTCTGATCATGGATCAGATCGTTCTGCAGATGGGGCAGAAAATGGGTGTGAAGGTCACTGACGAGCAGCTCGATCAGGCGATCGCTAACATCGCGAAGCAGAACAATATGTCTTTAGACCAGATGCGCAGCCGCCTGGCCTATGACGGCATCAGCTACGCCACCTACCGTAACCAGATCCGTAAAGAGATGCTGATTTCGGAAGTGCGTAACAACGAAGTGCGTCGCCGCGTTACCATCCTGCCTCAGGAAGTGGACGCGCTGGCAAAACAGGTGGGTAACCAGAACGATGCGAGCACAGAGCTGAACCTGAGCCACATTCTGATCCCACTGCCAGAGAACCCAACGTCCGATCAGGCTGCGGAAGCCGAAAGCCAGGCGCGTTCTATTGTTGAACAGGCGCGTAACGGCGGCGACTTTGGCAAGCTGGCAATTACCTACTCCGCTGACCAACAGGCGCTGAAAGGCGGCCAGATGGGCTGGGGACGTATTCAGGAGCTGCCATCGATCTTTGCCCAGGCGCTGAGCACGGCGAAGAAAGGGGATATCGTCGGTCCTATCCGTTCAGGCGTGGGCTTCCACATTCTGAAGGTGAACGATCTGCGCGGCCAGAGCCAAAATATCTCCGTCACCGAAGTTCACGCTCGCCACATTCTTCTGAAACCGTCACCGATCATGACTGACGATCAGGCGCGTGTGAAGCTGGAACAGATCGCAGCAGACATTAAGAGCGGTAAAACCTCATTTGCGAAGGCAGCAAAAGAGTTCTCTCAGGATCCAGGCTCTGCTAACCAGGGCGGCGATCTGGGCTGGGCGGCTGCGGATATTTACGATCCTGCATTCCGCGATGCGTTGATGAAGCTGAACAAAGGCCAGATCAGCGCGCCGGTCCACTCTTCATTCGGCTGGCATCTGATCGAGCTGATGGACACCCGTAACGTTGATAAAACGGATGCGGCACAGAAAGACAGAGCCTACCGTATGCTGTTTAACCGTAAGTTCTCTGAAGAAGCAGCAACCTGGATGCAGGAACAACGCGCCAGCGCTTACGTGAAAGTTCTGAGCAACTAATGAAACAGCATCGTGTTGTTATCACGCCCGGCGAACCCGCCGGGATTGGGCCTGACCTCGTTGTCCAGCTCGCCCAGCGCAGCTGGCCGGTAGAACTGGTTGTCTGCGCCGATGCAACACTGTTACAAGACCGGGCAACGCTGCTCGGTCTGCCTTTAACGCTCATTCCTTACGTTGAAGGCCAACAGCCTGCACCCCAGCAAGCCGGTACGCTCACTCTCCTTTCAGTTCCCCTTCGTACGCCGGTCATCCCGGGCCAGCTCAGCACGGAAAACGGTCACTATGTCGTTGAAACCCTGGCGCGCGCCTGCGACGGTTGTCTGAAGGGCGAATTTGCCGCCCTGATCACCGGCCCCGTCCACAAAGGCGTTATCAACGAAGCGGGTATACCGTTTACCGGGCATACGGAGTTCTTCGAAGAGCGCTCGCACAGCCCGAAAGTGGTGATGATGCTGGCGACGGAGGAAATGCGCGTTGCGCTGGTGACCACCCATCTGCCGATCAAGGCCATTCCTGATGCGATCACCCCTGAACTCCTGCGCGAGATCATCGGGATTTTGCACCACGATCTGCAGACAAAGTTTGGGATCCCGCAGCCGCACGTGCTGGTCTGCGGCCTGAATCCGCACGCCGGAGAAGGCGGGCATATGGGCACCGAAGAGATCGACACCATTATTCCGGTGCTCAACGAAATGCGGGCGAAGGGGATGAACCTCAGCGGGCCGCTGCCTGCGGATACCCTTTTCCAGCCTAAATACCTGGATAATGCCGACGCCGTGCTCGCGATGTACCACGATCAGGGTCTGCCCGTGCTAAAATACCAGGGCTTTGGCCGCGGGGTGAATATCACCCTCGGTTTACCCTTTATTCGAACGTCCGTTGACCACGGTACTGCGCTGGATCTGGCAGGCCAGGGGAAAGCGGATGTCGGCAGTTTTATTACGGCGCTTAATCTCGCCATCAAAATGATTGTTAATACTCAATGACTAATCGAGTCCACCAGGGCCACTTAGCCCGTAAACGTTTCGGGCAAAACTTCCTTAACGATCAGTTCGTGATCGAAAGCATTGTCTCGGCTATTAATCCGCAAAAAGGTCAGGCGATGGTCGAAATCGGCCCGGGCCTTGCCGCGCTGACCGAGCCGGTAGGCGAACGCCTCGACGAGCTGACCGTCATCGAACTGGACCGCGATCTGGCCGCACGCCTGCAAACGCACCCGTTCCTCGGGCCGAAGCTGACCATCTATCAGCAGGACGCCATGACCATGAACTTTGGCGAACTGTCCGAAAAAATGGGTCAGCCGCTGCGCGTCTTCGGCAACCTGCCGTACAACATCTCCACGCCGCTCATGTTCCACCTCTTTAGCTATACTGATGCCATTGCCGACATGCACTTCATGTTGCAAAAAGAGGTTGTTAACCGTCTGGTTGCAGGCCCGAACAGTAAAGCGTATGGTCGTTTAAGCGTGATGGCACAGTATTACTGCAACGTGATCCCGGTACTCGAAGTACCGCCGTCAGCGTTCACACCACCACCGAAAGTGGATTCAGCGGTTGTGCGCCTCGTCCCGCACAAGACGAAACCGTATCCGGTTAAAGATCTGCGCGTACTGAGCCGCATTACCACAGAAGCCTTTAACCAGCGCCGTAAAACGATCCGTAACAGCCTGAGCAATTCGTTTACCGTTGAGGTGTTAGCCGAGCTGGGGATCGACCCGGCAATGCGTGCGGAGAACATTTCCGTAGAGCAGTACTGCAAGCTGGCTAATTACATCAGCGATAATGCGCCGCCGAAGGAGAGTTAAGCCATGATTGATTCGCCCCGCGTATGTGTCCATGTACAAAGCGTCTATGTTGAATCACAGTCCTCACCGGACGAAGAACGTTTTGTCTTCGCTTACACCGTGACCATTCGCAATCTGGGGCGGATGCCCGTGCAGCTGCGCGGGCGCTACTGGCTTATCACTAACGGCAATGGCCGCGAAATCGAAGTTCAGGGCGAAGGTGTGGTTGGTGAACAGCCCCACATCGCCCCTGGCGAAGAGTACCAGTACACCAGCGGCGCGGTGATTGAAACGCCGATGGGTACCATGCAAGGCCATTATGAAATGGTCGACGTCGATGGCAATGATTTCCGCGTTGCCATTCCTGTGTTCCGTCTCGCCGTAACCACACTCATTCATTAATCTAATGTCTACATATCTGATTGGCGACGTTCACGGTTGCTACGATGAACTGATCGCATTATTAAAACAGGTCGACTTTACGCCAGGACAGGACACGCTCTGGCTGACGGGCGATTTAGTCGCGCGTGGCCCCGGCTCCCTTGAAGTATTACGTTTCGTCAAATCGCTGGGAGATAGCGTGCGCATGGTGCTGGGTAATCACGACCTGCATCTGCTGGCGGTTTTCGCCGGGATCAGCCGCAACAAGCCTAAAGATCGCCTCACCCCACTGCTGGATGCACCGGACGCGGACGATCTGATTAACTGGCTGCGTCGTCAGCCCCTGCTGCAGATCGACGAAGAGAAAAAGCTGGTCATGGCGCATGCCGGGATCACGCCACAATGGGATCTTGAGACGGCGAAAACCTGCGCGCGTGACGTTGAGGCAGTGCTGGCGAGCGACTCGTATCCTTTCTTCCTCGATGCCATGTACGGCGATATGCCGAACCACTGGAGCGAGGAACTTAGCGGTCTGGCACGACTGCGCTTTATCACCAACGCGTTCACCCGCATGCGTTTCTGCTTCCCGAACGGACAGCTAGACATGTATTCCAAAGAGACGCCGGAAAGCGCGCCCGCCCCGCTGAAACCGTGGTTTGCCATTCCGGGACCGGTGACAAGCGAGTACAGCGTGGTCTTTGGTCACTGGGCTGCGCTGGAAGGAAAAGGAACACCGGAAGGGATTTACGGTCTGGATACCGGATGCTGCTGGGGCGGAGAGTTAACCTGCTTACGCTGGGAAGATAAAGCTTACTTTGTGCAGCCGTCCAACCGACAGCTGGACTTAGGAGAAAGTGAGGCCGTTGCCTCCTGATACGTTATTCCCTCTCCCGGCCGGGAGAGGGAAAATCACTTAACGACGTTCCAGAATCTCGAAGCAGTAGCTGTGGGAGTTCTGTGCATCCGCGTCGTGGAATTCGCTGAATACGGATTCCCACTCGTCAGGATCGTAGTCCGGGAAATGGGTATCCCCTTCCACTTCTGCATCAATGTGGGTCAGATACAGCTTCTGCGCTTTTGGCAGGAACTGTTCGTACACGCGCCCACCGCCAATCACCATGATCTCTTCGGCATTGCCGCATGCAGCAATCGCCTCGTCTACTGATTTTACCCATTCGACGCGATCGTCAGTGCCCGGCTGGCTGCTGATAACGATATTCTTACGGCCCGGCAATGGACGACCAATCGACTCCCAGGTCAGGCGGCCCATCACTACCGGCTTGTTTAACGTAGTACGTTTAAACCATGCGAGATCGGCAGGCAGGTTCCACGGCATGGCATTTTCCATACCGATAACGCGGTCCACCGCCAGCGCTGCAATCAGACTGATCATTGAAAATTTCCCGGATGCAAAAAATTGCCGCCACTATACGGAAAGCTTAATCTTTCGTCGACTGGCGGCAGGGTAAAGATAGAGAAATTTTTTAATATTGCTGGCAACTCCACTTCACGCGGAAGGTTTACTCTCGGGCTCGTCAGCCGGATCGCCGGTATGCTTGCCCTCTTCCGTGCCCTGCCAGCCATGGCGCTGGATCAGCGACAGGTGGTTACGGTCCTCGTTAATGATTTCCGTCAGCATCGCGCTGGTGCGTTTAAACACCGCCGCGCGCTCGGTGGCCGTACTGCCGGCCATCGCCGCCATCTCTTCAACCATCTCGGTATTAAAGCGGCGGAACAGGTCCGCGCGCTCGCGCGCTTCATAAGCGCCGAGCCCCAGGTTTTCCAGCGCCATGCGGCCAGACTTCAGCGCACCTTCGAAGGTTTCACGCTCTGGCGCCTCTACGCCCGTCTGCCGCAGCCGGATGTAGTGATCCACATCGCGCGCGCGGGAAATAATGGTCAGCGCCGGGAAATGTTCTTTTACCAGCTCCACCATCTGCATGCTGGTTTCCGGATCGTCAATGGCGTTAATCAATACCTCGGCTTTTGCCGCCCCGGCGGATTCCAGCAGATCGACGCGGGTCGCATCCCCGTAAAACACCTTCATATCGAATTTACGCAGGGTATCGACATGGTCGGGATCGTGATCGAGGATGACCATTTTCACTCCGCTCGACAGCAGTAAACGCCCCACGATCTGCCCGTAGCGGCCAAATCCGGCGATGATGACGCGCGGCTGCTCCTCGTCAATCTCATCGGCTTCGCGCTCCTGCTCGCTGTCCGATTTTTCCAGGCGCGTCAGCACCACCAGCAGCACAGGCGTCGCCGCCATCGACAGTGCTACCGCCAGCGTCAGCGCTTTCGCCCACTCGGGATCGAGCACGTTTGCCATCTGCGCGGCGCCAAAGACCACGAACGCAAATTCACTCCCCTGCCCCAGCAGCACGGCGAACCAGCGGCGCTGCCTGCCCGGCACGTTCAATGGGCGAGCAATCAGCCACAGCATCACCATTTTAATGACCAGGAAGCCGACGAGCAGGATGACGATCCGCAGCGGGTGCGTCACCAGCGTGCCAAAGTCGACGGACATCCCGACGCCGATGAAAAACAGCCCCAGCAGCAACCCTTTGAACGGCTCGATATCGCTTTCCAGCGCGTGACGGTATTCAGAGCTCGCCAGCAGAACGCCTGCGAGGAACGCCCCCATCGCCATCGACAGCCCGGCCTCTTCCAGCAGCAGACCAAAGCCGAACACCAGGAACAGCGCCACGGCGCTGAACACTTCGCGCAGGCCAGAGCGGGCAACAAACCTCAGCAGCGGGCGGGTCACGTAGCGGCCAAGCAGCACCACCAGCGCCAGCGCGCCCGCCACCTTCAGCGCCGACAGCGCGAAAGCGCCCAGCGTGGTAGAGGAACCGCTGGCCGCCAGCAGCGGGATCATCGCCACCAGCGGGATAGCGGCAATGTCCTGGAACAGCAGCACCGAGAACGCGCTGCGTCCCATCTGGGATACCGTCAGATTTCGCTCGTTCATCGCCTGCATGGCAATGGCCGTTGAGGAGAGCGCCAGCGTCATGCCGATGAGCTCTGCTACTTTCCAGTCCATGCCCAACAGGATACAGAACCCGCCCAGCAGCAGGCCGCAGGCCACCATCTGCAGCGCCCCACCGCCAAATACCGAGGCGCGAAGCTTCCACAGCCGCTGCGGATCGAGTTCCAGACCAATCACAAAGAGCATCAGCACCACGCCAATTTCAGCGAAATGCAGTATCGCTTCGGCATCGGTGACTAAACGAAAGCCCCACGGCCCAATGACGCAGCCCGCAATCAGGTAGCCGAGAACAGAGCCCAGCCCCAGGCGTACCGCCACGGGCACAATCAGCGCCGCCGCGCCGAGGTAAATCAGCGCCTGTATCAGCGTATGGCTATCCATGGTGCGCCTCCTGCCACTCAAGTAAGCGTTGTTTATAATGGCGAGCCTGCGCCTGCAGCGTTTCATCGTCGCAAACAAACGTGCAGTGCATCGCAAACGGCGGGAGCCAGTTCAAACCGCAATAGAGCGCAGTCGCCTGCAGCGGCTGCGCCAGAACGTCAAAACCCGGGAAGGAACCAATATCAAAATGGCTTTCCCCGCCGCCGGTGGTGACTGCCCACATCAGGCTTTTCCCTTTTAGCGCATTGCCGTTGTGGCCATACGCCCAGCCGTGGGAGAAGACTTTATCAATCCACAGCTTCAGGAGCGGGGGCGTGCTGTACCACTGCATGGGATGCTGCCAGATAATCAGATCGGCACGGGAAAGCGCCTCCTGTTCGGCGGCGATATCGATATTAAAATCGGGATAGAGTTGATAGAGGGAACGTATCTCTACGTTATCAAGCGTCCTTACCTGCTCAAGCATCCGCTTATTCGCATGCGAGTGCTGCGGATAAGGATGGGCATAAATTATCAGAATCATTGATTAGCCTGTTGTTACTGCTTTCTTTTAACAAAAGAGTGTAGTCAGTAATTCAACAGGCTAATAGTGAATATTATTGACGGGCTTACGTCAGAATTCTGAATTAGTTATCCAGCTCGCCCATGGATTTCACCTGGTCACGGTTGATCTGCTCGGTTTGACCGGTTTCGGCGTTTTTATACGACACCAGACCGGTATCGTCATCCACCTGCGGCTTGCCGTCGGTGACAATGGTTTTGCCATCGGTGGTTTTTACGGCCTGATTAGACGAACAGCCCGCAACGGTAAACATTGTCGTGGCAGCCAGAACGGAAGCGATCAGTAATTTATTTTGCATGGTGTTTTCCCCTGCTCTCAGTTGAATTTCGTTATCGACCTAACCATTTTAGGCTAACTGACTGAAAGCGGATGAAAAACCAGAAGGTTCTGAAGATGGGGATAATGCCCGGCAACCGAACGGCACCGGGCATTTTGACTTACTTGCTAATCTGCGCGTGCATTTCCTGCACTGAAATCACCTTCTCGGTGGCATCCGCGTTCAGCGCCATGGCCGTTGCGAAACCGCCGTTCAGGGTGGTGTCGTAGTGCACTTTGTACTGCAGCGCGCTGCGGCGAATCAGCTTGGAGTCTTCAATCGCCTGGCGGCCTGCGGTGGTGTTGATGATGTAGGTGTATTCGCCATTCTTGATACGATCCTGAATGTGCGGACGACCTTCGTGCACCTTGTTCACCAGACGCGGGTTGATGCCGGCTTCGCCCAGCACAATCGCAGTACCGTGGGTTGCGTCCAGCTCGAAGCCCTGTTTCAGCAGCTTGGCGGCCAGGTCAACTACGCGCTCTTTGTCGCCTTCGCGAACGGAGAGCAGCGCACGGCCTGATTTTCTCATGGTGGAGCTACTGCCCAGCTGCGCCTTCGCGAACGCTTCTGCGAAGGTGCGGCCCACGCCCATCACTTCCCCGGTAGAGCGCATTTCTGGCCCTAACAGCGGGTCAACGCCCGGGAATTTGTTGAACGGCAGCACCACTTCTTTCACCGAGTAGTACGGTGGAATGATCTCTTTGGTCACGCCCTGCTGCGCCAGCGTCTGGCCCGCCATCACGCGCGCCGCCACTTTCGCCAGCGGTACGCCGGTGGCTTTGGAGACGAACGGTACGGTACGTGCCGCACGCGGGTTCACTTCAATCAGGTAGACTTCGTTGTCTTTCACCGCGAACTGGACGTTCATCAGGCCGCGAACCTGCAGCTCGAAGGCCAGCTTCTGCACCTGCTGGCGCATCACGTCCTGAATCTCCTGGCTAAGCGTATAGGCAGGCAGAGAACAGGCGGAGTCGCCGGAGTGCACGCCTGCCTGCTCAATGTGCTCCATGATGCCGCCAATCAGCACCATTTCGCCGTCGCAGATGGCGTCCACGTCCACTTCCACCGCATCGTCGAGGAAGCGGTCGAGCAGCACTGGCGCATCGTTCGACACGCTTACCGCGGTCTGGAAGTAGCGGCGCAGGTCGGCTTCGTCATAAACGATTTCCATCGCGCGGCCGCCCAGCACGTAGGAAGGACGCACCACCAGCGGGTAGCCAATCTCTTTCGCCTTCTCAACGGCCATTTCGATGGCGGTGACGGTGGCGTTCGCCGGCTGTTTCAGCTTCAGACGGTCAACCGCCTGCTGGAAACGCTCGCGGTCTTCCGCACGGTCAATCGCATCCGGACTGGTGCCGATAACCGGCACGCCTGCTGCTTCCAGCGCGCGCGCCAGCTTCAGCGGGGTCTGGCCGCCGTACTGCACGATAACGCCTTTTGGCTTCTCGATGCGCACGATTTCCAGCACGTCTTCCAGCGTCACCGGCTCGAAGTAAAGGCGGTCAGAGGTGTCGTAGTCGGTAGAGACGGTTTCCGGGTTACAGTTGACCATGATGGTCTCGTAACCGTCTTCGCGCAGCGCCAGCGAGGCGTGTACGCAGCAGTAGTCGAACTCGATGCCCTGGCCGATACGGTTTGGACCGCCGCCCAGCACCATAATCTTGTCGCGGTCGACGGACGGGTTCGCTTCGCACTCGTCTTCATAGGTGGAGTACATGTAGGCGGTGTCGGTCGAGAATTCAGCCGCACAGGTGTCTACGCGCTTGTAGACCGGGTGCAGGTCGTACTGGTCGCGCAGCTTGCGGATTTCCGCTTCGCGCACGCCCGCCAGCTTAGCCAGACGCGCGTCGGCGAAGCCTTTACGCTTCAGCACGCGCAGGAAGTCAGCGTCCAGGCCGGTGATGCCCAGCTCAGCGACCTGTTCTTCCAGACGCACCAGCTCTTCAATCTGCACCAGGAACCAGCGGTCGATGTTGGTCAGGTTGAACACGCCGTCGACGGACAGGCCCGCACGGAAGGCATCGGCGATATACCAGATACGCTCTGCGCCAGCGTCTTTCAGCTCGCGGCGAATTTTGGTCAGCGCTTCCGGGTCGTCCAGGCTCACTTTCGGGTCGAAGCCGGTCGCGCCCACTTCGAGGCCGCGCAGCGCTTTCTGCAGGGATTCCTGCTGCGTGCGGCCAATCGCCATCACTTCACCGACAGATTTCATCTGGGTGGTCAGACGGTCGTTCGCGCCTGCGAATTTCTCGAAGTTGAAGCGTGGAATTTTGGTGACAACGTAGTCGATGGACGGCTCGAAGGACGCAGGCGTGCGGCCACCGGTGATGTCGTTCATCAGCTCGTCGAGGGTGTAACCCACCGCCAGCTTCGCCGCCACTTTCGCAATCGGGAAGCCGGTCGCTTTAGAGGCCAGCGCGGAGGAACGGGACACGCGCGGGTTCATTTCGATAACAATCAGACGGCCAGTTTTCGGGTTCACCGAGAACTGCACGTTAGAACCGCCGGTTTCCACGCCGATTTCACGCAGTACCGCCATCGAGGCGTTACGCATGATTTGATACTCTTTGTCGGTCAGGGTCTGGGCTGGCGCAACGGTGATGGAGTCGCCGGTGTGGATACCCATCGCATCGAAGTTTTCGATGGAGCAGACGATGATGCAGTTGTCGTTTTTATCACGCACCACCTCCATCTCGTACTCTTTCCAGCCAATCAGCGATTCATCAATCAGCAGCTCTTTGGTTGGGGAGAGATCCAGACCGCGCTCGCAAATCTCTTCGAACTCTTCGCGGTTGTAGGCGATGCCGCCGCCGGTGCCGCCCATAGTGAACGATGGACGGATGATGCACGGATAGCCCACGTCAGCCGCGACGGCCAGCGCTTCTTCCATATTGTGTGCGATACCGGAACGCGCGGTGTCGAGGCCGATTTTCTTCATCGCCACGTCGAAGCGGCGACGGTCTTCTGCTTTATCAATCGCGTCGGCGGTCGCACCAATCATGGTCACGCCGAACTCTTCCAGCACGCCCTGACGCTCCAGCTCCAGCGCACAGTTCAGCGCCGTCTGGCCGCCCATGGTTGGCAGCACCGCGTCCGGACGCTCTTTCTCGATGATTTTACGCACCACTTCCCAGTGAATCGGCTCGATGTAGGTTGCATCGGCCATTTCCGGGTCGGTCATGATGGTTGCCGGGTTAGAGTTTACCAGGATTACGCGGTAACCCTCTTCACGCAGGGCTTTACACGCCTGCGCGCCGGAGTAGTCGAATTCGCAGGCCTGGCCGATGACGATCGGGCCAGCGCCAAGGATCAGGATGCTTTTTATGTCTGTACGTTTTGGCATTGTCTTCTCGGCTCCTGATTATTTAGCGGTCTTACGGTATTGCTCGATAAGTTCGATGAAGTGATCGAACAGCGGCGCGGCGTCGTGTGGGCCCGGGCTGGCTTCCGGGTGACCCTGGAAGCTGAATGCTGGCTTATCGGTACGGTGGATACCCTGCAGGGTGCCATCGAACAGCGACTTATGGGTCACGCGCAGGTTAGCCGGCATCGAGGCTTCATCGACGGCAAAGCCGTGGTTCTGCGCGGTGATCATCACCGTGTTGTTATCGATGTCTTTCACCGGGTGGTTACCACCGTGGTGGCCGAACTTCATCTTAACGGTGTTCGCACCGCTCGCCAGCGCCAGCAGCTGATGGCCAAGGCAGATGCCGAATACCGGGATGTCGGTTTCCAGGAAGGACTTGATGGCGGCGATGGCGTAATCGCACGGCGCCGGGTCACCAGGGCCGTTGGACAGGAAAATACCGTCCGGATTCATCTTCAGCACGTCTTCGGCAGACGTTTGTGCCGGAACCACCGTCAGGCGGCAGCCGCGGTCAACCAGCATGCGCAGGATGTTGCGCTTGGCGCCGAAATCGTAGGCCACCACGTGGAACGGCAGCTCGCTCTCTTTTTTCGCTTCCGGCAGGTCGCCTTCCAGCGTCCAGCTACCCTGAGTCCAGCTGTAGGCTTCAGCAGTCGTCACTTCTTTCGCCAGGTCCATGCCGTTCAGGCCCGGGAAGGCTTTCGCTTTTTCCAGCGCCAGCGTCGCATCGAGGTTATCACCCGCGATGATGCAGCCGTTCTGTGCACCCTTCTCGCGCAGCAGACGCGTTAACTTACGGGTATCGATATCGGCAATCGCCACGATGTTATGGCGCTTCAGATAAGAAGAGAGGTCTTCGGTATTGCGGAAGTTGCTGGCAATCAGCGGCAGGTCGCGGATGACCAGGCCTTGCGCATGTACCTGAGAAGATTCTTCGTCAGCCGCATTGGTGCCGACATTGCCGATATGAGGATAAGTAAGAGTAACGATTTGGCGAGAATAGGAAGGATCAGTGAGGATTTCTTGATAACCGGTCATTGAAGTATTGAAAACGACTTCCCCAACCGCCGAACCCGTTGCCCCTATGGCCCGACCGATAAACTGGGTTCCGTCTTCCAGAACCAATAGCGCTGACTTAATCAAAACACCCTCCAGAGAATATTCACTCACTTTATTTGCATATTAATTCATAGCATGTCATGGATCAATGCAAATGTGTTGCCAGCGGATTTTTGGCAAACGGCGGCATTCTGGGGATTTGGTGGGTAAAAGTCAACTTAAAACGGATATTTTGTTTACTCTTTTGCAAGTCTGACGAGTGGAATGCGGCTTAAGCGACAAAAAGATCAGGTAAATCACTGCGGAAAACGCTTGCGCGCCTGGTTTAATGAAAAGTGAGCTAGCGCAGCACCATAAAGTAGACCAAATGGTCAAAATTTACATTTCAGTAACGTTAAAACGCTATAAGAGATAGATATTTAGAGCGTTAGGAAAAAATACACCATGAAACAGATAAAATAAAAGGGCAATAAAATATTGCCCTATGCAATCAAACAATTACGACTGCAATAACCACATCACGATGGGTAATAATGCTTACAAATTGTTGAGATCGAGCACGTCTCGCATATCAAAAAGGCCATCTTTCTTGTTTTTAAGCCACAAAGCGGAACGTACCGCACCGTTGGCGAACGTCATTCGGCTGGAGGCTTTATGCGTAATTTCGACGCGCTCACCAATATCGGCGAACATCGCCGTGTGTTCGCCGACGATGTCACCTGCTCGCACGGTTGCAAAACCAATGGTGCCCGGCACGCGTTCGCCGGTGTAACCTTCGCGGGTGTAAACCGCGCAGTCTTTTAAATCTTTATCAAGTGCATGAGCAATCGCTTCGCCCATCGCCAGCGCCGTACCTGATGGCGCATCAACTTTGTAACGGTGGTGAGCTTCTACGATCTCAATATCGGTATAGTTGCCCATCACCTTCGCGGCCTTCTCCAGCAGCTTCAGCATGACGTTAACGCCCACGCTGAAGTTTGCGGCGAAGACAATCGCAATCTCTTTTGATGCATCCTGGATAGCCTGCTTACCCGCATCGTCAAAACCGGTGGTGCCGATCACCATCCCCTTGCCGTGCTGGCGACAAAACGCCAGATGCGCGAGCGTCCCTTCCGGGCGGGTAAAATCGATGAATACATCGAAGTCCTCTTTTACCGCCTCCAGGCTGCTTTGTACGGTAACGCCCGTGTGGCCTGCGCCCGCCAGCTCACCGGCATCGGTCCCCAGAAGTGAAGAACCTTCACGCTCCAGAGCCGCGCCAAGCGCGACGCCATCCATCTGAAGTGCCGCCTGAATAAGCTGACGGCCCATACGTCCACCCGCGCCCGCAATGGCGACACGGATCTGTGCATCATGCATAGTTATTCTCTTACGTTAAAATGATGTAAACCGTTTTCAGATTAACCAGCCTTGAGAAGCACTGCCAACTGAAAACACCGATAATTAGAATTTAACGTGAAACCGACTTAAATATCAGTAAAAGACATGATTTTGTCGTCACGATAAAGTAACGGGTAAAAAAAAGGCCAGCACAGGAGGTGCTGGCCTTTCATCAGAAAAAGGTCTATTCGACTTCGCGGGCGTCGATGCGCAGTTCTTTCGGGACTTCAAAAACGATGTTCTCTTCACGTCCTTCCAGCGGCACCGCTTCGCCGCCACCCAGCTCCTGCAGACGGGAAATGACGTTCTGTACCAGAATATCTGGCGCAGACGCCCCGGCCGTCACGCCGACACAGGCCGCGTGCTTAACCCACGCTTCCTGAATATCCGACGCGTCATCAATCAGGAAAGCCATTTTCCCCATACGCTGCGCCAGTTCGGCCAGACGGTTGGAGTTAGACGAGTTTTTGGAGCCGACCACCAGCACCACATCCGCCTGTTCAGCCAGTGCGCGCACTGCTTCCTGACGGTTAGTGGTCGCGTAGCAGATATCATCCTTACGCGGACCGACGATTTTCGGGAAGCGCTGACGCAGGGCGTCAATCACGTCTGAGGTATCGTCTACGGAGAGCGTCGTCTGGGTCATAAACGACAGACGGGATTCATTTTTCACGTTCAGCGTAAAGACATCGTCCGGCGACTCAACCAGATACATCCCCCCTTCCGGGTTGCTGTACTGGCCCATGGTGCCTTCGACTTCCGGGTGACCGGCATGGCCAATCAGAATCGACTCTTCACCGCGGCGGCTGGCGCGCGCCACTTCCATATGCACTTTTGTCACCAGCGGACAGGTGGCATCGAAGACGGTCAGGTCGCGGCTTTTCGCTTCGTTACGTACCGCCTGAGAGACGCCGTGCGCGGAGAAGATCAGGATCGCACCGTCCGGCACTTCGCTGATCTGCTCAATGAAGATGGCGCCGCGCTCGCGCAGGCTGTCGACCACGTAGCGGTTGTGCACCACTTCGTGACGCACATAAATCGGCGCGCCGTAAATCTCCAGCGCGTTTTCAACAATGCTGATAGCGCGGTCTACACCGGCGCAGAAGCCGCGCGGGTTAGCCAACAGGATCTGCATTTCAGGCCTCCAGTGCAGGATCGATTTCCAGCACTTCAACATCAAAATGAACGGTACGCCCGGCAAGCGGATGGTTGAAGTCAACGGTAATAGAGTCGCCGTTGATTTCGCGGATCACGCCAGGCATTTCGCTGCCGTCCATAGCGGTAAAGAGCATAATCGCCCCGATTTCCGGTTCACCCGCGTCCATAAACTCGCGGCGCGAGAAATACTGGATCAGGTCCGGACTCGGCACGCCAAACGCGGCATCCGGCTCCAGCGAAAAGGCTTTTTTCTCACCCTCTTTCAGGCCCAGAAGCTGCTGCTCAAGACCTTCAGACAGGGAGGTATCGCCAAGACGAAACAGGGCCGGTTTGCCGTTATTGCGGGTGGATTCGGCCGTGGAGCCGTCATCCAGCTTCAGCGTGAAGTGAACGAGAACCGCGCTGTTGCTCTGTACGGATTTAGACATGCAAATTGCTCGCTTGTTTTGCCCGGTAGCATTACGCCACCGGGCGAGTGTGTTACGCCTGCTCTTTCGCAGCCGGTTTAGGCAAAAAGCCTTCCAGCACGATTAACGCCGCACCGATACAAATTGCCGTATCGGCCAGGTTAAAGGTCGCGAAGTGCCAGTCGCCGACGTAGAAGTCGATCATATCGACCACAAAGCCGTGCCACAGGCGGTCAAACAGGTTGCCCAGGGCGCCGCCAATGATCAGCGCGTAGGCAATGTTATTCAGCTTTTGCGTGGCCTTCGAGCGGTACATCAGCACCGCGAGGATCACGCAGATACCGAGAGCGATACCCGCAAAGAACCAGCGCTGCCAGCCACCGCTGTCGGCAAGGAAACTAAACGCTGCGCCGTAGTTACGCGCGTAGTGCAGATTAAGCGACGGGAACAGCGGAACCGTCTCCCCCAGAGTAAAGTTCTGGAGGATCAGGAACTTGCTGCCCAGATCGATAATCAGCACCACAACAACCAGCCACAGCCAGCGCAGTCCTGTTGAACAGAGAGTTTTACTCATCAGGCAAACTTACGTTTTTCGCCGTCACCGGCGACGTTGCTTACACAGCGTCCGCAGATGTCTGCGTGTTCCGCCACCTGGCCAACATCGGTGGTGTAATGCCAGCAACGCGGGCATTTCTCACCGTCGGCTTTGCTCAGCGCGACTTTCAGTCCTTTGAGCAGTTCGCTCTGCTGAGCATCAGCAGAAGCATCGGCATAATCCGCAACTTTCGCACCGGAGGTCAACAGGACAAATCGTAATTCATCGCCCAGCGCCGTCAGCTTCGCCGCCAGCTCCGGTTCGGCGTACAGCGTGACTGCCGCTTCCAGAGAGCCGCCGACTTTCTTGTCTGCACGCGCCTGCTCGATAACCTTATTCACTTCGCCACGCACTTTCAGCAGTTCGTCCCAGAAGGCATCGTTCATTGCTTCGGTGCTGGAGAGATCGAACAGGCCTTCGTACCACTCGCCGGTGAAGACATACTTCTCACGGTCGCCCGGCAGATAGCCCCAGATTTCGTCCGCGGTGAAGGACATGATCGGTGCCATCCAGCGCACCAGCGCTTCTGCGATGTGGAACAACGCGGTCTGGCAGCTACGACGCGCCACGCTGTCCGCCTTCGCGGTGTACTGGCGGTCTTTGATGATGTCGAGGTAGAACGAGCCCATCTCGATGGAGCAGAAGCGCATCAGGCGCTGCACCACTTCGTGGAAGTCGTAAGACTCATAGGCTTTCAGGATATCTTCCTGCGCCGCTTTCGCGCAGCCTACCGCCCAGCGATCCAGCACCACCATCTCTTCCGGTTTCACCATGTCTTTTGCCGGATCGAACCCGTTCAGGTTCGCCAGCAGGAAGCGCGCGGTGTTACGGATACGACGATAGCTGTCGGCGGCACGCTTCAGGATCTCGTCAGACACCGCCATTTCGCCGGTGTAATCGGTAGAGGCCACCCACAGACGCAGAATGTCTGCGCCCAGCTTGTTCATCACATCCTGCGGAGAAACGGTGTTACCGATAGATTTGGACATCTTACGGCCCTGACCATCCACGGTGAAGCCGTGAGTCAGTACCTGACGGTAAGGCGCTTTCCCCTTCATAGCGGTGGAGATCATCAGAGATGACATGAACCAGCCGCGGTGTTGGTCAGACCCTTCCAGATACATATCGGCAGCGTGACCGGCAAATTCCGGACGCACGTCAACCACGGAGGAGTGGGTAGACCCGGAGTCGAACCACACGTCCAGGGTATCCGGCACTTTCTCGTAGTTGTCTGCGTCAGCGCCCAGGATGTCGCGGGAGTCGAGATCCCACCACGCCTGAATGCCGTCAACTTCGACGCGCTTCGCCACTTCTTCCATCAGTTCCAGGGTGTTCGGGTGCAGCTCCTGCGTCTCTTTATGTACGAACAGAGACATCGGCACGCCCCAGGTACGCTGACGGGAGATACACCAGTCAGGACGGTTAGCCACCATGGATTCGATACGCGCCTGGCCCCAATCAGGGATCCACTGCACGCCTTTGATCTCTTTCAGAGACTGCTCGCGCAGGCCTTTCTGATCCATGCTGACGAACCACTGCGGGGTCGCACGGAAGATGATCGGGGTCTTGTGACGCCAGCAGCACGGATAGCTGTGCTGCATTTTTTCAACGTGCAGCAGCGCGCCGCTGGTGCGCAGCATGTCGACGATGATGTCGTTCGCTTTGAAGACGTTGATACCGTCCAGCGCCGGGTAAGTGCCAGGCAGGTAAGATCCGTCCGGGCCAACCGGGTTAGCGATTTCCAGACCGTACTTCAGGCTGATGTTGTAGTCGTCAGGACCGTGGCCACCGGCGGTATGTACCGCACCGGTACCCGCTTCCAGCGTCACGTGGTCGCCCAGGATCGCCGGAACGTCGAAGTCCAGGAATGGGTGCTTGAAGCGCATCAGCTCCAGCGCGTCGCCTTTCACGGTGCCCAGCACGGTGTAGTCGCTGATATGCGCGCGCTTCAGCACGCTCTCAACCAGATCTTTCGCCAGGATAACCGCCTGACCGTCAATCTGCACCAGCGCGTATTCGAACTCACCGGACAGGGAGATCGCGCGGTTGGCTGGCAGGGTCCACGGGGTGGTGGTCCAGATAACCAAAGAGATCGGGCCGTTTACCGAGGAGACGCCAAATTTAGCTTTCACCGCATCCTGATCGACGGCATGGAACGCCACGTCGATAGATGGAGAGGTTTTGTCGTAATACTCAACTTCCGCTTCTGCCAGCGCAGAGCGGCAGTCCACGCACCAGTGCACCGGCTTAGCGCCTTTGTGCAGGTGGCCGTTACCGATGATTTTACCCAGCGCACGGATGATGTTGGCTTCAGTTTTGAAGTCCATGGTCAGGTACGGGTGCGACCAGTCGCCCAGCACGCCCAGACGGATGAAGTCAGCGCGCTGACCGTCAACCTGCGTGGCTGCGTATTCGCGGCACTTCGCACGGAACTCGGCGGCGGTGAACTTCTCACCCGGCTTGCCAAACTCTTGCTCTACCTTCAGCTCGATCGGCAGACCATGGCAGTCCCAGCCCGGAACGTAAGGCGAGTCATATCCCGTGAGGCCTTTGGACTTCACGATAATGTCTTTCAGAATCTTGTTAACCGAGTGACCAATATGAATGCTGCCATTCGCATATGGAGGGCCATCATGCAGAATGAAGGTTTTTTTGCCTTTTTTGGCTGCACGAATGATGCCGTACAGGTCATCATCGGTCCAACGCGCCAGCATTCCCGGTTCGCGCTTGGCGAGATCGCCGCGCATCGGGAACCCTGTTTCCGGCAAATTCAGGGTTGATTTATAGTCACTCATCAGATTCTCGGTTCCGTATTTATCACGTAGGCAGTTAAGCCGGGTTCAAAGCCCAAAAAACTCGCGGGCCGTCAATTCATCTCGCGCAATTTGCGCTTTTAGTTCATCCAGCGAACCAAATCGCTGCTCGTTGCGTATTTTTTTACGCAGTATCACATCTATATGGCGACCATAAAGGTCCATTACAACGTCCAGCAGGTGCACTTCTAACTGTTGACGCACACCGGCGACGGTCGGACGCGTGCCAATGTTGGCGACGCCGAAGAACGGCTTATCGCCCAATCCTGCTACTTCCACCGCATACACCCCTTTAACCGGGGAAACCTGACGACGCAGCGGTATATTCGCCGTCGGGAAGCCTATCGTGCGGCCCAGCGCATCGCCATGGACCACGCGGCCAGAGATGGTGAACGGATGCCCCAGCAGGGTTTCTGCCGTGTCCAGGTCATCATTAGCCAGCGCCTGACGCACCGCCGTGCTGCTGACGCGCACGCCGCCTTCGCAGAAGGTCATCGCGCTGGTGACGTCAAATCCATACTCCAGACCAGCCTTCTGTAATAGCAAGAAATCGCCCTGACGACCAGCGCCAAAGCGGAAATCATCACCCACGGCGAGAAACTGTACGCCAAGACGCTTAACCAGCAGGTCGCTGACGAAATTTTGTGCTGTCAGCGCGGCAAAGCGACGATCGAAACGTAAACACAATACATAGTCCACGCCGGACTCCGCCAGATAGCGCAATTTCTCGCGCAGGCGAGTGAGTCGGGCGGGAGATTTATCGCCCGCGAACAGCTCCAGCGGCTGCGGCTCGAAAATCATCACTACAACGGGCAGGCCACGGGCCTCCCCTTCTTTACGCAATCCCTGCAACAGCGCCTGATGACCACGATGCACGCCGTCGAAATTACCAATAGTCAGCACGCACCCGTTTGGCGCGCTGCTGAGATTATGTATGCCGCGTATCAGCTTCATGTCTGGCTCAAAACAGTGAAAATCGCCAAAGTATACCTTGTACAGCGGTTAAGGTTAACCGGCGATTGTTCGCGCAAAACAGAAAGCCGTAATGATTTCATCAGGCTGACCTTTCGCAGCGAAAAAATCTGCTCCTGAACTGCGATTTTTATGCCGAAAGGCTGTATTCAGGGAAGACAAGCTGGTAGAATCCTGCGCCATCACTACGTAACGTAGCGTCGCTAATTAACGGCGCTTATTTGCACAAATCCATTGACAAAAGAAGGCAAAGAGGGCATATTCCTCGGCCTTTGAATTGTCCACATAGAACATATTTGGGAGTTGGACTTGGCTAATATCAAATCAGCTAAGAAACGTGCCGTTCAGTCTGAAAAGGCTCGTAAGCACAACGCAAGCCGTCGCTCTATGATGCGTACTTTCATCAAGAAAGTATACGCAGCAATCGAAGCAGGCGACAAAGCTGCAGCGCAGAACGCATTTAACGAAATGCAACCAATCGTGGATCGTCAGGCTGCTAAAGGTCTGATCCACAAAAACAAAGCAGCGCGTCATAAAGCAAACCTGACCGCGCAGATCAACAAACTGGCTTAATCGCTACTTGTTGTTGCTTGTTTAAAGAACCCGCTTAACGCGGGTTTTTTTATGCCTTCAGATTGCCGGTGGCGTAAACAGCGCCGCGTAGTCACGATTGCAGATCCGCTGCACCGCCGGGTGCTGAATCATTCTTTCGGCAAATATGGCGTGATACTCCTCCATCACGTTATCCACTCTGCCTATCTCCGTAATCTTGTCGTCTGAATAGAGATCGTGCGCGTACAGCGTCGGCGCAACGAAGATCGCATTATGCGCTTCGCCAAAGGCTTTCATCAGCGCCGCATCGTCGAACTCTCCGAGGATTTCTACCTTCAGCCCCTGCGAGTTAAACCAGTTCAGCAGCTTGCGTCCGAGCATGGAACGTCGCCCAGGTACCAGCAGGCGGCGCTCTTCAAGGCACGCGGGAAACGGTTTCTCCGGCGGCGGATTAATGCACCAGAAGCTCACGCCGCATTCGCCAATCTTCACCGAGAACAGCCCTTCCTGCTGGGTGGAGTCAATCGGGCAGTCCGAGATAATCATGTCCAGCTTGTGCTGGCTCAGCTGTTCCAGCAGCATCTCGTGGGTGGATTCAAAGCAGCGCAGGTGGATTTGCTCATCTTCGACTACCGCCGCATCCAGCACGCCGCTCACCAGTCGCTTGGACAGCGCATCCGCCACGCCCACGTCAAAGAGCAGGTTCGACTCTTTGCGGTAGTTGACGATATCCAGCATCTCCTGGCTCAGGGTGAACATTTTGTCCGCATAGCGGAACACCAGTTCACCCAGTTCGCTGGGTTCAATCCCACGCCCTTTACGCTTGAACAGTTTGCCCTGCAGGCGCTCTTCCAGGGCCTTGATCTGCCCGGTGATGGTTTGCGGCGTCAGGTAGAGCGCCTCTGCCGCCCCCACCACCGAGCCCTGTTTGTAAACGTGCCAGAAGTAGTACAGATGGTTGTAATTTAAATGAGACATCGCGTCTTCTCTCCCTGAGTGTGTATCGGGAGGAGGATCGCCTCCTCCCGGTGTTCCGCTATGCCTGGACGGCCTGTCCGGACAACTTCACCTTCAACAAGGTATAACCGATTACCGCGGCCAGTAATGACCCGATGAGAATGCCGAGTTTAGCCCAGACGATAAGCTCAGGCGCATGCGCACCAAACGCCAGCGTCGAGATAAAGATCGACATCGTAAACCCGATTCCACACAGCACGCCGACGGCCATAATTTGACCAAAGGTTGTGCCGTGCGGCAATGACGCCAGCTTCAGCTTCGTCGCCAGCCAGCAGAAGAGGCTAATGCCCAACGGCTTCCCAATAAACAGCCCGGCAATGATGCCCAGCGGCAGCACGGACGTCAGCCCGTCCAGCGTCACGCCGCCGAGGGAAACGCCCGCGTTGGCAAACGCAAACAGCGGCAGGATCATAAAGGCAACCCACGGGTGCAGCACGTGCTCCAGCTGTTTGGCTGGCGACTTGCCGTCCTGCGGTTTGAGCGGCACGAAGAAGCCCACAATCACGCCTGCCAGCGTGGCGTGCACCCCGGATTTCAGCACCGCCGTCCACAGCACCATTCCGACCAGGATATAGATACCGATGCGGCGAACATTGAAGATGTTCAGCAGCGCCAGCACCGCAATCGCCCCGGCGGCGACGCTCAGGGACAGGATCGACAGATCGCTGGTGTAGAACAGCGCGATAATCACAATGGCGCCCAGGTCATCGATGATCGCCAGCGCCATCAGGAAGATTTTCAAGGCCACCGGCACGCGGCTACCGAGCAAGGCTAAGACACCGAGCGCAAAGGCGATATCCGTCGCGGCCGGGATCGCCCAGCCGTCACGTGCAACAGGATCCTGCCAGGTGAACGCCAGGAAGAGCAACGCCGGAACGACCATTCCGCCGATGGCTGCGATCACAGGAAACGCCGCGCGCTGGCGGCTGGCGAGCGAGCCAAGAACCAGCTCACGCTTAACCTCAAGCCCCACCAGCAGGAAGAACACCGCCATCAGCGCATCGTTGATCCACAGCAGCATGTTCTTGTTAATTTCCAGCGCCCCGACCTTTAGCTCAACGGGCGTTTCCAGAAATGCATGGTAGAGTTCCTGCGTGATGCCAAGGTTAGCCAGCACCATCGCTGCCGCTGCGGCAATAATCAGGATCACGCCACCGGACGCCTCACTGCTAAAGAAACGGTGTAGTAATTTCATTTAAGTTCTCTCTTTTACAACAATACCTCGATAAAACCATAATACCAAGCCAAATAGATCGGCAAAAACAGATTAATGTTGAGTATAGACTCAGTTTAACCGAGCTATACACGCCAATAAAAAAGCCCGGAATCGCTTCCGGGCTTTTCGAAGATGAAAACCAGCTAACGAATTTAGCGGGTCAAATCATCGAAGAATTTTTTGACGCCATCGAAGAAGCTTTTGGAACGCGGGCTGTTTTTCTCACCCGTCGGGCCGCCAAAGCTCTCCTGCAGTTCTTTCAGCAGCTGTTTCTGCTTGTCGTTCAGGCCAACCGGCGTTTCGACGACAACGCGGCACAGCAGGTCGCCCTGGGCACCACCGCGAACGGATTTAACGCCTTTCCCGCGCATGCGGAACAGCTTGCCAGTCTGGGTTTCCCCAGGCACTTTCAGGTTCACGCGACCGTCCAGCGTAGGCACTTCGATTTCACCACCGAGTGCCGCCATCGCGAAGTTGATCGGCACTTCGCAGTACAGGTTATTACCTTCACGCTCAAAGATGGCGTGCTGTTTCACCTGCACCTGAACGTACAGATCGCCTGCCGGTGCGCCGTGCTCGCCTGCTTCGCCCTCGCCTGCCAGACGGATGCGGTCGCCCGTATCGACGCCAGCCGGGATCTTAACGGACAAAGTTTTGGTTTTCTCAACGCGACCGTGCCCGTGGCATTTGGTGCATGGATCTTTGATCAGCGTGCCGCGACCGTGACAGTGAGGACAGGCCTGCTGTACCGCGAAGAAGCCCTGACGCATCTGTACCTGACCAGAGCCGTGACAGGTTGGACAGGTCTGAGGCTGCGTACCCGCTTTCGCGCCGCTGCCGTGGCAAACGTCACACTCTTCCAGCGTAGGGATACGGATCTCTTTGGTTACGCCGCGAACGGCCTCTTCCAGCGTCAGCTCCATGTTGTAGCGCAGGTCAGCGCCGCGCGCCGCGCGCTGACGACCACGACCGCCGCCGAAGATGTCGCCAAATACATCGCCAAAGATATCGCTGAAGTCAGCGCCGCCGCCAAAGCCGCCGCCACCGAATCCACCGCCGCCCATGCCGCCCTGTTCAAAGGCTGCGTGACCGTACTGGTCATAGGCCGCACGTTTTTGTGCATCGGTCAGGACTTCGTAGGCTTCTTTGATCTCTTTAAATTTGGCTTCAGCCTCTTTGTCACCCTGGTTACGGTCCGGGTGGAATTTCATGGCCAGGCGCTTATACGCCTTTTTGATTTCACGCTCTTCCGCAGTTTTCGGAACGCCTAAAATCTCGTAATAGTCTTGCTTTGCCATTGGTTTTTTTAAGCCCCTTAACATGCGAGCACGGGCGTGGAGAATTCTCCTACGCCCGTGCCGATTAATTACCCTGCATCAGGGCGATTATTTTTTATCTTTAACTTCTTCGAACTCAGCGTCGACAACGTCGTCGTCTTTCGCGTTGTTCGCTGAAGCGTCAGCGCCCGCCTGCTGTTGAGCGTGCTGCTGCTGAGCGATTTCCATCAGCTTCTGAGAAGCCTGCGCTAGTTCCTGCATCTTCGCTTCGATGTCCGCTTTGTCTTCACCTTTCAGTGAGGATTCCAGCGCACTCAGTGCAGCTTCGATAGCAGTCTTGTCTTCCGCTGGCAGTTTATCGCCTGCTTCTTCAACCTGCTTACGGGTGCTGTGCAGCAGATGGTCACCCTGGTTGCGAGTCTGAACCAGCTCTTCGAACTTACGGTCGGATTCCGCGTTAGCTTCGGCATCGCGAACCATTTTTTCAATTTCCGCTTCGTTCAGGCCAGAAGATGCCTTGATGGTGATCTTCTGCTCTTTACCGCTGTTTTTGTCTTTCGCAGACACGTGCAGGATACCGTCAGCATCGATGTCGAAGGTCACTTCGATCTGCGGCATGCCGCGCGGTGCCGGGTTGATACCGTCCAGGTTGAACTGACCCAGAGATTTGTTATCCGCCGCACGCTTACGCTCACCCTGAATCACATGGATGGTTACCGCAGACTGGTTGTCTTCAGCGGTAGAGAACACCTGGCTGTGTTTCGTTGGGATGGTGGTGTTTTTGTTGATGAGCGCAGTCATCACACCGCCCATGGTTTCGATACCCAGAGACAGCGGGGTAACGTCCAGCAGCAGTACGTCTTTAACTTCACCGGTCAGTACGCCACCCTGAACCGCAGCGCCGATTGCGACCGCTTCGTCCGGGTTAACGTCTTTACGTGGCTCTTTACCAAAGAACTCAGCCACTTTCTTCTGAACCATTGGCATACGGGTCTGACCACCGACCAGGATAACGTCCTGGATATCGGATACGGACAGGCCAGCGTCCTGCAGAGCAACTTTCAGCGGCTCGATAGAACGGTTCACCAGGTCTTCTACCAGGCTTTCCAGTTTCGCACGGGTCACTTTGATGTTCATGTGTTTAGGACCGGTCGCGTCTGCAGTGATGTACGGCAGGTTCACGTCGGTCTGCTGAGCGGAAGACAGCTCGATCTTCGCTTTCTCAGCGGCTTCTTTCAGGCGCTGCATCGCCAGCGGGTCGTTACGCAGGTCAATGCCCTGATCTTTCTTAAACTCGTCAACGAGGTAGTTGATCAGACGGGTATCGAAGTCTTCACCACCCAGGTGGGTATCACCGTTGGTTGCCAGAACTTCGAAGGTTTTTTCGCCGTCAACTTCGTCGATTTCGATAATAGAGATATCGAAGGTACCACCACCCAGGTCGTAAACCGCGATAGTACGGTTGCCAACTTCTTTATCCAGACCGTAAGCCAGTGCAGCAGCGGTTGGTTCGTTGATGATACGTTTTACTTCCAGACCTGCGATACGGCCAGCATCTTTAGTTGCCTGACGCTGAGCATCGTTGAAGTAGGCAGGTACGGTGATAACAGCTTCAGTTACCGGTTCACCCAGGTAATCTTCAGCGGTTTTCTTCATTTTTTTCAGCACTTCAGCAGAAATCTGCGGTGGTGCAGTTTTAGCGCCTTTCACATCAAGCCATGCATCGCCGTTATCTGCCGCGATGATTTTGTAAGGCATGATGGAAACGTCACGCTGAACTTCTTCGTCCTGGAAGCGGCGACCAATCAGGCGTTTAATCGCAAACAGGGTGTTTTGCGGGTTTGTCACTGCCTGACGTTTAGCCGGCTGACCAACCAGAGTTTCACCATCCTGGGTATAAGCAATGATAGAAGGCGTGGTGCGATCGCCCTCGGCGTTCTCCAGCACGCGTGCAGTAGTGCCATCCATAATCGCTACACAAGAGTTGGTAGTACCCAGGTCGATACCAATAATTTTACCCATCTAAACGTCTCCACTAAAAATTCAGTCAACATGTGGTTGTGTACCTGTAATAAGGGCAGAACGTGCTTTTTCAACTGCCCAGATTTGATTTTTTTCAGGTCCACACACTGCGGTTGACTACAAGATGGGGTCGCGACGGCATCCATCAAGGGGCAAGCATAAAAAAAATTTTAATTTCACCCTGATGAGATCATAGACGCCATCGATTGCGCCCATTATGATGCCGCGCCCAGTCAGGGAGTACTGACGCGGGTTTAACCATTTCACCATATTAATGATGATTTTTTTGAGGACTTATGGGCAACACTAAGTTGGCTAATCCGGCTCCGCTGGGCCTGATGGGTTTTGGCATGACCACTATCCTGCTGAACCTGCACAATATCGGGATGTTCCCGATGGATGGCATCATCCTGGCGATGGGCATTTTTTACGGCGGTATCGCGCAAATCTTCGCGGGCCTGCTGGAATATAAGAAAGGCAATACCTTCGGCTTAACCGCCTTCACCTCTTACGGTTCTTTCTGGCTGACCCTGGTTGCCATTCTGCTGCTGCCTAAAATGGGCATGGCAGACGCGGCAAACGCCCACTTCCTGGGCGTTTACCTGGGCCTGTGGGGCGTCTTCACCCTGTTCATGTTCTTCGGTACCCTGAAAGGTAACCGCATGCTGCAGTTCGTTTTCCTGAGCCTGACCGTGCTGTTCGCCCTGCTGGCGATTGGTCACCTGGTGGATAACGAAGGCATCGTTCATGTTGCAGGCTGGATTGGTCTGGTTTGCGGCGCAAGCGCTATCTACCTCGCAATGGGTGAAGTGCTGAACGAGCAGTTTGACCGCACCATTCTACCGATTGGTGAAAAACACTGATCCCTCTGTCGTGCCCGCCTCGCGGGCACGACATCCCCCCGCCTGACGCAGCCAAAATCCTAATACCAGCCCCATCAGCGAGAGCGCGAGTACATACCAGGCTGGCGCCATCGGCGACACGCCCATCAGCACGGTAACCGCAATCGGCGTCAGCCCGCCGAAAATGGCATACGACACGTTATAGGAAAATGAGATCCCGGTGAAGCGTACCTCCGGCGGGAACGCGCGGACCATCACGTACGGTACCGCCCCGACAACGCCCACGCACAGCCCTACCACGCCGTACAGCAGAAACAGCTGTTCAGGATGGCTGCACGCCAGATGGTAAAACGCCCAGCTTGATGCGGCCAGTAACAGGCTGCCGACGATAAAGGTAACGCTGGCGCCGAAACGATCTGCCGCCAGCCCGGCGGCGAGACAGCCAAAGCAGAGCATGATTGTCGCGATACTGTTCGCCTGTAGCGTCACGGCAGGGGCGAAGCCGTACTGCTTTTGCAGCCACACCGGGGACATCAATATCACCACCACAATGCCCGCCGAGAGCAGCCAGGTGAGCAGCATCGACACCACCACCGCTTTTTTATGGCGTACCACGACCGCCTTCACCGGCAGCTCCTGCGCCAGCGCTTTGCGCTGCTGCATCTCGAGGAAAATCGGCGTCTCCTGCAGCCAGCGGCGCAGGTACATCGCGACCAGACCAAACGCCCCGCCCAGCAGGAACGGAATACGCCAGCCCCAGTCGTGCACGGCCTGCTGCGTCATGCTGGTGTTTACAATTGTCGCGACGACGGAACCGAGCAAAATCCCTACCGTTAACCCCGCGGTTAATGTTCCGCAGGCGATACCAATGCGGCGCGCCGGAACATGCTCCGCGACAAACACCCATGCGCCCGGCACTTCGCCGCCAATCGCCGCGCCCTGAAGGACGCGCATCAGCAACAGCAGCAACGGAGCAAGAATGCCCATCGAGGCATAGGTGGGCAGCAGACCAATAGCCAGCGTCGGCACGGCCATCAGCAGGATGCTGAGGGTAAACATCTTCTTACGCCCGACCAGATCGCCAAAGTGGGCCATGATAATGCCGCCCAGCGGACGCGCCAGATACCCGGCGGCAAAAATGCCGAAGGTTTGCACCTGACGCAGCCATTCCGGGATATCCGCCGGGAAGAAGAGTTCTCCCACCACGGCGGCGAAGAAGACGAAGATGATAAAGTCGTAAAACTCCAGCGCGCCGCCTAAGGCCGCGAGCGTGAGGGTTTTGTAGTCCTGTCGATTCAGAGGTCGGGTGTTATGTGACATAGCGAACCATTGTGCGTGTGTTGTGGATTTATTTTTACAGCAATCGTAAAGAAAAAATTACTATACCGTAAAAGCTTTACCACGCTATCGCCGCTTCAGCTAATGTCACATATTGATTAATTTCAGGATATTATTTCGCGACGTGCGTTTTTCGGGCGAAAAGCTGCTACCACTTTCTCATCAGTTTCCACATACGGACCGTCAAGCAGCTGTATACAATACGGTACACTTGCAAAGATACCGTGCACGAGGACGCTGCCATCTTCCGCCTTCAGCCCTTCCAGCGTCTCTTTGATCGACTTCGGCTGGCCCGGCAGGTTCAGGATCAACGCCTGCTTGCGGATCACCCCCACCTGTCGGGAAAGAATGGCCGTCGGAACAAAGTGTAGACTTATCTGGCGCATCTGTTCGCCGAAGCCCGGCATTTCACGATCGGCAATCGCCAGCGTTGCGTCCGGCGTCACGTCGCGGCGCGCGGGGCCGGTTCCGCCCGTCGTCAGAACAAGGTGGCAGCTCATCTCATCCACCAGCTCGCAGAGCGTCTGCTCGATGATCGGCTGTTCGTCAGGGATCAGGCGGGTCTGAATGTCAAAGGGGGTGGTCAGCGCGCTGCCAAGCCACTCTTCCAGAGCGGGGATGCCTTTATCCTGGTAAACACCGCTGGAGGCGCGGTCAGAAATCGACACTAAGCCGATGCGTAAGGTATTCATATCCATTCCATTCAAAGAGTACTGATTAAAGGGAATGATACACGCAGAGAGGAAATTCAGACAGAGGCGGGGGTAAGACGCGTGACCGGAAGCCCGGTCACGCAGAATGATTACAGCAGGTCGCCGATCATTTTTTCCAGTTTACCCTGGTCAACAGCAAACTTACGGATACCGTCCGCCAGTTTGTCTACAGCCATTGGATCCTGATTGTGCTGCCACAGGAACTCGGATTCAGTGATGCGCTCTGGGCGTGCTTTCACTTCACCGGTGTAGGACAGTTTACGCTCCAGGGTACCTTCGCTTTCAGCCAGCTCTTTCAGCAGTGCAGGCGCGATAGTCAGGCGGTCACAGCCAGCCAGCTCGATGATTTCACCGACGTTACGGAAGCTTGCGCCCATAACCACAGTCTCATAGCCGTGCTGTTTGTAGTATTCGTAGATTTCAGTAACAGAAACCACGCCTGGATCTTCAGCCGGCGCGTACTCTTTCTTATCGGTGTTGGCTTTGTACCAGTCCAGAATACGGCCCACGAACGGAGAAATCAGGTATACGCCTGCTTCTGCACATGCGCGCGCCTGCGCGAAGGAGAACAGCAGGGTCAGGTTACAGTTGATACCGTCTTTTTCCAGCTGCTCTGCCGCGCGGATACCCTGCCAGGTAGAAGCCAGTTTGATCAGGATACGGTCGTTGCTGATGCCAGCGTCGTTGTACATTTTGATCAGACGTTTCGCTTTCGCGATAGACGCTTCGGTGTCGTAGGAGAGACGTGCATCCACTTCGGTAGAGATACGGCCAGGAACCAGTTTCAGGATTTCCAGACCGATGTTCACTGCCAGTTTGTCGGTGGCATCTACAACCTGCTGCGCGCGGTCGTTGCTCTGTGCTTTCGCCCAGGTCACTGCGTCGTCAATCAGTTTGCGATACTCAGGGATCTGTGCGGCGTTAAGGATCAGAGAAGGGTTAGTTGTGGCATCCTGCGGCTGGTACAGCTTCATTGCCGCGATATCTCCGGTGTCAGCTACGACAGTGGTGAACTGACGAAGGGAGGTCAATTTATCCGTCATGATAGTGTTTCTCTTTTAACGTGCCCTGGATAATTCACGCTACCGACAGCATGCCTGCAGCGGAAAAATGACAGGTTTACTTGTTAGGGGGATGTAACCGGTCTGCCCTGATGATAACACGACGGAGGGGTAGCGCAACCGCAGACAGTGCGCTTAGGCAGAGTATGGTAAACTGGGAAGATTAACAGGCTGCTAAGCAACAGCATGCCCAATCAGTGGTAGCGCTTACATATTCACATTGGCATCAACAAGAGGGACGTTAATGCCTGATTTCTTTTTCTTTATTAACGAAGTCCTGTGGGGTTCGATAATGATTTACCTGCTTCTGGGAGCAGGTATTTGGTTCACGCTACGCAGTGGGTTTATCCAGTTTCGTTATATTCGCAAGTTTGGCAGAAGTCTGAAAAACAGCGTTACGCCCCAGCCGGGCGGATTAACGTCGTTCCAGGCACTCTGTACCAGCCTGGCTGCACGTCTCGGCAGCGGAAATCTGGCGGGCGTTGCGTTGGCCATCAGCGCCGGTGGGCCAGGCGCGGTCTTCTGGATGTGGGTGACGGCACTACTCGGGATGGCCACCTCCTTCGCCGAAAGTTCGCTCGCCCAGCTTTATAAAGAGAAAGATAAAAACGGCCAGTTTCGCGGCGGTCCTGCCTGGTACATGGCGCGTGGCTTAGGGATGCGCTGGATGGGCGTTCTGTTCTCGCTTTTTTTATTGCTCGCGTACGGCCTTATTTTTAATACCGTCCAAGCAAATTCTGTCGCCAATGCCCTGCGCTATGCCTTCTCCTGCCCGGAGTGGATCGCCGGTATCGTGTTAGCCCTCGTCGTTTTGCTCACCATTTCAGCCGGTCTCAGGGGCATCGCCCGCCTGATGCAGTGGCTGGTTCCCGTTATGGCGCTGCTTTGGGTTGCCGCGAGCCTGTTCGTCGCCGCACTGCATATCGACCAGGTGCCGGGCGTGATTGCGACCATCGTCAAAAGCGCGTTTGGCTGGCGCGAAGTGGCCTCCGGGGCGCTGGGCTACACCTTTAGCCAGGCGCTGATGGCGGGTTTTCAGCGGGGCATGTTCTCCAATGAAGCCGGAATGGGGTCAACCCCCAACGCGGCCGCTGCCGCCTCTTCCTGGCCGCCGCACCCGGCCGCACAGGGCATTGTGCAGATGATTGGCGTCTTTACCGATACCATTATTATCTGCTCCGCCAGCGCCATGATTTTGCTGCTGGCAGGCCCCGTCCCGCATTCTTCTGGTACCGCCGGGATACAGCTTCTCCAGCAGGCGCTGGTGAACCTGACAGGCGGCTGGGGAGCAGGGTTTGTCTCGCTCATTCTGGTGTTGTTTGCCTTCAGTTCGATTGTGGTGAATTACCTCTACGCCGAAAATAACCTTATTTTCCTGAAGCTCGACTCCCGCGCCGCAATCGGAACCCTGCGTCTCGCGGTTATACTGATGATCATCGCTGGCTCCTTCCTCAGTATGCCGCTGGTCTGGCAGCTGGCCGATATCATTATGGCGCTAATGGCGATCACGAACCTCACTGCTATCCTGCTGCTCTCACCCGTTGTGACCCTGATTGCCAGAGACTATCTGCGTCAGCGCAAACTCGGCGTTCCGCCGGTATTTGATCCCGCCCGCTATCCCGACGTTAAGGCGCAGCTTGCCCCAGGCACGTGGGATGATTTGCCGCGGCAATAACAGCTATCGATCAATTCAGGGCGATTTTTTGCTAAAGTCGCTCTAAATTTCCTGCAAGGACTGGATATGCTGATTCTGATTTCACCTGCAAAAACGCTCGACTACCAGAGCCCGCTCGCCACCGAGCGCTATACCCAGCCTGAACTGCTGGACTACTCGCAACAGCTGATCCGCGAAGCGCGTAGGCTCTCTGCGCCGCAAATCGCCTCGCTGATGAGCATCAGCGACAAGCTGGCCGATCTTAACGCGACCCGCTTTCACGAGTGGCACCCGGATTTCACCCCGGCGAACGCTCGCCAGGCAATTCTGGCGTTTAAAGGTGATGTCTACACCGGCCTGCAGGCGGAAGATTTTAGCGAAGCCGATTTCGATTTTGCCCAGCAGCATCTGCGCATGCTGTCGGGCCTGTATGGCATACTGCGCCCGCTGGATCTGATGCAGCCGTATCGTCTGGAGATGGGGATTCGCCTGGAAAATGCCAAAGGCAAAGATCTGTACCATTTCTGGGGCGATATCATTACCGACAAACTGAACGCGGCGCTGCATGCCCAGGGCGATAACGTGGTGATAAACCTGGCATCCGATGAATACTACAAGTCGGTGAAGCCGAAAAAGCTGGATGCGGAGATTATCAAGCCGGTATTCCTCGACGAGAAAAACGGCAAGTTCAAGGTGATCAGCTTTTACGCCAAGAAAGCGCGCGGCCTGATGAGCCGCTACATCATCCAGAACCGCCTGACGAAGCCGGAGCAGCTGACCGCCTTTAACAGCGAAGGCTATTTCTTTGACGAGTCGTCGTCGGGGAAAGGCGAGCTGGTGTTTAAGCGCCACGAGCAGTAAAAACAAACCCCGCCAGCTGGCGGGGTTTTGCATTAATGGTGTTTCCAGTCCGGGCCGCGATCGTCGCGGTGGTCATCGTGGTGATGGTCATCGTGACGATCGTCGTGTTTACGATGCTCATCATGTGGACGCCAGTGGTTATCACGCCAGTCATAATGCGCCTTCCACCAGTCATGGTCGCGCCAGCGGCCGCCGTCCCAGTAATGCCCGTTGTTATCCTGGTCGCCAATCTGCAGTTTTACCGCAGGTACGAGAGTAATTTCAGATGCCTGAACCGCCATGGGGGCGGCCAGCACCAGTGAAAGCGCGATGAGTGCAGGTTTCAGTGTAGACACAGGTGACTCCTTATTCTTCTTGCCCAACGTGGGCCGATGTAAGGAGAGTACGCGAGGGGAACGGGGGATGTTATTCTCTGCAATCCTAAACGCTAAGTGACCGCATTTATTGGGAATTTCTGCTTTTTTCCTGCTTTTTTCCTCCTTAATTTCTCCATAAAAAAGCCGGGTGGCGGCTTCGCCTTACCCGGCCTACGATTAGGTCATCGTGGTCGTTGTAGGCCCGGTAAGGCGTAGCCGCCACCGGGCAACACATTCACGCACGCGTCATCATCAGCTTACGCAGCGCGGCAAAATCTGCGGGTAGCTCATGTGACAGCAGCGGCAGGTCGGCGCGCTCGGCCAGCTCTTTCGGCAGCGGCAGCGTTTCGCCCAGGATCGCTTCTACGCTCTCTTTGAACTTTGCCGGATGCGCGGTGCCCAGGAACAGGCCATATTCACCCGGGTTAAGCTGGTCGCGCAGCGCGCGGTAGGCAATCGCCGCGTGCGGTTCAGAGGTATACCCCACCGCTTTCATCTCGCGCATCGTCTCTTTGGTGGTTTCATCCGTCACTGCAGCGTAGCCCAGATCGCCCAGACGCCAGATCTTACGGCGGAACAGCTCTTCCACACGCGGCCAGTTGTTCGGCTGTGACACATCCATCGCGTTGGAGAGCGTCGCCTGCGTGGCGTTCGGCGCCCACTTCCCGTCTTTCAGGAAGCGCGGCACGGTGTCGTTGGCGTTGGTCGCGGCGATAAAGCGTTTCACCGGCAGACCCAGGGATTTCGCCAGCAGACCCGCCGTCAGGTCACCGAAGTTACCGCTCGGCACGGAGATCACCAGCTGGTTGCGCGCTTCCTGCGGCAGCTGCGCCACCGCTTCGAAGTAGTAGCAGATCTGCGCCAGCAGACGGCTGATGTTGATGGAGTTGGCGGAGTTCAGACCCAGGGCCACCTTCAGCTCTTCGTCGTCGAAGGCCTGCTTGACCAGCGCCTGGCAAGCATCGAAATCGCCGTCGATCGCCACGGTTTCAATGTTGCCGCCGAGCGTACAGAACAGTTTTTCCTGCAGCGGGCTGATTTTGCCTTTCGGATAGAGGATCACCACGCGGACGTTTTTCAGGCCGTAGAACGCATGCGCCACCGCCGCACCGGTATCCCCGGAGGTCGCGGTCAGAATGGTCACCGGTTTGTCGCCGCTGATGTGGGTCAGCATCTGGGCCATAAAGCGGCCGCCGAAGTCTTTAAACGCCAGAGTCGGGCCGTGGAACAGCTCCAGGCAGCCAACGTCAGGCTCAACCTGCTTCACCGGCGCCGGGAAAGCGAACGCCGCACGCACGCGCTCTTCCAGCAGCTCCTGCGGAATTTCGTCGCCGATAAACGCAGACAGAATTTTGGTGCTGCGGGTGACGAAGTCCTGTTTCAGCAGCTCGTCGATGTCGGTCAGCTGGAATTCCGGCAGGTCATGCGGGAAGAACAGCCCCTGGTTTTTGCCCAGCCCCTGAGTTACCGCCTGCGCGAAGCTGACCTGCTCGTTATGATCTTTAAGGTTATAGAGTTTCATTAATTATCCCAGTACTCGTGCGCCAGCCGTGTCCAGACGGCAAATATGAACAAAGCCTTCCTGATTTTGCAGGTAGTGTTTAGAGAGCCAGTCCGCCACGCGCTGCGCGGTGTCAGGCTTGTCGCACAGGGCGAACAGCGTCGGGCCGGAGCCGGAGATGCCGCACGCCTGCGCGCCGATATCCATCGATGCCTGTCGCGCCTCGTTAAAGCCAGGCAACAGCTTCGTGCGGTACGGCTCGGCAATGACGTCCTTCATCAGCTTCGCCGCCAGCTGCGGCTGACGGGTGTAGCAGGCATGAATAAAGCCCGCCAGATGACGCCCGTGGGCGATACAGTCCTGACGACGATACTGCGCAGGCAGGATCGCACGCGCTTCCGCGGTAGAGACCTTAATGCCCGGATAGGCCAGCACCCACAGCCACTCATCAAACCCTGGCACCTGCTGGCTGATGATGCCATTTTCTTCGATCATCAGCTGCATGCCGCCAAGGAAGCACGGCGCCACGTTGTCATAGTGAATGCTGCCGGAGATGCGCCCTTCCAGCTCGCCCATCAATCCCAGCAGGCGGTTGTTGTTCAGCGGCTTGCCGCAGTGCTCGTTCATCGCCACCAGCGCGGCGACCACCGAACAGGCGCTGGAACCCAGTCCCGAGCCAATCGGCATGCTTTTTTCCAGCGTCATGGCGACCGGCACGTTTTTGCCGATCTCCTGACAGAAGCGTTCCCAGCACTGATAGACGATATTCTCGCGCGGGTCGGACGGCAGTTTGCTGGCGAAGCGGCCCACGTTATTCAGGCTGAAGCTGTCTGCCGCTTCCACCGTAACCGTATCGCCCAGCAGCGAACCATCCACCGGCGTCACCGCCGCACCCAGCACGTCAAATCCGACGCTCATATTCGCGCTGGAAGCCGGGGCATAAACTTTGACCATGTTAAACTCCTAACTTCCATGACAGGGTACGCAGCAGATCGGCAAACACACCCGCCGCCGTAACATCGTTCCCTGCGCCATAGCCGCGAAGCACCAGCGGCAGTGGCTGATAATAGTGGCTGTAAAACGCGAGGGCGTTTTCGCCGTTTTTGACTTTGTACAGCGGGTCGTTGCCATCCACTTCGGCAATCTTCACCCGGCACACGCCATCTTCTTCAATGTTGCCAACATAGCGCAATACCTTACCTTCATCACGGGCTTTCGCAACGCGAGCGGCAAAAGCATCGTCAAGCTGCGGCAAATTTGCCATAAATGCAGCGACATCACCGCTGCTGTCAAATTCTGCCGGCAGCACGGGTTCAATCACGATATCGGAAAGCTCAAGCTCACGGCCCGTTTCACGGGCGAGGATCAATAACTTACGCGCCACGTCCATACCGGAAAGGTCGTCACGCGGGTCCGGCTCGGTATAGCCCAGCTCGCGCGCGGCGCGGGTGGCTTCCGACAGGCTCATCCCTTCATCCAGCTTGCCGAAGATAAACGACAGCGAGCCGGAGAGAATGCCGGAGAAACGCTGCAGTTCGTCGCCCGCGTTGAGCAGGTTTTGCAGGTTCTCGATAACCGGCAGCCCCGCGCCCACGTTGGTGTCGTACAGGAACTTGCGGCGCGACTTGCTCGCCGCCAGACGCAGCTGGTGATAGTAATCCATCGACGAGGTGTTGGCCTTTTTGTTCGGCGTCACCACGTGGAAACCTTCGCGCAGGAAGTCGGCGTACTGGTCGGCCACCGCCTGGTTAGAGGTACAGTCGACGATCACCGGGTTAAGCAGATGGTACTCTTTCACCAGGCGGATCAGGCGGCCCAGGTTGAACGGCTCTTTCGCCTCGTTCATCTCGGCCTGCCAGTTTTCAAGGTTAAGGCCATGAACGTTGGTGAGTAGCGCTCTGGAGTTGGCAATCCCGCAGACGCGCAGATCGATATGTTTCTTCTTCAGCCACTCCTGCTGACGCTTCACCTGCTCCAGCAGCGCGCCGCCCACCCCGCCGACGCCAATCAGGAACAGCTCGATAACCTGATCGGTGTTGAACAGCATCTGGTGAACCACGCGTACGCCGGTGGTGGCGTCATCGTTGTCCACGACAACAGAAATTGAACGCTCTGACGAGCCCTGGGCAATCGCCACGATATTGATATTGGCACGCGCCAGCGCGGCAAAGAACTTGGCGGAGATACCGCGCAGCGTGCGCATGCCGTCGCCGACCACGGAGATGATCGCCAGGCGTTCCTGAATGGCGAGCGGCTCCAGCAGCTCTTCTTTCAGCTCCAGATAGAACTCTTCCTCCAGCGCGCGGCGGGCGCGCAGGCAGTCGGCCTGCGGCACGCAGAAGCTGATGCTGTATTCGGAAGAAGACTGGGTAATCAGCACCACCGAGATACCGTTGCGGGACATAGCAGCAAAGACGCGCGCCGCCATGCCGACCATCCCCTTCATCCCCGGACCGGAGACGCTGAACATCGCCATGTTGTTGAGGTTGGAGATGCCTTTGACCGGCAAACCGTCCTCATCGGTACTCGCGCCAATCAGCGTACCCGGCGCCTGCGGGTTACCGGTGTTTTTAATCAGGCAAGGGATCTGGAACTGGGCAATCGGGGAGATGGTACGCGGGTGAAGCACTTTGGCGCCGAAGTAGGAAAGCTCCATCGCCTCCTGGTACGACATCGACTTCAGCAGTCTGGCATCGGGTACCTGGCGCGGGTCGCAGGTATAAACGCCGTCGACGTCAGTCCATATCTCACAACAGTCAGCGCGTAAACAGGCGGCCAGCACGGCGGCGGAGTAATCGGAGCCGTTACGGCCCAGCACCACCAGCTCGCCCTTCTCGTTACCGGCGGTGAAGCCTGCCATCAGGATCATATGGTCAGAAGGAATTTTGCTGGCGGCGATACGGCGGGTTGATTCGGCAATATCAACGGTGGATTCGAGGTAGTGGCCCACCGCCAGCAGTTTTTCAACCGGATCGATTACGGTCACGCTATGGCCGCGCGCTTCCAGCACGCCGGCCATGATAGCGATAGAGAGTTTTTCGCCCCGGCAGATCAGCGCCGCGTTGACGCCGTCCGGGCACTGTCCGAGAAGGCTGATGCCGTGCAGGACATGTTTGATTTGCGCGAATTCCTGCTCAACGAAGGACTTCAGCTGAGCGTGCGGGAAGCCAGGCAGCGCCTCTGCCAGCCCTTGCAGCAAGTCAGCGAAGATACGTTCTGCGTCGCTGATGTTCGGGAGTGCATCCTGGCCACCGATGGTTTTTTCAATCATCGCCACCAGATGGTTCGTGATTTTTGCCGGGGCAGAGAGCACGGTAGCAACCTGCCCCTGCCTGGCGTTGCTTTCCAGGATATCGGCAACACGCAGAAAACGTTCTGCATTTGCCACTGATGTACCGCCGAACTTCAACACTCGCATGGTTCTACCTCGTTTCCTTTAGCCGAAAAAAAAGCCCGCACTGTCTAGGTGCGGGCTTTTTTTTGTTTTTCCTGTACGCGTCAGCCCGCATCGTTACCTGTGGTAATGATGATGGTTGTAGTAATGGTGGTGATGCTGATGCGTTTCATGGATGTTGTGTACTCTGTCATTATTATCTGTCTGTCCTGTATTCTTTTAGGGTTAAAGGATCGGGCACCTTAAGTCAACGAATTTTTAATTTGATCACAATTCGGGAGACTCTCACCTCCCGCTGTTTGCAGATTTATTTTCATCCGATTCGCCCAGATGCAACCCATCAGGACAGACTTATTCGCCATATTAAAAACTTATGACAGGATTTTACTCCGCCAATTTTTTTTCAATATCGTGCAGCAAACGGTGCAGCATTGCGGTGTCACGCTGCTCAAGACGGCCCAAACGCTGCTGCAGCCAGTCAGCCATTTTCTGATCGTCCGCTACCCCCAGCAGAGACAAGAGGTGCTCAACGCGAGCGCGCAGCGCAGCCAGCTGATTTTCATTTGCCCCTTCTGCCGGAGGTTGGGGGATTTGTATTAGGGAGGCTAATTGATAGCAGTAGACCATGACCGACTGGCCTAAATTCAGGGAGGGGTAATCGGCGACCATCGGCGCACCGGTAAGAACGTCCGCCAGCTCCAGCTCTTCGTTGGTTAATCCGGAATCCTCGCGACCAAACACCAGCGCGGCCTTCTCCAGCCACTGGCTTTTCTCGCTCAGCATCGGCACCAGCTCCGCTGGCGTGGCATAGTAATGGAACTTCGCACGGCTGCGCGCGGTGGTCGCGACGGTAAACGAAATGTCGTGCAGCGCATCAGCAAGCGTAGCGTAAGTGGTTATATTATCTAGGATATCGCCCGATCCGTGCGCAACCCAACGCGCCGCAGGCTCCAGGTGGGCAGTGCTGTCCACGATACGTAAATCGGTGAACCCCATAGTCTTCATGGCACGCGCGGCAGCGCCTATATTTTCGGCTCTGGCTGGGGCAACCAGTACAATCGACAGATGCATTTATGCTCTCTTTTTAATCAGTTAGCGGGTAAAAATGTGATGCACTTCAACATATTACGCAGCACGAATTTACAAAATTGCAACACAAATCACCGAAATAGCGTTTCATAATAAATTAAAAACGCTAAACTATTCCTTGTCTGAACAATCAGTTAGAATGTTAACAGAACACTATTATCCCTATGTTTTATAATGATAATAGCAACATGAATACCCTATTCTGATTGGATTCGCTTCGTTTATAAATCAATGTCCGCAACTAGTTGGTTTATTGAAAAATTGTGACAAAGGCTAGCATTCCGCTACGATGATTTCATCAAACTGTTAACGTGCTACAATTGAACTTGATATATGTCAACGAAGCGTAGTTTTATTGGGTGTCTGGTGTCACTTAGCCTGTTATGTTGCTGTTAAAATGGTTAGGATGACAGCCGTTTTTGACACTGTCGGGTCCAAAGGGAAAGTACCCAAGACCAAGCTAATGATGTTGTTGACGTTGATGGAAAGTGCATCAAGAACGCAATTACGTACTTTAGTCACGTTAAGCCGATCATGTTAATTTGCGACATGCATCAGGCAGGTCAGGGACTTTTGTACTTCCTGTTTCGATTTAGTTGGCAATTTAGGTAGCAAACATGCAGACCCCGCACATTCTTATCGTTGAAGACGAGTTGGTAACACGCAACACGTTAAAGAGCATTTTCGAAGCAGAAGGCTACGATGTCTTTGAAGCGACCGATGGCGCAGAGATGCATCAGATCCTTTCTGAAAATGATATCAACCTGGTGATCATGGATATTAACCTGCCGGGCAAAAACGGTCTTCTTCTGGCGCGCGAACTGCGCGAGCAGGCGAACGTCGCGTTAATGTTCCTGACGGGCCGTGATAACGAAGTTGATAAAATTCTTGGCCTGGAAATCGGTGCGGATGACTACATCACCAAGCCGTTCAATCCTCGCGAGTTAACCATTCGTGCACGCAACCTGCTGTCCCGCACCATGAACCTGGGTACGGTCAGCGAAGAGCGTCGTAGCGTAGACAGCTACAAATTCAACGGCTGGGAACTTGATATCAATAGCCGTTCGCTGATTAGCCCGAACGGTGAGCAGTATAAACTGCCGCGCAGTGAATTCCGCGCGATGCTGCACTTCTGCGAAAACCCGGGCAAAATTCAGTCCCGTGCAGAGCTGCTGAAGAAAATGACCGGCCGTGAGCTGAAACCGCACGACCGTACCGTAGACGTGACCATTCGTCGTATTCGTAAGCATTTCGAATCTACGCCAGATACGCCGGAAATCATCGCCACGATCCACGGCGAAGGGTATCGTTTCTGTGGCGATCTGCAGGAGTAATCCCGCAGTTAACGCATTAAAAAACGGCGCATTTGCGCCGTTTTTTTTTATTTCCAGATCCGCATCGTATCGTCATCCGGTGCTGCGGGTGGCTCAGGTCGCTTCGGCTGAGAGAGCGAGTACCAGTCGAAATGCCGGGTCAGGTACATCACGGCGAAAAGCGCCAGCGCGAGAACCGCTGACCCCAGCAGCAGCGCGCTGTCCTCCGATCGCAGCAGGAACCACATCACAACATCCAGCCCGAGCAGCGCCAGCACAAACAGCCCGCTGCGCTTCCAGCTTTTCAGCACGGCCTGCAGGTACATTCCGTTCATCGCTGCGCCAACCAGGCTTGCAACAACCCAGGCTGGCGTAAAACCGACGTGTTCAGACAGCGCCAGCAGCACCAGATAGAACAGGACCAGCGACAGCCCCACCAGCAGATACTGCATCGGGTGAAGGCGTAATCCGGTTAAGGTTTCGAAGACGAAGAAGGCCATAAACGTCAGCGCAATCAGCAAAATGGCGTACTTGATCGCACGGTCAGTCAGCTGATACTGATCGGCGGGCGTGGCTACCGTGACGCTAAAGGCCGGGAGTGCCTCCCACTCCGGCGACTCCTTGTCGTAGAACCAGCTCTCAAGGTTATTCGCAAACCAGCTGCTCTGCCAGTTCGCCTGGAAACCAGACTCACCTATCTGATGCTTAACAGGGAGATAATCGCCCATAAAACCCGGATGCGGCCAGTTGCTGTTGAGCGTCATTTCGCTATTACGCCCTACCGGCACCACCGCAAAACTGCCGGTTCCTGCCAGGCTGAGGGACATCTCAAGCGCAAACGTTTTGGCTTCCAGCGCTTTGTCGGTCAGCGGGATGTGGATCCCAGCAAGCGCCCCGTAGACGCCTGAACCGGGTTCCACGCTTAGCGTCTCACCGTTGATTTTAGAGATACTGACCGTGCCAATACCCCGCGCATCGCCAACGCCCGTCACGATAAACGGCTGCCCTGTCGCGATCGTTTCCCCTTTCAGCTGCTTCAGCTCTTCGGTATTAAACTGCGCTTTTATCTTCAGGTCAGTGTTCCAGATTTGCCCGTCGTAGATGCCAATATTGCGGGACTCCACGCGCTGGTTACCTTCCACAACCAGAGATTCCGGCAGAATGAAATGCATATAGCTTTTCTTGTATTCGACCTTCTTCTCGTCCTCTATCTTGTAAAAGATCTCCGTCATCGGAATCGCAATCATCGGGCCGACCAGCTTTTGCGGCCCGCTGGTACTCTGGCGTAGCGTATTTTCGACATCGTTGCGATAGCTCTCCCGCTCTGATATCAGGTTACTGACCATAAACAGCGGAACTAACAGCAGCAGGATGCACCCCAGCAGGGTGCTTACTTTCCAGAACAGGGGGGATTTCATCATTACGTCTCCTTTGTGATGAGGAGAGCGTAACCAGGCCGTGCGGGGTCAGTTTGAAGTTATGTGAAGGGACGGTGAAGCGTCAGCGTGGCCATCACGCCGCCTTCATCACGATTACGCAATGTAATCTCTCCCTGATGCAGACGCGCCACCTCCTGGACAAACGCCAGCCCGAGTCCGCTGCTCTTCAACCCGTTCTCGCGCGGCAGGGAATAGAAGCGTTCAAAAATACGCTCCAGCGCGTAATCCGGGATCCCGCTTCCGCTGTCGGCGACGAGAATCTGTATCTGCCCCTGCTCTTCCCTGGCCGCCAGTTCAACAGCACCACCCTGCGGCGAAAAATCGATAGCGTTATCCAGCAAGTTACCGAGCGCCTGCTCGAGCAGGTCGGGATCGCCTTCAACATGAAGCGAAGCGGGCTGGAGGGTCAGCCCAATCTCTTTTGCCGCCAGCAGCGCCGAGCGCGCGTCGACAAGACGCGTAAACAGCAGATCGACGCGGACGTTCTGAGGCGTAATCTCGACGCGATTTTCAAGCCGCGCCTGGGTGAGCAGTTTTTCAACCAGCGACTGCATGCGCGCGTTTTGCACCAGAATATTATCGATAAACCGCGCGGCCACCTGCGGCGGCGGCTGCTCGGAGAGAATTTCCGCCGCGCCGCGTATGGCGGCGATGGGGCTTTTCAGCTCGTGGGTCAGCGCATGGACATAGTGTTCAATGTAGTTTTTCCCTTCCAGGCGAATGCGCATATTCTCCAGCGCCTGGGCCAGCTTGTGCAGTTCGCTGCTGCCAGGATTAGGCAGCGGGAGAGGCGTATCCGTGGTCACCGAGTCGGCATAGCGCGATAACGTACTGATAGAACGATTGATCCACCAGGCGACGAGAAGACCGATCAGCAGGGCAATGCCGAGCAGCGCCCCGCCTGCCCACAGGATCCGCCGCTCGCTGCGATGGATAACCGGTGCCATCGCGCTGTTAGGTTTCCCGACCGACAGCACGCCGATAATCTTGCCCTGATCCACAACCGGCGCAGCAACATACATCACCGTGCTCTCCGGATCGTCAGGATGGCTCTGGGTACTGCGCGCGCCGTATTCGCCGCGAAGCGTCAGCCAGACGTCGTTCCAGCGCGAGTAATCTTGCCCCACGGCCAGACCGGCGGAATCAAACACGACGCGACCCTGCGCATCGGTCATGTAGACGTGGTACTCGTTACGCACTTTATGAATCCCGCCGATATTGGCGCGGAAAGGGCGCTGATGAAGCTGAGAAAAGGCCTGCGCCAGTTTACCCTGCTGCGCATGGCCCGAAAGCAAATCATCACGCCCGATTTCAGCCAGCAGGGTCGCGGTATCGATTAACGTGCCCTCGGTTGCCCTGCGCACGCCGGGCTTTACTTCCTGAACAAAGATCGACAGCACAAACCACGCGGCGATGGCCACGATCAGGAAGTACCCCAGCAATAGCCGCATCCCAATGCGCATCAGTAAAGGCCCAGACTGTAGCCCATACCGCGATGGGTGCTGATGGGTGAGAGTTCCTCGTTCACCGCCCGCAGCTTGGCGCGCAGGGTTTTGATGTGGGTGTCCACGGTACGATCGAAGCTGTCGCCGTCTTCACCCCATACCTTGTCCATGAGCTGCTGACGAGAAAAGACCCGCCCGGGGGCCTGCAACAAGGTTTTGAGCAGCAAGAATTCGTAGCGGGTCAGGGGCAGTGCTTCCCCGCACCAGCTAATCCGCGCGGCAGGCTCGTTCAGTTCAAACTGCCCGATACGCAACGTTTCTGATGGTGCGGCGGATTTCTGCATGCGCCGTAAAATCGTCCGCACCCGGGCGCAGACTTCACGAGGGGAGAAAGGTTTCGCAACGTAGTCATCAGCCCCCATTTCCAGGCCAAGCAGCTTGTCTACCTCATCACTGCGCGCCGTCAGAAACAGCACGGGCAGTGAGGGATGCTGCGCCAGCAGCTGGCGACAAAGCTCAAATCCACTGATGTCCGGCAGCCCGACGTCCAGAATGGCGAGCGCCGGAGCCTGCCGCCGCGCCGCCTCCAGCACGGGTAAACCGCGTTCAAACGCCTTTACCGCGAATCCTTCCTGCTGAAGCATGTAGATCAGCGTATCGGCGATACTGGTTTCGTCTTCAACCAGCCAGACCACAGGTTGTTGCATGGTTCATCCCTGAATTAATGCCACGGCATAATCGGCACCGCGCTGATCGCGTTTTTCGGCGAGCCTTCTACCACTTTGTCAGAGTAGGCAAGGTACGCCAGGGTGTTGCGTTTGGCATCATAGAAACGCACCACCTGCAGTTTTTTAAACACTAGCGAGGTCCGTTTCTGGAATACCACGTCGCCCTGCGCTTTGCCGTTTTTAATTTTATCGCTCAACTCAACCGGCCCCACCTGCTGACAGGAAATCGCCGCATCGGAGGTATCTTCCGCCAGCCCCAGCCCGCCTTTGATACCGCCCGTTTTCGCGCGGCTGACGTAGCAGGTAACGTTTTTCACGTCCGGATCGTCAAACGCCTCCACCACAATTTTGTGGTCTGGGCCAAACATTTTGAACACGGTATCGACGGAGCCAATCTGTTCTGCCTGCGCCGCGCGTCCGACCATCAGCATCAGCGCGGTGAAGATCAAAGTCTTGTATTTCATATTGTTACCATTCTTTAAAATTACACTGAGCGATTATTCAACACTTTAGACAAAAATGTAGCAAGATCACAGGATTAGAATATATCTGCCTGTAATGTGCTCTAAAAAGCATGAATGCGCAAAAAAAACACTGAATGCTAAAACATCAAAAAATGCTATTATCCGCTAACCTGTTATCAGGCACCTGCTGTTTTAAGGATGAGGATAGTATATGGATCAGGCTGGAATTATTCGCGACCTGCTCACCTGGCTGGAAGGTCATCTCGACCAGCCTTTGTCACTTGATAATGTGGCGGCTAAAGCAGGCTATTCCAAGTGGCATCTGCAAAGGATGTTCAAGGATGTCACCGGTCATGCTATCGGGGCCTATATTCGCGCACGTCGTTTATCAAAATCTGCGGTGGCTTTGCGCCTGACCGCGCGGCCGATTCTGGATATTGCCCTGCAATATCGTTTCGATTCACAGCAGACCTTCACCCGCGCCTTTAAAAAACAGTTCTCGTTGACGCCAGCGCTTTATCGTCGCTCGCCTGACTGGAGCTCGTTTGGCATGCGTCCGCCGCTGCGTCTGGGTGAGTTCGCGATGCCGAAATATGAAATTGTCGCGCTGCCGGAAACCCATCTGATCGGCACAACCCAGAGCTACTCCTGTTCACTGGAGCAGATTTCTGAGTTCCGTCATCAGATGCGCGTCCAGTTCTGGCGCGACTTCCAGAGCCACGCACCGGCGATCCCGCCGATCCTGTATGGCCTCAACGAAACGCACCCAAGCCAGGAAAAAGACGACGAGCAGGAGGTGTTCTACACCACCGCGCTGACGCCAGAGATGGCGAATGGGTATATTCAGGGTTCGAAGCCTGTCGTGCTGGAAGGCGGCGAATACGTGATGTTCGCCTATGAAGGGCTGGGAACGGGGGTTCAGGAATTTATCCTGACCGTTTACGGAACCTGCATGCCGATGCTGAATCTGAATCGCCGTAAAGGTCAGGACATTGAGCGCTACTACCCGGCGCAGGATGCCAAACCGGAAGAAGGCCCAATCAATCTGCGTATGGAATTCTTGATTCCGATACGTCGTTAACGCTGCAGTTCGTCAAGCGCAGGGGCATCGAGATGCGAAATGTCCCCTGCCATCTCCACTACCCAGCCCGACGCCAGCCACGCGCTTTCCTGATAATCAATTCGGGAAATGGAGCAGTTGCGCAGACGCAAACGGCGCTCAGCGTAAGCCGGTAACCCCAGAATGGTGCTCACCAGGCAACCCAACGCAATCCCGTGACTCACCAGCAGCGGACGGCTTCCCGCCGGAAGCTTCAGGCATTCCGCCAGTGCGGCATGCATGCGTACGCTAAGCTCCTGCATGGATTCGCCTTCAGGAATACGGCCATCTTCGGTACCGTTCACCAGCGTGCGGCGCCAGCCCTCCTCCGCTTCCGTCAGCGTATCGATATGGCGTTTTTCCAGCACGCCCATATCCAGCTCGCGCAGGCGCGGCTCCAGCATGACGTCACAGCCGCAGGCATCTGCAATGATGCGCGCCGTCTGCTGTGTGCGACCAAGATCGCTGGTGATAACGTGCGTAATGCCCAGCGTTCTGGCGCGTTCCGCCACCTGCCACGCTTGCTGCACACCCTTCTCAGTGAGAGGACTGTCTGACTGGCCTTGAATACGTCGCTCGGCGTTCCACTGCGTTTCACCGTGGCGAACAAGGTATACCTGTAACATGCTTTTTTTCCGTTATACTGCGATGAGTTTTTTTTGAATCGAGCTTAATTATGCACCATGTTGTCTCTGCTACCACTAATCCTGCCAAAATTCAGGCAATTCTAAGGGCATTTGACGAGATCTTCGGCGCAGGATCCTGCCATATTGAGGCCATCGGCGTCGAGAGCGGCGTTCCTGAACAGCCGTTTGGCAGCGAGGAAACGCGCGCTGGCGCACGAAATCGCGTGGCAAACGCTAAGGCCGCGGCCCCGAATGCCGACTTTTGGGTAGCGATTGAAGCAGGTATCGACGAAGGCGCAACCTTTAGCTGGGTGGTCATCGAAAGCCGCGAGCAGCGCGGTGAAGCGCGTTCGGCCACCCTGCCGCTGCCGGAGATCATTCTGGAAAAAGTCCGTGCGGGTGAAGCGCTCGGGCCGGTGATGTCGCAGTACACCGGCATCGATGAGATTGGTCGTAAAGAAGGGGCGATTGGCGTCTTTACCGCAGGCGCGCTGACGCGTTCTGGCGTTTACCACCAGGCGGTGATTCTGGCGTTAAGCCCGTTCCATAACGCGATTTATCGGTAAGTTTGTAGGCCGGATAAGGCGTAGCCGTCATCCGGCGTTTTTCAGCAATACCGCTTCCAGCCACTGGCGCAGCTCAACCGGTGCCGACTTCAGGCTGTTCGAGCCGCGGGTGATCGTTGCGATACCCGCGCCGAGCTCGTTTTTCAGCTCGCGCTGGCTCATCTCGCCGCGCAGCAGCTCTTCAATGATCCGCACGCGCGTGCCCAGCGCCTCACGCTCGTCCGGCGTGAGCATCAGCTGCATAAGGGGCAAGTGCAAATCCTGCTCGTATGACTGACGCAGCAGCTCCACAAAACGAAGCCACTCCTGATGACGTTGTTCGGCCATTGCCGAGGAATACGGGGAATGCTGGGTCATGTTATGCTGCCTCTTGTACTCATTAGCGAGTACAGCATAACACAACCCACGCCGATCAGTAACGTCTCTGCCACTCGGCATCGCTCATCAGGGTATCTTTCTGACCCATGAAGTAGCGATAGTAGGCGTCATAGGCCAGCACGTTCTTCACGTAGCCGCGCGTTTCTGAGAACGGGATGCTCTCGACAAACGCTACCGCGTCGATGCGTCCGGCGCTGTTGCCGAGCCAGGTGCGCACGCGTCCAGGCCCCGCGTTATACGCCGCCGAAGAGAAGATGCGGTTATTGCCGAACTGCTGATACACGTACTGGAGATAGCTGGTACCGATGTTGATATTGGTATCCGGATCCAGGAGCTGTGACGGGCTGCTGTACCCCGGAATATTAAACATCTTCACCGTGTGCGTCGCCGTGCCCGGCATAATCTGCATCAGGCCGCTGGCGCCCACCGGGGAGCGGACTTTCGGGTTCCACGCGCTCTCCTGGCGGGCAATCGCCATCGCGTAGCTTTGCGGGATATCTTTGCCGCTGGTATAGCGATCGAAAAGATCTTTGTACGCCAGCGGGAAACGCTCTTCCAGATGATCCCAGAGCTTACCGGCGATCGTCGCCTGCACGCTGAGATCCCACCAGTGATTATCAAACGCATAGCGGGCGAGCTGGGCTTTCTCATCGGTGGTGCGGCTGGTCACCAGATTCGCCCACTCGCTGCGCGCGGTGTTATCCATATTCCAGTACATCAGCTCGCGAACGCGCGCCATTTCTGGCCCCTGCGTCAGCGCCGGGTTCGCGTTAGCAGGCGCTTTATCTATACGGAAGGTGTACTCCTCGCCCAGACGCTGCGCGGCGGCCATCGGGTAAAACCCGCGCTGCTGCATCAGCGTATGGAGGATCTCTTTGGCTTCATCATCACGGCCGCGCTCCATCAGCAGATCGGCCTGCCAGTAGCGCCATTCGTCTTTCTCTTTGGCCTCCATTGGCAAACGCGCGAGCCAGGTATTGAGCCCGCGACGATCGCCCGTGCCCAGCGCCATGCGCACGCGGCGTTCCACCAGCGACGTAGAATTCGAACGCATAATGGCATCGTCACGCCAGCGCGCCTGTTCATCGGTCACATCGGTGCCCATCAGTCGCCACGCCACAATGTCGCGCAGCTCCTGGGTTTGCTCCTTATTGAGCTGCTGTGCCTGCACCAGCTGCGGGATCATTAGCCGCGCGTTTTCGACATCGTCACGCGCCACGCTGGCAAAGGCCACCGCCGCCATCTGGCGGGTAAAATCGGTCGCGCCCGTACTGCGGGCAAAGGTCAGCACGCTGTTCGGATCGTTTGCCAGCGAGATAACCGCCGTGGAGATCGTCTGGTAATCGGACGGCATCTGCCCCGCCAGCGTGGTCACCAGACGCGTGTTACCGGCTTTCATCGCCAGACGGATGCGCTCAAGGTAAGACAGCGGATCCTGCTTGCCGGAAGCACGCCACGCGCTAAACAGGGAATCACAGGCGTTCGGCTGGTTTTTTCCGGTCAGCCAGAGCTCTTTCGCTCCGGCCCAGGCCTCTTCCTGCTGGCCGGTCGCCCATTTTGCGTAGTAATAGTTACACTGGGCTTCGGTGGCGTTCGGCTTCTCAGGGCTAAACGCCAGCAGGCCGCGCCAGTCCTCGCGACGCGCCAGCTCATTCACAAAACGAGACTGGAGATTTCGGGCTGGCGGCAGGGTTGGGTTCGCCTGAATGAAGTTATTCACGGTGACGGTGGGTTGGTTCATCAGATCGTCGGTTATCTGGCGATACTCCAGATACGGATACAGCGGATAATCCTTTAGCGTCGGCATCAGCGCCTGCACGGTATCCATCTGCTTGTTGTCCCACGCCTGTTTAATCTGGGCGTAGCGGTTACGTTGTTCATCCAGTGAATCGGCATGCACCGCCTGGCTTACCGCCATTACGCATACGCTGGCAGCCAGCAGACGCCAGACCACCCGTTTGGCTTTTTCCACAAGCTCTTCCTCATTGTTTTTTCGTCAATTGCAGCGTCTTGCCACGTCAAAGTCTAATTAACTTATGCTAACCAGGCATCCTTCAACGCGCCACGTCATGGACACTTTTTTACCTTTCTTGCGCGTTTTAACACTCCCGACGTTCCTGGCTGGGATTAGGACGTGAAAAAGGCTACACTTCGAGGCTGAAATTCCTTCTCATTACGATAAAAGAGGCGAAGTCCAACGTGGCTCAATTCGTTTATACCATGCATCGTGTCGGCAAAGTTGTCCCGCCGAAACGTCATATTCTTAAAAATATCTCGCTGAGCTTCTTCCCGGGCGCAAAAATCGGTGTTCTGGGTCTCAACGGTGCCGGTAAGTCCACCCTGCTGCGCATCATGGCCGGGATTGATACAGACATCGAAGGTGAAGCCCGTCCGCAGCCTGGCATCAAGATTGGTTACCTGCCGCAGGAACCTCAGCTGAACCCGGAACACACCGTTCGCGAATCCGTTGAAGAAGCGGTTTCCGAAGTGGTTAACGCGCTGAAAGGTCTGGATGAAGTGTATGCCAAATACGCCGAGCCGGATGCGGACTTCGACAAACTGGCCGCGCAGCAGGGCAAGTATGAAGAGATCATCCAGGCGCACGACGGTCACAACCTGAACGTGCAGCTGGAGCGCGCGGCTGATGCCCTGCGTCTGCCGGACTGGGATGCGAAAATCGCTAACCTCTCCGGTGGTGAACGCCGCCGCGTGGCGCTGTGCCGCCTGCTGCTGGAAAAACCAGACATGCTGCTTCTCGACGAACCGACTAACCACCTGGATGCGGAATCCGTGGCGTGGCTGGAGCGCTTCCTGCACGACTTCGAAGGCACCGTTGTGGCGATTACCCACGACCGTTACTTCCTCGACAACGTCGCTGGCTGGATCCTGGAGCTGGACCGCGGCGAAGGTATTCCGTGGGAAGGCAACTACTCCTCATGGCTGGAGCAGAAAGATCAGCGTCTGGCGCAGGAAGCTTCTCAGGAAGCGGCGCGTCGTAAGTCTATCGAGAAAGAGCTGGAGTGGGTTCGTCAGGGCGCGAAAGGCCGTCAGTCTAAGGGCAAAGCCCGTCTGGCACGCTTTGAAGAGCTTAACAATACCGAATACCAGAAACGTAACGAAACCAACGAACTGTTTATTCCACCTGGAGCACGTCTGGGGGATAAAGTGGTTGAAGTTACCAACCTGCGTAAGTCCTACGGCGACCGTCTGCTGATCGACGACCTGACCTTCTCCGTACCGAAAGGCGCTATCGTTGGCATCATCGGTCCGAACGGCGCGGGTAAATCGACACTGTTCCGCATGATGTCCGGTCAGGAACAGCCTGACAGCGGCTCTATCACCCTGGGTGAAACCGTGAAGCTGGCCTCCGTTGACCAGTTCCGTGACGCGATGGATAACAGCAAAACCGTGTGGGAAGAAGTGTCCGGCGGTCTGGATATCATGCGTATCGGCAACACCGAGATGCCAAGCCGCGCCTATGTTGGCCGCTTTAACTTCAAAGGCACCGACCAGGGCAAACGCGTGGGCGAACTGTCCGGCGGCGAGCGCGGTCGTCTGCACCTGGCGAAGCTGCTGCAGGTGGGCGGCAACGTTCTGCTGCTCGATGAACCAACAAACGACCTGGACATTGAAACCCTGCGCGCGCTGGAAAACGCCCTGCTGGAGTTCCCGGGCTGCGCGATGGTTATCTCGCACGACCGCTGGTTCCTGGACCGTATCGCGACCCACATCCTGGACTATCAGGACGAAGGAAAGGTGGAGTTCTTCGAAGGTAACTTCACCGAATACGAAGAGTACAAGAAACGCACGCTGGGCGCCGACGCGCTGGAGCCGAAGCGTATTAAGTACAAGCGTATTGCGAAATAAAAGCAAAACGGCAACTTCGGTTGCCGTTTTTTATGTTTGTACCCTCTCCCCGTGGGAGAGGGCCAGGGTGAGGGCATCAGGCCGCACAGTTTGTAGGCCGGGTAAGCGTGAGCGCCACCCGGCTTTTTTATTTGCCCACGTAATACCGCTTCACCTCGTCAAACTGCATCGCAAAGTCGATATAGCTCATCAGCGCAGGCGAATTCAGCTTGCGGCTCGGGTAGGCCAGCCACAGATCGTTACCTTCAACATTCCACTCCGGCAGCACCTGAACCAGAGCACCTTTTTCAATTTTATCTTCCAGCAGAAACGCGGGTAAGAGCGTGATCCCCGCACCGGCAATCGCACACTCGCGGGCGTATACCAGATTATCGGTCATGTGCACGTTATCCGGCAGGTAGCGGTAATCCTCGCTCTCGCTTCGCAGAAGCCACTCCGACCACGCCCGGTGCGTAATGCAGCGGTGATCCACTAGCTGACGGGGATGCGTCAGCGGCTCCCGACGCGCCAGATACCCCGGCGAGGCCAGCATGTAGCGCGGGCAGTGCCCGATCATCCGGCCAATCAGGGAGGAGTCCTGCGGCTTACCGGTACGCAGCGCTACGTCAAACCCGGCCTCGACCAGATCCACCACGTCATCAGAAATCGACACATCCAGCGAAACGTCAGGATAGCGAATCTGGAACTCGGCGTTCATATGCGCCAGCAGCGTCGCCCCTATCCCCGCCGGACAGGTGATGCGCAGCCGCCCGCTCGGGTTTTCGCGCAGGCGCTGAATGGCGTACTCTGCCCGCTCGCTGGCTGCCAGCATCTCGCGACAGTGCACCAGATAGTGCTCACCCGCAAACGTCAGGCTGATCCTGCGCGTGGTGCGGTTGAGCAAGCGGATCCCCACCTGCTGCTCCAGCTGGCTAATTCGCTGGCTAACACTCGATTTCGGCAGTTCGGCTTTCTGGGCCGCCGCGGTAAAGCTGCCCATCTCCGCCACCAGCGCGAACAGCGCCATATCCTGCAGCTGTTTAAACATGATTGTTCATCCTGTACGAACGCTGAGTTCTTGATTGTCCATCTTATCATGCAGCTGACCACTTAATAGACTAGCCTCAACAAAACGCATGCCATTGAGGAGCACACCATGTCTGTTAAAGCCATTGCCGTTAACCCAGAAAATCCGTCCACCTTCATTGAAATCACCCCGCCGATGCCGCAGCCCGGCGAGCACGATCTGCTGGTAGAGGTGAAGGCCGTCTCCATTAACCCGGTCGATACCAAAGTCCACGCGGGCATTGCTAAAAACGGGCTGAACGCGCCGCGCGTGCTCGGCTGGGATGCCAGCGGGATCGTCAAAGCCGTTGGGGCTGGCGTGACCGGATTCAAACCGGGGGATGAAGTGTGGTACGCGGGCGACATCACCCGCCCGGGCAGCAATACCACGCACCAGCTGATTGATGCGCGCATTGTCGGGCACAAGCCTGCCAGCCTCGGCTGGGCGGCTGCCGCCGCACTGCCATTAACCGCTCTCACCGCGTGGGAAGGTCTATTTGAACGGCTGAACATTCAGGATGCCGGGGCGGATAAATCGCTGCTGATCATCGGCGGCGCGGGCGGCGTGGGATCGCTGGCGATCCCATTTGCGAAGCACAACAGCAAGGTGAAAATCATCGCAACCGCTTCGCGAGAAGATTCTGCCCAGTGGTGTAGCGATCGCGGGGCTGACGTAGTCGTCAACTACCGCGATCTGAAAGGCGAGCTGGCGAAACACGGGCTCACCTTTGTGGATTACATCTTCATCCTCAACGACACCGACGGGCACTGGGATGCGGTCAGCGAACTGATTGCGCCGCAGGGGCATATCTGCTCCATCGTTGAGAATGAACGTCCGCTGAACCAGGACAAGCTGAAGTCCAAATCCGCCGCCCTGCACTGGGAGTTTATGTATACCCGCAGCATGTACCAGACCGCGGATATGGCGCGTCAGGGTGAGATCCTCAATGAGGTGGCAAAGCTGGTGGATAACGGCGTGGTGGAAAGTTCGCTCAGCGAAACGCTGCACGGGCTGAGCGTGGAAAGCATTACCGAGGCGCACCGTAAAGTGCTGGAGGGGCATATGCGGGGGAAAGTGGTGGTTGAGTTCTGAGTGGGTTGATGCCCTCACCCCGGCCCTCTCCCAAAGGGAGAGGGAGGTTAAAGTCCCCTCTCCCCTGTGGGGAGAGGGTTAGGGGTAAGTTTTTTACCCCTGCTCCCCCATCATCTCCTTCACCAGCTCGACGCAGCGCAGGAAGCGGGAGTCATAGTCCGACTCTTCCACATGCACAAACTCAACGTTGTTTTCGTTGAGCATCTCCACCAGCATGGTCTGAAACTCTCGCCTGTCTACGGAGCTGCCGAGGCTGCGCATGCCGTCAGCGACCCACGGGGTGTTGTTCTCCAGCAGGATCACCAGGTCAAAGCGGTATTCGTCAATCAGCGCCTGCACGAACGGGTGCTCGCGCCCTTCGTATTTTTTACAGAACGCCTGCGTGGTGACGAAGTCGGTATCGATAAACGCCACTTTATTGGCGTATTTCACCGCAAAATCAATGTACTGGGCGTGTCCGAGCGCAATTTTGTCATAGTCGGAATACTGCAGTGCCATCTCGTCGCCGCCGAGGTGCGAGAAGACATAATCGCGGCCATACTCCCACGCGCTGGTGGTGTTGAAGATGTTCGCCAGCTTGTTGACCAGCGTCGATTTACCACTCGACTCGCCGCCCAGAATAGCTACCGTACGCACGAAGAACGGCTTCACTTCGGTCGGAATGTAATCCCAGTAGCGGAACGGGTTTTCGCGGATCTGCGCCCCGCTGATGTTCATAAAGGTGCGTTTCGGATCGATCAGCACCGTCTCGATGCCCAGATGCTCGCGGAACTGCGGCGCGTCGGACTCTTCAGAGGTGTAGATCCAGTTAGGCGCAATGCCCTTCTCTTCCATAAACGCTTTGATGCCGTTGCTCCACACGTCCCAGCCGTGCGGATACGGCTCCATACCCTCTTCGTTAAAGGCATGAATACGAATATTTTTCTGATACTTAAAAGTCTGGAGCAGCCAGCGCAGGCGGTCCGGCACGGTCGGCTGCTGCGACATGGCGCTGTCTTCAAACAGCTGACGATCGCGGGTTTCGTCGTAGCCCATGATGATGTGCAGCTCGTCAACCTGGCTACAGGCGCGCTGGATCAGATAGATATGCCCGGTATGGAGCGGGTAAAACTTGCCGAACACCACGCCGATGTTCTTTTGCATACGCGGGAATTCCAGCCCCAGAAAGCGGTGCAGCGCTTCCAGCTTCTGCGCGCTGGGGCTTTTGATTTTGGCGTTCAGCAGCTGGCTCAGGTAGCCTTTGGTCATGCCGCTGGCGTCCGCCACCTGCTGCAGCGTGCAGCCCTTCTGGCGGATTGCGGTCTTGATGTAGTCAAATGATGACATAAATTACGGTGCCTCCTGCAAAATCAAATTTACGTAATTATAAGTCGTCAAAGACATTTAACGCATCTGCGAGTTTCTTCATGCCAAATACCTGCATCCCTTCCGGGATTTTTTTCGGCACGTTGGCGGCGGGCACGATCGCCCTGCGGAAGCCGTGTTTTGCCGCCTCGGAGATACGCTCCTGACCGCTGGGCACCGGACGGATCTCCCCGGCGAGGCCTACTTCGCCAAACACTACCAGATCCTGCGGCAGCGGCCTGTCGCGCAGGCTGGAGACCATCGCCAGCAGCAGCGCCAGGTCTGCGCTGGTCTCAGTGACTTTGACGCCGCCGACCACGTTAACGAAGACGTCCTGATCCGCCATCTGCAGCCCGCCGTGACGGTGCAGCACCGCCAGCAGGATCGCCAGACGGTTCTGTTCCAGACCGACAGCCACGCGCCGCGGGTTGCCCATCATCGACACGTCCACCAGCGCCTGAATTTCGACAAGCAGCGGGCGCGTCCCTTCCCACAGCACCATCACCGAGCTGCCGGAGGTGATCTCATCGCCGCGGCTCAGGAAGATAGCCGACGGGTTGCTGACTTCGCGCAGCCCCTGTTCGGTCATGGCAAACACGCCCAGTTCGTTCACCGCCCCAAAGCGGTTCTTGTGGCTGCGCAGGGTACGGAAGCGAGAATCCGCGTCGCCGTCGAGCATTACGGAGCAGTCGATACAGTGTTCAAGCACCTTCGGTCCGGCCAGCGAGCCGTCTTTGGTGACGTGGCCGACCATCACAATCGCCACGCCGCGCGTTTTGGCAAAGCGCGTCAGGTAAGCCGCGGTTTCACGCACCTGCGCGACGCTGCCCGGCGAGGACTGAATGTCCGCCATGTGCATCACCTGAATGGAGTCGATCACCATCAGCTTCGGCTGCTCTTCTTCGGCAATCATGCAGATCTGCTCGATGCTGGTTTCGGAGAGCATGTTCAGGTTGCCGGTCGGCAGGCCCAGGCGGTGCGCGCGCATCGCCACCTGCTGAAGAGACTCTTCGCCCGTGACGTACAGGGTTTTCATCTGTTCGGCGAGCTTGCAGAGCGTTTGCAGCAGCAGGGTCGATTTACCCGCCCCCGGGTTACCGCCGATCAGGATCGCACTGCCCGGCACCACGCCGCCGCCGAGCACGCGGTCAAACTCTTTGAACCCGGTGGAGAAGCGCGGCAGCTCTTCGAGGCTGATGTCTGAAAGTTTTTGCACCTTCGCCACGCCCGCGTTACCGGCGTAGCCGCTCAGGCGCTCGTTGCGGGCCACGCTCGGCGAAGCCGCCACACCACGCACTTCGGTGATGGTGTTCCAGGCATGACAGGCGCTGCATTGCCCCTGCCAGCGCGGATAATCCGCACCACATTCATTACAGACAAATGCGCGTTTTGGAGCTTTCGCCACGGTTTACCTCGTTATTTCTGTGCGGCCTGCGTGCCGGGTGGCGCTTACGCTTACCCGGCATACAAAGCAGACCGTTATTTCTGATTAATGCTGCCGGAGAGAATGCAGAACACCCCCATCAGGTCAGCGTGACGGATAGTGACTTCCGTCTTTTCATTCACTTTTGGCTTGGCGTGGTAGGCAATGCCCAGCCCGGCGGCTTTGATCATCGGCAGGTCGTTCGCGCCATCGCCGATGGCGACGGTCTGGACAACCGGAATTTCATATTTTTCCGCCAGACGCGTCAGCGTATTGGCTTTGTACTGGGCATCTACGATATCGCCGATCACCTGGCCGGTCAGCTTGCCGTCCATGATCTCCAGCTCATTGGCCACCACGGTGGTCAGATGCAGTTTTTCCCGCAGGTAATCCGCGAAGAAGGTGAAGCCACCGGAAGCAATCGCCACTTTCCAGCCGAGGGACTGCAGCTTCAGCACCAGCTGCGTCAGCCCTGGCATCAGCGGCAGCACGTCGCGCACCTGACGCAGAATGTTGGCATCGGCCCCTTTCAGGGTCGCCACGCGCTGGCGCAGGCTGGCGGTGAAGTCCAGCTCGCCGCGCATCGCACGTTCAGTGACTTCCGCCACCAGCTCGCCGCTGCCCGCCAGCTTCGCAATCTCGTCAATACACTCGATCTGAATGGCGGTTGAGTCCATGTCCATGACCAGCAGGCCAGGGGTTTTCAGGTGCGGGATTTTACCCAGCGGCGCGACGTCCAGCCCTGCGTCATGCGCCAGACGCGTTGCGCGCTGCGTCAGGGAACCCGCCAGGCGAATTACCTGGTAGTCTTCCACGCACCAGGCGGCGACGATGACCATCGCCGCACCCAGCTTGCTTTGATACTGGGTCAGGCGTTGCTTATCCAGACCGCGTCCGTAGAGGAGCCAGCCGCTACGACCGGCGTGGTAATCCAGAGGCATCACCTCATCGCCACTTAAAGAGAGCGGCAATCCTGGCCATAAAGAGACATCCGTTGGCAGGTCACACCAGGTAATGTTCGGCATTAAAGCTCCTGTAATTTCGTTCGCGCCGGAAGGTTGCAGAGGGAAAATAACGCATGAGGCTACCCTGTAACCATCACTTCTGGCAACATTAAGCCGTAAATTTTCAGCAGGTGGAATATGGCTCGCGCAAAACTGAAATTCCGGCTCCATCGCGCCGTGATTGTCCTTTCCTGTCTCGCACTATTAGTGGTGCTGATGCAAGGGGCATCGTGGTTTAGCCAGAACCATCAACGGCAACGCAACCCGCAGTTTGAAGAGCTGGCCCGCACGCTGGCACGCCAGGTGACGCTCAACGTCGCGCCGTCCATGCGTACCGAAACCCCGGACGAGAAGCGGATAGGCCAGGTTTTACGCCTGCTCACGGAGAACAGCCGCATTCTTGATGCCGGCGTCTATGATGAGCAAGGCAACCTGATTGCCCGCGCGGGCGAGCACGTCGACGTGCGCGACAGGCTGGCGCTGGACGGGAAAAAAGCCGGGGGCTATTTTAACCAGCAGATCGTCGAACCTATTCAGGGGAAGAATGGCCCACTGGGCTATCTGCGCCTGACCCTCGATACCCACACCCTGCCCACTGAAGCCAAACAGGTCGATAATACCACCAATATTCTGCGCCTGATGCTGCTGCTTTCACTCGCCATCGGCGTTGTGCTGGCGCGCACCCTGCTTCGGGGCAAGCGCTCGCGCTGGCAGCAATCCCCGTTCCTGCTGACCGCCAGTAAATCCGTCCCCGAAGACGAAGAGAGCGAGAAGAAAGAATAGTGATAAAGTAGGCGAACGATTCGGAAAAGGAACTTTGCCATGACGACGTTACGCCTGCTTGTCTCTGACTCTTACGATCCCTGGTTTAATCTCGCGGTAGAAGAGTGCATCTTCCGCCAGATGCCCGCCACCCAGCGCGTACTGTTTCTCTGGCGTAACGCCGATACGGTGGTCATTGGCCGCGCGCAAAACCCGTGGAAAGAGTGCAACACCCGGCGTATGGAAGAGGATAACGTCCGCCTGGCGCGCCGCAGCAGCGGCGGCGGCGCGGTGTTTCACGATCTGGGCAATACCTGCTTCACCTTTATGGCGGGTAAACCGGAGTACGATAAAACCATCTCAACCTGCATCGTCCTCAACGCGCTCAATTCACTCGGCGTGACGGCGGAAGCGTCCGGGCGTAACGATCTGGTGGTGAAAACCCCCGAGGGCGACCGGAAGGTCTCCGGCTCCGCCTACCGCGAAACGATGGATCGCGGCTTCCACCACGGCACCCTGTTGCTGAACGCCGATCTGAGCCGTCTGGCGAACTACCTGAATCCGGATAAGAAAAAGCTCCAGGCCAAAGGAATTACCTCCGTGCGCGGTCGCGTGGCGAATCTGGTAGAACTGCTGCCGGGGATTACGCACGAACAGATTTGCGATGCCATCCGTGACGCGTTCTTTGAGCATTACGGCGAGCGAGTGGAAGCAGAAGTCATCTCCCCTGAAAAAATCCCGGACCTGCCCAACTTCGCCGACACCTTCGCCCGCCAGAGCAGTTGGGAGTGGAACTTCGGTCAGGCTCCTGCGTTTTCACATCTGCTGGACGAGCGTTTTACCTGGGGCGGCGTGGAGCTGCATTTTGACGTGGAGAAAGGCCATATCACCCGCACACAGGTGTTTACCGATAGCCTGAACCCGGCACCCTTAGAGGCGCTGTCGGCACGTTTGCAGGGCTGTTTGTACAGGGCTGATATGCTGCAGCAGGAATGCGACGCGTTGATTGGGGATTTCCCGGAGCAGGAAAAAGAGCTGCGTGAGCTGTCGGCGTGGATTGCACAAGCGGTGCGCTAGGTGCGGTCTGGTGCCCTCACCCCGGCCCTCTCCCACAGGGAGAGGGAGGGAAGAGACAGAATTACTCTTTATCGCCCAACAGAACGGATTCCAGCGCGATTTTGATCATGTCGTTGAAGGTAGTCTGACGCTCGGCAGCGGTGGTCTGCTCGTGGGTACGGATGTGGTCAGACACGGTGCAGATGGTCAGCGCTTTCGCACCAAACTCAGCCGCGACGCCGTAGATACCCGCCGCTTCCATTTCCACGCCCAGAATGCCGTATTTCTCCATCACGTCGAACATCTCGCCGCCGTCCGGGGCATAGAACAGGTCAGCAGAGAAGATGTTACCCACGCGCGCTTCAACGCCCAGCGCTTTTGCCGCGTCAACCGCGTCACGCACCATGCCGAAGTCAGCAATCGCCGCGAAGTCATGGTCTTTAAAACGCATGCGGTTAACTTTGGAATCGGTGCAGGCGCCCATACCGATAACGATGTCGCGCAGCTTAACGTCCATGCGCACCGCGCCGCAGGAGCCCACGCGAATGATTTTCTTCACGCCGAAGTCGGTGATCAGCTCTTTGGTGTAGATAGAGCAGGATGGGATACCCATACCGTGACCCATCACGGAGATTTTGCGGCCTTTATAGGTACCGGTGAAGCCCAGCATGCCGCGAACGTTATTCACTTCACGCACGTCTTCCAGGAAAGTTTCTGCAATGTGCTTCGCGCGCAGCGGGTCGCCCGGCATCAATACGACGTCAGCGAAATCACCCATTTCTGCATTAATGTGAGGAGTTGCCATCTTCAGTTCCTTTTACATTGTTTATTCTTTTCACCCTCTCCCTGTGGGAGAGGGCCGGGGTGAGGGCATCAGACCGCACCCAACTTGATTCAGAACATGGCCTTGCCATATTCCATGTCAGACGTACCAAAGTATTTCGCGATAGTCTGGCCGATGTCCGCGAAGGTTTCACGGTGACCGAGCGAGCCCGGCTTCACTTTCGGGCCGTACACCAGCACCGGAATGTGCTCACGGGTGTGGTCGGTACCGGTCCAGGTTGGGTCACAGCCGTGGTCCGCGGTCAGGATCAGAATGTCATCTTCACCCACCAGCTCCATCAGCTCCGGCAGACGGCGGTCGAACAGCTCAAGACCTGCTGCATAGCCCGCTACGTCGCGACGGTGGCCCCAGGAGGAGTCGAAGTCCACGAAGTTGGTGAAGACGATGGTCTTGTCGCCCGCTTCTTTCATCTCTTTGATGGTGGCATCAAACAGCGCATCCAGACCGGTGGCTTTCACTTTTTTGGTGATGCCGCAGTTGGCGTAGATATCCGCGATTTTACCCACGGAAACCACGTGGCCGTCTTTCTCTTCAACCAGCTTCTGCAGTACGGTCGGTGCCGGTGGCTCAACGGCCAGGTCATGACGGTTACCGGTACGCTGGAAGTTACCCGCTTTGTCGCCGATAAACGGACGCGCGATCACGCGGCCAATGTTGTAGCCGCCTTCGGTCAGCTCTTCACGGGCGATTTCGCACAGCTCGTAGAGTTTATCCAGGCCAAACGTCTCTTCGTGGCAGGCAATCTGGAACACGGAGTCAGCAGAGGTGTAGAAAATCGGCTTGCCGGTTTTCATGTGCTCTTCGCCGAGCTCATCCAGAATCACGGTACCGGAAGAGTGGCAGTTACCGAGGTAACCCGGCAGGTTGGCGCGCTTCACCAGCTTATCGAGCAGCTCCTGCGGGAAGCTGTTCTCGTGATCGGAGAAATAACCCCAGTCGAACAGCACCGGCACACCGGCGATTTCCCAGTGGCCAGACGGGGTGTCTTTACCGGAGGAGAGTTCGTGAGCCCAGCCGTAGGCGCCCACGACTTCCGCGTTGCCGTCCATACCGGCTGCGATTTTACCGGTAGAACCTTCATGCGCTTTCACCAGACCGAGGCGGGTCAGGTTGGGTAGAGTCAGAGGGCCTTTACGACCGTTGTCCGCTTCGCCTTTCGCACAGGCTTCCGCGATGTGACCCATGGTATCGGAACCCACGTCACCAAAACGTTCTGCATCTTCGGTTGCGCCGATGCCGAATGAGTCCAGCACCATAATAAATGCACGTTTCATAATTGTTCTCCGTACGTAGTGCTTAAAAATGATTGATCAGATCAGTATACCGCTATTCGGTGATACGGCGATAGACAGTCGGTGTGGTTTCCGGCGCTTTATCGTCAAGCGTAATAGCCGCTTTCACCGCTTTAGCCGCTTCCTGCCAGCTGGCTTCGTCTTTGGCGTGGATCACCGCCAGCGGACGCTGGCCGTCAACGCTGTCGCCCAGACGGGCCATATCGGTAAAGCCGACGCTGTAATCAATGGTGTCCGATGCCTGACGGCGACCGCCGCCCATCGAGACCACCGCCATACCCAGCGCACGGGTGTCCATCGCAGAGACAAACCCTTCGCTATCGGCATACACCGCTTTGCTGAGCGTCGCGGTTGGCAGGTATTTCGCGTAGTTTTCGACGAAATCGGTCGGGCCTTTCTGCGCCGCAACCATGCGGCCAAAGATCTCCGCCGCTTTGCCGTTGTCCAGCACCGCCTGCAGTTTCGCGCGCGCTTCCGCATCGTCTTTGGCCAGCTTGCCGGAGATTAACATCTCAACACACAGCGCCATGGTCACGTCAAACAGACGCGGGTTACGGTATTCACCGGTGAGGAACTGTACCGCCTCACGCACTTCAACCGCGTTACCGGCGCTGGAGGCCAGCACCTGGTTCATGTCGGTGAGCAGCGCGGTGGTGCGCACGCCCGCGCCGTTGGAGACGCCAACGATCGCTTCGGCAAGCGCAGCAGAAAGTTCATAGGTCGGCATAAAGGCGCCGCTGCCGACCTTCACGTCCATCACCAGCGCGTCCAGCCCTTCTGCCAGTTTCTTCGCCAGGATAGAGGCGGTGATCAGCGGGATGGAGTCAACGGTCGCGGTGATGTCGCGGGTCGCGTAGAAACGCTTGTCTGCCGGAGCAAGAGAGCTGGTCTGGCCGATAATCGCCACACCAACGTCTTTAATAATGTCGCGGAAGCGGTTGTCGTCCGGGAAGATATCGAAGCCCGGAATGGCTTCCAGTTTGTCGAGGGTACCGCCGGTGTGGCCCAGGCCGCGCCCGGAGATCATCGGGATGTAACCGCCACAGGCTGCAACCATTGGGCCGAGCATCAGAGACGTCACGTCGCCCACGCCGCCGGTGGAGTGTTTATCCACGATCGGGCCGTTAAGATTAAGGCTTTTCCAGTCCAGAACGGTTCCTGAATCTCGCATCGCCATGGTCAGCGACACGCGCTCAGGCATCGACATATCGTGGAAGAAAATGGTCATCGCCAGAGCCGCAATCTGCCCTTCTGAGACGGTGTTATCACGAATGCCGTTGATGAAGAAGCGGATCTCTTCATCGCTTAATGCATGACCATCACGTTTTTTACGAATAATTTCTTGTGCGAGAAACACGGTAACCTCCATGCGGAATCGGGGGAGTTGTGGCGGGTGGCGTTACGCTTACCCGCCCTACGATCCTGTCGGCCGGATGAACAAAGCGTCATCCGGCATAGTCTGGCAATCAGTAGCTGCTTGCGCTCTTACCGTCGCCGTGACCCAGCGCTTTCAGCAGGCTGGCCAGCAGGCTGGACGCACCGAAGCGGTAGTGACGGGAATCGGCCCAGTCGGCGCCAAACAGCTCGTCGGCAATCGCCAGGAACTGCTGCGCGTCTTCAGCAGTACGCACGCCGCCCGCAGGTTTGAAACCAACGGTTTTGGACACACCCATGTCGCGGATCACTTCCATCATGATGCGCGCGCTTTCCGGGGTTGCATTCACCGGCACTTTACCGGTAGAGGTTTTAATAAAATCTGCACCGGCCTTGATGGAGATTTCAGACGCTTTACGAATCAGCGCCTCTTCTTTCAGCTCGCCGGTTTCGATGATCACTTTCAGCAGCACGTTTGCCGCCGCGCACGCGTCTTTACAGGCTTTCACCAGGTCAAAACCGACCTGCTCGTTGCCGGCGATCAGCGCGCGGTACGGGAACACCACGTCAACTTCGTCTGCGCCGTAGGCAATCGCCGCGCGGGTTTCCGCCAGCGCAATTTCGATATCATCGTTGCCATGCGGGAAGTTAGTTACGGTTGCAATGCGCACGTCCGGCGTGCCCTGCTCTTTCAGCGTCTTACGGGCAATCGGGATAAAGCGCGGGTAGATACAGATGGCTGCAGTGTTACCCACCGGCGTTTTCGCCTGATGGCACAGGGCGATGACTTTTTCATTGGTATCGTCATCGTTCAGGGTGGTCAGGTCCATCAGCTTCAACGCGCGCAGGCTGCTTGCAGTTAAATCGGTCATAACATTCTCCAACGGCAGTGCCGTATAAATTTTACCTTGCGGGTCTGTGAGTATTCTAACATTCACCCGCATCCACACTTCGACATTCATCACAGTTAATGAAAACTGCATACAAATTTGCATTACTGTAATGAGATCTTCTTCAAACTTTAGCGCGTAAATTGCCGACTAAAGCAGCGATACCCTCTGTCGGATCAAAAGCCCCGACAGGCTGGCTTCCTACAATCCGTTCATCATCCGCAGAACACTCAAGGAAGCGAATATGCCCCACTCCAGCCCCGACGCCCTGCAACAACGTTGCCAGCACATTGTGACAAGCCCGGTGTTAACCCCGGAACAAAAACGTCATTTTCTGGCGCTGGAAGCGGAAAACAACCTGCCTTACCCGGCACTTCCTGAAGCCGCACGAGCCGCGCTGGAAGAAGGGTTTATCTGCGACATGTTCGAAGGCCACGCGCCTTACAAACCCCGTTACGTTCTGCCGGATTACGCAAAATTTCTGGCTAACGGTTCAGAATGGCTGGAACTGGAAGGGGCAAAAGATCTCGACGACGCCCTCTCGCTGTTAACCATCCTCTACCATCATGTTCCGTCCGTCACATCGATGCCGGTCTATCTCGGTCAGCTTGATGCGATATTAACTCCATATGTTAGAATTCTAACACAAGAAGAGATCGATAGCCGAATAAAACGTTTCTGGCGCTATCTCGACCGTACGCTGCCGGATGCGTTTATGCACGCCAATATCGGCCCGGCGGATACGCCCGTCACGCGCGCCATTCTGCGTGCCGATGCAGAGCTGAAGCAGGTCGCGCCGAACCTGACCTTTATCTACGATCCCGATATCACCCCGGACGATTTGCTGCTTGAGGTGGCAAAAAACATATGTGAATGCAGCAAACCGCATATTTCTAATGGCCCGATGAATGATAAAATTTTCACAAAAGGCCGTTACGGCGTGGTGAGTTGTTACAACTCCCTGCCGCTTGCAGGCGGCGGCAGCACCCTGGTGCGCCTTAACCTCAAAGCCATTGCTGAACGCAGCACATCCATTGAAAACTTCTTCACCCGCACGCTCCCGCACTACTGCCAGCAGCAAATTGCCATCATCGATGCGCGCTGCGATTTTCTGTACGGGCAATCTGGCTTCTTTGAGAATAGCTTCCTGGTCAAAGAGGGGCTGATTGATGCGGATCGGTTTGTATCCATGTTTGGCATGTACGGCCTGGCGGAAGCGGTGAATACGCTCTGTGAAAAGGAGGGCATTGAAGGCCGTTACGGAAAAGACGAGCAGGCCAACGCGCTGGGCTATCGCATCAGCGAACAGCTTGCGGCGTTTGTGGAAAACACGCCGGTGAAGCACGGCTGGAAGCATCGCGCGATGCTGCACGTGCAGTCGGGGATCAGCTCCGACTCCGGCACCACGCCGGGCGCGCGCCTGCCCTACGGCGATGAGCCGGATCCTGTCAGCCATCTGCTGGCCGTTGCGCCGCATCACAAACACTATCACTCCGGAATCAGCGATATTCTCACCCTGGAGGAGACGGTAAAACGCAATCCTCAGGCGGTGGTTCAGCTTTGCCTGGGCGCGTTCAGGGCGGGAATGCGGGAATTTACCGCCAACGTAGCGGGTAACGATCTGGTCCGCGTGACCGGCTATATGGTTCGCTTGTCGGATCTGGAGAAATACCGGGAAGCCGGATCGCGCACCAATACTACCTGGCTGGGGGAAGAAGCCGCACGCAATACCCGTATTCTGGAACGACAGCCGCGCGTGGTTAGCCATGAACAGCAGATGCGCTTTAGTTAGTCAGGTCATTCCTTTTTCCTGCGTGGACGGGCCGGGCAGCCGCCTGGCCCTGTTCCTGCAGGGCTGCAACCTGCGCTGCAAAACCTGCCACAACCCGTGGACGATCGGCCGCTGCAACGACTGCGGGGACTGTGTGCCCCACTGCCCGCACGACGCGCTGACCATTCAGGCCGGACGCGTCTGGTGGCAGGAGAGTGACTGCCAGCAGTGCGACACCTGCCTGCACCTGTGCCAGCAGCAGGCAACGCCTATGGCGCACCGCTTCAGCGTGGAAGAGATCCTCACCCAGGTCCGCAAATCCGCACCGTTTATCGAAGGGATCACCGTGAGCGGTGGTGAAGCCACAACGCAATTGCCGTTTTTGATCGCCCTGTTCAACGCGATCAAAGCCGATCCCGCCCTGCGTCACCTCACCTGTCTGGTAGACAGCAACGGTCTGTTAAGCGAAACCGGCTGGCAAAAGCTGCTGCCGGTACTGGATGGCGCGATGCTGGATCTGAAGGCGTGGGGGAACGAGCATCACCGCTTCCTGACCGGGCGCGAAAACCCGCAGATTAAGCAGAACATCCGCTGGCTGGCAGATCGCCGCCGTTTGACGGAACTCCGCTTATTGGTCATCCCAGAGCAATGTGATTACCTGGAACATCTCAAACCGCTAACGACCTTTATCCACGGGCTTGGGAATGTGCCGGTGCGCATCAACGCATTTCATGCGCATGGCGTTTACGGTGAGGCGGCGTCGTGGCGCAGCGCCACGCCCGAGGACGTTGAACCGCTGGCGCGGGCGCTGGAAAAACAGAAGATAACGGTGCTCCGTCCGGCGCTTTACCTATAGCGTGATGCCAAATACCGAACGGGTATTTTCCAGCAGCGCATCGGCAATCACCTCTTCAGGCTCTTTTCGCAGTTCACACAGGGTGGTGAACACGCGCGCCGCCTGTTCCGGGCGATTCGGCTGACCCTGAAAACCATTCAGCGGCATATCCGGCGCGTCGGTTTCCAGCAGAAGCGCCGACAGCGGCAGCTGTGCCATTACGTCCCTGGTTTTACTGGCGCGCGGATAGGTGATGGTGCCACCGACGCCGATTTTATAGCCCAGCTCAATAAAACGCTGCGCCTGCTGCAGGCTGCCGGAAAAACCGTGCACTACGCCCCTGCGAGGCAGATCGATGCGTTTCAGGTGCATCGCCAGCTTATCGTGCGTGCGTCTTGAATGGAGGATCACCGGCAGATCGTGGCGCTTCGCCAGCCTGAGCTGCGCGTCGAGGATCGTCTGCTGGCGCTCAAACTGAGGATCCTCACGATAAAGATCGAGGCCGATCTCACCGATGGCGACAAGTTTGTCTCCTGCGGTCTGCAGGAGCTCATCAAGCCTCTCAATGTGCTCATCAAGGTGTCGCTCAATCACGATCGGATGCAGGCCGAGCGCGGCATAGAGCGCGGGGTACCGCATGGAAAGATCCATCACCCGGGAAAAATAGGCCGCTTCCACTGACGGCATAATGATGGCCTGAACGCCTGCCTCGGCAGCTTTGGCAATGCTGTGCGCTTCATCCCCCGTAAACGGCGGGAAATCAAAGTGGCAGTGGGTATCGACAAAGCGGAGCGTCACGCCAGATCCTCGTTATCCAGTAAAGCGTCATTCGCCTGCGGAATATCCACCAGCGGCATCGTCAGGGCGTCGTTGGCGACAATGGCAGGCGGCATAATAATGCGTTTATGGCGATGAAGCGGCGGTTGCTCCGCCAGCATTTTGCCTACCGTCGCCAGGAAATAGCGCCCGCACAGCCGCCCCGTTTTGTAATCCATGCGCAGCGCAGGGACGCGACTGCCCAGGGCCATGCTCAGCAGCGGCTTAGGTGGATAGATTTCAAAAATACGCAGTTTGCCCGGCGGTTTTTCAATGAAGCGCTGCATCGCGCCGTAGGTGGTTTCATGCTGCTTCGCGATGTTCACCAGCGGCTGCAGGCTGCTGTCGCCCAACCAGCGCTCCATCCGTTTAAACCACTGCGGCGTGTAATACATTTGCGACGGTACGGTTCGGATCACCACAATGGTTTTCGCCCCGCGCCGGGCGGCTTCCTGAACCGGCACCGCGTCACTGATCCCACCGTCCAGATAGCTAATGCCGTCCAGCAGGGCTCCCGTACGATAAAAGCCGGGGATCGCGCTGGAGGCACGGATGATGTCCAGCCAGTTTTCCTTCTGAGGAGAAAAATAGCCCGGCGAATAGTCATCGCCCCGGCTGGCGCACATCCAGAACTCTTTGCCGCTATCAAACAGACGGGCAGCGGTATCCATGGCCAGCGGCATCTGGCTGGAGGTCGCTTCCAGTAGCCAGTCGAGATCGATCAGGTTGCCGCCGCGCACAAAGCGCACCGGATTAAAAAATTCTTTTGCCGTGGTGTAGCGCATGATGACCTTTCGCGCGTAGCCAGGTTGATTACAAACATAGGCAGAGAGGTTCTGCGCCCCGGCAGACGTGCCGAAGTAAAGGTCAAACGGGTTGAACTGCGCGCGCATAAATTCATCCAGCACGCCGGCGGTGAAAATGCCGCGCTGCCCTCCCCCCTCGCAAACCAGCGCGAGTTGACCTGCGCGAAACGGTTTTAACGTCAGCGGCGCAATATTGCCGAGCGTAACGGGAATTCGTTGCCCCACCTCTGCTTTCCTGTTTTGATTATTTTATAACACCACAGTAACGCACCCGACCTGTTCCGCAAATAAGAAAAAGCCAGTCACAGTGACTGGCTTTATTTTGTTGAAGGAATATTGCGTTTGCTACGGACGTCTACGACCCGTAAACAGGCTGACCAGGAACAGAATAATACCCACAACGAAGACAATTTTAGCTGCCCATGCCGCTGTACCTGCCAGTCCACCAAAGCCCAATGCGGCGGCAATTAACGCGATAACCAGAAATATAATGCCCCAACGAAACATAAGCTTCTCCTTTACCATAGTTAATGTCGGCCGCTAAACGTGAGCGCTCAGGTCACTCACCGGCGTTTTTCCAGAGTCGTTCTTATTTCGCCCGCAGGTGTTAGCCAGACGGGCGAATGGTCCAGATTTACTTCGTTTTCAGATCGTTTTTAACGCTTTTCACACCGTCAATCGCTTTCGCGATGGACTCGGCGCGTTCACTTTGCGCCTGCGAATCTACCGTACCGGAAAGCTGAACCACACCATCGGTGGTTTCTACTTTCACCTTACGGGACGGCACGATGTCATCCGCTAAAAGTTTAGCTTTGATTTCGCTGGTAGTAGCGGCATCACCGGCATAACCTTTCACCGACGCGTTTTTACCGTCACGTACGTGCAGCTTATCGCTGACGGAGGCAACACCTTCGACGCCCTTCGCGACTTTCACCGCCTGCTCGGCCTGAGCCTGGCTTTCCACGAAGCCGCTCAGCGTGACCACTTTCTTGTCGGTCTTAACGGAAATATCGGTACTTTTGATGGATTCATCATCCACCAGTGCGGCTTTCACTTTTGCTGTGATTGAGCTGTCATCCATGAAGTTGCCGACTTTATTCATAGAGCTATCGATTTTTTGCCCTGCGGTATCGGCAGTGGACTGTGCTTTATCCATGGTGGTGCTTTCCGCCAGGGCGGAACCGCTCACCAGAACGCTACCCAGGGTTACAGCCAGCAGAGTTTTCGAAATCTTCAGTCTTGTCATATTCATCGATCTATTCCTGTGTTGACCCGTTATTCGGGCTACATACTTCCTTAGTAGTTTTATATATTGCGAATAAACACGCGGGCAAAATGGACAACCTAAAGTCATGCATTGAACAGTTAATTTATCCACGCCCGGTGTTAAACACTGAGTTAAATATAGATCACTCTCACAGAGCCGCTTTCAGAATTGAGTAAAAAACGCGCGAATAGCGTGAAATTGCGTTGAATTAAGAACATTCCGCAAGGGATTAATAAGACAGGAATTAAAGAAGAGCACGGCGGCAGCCGTGCTCTGAGAGGGGATTAGTGCTCGCGGGTTTTACGGAACTGAACGTCAGGATAACGTTCCTGCGTCAGGTTCAGGTTCACCATGGTTGGTGCGATATAGGTCAGGTTATCGCCGCCATCCAGCGCCAGCTGAATTTCGTTCTTACGCTTAAATTCTTCGAATTTCTTCACGTCAGAACACTCAACCCAGCGCGCGGTCGCGACGTTCACGGACTCGTAAATCGCTTCCACGTTGTACTCGCTCTTCAGACGCGCAACAACCACGTCGAACTGCAGCACGCCGACCGCACCCACGATCAGATCGTTGTTCGCGATTGGGCGGAACACCTGCACGGCGCCCTCCTCGGAGAGCTGAACCAGGCCTTTCAGCAGCTGTTTCTGCTTCAGCGGATCGCGCAGACGAATACGACGGAACAGCTCCGGTGCGAAGTTCGGAATACCGGTGAACTTCATCATTTCACCCTGGGTGAAGGTATCGCCGATCTGAATAGTGCCGTGGTTGTGCAGACCGATGATGTCGCCCGGATACGCCTCTTCAACGTGCGAACGGTCGCCCGCCATAAAGGTCAGCGCGTCGGAGATCACCACGTCTTTACCGGTACGCACCTGGCGCAGCTTCATGCCCTTTTCATACTTACCGGACACCACGCGCATAAAGGCCACGCGATCGCGGTGTTTCGGGTCCATGTTGGCCTGAATTTTGAACACGAAGCCGGTGAATTTCTCTTCCTGCGCTTCCACTTCACGGGTGTCGGTTTTACGCGGCATCGGGCGCGGCGCCCACTCCACCAGACCGTCCAGCATGTGGTCAACGCCGAAGTTACCCAGCGCGGTACCGAAGAAGACCGGGGTGATTTCACCGCTCAGGAACAGCTCTTTGTCGAACTCGTGAGACGCACCTTTGACCAGCTCCAGTTCGTCGCGCAGCTGCGCGGCCAGCTCTTCGCCGACTGCCACGTCCAGCTCAGGGTTATCCAGACCTTTCACCACGCGAACGTCCTGAATGGTGTGGCCTTTACCGGTCTGATACAGATAGGTTTCGTCTTTATAGAGGTGATACACCCCTTTGAACAGCTTACCGCAGCCAATTGGCCAGGTGATGGGCGCACAGGCGATTTTCAGCTCGCTTTCCACTTCGTCCATCACTTCCATCGGGTCACGGATGTCACGGTCGAGTTTGTTCATAAAGGTGAGGATCGGCGTATCGCGCAGACGGGTAACTTCCATCAGCTTACGGGTCCGGTCTTCTACACCTTTCGCGGCGTCGATCACCATCAGACAGCAGTCCACCGCCGTCAGGGTACGGTAGGTATCTTCGGAGAAGTCTTCGTGGCCCGGGGTATCCAGCAGGTTCACCAGGCAGTCGTGATACGGGAACTGCATCACGGAGGTGGTAATCGAAATACCACGCTGCTTTTCCATCTCCATCCAGTCAGATTTTGCATGCTGGCTGGAGCCACGGCCTTTAACGGTACCCGCAGTCTGGATCGCCTGTCCGAACAGCAACACCTTCTCGGTGATGGTCGTTTTACCGGCATCCGGGTGGGAGATAATGGCAAAAGTGCGGCGCTTGGCCACCTCTTGCAGATAAGGAGACAACGTCATAATTAAATCTTCTTTTATAAGCGCGGCAGCACGCCACGCATCATGGAATACAAAATTGCGGCTATTTTACCCATCAATGGGGGGCAGGCAATCATTGTTTACACAGGAGTTGCTCCAGTTCGTTCAACGACGTTACGGTCCAGGTCGGCTCGATGCCTTCAGGCTTCACGCGGCCATGCGCGTTGAGCCAGACGGTCGACAGACCGGCATTCATTCCGCCCAGGATATCTGACTCTGCCGTATCACCCACCATCAGGACGCGATCGCGGTCAGGATTACCTGCCTGCGACAGCGCATAATCGAAAATACGCGGATCCGGTTTAGGTACGCCCACCTCTTCGGAGATCACCAGCGCGTCGAAATGATCGCGCAGGCCGGTGCGCTCGAGGCGGATCTGCTGCAGGGCGGTAAAACCGTTGGTGATGATCCCCAGTTTCACCTTGCCTTTCAACGCATTCAGCAGGGAAACCGCACCCGGCAGTGGCGCACAGATATCGGCCATCGCGTTCAGGAACGCCTCGTTCAGCGTCCCCGGACTGACCTTTAAGCGTTCCGCCCAGACGTCAAAACGCTGGTGCTGAAGCTGTAACGCGGTGATGGCACCGTTCTGGTAATCCACCCACAGCGGCTTGTTTACCGCCTGATAGTCCTGAAAATCTTCAGCGGTGAAGGTCACGCTATAGTCGAGAAACATCCGCTGCAGGCCGCCGAACGAATCGAACGTAAACAGCGTTTCGTCGGCATCAAAGAAAATCCAGTCCCATTTCATCGTTACAACCTTATTTTTTATTATCCAATCGGCAGAGCCATTATGATGGCGTCTTCGCGTCCCTCTGCGGTGGGGTAGTAGTTACGGCGGATTGTCGCCTCGTTAAAGCCTAAGCTTTCATAGAGCGCGATGGCGGCGACATTCGACGCGCGCACCTCCAGCCACAGGGTGAAAACGTCACGGGTTTCGAGCTCGCGAATGAGGTGCTCGAGCAGTTCTCTTCCCAGCCCACGGCGCTGGAACGCGGGATCAACCGCAATATTAAACAGCGTCGCTTCATCAAGAACAACCTGCGTGATCGCGAAGGCGGCCATGGTGCCGTCAACGTCCAGACGGAAGTTCAGATACCGTTCGCCCTGATTGCTGGCGAAGGTTTTTTCGCTCCACGGAAAGGCGTGGGCGCGTGTTTCAATCGCAAACGCTGTGGTCAGGTCAGGCGTCGTGAGGGAAGAAATCGTGTTCATATTCGCAGATTTGTTGCCATAGCGCGCTGCGCGCTTTTGGGTTGGCTTTCAGTTCGTCCAGCGCTGGCGTGCAGATCTGGCTCCCCTGGAGGGGGATCTCGTTTGTCTCTCCGATACGCCAGCTGTTACAGCGGCTATCAGGAGGAAGCATCGCGACATGCTCTGGCGTCAGCTGTAAAACCTGGTCGGCCGTCATCTTCAGGCTGCGAAGGACATCATCGATCAGGGGTTCATTCAGGGCAGGCAGTTCTTCCGCCACCATCACCAGGCGTACGTGCGCAGGGATGGAAATGGCGATTTCGCCCTGCAACGCCGTCGGGCGACGCAAAGCCCACTGGGTAATGCCCAGCTGCTGCAACTGCCAGTCTCGTCGGGATGTCATAGGGAAAACTCCTGTCTCTCAGGCGCGCAAATATAGCAAATGTGTCGAAAGTGCGCCATCTACCTACTATAATCCCCGCCTGAGTTTATTGAGGAACAATTCATGTCTGCATTTACCCCGGCAAGTGAAGTCTTGCTGCGTCACAGTGATGATTTCGAAGAAAGCCGTATTCTGTTTGCCGGAGATATGCAGGATGACCTGCCTGCGCGTTTCGACTGTGCTGAAAGCCGTGCCCACACCCAATACTACCACCACTGGCAGGTGCTGAGCCGCCAGATGGGCGAGCGCGCGCGCTTTAGCCTGGTGGCGGAGCAGAGCGATATCGCCGACTGCGATACGCTGATCTACTACTGGCCGAAGAACAAGCCGGAAGCCCAGTTCCAGCTGATGAACCTGCTCTCCCTGCTGCCGGTCGGCTGCGATATTTTCGTGGTGGGTGAGAACCGCAGCGGCGTGCGTAGCGCTGAACAGATGCTGGAAGGCTACGCGCCGCTGAACAAAGTCGACAGCGCACGCCGCTGTGGTCTGTACCATGGCCGTCTGGAAAAACAGACAACGTTTGATCCACAGGCTTACTGGGACGAGTACCAGCTCGACGGCCTGACCATCAAAACCCTGCCGGGCGTGTTCAGCCGTGACGCGCTGGATACGGGCAGCAAGCTGCTGCTCTCCACCCTGACGCCGCACACCAAAGGCAAAGTGCTGGACGTGGGCTGCGGCGCGGGCGTGCTCTCTACCGTGCTTGCCAGCCATTCACCAAAAGTGCGCTTAACCCTGTGTGACGTGAGCGCCCGGCGGTAGAAGCCAGCCGCGCAACGCTTGCCGCAAACGGCATTGAAGGCGAGGTGATTGCCAGCAACGTCTTCTCCGACGTCACCGGTCGCTTCGACATGATTATTTCCAACCCGCCGTTCCACGATGGTATGGAGACCAGCCTTGAAGCGGCACAAACGCTGATCCGTGGCGCAACCCGTCACCTTAACAGCGGCGGCGAGCTGCGTATTGTTGCGAACGCCTTCCTGGCGTACCCGAAAGTGCTGGACGAAACCTTCGGCTTCCACGAAGTGATCGCCCAGACCGGCCGCTTTAAGGTCTACCGTACCGTAATGACGCGTCAGGCCAAAAAGTAATCTCCACTCCAGCAGGCCGGATAAGCGCAAGCGCCATCCGGCTCCGCATGGCACCTGCATCGGCCATTTTTGCAGCAATCAAGGCGTCGCGCGCACTTTTCTGTTGACGTAAAGCTGAAAACATCTAGAATGCGCCTCCGTGGTTACGATACTTTTACAGTATCGATGGTATGCGAAGGTGGCGGAATTGGTAGACGCGCTAGCTTCAGGTGTTAGTGTCCTTACGGATGTGGGGGTTCGAGTCCCCCCCCTCGCACCATAAATCACAATGATATTGCTCGCACTGGGCGAAGGTGGCGGAATTGGTAGACGCGCTAGCTTCAGGTGTTAGTGTCCTTACGGATGTGGGGGTTCGAGTCCCCCCCCTCGCACCAACGAGGCGATATCAACAATAGTAAGATGACTGTGCGAAGGTGGCGGAATTGGTAGACGCGCTAGCTTCAGGTGTTAGTGTCCTTAGGATGTGGGGGTTCGAGTCCCCCCCTCGCACCAATTATCTTACATCCCTTCTGAAGTTCCTCTTGTTTTCCCTGTTATTTCAAACTCATCAATATCACCAGAATTCCACTGACCAGTGCTACGCATGATGGCAGTAAAACAAAGTGGCGCAGCTGTTTATGCCAGATCATGCCTGACGTGACTAACAGGCCTGACACAATGATCGCCTTCCAGGTATCAAGGGAGAGATCGGCAAACATCAACCCGCCGAGAATGGCTCCCGGTAGCAATACCCCCCAACCACTTCCAAGCGCCCTGTTCAACATGCTCTGCCCTCTCACAACGATAATGATAACCAATATCATATGACACGCATTATCATTTGTCAGCTGAATGAATCAAAATCCATCGACCTTTACCTTTCCCGTAATGACAGGAATTGCCTAAGGTGATAAATTGCACACCTGTTAACAACATCTAAAGATTTTCTGATAATTACTCTTTGAGTTTTTTGCATGTTTTATTGCGAAACGGCACCTACTTATTTGTTTTAATTAAATTTTAATAAAAACGCACGACTATGACATCACAATCCTGGCGGTCTTTGGTTCACAGAAAATATCAATTGTCGTTACGTTTATTTTTATTTCTGAACGCAACCTCGGCAGTGTTCTCGGTAACAAATCCGCTCAATTCTGTACGCCTGTTATCTGCCCCACTTATTGCTATTTTCTCCATCAGCACCGGTCTGTTCGTCTGGCACTGGAGAAAGCGCGCGCGGAAGATAAATATTCCCGTTGTTTCAGGGATCTTCGGTATTTTGTGGGCCTGGCAAATTGTGTCTAAATTCGCCTTAATTACCCACGACCACGCGACGTATTTGTTAATCGCCCTATTAACGGTACTTTTTATCGGAACCCTGGCATTCGCCAGTAATATCAAAGCATTTACGCTGCACTCATTGCCCACCTTTATTGTCTGCCTGTGGCTAAGCGATCACGATATATGGCTAAGAATGACCTATTCTTTCGCACTTCCTGTGGTGGCAATTGCCATTCATAACATTTTGCAAACGCGTAACGATCGTTTCGCTCAGGAATTGCTCTCTCGCCTGTTGGAAGAGCGAGAAACCCTTACCGATCTCAGCATGATGGACCCGCTTACCGGGCTCTATAATCGTCGCGGCCTGCAAAGCCGTCTGGAGAACCTGCCGACGGTAGAAAATGGCGAGCACTTTGTTCTGCTGATGGATATCGACCACTTTAAAGCCTACAACGATCATTATGGCCATATGATGGGCGACCAGGCGCTTAAGCGCGTCTCTGCGGCAATCCGCGACGCCGTGCGTTCTCGCGATATTGTGGCGCGTTTTGGCGGAGAAGAGTTTATGGTGCTGCTGACCAATATTTCACTCGAACATGCTCGCCAGACGGCCGAGCGGATCCGTCAGAAAGTCTACGATTTGAAAATCCCGCATCTGTTTAATGAGAGTGTCGCGACAAACGTCACCATCAGCATTGGTATTGCCATTTTCGAGGATGAAGACGTGGAAGGCGCGCTGGAAAAAGCGGACAAAGCCCTCTACGAAGCAAAGCATATGGGGCGCAATAACATTCTGTTGAGTGAAGAGCTGCAGACGGCATAAACATCACGGCGGTGTCACCCGGACAAAAGTCTTGCCATTGGTATGAGCAATAGTTAGGATTGGCAATCATTATCATTTAGATTTCTATCTATACTATGGCTACGCAAACCGCACACATCGTCGAACCCCTCCTCTGGCGAGCGCCCCTCACCAGCGGGAATGTTTCGCTTGCGGATGCCATACGGGATAAGATTGCGGAGACGCGAGCCCACCTGCTGGACTTTATCCGGCTTGATGAAGCGCACCCGAACCACGCCATGACGCTCTCAGAGTGGCGTCAACCGACAAAACTGCAGTCGCTGCTGGCCACCTATTCCGACCATATCTATCGCAATCAGCCCACCCTTACGCGGGAAAATAAACCGCTGCTCTCTCTCTGGGCGCAGTGGTATATCGGGCTGATGGTGCCACCCCTCATGCTGGCGCTATTAACCCAGAAGAGCATGCTGGAACTCTCGCCGGATAATTTCCACGTCGAGTTTCACGAAACCGGGCGCGCAGCCTGTTTCTGGATTGCTCTCCACGAAGACCAGAACGGGGAACGCCTGACGGCTCAGGAGCGCATGGAGCAGCTTATCACCCAGGCCCTGATCCCAGTGGTGGAAGCGCTTGAAGCGACGGGAGAGATTAACGCGAAGCTTATCTGGAGCAATACGGGCTATTTAATCCACTGGTATTTAACGGAAATGAAGCCTCTGCTTGGTGATGAGAACGTTGATGCCCTGCGTCAGTCCTGTTTCTTTGCAAAACAGCTTTCCGATGGCCGCGACAACCCGTTATTCCGTACCGTCGTGCTCCGTGATGGGCTTCTGGTTCGCCGCACCTGCTGCCAGCGCTATCGCCTGCCGGACGTTAAGCAGTGCGGGGATTGCACGCTGAAATAATCGGCCACGGCCTGATGCCCTCACCCTGCCCCTCTCCCACAGGGAGAGGGAACAAACACTAAAAACGGCAACCTGAGTTGCCGTTTTGCTTTTACCTAAGCCACCTGCTGATTGTCCTCTTCCGCGTTACGCTGCGCTTCTTCCGCTTCCTGCTCCAGCAGCTGTTTCTCGTAAACTTTGAAGAACGGGAAGTAGATGATTGCCGATACGCAGGCCAGAACCACAACCAGAATAGCCGCGCGGAAATCCCAGCCCAGAGCCCACGCTGCGCCTATTGGCGCCGGTGCCGTCCAGGGGACCACTGAGATGACGCGGCCAATCAGGTCAAACGTCATCGCCGCCCAGGCCAGCACGGCATTTACCATCGGTGCCAGCAGGAATGGAATAAAGAACACCGGGTTCATCACGATTGGCGTACCGAAAATGACGGGTTCATTGATGTTAAAGAAGCTGGGTACCACGCTCAAACGCCCGATAGAGCGTAAATGCGCTGAACGGCTACGCAAATAGCAAATCACCAAGCCCATCGTGGCTCCCGACCCGCCAATCACGATAAAGAACGTCCAGAACGCCTCCATAAAAATATGCGGCAGAGGCTGGCTGGCGGCCAGCGCGGTCTGGTTCGCACCCAGGTTGGTCAGCCAGAACATCTGCAGCATCCCGGAGACGATGGCGGCGCCGTGGATCCCGGCGAACCACAGCAGATGGCCAATCAACACGGCCAGCAGGATCGCAGGCAGGGAATCCGCTGCGGAAACCAGAGGTTTAAAGACCGACATAATGGCCTGCGGGATCAGCATGCCGAACTGAGACTGAATGAGCAGGCTCAGAGGATAAAGCGTCAACACCACCACCAGCACCGGGATGAGCAGATCAAAAGAGTTTTTGATCATCGGAGGTACCTGGTCTGGCAGGCGAATACCGATGTTATGCGCCTTGAGGAAACGCATCATCTCAACGCAGTAGATCGCCACCAGAATCGCAGTAAAAATGCCCGTCCCACCCAGGCTGTCGACTGGCAGCGTGCCTTTGGTTTTCGGTGCCGCGACCAGCAGAAACGCCATCAGCGACAGCATGGCACACATAAACGGGTCTAACTGGTGCGATTTGACATAGTGTTTGCCAAGGTTGTAGGCAATGGCCGCACAAATATAAATGGACATAATGCCCATCGTCATATCAAAAGGCGTCAGAATCTGGCCTTCAAACTGCTTCGCCATATCCAGCCAGGCTCGGGCGAAACCCCAGGTGGTATCCGGCGAAAACGGCGGGTATGCGAACACTAACAAAAATGAACCCACAATCATAAATGGCATCGCGGAGATAAACCCATCACGGATAGCCATGACATGACGCTGGGAAGAGATCCGCCCGGCAATCGGGCTCACGTAATTTTCAACAAAACGGAATATCAGGTTAAACGCAGCATGGTTGGCAGACATGGCAGATCTCCTGTCAGACGTTTGTTACGGGCACATTTGCGCCGCACATTGTTCCATAAATCACCTTCACAACCTTGCTGGCTTGTGGACCAGGGGTACTGCTCAGACGGAATGGTTTCATAATTTGCTCTTATTATTGGGTACAGGGGACGTTACGTACTCAGTATTAATCGACGCATCACGCTCTGCAACCGGTTACTGTAACCGGTTTCCGTGATTGTGAAGAGGATCCAGAAATCAGCCGTTCGGGATATTTGTTACCGAAGAGATATTTACAGAGCATAAATTCTTATGACAGATTACGCAGGATATTTGTCAGGAGGAAACAATGAGTTTGCAGTCTGTACAGCAGTTTTTTGCCGACAACGCGCCGGATATAGACGTTATTGAACTTAGTCAGAGTACCGCTACCGTTGCGTTGGCTGCTGCCGCCCATCGCGTTGAACCGGGACAAATCGCCAAAACCTTGTCATTAAAAGTGAAAAATGAGGTGATTCTGGTGGTAGCGAAAGGTGATGCACGCCTGGATAACAAAAAGCTGAAAGACACGTTTGGTGCAAAAGCGCGCATGCTCAGCAGTGATGAAGTGGTGACCATCACCGGTCACCCCGTTGGCGGCGTATGCCCGTTCGGCCTGGAAAACCCGCTCGCGGTTTACTGCGATATCTCGCTAAAGCAGTACGCCGAAGTCCTGCCCGCAGCAGGCGCAATTCATAGTGCCGTGCGTATTTCACCTGACAGAATGGCAGAGCTGACCTCCGCAAAATGGGTTGATGTTTGCATCTGATTGTTGCGCCAGAGCCTGTCTGGCGCGCAACGGGCAGGTTATAAAAAGGTCGGCTTACTGAGTGCCGAACTTTGCGGTTCGCTTGCCGGAAGGTGGGTAATAATATCCGCCGCATCGAGTAACCCTACGTCAGAGGGTAATGACTCCAAATTATTGATAGTGTTTTATGTTCAGATAATGCCCGATGACTTTATCATGCAGCTCCACCGATTTTGAGAACGACAGCGACTTCCGTCCCAGCCGTGCCAGGTGCTGCCTCAGATTCAGGTTATGCCGCTCAATTCGCTGCGTATATCGCTTGCTGATTACGTGCAGCTTTCCCTTCAGGCGGGATTCATACAGCGGCCAGCCATCCGTCATCCATATCACCACGTCAAAGGGTGACAGCAGGCTCATAAGACGCCCCAGCGTCGCCATAGTGCGTTCACCGAATACGTGCGCAACAACCGTCTTCCGGAGCCTGTCATACGCGTAAAACAGCCAGCGCTGGCGCGATTTAGCCCCGACGTAGCCCCACTGTTCGTCCATTTCCGCGCAGACGATGACGTCACTGCCCGGCTGTATGCGCGAGGTTACCGACTGCGGCCTGAGTTTTTTAAGTGACGTAAAATCGTGTTGAGGCCAACGCCCATAATGCGGGCGGTTGCCCGGCATCCAACGCCATTCATGGCCATATCAATGATTTTCTGGTGCGTACCGGGTTGAGAGGCGGTGTATGTGAACTGTAACTGCCATGTTTTACGGCAGTGAGAGCAGAGATAGCGCTGATGTCCGGCAGTACTTTTACCGTTACGCACCACCCCGTCAGTAGCTGAACAGGAGGGACAGCTGATAGAAACAGAAGCCACTGGAGCACCTCAAAAACACCATCATACACTAAATCAGTAAGTTGGCAGCATCACCTGCAGTGTCATTAAAATAACTACAATATAAAATTAGAATAACTAAATATAAATAACTTATATTTTAATATTAATAATTCACCAAAATGATGAATTAATCCCACCCCCTTCCGCACTTAAGGGCAGCAACTGTTTGCATAAACCTTGATCTGGCCCACAGCAAGAGGCACTGCACTTTGTGCTAAAAGTAATCGCTATGGGCCAACCGGCAACTTTCGACCTTCTTCAGGACAATACATGCAGGCAGATCGGTCAACGCAGCGTGCTATCACGCGGCTATGTATTCAGTGCGGTCTTTTTCTGCTCCAGCACGGTGCGGAAAGCGCGCTGGTTGAGGAGCTTTCCACCCGGCTGGGACTGGCGCTGGGTATGGATAGCGTTGAAAGCGCTATTTCATCCAACGCCATCGTGCTGACCACGATCAAAGACGGTCAGTGCCTGACCTCCACCCGCAAAAACCATGACCGCGGCATTAACATGCACGTCGTGACCGAAGTGCAGCACATCGTCATCCTTGCTGAACATAAGCTTCTCGATCTTCGGGAGATTGAAAAACGGTTCAGCCAAATTAAGCCATTACGTTATCCGCGCTGGCTTGTCGTGGTGATGGTAGGGCTGTCTTGCGCCTGCTTTTGTAAGCTCAATAAAGGCGGCTGGGACGGCGCGATCGTCACCTTTTTCGCCAGCAGTATCGCCATGTATGTTCGCCAGCTGCTGACGCACAGACAGCTGCATCCGCAAATTAACTTCTGCATTACCGCGTTTGTCGCCACCACGGTTTCCGGCCTGCTGCTGCGCCTGCCGCAGTTTGCCACTACCCCGACGATTGCCATGGCCGCCAGCGTGCTTCTGCTGGTTCCGGGCTTTCCGTTGATCAACGCCGTTGCCGACATGTTTAAAGGACACATCAATACCGGTCTGGCACGCTGGGCTATTGCCAGCCTGCTGACGCTGGCGACCTGCATCGGCGTAGTAATGGCCTTGACACTCTGGGGGTTACGCGGATGGGCGTGATAGATTTTCTGCTGGCGCTGGCACAGGACATGCTTCTGGCCGCCATTCCTGCCGTCGGCTTTGCGATGGTGTTTAACGTTCCGCAACGCGCTCTGCGGTGGTGTGCGCTGCTGGGCGCGATTGGTCATGGCTCGCGAATGGTAATGATGACCGCAGGATTTAACATCGAATGGTCGACATTTATGGCCTCCATGCTGGTTGGCAGTATCGGCATTCAGTGGTCACGCTGGTATCTGGCGCATCCCAAGGTGTTCACTGTCGCCGCCGTGATCCCCATGTTCCCGGGCATATCTGCGTATACGGCGATGATTTCCGCGGTGAAAATCAGCCATTTTGGCTACACCGAGCCGCAGATGATCCTCCTCCTGAGCAACTTTCTTAAGGCCTCGTCCATCGTCGGCGCGCTCTCCATTGGGCTGTCGATCCCCGGGCTGTGGCTGTACCGCAAACGCCCACGCGTTTGATATTTGTGTTATTTCGCTGCCATGGAGATAATCCTTCTGGTCCGTTTGGTGAAAATAAGGAAAGGATGTGGCTAACCCTGGCAGCGAATACCCCGAGCACAGCGAAGAATCCAGCCTGAAAGAGAAAATTTTTCAGAGCGCCATCGCGCTTTTTGCCGAGTATGGATTGAACGGTGCCCGCATGGAGCAGATCGCGGAAAAAGCGGGCACCACCAAACGCATGGTGGTTTACCATTTTAAAAATAAAGAGAATCTCTATCTCCTGGTTCTGGAACATGTTTACACCCAGATTCGCGCCAGTGAAAAAGCGCTAAGCCTGGCGGGAATGCCCCCCGTCGAAGCGCTGGTCAACCTGGTTGAAGCCACCTTTGACTATCATGCCGACCACCCGGACTACATCCGGATTATCTGCATGGAAAACATGCAGCGGGGCCGCTTTATGCAGCAGTCGAGCTATCTTCGCCAGGTCAACCGTAGCGCGCTTGACCTGCTGGAGGAGATCCTGCGGCGGGGCAAAGAAAAACAGCTCTTCAGCCAGACGGTTGACGCCCGCGATCTTCACCGCCTGATAAGCAGCTTCAGCTTTCACTACGTTGCCAACAGTTACACCTTCACACTCCTGTTTGAAGACGGGGCGGACGATCAGGCTCAGCGCCAGCACTACCGCAAAATGGCCGTTCAGGTGGCGCTCCGCTACACCTGCCCATAAAATTGCTTGCAATTAAATCGCACACTACTTATATTCATCTCATGAACGCGAAAACGAATGACGCAACCGCTGCGCTCAAGCTGGATAACCAGCTCTGCTTTGCCCTCTATTCGGCAAATCTGGCGCTTAACAAGCTGTACCGGCAACTGCTGGCACCGCTGAACCTGACTTACCCGCAATATCTGGTAATGCTGGTGCTGTGGGAGCAGGATGACGTCACGGTGTCGGACATCGGCGAACGCCTGTTTCTGGATTCTGCGACCCTGACGCCGCTTTTAAAACGGCTGGAAAGCGGTGGGTTAATCAACCGTCACCGTTCACGCAAAGACGAACGTCAGGTCGCCGTCACCCTGAGTGAAGCGGGACGTGAACTTCAGCAGCAGGCATTGGGTATTCCCCATGCGGTGGGTTGCGCAGCGCAGTGTGATACCGACACTTTGCTGGCGCTTAAACAGCAGCTCGAACTTTTGCGACAACAGCTACACCGCGCGTAAAGCTATACTTTACGCGTGATTATTATCCATATATATCGCACGCTATTTAATAGCACACATTAAAGCAAGATGAGGAACCTGCCATGTCTTTAGAAAAAGTTGTTTATACCGCCAAAGCAAAAGCAACCGGTGGCCGTGACGGTCGCGCGACCTCTTCCGATGGCGTACTGGACGTAAAACTGGGCGTGCCGAAAGAGATGGGCGGCATGGGCGGAGAAGTGACGAACCCTGAACAGCTGTTTGCTGCGGGCTACTCTGCCTGCTTCCTGGGCGCGATGAAGTTCGTGGCCGCACGCGATAAATTTACCCTGCCAAAAGATGCCTTTATTGAAGGCGAAGTGGGTATTGGACCGCTGCCAACCGGTTTTGGTATCGAAGCAAAACTGAACATCCACGTTGAGGGAATGGATCCCGCGGAAGCTAAAAAGCTGGTCGATGCGGCGCACATTGTTTGCCCGTACTCTAACGCGACCCGCAGCAACATCGACGTGACCCTGAATATCATCGCGTGATAAATGCCTGATGGCGCTGCGCTTATCAGGTCTATGACTGTAGCCCCGGTAAGCGCAGCGCCACCGGGGAAATCCCCTCCTTCCCTTTCCTCTCTCTGTGCTACCATAAGCCCATATCACGCCCGTAGTAATCAGTAGAGTAAGCGTTATGTCCTCCAGAATTCTGACCACCAGCATTGCTGGCATTGATGCCTTTATGCGCGACCCACGCGGTGTGTTGACCCATGCCGAAGGCGGCACGGTTGCGGTTTTTGCCGACAACGCTCCGGCGTTCTACGCAATCACACCGGAACGCCTGGCGCAGCTTCTGGAGATTGAAGCGCAACTGTCACGCCCGGCGAGCGATATCACGCTGGACAACCAGTTCTTTGATGAACCGGTTAACGTCCCCGTGACAGTTCCGATGGGAAAATTTGCCCTGTACGCGGGCTGGCAGCCGGATGTGGATTTTCAGCGGCAGGCCGCGCTCTGGGGCATTGCGCTAACACAGCCGGCCACCGCGGAAGAGCTCGCCGCGTTTACCGCCTGGTGGCAGGCGGAAGGTAAAGTCTTCACCCATATTCAGTGGCAGCAAAAGCTCGCGCGTCATCTTCAAATTACCCGCGCCGGCAACAACGGCCAGCCTAAACGCGATATCAACGCGTTTTCCGAACCGGATAAACAGATCCCCAGCGGATTCCGAGGTGCGAAATGAAGAACGTCGGCGACCTGATGAAACGTCTGCAAAAAATGATGCCTGCCAACGTGAAGCCCGCGTTCACCACGGGTGAAGAGCTGCTGGCGTGGCAAAAAGAGCAAGGTGAGATCCGCGCCGCCGCGCTCGCCCGGGAAAATCGGGCGATGAAAATGCAGCGCACCTTTAACCGTTCCGGTATCCGTCCCCTGCACCAGAACTGCTCGTTCGATAACTATAAAATCGAGACCAGCGGGCAGATGCACGCCCTTGCCGCCGCGCGTCAGTACGTGGATGAATTCGACGGCAATATCGCCAGCTTCATCTTTAGCGGCAAGCCGGGCACCGGAAAAAACCACCTTGCAGCCGCTATCTGCAACGAGCTGCTTCTGCGGGGTAAATCGGTTCTCATCATCACCGTGGCCGATATCATGTCTGCGATGAAAGACACGTTCAGCAACCGCGAAACCAGCGAAGAGCAATTGCTCAACGATCTGAGCAATGTCGATTTACTGGTCATCGACGAGATTGGCGTTCAGACAGAATCCCGCTATGAAAAAGTGATCATCAACCAGATTGTCGACCGCCGCTCCTCGTCCAAGCGCCCCACCGGCATGCTGACGAACCACAATATCGACGAGATGACCCGCTTACTGGGTGAACGCGTTATGGATCGCATGAAGCTGGGTAATAGTCTCTATGTCATCTTCGACTGGGAAAGTTACCGCAGCCGCGTTACCGGCAAAGAGTATTAAGACAGTTCCAGGAATCGCCGCCAGGGCATAGGTATATACTGGAACCCCTTCGGCCCAAAACGGACCTTTTTGAGAGAGCCATGATGAAAAAACAGATTCTAATCAGCACCTTTTTAGGCGCGCTGCTGGTGACCGGCGCGGCGCAAGCGGCGTCCTGGCAAGAGTCCCTGTCAAGCGCGGCAAATGAGCTGACCAAAGAGAGCAGCAGCTCTCAGGGTGGACTCTCCGCCTCTTCCCTCACCAGCCTGCTGGGCAATAGCTCTCAAAGCCTCAGCGCGGGCACGATGAATAACGCGGCGGGGATTCTGGAATATTGCGCGAAGCAAAAGCTGGCCTCCGTGACCGACGCGCAAAACGTGAAAAACCAGGTGCTGGGTAAACTGGGTCTGGATACTCAGGAGCAGAAAGCGGACACCAACTATATGGACGGCATCCAGGGCCTGCTTAACGCGCAAAACGGGCAGCAGCTAAACCTGAGCACCCTTGGCAACTCTTCTCTGGCAAAACAGGTGAAAACCAAAGCCTGCGATCTGGTGCTGAAACAAGGCGTTAATTTCATCTCCTGATCCATCCCATTTTCTGCCACAACACGCCGCGTTTAATGCGATAGTCTTGCAACGCGGCGCTAAACGAGCGTTTTTCCTACCTGCCACCGTCTCAGCGTCCGTTTGTCAGGATGCGACCTTCTTCATAAAAACGATTTTCTAAACCAAATCCTAACAACAGCACACTTTCGTGACACTAAAATTGCAGCTTAACGACATCGCAATTACATTGTATGACCCAAAAAATAAACAGTTAGCCAGCGAAGCACCTGGCGTCATGAGGATATGCTGTTGTCAGAATTCATGTCTCTTATCCTTTTTCTGGCTTCTGTCGGCGTTTACGCCTGGAAAGCCGGCCGTCACACCTGGTGGTTTATCGCCACGCTGGTGGTGCTCGGCATTTTTATTATTTTAAACATTACCTTATACGCCAGCGACTACTTTACCGGTGACGGTATTAACGATGCGGTGCTCTACACGCTGACGAACAGCCTGACGGGCGCGGGTGTGGGCAAGTACATTCTTCCGGGGCTCGGCCTTATCGTCGCGCTGGTGACGATTTTTGGCGCGCTGGCCTGGGTGTTGCGTCGACGTCGCCATCACCCGCACCATCATGGCTATAGCCTGCTGGCGTTGTTCCTGGCGCTGGCCTCCGTCGACGCCAGCCCGGCGTTCCATCAGATCACCGAGCTGGTAAAATCCCAGTCGCGCGACGGCGATCCTGATTTCGTGGCTTACTATAAAGAACCGTCGAAAAGGATCGCCAACCCGAAGCTCAATCTGGTCTACATCTACGGCGAAAGCCTGGAGCGCACGTACTTTGATAACGATGCGTTCCCTGACCTGACGCCGGACCTGGGCGCGCTGAAAAATGAAGGTCTCGATTTCAGCCACACCATGCAGCTGCCCGGCACGGATTATACGATTGCCGGAATGGTTGCCTCCCAGTGCGGTATCCCGCTGTTCGCGCCTTTTGAAGGTAACGCCTCAGCCTCGATGTCGACGTTCTTCCCACAGAATATTTGCCTCGGCGATATCCTGAAAAACTCCGGCTACGAAAACTATTTTGTGCAGGGGGCAAACCTGCGCTTTGCCGGAAAAGACGTGTTCCTGAAATCCCACGGTTTTGACCACCTGTATGGCTCAGAAGAGTTAAAAACGACAGTTGCCGATCCGAGCTATCGTAACGACTGGGGCTTCTATGACGATACGGTTCTCGACGAAACCTGGAAGAAATTCGAGGAGCTTTCCCGCGCAGGCAAGCGTTTCTCCCTCTTTGCGCTGACGGTGGATACCCACCATCCGGACGGGTTCGTCTCGCGCAGCTGCAAACGCAAAAGCTATGACGTGGACGGCAAAAACAACAAGTCGTTCAGCGCCGTGACCTGCAGTCAGGAGCACATTGCCGCGCTGGTCGAGAAAATCAAATCCTCGCCCTGGTTTAAAAACACCGTCATCGTCGTTTCGTCTGACCATCTGGCGATGAAAAACAGCGCCTGGGATCAGCTCAACAAGCAGGACCGCAGCAACCTGTTCTTTGTCCTGCGCGGCGACCAGCCGCAGCAGGAGGTAATTGCCACCAAACGCAACTCCATGGATAACGGCGCAACCGTGCTGGACATTCTGGGCGGCGACAACTTTATTGGCCTGGGCCGCAGCACGCTGTCGGGACAATCCCTGTCGGAAGTGTTCCTCAACATGAAGGATAAAATCCTCGCCTGGAAGCCAGACATTATCCGCCTGTGGAATTTCCCGAAAGAGATGAAGGACTTCACCGTCGATCGGGATAAAAACACGATTGCCTTCTCGGGCAGCAGCTTCCGTCTGCCGCTGCTGGTGCGCGTGTCGGAGGGGCGCGTCGAGCCGCTGCCGGAAAGCGAATATTCCGCACCGCTGCGCTATCAGCTGGCCGATTTTGCTCCGCGCGATAATTTTGTCTGGGTCGACCGGTGCTACAAAATGGGCCAGCTCTGGTCGCAGCCGCTGGCGCTTTCTACCGACTGGTGCGTCTCTCAGGGCCAGCTCGGCGGGGAGCAAACCGTGCAGCACGTTGATAAAGCCCAGTGGAAAGGCAAAACCGCGTTCAACGATACGGTGATTGATACCGCGCGCTATCAGCACAACATCGACATGCTGAAAGTCAGCGATAACGATATTCGCTACAAAGCGGACAGCTTTATCTTTAACGTGGCCGGCGCGCCCGAGGAAGTGAAGCAGTTTAGCGGCATCTCGCGTCCGGAGTCCTGGGGGCGCTGGTCCAACGCGCAGCTGGGCAACGAGGTGAAAATTGAGTACGCCCATCCCCTGCCGGAACAGTTCGACCTGGTGATCACCGCCAGAGCGTATGGCCCCAACGCTAACAAGCCCGTCCCCGTGCGCGTGGGCGATCGGGAGCAGACGCTGACGCTTGGGAACGACGTTAGCACGCAGACGCTGCATTTTGAGAATCCTTCGCGCAGCAATACCCTGGTGATCGTGCCGCCGGACCCGCAGTCCACGAACGAGGGGAATATCCTTGGGCACTCACCGCGCGAGCTCGGGATCGGCATGGTTGAAATCAAAATCGTCAGCAAAGCAGGTTAACACGCGTCGCGCCCGGCGTGCTGCCGGGCGCTTATGAAAATAAATAATTCTATATTATGCTTATAAATTAGATAAAAACACTTTATATAAGCCATTTTTATCTATAAATATCCCGCCAAAATACAAATCCATAAAATGTGCGACTCCTGAAATCACAACGGAGCGTTACGCACTTTTATCATGCTAACCGGCTATAAGTTCGAATCCATCCGGGCACTGCGCAGTGAAAATGTGATTGCCTGGGAGGTATTGTCTACGGCAAAGCCCCACGTCAATCTTGAAGATTACTTTGGCTCGATGCCCGCGACGCAGCGTAAAGCGCACTTCTTTGCGCAGCTTCGTCATGCCATGTTTTGCAAGGATGGGGACAAGTATTATCTCAATGCGACATCGGATTTACTGCTGGAAACAGACTTCCTCGACAGGCTAAAAGAAGAGACACCCTGCCCGGAGAGACTTGCTATCGAGGTCACCGATCTCCATACGATGGTCCAGCTCGAGGATACGCAAAGCCAGGCACTGCGGAAATGCATCGCGACGCTCCATCAGTGGGGGATAGAAGTGTGGGCAGACGATGTCTGCGAAGACCTTCTTCCCGATCTTCTGACCAGCCAGATCCGCTTCTGCGGCATCAAAATTGACAAACATACCTTCTGGAACGGGCGGATCGAGCAGGCAAAGTTTCTGCATCTCACCCGCCAGTGCAAGCGCGTCGCCAGCAAGGTGCTGATCGAAGGCATCGAAACCGCGGGTGATTTCGCGCTGGCCCGCGCCAGCGCGGCCGATTACGGCCAGGGCTATCTGTGGGGTAGAAAATGACCCCTTTCATTCCGAATGCTGGTTATCAGGTTATCGTTCTGAGCAGGAATACGTTTTTATGGCTTGGCCTCACTTCGATGATCTCGACGGCCGTTACCCCTCGCCCGGAGATGTATTGGATCCATGACGTTAATCCTGAAGGGCTTTTGCACCTGCAGGAACGGCTGCTCAATACACACACTGGAGAGAACTGGCTGGTATTTACGGATGCCGCGCGGGTCTGCGACGTTCACGCCTGCCTGCGCAACGAGCGGGTCCGAGTGGTCGCGGACAACCTCTCGTTTGCGCAGCTAAGCCACTGTTTTAGCGACACGACATTCGCCATCGAAAACGCCGCCACGCTCTCGCATCAGGAGAGGCGGGTTTGCATGTTGCTCCATAAAGGATTCAGTCCGGTTCGCATCGCAAAAATCATGAATAAGTCCCCTAAAACGATCTACACCCACAAGCGTAACGCGATGAACAAATTTTGTTGTCACAGCCTGGCGGAATTCCATCGAAAACTCTGCCTGCTGGACGCTCAGTCATTCGCTTTGTAATTGCACTGTTACTCACGTCAGGAAATAAGATCATGAAAATTATTCCCACCCTTGTATGTTGTTCCGTTCTCCTGCTTCCTGCTGCTGCGATCGCCGCAGACAGTACCGCAAGCGCGACGATGCACGTATCACTTGAGGTCGTGAAGTCGTGCACCCTTAAAGCAAACGACCTCAACTTCTCGCGTCACGGCTCCGATGAGTCGAGCGAAATCCAGGCCAAAACGCAGGTCGATATCGTCTGTACCAACGGCACGCCTTTCACCCTCACGGCCACCAGCAACGACGGCGAAAACGGTACCTTCTGGCTGAAGCCGGAAAACGGCGAAACGGGCGCGCAGAAGATTGCGTGGAAACTCTTTGCCGACGAAGGCAAACAGACGCAAATCACCGGCACGAATGGCCTGGACGATACCGGCAACGGTGCGGAACAGGAGGAAACGCTGTATGGCGTGATTGACGCCGGGGCGCTGACAACCGCCCAGGCAGGTACCTACAGCGACGATATCACGTTAAAACTGGAGTACTGATCGTGCGTCGCTACCTTCCCTGCTTCATTCTGTGGCTCATGATGCTGGCGCTGCTGTCGCGCTACGCGCTGGCCGCCACGCTTCAGGTAGCCCCGGTAACGCTCGACCTGCAGAGCAATCAGCGGGCAGCGGCGGTCTATCTCACTAACAGTGGGAAAGCGGCCATCCATGCGCAGATTCGGGTGTACGAATGGACGCAAAAAAACGGTAAAGATGTTCTGGTGGCCACCGGGGAGGTGGTCAGCAGCCCGGCGATGACATCACTGGCGCCGGGCCAGCAGCAGCTGGTGCGCATTATCGTCATGCAGCCTGGCATCCGTGCACAGGAGCAAAGTTACCGGCTGGTCATCGACGAACTGCCGGACGCCACGTCCCGTGCCGCCAATCCCAACGCGGTTCACTTCCTGCTGCGCTACTCGATTCCGGTGTTTATTGCCGGGAACCAGAACGCGCCAGCCAGCCACGATGCACTGAGCTGCGAGCAGGCAGAAATGCCGGCCACCCTCCGCTGCTTTAACGCCGGAAATCGCCACATCCGCCTGAGCCACCTTGAAGCCCTGACGGCCGATGGGCAGGTTGTAGGCTCGATTAAAGGCCTGGCGGGCTATGTGCTCCCGGGACAAACCGCCCTTTTACCGCTTAAGCAGGCTTCACGACACGCGCTCAGCACGCTGCGCGTCTATCTCAATGATGACCACCATGCCAGCCAGATACCCCTGCGCCCGCTCGCTTCTCGCGCTCCTGTTTTGGCTACCGCTCATGCTGTCAGCCCGGGCTGAACCCGCCGACACCGTACAATGGCTGGCCATTACCGTGAACCACGCCCCGCGAGGCGAGCTCTGGGCCTGCCGGGTGGTGGATAATGCGCTATGGATAAGCCGCAGCGACATGAAAAAGCTGGGGCTTCACGCCCCGGACGATCGCGCCGGGTGGGTTGAGCTGACCTCCCTGCCGGGCCTGAAGGTCAATGTCGACGTGCTGTCCCAGCAGGTGTCGATTACCGCAGAGGCAGAGGCGTTCGAGGGCCAGCAGCATCTGACCGTCTCAAAGCCCACACCGCTTTACCGCTATCCTGATGCGCAGCCCGTCAGCGCGTATACGCTCGGATACTCGCTCTACGCCAGCGATGCGCAGGGGAAGCGCCAGCTTAACGCCCAGACCATGCTGACCGCGTCCGGAGGGTTACCCGGAACGTTCAGCAGCAGTTTTTCAAGCCATGCAGGGGAGGAAAACAGCGCCGGTCGGCCTGCCCACACCCGTCTTGAAACCCGCTGGCAGTGGGATAATACCGACTCGCTGACCACGCTGGCGCTGGGCGACAGCATCACCACCGGCACCCGCTGGAGCCGGCAGGTACGCTTTGGCGGTCTGCACTGGGCACGTAATTTTGAGATCAATCCCCAGCTCAATACCGAACCGCGCAGCCGCTACAGCGACACGGCCGTGCTGCCTTCCACGGTCGATCTGTATATCGACGGCCTTAAGCAGAGCAGCCAGCGCGTCACGCCGGGAGACTTTCTGCTGGATACCCTGCCCTCCTTCACCGGCAGCGGGCAGGCGGAGGTGGTCATTACCGATATCAACGGTCAGCGTCGCGCCGTACAGCTCGATCTCTACGGCGCGCCGGGCATGCTGGCGGAAGGGCTCAGCAGCGGCTCGCTGGACATCGGCTGGATGCGGGAAAACTACGCCCAGCACTCCGACGACTATGCCGCTTCGCCTCTGCTGGACGCGGGCTGGCGCTATGGGGTGAATAATCACCTGACGCTGGCGCTGCATACGGAACAGCAGCGCAGGCTGCGCAACGTGGGCACGGGCGCTGACTGGCTGGTCTCTCCCGCCGTAGGGGTGGTCAGCCAGCACGTTGCCGTGAGCGACAGCCCTTACGGTCAGGGCGTTCAGTGGGGCGTCGGCTGGCAGTGGAACGGGAGAGGAACGGGCATTTCTGCCAGCACCGTCCGCACCGGGGCGGGATTCGCCGACAACGCCCGTATGAGCGGTGCCGCGCCCGTCAGACGCAGCGACAGCGTTTGGGTAAGCCAGTCCGTCCCCCACTTCGGAACCGTGGGCGCAGGCTGGGTACAGCAGAACATTCAGGGCAATACACAGCGTTACCTCAACGCCTCCTGGTCGCTGTCGCTGCCAGCACACATCTCCACCACGCTGAGCTATACCCGCTCGTTTACGGATTCGTCGAGTCACGTTCAGCTGCTGCTTTCCGTCCCATTGGGTCGCGAGGACACGCTCTCCGTTCAGGCCAGCCGGGATAAACCGCGCATGGATTACCGCCACCAGCCGGACGATGAGGCCGGCGGCTGGTCATGGGAGCTGGGCCAGGGGTTTGGCGAACGACGTGAAAGATATGCGGACGTAGGCTATCTGGGCCGAGCGGGCGAATGGCACGTTGGGCTGCAGCAAGGTGCTAACCAGGGCAACCAGTACGCCTCAGCCGAAGGCAGCCTGACGCTGCTGGACGGCAGCCTGCACGCGCTGCGCTATATCCAGCAGGGCATGGCGCTGGTGTCAACGCACGGCATTGGGCACGTACCGGTGATGCTGGAAAACCGCCCGGCCGGTGAAACGGATGAGGACGGTTATCTCCTGCTGACCGACCTGCCGCGTTACCACAACAGCAAAATCAGCATTAACCCGCTCGATCTGCCCGCCGATGTGATCGCTCCCGTCACCGACATGCATGCCAGACCGGGCAACAGCAGCGCGGTAAAAGTCGATTTTAACGTCCATCACGCCGTCACGGTTCAGGCCCGTCTGGTCGACAGCCGCCGCAGGCCGCTCCCGCTGGGCAGCGTCGTGTCAACGCCGCAGGGTGCGACCATCGTAGGACGCGACGGCTTTATCTGGCTTGAAGATCCGCCCCTGCCGGGTGAACTGGTGGTGAAGACCGGTGAGGGGGAGTGCCGGGTCACGCTTTCGGAGCCGCGTACCGCGTCATCTATACAGAATATCGGAGAACAACTGTGTCATTAAGAGCGCCGTTATTATTGCTGCTCGTCCTGTCCGTGAAGGCGATGGCGGCAGCCTGCTGGATAACCTCCACGCCCGCCATTAACTTTGGCAACGTCGTAGCGGGCAACACAACCTCCGTCAACACCGAGGTAAAATTTAGCTGCCAGGCCGACAACGAGGGCAGGACGGAATATATCAACGTCTGCCTGAGCAGCGTAGACGCCCCGCCCTTTGAGATGATCTCGCCGGGGGACCAGGAGGGGAAACAGTACACTCTCCTCTTCCGCCTGCTTAATGGCGCAGCGCGTTCTCAGGAGCTGGGGCCTGCCAGCAGCGGGAACCTGATTCAGCAGACTCTGGCCGCGGAAAGCAATGCCAACGTCAGCGGTACCTTTCCGCTTATCGCCACCATTCCGGCAGGGCAAAGCCAGCTTCCGGCCTACCACTATTACAACTACAACATGAATCTGCGCATCGCCTGGCACAGCGCCGTGCGTCAGGATGCGCTGCAAAACTGCTCGGACGGTTCAGCAGAGGGGGAGCAGGTGCAGGGCGGCACCAACGCGCAGGCCGAAATCAGCCAGGGATGCTACATCGAGCGCGTAACTCCGCTTAACTTCGGCACCCTGACCAGCACCGCTACCCTGCGCCCGACGCGTTCCACCGCCACCCTCACCACGCGCTGTCCGGCCGGAACCGCGTTCACCCTTGCCATGGGCAAAGGCAACCATGCCAGCGGTAATCAGCGGCAGCTCTGCAATAGCAAGGGTCAGTGCCTGCGCTACGGGCTCTGGCAGGATGAGGCGGCCACGCAACGCTGGGGGGATCAAAGCAGCGGCGATGCGCTGCAGGTCACCAATCCCGCAGGCGGCACCCAGAACTACACCGTTTACGGCGAAGTCCCGGCACAGCCGCTAACCGGTACCGGGGAATTTATTGATGACGTGATTATCACGCTGACTTATTAAACCACCCAAAATCCTGTCTGGATCAATGTTATCGGTAACAGTGGCGTTAAAATAGCCAGCAGTGCTGCCCCGAAGGCGTAAGCCTTCTCTTTTTATTCGTTATCTCTGTTTTTATTACAACAACTTATGAAATACCTGCTTGCTGACGCCATCGTCTATAACGACGAGGACGGTTCTGTTTCTCTTATCAATGCGCCGGATGAAGATGCGCACCTCCTCACCTGTACGGCGAATACCATCCTGAGGCTGCTGGTTCAGCATCATGGGAACGTGGTCGAACGGGAAACCTTTCTTCAGGAAGTCTGGGATCGGCGAGGGCTCCAGGGGTCTAACAACTCTTTAAACCAGTACATCAGCATTCTGCGCAAGATGCTGGCGACTCTGCTTCCCGACGAGCTCTTTATCGTTACCGTACCGAAAACTGGCTTTATGCTCAGCGCAGACGTCACGGTCACCCCGCTTGAGGAGGCCCCATCGACCGCCGAAACGGCGCAGGCTGCATGGCGCGTTCGCCCGGAATGGCTGTTCTGCGGCGCGCTCACGCTGGTCGTCGTTGCGCTATGCATCTGGATCGCGCTCATTAAGCCAGAAAACTCGCAGCGGGAGATCCATCTGCTGACGCATATCGGCACCTGTCCGGTCTACACCTTTACGCCGCTGGCGGATGTGTTCCATGAGAAGGCGATTGGGCTGGCGCAGACTCTTCAGCAGGACGGCCATCTTCCGTGCCTGAAAAATTCGATTTTCTACATGCACATTCAGAGAACGCTTTTCTACGGCCACGAAGGGCGGCTGGTGCTCTCCCAGTGTTCCCTCACGCGGGGTAAAGCCAGCGCCTGTCGTACGCTTTACTATTACGAGTGGTGATATGAAACACAAAAAAGTTTGGCTAATCCTGATCCTCAACCTGCTGCTGCTGGGCGCCGCGCTGGCCTGGTACTTCCACACGCCCCCGCTCTCGGTAGCCTGCGATGGAAACCTGACCTTCTCCGACAGGCGCGACAACCACGATTTCACCTTTGACGGCGAGATCATTATGCGTTTTCATCCCGACAAAACGGGGTATATCACGCTAAACGGCAGTGTGGTGAATGCCCCGCGCAGCTGGGAGGTTTCCCGCCAGGAGATGTTTAAATGGCGTCACGTGGAGGGCGAGCTGTATGAAATTGTCATTCAAAAAGTGGAGCGTTTTAGCCACGATGCCATGCCGCCCGGGGTCTTTGAAAAGTACGTCGCGGGCCTGACGCTGGGCAATAAAAGGCTTCTGACGATAGAGCGCACGCCGGAAGACGCGCTGGTGATCAGCAATTTTTACTCGCCGGTGCTGATCTGCTCGGAATAATGTCGACGGGTCAGGCTATACTTCCCGCCATGAATATTCGCATTCGCCCCACTACCCCTCACGACATTATCGCCCTGCCCGCTATTGAACGCGCGGCGGGCGAGCGCTTTCGTGAAAGCCCGGATCTCGCCTGGCTTGCCGACGGCGAGGTCATTTCCGCTGAGCAGCACCTTGAGTATGCCGAACGTGGGCTAAGCTAGCTGGCTTTGGCGAACGACAAGCCCGTCGGATTTATCCTTGCCGAGGCCCATCCTTCATCACTGTTTGTTGTCGAACTCTCGGTTGATCTGGAGTGGCAGGGAAAAGGGATCGGCAGGCAGCTCATCGCCTGCGTGGCAGACCATGCCCGTAAAAGAGGGCTGACAGCGCTGACGTTGACGACGTTCAGGGACGTACCGTGGAACGCGCCGTTCTATGCAAAGCTGGGGTTTGAAAAAATGAAGACGCTGACGCCTGAACTGCGTCAGAAAAGGGAAGAAGAGACAGCGCACGGTTTCGCATATGAAACGCGCTGCGCCATGCGCCTGCCTCTGTAATATCGCCCGGTGGCACTGCGCCTTACCGGGCCTACAAAACCCTGAACCGTAGGCCGGATAAGGCGCAGCCGCCACCCGGCACAACGCACCGGGTTAGAACGTTTCCCAGTTATCGCCTGAATCGGCAGTCGCGGTTTTACGCGCCATCACCGGCGTGGAAACCGCTTTAGCCGCAGCGAATTCGTGCGCTTTCATCTGTTCCTGCTGAATGCGGAACACCGCCACGGCCTGAGTCAGACGGCTCGCCTGCTCTTCAAGGGCGGCGGCCGCTGCGGCAGATTCCTCAACCAGCGAGGCGTTCTGCTGGGTCACGCGATCCATCTCGGCTACCGCCAGACCCACCTGGTCGATACCGCGGCTCTGCTCGTCAGACGCAGAGGCGATTTCCCCCATGATGTCCGTTACGCGGGTCACCGCGTTCACGATCTCACCCATGGTTTCACCGGCGCTTTCTACCAGCGTTGAACCTACTTCCACGCGGCCCACGGAGTCTTCAATCAGGCTCTTGATCTCGCGTGCTGCCTGGGCGCTGCGCTGGGCCAGGTTACGTACTTCACCTGCCACCACCGCAAAACCACGACCCTGCTCGCCCGCACGCGCCGCTTCTACCGCCGCGTTCAGTGCCAGAATGTTGGTCTGGAAGGCAATGCCGTCGATCACGCTGATAATGTCGGCAATTTTCTGCGAACTGCCCGCGATATCACGCATGGTCTGCACCACGTTATCCACCACTTTGCCGCCTTTCTGCGCGGTTTCAGAGGCGCTCAGGGCAAGATGGCTCGCCTGACGGGCGTTTTCGGCGTTCTGCTTAACGGTCGCCGTCAGCTGCTCCATGCTGGCAGCGGTCTCTTCCAGAGAAGCGGCCTGCTGTTCAGTACGGGAAGAGAGGTCGTTATTGCCCATCGCAATTTCGCTCGCGCCGCTGTAGATAGCGTTCGCGCCGTTACGCACGTCGCCGACGGTACGCACCAGCTCACCCTGCATATGACGCAGCGAGTCGGCCAGTTCACCCATCTCGTTGGTGCCCTGAACCTCAATGCGCTTCACCAGGTCGCCGCTGGCGATATGGCGAATGTTGTCGATCAGACGATTCAGCGGAGAGATCAGCGTCTGCTTGATGTTGAGCCAGACGGCCACGATCACCACCAGCACGGCAATCAGGACGCTGATCAGCACCCAGATAGCCTGGCTGAAGGAGCTGTTGCTGTCTTCGACCGCCGTCTGGTACAGCTTGTCATTCTGCTGCAGGTAGCTCACATACTGCTTCTCAAAACCGTCCTGATAACTCTGGGTCGGCTGGTCGAAGAAGGCGTTGATTTTGCCGGCACCCAGCAGCTGAATCAGCTCCGCCAGCGCGCCGTGGTAAATATCATAGTTACGCTTGATCTCCATGGCATCCGCATCGCTTTGACGCGGATCGCGCGGCAGGGCTTCGTAGGCAGCCCAGTTTTTTTCCGCCTGTTTCAGAGACGTAGACGCGATTTGCATCAAATCGTTAACGGTCGCGCCGCTGCCGATATTGCTCTGATCCATCATGTAGCGGATACCCGCACGGTTCAGGGTATTACGGGTTTGCAGCAACGCTACCCAGCTGGCGTTCAGCGTGGATTGTTGCTGGCGAATGGTTTGCAGGACGGTGAAATTCTCTTTGTCATTCTTAAGGGCATTAAAGAAAAGACCACCGGACGTGAGTTGTAAAAGGCCAAATATCGCTAAAACCAGCATTAAGCTGGTGACAATCTTGATACGGTTTAACATGTTTTCTCTTTCCTCAGACAGATACAGAATTTTCGGCCTGGAAAGGGAAAACTTTACGAAAATCATCCTGGAATTTGTGGTTTTTACTCTTCTTCCCGCGCTGCGTTATGCCGGTTTCCGAGTTCAATAAACTCTTCCAGCAGCGCCGTCAGCTGTTTCATCTTCTCCGGCGTGTATTCCGCCTCGATCTGCTGATACGTCTCTTCGACCTGCGCCTGGGCGTGTTCATACAGCGCATTCCCCTCTTTGGTCAGCGACACGTACAGCTTGCGCTGGTCGTTCACCGGCTTTAAGCGCAGCACCAGGCCGTCGCGCTCCATCCGCGTCAGAATGCCCGTCAGGCTCGGGCGCAGGATGCAGGTGCGAAACGCCAGATCGTGAAAATCCATCGACGGATGTTCAGCCAGCACGCGCACAATGCGCCACTGCTGCTCGGTCAGGTTATGGCGCTTCACGATCGGGCGGAAGTACGACATCGCCGCTTCCCGCGCCTGCAGCAGCGCGATGGTTAATGAGTCATGCATAGGCTCTCCCTTCACATCATTAACAAGTAAACAATCACTAAAAGATGCTTTTATAAACAACACGTTTTCCGTCAAAAAGTCTAACAGAAACCATTTATTTTTATTAACCGTCTGATTTAAATATAAATAAAAACCAATATGTAAATTTATTGTTATTCATATCACAAATTTTTCACTTCTGATTGCGAAATAAACAGCAAAAGCATAAAACCAGATCATTAACATATTAATGAAATCATAACCCGGACCGCCGGGATGAGGAGTATGTGAATGAAAGGTACCGTTTTTGCCGTCGCCCTCAACCATCAAAGCCAGCGTGAATCCTGGCGCGAGGCGTTTGAAAAAGCCCCCTACAGCACGCCGCCGAAAACAGCGGTGTGGTTTATCAAACCGCACAACACGGTGATTCGCGCGGGCGAGCCGATCCCCTTCCCGCAGGGGGAAACGGTACTAAGCGGCGCGACGGTGGCGCTGGTCGTGGGCAAAACCGCCAGCAGGGTGCGCGTGGAGGACGCCGCGGAGCACATCGCGGGATACGCGCTCGCTAACGAGGTGAGCCTGCCGGAAGAGAGCTTCTACCGCCCGGCCATCAAGGCCAAATGCCGGGACGGATTTTGCCCGCTGGGCGAGCTGGTCGCCGTTGATAGCGTGGACAACCTGACCATCATTACCGAGATCAACGGCCGCGAAGCGGACCACTGGAACACGGCCGATCTTCAGCGCAGCGCTGCCGAACTGCTGAGCGCCCTGAGCGAGTTCGCTACCCTCAATCCCGGCGATGCGATCCTGCTCGGCACCCCGCAAAGCCGCGTGGAGATCCGCCCGGGCGATCGCGTGCGTATTCTGGCAGAAGGCTTTCCGCCGCTGGAAAACCCGGTGGTGGATGAGCGCAACGTCACTATTGCCCACAGCACGCCGCCGCACGCCACGCTGTTTGCCCTCGGTCTGAACTATGCCGATCACGCCAGCGAGCTGGACTTCAAGCCGCCCACCGAGCCGCTGGTATTTATCAAAGCGCCAAACACCTTCAACGGCGACAACCAGACGTCGGTGCGCCCGAACAATATCGAATACATGCACTACGAGGCGGAGCTGGTGGTGGTCATCGGTAAAACCGCGCGTAAGGTCAGCGAAGCCGAGGCGATGGACTACGTGGCGGGCTATACGGTCTGCAACGACTACGCCATCCGCGACTACCTGGAAAACTACTACCGCCCGAACCTGCGGGTAAAAAGCCGCGACGGGCTGACGCCCATTTCCCCCCACATCGTGCCAAAAGAAGCCATTCCCGACCCGCACAACCTCGCCCTGCGCACCTTCGTCAACGACGAACTGCGCCAGGAAGGTACCACGGCGGATCTGATCTTCAGCATTCCGTTCCTGATTGCGTACCTGAGCGATTTTATGACCCTGCAGCCGGGTGACATGATTGCCACCGGCACGCCGAAGGGGCTGTCCGACGTGGTGCCGGGCGATGAGGTGGTGGTGGAAGTGGAGGGCGTGGGACGCCTGGTGAACCGAATTGTCAGCGAGGAGACTGCAAAATGAAAAAGATTAACCACTGGATCAACGGTAAAAACGTCGCGGGAAGCGAGTACTTTCACACCACCAACCCGGCTTCCGGCGAGGTATTAGCGGAAGTCGCCTCCGGCAGTGAAGCTGAAATTCACCAGGCCGTCGCCGCCGCCAAAGAGGCGTTCCCGAAGTGGGCCAACCTGCCGATGAAGGAGCGCGCGCGCCTGATGCGTCGTCTGGGCGATCTGATCGACCAGAACGTGCCCGAGATCGCCGCCATGGAAACCGCCGACACCGGCCTGCCGATCCACCAGACTAAAAACGTGCTCATTCCGCGCGCCTCGCACAACTTCGAGTTCTTCGCCGAGGTGTGCCAGCAGATGAACGGCAAAACCTACCCGGTCGACGACAAGATGCTCAACTACACCCTGGTGCAGCCGGTAGGCGTCTGCGCGCTGGTGTCGCCGTGGAACGTGCCGTTTATGACCGCTACCTGGAAGGTCGCGCCGTGCCTGGCACTCGGAAACACCGCGGTGCTAAAAATGTCTGAACTCTCTCCGCTGACCGCCGACCGTCTGGGCGAGCTGGCGCTGGAGGCGGGCATTCCGGCGGGCGTGCTCAACGTGGTGCAGGGCTACGGCGCGACGGCAGGCGACGCGCTAGTGCGCCATCACGACGTGCGCGCCGTCTCCTTCACCGGCGGCACCGCCACAGGGCGCAACATCATGAAAAACGCCGGGCTGAAGAAATACTCCATGGAGCTGGGCGGCAAATCCCCGGTGCTGATTTTTGAAGATGCCGACATCGAGCGCGCGCTGGACGCCGCCCTGTTCACCATCTTCTCGATCAACGGCGAGCGCTGTACCGCGGGCTCGCGCATCTTCATCCAGCAGAGCATCTACCCGGAATTCGTGAAGCGCTTTGCCGAACGCGCCAACCGCCTGCGCGTTGGGGATCCAAACGATCCGAACACCCAGATCGGCGCGCTCATCAGCCAGCAGCACTGGGAGAAGGTCTCCGGCTACATCCGCCTCGGCATTGAAGAGGGGGCAACCCTGCTGGCGGGCGGCCCGGACAAACCGGCCGACCTGCCTGCGCACCTGAAGGGCGGCAACTTCCTGCGACCAACCGTGCTGGCGGACGTCGACAACCGTATGCGCGTGGCGCAGGAGGAGATCTTCGGGCCGGTGGCCTGCCTGCTGCCGTTCAAGGACGAAGCGGAAGGCCTGCGCCTGGCCAACGACGTGGAGTACGGCCTGGCGTCGTACATCTGGACCCAGGACGTCAGCAAGGTGCTGCGCCTGGCGCGCAATATCGAAGCGGGCATGGTGTTCGTGAACACCCAGAACGTGCGCGACCTGCGCCAGCCGTTTGGCGGCGTGAAGGCCTCCGGCACCGGCCGCGAGGGCGGCGAGTACAGCTTTGAAGTGTTCGCGGAGATGAAGAACGTCTGCATCTCCATGGGCGACCATCCGATTCCAAAGTGGGGGATCTGACCATGGGTAAATTAGCGTTAGCGGCAAAAATCACCCACGTTCCGTCGATGTACCTCTCCGAGCTGCCGGGGAAAAACCACGGCTGCCGCCAGTCGGCCATCGACGGGCATAAAGAGATCGGCAAGCGCTGCCGCGAGCTGGGCGTGGACACCATCATCGTGTTCGATACCCACTGGCTGGTGAACAGCGCGTACCACATCAACTGTGCGGACCATTTTGCGGGCGTCTACACCAGCAACGAGCTGCCGCACTTTATCCGCGACATGACCTACGACTACGACGGCAACCCGGCGCTCGGCCAGCTGATCGCCGACGAGGCGGTGAAGCTCGGCGTGCGCGCCAAAGCGCACAACATCCCGAGCCTCAAGCTGGAGTACGGCACGCTGGTGCCGATGCGCTACATGAACGCGGATAAACATTTCAAAGTAGTCTCCATCTCGGCGTTCTGCACGGTACACGACTTTGCCGACAGCCGCAGGCTGGGCGAGGCCATCGTCAGCGCCATCGAAAAATACGACGGCACCGTGGCGGTGCTCGCCAGCGGCTCGCTGTCGCACCGCTTTATCGACGACCAGCGCGCGGAGGAAGGGATGAACAGCTACACCCGCGAGTTTGACCGCCAGATGGACGAGCGCGTGGTGAAGCTGTGGCGCGAGGGGCAGTTCAAAGAGTTTTGCAGCATGCTGCCGGAGTACGCCGACTACTGCTACGGCGAGGGCAACATGCACGACACGGTGATGCTGCTGGGCATGCTCGGCTGGGACAAATACGACGGCAAGGTGGAGTTCCTCACCGAGCTGTTCGCCAGCTCCGGCACCGGCCAGGTTAACGCCGTTTTCCCGCTGCCCGCGTAAGGAGCCACCATGCCGCACTTTATTGCTGAATGTACCGACAACATCCGCGAGCAGGCCGACCTGCCGGGGCTGTTCGCCAAAGTCAACGAGGCGCTCGCCGCCACGGGCATCTTCCCCATCGGCGGTATCCGCAGCCGCGCCCACTGGCTGGATACCTGGCAGATGGCCGACGGCAGGCACGACTACGCCTTTGTGCATATGACGCTAAAGATTGGTGCCGGGCGCAGCCTGGAGAGCCGCCAGCAGGTGGGCGAGATGCTGTTTGCGTTGATTAAAGATCATTTCGCAGCGCTGATGGCCGACCGCTATCTGGCGCTGTCGTTCGAGCTCGACGAGCTGCATCCGACGCTCAATTACAAACAGAACAACGTGCACGCGTTGTTTAAGTAAAACCGGCACGGCCAGCCTCCCTCTCCCACGGGGAGAGGGAGAAAAACATAAAACAGGATATCGCCATGCTCGACAAACATACCCATACCATGATCGCCCATCGCCTGCATCAGGCGGAACAATCCCGGGAGCAGATCCGTGCGATCTCCCTTGAGTACCCGGAGATCACCATTGAAGACGCCTACGCCGTCCAGCGCGAATGGGTCAGCCTGAAAATCGCCGAAGGCCGCGTGCTGAAGGGCCACAAGATCGGCCTCACCTCCAAAGCGATGCAGGCCAGCTCGCAGATTAGCGAGCCGGACTATGGCGCGCTGCTGGACGACATGTTTTTCCACGACGGCAGCGACATTCCCGTCGATCGCTTTATCGTTCCGCGCATCGAAGTGGAGCTGGCCTTCGTGCTGGCAAAACCGCTGCGCGGCCCGAACTGCACGATCTTCGACGTCTACAACGCTACGGACTACGTCATCCCCGCGCTGGAGCTGATCGACGCCCGCTGCCACAACGTTGACCCGGAGACCCAGCGCCCGCGCAAGGTGTTCGACACCATCTCCGATAACGCCGCCAACGCGGGGGTGATCCTCGGCGGCCGCCCGATTAAGCCCGACGCGCTGGATCTGCGCTGGATCTCCGCCCTGCTCTACCGCAACGGCGTGATTGAAGAGACCGGCGTTGCCGCAGGCGTGCTTAACCACCCGGCGAACGGCGTGGCGTGGCTGGCGAACAAGCTGGCGCCGTACGACGTGCAGCTTGAGCCGGGGCAAATCATCCTCGGCGGCTCGTTTACCCGCCCGGTGCCCGCCAGCAGAGGCGACACCTTCCACGTCGACTACGGCAGCATGGGCTCCATCAGCTGCCGCTTTGTTTAGGAGAGGACCATGCAAAACGCATTCAAGGCGGCGCTGAAAGCGGGACGCCCGCAAATCGGCTTATGGCTGGGGCTCACCAGCAGCTACAGCGCCGAGCTGCTGGCCGGGGCAGGCTTCGACTGGCTGCTGATCGACGGCGAGCACGCGCCGAACAGCGTGCAAACCGTGTTAACCCAATTACAGGCCATCGCGCCTTATCCCAGCCAGCCGGTGGTGCGCCCGTCGTGGAACGACCCGGTGCAGATCAAGCAGCTGCTGGACGTGGGCACGCAAACCCTGCTGGTGCCGATGGTGCAAAACGCCGATGAAGCGCGGCTGGCGGTACGTGCCACCCGCTACCCGCCCGCGGGCATTCGCGGCGTCGGCAGCGCCCTGGCGCGCGCCTCGCGCTGGAACCGGATTCCGGACTACCTGCAGCAGGCCAACGACGCCATGTGCGTGCTGGTGCAGATCGAAACCCGCGAGGCGCTGAAAAACCTGCCGCAGATCCTGGATGTGGAAGGCGTCGACGGCGTGTTTATCGGCCCGGCGGATCTGAGCGCCGACATGGGCTTTGCCGGCAACCCGCAGCACCCGGAGGTGCAGGCCGCCATCGAGCAGGCGATCGCGCAGATCCTTAGCGCCGGCAAAGCGCCCGGCATCCTGATGGCGAACGAGCCGCTGGCAAAACGCTACCTTGAACTCGGCGCGCTGTTTGTCGCCGTCGGCGTCGACACCACCCTGCTCGCCCGCGGCGCCGAAGCGCTGGCGGCACGCTTTATCGAACAACCGGTTACGTCAGTTAATAACAATAAATCCGTCTACTAAACGTAAGATCTGGAGCGCACCATGACGACCTCTACCCTGCAAACCCATGATAATAAAGCTGTTGAACATCGCGTCATTAACAAGCTGTTTCGACGCCTGATCGTCTTTCTCTTCATCCTGTTTGTCTTTTCGTTTCTCGATCGCATCAACATCGGCTTTGCCGGACTGACGATGGGCAAAGATCTGGGCCTTACGTCGACCATGTTTGGCCTCGCCGCGACGCTGTTTTACGTCACCTACGTGCTGTGCGGGATCCCGAGCAACATCATGCTGGCGAAGATCGGCGCGCGGCGCTGGATCGCCGGGATCATGGTGGTGTGGGGCATCGCCTCCACCTGTACCATGTTCGCCACCAGCCCGCACACGCTCTATGTTTTACGCATGCTGGTGGGCATTGCCGAAGCGGGCTTCCTGCCGGGGATCCTGGTCTACCTCACCTGGTGGTTCCCGGCCTATCACCGCGCCCGCGCCAACGCGCTGTTTATGATCGCCATGCCGGTGACCATGATGCTCGGCTCGATCCTCTCCGGGTACATTCTGGCGATGGACGGGCTGTGGAACCTGAAGGGCTGGCAGTGGCTGTTCCTGCTGGAGGGGCTGCCGTCGGTGGTGCTCGGCGTGGTGACCTGGTTTTACCTCAACGACACGCCGGATCAGGCCACCTGGCTGGACGACGACGAAAAGCAGGCGCTGAAAACGATGATCGCCCGCGAGCAGGAGGTCGCCATTGCCCAATCCGTCACGCCGCGATCGACGCTGCGCGAGGTGCTGACCCCGGCGGTGCTGCTCTACACGCTGGCCTACTTCTGCCTGACCAACACGCTCAGCGCCATCAACATCTGGACGCCGCAGATCCTGCAAAGCTTTAACACGGGGAGCAGCAATATCGTCATCGGCCTGCTGGCGGCGATCCCGCAGTTTTGCACCATCCTCGGGATGATCTGGTGGAGCCGCCGCTCCGACAGGCTGAAAGAGCGAAAAAAGCACACCATCCTGCCGTACCTGTTCGCCGCGGCGGGATGGATGCTGGCCTCGGCCACCGATCACAGCCTGATCCAGCTGCTTGGCATCATTATGGCCTCAACCGGATCCTTTACCGCCATGGCCATATTCTGGACCACGCCGGATCGGGTGATTAGCCTGCAGTCCCGCGCGGTGGCGCTGGCGGTGATCAACGCCATCGGCAACGTCGGATCTGCCGTCAGCCCATTGCTGATTGGGATCCTGCGCGACGCGACCGGCAGCTTTAGCTCCGGACTGTGGTTCGTGGCCGGGCTGCTGGTGGTCGGTGCGCTGGTGCTGACGCGCATTCCGATGACGCAGCGGGATCAACAGAGGAACGATCATGTGCCAGAGCCCTATCGCCAACATTGATATCAGCAAGGAGTACGACGAAAGTCTGGGCACCGACGACGTGCACTACCAGTCGTTCGCCCGCATGGCGGCCTTTTTTGGCCGCGACATGCAGGCGCACCGTCACGACCAGTATTTTCAGATGCACTTTCTTGATACCGGGCAGATTGAGCTCCAGCTCGACGATCACCGCTACTCGGTGCAGGCCCCGCTGTTCGTCCTCACGCCGCCGTCGGTGCCGCACGCGTTTATCACCGAATCCGACAGCGACGGACACGTGCTGACGGTGCGCGAGGATCTGATCTGGCCGCTGCTGGAGGTGCTCTACCCCGGCACGCGGGAAGCGTTTGGCCTGCCGGGGATCTGCCTCTCGCTGGCCGACAGGCCGGACGAGCTGGCGGCGCTGAAGCACTACTGGCAGCTGATTGCCCGGGAATCGACGGAACAGCTGCCGGGGCGCGAACATACTCTGGTCCTGCTGGCGCAGGCGGTCTTCACCCTGCTGCTGCGCAACGCGAAGCTCGACGATCACGCTTCGGGCGGCATGCGCGGCGAGCTGAAGCTGTTCCAGCGCTTTACCCAGCTGATTGACGTTCATTACCATGAGCACTGGACGGTGCCGGAATACGCCAGCGAGCTGCACCTCACCGAATCCCGCCTGACCGATATCTGCCGCCGCTTCGCCAACCGCCCGCCGAAGCGGCTGATCTTCGACCGGCAGCTTCGCGAAGCGAGGCGGCTGCTGCTCTTCTCCGACAGCGCGGTCAGCGAGATTGCCTGGCAGCTGGGGTTTAAGGACCCGGCCTATTTTGCCCGTTTTTTTAACCGCTTAGTGGGGTGCTCGCCGAGCGCGTATCGGGCGCAGAAAGTACCGGTGTCGCCTGTTCCCCTCACCCCTGCCCTCTCCCAAAGGGAGAGGGAGTAACCGTCCCCTCTCCCTTTGGGAGAGGGTTAGGGTGAGGGAAATCACACTCTGCGATCTCTCGCGAAAAGTACCCGCCGTTGTCCCAATCGTCCCTTCACGTTACGCCCCTCTCAGGCTTCAATTAAACAACAAAAACAAAACATAAATTTAACAACCCTATTCCGATACGAGGTCCCTATGAAGCCTGAAGATTTCCGCGCTGATGCCAAACGTCCGTTAACCGGTGAAGAGTATTTAAAAAGCCTGCAGGACGGCCGTGAGATTTATATCTACGGCGAGCGCGTCAAAGACGTCACCACCCATCCGGCGTTTCGCAACGCGGCGGCCTCCATCGCGCAGATGTACGACGCGCTGCACAAGCCGGACATGCAGGACACCCTCTGCTGGGGCACCGACACCGGCAGCGGCGGCTATACCCACAAGTTCTTCCGCGTGGCGAAAAGCGCCGACGACCTGCGCCAGCAGCGCGACGCCATCGCCGAGTGGTCGCGTCTGAGCTACGGCTGGATGGGCCGCACGCCGGACTACAAGGCCGCGTTCGGTTGCGCGCTCGGCGCCAACCCGGCCTTCTACGGCCAGTTCGAACAGAACGCCCGCAGCTGGTACACGCGCATTCAGGAAACCGGCCTGTACTTCAACCACGCCATCGTTAACCCGCCGATCGACCGCCACAAGCCGGCTGACGAGGTGAAAGACGTCTACATCAAGCTGGAGAAAGAGACCGACGCGGGGATCATCGTCAGCGGCGCGAAAGTGGTGGCAACCAACTCGGCGCTGACCCACTACAACATGATCGGCTTCGGCTCCGCGCAGGTGATGGGCAAAAACCCGGACTTCGCGCTGATGTTCGTCGCGCCGATGGATGCCGAAGGCGTGAAGCTGATCTCCCGCGCCTCTTACGAGATGGTGGCAGGCGCAACCGGATCCCCTTACGACTACCCGCTCTCCAGCCGCTTCGACGAGAACGACGCGATCCTGGTGATGGATCACGTGCTGATCCCGTGGGAAAACGTGCTGATCTACCGCGATTTCGATCGCTGCCGTCGCTGGACGATGGAAGGCGGCTTTGCGCGGATGTACCCGCTGCAGGCCTGCGTGCGCCTGGCGGTGAAGCTCGACTTCATCACCGCCCTGCTGAAAAAATCCCTGGAGTGCACCGGTACCCTGGAGTTCCGCGGCGTGCAGGCGGATCTCGGCGAAGTGGTGGCCTGGCGCAACATGTTCTGGGCGCTGAGCGACTCCATGTGTTCCGAAGCCACCCCGTGGGTCAACGGCGCGTATCTACCGGATCACGCCGCGCTGCAAACCTATCGCGTGATGGCGCCGATGGCCTACGCGAAGATCAAGAATATCATCGAGCGTAACGTGACGTCCGGTCTGATCTACCTGCCTTCCAGCGCCCGGGATCTGAACAACCCGCAGATCGACCAGTATCTGGCGAAATACGTGCGCGGCTCCAACGGCATGGATCACGTCGAACGCATCAAGATTTTGAAGCTGATGTGGGACGCCATCGGCAGCGAGTTTGGCGGCCGTCACGAGCTGTACGAAATCAACTACTCCGGCAGCCAGGATGAGATCCGCCTGCAGTGTCTGCGCCAGGCGCAAAGCTCCGGCAACATGGACAAGATGATGGCGATGGTCGACCGCTGCATGTCCGAGTACGACCAGCACGGCTGGACGGTGCCGCACCTGCACAATAACAGCGATATCAACATGCTCGACAAGCTGCTGAAATAGCGCAGCGGGAGGTTGCAATGCATTCAGATGAACAACGCCTGCGTTTTCGCGACGCAATGAGCAGCCTGTCGGCGGCGGTCAATGTGGTCACCACCGAGGGCGAGGCGGGCCGCTGCGGCATTACCGCTACAGCCGTCTGTTCGGTGACTGACACCCCGCCGTCGGTTATGGTGTGCATCAACGCCAACAGCGCCATGAACCCGGTATTTCAGGGAAACGGCAGGCTGTGCGTTAACGTACTGAACCACGAGCAGGAGATCATGGCTCGCCATTTCGCCGGGATGACCGGTATGACGATGGAGGAGCGCTTTGCCCTCTCCTGCTGGCAGAAAGGTCCGCTGGCGCAGCCGGTGCTCAAGGGCGCACTCGCCAGCCTGGAGGGCGAGATTAGCCAGGTGCAAACCATCGGCACGCATCTTGTCTACCTTGTTGAAATTAAAAATATCATTCTGAGCGACGCGGGACACGGTCTGATCTACTTCAAGCGCCGCTTCCACCCGGTCATGCTGGAGGCGGAAGCCGCCGTGTGATCCCCCCCTCGCGCTGGCCTTTTTCTTCGGCCAGCGCCGCTTTCTACAAAAACTCCTAAGGTTTCCGCTAAATCACGCCGTTATATAACCATAAGAGAAATTTTCTGTGACTGAATACTGACACCCTTTGTCAGTGCATCCGCATCATTCAGCGCATACCTAAATATACAGGATGACCTTATGGCTAAAACGACGCGGAGCCGCTCGGCTGAACGTCTGGTCGATATTCTGGTTGAGCTACATTTAAACGGTGTGGTAAACCGCAGTGCGCTAATGGAAAAATTTAAAATTACCGAGCGTACCGTCTACCGGGATTTAAATGCGCTCTCCCCCATTGTTGAACATACCGGTAACGGGCTATATCGACTGATCCATTCTGCACAATCGCCCGGCGGACAAGGCTTACATCACACCCTTGCTAACTTCCTGAATGCTGACAGCTTTTTCCCTGAAAGAAATACGGAATTCTGGCAGAAGCTCGAAACGCGCGTTGACGAAAACCATATTCTTATTCTTGCGAATGAAGCAGAACACACGGTAGAACGTGATATTCGCCGTTATTTAACGAAAATCGAGAAATCGATTAAAAACCATAATGTTTGTCAGATCGTTTATAAGGGAAAAAACCGTCTGATTAATCCCTATAAACTCATTAACAAAAAAAATATATGGTATTTACAAGCCACCGAAAATAGCCGCCTGAAATCCTTCTCATTGAGCCAGATTAGCTGGTTTGATATTCAGAAAACGACCTTTACGCCCGAAGAAAATGTCCTTGAGCTGCTGGAGAAAAGCCTCGATCCTTGGGTGTCCGAAAATACTTTCGCAGTGAAAATATTTATCAAAGATAATATTTCACATTACTTCCTGCGCCGCGATCTTCTGCCGGAACAGGAGCTGCTGGAGGAGCAACAGGGCGGCGTCACGCTGCGCTGCCAGGCGGCGCACGAGAACCAGATCCTGCCGCTGCTGTTCTACTGGCTGCCCCACATTCAGATTCTGGAACCGAACTGGCTGAAGGAAAAACTGATTAGAACGCTGGAGAACTATCTGGCCGTGGAGCGTAACCCGAATAATCAAGTGATCTCAATCACATAATTTCGCCCCCTGGCGGCGAGCCGGAACCGCTCGTCGCCCCCTTTGACCGCTCACCCGGCACTTTCAACCACTCATTCATTTACCGTCCTTTACACGCGCGAGGATCTGGCACGATCGCTCCAGCATTAATCAATACCTCCTCACAACGAACCCTGACCCTTTTTTCTTTACATAAAAAACCAGGTCTTACTATGGATACTAAAAAACTACTGAAGCACGTGCCCTGGGCCTTACTCGGGATCCTCGGCGCTTTCTGTCTGGCGGTTGTCGCATTACGCCGGGGCGAACACGTAAGCGCCCTGTGGATCGTGGTCGCGTCGGTTTCCGTCTATCTTGTTGCTTATCGCTACTACAGCTTGTACATCGCGCAGAAGGTCATGAAGCTCGACCCGACGCGCGCCACCCCGGCGGTCATTAACAATGACGGCCTGAACTACGTGCCAACCAACCGCTACGTGCTGTTTGGTCACCACTTTGCCGCTATCGCCGGTGCAGGCCCGCTGGTGGGCCCGGTGCTGGCCGCGCAGATGGGCTACCTGCCGGGAACCCTGTGGCTGCTCGCCGGCGTAGTGCTGGCGGGTGCGGTGCAGGACTTTATGGTGCTGTTTATCTCTTCTCGCCGTAACGGCGCCTCTCTGGGTGAGATGGTCAAAGAAGAGATGGGCCGCGTGCCGGGGACCATCGCCCTGTTCGGCTGCTTCCTGATTATGATCATCATCCTCGCGGTGCTGGCCCTGATCGTGGTGAAAGCGCTGGCCGAAAGCCCGTGGGGTGTCTTCACCGTCTGCTCAACCGTGCCGATTGCGCTGTTCATGGGTATCTACATGCGCTTCCTGAGACCGGGACGCGTGGGTGAAGTGTCGGTGATTGGTATCGTGCTGCTGGTGGCCTCTATCTACTTCGGCGGCGTGATTGCGCACGACCCGTACTGGGGCCCGGCGCTGACCTTCAAGGACACCACCATTACCTTCGCGCTGATTGGCTATGCGTTTATCTCCGCGCTGCTGCCGGTCTGGCTGATTCTGGCCCCGCGTGACTACCTGGCGACCTTCCTCAAAATTGGCGTTATCGTCGGTCTGGCTATCGGTATCCTGGTGATTAACCCGGACCTGAAAATGCCTGCGGTAACGCAGTACATCGACGGCACCGGCCCGCTGTGGAAAGGCGCCCTGTTCCCGTTCCTGTTCATCACCATCGCCTGCGGTGCGGTCTCCGGTTTCCACGCCCTGATTGCGTCCGGTACCACGCCTAAGCTGCTGGCGAACGAGAAAGATGCGCGTCTGATCGGCTACGGCGCGATGCTGATGGAGTCCTTCGTGGCGATCATGGCGCTGGTTGCCGCGTCTATCATCGAACCGGGTCTCTACTTCGCGATGAACACCCCGCCTGCGGGCCTCGGCATTACCATGCCAAACCTGCACGAGATGGGCGGCGATAACGCGGCGCTGATTATGGCGCAGCTGAAGGACGCTAGCGCACACGCTGCGGCGACCGTCAGCTCCTGGGGCTTCGTGATTTCGCCTGAGCAGATCATGCAGACCGCGAAAGACATCGGCGAACCGTCCGTGCTGAACCGCGCAGGCGGTGCACCGACGCTGGCCGTCGGTATCGCACACGTGTTCCACAAAGTGCTGCCGTGGGCGGACATGGGCTTCTGGTACCACTTCGGTATTCTGTTCGAAGCGCTGTTCATCCTGACCGCGCTGGACGCCGGTACCCGTGCGGGCCGCTTCATGCTGCAGGACCTGCTCGGTAACTTCGTGCCGTTCCTGAAGAAAACTGACTCTCTGGTGGCGGGCATTCTGGGTACTGCGGGCTGCGTCGGCCTGTGGGGCTACCTGCTGTATCAGGGCGTTGTCGACCCGCTCGGCGGCGTGAAGAGCCTGTGGCCGCTGTTCGGTATCTCTAACCAGATGCTCGCAGCCGTTGCTCTGGTGCTCGGTACCGTGGTCCTCGTGAAGATGAAGCGCACCAAATACATCTGGGTAACGGTTGTTCCTGCGCTGTGGCTGCTGCTCTGCACCACCTGGGCGCTTGGCCTGAAGCTGTTCAGCGCCAACCCGCAGCTGGAAGGCTTCTTCTTCATGGCTAACCAGTACAAAGAGAAGATTGCCGCAGGCGGCGCGGATCTCACCGCTCAGCAGATTGCCAACATGAACCATATCGTGGTGAACAACTACACCAACGCGGGTCTGAGCATTCTGTTCCTGGTGGTGGTGTACAGCATCATCTTCTACGGCATCAAAACCTGGCTGAACGTGCGCAACGCCGACGGCCGTACGGATAAAGAAACCCCGTACGTGCCGGTGCCGGAAGGCGGCGTGAAGACCTCTTCACACCATTAATCCGCAATCCTCCCCCTCTCCCTTTGGGAGAGGGCTGGGGTGAGGGGAACATAAGCCCAGCGGACTCACATCGCCGGGCTTTTTCTGTCTGGAACCCACAATGTTTGGTAACTTAGGCGAAGCAAAAAAATACCTCGGTCAGGCGGCGAAAATGCTGATTGGCATTCCGGACTATGACAACTACGTTGAGCATATGAAGACCAACCATCCGGATAAGCCGTACATGACCTACACCGAATTCTTCCGCGAGCGTCAGGAAGCGCGCTACGGCGGAAGTGGAGAAGGCGGCGTCCGCTGCTGCTAAAGGAGAGACCATGACCCCGATTGCCGTTACCCTGCTGACCGGTTTTCTCGGCGCCGGTAAAACCACCCTGCTGCGCCACATCCTGAATGAACAGCACGGCTTCAAAATCGCCGTCATCGAAAACGAATTCGGTGAGGTCTCGGTAGACGATCAGCTGATTGGCGATCGCGCCACCCAGATCAAAACCCTCACCAACGGCTGCATCTGCTGCACCCGCTCTAACGAATTAGAAGACGCCCTGCTGGACCTGCTCGACAGCCGCGACCGCGGCGAGATCGACTTTGACCGTCTGGTGATCGAGTGCACCGGCATGGCCGACCCCGGCCCGATTATTCAGACCTTTTTCTCGCACGAGATCCTCTGCCAGCGCTACCTGCTGGACGGCGTAATTGCCCTGGTCGATGCGGTTCACGCCGACGATCAGATGAACCAGTTCACCATCGCCCAGTCTCAGGTGGGCTACGCCGACCGCATCCTGCTGACCAAAACCGACGTGGCGGGCGAAAGCGAAAAACTGCGCGAGCGCCTGACGCGCATTAACTCCCGCGCGCCGATTTACACGGTGGCGCACGGCGACATCGATCTGTCTCAGCTGTTCAACACCAACGGCTTTATGCTGGAAGAGAACGTCACCGCAAAACCGCGCTTCCACTTTATGGGAGATAAGCAAAACGACGTGGCGTCGATTGTGGTCGAGCTGGACTATCCGGTGGACATCAGCGAGGTTTCGCGCGTGATGGAGAACCTGCTGCTGTCGTTTGCCGACAAGCTGCTGCGCTACAAAGGGATGCTGTGGATTGACGGCGAGCCGAACCGTCTGCTGTTCCAGGGCGTACAGCGCCTGTACAGCGCAGACTGGGACAGACCCTGGGGCGATGAAGCGCCGCGCAGCGTGATGGTGTTTATCGGTATCCAACTCCCGGAAGAAGAAATTCGGGCGGCGTTTGCGGGGCTGAAGAAATAACCGCTATGCATCTCCTCTCCCCTATGGGGCTGAGGGATCCCCGGTATTTTTTTAACCTGAAGCGATGAATGTTGCTTCAGAAAAATTAGTGGCTCACAGCGATGCCCTGGTCCGGCTGTAAATCGCCGAGGCGTTTCCGTAAGGCCGGGGCGAGGCGCAGGGATGCGCCGAGAGGGCGTGGCCTGCAGGGATGCAGGCTCATGCCCGACCCGATAGCCTGAAGGAATAAGCTGAGGGTACCGCGAAGCGGCGATTTACCGCCGGGAGCCCGGGTCGCCAGGGTGGTGGCGATTAAGCCACCCTGGCACGTTCACAGGTCATGCCGTTACAGAGTAGCGAGGAACATAGAGTGAACGGAATAACCTCCACAGCCGTATGTTCCCCCTCACCCCAGCCCTCTCCCTAAAGGGAGAGGGAGCCGTCTGTGCAGGCATTATCTTGTGGGGATACCCCAGCCTTTAGCAAGAAGGGTAAACTTATTTCACCGCTTCCGGCAGCGTTATAATCCACAGCTCGCTGTCCGACTCCGGCTTCTTTAGCGGCTTCACGCTGAGCGTGGTTTCCACCGGTTTATTATCCAGCGTCAGCTTGCCTTCCGCGTTCACCCGATAATCCTTGAGCTTCTTGCCCTCGACCGGGTTTTGCATCGCCACCTTCACGCCAAAGTCGTTATCGTTCGCCACCGCAAGCGTTTTGCTGTCGATCAGCGCCAGCCCTTCGGCCTTCTCCTGCTGCCAGCCCAGCGCGCGCAGATCCACGACCTGCGTTTTAGCCGCAAGCGTTATGCCGCGCTGCGCCAGGGTTTTCTCATCATCAAACTCCGGGTACTCGCCCGGCTTGTCAAAGGCGGTCAGGTCGCTCGCCTTGCTGAGATCCACCTTGTAAATCAGGTTACGCATGCCGTCGTTTTTATCGCTTCCCTGCTCAATCAACAGGATGTGCTGGTCATCGAGCGCCACGATGTCGCCGATTTTGGCGTCGCTGTTTTTGTCATAAGCCGCGCTGTCGATCGGGTAACCGTACATCGCCGTTTTCCCGGTCGCCGGGTCAAAGCTCACCAGACGCGTAAACAGCGCCTGCTTTTTGCTCTTACCGTCGATATCAAGCGTGCTTTGCACGGCAGCGATAATACGCCCGTCCGGCATCCGGGTCAGGCCTTCAAAGCCCCGATTCGCCTGACGCCATTTGATAATGTTTGGCAGGCCGCCCGCGATGGATTTCTCCCCTTCCGCAGCCTGCGGCCCGTGGATCGCCAGGATCTTCCCTTTGCTGTCGACGTTAATCAGGAACGGGCCATACTCGTCGCACAGCCAGTAGCCGCCTTTCCCGTCCGGCGTGATGCCTTCCGTGTCCAGCCCGCGGTTGTCACCCTTCAGGATCTTGAGGGTGTCGCTGAACGCCACTTCATTGGTGGAACCAATCACGCCGCTTTGCAGCGGCAGACCGTTAATCTCGCCTTTATCATCATGCAGCGGGCGGGCATCGACAGCCTCCGCTTTGCCGTTCTGAACGCGGATGGTCATCAGCATCGGCGCAAAATCTGGCGTGACAAATATTTTGGCTTCGTTTTTACCCATTTTTGGCGAATCGGCGTTTGGACCGCGATCGGTCACGGTCGCAAAGGTCAGGGCGTCGCCCTGCTTGCCCGTAAACATCAGGCCGGAGCCAATGCCCACGGGGAGTCCGTTCGGAAACGCGCTGGCAAACGCGCCGCTGTAGCTCACGTGGGAGCCTTCAGGGAAGCTGACGACATAGCGCTCAGCAGTAGGCTGCGCCGCCAGGCCAGAGAAAGAGAGCGCACAGCCGATAAGTACAGGAATAATTTTTCTTTTCATATTGTTAGCATCCAGTTAGTGAAGCCAACAACGTAAAGAATAAACGTGTCAGAAAAATGACATGGAAGGGAAACCGGCCTGCACGATTGAACGTATATTCATCGCTCGAAATGTAAGGCTTTGTTGTTTTGTGTGACAGGAGAAACATTTTTGGAAATTATTAGAAACCCAATTAATTCATCTCAAATCACTATCCCCGCCTCGTTCAGTTTATGTTTAGTCAAAAAACTAAACGGTTCCTAAACGCTAAAAACATCCCCTGTTGACACCCCGACAATCAAACATCATTGCAACAACTTCAATAAAAAAGTTAACAATATCAGTATAAAACCGCGATTTATATCACATTTGCAGTCATTAACATCGCTTGTTAAGGTGCGCCCAGATGAATTTAATGACGAGGCATAAAACATGAAAAAACTGAATATCCTTCTTCTTTCTGCTCTGGCTGCCGTATCGGGTTCCGCACTGGCGATGGGCGGCACCGTTGAGCAGGGTAAAAACTTTACCAACCTCAATCTGGAAATGGGTAAATCCTCATCCGGTGTTTATCTCGAAAGTAACTGGCTCAAAAACACCGATGACGGTACCCAGACCGGCGGCGTGGGCGCAGGCTACAACCTGGGTCTTGGCCCGGTGATGCTGAATGCGGGCGCAAAAGCCATCTACCTCGGCCCGAAAAAAGGCGATAACGGCGTGGCGTTCCCGATTGGCGGCGGCGTAAACGTTGCGTTGACCGACAGCATCCACGTGTACGGTGAAGGCTATGTGGCACCAGAAGGCCTGAACAACAGCGTGAAAAACTACGTCGAAGCCAACGGCGGCGTAAGCTGGACGCCAATTACGCCAGTGACCCTGAAAGTGGGCTACCGCCACGTGAGCGTGGACGGCAAAGACGGTCGTCCCGGCCACACGCTGATTGACGGCGCATATGTAGGCGGTGGAGTCACCTTCTGATGAAACACCGCATTACCGCGCTTTGCGTTCTGAGCCTCACGCTGATGCTCACCGGCTGCGTCCAGTACAAATGGGTGAAACCGGGCGTCAGCGATGCGGAAATGAATAAAAAGCTCACGGAATGCGAAGCGCAGGCGCTGATCGATCTGCCCCCGGATAACGTCGTGACCGGATCCAGCTCGGAAAAAACGGACAAAAAGAACAAGAAAAAGGATATTTCCACGAGCTACACGGTTGAAGACGCGAACGAATATCGCCGGGATACGTTAGTTGACAGCTGCATGTTCAAAAGCGGCTGGGACAAGATCGAAGTGCAATAATCCCTTAAAAAAAACCTGCCGGCTGGCAGGTTTTTTATTATCTCTTACTTACTTACGCACCACCACCAGCTTCTGGTTCACAAACTCTTTGATCCCCAGATCCGACAGCTCGCGCCCGTAGCCGGAGCGCTTCACGCCGCCAAACGGCAGCTCTGCTGCGGTATCGGTGAGCCAGTTGATGTACACCATCCCGGTCTCAATCCGCGACGCCATTTTCTTCGCGCGCTCGATATTCTGACTAAATACCGCCCCGCCCAGGCCGTAGTGGGAGTCGTTCGCCAGCGCGACCGCCTCGTCGTCGCTTTTCACCACGTAAATCTGCGCCACCGGGCCGAAGAACTCCTCGAAGTACGCCGGGTTGTCGCGGGAGATATTCGTCAGGATCGTCGGTTCGAAGAAACTCCCGTCCCGCTGTACCGGTTTGCCGCCGTAGTGCAGCGTGGCACCGTTTTTCACCGCCTCGTTAACCTGTTTGGTCAGCGTTTCGAGCGCATCTTTAGACGACAGCGGCCCCAGCGTGGTGCTTTCGTCCAGCGGATCGCCAATCTTCACCTGCTTAAACGCCTCGGTGAATTTGCTCAGGAAGGCATCCGCAATCTTTTCATGCAGGATAAAGCGCTTCGCCGCGGTGCAGACCTGCCCGGCGTTGTTGAGCCGCGCGTTAACGCCAATTTTCACGGCCTTCTCAAGGTCTGCATCGTCCAGCACCACGAACACGTCGTTACCGCCCAGCTCCAGCGTAGATTTCTTGATGTGCTTCGCCGCCTGCGCGGCCACCACGCTGCCCGCCTTTTCGGAGCCGGTTAATGCGGCACCCTGCACGCGATCGTCGGCAATGATGTTCGCCACCTGCTCGGACGAAATAAACAGGTTGGTCCACGCCCCTTCCGGCGCGCCCGCCTCGCGCACAAGGTGCGCAAAGGTCTCGGCGCAGTGCGGCACGATGCTGGCATGCTTGGCGATGACGGGGTTCCCCGCCGCCAGGTTCGGCGCCAGCACGCGCATCAGCTGGTAATAGGGGAAATTCCACGGCTCAACGGCCATCAGCACGCCAATGGGGTGATGCTCCACCCAGGCTTCACCGAGTTCTGAATCATATTTCACCGGGGCCAGGAACCGCTGCGCGTTGTCGGCGTAGTAGCGGGCGATCTGCGCGCACAGCTTCACCTCGCCGCGGCTCTGTTCGATGAGCTTACCCATCTCCTGGCTGGCGATTTTGGCCAGATCCTCCACGCGCTCGTCGATCAGATCGGCAAGCTTATGCAGCACCGGCAGGCGCTGGCTGATGTCGCCTTTCGCCCAGTCCGAATGGTAAAGCGCATCGGCCGCCCTGAGCGCCGCTTCGATATCCGCGTCGGTATGCGAGGGGTATTCTTTGATGAGCTGGTTAGTGGCAGGATTTACTGTTTTATAAGCCATGTCGAATCTCCTTGTTTTACCGCTTAGGGTATTAAGGGTAGTCAACATGACTGGCTATGGACGTAAAGTTGGGTATATCCGGAAGGTTCTTAATGAAGCGCTGCCAGAGGGTTCGCTGACGTGGTATAAAAAACATTCAGAAGGAGCGCCCATGACCGATACCCGACATATCCGCCAGACTTTTCACCGCGCCTCAGGCCTTGAGCTGCGCAGCACCTGGCAGAGTACGCAGGCGTACAAACGCCACAGTCACCCTCATCTCTCCATCGGCGCGATTGTGGAGGGTCAGACCTGCTGCGTGTGTTTTGACAGAGAGTACATCCTTAATCCCGGGGACCTCATCGTGATCCCGGCCTGTGCGCCGCACAGCTGCAACCCCGTCGCCGGGCAACCGCGCAGCTACCATATGCTCTACATCGACACCGGGCTTCCGCTGGCGCTACAGGTGATTCGTAGCCCAACCCTGTTTGCTCATTACCTGGACGTTGTCGAGACCCTGTCTCCGGCATCACTGGAGACGCTGCTTTCTGCCCTTCCCCGCGCAGCGGATAACGCTGACGCGATTCGCGGAACCAGCAAGCAGATTCAGCAGGCGTTTCTTTCCGATCTCACCAGCCCGCCTTCCCTCGACGAGCTTGCCCAACGCTTCTCGCTGCGCAAGGAGACGCTGATTCGCACCTTCAGGCAGGACACCGGCCTGACGCCGGGCAGCTTTCTCAATATCTCCCGCGTGGAGTACGCCAAGGCGCGTCTGCGCGCCGGGGATGATATTGCCGACGTCGGCTACCAGAGCGGTTTTGCCGACCAGAGCCATTTTCATAAGACCTTCGTCAGCTATACCGCCGCCACGCCGCGCCAGTACGCCACCGGCCGATCAATATCAGACAATAAATAGGTTCTGCAGCACCGTACTCTGACCTCGGATTGTTAACCGAGGTCGCTATGGAACTGTTCTTCCCTTCCGCTTTTCTCGCCCTGGCGCTGGCGCATTTTGTTGCCCTGCTAAGCCCGGGCCCGGATTTCTTCCTGCTGGTGGGCTACGCCGCGCGCTATCGGCTGCGGGGTAGCGCCGGGCTGTGCCTCGGCATCGCCGCGGGTAACGCGCTGTACATCCTGCTGGTGATTATCGGCTGGAGCGCGCTGCGCCAGTTTACGTGGCTGTTTACGCTTATCGAGCTTTGCGGGGCGCTGTACCTGCTGTGGCTCGGATCGCATCTGATTCGCAGCCGCCAGCAGGCGCGGGCGCTGAATGAAACCCACCAGCGCTTCCCGTCGCTGCAAAAGCAGATCCTGCTGGGACTCGGTTCGGCGCTGTTAAACCCGAAGAACGCGCTGTTCTATCTGGCGCTGATGACGGCGCTGCTGGGGCCGGACGTGACGCTGCTTCAGCAGGCGACCTGCGGCGTCTGGATGGTAATGGTGGTGCTGGTGTGGGATCTGGCGCTGGTGTCGCTGATGGGGTTGACCGTGGTTCAACAGAAGCTCAGCCGTTCGCTGTGGTGGATTGAGCGCACGGCGGGGGTGGTACTGATGGGGTTTGGGGGATGGGTGCTGTGGCGGTTTTTGCACATTCCCCCCGCTTGCCTCTATCCTTAACCCATGGAAAAAATAGCTGAACTCAAACGCGCCAAGCTGCTGGCGCTGTCGCTGCTGCTGGTTGCCGCCGCGACGTTTATCACCACCCTGTTCCTGCCGCAGACCTTCTGGGTGCGCGGCGTGAAGGCCATTGCCGAGGCGGCGATGGTCGGCGCGCTGGCAGACTGGTTTGCCGTGGTTGCGCTGTTCCGTCGGGTGCCGATTCCCTTTATCTCGCGCCATACGGCGATTATCCCGCGCAATAAAGACCGAATTGGCGACAATCTCGGCCAGTTTGTGCAGGAGAAGTTTCTTGATACCCAGTCGCTGGTCGCATTGATTCGCCGCTATGAACCCGCCCAGATGATCGGCGCCTGGTTCAGCAAACCGGACAACGCCCAGCGCGTCGGGCTGCACTTGATGCAGGTGATGAGCGGTTTTCTCGAACTGACCGATGACGGACGCATTCAGCGCCTACTGAAACGGGCGGTGCATAAGGCCATCGACAAGGTCGATTTCACCGAAACCAGCGCCGTGATGCTGGAGAGCATGACCAAAAACAACCGCCACCAGGTGCTGCTGGATGCGATCATCAATCGTCTGATTACCCTGATTCAGCGGGAGAGCACGCGGGACTTTATTGCCGATCAGATTGTCCACTGGCTGAAGACCGAACACCCGCGCAAGGCAATGGTGCTGCCCACCGAGTGGCTGGGCGATCAAAGCGCGGAGATGGTGTCGAACGCGGTGAACGCGCTGCTGGACGATATCAGCCACGACCGCACGCACCAGATCCGCCAGGCGTTCGACCGCGCCACGCTGAAGCTTATCGACAACCTGAAAAACGATCCGGAGATGGCGGCGAAAGCCGACAACATCAAGCACTACCTGAAAAACGATGAGGCGTTTAACCGCTATCTGGGAGAGATGTGGGCCGACCTGCGCCAGTGGCTGAAAGCGGATATGCAAAGCGAGGATTCGCGGGTGAAGCAACGCATCGCCAACGCCGGGCTGTGGTTTGGCGAAACGCTTTCTAATGACGCCAGCCTGCGTGCGTCGCTGAACGAGCATCTGGAGCAGGCCGCGCACCGCCTCGCGCCGGATTTCGCGGCGTTTCTGACTCGCCACATCAGCGACACGGTCAAAAGCTGGGACGCCAAAGACATGTCCCGCCAGATTGAGCTTAACATCGGTAAAGACCTGCAGTTCATCCGCGTCAACGGCACGCTGGTTGGCGGGACGATTGGCCTGATCCTGTTTTTACTCTCGCAATTGCCTGCCGTGCTGGGGCATTAATCTACTTTGGGCGGCGCGATGACGTAGCGCGTCGCCTCGAAGCGGTTGAGGATAAGGTGCACCAGGAAAACCATCGTCAGCGTTGCGACCAGCGAAAAGGTGACGGAGGTGATGCGGTACAGATCGCTGAACACCAGGTCAGTGTCCGGGTGCATGTTCTGCCCGAACATAATGCCGATGGTCGTGATGCTGGAAAATCCCACGCCCGCGCCCACCTTTTCCATCACGTGCAGGCGCGCGCCAAACGCCAGCCCGAGGCCGATCAGCGGCATCATCAATAGCATATGGCTGCTGTGATCGTAGAGGATTAGCTGCACCACCAGAATGTAGAGACAGCCCAGCACCACGCCGACCACGCGCCAGATCGAGCTCATCACCGAACCGCGGTAGTGCATCGGGAACAGGATCAAAATCCCCGCCATCAGCGCCGAAAGCGAATCGCTTAAGTCGCTAATCTGAAACACCACGAATATCAGCGTCGCGACGGTGCCGGAGAGCAGCGACTCGTGGCGCACGCGGGCATCGTCTTTCTCAATCAGCGGCGGCGGCCTGCGGGGCTCAACGTCCGGCAGGAGGTAGTTCATCAGCGCGCTCAGGCACACCGCCATCACGCTCGCTTCGATGTTGGAAAACAGCAGCGTGTGCCAGCTGGTCGTGGGGTAGCTCATAAAGTTGAGCATCACGCTCTGGCACACCACGCCCATTGAGCCAAACAGGAACAGCGGCCCCTTGCTCATAAAACGAAAACGCATCACGTACAGGGCAAACACCACCAGCGTCATGATGGCCGGCCATTGCGACAAATAGCCGATGATGAGAACCATTTCAACGCAGTTTAGCGCGGCGCTGAAGATAAACTGCTTTGCCACGTGGCGGTTAAACACCGGCACCAGCGACAGAAGCATGATCGGATAGACCACGAAAAATACGCCGTAGCTGGTGTTGTAAAAGCTGGAGATGCTCAGCGCAATCATCCCGGCAAAGACGATGCGCAGGGTCTGGCGAAAGTCGTTTGCCGTATAGACGATGTTGCCGTGCGGGGTAAATACCCGCGCCAGGGTGCTAATAGACATCGAACTAATAAACATAGTGAAGCAGGCTCACCAGGTGGATCTGCATCCCTGAGAAGAAGCGCGCAAACGGCCCCTCGCTATTGTAGAGCTGCACGGTGGCGCGCGCGCCGGTCGGCAGATGCTTCGGCAATTCTTCGTCCAGCGCGACGTGAATACGCATGCGTTGGGCATCGCGCACCCAGCGGTTGGAGGTTTCCGGTTCGGACAGCTGACCGTTCACGGCCTCCTGACCCGCCAGTATCCCCGCGTCGCTGCTGGTCACGTGGGCGCGGAAAACGTGCCCCGGGAAGGCGTCGAACACCACGGCGGCGTCGGTGCCCTGATGGGTGTGGCGCAGGCTCTTCTCGCGGAAATCGGCGACGATATCGGTCTGGTTGTTCACCAGCACCAGCGCGGCTGAACCCGAGGAAGCGTAAAAGCCCGGGCTTAACTGCAGGTTACTGACCGTGCCGTCCGCCTGGGCATAGACCTTCGTCCAGCCGAGGTTAAGTTCCGCCTCATCCAGCGCGTTACGGTATTTTTGCAGCGTCACGTTGCGATGCTCGTCCCGCTCGCCGCGCTGAATGCGCAGGTTATGGATATTGGCCTGAATGGAGCTGACGGACTGCTCGCTGCTCTGCCAGGTGGTGCGAACCTTATCCAGATCCGCCTGCGAGACGTTCTGCAGGGTGCTCAGCTTCTGGTAGCGATCGAAGGTCACTTTATCGTTACGCGCGGTCAGCACGGCGGTTTTCAGGCTGGCCTGCGCGGCGGCGATCTGCGCATCCAGCTGTTCGTTGGACAGGCGTGCCTGCTCAAGCGCGATTTGCGCCGCTTCCACTTTATTGCGAAACGGCGTGTCGTCGAGCTCAAACAGCAGATCGCCTTTTTTCACCTGGCTGTTGTTGTGGACATGTACCGCCGCCACGTAGCCGGAGACGCGCGGAGAAACCGGCGTCACCACGCGCATCACGGTGGAGTCCGGCGTCAGCGGGATCCAGATATCCGCGACGATAAAGTAGACAAACATCAGCAGGAAAGAGGCAATACTCACCCTTACCCAGCGGGCAAACTTTTGTTCAGGGGTCATTATTTTTCGGTCTTGTTATCTTCTTCGCGGATAGTCCGCAAATTGCAGGCGAATTGATTCAGGGTGGCGCTGAAAATGTCGATATGTTCCGGCGCGATGTTTTGCGATACGCGCGCCTGATAGGTCTCAATCACCTGAGTGAGCCTTTTTAATATGGCTTTTCCCGCAGGCGTCAGCGTCAGAAGCCGGATGCGCTTGTCATAAGGCGATACAGAGCGCAGCAGGTAACCCTGCTTTTCCAGCTGTGTCAGGGTGCGCATCAGCGGCGGCAGTTCAATGCCCTGCACCTCCGCCAGCTCACTCACGGAGACGTTATCCCCGAGCTGATGAAGCTGCATCATCACCGTCCAGCTCGACTGGGTTAACCCGGTATCGAGAATGGCGTCGTCGATTACCGCACGCCACTGGCGCACGATCATCGCCATCCGCATGCCCATCGGCCTGCGGCTAAACAGTTCTTCTTCGCTCATGGGGAAACCTCTCGTCACACGCTGCCACGATAATAGTTATCAGGGTAAGTATCAAGAAACGAGAGGCGAAAGAGCAGGAATTGCGAAACGACGTCTCTCTTTCCCCCTGGGAGAGGGTCGGGGTGAGGGCACTAGCCCGCAGCAGAGTTTAGCTGCTAAAAAATCTCTGAACGGCACTTTTCCCCGACGCCGTCACCACCACCTCCCTGTATCCCGCCACCCGCTGGATCCACCCTTTGCTTTCCAGATGAATCAGCAGCGCCGCGCCCGCCTCACCGCCAAGATGAAACCGCCGCTCGCTCCAGTCCAGACAGGCGCAGCAGGCTTTGCGGCGCGGGTGAGCGCTTAACGAAACGCCGAGCTTCAGAAACTGCTCGCGGCCATACAGCGTGAGCGCTGAACCGTCAGCCTCCAGCCAGCCTTCCGCCTGCATAAAATCGTAGATTAGCACCGCAACCGTTCCGGCAAGATGGTCGTAGCAGGTTCGGGCCTCGCGCATGGCCTTCGGTGCGGTCGTTTCCGGCGGGGTAATGCGGCTCCAGGAGAGCCCCATCATCTGCTCCACCAGTTCCGCCACGTCGTGCCCCGCCAGACGATAATAGCGGTGCCGCCCCTGCGACAGACAGGCGATCAGTTGCCCTTCCACCAGCCGGGCGAGATGCCCGCTGGCGGTCGAAGGCGCAACGTCTGCCGCCGCGCTCAGCTCGGTGGCGGTCCACGCCCGCCCGTCCATCAGCGCGCACAGCATCTTTACGCGCGACGGATCGGCCATTGCGGCAGCCACCGCGGCAATGGCCTGTTCCAGCGCCGCGCTGTTATCAGGAGGTAGGCTCGTTTTTAACATATGTTGCCCAGGGTTCAGTGATCTCTGCGGCCAGCTTATCATCATCCGTCAGCAGAATAAGGTGATTCGCATGGTCGCTGTACTGGGTAAGGATAGACACGCCGCGTGCCGCCAGCGCCGCCGCGATTTCACCCAGCTCGCCGGGGCGCTCCTGCCTGAGTTTCCGGATCACCGGCTTACGCACCGCCTGCACGGTAAACCCGGCGTCGAGTAGCACGCGTCGCGCTTTTTCCCCGTCTTCCACCAGAAAATGGGCATCGGTACCAAATACGCCGCCGCCCTCCAGCCCCACGCCGTTGCGCCCCAGCAGCTGTCCAAAGCGCGCCAGCTCGCCGGGCCTGTCGCTAAAAATCACATGAACGTCATACATCCGCGTGCCCTCCGGTTTCGGAACTGTACTCCCGCACCAGCTGCGCCACCCGAATGCGGTAGTACGCGAAAATCGACTCCCGCCCTTCGGCCTGCGCGGCCTGATGGAAAACGTTCTGCTTCCAGCGGCGGACGGCCTCTTCATCCCGCCACCAGGAAAGCGACAGGATTTTGCCGTCGGTCGTCAGGCTCTGGAACCGTTCGATATCAATAAAACCGTCGATATCCGCCAGCAAAGGTTTGAGTTCGGCAGCGAGCTGCAGGTAGCGCGCCTGATGGGCGGGCGCGGCTTTGGCTTCGAAAATGACTGCAATCATGATGGTCTCTCCGTAGTGATGTTGGGGAGAGAATGCAGGATGGAAAAGCGCAATGCTTCGGTAAGGAGCGAAGTATTGTGCCGGATGGCGCTGCGCTTATCCGGCCTAAGGTGTCAGGTTGGTCCGGCAAGCGCAGCGCCACCGGGCAGGTTTTAACCCAGAATCGACCTCGGCTCCATAAATGCCCTAATTCCCCACTCGCCCATCTCGCGCCCCACGCCGGAATGCTTAAACCCGCCGAACGGCGCTTTCGGCTCATGGGCAAGGGTGTTCACCAGCACGCGACCGGAAACAATCTGCTGCGCCACGCGTCGCGCGCGGTTCGCATCGCCTCCCAGCACCATCGCGCTCAGTCCGTATTCTGTGTCATTGGCAATGGCGACAGCCTCAGCCTCGTCACGATAGGGGATCGCGCACAGCACCGGGCCGAAAATCTCGTCACGGGCGACCGTCATCTGGTTGTTCACGTCGGCAAACAGCGTCGGGCGCACAAACCAGCCGTCTCGCATGCCGTCCGGTCTCCCTTCACCACCCGCCAGCAGGCGCGCACCCTCTTCGATTCCTTTACGGATATAGCCCTGCACCCGCAGCCACTGCTTTTCGCTGACCATCGGGCCGACGTCCGTCGCGCTATCGCGCGGATCGCCCGATTTCACCGCCGCCACGGCCTGCGCCAGCGCGGCTTCGATCTCCGCCTTGCGCGCCTGCGGCACCAGAATGCGCGTTCCGGCCACGCATGCCTGCCCGCTGTTCATAAATCCGGCCTGAATCACCAGCGGGATCGCCTGCGCCAGATCCACATCATCCAGCAGGATCGTCGGCGATTTGCCGCCTAACTCCAGGGTCACGCGCTTAAAGCTCTCCGCCGCGTTGCGCAGGATCGCCTTGCCGGTATTCGTCGAGCCGGTAAACGAGATTTTTGCCACGTCGGGATGGCGGCTGATGGTTTCACCGACGGTTTCGCCGCGCCCGGTGACGATGTTAAACACCCCCGGCGGCAGCGCGGCATCGCGCAGCGCTTCGGTGACAATCCGGGTTTGCAGGGCGCTCATTTCGCTCGGCTTGATGACTGCCGTACAGCCCGCAGCCAGCGCGGCCGCCAGCTTGCCGCAGATAAACCCCGCGTCGCTGTTCCACGGCGTGATAAGCCCGGCCACCCCAAGCGGCGTCATCTGCACCGTCGCTGCGCCTGCGGGGATGACAAATTCAAACGCCTCCAGCGCCTCAATGGCCTGAGCAATCACCTCCGCCGGATAGCTGGCCATCCACGCCGAGCGCGAGGCGGGCGCGCCGTACTCTTCAATAACCGCTTCCAGCAGATCGTCGTGGCGAGCGGCCACGGCGGCGTGCATGCGTTTTAGCGCCGCGATGCGTTCCTGCTTTGTGGTCTGCGACCACGCCGGAAACGCCGCTTTCGCCGCCGCAACGGCGCGCTCTGCGTCAACCTCATCCGCCAGACGAACCTGGCCGATGACCTTCGCCGTCGCCGGGTTGTACAAATCAAACCACTCGGTGCCGTGCGGGGTAACAAATTCGCCGTTAATAAAGATCTGTTCGATGGTGTGCATATAAACCTCCTCAGGCTGTGTGAGCACAGTCTGGCACGGCTTCTCCATTGCGATAATCCACGCTATGCTGCAAGGGTTGTTTCGATTTTCAGGATAATCTATGCATCGTTCAGGTCTGACAGAGCTGGAAGTGGTGATGGCTGTCGTGCGGCGCGGCAACTTTCGCGCCGCGGCGCACGAGCTGGGCATGTCCGCCACGGCGGTCAGCAACGCCATCGCCGGGCTGGAGAGCCGCCTTGATACCCGCCTCTTTAACCGCACCACCCGCAGCGTGGCGCTCACCGACGCCGGACAGCGCTACGTGGCGCGTATCGGCCCGGCCCTGCAGGAGATCCGTCTCGCCAGCGAGGAGATCCACAGCGACACCGGGGAGCCCGCCGGCACGCTGCGTCTGAACGTGCCGAACCATATCGGCGCCCTGTTTCTGGACCAGCTGCTGATCGACTTTATGATCCGCTACCCGAAGATGCGCGTAGAGACCGTCAGCGAAGCGCGAATGATCGACATCGTCGCGGAAGGCTATGACGCGGGGATCCGCCTTGAGGAGTCCGTGCCGCAGGACATGATCGCCGTGCCGCTGACCGGGGAGATCCGCCAGCTGGTTACCGCCACGCCGGACTATTTTGCACGTCACGGCATTCCGCAGACGCCGGACGATCTGCTTTCGCATCAGGGGATCGGCATGCGCATGGCCCACGGCGGGATCTACCGCTGGGAGCTGGCGCGTCGGGGGGAAACGTACGCCCTTGCCGTGCCGCCGCGCTTTGCGACGTCCGATCTTTTTGCCTCGATCCGCGCCGTAAAAGCGGGATTAGGGCTGGGATTTTTGCCGGAACTGTATATCCGGGAAGAGCTTGAGCGGGGAGAACTGGTGAGCGTCCTAAACGACTGGGCGCAGCCCTTTGCCGGGCTGCGCCTGTATTACCCCGGCCATCGCCACGTTCCGCCAGGGCTACGGGCGCTGGTGGCGATGATCCGCGAGCGCGGGATTATTCCAGGTTAGCCTTATTCAGCCCGTAAGCCGCGTCCAGCGAGCCGGGCGCCATGCGGGAGGTGATCCCCAGACGGTTCCAGGCGTTGATCGCCACAATGGCGAAGTTCAGCTCTGAAATCTCCACGTCCGAGAAGTGCTCCGACACGCTGCGGTACAGCGCGTCGCTCACGCCGTGAACGCCAATCTGGGTCAGCGCTTCGGTGAAGGCCAGCGCGGCTTTCTCGCGGGCGCTGAACAGCGGGGACTCGCGCCAGGCCGCCAGATGGTACAGGCGCAGCTCGCGCTCGCCGGCGATTTTGGCCTCTTTCGAGTGCATATCCAGGCAGAAGGTACAGCCGTTCAGCTGCGACACGCGAATGTCGATCAGGTGCTTCAACGTCGGGTCGATGGAGGTTTTTGCCACTTCCATGCTCAGGGCGGAAAGGGCGTTGGCGAGGGCAGGTGTAACTTTATGGTGGTTAACGCGAGTGCTCATTGTCTTTCCTCTTTTTGTGCGGCATGTGTCATGCGATGCGGTAAATCTACGCCGTTCATGACATAGTAAAAAGATACAAAAAGCGTGAAACGAGGTAGGACATGAAGCCGGGCTATCACGAGATTTATTCCCGCTATCGCGACAATATCACGCGCGGCGTGCTGAAGCCGGGCGATAAGGTGCCCGCCATCCGCATGCTGGCGGAAGAGCTGAAGGTGGCGCGTAAAACCGTCGAAACGGCGTACGCCATTCTGACGGGGGAAGGGTATCTGGTGAGCCAGGGCGCGCGCGGCACGCGGGTCAACCCGGATCTGCTGTTGCCGGATAAGAGTGCCCCTGCGGAACAGCCTACCGGTGCGCTTCCGGCATCGCTCATCAGCCAGCGCGAGCGGGCGGGGTTTCTGCGCCCCGGCATCCCGGCCCTCGACAGCTTTCCGTATAAAAAATGGCTGCTGCTGGCGGGCCATGCGACGCGCGCCATGCGTCAGGAGGAGATGCTCAACCCACCGGTGCTGGGCTGGTACCCGCTGCGCCAGGCCATCGCCAGCTATCTCAATATCTCACGCGGGCTGTCCTGCAGCGCCGAACAGGTGCTGATCACCAGCGGCTACAGCGGCAGCCTGCGGCTGATCCTCGACACCCTTGCCAGCCGCAGCGACAAGGTGGTGTTTGAAGATCCGGGCTATTTCATGGGCCAGCAGCTGCTCAAGCGGATCGTGCCGCGCCTGCACACGGTGCCGGTCGACCGTTCAGGTATCGACACGGAATACCTGCTCCGTCACCATCGCGACGCCCGTTTTGCCATCGTCACCCCGTCGCACCAGAGCCCGCTGGTGGTCACCCTCTCGCTGCCGCGCAAGCAGCAGCTGCTCGACTGGGCCAGCCAGAACGAGGCGTGGATCATTGAAGACGATTACGACGGGGAGTTTCACTACACCCGCAAAGTGCTGCCGTCGCTGAAAAGTCTCGACCAGCATGACCGGGTGATTTTTATGGGCACCTTCAGTAAAACCATCATGCCGTCGCTGCGCATGGGCTACGTGGTAATGCCCGCCAGCACCGTCGGGGCCTTTACCGACTGCGCGGACATTACCACCAGCGGCCAGCCGGTGCTGACGCAAAAGATCCTCACCGCGTTTCTCAACGAAGGGCATTTTTTCCGTCACCTGAAAAAGATGCGCGCGCTGTATCAGACCCGCCGCGACTGGATGATTGCCGCCCTGCGCGAGGTGTATGGCGATCTGTTTTTCACCGAGCAAAACGACGGCGGGATGCATATCGTGGCGTTTCTGACCAGAGGAAGCGGTGACCGGGAAGTGGCGCGCTGCTGGCAGGAACAGCAGCTGCAGGTGAATGCGCTTTCAGAGTGGTATCGCGGGTCGGGTAAACGCTACGGGCTGGTGATGGGCTATAACAACGTGCGGTCGTATCAGGAGGCGCTGGATTTACTGGAAAGGCCGAAGCGGCAGACGCTTGCGCTGTTGAGCTGAAATCGCCGGGTGGCGGCTACGCCTTACCCGGCCTACTCGATCCCGTAGGCCCGGTAAGCGTAGCGCCACCGGGCAATCCTATGCTCACACATCATACCGCGACAGCCCAACGTCCTTGAGCTGCTCGTCGCTCATCTGGCTCAGGATGCGGCGGGTACGGTTGATGCGATACCAGTTGCAGATCGTTTTGCCGATCCAGACAAACACAACGAACGGACGTTTTGAACGATTCTCATAGAATTCCATGATGCTCTCCTCACTGTACCAGTGGGGTTATCATCCTGGAAATCGGCCTGTGCAATACAGATGCAAAAACACCTTTTGTTTAACATACAGATCCGCTAAAACAGTATCTGCATGCCAATTTTTACGGCAATCTGTACTGGTTTTACAATCTGTATGGTGAAAACAAAGGATACAGCATGACGCGCTATCAACATCTCGCCAACCTTCTGGCAGAACGCATTGAACAAGGGCTGTATCGCAGCGGCGAACGTCTGCCGTCGGTGCGCACGCTGAGCCAGGAGCACGGCGTGAGCATCAGCACCATACAGCAGGCCTATCAGATCCTCGAAAACCTCCAGCTGATCACCCCTCAGCCGCGCTCCGGCTATTTTGTCTCGCAGCGCAAGGCCCAGCCGCCGGTTCCGGCCATGACGCGACCGGTGCAGCGCCCCGTGGACGTCACCCAGTGGGATGAGGTGATGATGCTGCTGGACGCCCGCGCCGACAAAGAGATGATCTCCTTTGGCGGCGGCTCGCCGGATATTAACCAGCCGAGCCTGAAGCCCCTGTGGCGCGAGATGAGCCGCATCGCGCAGCATAATCCGGGCGAAATGCTGAGCTATGACGTGCTTGACGGGCGCCTGGAGCTGCGCGAGCAGATCGCCCGCCTGATGCTGGACGGCGGCTCGACCGTGGCGGCGAACGAGATTGTCATCACCAACGGCTGCCACGGCGCGCTGTCGATCGCCCTGCTCTCGGTGTGCAAGCCGGGAGATATCGTGGCGGTAGAATCGCCGTCGTTTCACGGCACCATGCAGATGCTGCGCGGGTTTGACATCAAGGCGATTGAAATTCCCACCGATCCCGAGACCGGGATCAGCATCGAGGCGTTAGAGCTGGCGCTGGAGCAGTGGCCGATCAAGGCGGTGATCCTGGTGCCCAACTGCAATAACCCGCTCGGGTTTATCATGCCGGAAGCGCGAAAAAAGCAGGTGTTAGCCCTGGCCCAGCGGCACGATATCGTGATCGTGGAGGATGACATTTACGGCGAGCTGGCGGCGGAGTACCCGCGTCCGCGCACCATTCATTCGATGGATATCGACGGCCGCGTGATCCTCTGCAGTTCGTTTACCAAAACCGTGGCGCCGGGCCTGCGCGTCGGCTGGATTGTGCCGGGGCGCTATTACGACCGGGTGATGCACATGAAATACGCCGCGGGCGGGTTTAACGTGCCGGGCACGCAGATGGCGGTGGCGGCGTTTATTCGCGACGGCCATTACCATCGCCACGTGCGCCGTATGCGTCAGATTTATCAGCAGAATATGGAAACCTACACCTGCTGGGTGCGGCAGTATTTTCCGGCAGAGATTTGCGTCACGCGCCCGCAGGGCAGCTTCCTGCTGTGGATTGAGCTGCCGGAGAAGGTCGACATGGTGTGCGTCAGCAAGCAGCTGTGTCGGCTGAAGATCCAGGCCGCGGCCGGATCGCTGTTTTCCGCCTCCGGGAAGTACCGCAACTGTCTGCGGATCAACGTGGCGCTTCCGCCGACGGAGAAGAATCGCGAGGCGTTGAAGAAGATGGGTGAAGCGATTGTTATTGCGATGGAGGAGGGCTAGTGCGGCCTGATGCCCTCACCCCGGCCCTCTCCCACAGGGAGAGGGAGAAAACCGTGCCGCACTATTCGTCGAAGTACCAGTATCCCTGGTTAATCAGCCCGGTAAGCTCTTCAACAAACGCCGGGTTATTCAGCGCATCGCCCAGCTCGGCCTGACCGAGTTCGGTGTAGCGGCACAGCGCATCCGCCGCCTTCGCGTCTACCGTCTCCAGCTGTTCGCTGTTGATAAAGAAGCTGCCGTTGACGTTCAGCACGCGCAGGCCGCTCAGGCGGGACAGCGTTTCGCCGCCCTGCAGCGCGTCCAGCACCTCTTCCGGCGCGTACGGCGGCTCGGCGGCGGCGATATCCAGCTCGTGGCGCGGCGTCGAGACAAAGCTGCCGAACCATTTTGTGAAATCATCCGGCTTGCTAATCATGTCGAACATCATCTGGCGAATGCGATCGAGTTCGTACTGCTCCACGCGGCCCGGATGTTCGCGACAGGTCAGATCCGGATCGCTGTAGTGCTCGCCGCCCAGATCGTTTTCCAGCGCGTAATCGGCGAAGCTGCTGATCAGATCGCGACCGTTCGGCCCGCGGAAGCCGACGGAGTAGTTGAGCGCGGTCTCATGGGTAAAGCCGTCGTGCGGGAATCCAGGCGGGATGTAGAGGATATCGCCCGGTGCCAGATCTTCGTCGATGATCGGCTCGAACGGATCGACGTGCAGCAGCGCCGGATGCGGGCAGAACTGACGCATCGGCAGCTTGTCGCCCACGCGCCAGCGGCGGCTGCCCATCCCCTGAATGATAAACACGTCGTACTGATCGATATGCGGACCCACGCCGCCGCCCGGCACGGAGAAGGAGATCATCAGGTCGTCCAGACGCCAGTCCGGCAGGACGCGGAACGGACGCACCAGCTCCGCGGCAGGCATATGCCAGTGGTTCACCGCCTGCGCCAGCAGCGACCAGCCGGTTTCGCCCAGATCGTCAAAGTGCTCAAACGGACCATTGCTGGCCTGCCATTTGCCGTTGAAATGGCTCACCAGACGGCTATCGACTTCCGGCTCCATCGCCAGCCCTGCCAGCTCGTCCGGGGTAATCGGGTCGACAAAATTCGGGAAGGCATTTTTCAGCACTACGGGTTGTTTTTGCCAGTATTTCTCAAGAAATTCCGGCCAATTCAGGTTCAGTTGATACGCCATGGGTAGCACCAGTGAGAGGGGAAACAGGCGCGATTATAGGCAAGAAGGCGGAGGGGGAACTTGTCATGGGTCAAACGAGGGCGTGTAGGTCGGGTAAGGCGAAGCCGCCACCCGACTCAAACACGCCGCGAAAACTTAATCCAGCTTCAGCTCGTCATAATGGGTAATCAGTTTACCCACGATGCCGTAGTCCAGCGCTTCTGCCGGAGACATCCAGAAGTTGCGATCGGTGTCTTTTTTCACTTTTTCCAGCGGCTGGCCGGTGGCGTCGGCGATCAGCTTGTTCACGCGATCCAGCATGCGGATGATCTCGCGCGCTTCGATCTCAATATCCGTCGCCTGACCGCGCACGCCGCCCAGCGGCTGGTGGATCATAAAGCGGGTATTTGGCAGCGAGTAGCGGTGCTCTTTTTTCGCCGCCAGGAAGATGGTGATCCCGGCGCTCGCCACCCAGCCGGTGCCGATGACGTGCACTTCCGGGCGGATGAATTTGATGAAGTCGTGGATGGTATCGCCCGCTTCCACGTGGCCGCCCTGGCTGTTGATGTACAGCTTGATCGGATCGTTGCTGACGCTTTGCAGCAGGATCATCTGGGTGATAACCTTCTGCGCCAGCTCCTGGTTGATCTCACCGGAGATCACAATCGAACGGGACTCCAGCAGTTTTTGCTGCAGAGCGCCCGCGCCGTTTGACCCTTCCGCCTTTTCCTTGTCGCTTTCTTTCAGTGTGTAGTGCATTGTTATTTCCTCAGCTTGTAGCGCTCAAAACCAGAGTGTAGCCTGTTTTACCGGTGAAAGTCCTCACAGACAAATAACGAGGGAGCTTATGAATATTGCCCATGTCGCACTCTGGACCCGCAGCCTGAACGCCCAGGTTCAGTTCTGGGAAACGGTTTTTAATGGCCGCAGTAACGAACGCTACGTCAGTAAAAACCGTCCCGGTTTCGAATCACACTTTATTACGCTGGATGACGGGCCGACCATCGAGCTGATGACGCTGCCGGATCTGCCCGACGCCCCTGCGCACCCGGAGTTTATCGGCTGGGCGCATATCGCCATCAACGTCGGCAGCAAAGCGCAGGTCGACAGGATGGCCGAGCGGGCGCAGGCAAACGGCACGCTGCTCAGCGCCCCGCGCATGACCGGGGACGGCTTCTATGAAGCGGTAATTGCGGATCCGGACGGCAACCGCATCGAGCTTGTGGGTGCATAAAATCAGCGTTTCGTCGCTTAGCCGCCCCGGTCACGTATAGCTATACTTCATCTTCATACGGTTATCATATTGTTAAATGATAATGATAGTTAATGTGTTAAGATGAAAGTCAGCATAAACAGTCCCTTACGTAACCGGCGGGATTGTTTGCATCCTCGACATGTAAATCAGCACCGGGGCGGTGAATGGAACACATTGTGTATGTGGTTGATGACGATGACGCGGTCAGACAGTCCGTGATCGGGCTGCTGGATTCGGCGGACCTGAACGCCGTCGGCTTTTCATCGGCAGAAGCGTTTCTTCAACACCGCTTTGAAGAGCTCCCGTCGTGCGTGGTCCTCGATATGCAAATGCCCGCCATCTCGGGCTTTGAGGTGGCTGACGCCCTAAAGGACAGCGGGCGCGAGATCCCGATTATCTTTCTTACCGGCCACGGCACTATCCCGATGTCGGTGCGCGCCATTAAAGGCGGCGCGTACGAATTTCTCACCAAGCCCGTCGAATCCACCGCGCTTATCGACGCCATCGAGTCCGCGCTTGAGCTGGCGGAACACAACGCCGTGCGCAATAAAGAGCACTACGCCCTGAAGCAGCGCCACATGTCCCTCACCCCGCGCGAACACGAGGTGCTGACGCTGGCGATAAGCGGCATGCTGAACAAGCAGATTGCCGCCGAGCTGGGCGTCAGCGAGATCACGGTGAAGGTGCACCGTCGCCGCGTGATGGAGAAAATGCAGGTGCGCTCCGTGGCGGAGCTGGTCAGGGCCGTTGAGCGCCTGACCAATAGCCAGCCCGCGGAGTAACCTTTACCCTTCCTGCGCCGCCAGCGGCAGCGCAAACGCAAACACCGTGCCGTACGGCTCCCGGCGGCGCGCGCTCAGCTTCCCGCAGTGGCGCTCGATGATGCTGGCGCTGATGGTCAGCCCCATCCCCATCCCCTGCGCCTTGGTGGAGTAGAACGAGTCAAAAATCTGCTCCAGCCGCTCGGGCTCAATGCCGCTCCCGGTATCGGCGATCTCGACGACCACTCTCCCGTCCGCGTTGGCGGTGCTGAGGGTAATGGTTGTGGCGCGATCCTTCACCTCTGCCATTGCCTCTACCGCATTCATCACCAGGTTCAACAGCACCTGCTGGATCTGCACGCTATCGCCGGTGATAAAGCTGTCCTGCGCCTTTAACAGATAATCAACGCTAATGTGTCTCTGCTCCAGCTCGCTGCGCGAGAGCGTGATGATATGGTGGATCAGGTAGTGCATGTCGATGCGCGAGAAGGTGGGATCCTGCTTGCGCGTCAGGGACTGAATGCTGCGAATGATCTCCCCCGCCCGCGCGCCTTCCGCGGCGATCTCCTCCAGCCCTTCGCGCACTTTATCCAGCCGGGCGGGCTCGCGGTTGAGCCAGCGGAGGCTCGCCCCGGCGTTCGAGACGATCGACATCAGCGGCTGGTTGATCTCGTGGGCGATGGAGGAGGTCAGCTGCCCGACGGTGGTGGCCCGGGAGACCCGCGCCAGATCCGCCTGCGCGACCCGCATGGCATCCTCCGCGGCGCGCTGGCTGGTGATATCGGTGATGATGCCGTAATACTCGTTCACCTCGCTGCCCACGCCCACAGGATCGCCAATCCCGAGGATGTAGCGGGTTGAGCCGTCGGTACGCTTAACCCGAAACTCCGCGCGCATGGAGAGCCCGTCGCGCACGCTCTCGGTGACGATGGCGCTGATGCGGGCGTAATCGTCCTCATGAACGAAGGTCAAAAACTCCGCCATGGAGATCATCTTTTGCCGCTCGGGCAGGCCGAGAATGCGGGCGTACTCTTCCGAGACAAACATCAGATCCTGCTCCAGCTCCCAGCGCCAGCTGCCGGTGTGGCTGATCTGCTCGCCCAGCATCAGCGAGGTCTGGCTGGATCGCAGCTCTTTCTCCACCCTTCGGCGCTGGATGTTCTCCGCCAGCAGCTCGGCATACAGCCGCGCCGTCTCCAGGGATACCGCGGCCTGTGCGCCCAGCAGGCTCACCACGCGCGAGTGCTCGGCGGTGAAGACCTCCGGCATCAGGCGGTTTTCCAGGTACAGCACGCCCACCAGCCGCGCCTGTTTGAACATCGGGACGCACATGACCGCCGCCCCCGAGGTCACCAGATAGGGATCCTGACTGAAGGGATGGAACTCCTCCGGCCTGCCGGTGCGGATCTCCTGCCCGGTGCGGATCACCGCTGCCAGCACCGACAGCGGCAGGTCGGTCGCCGTCGGCACGTCTTTCAGGATCCGCACCCGCACGCCCTCGGTGCTGGTCCAGGCGCTGGCCTCGATCTCCGGGATGAGGCTCTCGCTCACGCGCAGCAGCAGGCCGCGCTGCGCCCCGGCGCGTTCGAGCAGGATGGTCATCAGGTTTTCGATTAAGCGCTCAAGGTTAATCTCTTCCGACAGCGCGCGGGAGGCTTTGATGACGCTTTGCAGATCGCGGATGGTCTCGTTCTGGGCGAATGCCACCGTGTCGTAGGCGCTGGCCTGCCCGGAGGCCAGCAGGTGCGGGAAATCCTGCTCCAGCTGGCGCACCTTGGCCTGCGCCCCCGCGCGGCCCCAGGCGGCAATCGAGCCGCGGAAGTGCGCGTCCGAGGCGGTCGGGTAGCCGCAGGCCAGCGCAAAGCGCCCCGCCAGCTCGTGGGCCAGAGCGTTGATCGGGTTAAAGCCGCCCTCGCGGGAGAGCCGGACCGCCTTCTCATACTGCTCGAGCGCAATGCTGTTCATCCCGTCCAGACGCACGATTTCGGCGTAGATCAGCGCCTCTTTATCCGCGAACGTACCGGGATTAACGCGCGCCCAGAGGGCGATTTTGTCGTAGTGAGCGTGAATGCTGCGGCGGTGATTCGCCGAGAAGGTCTCCGGCGTCAGCTGACGCGACAGCGCCAGGGCGCTGTAGAGATGGTAATCCAGCAGATGGATGTGGCCCGGCGCAGACCACGCGTACCATCCCGCCATCTCTAGATCCGCCTGCGCGTCGGCATATTCGCCGCAGGTAAAGTGCGCCATGCCGCGATACAGCCAGTACCAGAACAGCATGGTGGAGTTCTTCTCCGGCGCCTGCTCCGGCGACGCGGGAAGCAGCGCCTCCGGCAGCACCTGCGACGCGGTCCAGGTGCCGATGACCGGCGTACGCAGAAACTCAACGTAGCCGCGCTGGACCATCAAAATGGTTTCCACGTCCTGGAAGTGGGTTTTACGCACGAACGCCAGGCCGCGATCGATGCTGGTCAGCACCCCGTCCAGGTGATCGCCCCGCGAGAGGAAGTTAATCACCTGGTGGCAGGCCGCAAAGCAGGCCATCGTCATATCCCCGTGGGTCACCGCCGAGGTAAAGCAGGCCTTCGCGCACTCGATGGTAAACGATAAAGGCTGGGTCCAGACGCTGAGCTGGTCGAGCGGCAGAAGGGTTTTGGCTTCAAAGGCGTCGTAGCCGTGGCGATTCACCAGCTCGCGGGCCAGGGTGCCGTACTGAAACCCGAGGCGGTATTCGGCGTAGCGGTGGCCAATCAGCACGCCAAACCAGGCCATCGCCGTGGTGGAGGCGCCGGTAATGCCGTGATCGAGGGTCAGGTGCATCATACGGCAGAGCAGCAAAAAGTGCAGGCGCGGGCAGATGAAGCTGGCGCAGATGCTGGCGCTGTAGAGCAGGTTCATCACCGCTTCGGTTTCCGGGTTATCCATCCGCGACAGCTGGGCATAGCGGCTTTGCGGCGCGTCGGCCGTGCGGTTGCAAAACAGCGCCCAGGCCTCGTCGCAGTCGGCATCTTCCGGATAGCGGCTAATCTGGATCCCAAAAATCCCCAGCCAGCAGAGCGCCGCCTCCAGCGCCAGACGGCTGTCCGACTGGCGAATGTACACCTCCACCAGCAGATTGGCCGCCAGCGCCTTTTCGGTCAGCCCGCCGGGGCAGCCGAGAATGGCGTCACACAGCTCGCGGGTGCGCTCCAGATGCCCCAGCGCAAACTCGCAGCCCGCCTCTTCGATGTCGAGCATAAAGTCCGACACCGTCCCGGCGTTGCCCAGCGCTCTGGCGGTCTGGATATAGCCGAGCGCCGAAAGGTAATCTCCCGAACGCTTCGCGCGCCGCGCGGCCAGCAGGCTCAGCTCGCGGAACATCTCCCGCTGCGGCGCGGGCTGGATGCTGTCCAGCGCAGCCGTGACGTGGTGAACGGCACGGAACAGCAGCTCGTTCCCCGCCGCCTGACGCGCGGCGTCGGCCAGCAGGCTGGCGGTGGTCAGGTGAATATGGCTTCTCTCATGCCGTTCCAGCAGCGCAAAGGCCGCCTCCTGCACCCGGTCGTGGGTGAAGGCGTACTTTTTTTCCGTCAGCACGATGAGCTGGGCCATCACCGCCGGGTGCAGCGCATAGCGCATTTCCGCCATCGACATGCTGACCACGCGGCAGATCATCTCCATCTCGCCCGTGCCGCCGAGGCAGGCGATGCTGCCCAGCAGGCGGCGCGTCTCGTCGGGCAGCTCTTCAAGCTGCTCCAGCACCAGGGTGACGAGGTTTTCGGTGTAATGCCTGGCGCGGATCGCCTGCAGATCGTAGTGCCACTTGTCCTGATATTTGTTGTGCACCACCAGGCCGTCATCAACGATGCGGCGGAAAAACTCGTGCACAAAGAGCGGGTTGCCGCCCGTCTTCTCGTGGATCAGCGTGGCGAGATCGGTCGTCGCCGCGCTGCGGGTGCGAAATACCGTCGCCAGCCAGCGCGCCACCGCTTTCACGGAAAGCGCCTGCGGGACAATCTCACTCGCGTTTTGCGCCGCCTCCGGCAGGCCTGCCAGCAGCGCCTGCAGGGCGGCGTCGGGCACGGCGCTAATATCCCGGTGGGCCGCCACCACCAGCAGGGGAACAGCGCCGCAGTTCATCAGCAGATATTTGAGCGTATGCAGGCTGGCGGCGTCGCTCCACTGGAGATCGTCGAGCACCAGCACCAGCGGGCAGCCCTGCGAGGCAAAGGTTTTTACCAGCGCCAGCACCATATGGCTGAAGCGCGCCCGGGCATCAATAGAAAACGTATCCGCCGAGAAGCGCGGCTTGCTTTCCAGCAGCAGGCCCAGCTCGGGCACCAGGCTGACGGCCAGCGCCTCGTGCCCCTCCAGGGCGCGAGACAGGCGGATTTTCCACTTCGCCACGTCCTCTGCGGGCAGCCCCAGCAGGTGCAGCGTCAGGGTGCGGAACGCGGAGCTTAATACGCCATAGGGCAGCGACGGAGAAAACTGGTCGACTTTGCCCACCGCCAGCAGCACCGTACGCTGCTGCAGCGTTTTAAGCGCCGTCGCGATAATTGAGGACTTGCCGATCCCCGACGGCCCGCCGATCGTCACCAGCTCCGGCACCAGGCTCTGCCCCACCCGCTCAAACGCGGCCACGACGTCGTTCGCCTGCGGATGCGTCGCGAACAGGGAGTCCGCCAGATGGATCGCCGGGGTGCGGTCCTGCTGGCCGGGGGTAAAGGCGACGATCTCGCCCTCGCAGGTCAGCGTCGCCTGGCAGCGGCGAAGGTCGGCAATCAGCCCGTCGACCGTCTGGTAGCGGTTATCGGGATGCTTTTCCAGCAGCTTCAGGATGATGGTCGACAGCATTCCCGGCACGTCCGGGCGGATCGCGTCCGGGGCCAGCGGCGCCGAGGCAATATGGTAGTGCGCCCAGTTGTCCCGATCGTTCTCCCCCAGCTCAAACGGCAGGCGTCCGGTCAGGAGCTCATACAGCACCATGCCGAGGCTGTAGAGATCGCTGCGGCCGTCGACGGGGCGCTGGGTGCGGGTGGTGTGCTCCGGCGACATATACGCGGGCGTACCGCCTGAAACGGCAAGCCGGGTCTGGGTGACGGCATCGGAGAGACTGCTGGAAAGGCCAAAGCTGCCCAGACGGCAGGTGGCATCGTGATGAACAAAAATACTGCCGGGCTTGATATCGCCGTGGATCAGGTTTTGCAGGTGCATCTGGCGCAGGGGAACGCAGATCTGGATCGCCATCTCGAGAAAGCGCGTGATGCCCGAGATCGCCCTGCCCGCGCGCCGCGCCAGCAGCTCAAACGAAAACGGGGCGTACACCAGCGCGAAGCGCCCCCGGTACTGGGTGGAGGCAACGGCGCGGATGGCCCAGCAGTCCTGCAGCACGTCGCGCAGCGCAAACTCGTTTTTGAGCAGCCGGGTGGCCCGCTCTTCCTCTTCGTCGCTCACCGCGGTGGCGATAATGAACGAGCCGCCGGAATGGGGATGTCGCGCGTGCATCCAGGCGATTCCGCCCTCCTGTGCCAGCACGGTAAAAATCACATCCTCTTTAAGGACAAAAACCCGCCCCTGGTGAAGATTCCCCTGGGCGGGCCAGAATGCAGGCTGCTCGTGTTCGTTCATCCGCGATCCTTATTGTCGGCGGGCCATCTCCCGCTGAATATGATCCAGCAGAATATCGATGTTAATGGGCTTACGCAAAAATGCAGCGGCGCCCAGATTAAGAGCGTACCGCTGCATATTTTCATCAGCATGACCGGAGATAAAGATCACGGGCGGCGGCGGTACGGCCAGCAGCCGGAGCCTCTCAAACAGCTCCAGGCCGCTCATGCCCCGCAGCTTGATATCGGCAATCACCAGCGCCGCGCCGGACAGGGCGAGCGGATGGCTCAGAAATACCTCTGCCGAATCAAACGTATCGGCGGCATAGCCTTCCGACTCCAGGAGATTACTCAGCCCGCTGCGGACGGAACGTTCGTCATCAATGATGGCAATGCGCCACGGCAGCGTCATGCTGTCTTTCCTCTGGTAAATCATTAAACGTCGCGATCGTCCTTCGCGGGCGCAGGAGGCGCCGTGCCGCTGATTTTCGGCACGCATTCGTGACGAAACCAGGCGAGGGTAAGCGGTTCGCGACTCAGTAAACGCCGTCCCACCGGGATGAGCTGTTCGCCCACCAGCATGCCAAACAGGCCAAGCAGGGCGACAACCGGCGGCGCCGGGGAATGCACGTCGAGCAGGGCGTAAATTACCCCAGCAACCACGCCGCACACCAGCGAAATTATCCATGCTTTCATGACGACGCTCCCGTCTGCGATTTGGCCTGCGGAACGGTCACCGGAGGCGGCGGCGCGCCGTCGCGGGATAACAGATGGCGCGTCGCCTGTTCACCCGCCAGCATCCCCAGCAGGCCAATCAGCGCCAGCGCGGGCGGCGCGGGGGAGCGTACCTTCAGCACGGCATACATCAGGCCAATCAACACGCCTGCCGCAAGGGATATCAGCCCAGTACTCATTGTGAACTCCAGAGAAAGAGGCAGCGGCGAGCCGGATGAGGGACCAGCCCGCCAGCGGAACTTAGCGAGCCGGGACCGGCGCTAAGGTGCGGTGCTCGCTCTTCTGGCGAGACGGCGCTTTGTGCACCATGGTGTAGGCGTAATCGACGCCCATGCCGTACGCGCCGGAATGCTCGCGCACGATATCCATCACCGCGGTGTAGGTCTCTTTACGCGCCCAGTCGCGCTGCCACTCCAGCATCACCTGCTGCCAGGTCACCGGGATCACGCCCGCCTGGATCATGCGCTGCATCGCGTAGTCGTGGGCTTCTTTGGAGGTGCCGCCGGACGCGTCCGCCACCATGTAAATTTCGTAGTCGCCTTCCTGCATCGCGCACAGGGCAAAGCTGTTGTTGCACACTTCGGTCCACAGACCGGCAACCACCACCTTCTTCTTGCCGTTGGCCTGCAGCGCGTCGCGCACCTTCTGGTCGTCCCAGGAGTTCATGGAGGTACGCTCCAGAATGTCCTGGCCCGGGAACACGTCCAGCAGCTCCGGATAGGTGTTACCGGAGAAGCTTTCGGTCTCAACGGTGGTGATGATGGTCGGGATGTTGAACACCTTAGCCGCTTTCGCCAGCGCCACGGTGTTGTTTTTCAGCACCTGACGGTCAATAGACTGCACGCCAAACGCCATCTGAGGCTGGTGATCGATAAAGATGATCTGACAGTTCGCAGGGGTTAACACTTCGAGCTTTGAAGAGGTCATAGCATTTTCCAGTGGTTAAGGGTGAAATCGCCGCGAGCGCCGCGACGATAAAGTCACCCTCATCCTGCGGTTTTCCGTCCCTGCGTGTAATTATCTCTTCGTATAGTTAACCTTAGGTATAGTTATACTTTGGTATACCTATCCTATTGTATAACTGGATCTTTGCCGAAACCGGTTCCCATAATCCTGACCATTCCCCTCTCAGTCAGGAGCAGTTTATGGTTACCCTCGGTAAAGCCGATCTCATTCTGGTTAACGGCCAGTTTCACACCGTCGATCGCGAGAACCCCGTCGCGGAAGCCGTTGCCGTGCGCGACGGAAAATTTCTGGAAGTGGGCACCGTCGCGGAGGTGATGCAACACCACTGCGAAGGCACCAAAGTAGTCGACTTAAAAGGCCACACCGCCATCCCCGGCCTGAACGACTCGCACCTGCACCTGATCCGCGGCGGGCTGAACTACAACCTCGAGCTGCGCTGGGAAGGCGTGCCGTCGCTGGCCGACGCCCTACGGATGCTGAAAGAGCAGGCCCTGCGCACGCCGTCGCCCCAGTGGGTGCGCGTGGTGGGCGGCTGGACCGAGTTCCAGTTTGCCGAGCGCCGCATGCCAACCCTGGACGAAATCAACGACGCCGCGCCTGACACCCCGGTCTTCATCCTGCACCTGTATGACCGCGCCCTGCTCAACCGCGCCGCGCTGAAGGTGGTCGGCTACACCAAAGACACGCCAAACCCGCCGGGCGGGGAGATCCAGCGTGACGCCAACGGCAACCCGACCGGGATGCTGATTGCCCGTCCGAACGCCATGATCCTCTACGCCACGCTGGCCAAAGGGCCGAAGCTGCCGCTGGAGCAGCAGGTCAACTCCACGCGCCAGTTCATGCGCGAGCTGAACCGCCTGGGGCTGACCAGCGCCATTGACGCGGGCGGCGGCTTCCAGAACTACCCGGAAGATTACGAGGTGATTGCCGAGCTGCACGAGAAAAAGCAGATGACCATCCGCATCGCCTACAACCTGTTTACCCAGCGTCCGGGCCACGAGCTGGAAGACTTTGAAAAATGGACCGACATGCTCACGCCGGGCCAGGGCAGCGACTTCTTCCGCCACAACGGCGCGGGCGAGATGCTGGTCTTCTCCGCCGCCGATTTTGAAGATTTCCTCGAGCCGCGCCCTGACCTCGCGCCGGGCATGGAGGACGAGCTGGAGCGCGTGGTGCGCCATCTGGTGGAGCACCGCTGGCCGTTCCGCCTGCACGCCACCTACAACGAATCCATCAGCCGCATGCTGGACGTCTTCGAGAAGGTGAACCGCGACATTCCGTTCAACGGCCTGCACTGGTTCTTCGACCATGCGGAAACCGTTACCCAGGCCAACATCGACCGCATCAAAGCGCTCGGCGGCGGCATTGCCGTCCAGCACCGCATGGCCTTCCAGGGGGAATACTTTGCCGAGCGCTACGGCATCGAAGCTACCCGCCACACGCCGCCGGTGGCGAAAATGCTCGAGACCGGCGTGCCGGTGGGCTTAGGGACGGACGCCACCCGCGTGGCGAGCTACAACCCGTGGACCGCGCTCTACTGGCTGGTCTCCGGCCGCACCGTCGGCGGGATGCAGATGTACGACCACAGCGCCCGTCTGGACCGCGATACCGCCCTGATGCTCTGGACCCAGGGCAGCGCGTGGTTCTCCAGCGAGCAGAACCAGAAGGGGCAGATTAAGGTCGGTCAGCTCGCCGATCTGGCGGTGCTGAGCAAAGACTACTTCCGCGTGCCGGAAGAGGAGATCAAGGGCATCGAGTCCGTCCTGACCGTGGTCAACGGCGACATCGTTTACGCCGCAGGCAGCTTTGGCCCGCTCGCGCCGCCTGCCATTCCGGTCCTGCCCGAGTGGTCCCCGGTGGTGAAGGTGCCGGGCCACTACCGCAGCGCGCCGCCGCAGGCCGCCCGCGTCGGGATGAGCGCCGTCCACCACTGCAGCGGGCCGTGCGGGGTTCACAGCCACCAGCATGATTTCGCCCGCACGTCAGAGATGCCGGTGTCCGACGATAACGCTTTCTGGGGGGCGCTGGGCTGCAGCTGCTTTGCATTCTGATGAAAAACACCTTTGCTCCGCCCCGGGTCGACCTGGGGCTGTTTTTCCTGCGCCTCACCGGCAGCCTGCTGCTGCTGTACGTGCACGGCCTGCCGAAGGTGCTGCACTTCAGCGAAGAGCTGACGCGCATTGAAGATCCGTTCGGCTTCGGGCCTTACGCCAGCCTGATCCCGGCGATTGTCGCCGAGGTGATCTGCCCGCTGTTTATCATTGCGGGCGTGTACACCCGTCTGGCGTGCCTGCCGATTATCGCCGTGCTGCTGGTGGCGATGCTGGCGGTCCACCCGAACTGGTCGATTGCCGAAGGGCAGTTTGGCTGGTTGCTGCTGATTATCTTCACCACCCTCGCCCTCACCGGGCCGGGCCAGTGGCGGCTGCAGCGTAAGGCAGCGGAGAGGTTCGCATGACCCAGGTTAACGACGTTCGCGACGCACACGTCGAGACGACGCCCGCATCGACGGTTTCTCCCTGGCAGCCGCTGAGCCAGCCGGTGTTCCGCATGCTGTGGATCGCCACGGTGGTCTCTAACGTCGGCTCATGGATGAGCGACGTCGGCATCAACTGGAGCATGCTGACCCTGAGCGCCGACCCGCTGGATATCGCGCTGGTACAGGCGGCCAGTAGCCTGCCGATGTTCCTCTTCGCCCTGCCGTCCGGGGTGATGGCGGACATCGTCGACCGACGTAAATACCTGCTCTTCTCCCAGCTGTGGGTGTTCATCGCCGCCGCCGGGCTGACGGTGCTCTCCTTCACCGGACACGTCACCCCCACCGTTCTGCTGGTGGCGACGTTTCTTCTGAGCGTGGGAGCGGCGATGAGCTCGCCGCCGTTCCAGGCCGTGGTGCCCGATCTGGTGAGCAAGCCGGAGCTGGGCGCCGCCGTGTCGCTGAACTCGCTCGGGGTGAACATCAGCCGGGCGATTGGCCCGGCGCTGGGCGGTTTTCTGCTCTCGCTCGCCGGGCCGTGGATGGTGTTTGCCCTGAACGCGCTGTCCGTGGTGGGCGTGGCGTGGGTGCTGTGGCGCTGGCGTCCGGCGCCGTCCATTCAGCGTCTGCCGCCGGAGCACTTCTTCTCGGCGGTGCGATCCGGGATTCGCTACGTGCACGCCGCGCCGGTGCTGCGCAACGTGCTGGTGCGCACCGTGGCCTTCTTCGTTTTCGGCAGCGCGGGCTGGGCCCTGCTGCCTCTGGTGGCGCGCCGCGAGCTGGGCCTAGGCCCGGCGGGCTACGGCGTGATGCTGGCGTGCATTGGCCTGGGGGCGATTGCCGGGGCGATCCTGCTGCCGCGCCTGCGCCAGCGGCTGAACGCCGATCGCCTGATGGTGGCCGCCAGCCTGACCTTTGCCCTCACCATGCTGGCGCTGGCGTTCGTGCGCCACGTCTGGCTGCTGAATCTGTTTGAGTTTTTCACCGGCTTCGCGTGGATTGCGGTGCTCTCCACCCTTAATCTCGGCGCGCAGCGCAGCGCCGCCCGCTGGGTGAAGGCCCGCGCGCTGGCGGTTTACCTGACGGTGTTCTTCGGCTCGATGACCGCGGGCAGCGCCATCTGGGGGCAGATCGCTTCCCGCTTCGGCACCCCGACCTCGCTGGTTGTCGCCACGCTGGGGATGGTGCTGGCAAGCGCCACCGTGTTCCGCTGGAAGCTGGGGAAAGATCCGGATCTGAACCTCGACCTCAGCGGCCAGCCGCTGGACGGCGTGGAGATTGACCTGCCGAACGAGCGCGGCCCGGTGCTGGTATCGCACGAGTACATCATCGACCCGCAGAACACGAAGGCCTTTCTGGAGGTGGTCCACGAGCTGCGTCGGGTGCGCCGCCGCGCCGGGGCGATGAGCTGGGCGGTATACGAGGATATCGAACGTCCCGGCCTGTTTATCGAGACCTTCCTGATGGGCTCCTGGATTGAGCATCTGCGCCAGCAGGAGCGCCACACCATGAATGACCTCCTGCTGCAGAGCCGCGTTCTGGCTTTTCATCAGGGCACAACATCACCGGCTATTCGCTACCTGGTCGCGCCGGTATAACCATAATCATCACCTGCACAGGAACACACTATGGCAACGTTTAAGGCAAAAGACGGCACGCAGATTTACTACAAGGACGGCGGCGCGGGCAAACCGGTTCTCTTCAGCCACGGCTGGCCGCTGGACGGCGACATGTGGGACAGCCAGCTTAACTACCTGGCGGAGCGCGGCTTCCGCGCCATCGCCTTTGACCGTCGCGGCTTTGGCCGCTCCGATCAGCCGTGGAACGGCTACGACTACGACACCTTTGCGTCCGATATCAACGACCTGATCGTCACCCTGGACCTGCAGGACGTGACGCTGGTGGGCTTCTCCATGGGCGGCGGCGACGTGACCCGTTACATCAACAACTACGGCAGCGCGCGCGTGGCCGGTCTGGCGCTGCTGGGCGCGGTGACGCCAATCTTCGGCAAATCCGACTCCTTCCCGCAGGGCGTGGATCAGAGCGTGTTCGACGGCATTCGCGACGGACTGCGTAAAGATCGCGCCCAGTTCATCAGCGACTTCGCCACCCCGTTCTACGGCATCAACGCCGGGCAGACCGTTTCCGCCGGTGCCCTGACCCAGACGCTGAACATCGCCCTGCTGGCGTCGCTGAAGGGCACCATCGACTGCGTGACCGCGTTCGGCGAAACCGACTTCCGCCCGGATATGGCGAAAATCGACGTGCCGACGCTGGTGATCCACGGCAGCAACGACCAGATCGTGCCGTTTGAAAGTACCGGCAAGCTGGCGGCGGAGATGATCAAAAACGCCACGCTGAAGGTGTACGACAACGCGCCGCACGGCTTCGCGCTGACCCACCAGGACCAGCTCAACGAAGACCTGCTGGCGTTTGTGAAGTCGCTGTAAGTTCCCGGGGCTGACGCCAGAAGGCGTCAGCCTGAATATGCACTTCCGGACATACCAAATTTGAGCGTAGAACTCCCTCTCCCTTGTGACTAGTATTCCTTCATTTCAAAGGGAGACTACATAAGATGAATATCCAGTTTCATAAGCGGCTAACTCGAAAGTTTATCATCGCTATTTTAACATCCTCTTCATTTGTCACAGCCTGTACATTTAGCGTTATATGGTTCTATCTTGCGAATATTGACCGGCTTGATATTTTATATGATGCATTGAGCGTGAGTAGTGCAGTAGGAATAATATTTGGGTTTACCCTTGTCTCACTACTTGGCTTCAGCCTTGTCATTTTTATCTCATCTTTCCTTGCTTACTTAATTTACACCGCACATGAGAAAGAGTTTGTTAAATACGAAGGTTTGACACATAGCTTTACCTCAGTCTGTTTTGGTAATAGCGTTGTGATGTGCGTTGTGCTTATCGGAGCGTTCTGCTTACAATTTTTTCTGCATGTAAATGGTTTTATCGTTCTTGCCTTAGCGATAGCAATAATACTGGCCGCATCGTATGGCTTATGCTACAAGCTTATGTTCAACGTTCAGTCATATAAGGATGTTGATGATACGCGTGATGTAAAATATTTGCAGAAAAACGCCGTCAGGAACTGGCTGCCTCTGTTATTGATTGCCCCTGCTTTTACACAAATCTTCCCACTCATTTTTATCGCGGGTCAGCTAGATTTTAACGAAGAAAGTAATACGTTCTTACAGGTGGTGATGCTGCCAACTTACTGATTTAGTGTATGATGGTGTTTTTGAGGTGCTCCAGTGGCTTCTGTTTCTATCAGCTGTCCCTCCTGTTCAGCTACTGACGGGGTGGTGCGTAACGGTAAAAGTACTGCCGGACATCAGCGCTATCTCTGCTCTCACTGCCGTAAAACATGGCAGTTACAGTTCACATACACCGCCTCTCAACCCGGTACGCACCAGAAAATCATTGATATGGCCATGAATGGCGTTGGATGCCGGGCAACCGCCCGCATTATGGGCGTTGGCCTCAACACGATTTTACGTCACTTAAAAAACTCAGGCCGCAGTCGGTAACCTCGCGCATACAGCCGGGCAGTGACGTCATCGTCTGCGCGGAAATGGACGAACAGTGGGGCTACGTCGGGGCTAAATCGCGCCAGCGCTGGCTGTTTTACGCGTATGACAGGCTCCGGAAGACGGTTGTTGCGCACGTATTCGGTGAACGCACTATGGCGACGCTGGGGCGTCTTATGAGCCTGCTGTCACCCTTTGACGTGGTGATATGGATGACGGATGGCTGGCCGCTGTATGAATCCCGCCTGAAGGGAAAGCTGCACGTAATCAGCAAGCGATATACGCAGCGAATTGAGCGGCATAACCTGAATCTGAGGCAGCACCTGGCACGGCTGGGACGGAAGTCGCTGTCGTTCTCAAAATCGGTGGAGCTGCATGATAAAGTCATCGGGCATTATCTGAACATAAAACACTATCAATAATTTGGAGTCATTACCCGGATTTTGGATGCAAAAAACCCCAAGCAGTTACCCCGCCCAGGGCTGAAAAGTTCAGAAGGTTTTCTCCCCTTCATACTTACCATAGTACACTATTTCACTAACGTTTGTCAATACCCAAACGGTGATTTCGTGAAATATTTTTGTTAACTTTCAACGCGTTGCATTCTTGCTTTGCGATTAGTGCTCTTTATATCAGAAATAGATAGTTGCTGTCAATCACAATCTGTGGTAGAATTTGGCGACAGAGAAGACATCCCTGCCTTCCATTCACGAACACCATCTCGCCATTTCTTGAGAAAAAAAGTGAAAAATGGCGATTTTCACCCTATTTTTTCCTTTAAATACAGATACCTACAAAATCCGCTATAATAGTAGAGAGATTCTCCCTCTGCACTGAAGTGCATCAGCACGAGACAATCAGTGATGATTGGATTGGGATGTTTGCACGTATGGTAATGTCATAGCTACCTTGCACCAGATAAACAGACAGCCTAAGGATTTAGGGTGGTTGTTTGGTTGGTGGTTAATCAAGATCAGTGGATGACATTAAGCAGGAATGCCATAGGATCATTGTGGAGTGTTGTTAATGGCGGCGTAGTCGCTGGATGGCATTAAGCAAAGTTTGGGCGGTAGTAGTGACCTGCCCCCACGATTAGATACAACACTCAGTTAGTAACGTCGGAATCTTCATTCTCAGAATGACCCTTTCTCCAGCCCGCTGCAAATTCAGACGGTGTCTGATAATTCAGCGTGGAGTGCGGGCGGCATTCGTTATAATCCTGCCGCCAGTCATTAATAATTTTCCTGGCATGAACGATATCGCTGAACCAGTGCTCATTCAAACATTCATCGCGAAATCGTCCGTTAAAGCTCTCAATAAATCCGTTCTGCGTTGGCTTGCCCGGCTGGATTAAGCGCAACTCAACACCATGCTCAAAGGCCCATTGATCCAGTGCACGGCAAGTGAACTCCGGCCCCTGGTCAGTTCTTATCGTCGCCGGATAGCCTCGAAACAGTGCAATGCTGTCCAGAATACGCGTGACCTGAACGCCTGAAATCCCAAAGGCAACAGTGACCGTCAGGCATTCCTTTGTGAAATCATCGACGCAGGTAAGACACTTGATCCTGCGACCGGTGGAAAGTGCGTCCATGACGAAATCCATCGACCAGGTCAGATTGGGCGCCGCCGGACGGAGCAGCGGCAGACGTTCTGTTGCCAGCCCTTTACGACGTCTTCTGCGTTTTACGCCCAGGCCACTGAGGTGATAAAGCCGGTACACGCGCTTATGATTAACATGAAGCCCTTCACGGCGCAGCAACTGCCAAATACGACGGTAGCCAAAACGCCTGCGCTCCAGTGCCAGCTCAGTGATGCGCCCTGATAAATGCGCATCAGCAGCCGGACGGTGAGCCTCATAGCGGCAGGTCGACAGGGATAAACCTGTAAGCCTGCAGGCACGACGTTGCGACAGACCGGTCGCATCACACATCAACATCACGGCTTCCCGCTTCTGGTCTGTCGTCAGTACTTTCGCCCAAGAGCCACCTGAAGCGCCTCTTTATCCAGCATGGCTTCGGCAAGCAGCTTCTTGAGTCTGGCGTTCTCTTCCTCAAGCGACTTCAGGCGCTTAACTTCAGGCACCTCCATACCGCCATACTTCTTACGCCAGGTGTAAAACGTGGCATCGGAAATGGCATGCTTGCGGCAGAGTTCACGGGCGGGTACCCCAGCTTCGGCTTCGCGGAGAATACTGATGATCTGTTCGTCGGAAAAACGCTTCTTCATGGGGATGTCCTCATGTGGCTTATGAAGACATTACTAACATCGGGGTGTACTAATCAACGGGGAGCAGGTCACAAAACCACTAAAAACTTCCTGTACATCAGCTCGCTGTTGCTCTGTTCTAGGGAAGGTGCGAATAAGCGGGGAAATTCTTCTCGGCTGACTCAGTCATTTCATTTCTTCATGTTTGAGCCGATTTTTTCTCCCGTAAATGCCTTGAATCAGCCTATTTAGACCGTTTCTTCGCCATTTAAGGTGTTATCCCCAGTTTTTAGTGAGATCTCTCCCACTGACGTATCATTTGGTCCGCCCGAAACAGGTTGGCCAGCGTGAATAACATCGCCAGTTGGTTATCGTTTTTCAGCAACCCCTTGTATCTGGCTTTCACGAAGCCGAACTGTCGCTTGATGATGCGAAATGGGTGCTCCACCTTGGCCCGGATGCTGGCTTTCATGTATTCGATGTTGATGGCCGTTTTGTTCTTGCGTGGATGCTGTTTCAAGGTTCTTACCTTGCCGGGGCGCTCGGCGATCAGCCAGTCCACATCCACCTCGGCCAGCTCCTCGCGCTGTGGCGCCCCTTGGTAGCCGGCATCGGCTGAGACAAATTGCTCCTCTCCATGCAGCAGATTACCCAGCTGATTGAGGTCATGCTCGTTGGCCGCGGTGGTGACTAGGCTGTGGGTCAGGCCACTCTTGGCATCGACACCAATGTGGGCCTTCATGCCAAAGTGCCACTGATTGCCTTTCTTGGTCTGATGCATCTCCGGATCGCGTTGCTGCTCTTTGTTCTTGGTCGAGCTGGGTGCCTCAATGATGGTGGCATCGACCAAGGTGCCTTGAGTCATCATGACGCCTGCTTCGGCCAGCCAGCGATTGATGGTCTTGAACAATTGGCGGGCCAGTTGATGCTGCTCCAGCAGGTGGCGGAAATTCATGATGGTGGTGCGGTCCGGCAAGGCGCTATCCAGGGATAACCGGGCAAACAGACGCATGGAGGCGATTTCGTACAGAGCATCTTCCATCGCGCCATCGCTCAGGTTGTACCAATGCTGCATGCAGTGAATGCGTAGCATGGTTTCCAGCGGATAAGGTCGCCGGCCATTACCAGCCTTGGGGTAAAACGGCTCGATGACTTCCACCATGTTTTGCCATGGCAGAATCTGCTCCATGCGGGACAAGAAAATCTCTTTTCTGGTCTGACGGCGCTTACTGCTGAATTCACTGTCGGCGAAGGTAAGTTGATGACTCATGATGAACCCTGTTCCATGGCTCCAGATGACAAACATGATCTCATATCAGGGACTTGTTCGCACCTTCCCTAGTTAATGTACCCAAGAATGGTGGATTACCAATTACATAGACTTCATCTTCTAGGGAAGGTGCGAATAAGCGGGGAAATTCTTCTCGGCTGACTCAGTCATTTCATTTCTTCATGTTTGAGCCGATTTTTTCTCCCGTAAATGCCTTGAATCAGCCTATTTAGACCGTTTCTTCGCCATTTAAGGTGTTATCCCCAGTTTTTAGTGAGATCTCTCCCACTGACGTATCATTTGGTCCGCCCGAAACAGGTTGGCCAGCGTGAATAACATCGCCAGTTGGTTATCGTTTTTCAGCAACCCCTTGTATCTGGCTTTCACGAAGCCGAACTGTCGCTTGATGATGCGAAATGGGTGCTCCACCTTGGCCCGGATGCTGGCTTTCATGTATTCGATGTTGATGGCCGTTTTGTTCTTGCGTGGATGCTGTTTCAAGGTTCTTACCTTGCCGGGGCGCTCGGCGATCAGCCAGTCCACATCCACCTCGGCCAGCTCCTCGCGCTGTGGCGCCCCTTGGTAGCCGGCATCGGCTGAGACAAATTGCTCCTCTCCATGCAGCAGATTACCCAGCTGATTGAGGTCATGCTCGTTGGCCGCGGTGGTGACTAGGCTGTGGGTCAGGCCACTCTTGGCATCGACACCAATGTGGGCCTTCATGCCAAAGTGCCACTGATTGCCTTTCTTGGTCTGATGCATCTCCGGATCGCGTTGCTGCTCTTTGTTCTTGGTCGAGCTGGGTGCCTCAATGATGGTGGCATCGACCAAGGTGCCTTGAGTCATCATGACGCCTGCTTCGGCCAGCCAGCGATTGATGGTCTTGAACAATTGGCGGGCCAGTTGATGCTGCTCCAGCAGGTGGCGGAAATTCATGATGGTGGTGCGGTCCGGCAAGGCGCTATCCAGGGATAACCGGGCAAACAGACGCATGGAGGCGATTTCGTACAGAGCATCTTCCATCGCGCCATCGCTCAGGTTGTACCAATGCTGCATGCAGTGAATGCGTAGCATGGTTTCCAGCGGATAAGGTCGCCGGCCATTACCAGCCTTGGGGTAAAACGGCTCGATGACTTCCACCATGTTTTGCCATGGCAGAATCTGCTCCATGCGGGACAAGAAAATCTCTTTTCTGGTCTGACGGCGCTTACTGCTGAATTCACTGTCGGCGAAGGTAAGTTGATGACTCATGATGAACCCTGTTCCATGGCTCCAGATGACAAACATGATCTCATATCAGGGACTTGTTCGCACCTTCCCTAGGCCTTTAGGGCACACACTATGCCAATCTAATCGCAAGCTATTCCCGCTACAGATATTTCCACTTTCACGTAAAGGTAATGCTGGTGGAGCGAAACCGAATGCTTGTTCCCACTGGCTGTTTAACTGGTGTTCTGCAAGCCAAAGAGATAAGCGTGCAATTTCGCATGCGAAATCATCAATTTCGATACCATAAAACTGTGAGAGATGTAATCCACTCATTGAAAACCCTTGAGGCTCTAGTTCTTTTAAGGCCTCAATGACTTTCATTTCCAGCTTGCGCAATTCTTTATAAGATACGATTAGAAAATTTCCCGACCCACAGGCAGGATCAAATATCTTTATCTCAGACAGACGAACCAGCAGAGCCTTTAAACCTTTAGCGCTACGGCGTTGTTTATCTAGTTCGGCTTCTAACGGCTCAAGGAATAAAGGCTTTATCACCTTCATGATATTGCTATATGAAGTATAATGCTGTCCCAAGCGACTACGTTGTTCTACATCAATTACTGCCTGGAACATACTGCCAAAGATATCAGGATTTATTTCACTCCAGTCCATCGTGCCACATTCAAGCAGTATTTTACGGCCCTTTTTGCCTAGTTCTGGAATAGGCTCGTCAGTGGAAAAAAGCCCACCATTTACATAAGGAAATGCCGCTAAATGAGTAGGTATCTTTTGTCGTTGCTGGCTAGCTGGAGCCGCGTTAAGGACGGTGAATAATTGATACAGGAAGGTATCGAGATCGCTACCATCTTCCTCGGTGTAACTTTTGATGGCAGAGGTGAACTGAGCTGGTTCAAATATACCTGTATCTTCGGCAAACAGACAGAATAACAAACGTGTCAGGAAGACGTTAAGAGCATGAATATCTTCTGGTTTACTGAGATCATTGTGGACACGAATGAGATCAAACAGCTTGCCCATCTTCTCTGCAGCTTTAACATCTGCGGGGTTCTCACTACTTATAATTGCCTTTTCTAAACCAGCTAAAGGTAAGAAAAAGCCATAGTTGCTATAAAGTTCATCTAGCTCAATATCGAGTCTCTCTTTACTACAGGTATCCCACGCTAAAAATCTAACATAATCAGTAACTAATACAAAACGTATCTTGTTTTTCGCTATGACTGGATCAACGATACGTAACTCAAAAGCCTCATCAAGGTCTTCTTTGTCATTGACACTTTGAAAATAGAGTTTATTTTTCAAACCAACATGACCAGTTTCCTTGGCAACATTACGGCTACTGCCTTGTCGAACCTGTGTGATCGTTGCTTTAGGGAAGTCAAAGGCTGCCATAAATCCATAAATGAACTCATCCCGGTCTAGTTCACGGGTAAGTTGCTCGAGTTGTTCAAATATTTTTGCCTGATTAACGGCCATCAGTAATCCTTAAGGGTATGTCAGCTTTTTAGTAACAATTGTAATGGGTTAAAAAAATCCAGAAGGTCTAAACCTTAAAGGTGCTCAACCTTTTAAGGCAGCATATTAACCTCAGCGATGCCAACCCTTAGCGATGAACAAGCTCCGTAGCGCGGATATAATTTGTCCGCTGAGGTGAAGTAAACTCTTTTCATGCTTATTTAAATTTCAAGCCTGACTGAACGGGTTGGCATAACACTCGATTGATAAGGGCATCTGTAGATGTGCTTTCGTACCTGTCTGCCAAAACATGGCGTAGTTTCATCAATCGAGCATTAGCTGTTCCAACCAAAGAACCAAAAGTCGTAGCGCGAACTCTCCCATACGGATTGCGTTCTCCATCACCAACAACTTTCTCACGGGCAACACCAGCCGCTACCTTTTGCCCAACGACCCAAGCGTTAATAAATGGTGTTCCTGTTATCAAACCTGATGCAGCAATGTCCTGTACATAGCCATCAGCTTGATTCACCTCTTTTCTTGTGAGCTCAAATCCGCCTTTCTTCAGTTCAATTACCAAAACCTGTTGCATTTGAACTAAAGACACATCTACTGGATCAAATGACTCGATGCCAGTCATTTGCCACGTTGTTTTTTCAGGTAAAATGACAATATCAGGACGATTGCGCTCGTTTATAAATTGAGCATCAGGGCTTTTGAAGAGCTCGCGTGCTACGGAATGTAATGTCATATTCGAGCAATATTCTTGCGATTCGAATTCAGGACCAAACAACCAACGAGAACGCAAAATCAACGGATGTAGGGTGTGTAACTCATCCGTTTCAGGATCATCAGCCAAACGCTGAATTGTTTCTACCACGCTGAGTCGACTGTCAATTTCATCAAGGACCCGCAAGGCGTCCTTGACTGTCCATTCAGCCAATAACCTATCTAAACCCTCTATATCGTCGTGCTGCAAAGTAGCAAGCTTTTCCAGTAATGCGGCTCCACTTTTGGTCTTTTCAAGATGAATAAGCGCCTTAACTGCTGTGGCAAGAAATTCTGGGGAGACAGTCGGATGCTCTTGGGCAACCGCTGTAGTGAATTCAGCCACACCCAAACGGGCCCCCTGGCCCAAGGTTGCTAACTCTGAGCGGTTTTGCATCAGAGCGTCCTCTGATGTAACTTCAATAAATTCTACAGCAAGCCTTTGTGCAACCTCACGAATATGCTCAGCTGTAGCCTGATATAATTCATTTACGGCATCAGTGGCACGAAATGCTGTCCAGTCTTGTTCAACATCAGATTCGAAACCTTCTGTGTCAACGATTACCTTGTAACGCCGGGCAAAGCGAGTACGTCCATCGAAATTGGCTATATGTCCAACCGCCCATGACGGGGTTCCAACTAATCTGTGTTGTACCCAAAATGCGATTCCTTGGTGCAAAGAAGAATGATTCAAACGAGTTGAGTCGATGACAACAACTTTGGCATGACGTCCAGCACTGAGGTACAGTGTTTCTTCACTTATTCGCCCATTAATCTCAGTAAAGGGGCGCGACTTGCCATTAACGCGCACCTCGAACTCAGGATCATGGATGAAGCGGGCGGATAATACTGTGAGTATTTCATCGGCATCGGGCAGCTTGCGTGTTACCTGTACCTGCAACCGTGTACCGCAGCCTATGTGTTTCTCCTCAGTCTCACTTCGGCACACAAAAGGGCTTGAACCAGCTCCGGTGCCAACAATGAAGGTTGCCAAAATACCATCGCGCCAGGTTTTCACTTCGTATTCGTCAGCAAAACAAAGCAAGCCATGGCGACCAATATCATTGCGACCATAAGCCTTTCGCGGGCGGGCCGTTCGTTCGGCAGGAAACTCTACGTTGAAACCTTGATACTTCTCGCGGGTGTAGCGCAAAGTCATCCAGCGCTTTTTAAATTGCTCCGGTGTCATACCATGACCATCGTCTGTCACAGTTAATAATCCACCAATTTCGGTAGGTAAAACCAAGTCCACTCGTGACGCTCCTGCATCCCAGGCGTTGGCAACTAACTCTGTTAAAGCGACCTGCGGAACATGTGCTACCTGTCCAAGCTCCCGTAGCAGGTAATCGTCCTCAAAAAGTGAGTTCTGTAGTGGTTGCTCAGACATGGGCGGCCTCATATAAACGATTCGGTGACCAAATTAATTCTACTAATCCCGCAATCAGTTTCCGGCGTACCTGTTGTTCCGCTTTATCGAATACCTCAGCGAATTTGAAAGGCAGCTCATATTTGATAGAAAACTGCTGAAACTGTGGCTGATGTTCGTAAACACTGGAGTCCAAACTTGCGGCAAAGAAGTTCTGTTTGGCATAGTGCACCCGCTTCAGGGGAAACGGTTTGTCCTGCAGGCTCCGGTTAACATCTGCTGGTAAGAGTAAAAGTGACGCAACATGATTGCGCCAATCTTGAAATTCCTGCTCAGTACTGAACTGATCTTTCACGATTTCGTAATCATCAGCCCAGATATGTTCGATGTCGAATGGGTTCTTGAGAGTACGGTCCACCAATCGATCAAATGTCTCAGTACGCCCTGCGCCGATCTCAGTTGCTTCTGTCAGTCGTGCTAGCAAATGATAGATATAACGGCGACTGAATTGATTGAGCCCTAAACCATCAATACCCGCTCGTCCTTTTACTGCATAGCCGGAGAACGTAACATCATCATCTGCCAACTTCTTCTGGAGGATAGCTACCAACTCCGATAGCGGTTTACGCCTGATCTCCCGGCACAATAACCACATAGCGTAAGACACACTTGAGTATCCAACCCGGACATAATTCACTACTCGACGCATCAACCAGATGTCCAAATAAGTAGCTGTGACCGCCAGTTTGCGGTCCACTGTCTCATCGTCGTCAGTTTCTATCAACGATGCCAGGAGCACCGTATTCTGCCAAGTAAAATCATTGTGAGCGTTGTAGTAGACCGCTCGTAACTTCGGAGTGTAATGCTTACTGCTGTTTAGGATACGTCGGTACGCTTTGGCAAAAAATGGAAAGCTTACAGCCATCATATTCTGATTTTCCTGAGCTTTCCCCAAACCCAGGCGAGAGTTGTTTTCTCGTACCCAGCGGTGAAAGACTGAACCGATCAACTCCCAATCTTTATCGACCGCTCCCGCCTTACGTTCACGGATGCTTTCTGCGTACTGTGCTCGTAACCACGCCTTAATACAGTTGGCATCTCGCTCCGGTTCGTGCTCCCCTCCCCAGGAGATCAATTCCAGGACTTGCTGTTTCCAGATTTGATTGGCCTGTAGTCGCGCATCCTGCTCTTTAATCGGAGCCAATAAATATGCCTTCAACATATCTACCGGACTAAGCGGCTTACCCCGATCATTCATCGTTTCAAAAATGGCGTAAGCATAACTGTCGTTATCAGTGGCAATCTCTATCAAACCTACCCGTGTCAACAACCAGTAGATGAAATGCGGCAATGCATTTCCAATCTCTGCCATCAAGTCGTTTGCTTCAATATCGCTATAACGGGCGTACATGGTTTGTATGGATTCATCCTTACCATCCGGATTGAACGCTTCCCCCTTGAATAGGGCATTGATAACAGGAAGTCGCTCAGAGATGTCGAGGTTGAACTTGGGGTTACCGAGGTTGTCACTGAAAATAAGTGGGGCTAAGGTTTGGGCTACCGGCAGCCTCTGTTCCTCAGCAGATCGGTACAGGCAAATCAGCAACAATGTCAAAGAGGTGACTCGCTGCTGGCCATCGATCAAGTAATTTTTGTTGTTGCGTTTGCTGACAATGATAGAGCCAAGAAAATACTCTCCATAATTACTTATAGCGCTGGTTTCATCACCCTGCTTGTAGTAGTTATAGAATTTTCCCTGAAGATCAGACAGTAGCTCGTCAATGTTCTCCTTCTCCCACTTGTACTCACGCTGATACTCATCGATAGAAAAGGATTGGCTTTGCAGCAACTGCTGTACGTTACGGTAGTGGGGGGTGATTGTGCTCATATCAGACGAAACCGTACTAATGATTAATAGCTGTATTATGCCCTGCTCGTGGAGCCGTGTCTTTGACCCTTGTTCAAAATCAGTGCGTTGCAAAATCTGTAGTGGCACAGCTGAGTCAATAACTTGCAAAAACCAAAATTAGCAAAAAAATAAGGCATGCCTGAGGCGCGCCTTATAGAAACCCTTTTAATCAGCCCTTATTCAACTTAGCAAAGTCAAACGGGCTAACCCCCTTCTCACGATTGGCATCCAGATAATCCGCCCACCACTGCACCATCAGTCTACGCTCCCCCAAGTGCTCGGCCTTATGAATATAAGCCGCACGCACAGAGTTACGCTCCTGATGACTCATCTGCCGCTCTACCGCATCCTTCGACCATAACCCCGATTCAATCAATGAACTACATGCCATGGTTCTAAAGCCATGCCCACAAACTTCAACTTTCGTATCGTAGCCCATCACCCGCAGCGCCTTGTTCACCGTGTTCTCACTCATGGGTTTACGTGGATCATGATCGCCAACGAAGATCAGCTCTCGATTTCCACTCATGCTTTTGATCTGTTCCAGAATGGTCAGAGCCTGGCGGGATAAAGGAACAAGATGAGGGGTCCGCATTTTCGATCCTCGATGTGAATGCTTCACACCTTCCAATGGCTCGCGTTCTCCGGGAATCGTCCACATTGCAGTGTCAAAATCGACTTCTGACCAGCGTGCAAAACGCAGTTCACTAGATCGAATAAAGACCAACAACGTCAGCTCCACAGCTAAGCGTGTTAATGGTCTGCCGGTATATGTGTCGATACGATGAAGCAGTTCAGGAATGCGATTAAGTTCTAATGCAGCACGGTGCTGTCTTTTTGCTGTGGCAACCGCTCCAGCGATCTCTTGTGCAGGGTTGTAATCGATTAAACCGCTCTGCACTGCAAACCGCATAATTGCTGTCGTTCGTTGTTGTAGACGCGCCGCCACTTCAAGACGTCCAGACATCTCTACGGCTTTGATGGGAATAAGTAAATCTCTGGTTTTTAACTCAGCGATATTCCGCTTACCAATCGCATCGAACAGATTATCTTCCAGACTTTTAAGAACACGGCCACTATGCGATTCAGACCACTTTTGATTGCTGGCGTGCCAGTCTCTGGCAACAGATTCAAAAGTGATGACCTCTTTAGCCTGTTCCTCTTTCACTGCTCGCTTATGCTCACGAGGATCGACACCGGCAGCAACAAGCCTCCTGGCCTCTTCCCTCTTTTGACGAGCATCAGCTAGGGATGTTTCGGGGTAAACCCCAAAAGCCATCAGGTGTTGCTTACCACCGAAGCGGAAACGAAAGCGCCAGTATTTGGAGCCGTTAGGGTGTATCAGTAAAAACATGCCGTCGCCATCGACGAGCGAGTATTCCTTTGCCTCAGGTTTTGCAGAACGCACCTTGGTATCAGTCAGGGCCATGATGGTATTCCTTCCATATGCTGCCGTGAGTATATAAGCATTATCGAACCAGCATATATACTAGGTTCTATACTCACAAGCATGTTGATGTGGGGTAACTTAGATTGACGTCGGTTGACTGAAAAGCGGGGCAGAGCCTTGCGGGTACTGGATTTCAGGCACAAAAAAAGACGTCCGTTGACGTCTATTGATGTTCCGATGGTGCCGAAGGCCGGACTCGAACCGGCACGTATTTCTACGGTTGATTTTGAATCAACTGCGTCTACCGATTTCGCCACTTCGGCACTGAAGGGGATGCGGAAACGTTGTGGATTATACCTGTCGCGCGCCGCCATGCAAGCGACGACGCGCTAAACCCGCGCTAAGTGCCCAAAAAACCAGCGCCCTTCATCACTCCAGCTCGGACACCGCCAGACGAATCACACCCGCCGCCTTCTGCTCCGGCAGCGCCAGCACCTTCGCCCACATATCTTGCACCATATCGCAGGAGAGCTTCTCTTTGCCCGCCGCCTTCTCCGGCATCTGCAGCAGCTGGATGTCCTCACCGTACTTATCGGCAAGCGCCTTCATAATCGGCCGCACGTCTTCGACAGCAGCCTCGCGTTCGGCCTAGGTCACGGTGTGGCGGTTTTTGCCGTAGGCCGCGCGCATCATGTCGGCGTCGGCCTGCATGCGCCGCGCCATCAGGTCTTTATCCAGCATGCGCATCGGGTTCACGCCGCCCTTCACCGTCGGGTAGAGGAAGCGGAAGCAGGCGTCGTCGCTCACCTTCTGGATGGCGGCGGTCTGCTCCATGTTGATGGTCATGTAGTTCACCACGCTGGCGTCCGGGGCGTTCTGCAGGCGCGACATCTGCAGATGCAGGATCTGCGGCTGGATGGTGTCGATAATCTGCTGCTCCGGCTCGCCCGCTTTTTGCAGGGCGGCCATCTGGTCGAGGATGCGCTGATGCAGCGCGGGCTCCTGCTCCTTAATCACCTGCCAGGCGGGCATCGCGTTGAGGGCGGAATCCATCTGCCGTTCCGGAGCGCGCTGCCTGTCGAAGAACACCCAGAACGCCACGGCGGCGGCCACCACAACAACCATCACGGTACGGGTCCACGTTTTATTCATCTCGCATCCTTATCCTTTCGCTATGCCGGTTTACACCGGCACGCCGCTGTGGAAGCGAAACTCGTGGTCCGGTGTCGAGATAAGTGTGGCTTCAATTTCGCCAAAATGCTGTATGCGCGGTGAGATATCGTCGTCGCTCACCTGCTGGGCCAGCGTCAGGTAGTCCTGATAATGGCGCGCTTCCGAGCGCAGCAGCGAGAGATAGAACTTCTGCAGTTCGTCGTCGAGGAACGGGGCCAGCGCGGCGAAGCGTTCGCAGGAGCGGGCTTCGATGTACGCGCCGCAGATGAGCTTGTCGATCAGCGTTAGCGGTTCGTGGGTGCGCACTTCCTTCAGCATCCCTTTGGCGTAGCGGCTGGCGGTGATTTTGACGTACGGAATGTTGCGGGCCAGCATCGCCTCGCGCACCTGCCAGAAGTGGTGCAGCTCCTCTTTAATCAGCAGCACCATGCTGTCGATGAGCGCCTGGCCCCACGGATCGTCGGTTTTGGGCATCACGCTTTTGCCAATCTGCCTGTGCAGGGAGATGAAGTCCGGTTCCGGGCCGTCGCGGAAGGTGAACTGCTCGTAGGGTTTGAGCCAGTCGAGCAGCGCGTCGGCACCGCTTTCGTCGGCGACGTATTTACGCACCAGCAGCAGCGCGGTCTGGGCGGCCTTGAGCTCGCACACCATGTGGTCGGTGAGCAGCAGCGGCAGGTTCGCCGGGTCGCGGGCTTTATCAATCCATGCTTGCGGGGTCGGGCACTGGAGGAAGTTAAGTACGGGGGCGAGTATCTGCGGGTAATCCATGGTTCTGCCTTGAAAAAGCGGTGGCGCATGCCACCGCCTGAAACGCTTAGTGACGCACGCCGTCGTCGTCTTCGTCGACGTAATCTTCGTCGTCGCCTTCTTCGCCGTCTTCACCGTTCGGATCTTCGAAGTAGGTTCCCCAGCCGTCGTATTCCACTTCAAACTTCTCGGCCAGGTTCATCAGCTGCTCTACCTGCGCGTCGATCAGCTCCGCCTTCAGCGCACCTTCGCTCAGGATGTCGCAGCAGATGACGGTGTCGCCCTCTTCCACTTCCAGCTCTTCCGGCTCGGTCACTTCGTAACCCAGCTTGAAAGCTTCCACGGCCAGCTTTTCCAGCGCGTCGAAATCATCCGCAGAGAAATGGTGCTCGATGGTGTACAGCGCGTCCGGATCGCTACCGTCTTCCAGCAGTTCTTCAATAATCAGACGCGTCTCTTCGCGTTGCTCTTCCAGGTGTTCCGGGTTTGCCATGGCTCAATCCTCTTTAAAGTGCGGCAGATACTTCTATTTTCACACACGGACGAGTTTGCCTCCACCTTTGTAAGAAAGAATTGTGAAACGGGGTTGCAAATGAATAATTACACATATAAAGTGAATTTTAATTCAATAAGTGGCGTTCGCCATGCGAGGATAAAATGTCCGATTTATATAAGAAACACTTTCTGAAACTGCTCGACTTTACCCCTGCACAGTTCACCTCTCTGCTGACCCTTGCCGCACAGCTCAAAGCCGATAAAAAAAATGGCAAGGAAGTACAGAAGCTTACCGGTAAAAACATCGCGCTCATCTTCGAAAAAGACTCGACCCGTACACGTTGCTCTTTCGAAGTTGCCGCATTTGACCAGGGCGCGCGCGTCACCTATTTAGGGCCGAGCGGCAGCCAGATTGGGCATAAAGAGTCAATTAAGGACACCGCGCGGGTTCTCGGGCGGATGTACGACGGCATTCAGTATCGCGGCCACGGCCAGGAAGTGGTCGAAACGCTGGCGCAGTATGCGGGCGTGCCGGTGTGGAACGGGCTGACCAACGAGTTCCACCCGACCCAGCTGCTGGCGGACCTGCTGACCATGCAGGAGCACCTGCCGGGCAAGGCGTTTAACGAGATGACGCTGGTCTACGCGGGCGACGCGCGCAACAACATGGGCAACTCGATGCTGGAAGCGGCGGCGCTGACCGGGCTGGATCTGCGTCTGGTGGCCCCGAAGGCCTGCTGGCCGGAAGAGAGCCTGGTGGCGGAGTGCAGCGCGCTGGCGGAGAAGCACGGCGGGAAGATCACCCTGACGGAAGACGTGGCGGCGGGCGTGAAGGGCGCGGACTTTATCTATACCGACGTGTGGGTGTCGATGGGCGAAGCCAAAGAGAAGTGGGCGGAGCGGATCGCGCTGCTGCGCGGGTATCAGGTGAACGCGCAGATGATGGCGCTGACCGGCAACCCTAACGTGAAGTTCCTGCACTGTCTGCCGGCGTTCCATGACGACCAGACCACGCTCGGCAAGCAGATGGCGAAAGAGTTCGATCTGCACGGCGGGATGGAAGTGACGGACGAGGTGTTTGAGTCGGCGGCGAGCATCGTGTTCGACCAGGCGGAAAACCGGATGCATACGATTAAGGCGGTGATGGTGGCGACGCTTGGGGAGTGATTTAGTCCTCTGCGCGCGGGTGCCCTCACCCCGGCCCTCTCCCACGGGGAGAGGGAGAAAACACTAAAAAACGACAACAAGATTGTCGTTTTTGCTTTTACCTCCATTTCATTGATTTTTCACCCCGAAAAAGGTACGTTTTCGCCTTAATTCCAGCGTGGACATGCCAGCATTATGCCGATTATTCAGTCTGTTGAACGTGCGTTGCAGATCCTCGACCTGTTCAACGAGCAGGCCACCGAGCTTAAGATCACCGACATCAGCAAACTGATGGGGCTGAGCAAGAGTACTCTCCACTCGCTGCTGAAAACCCTGCAGCTTCACGGCTATATCGATCAGAACCTGGAAAACGGTAAATATCGCCTCGGCATGAAGCTGGTCGAGCGCGGCCATTTTGTCGTGGGCTCCATCGATATTCGCCAGAAGGCAAAAGGCTGGCTGACGGAGCTGTCCCGGCAGACCGGGCAGACCACCCATCTGGGGATCCTGGACGGGCGTGAAGGGGTCTATATCGAGAAGATTGAAGGCAAGCTGGCCGCCATCGCCTATTCGCGCATCGGCCGCCGCCTGCCGGTTCACGCCACCGCCATCGGCAAGGTGTTGATTGCCTGGCTGGGCGAGACCGAGCTGAACGCCCTGCTGGAGGGCTATCAGTACACTACCTTTACGCCCGCCACCCTCGCGTCTCGCGAAGCCTTAATGAGCGCCCTGACGCAGACCCGCGAGCAGGGCTACGCCCTGGACAGCGAAGAGAACGAGCAGGGCGTGCGCTGTGTGGCGGTGCCGGTGTGGAACCACGAGTCCCGCGTCATCGCCGCACTGAGCCTCTCGACGCTGACCTCCCGCGTGGACGATGCGGAGCTGGCTAATTTCCGCGAGCAGCTTCAGCAGGCCGGGCTCGCGCTCTCTCGTGCGCTGGGCTACCCGGCCTGAGCCGTTAGGCCGGCTCGTAGGTGAAGTAGTCGAAGTCCGCGTAGCAGCCGTCGCCGCTGATGTCCTCGCAGTGCAGCCCCACAAACGCGCCGGTGAAGAAGCCGCGCCCGCCGATGTAGTCGTCCGACAGCTTCCACGCCTCATAGGTGACCGGCACGGCGTGCCACGTCTCGCCGTCGAAGGAGTAGCTGTAGCGGTAGACCAGCGTATCCACATCCACCCGCAGCCAGATGTTCTCCGCACTCTCCGGCACCGGAATCGGCTGCTCGTGCAGCGGCCATGACGGCACGTTGTGGTCGAGCTGGATAACCTTAATGGTTCTCCCCTGCCCCTCCTCATAGTCCACAAAGCAGTAGCTCCAGTTTTTGCTGTTGTAGTAGCAGGTCAGCCCCGCGCTCTGCTGGAAGTGAACCGGCGAGAACTGCATCCGCGTTTCTGAACGGAAAGCGAAGTGCTGCCAGCGGCGTGCCACGGTCGACTGGGTAAAAGTCGAGTTGAGCGAGTCGTTGCCGTAGAGCCGTAAATAGCCGGGGCGCGCGGTGAGCGAACCGAGGGTGTCGTCGAACGGAATGCGCAGGGTCTGCAGCTCCGGGTCAAGCGAACTGGTGTCGAAATCGTCCCGCCAGCTGCTCTGAACGGCAGCGGGCTGCTCGGCCACCTGCGGGCCTTTCACGGTCAGCTGCGCGTGCTTGCCGCCTTCCACGTACGGCCAGCCGTCGCGCCATTCAATGCGGGCGATGCCGGTCTCTCGCCCCAGCGGGCAGTAGCCGCGTCCGCCGGAGGCCAGCAGCGGCACGCCGGGCAGGCGCAGCGGGCGGCTGGTGAGGTAGGCCATGTACCATTCCCCCGTATGCGTCTGCAGCAGCGAGCCGTGGCCGCTCTTCTGCAGCGGGTTCTCCGGCAGGTGCCAGCTGGTCATCATCGTCACGTCCGGGTGCAGCTCGTACGGCCCGTCGATGTTTTTTGAACGCAGCACCACGACGGCGTGCTCGTAGCTGGTGCCGCCCTCGGCGACCATCAGGTAGTACCATCCCGCGTGGCGATAGAGGTGCGCGCCTTCGGTGTAGCAGAGCGGCGTGCCGGTAAACAGCGTTTTGCGCTCGGGCGAGAGCGTGCCGGTCTGCGGGTCAAACTCCTGCATCACGATGGTGTTGTGCGGGTTGCTGTGGTGGCGCGGCCCCCAAGGGCGGTAAATATAGTATTTTCGGCCATCGTCGTCATGGAACAGGGACGGGTCAAACCCGCCGTTGCCCATCGGGATCGGCTCGCTCCACGGCCCCTCGATGGACGGCGCGGTGACGAGGTAGTTGCGGCCGTTTTTCCACGGCGAGTCGACAATCTTCACGTCAGTGTAGAGCAGCCAGAATTTACCGTCGGCATAGCTCAGGCACGGCGCCCAGATGCCGCCGGAGTCCGGGTTGCCCTTCATGTCGAGCATCGACACGCGGTCCAGCGGGGTGCTGACCAGCGACCAGTTTTTCAGGTCGCGGGAGTGGTAGATGCGCACGCCCGGGAACCACTCGAAGGTCGAGGTGGCGATGTAGTAGTCCTCGCCCTGGCGGCACAGGGACGGGTCCGGGTTGAAGCCGGTGAGTATCGGGTTAGTGATTTCCATATTGCCTCCGGTTAATGGGATGCGGCTGTCGCGGCGTCGGGAACGGCATCGCCCTGCGCCGCGCGGTGTTTGATCAGCTGCTGGCTGATGGCCTCCACGCGGGCGTCGGTGAGCTTGTAGAGCGACAGCATGATGAACATGCCCGCGTAGAGCACCACCGGCACCACGCAGAATAGAATTTTGATGGTGGTGAGCACCTCAACCGGCTGCACGCTGCTGCTGGCGGAGTAGTTGACGTACGCCAGGATCCAGCCCACCACCGCCCCGCCAATCGCCAGGCCAATCTTCAGGCTAAACAGGTAGGTGGAAAACACCAGCCCGTCGAGGCGGCGACCGCTGCGGCTCTCCTCGTAATCCACCACGTCAGAGGCCATCAGCCACTGCAGCGGCGTGGTGGTGTTGAAGACGAACAGGAAGAGGATGTTGAGGGCAAAAATCAGCGCGATGTGCTCCGCCGGGGTGACGAAAATCAGCAGGCTGATCAGCGAGTAGGCGACGATGATCCACTTGAAGGCGGTGACGCGGTCGAAGCGGCCCAGCAGGCGGGAGGAGCAGAGCGAGCCGAACATGGTGGCGAGGCTGCCGTAGAGTAAGAACTGGGTCGCCATCTCCGGGTGATCCATCACGTATTTCACGAAGTAGAGCGTCGCCCCGCCGCGCACCACGTTGGAGCAGGTCGCCATCATCTTGAACGCGCACATGATGCGCCACTGGCCGTTGCCCAGTAGCAGCCTGAGATCTTTCGCCACCGACGAACCCGGCTGAACCTCAAAGGTGTAGCGCTCTTTAGTCGTGAAGAAGCAGACGTAGAGCAGCACCACGCCGCTCAGCCCCAGCACGCACATGGCGCCAAAATAGCCCACCTGCTCGTCTCCTTTGCCGATGATGCTTACCAGCGGCAGCGCGATGCCGCTGATGGCGAGCGAGCCCGCCGCCGCCAGGAAGAAGCGCCAGGACTGCAGGGCGTGACGCTCTTTCGGGTCGGCGGTGATGACGCCCGGCATGGCGCAGTACGGCACGTTAACGAAGGTGTAGACCAGGGTCAGGAGAATGTAGGTCACGCAGGCGTAGATGATCTTGCCCTGCGCGGAGAAGTCCGGTGTGTAGAAGGTCAGCACGCAGACGATGCCGAACGGGATGGCGCCCCACAGCAGGAACGGGCGGAACTGGCCGTGCCGCGTGCGGGTGCGGTCTACCAGCAGCCCCATCAGCGGGTCGGTGACGGCGTCGAGCACGCGGGAGACCAAAAACAGCGTGCCCATAATCCCCGCCGACAGGCCGAAGACGTCGGTGTAGAAATAGGCCAGCAGGAACATCGTGGCCTGCCAGACGAAGCCGCAGGCGGTGTCACCCAGCCCGTAGCCAATTTTGTCTTTCATGGTTAATTGCGTCATCAGAATTACACCCTTATGTAGTGTGCTGAATTACAACATCGTGTTAATGGAGTGTAATGAGCTGTTCAATTAACCAGCAATGGTCATATCTTATTTCCGAATTACGTTATTTTGCTTTTGTGACGCCGACGATATATCTCAACTACTTGTTTATATTGATAAATAAAAAAATGGCAAAGCCGTCCGCGGAATATTTCCCGCAGACGGTTTTATCTTAGAAAATAATTAAATGCCGAGTGCTTTTTTACCGGCGTTAAGGTGATGCTGCCAACTTACTGATTTAGTGTATGATGGTGTTTTTGAGGTGCTCCAGTGGCTTCTGTTTCTATCAGCTGTCCCTCCTGTTCAGCTACTGACGGGGTGGTGCGTAACGGTAAAAGTACTGCCGGACATCAGCGCTATCTCTGCTCTCACTGCCGTAAAACATGGCAGTTACAGTTCACATACACCGCCTCTCAACCCGGTACGCACCAGAAAATCATTGATATGGCCATGAATGGCGTTGGATGCCGGGCAACCGCCCGCATTATGGGCGTTGGCCTCAACACGATTTTACGTCACTTAAAAAACTCAGGCCGCAGTCGGTAACCTCGCGCATACAGCCGGGCAGTGACGTCATCGTCTGCGCGGAAATGGACGAACAGTGGGGCTACGTCGGGGCTAAATCGCGCCAGCGCTGGCTGTTTTACGCGTATGACAGGCTCCGGAAGACGGTTGTTGCGCACGTATTCGGTGAACGCACTATGGCGACGCTGGGGCGTCTTATGAGCCTGCTGTCACCCTTTGACGTGGTGATATGGATGACGGATGGCTGGCCGCTGTATGAATCCCGCCTGAAGGGAAAGCTGCACGTAATCAGCAAGCGATATACGCAGCGAATTGAGCGGCATAACCTGAATCTGAGGCAGCACCTGGCACGGCTGGGACGGAAGTCGCTGTCGTTCTCAAAATCGGTGGAGCTGCATGATAAAGTCATCGGGCATTATCTGAACATAAAACACTATCAATAATTTGGAGTCATTACCCGGCGTTAATTACCTCAATAATTTTATCGGTGTCATAAATACAGCCTTTCCAGGTGCCGCCGCTCACCGACTGCAGTGCCGCCCACAGCCGGGTGTCGTCCGGCAAAAAGTCGTGGGCGTGCAGGTCCGGGTGCGTCTGCCGCCGCGCCAGCTCGCGCGCGCCCTCCTCCGGCGTCAGCGGGTTGTCCGCCGTGCCGATAAAGTTCACGCTGCCTGTTAACGTCAGGCGGTCCACCGCTATCTCAATGATGTCGTTATCGCGCAGCTTGCCAATCGGCCCGCCCGCCAGCGCCTCCGGCGACACGTGGCCGAAGCAGGCGCCCGTCGACACGCCGGAGAAGCGCGCATCGGTGATTAACGACACCGTCTTGCCCCACGAGATATGCTTCAGCGCGGAGGTGAGCTGGTAGGTCTCTTCCATGCCGGTGCCGGACGGCCCGCCGCCGATCAGCACCATGATATCGCCCTGTTCGATCTCTTCCCGCTTGATAGCCTTAATCGCCTGCGCTTCCGAGACAAACACCCGCACCCGGCCGGTGTGGCGGTACACGCCATCTTCGCCCACCACCGACGGGTCGATCGCCGTGGCCTTGATCACCGAACCTTCCGGCGCGATGTTGCCCGTCGGGAAGCAGACCGTCGAGGTCAGCCCTTTCGCCTTTGCCTTCTCCGGCGGCAGGATCACGTCATTCGGATCCACGCCGTCCTGCTCGCGCAGGCACTGGCGGAAGCGCGCCCGGCGCTCGGACGCCTGCCACCAGTCGAGGTTCTCGCCCACCGTCTGGCCGGTGACGGTCATGGCGTCCAGGTGCAGCAGGCCGAGATCGCGCAGGTGGAGCATCACCTCCGGCACGCCGCCCGCGAGGAACGCGCGCACGGTCGGGTGGTAGTCCGGGCCGTTGGGCAGCACGCTCACCAGGCGCGGCACCCTGCGGTTGACGCGCGTCCAGTGCTCAACGTCCGGGATCGTGCAGCCCGCCGCGTGGGCGATGGCCGGAATGTGCAGCAGTAAATTGGTGGAGCCGCCGAACGCCGCGTGGATCACCATCGCGTTTTCGATGGCTTTGTCGGTGAGGATATCGCGCGTGGTGATGCTGCGGTTATCCAGCTCGCTCACCGCGCGCGCCGACTGGCGGGCGATCTCCAGCCACACCGCCTGCCCGGACGGTGCCAGCGCGGAGTGCGGCAGCGCCAGGCCCAGCGCCTCCGCGACCACCTGCGAGGTGCCCGCCGTGCCGAGGAACTGACACCCGCCGCCCGGCGTCGCGCAGGCGCGGCAGCCCAGCTCGGCGGCCTCCTGCAGGGAGAGTTCGTGATTGGCGAAGCGCGCGCCGATGGTCTGCACCTTGCCCGCGTCCTCCCCGACGGTCGGCGGCAGCGTCGCCCCGCCCGGCACCAGAATGGTCGGCAGATTGTGCATCGCGGCCAGCGCAATCATGGTGGCGGGCAGCCCTTTATCGCAGGTTGCCACGCCGATCACCGCCCGGCGCGTCGGCAGGGAGCGGATCAGGCGGCGAAACACGATCGCCGCGTCGTTGCGGTACGGAAGGGAATCGAACATGCCGTGCGTGCCCTGCGAGCGCCCGTCGCACGGATCGCTGACGAAGGCTGCAAACGGGATCCCGCCGCTGCGGGTGATCTCCTTCGCCGCAGCCTGCATCTGCATGCCGATCTCCCAGTGCCCGGTGTGGTAGCCCAGCGCGATTGGGCGTCCGTCTCCGGCGCGGATGCCGCCCTGGGTGCCGATGATCAGCACCTCTTTGCCGGTCAGCCTGTTGGCGTCCCAGCCCATCCCGGCGTTCTGCGTCATGCCGAACAGGTTGCCGCTGGGGGATTCCATCAGCATCTGCGGGGTCAGCGGCAGCGCGCCCTGCGGCCCCGCCGCGTGGGTGATCACCGCATAAAACGCGTCGTCCTGTGGGGTGAAAATTTTCTCAATGGTCATCGTTATCGTCCGGCTCAGCAGAGCTTGAGCTGTTGCAGCAGGGTTTTCAGCTGCGCCCTGCGCGGCTCGTCCAGCGGCGAGGCGGGCGGCAGCACGTGCGTGGAAATCGGGCGGCCGCAGAGCACAATCGCCTCTTTAATCACGTTCACAAACGGCGTATCCAGCTGATACATTTGCGGAATTTGCAGTAAGGTTTGATGATACTCAGCCGCTTTCGCCACGTCCCCGTCGCGCCAGGCTTTCAGAAGATTCACCGAAACCTGCGGTGCAAAGTTACCGCTCGCCGAGATCGCCCCGTCGCCGCCGAGCAGCAGAGTATTAAAGAGGTGATCGTCGTAGCCGCAGAGCACCGTGAAGCGCGGATGGGCGCCTTTGACGATATGGATCATGCTGCGCAGGTGGGCGACGGAGTCGATGGTGTCTTTGATGCCGATAATATTGCTGCGCGAGTCGGCAAGGGTTTTTACCAGCGCCGGAGTCAGATCCTGCCCGGTCAGCGCCGGGAAGTTATAGAGCATCACCGGCAGCGTGACGCTGTCGGCCACCTGCTCGAAATAGCGGATCAGGTTCGCTTCCGACACTTTCCAGTAGTAGGGGTTAATCACCACGATGCCGTCCGCGCCCGCCTGCTGCGCGTGCTGGCTCAGCTCAATGGTTTCCCGGGCGTTGGTGCCGCCGGTGCCGATCAGGACCGGCACGCGACGATCGACATGATCGATAGCAAAGCGGGCAATGGTTTTACGCTCTTCGGCGCTCAGCTGGGAGAACTCGCCGCCGCTGCCCAGGAAGAACAGGCCGTCAACGCCTGCTTTTATGAGATCGTCGATTAGCGCGGCGGTACCCGGCTTATCGAACTGGCCGTCGGCGGTAAAAATGGTGGAGACAGGGGGAATGATTCCCGTGAACAACCCGGACTGTTGCATGAGATCTCCTTGCTGAATCATTTTGTTCTACATTATAGAACAGCGTTCATTAATTTAACGATCATACTATGACGCAGAAAAAGCGCAGGTAAATGGGAAGGGAAGAGGGAGTGCGGGAAATTTAAGCTGGATCACATTATGCATGGGTGCGGTCTGGTGCCCTCACCCCTGCCCTCTCCCACAGGGAGAGGGAGTAAACCCGTTTAGCCGATCAGCATCTTCACCACTATCTTACGCACCTGTGCAGGCGTCCCAACCGCGCACAGCGGCTTATGCACTTCGCCCGGCCAGAACACCACAAAATCCCCTTCGCTCAGCACCACGGTTTTCTCCTGCTCGCCTTCCGGCAGGAACGCGATGTCTTTGTCCGCCAGCCAGTCGGTGTCCGGCGCGCCGTGCGGCAATGTGCTGAAGGTCATCCCTTCCTGTCCTTTCATCACCATCTGGATATCAAGGTAGCGCGCATGGTACTCGGCGCGGCGCTCGGCGAACGGCTGGGTCATGTCTTCAGAGACCAGATAAAAGAGGCTGTTGCCGTTGATGTCGTGCTTGCCGAGCGGCGTGGCGTCGGTGACGTGGGCTTTAACGTGCTCAATCGCCTGGCGCAACTCGTCAGGCAGCCAGGACTGCAGATGGTGGATGTTGCCGATAATCATGTGAAATCCCTCTATGTAAAACAACGTTTCATTTTTATCTTTTATACGAGAGTTAAGACTGCCATACCAGCCCTTTTTCGAAGAGGTTTGCGCGAGCGCATGTTTATCGGGAAAGGTGTTAACCCACTGTTAATCCTGCCCAGGCAATTATGCAGGGGTTATGCATAACCTCGATCCGCGCTTATCGCATGGCTGTTCTAACCTCTTGATCATGCTCTCTAATTAACAAAACCCGTTGCCGCCTCACACTTTACTGTTTTGATCATTTGCTCTAAAAAACCATAATTATTTATTGATTTTCCTTAAGTCAAAAATAGTTAATTACGTTAATTGCATAGCCATTCCTTCGAATGATTTTTATCATTTAAAATCAGCCACATAACAATTTATTTCAAAAGATTAAAATCTACAAAATAATAACAACATCAAATAATGCCACCGGATCCTGCTTAGCTATTCACCCCTTAATAATATGAAATTAATCATTATCTGATGCGAATCATGCAAATGAAAACAAACCGCTAAATATCCGGTTTCGCGTGAGCAATATCACAATACCGATTATTTAACTGCCTAGTATGAATCACGAAATCAATTGAGCTTAGCCGCCATGCAATTAAACACATCACATGGCGCATGCCCTTTTTATTCTGAAAAACAGTTAAAGGAATAATTATGGAAAAGCATTACGTCGGTTCTGAAATTGGTCAATTGCGTAGCGTTATGCTGCACCGCCCAAATTTAAGTCTGAAACGTTTAACGCCATCAAACTGTCAGGAGCTGCTTTTCGATGACGTGCTCTCGGTTGAGCGGGCGGGTGAGGAGCATGACATCTTCGCCAACACGCTGCGCGAGCAGGGTGTGGAAGTCCTGCTGTTGACCGACCTTCTGACACAAACCCTTGATATTGCAGAGGCGAAAGCCTGGCTGCTGGATACCCAAATCTCCGACTATCGCCTCGGCCCAACCTTTGCCGGCGACGTGCGCGGCTGGCTGGCGGATATGCCGCACCGGGAACTGGCGCGCAGACTGAGCGGCGGATTAACCTACGGCGAAATTCCGGCGGCGATTAAAAATATGGTGGTGGATACCCACACGGCGAATGATTTTATTATGAAGCCGCTGCCGAACCATTTATTTACCCGCGACACCTCGTGCTGGATTTATAACGGCGTCTCTATTAACCCCATGGCGAAACCGGCCCGTCAGCGTGAAACCAATAACCTGCGGGCAATATATCGCTGGCACCCGGCGTTTGCCGACGGCGATTTTATTAAGTATTTCGGCGACGAGAATATTAATTACGACCACGCCACGTTAGAAGGCGGCGACGTACTGGTGATTGGCCGCGGGGCGGTATTGATCGGCATGTCCGAGCGCACGACGCCGCAGGGCGTGGAGTTCCTCGACAACAGCCTGTTCAAACACCGCCAGGCCGAGCGCGTGATCGCCGTTGAGCTGCCAAAACACCGCTCCTGCATGCACCTCGACACCGTCATGACCCACATCGACGTGGACACCTTCTCCGTCTACCCGGAAGTGGTGCGCAAGGACGCCCAGTGCTGGACGCTCACCCCGGACGGACGCGGCGGCCTGCTGCGCACCCAGGAAACCGACCTGCTCCACGCCATCGAGAAAGCGCTCGGCATTAACCAGGTGCGCCTGATCACCACCGGCGGCGACGCTTTTGAAGCGGAACGCGAGCAGTGGAACGACGCCAACAACGTGCTGACCATCCGCCCGGGCGTAGTGATCGGCTACGAGCGCAACGTCTGGACCAACGAGAAGTACGACAAAGCGGGCATCACCGTGCTGCCCATCCCTGGCGACGAACTCGGACGCGGCCGCGGCGGCGCGCGCTGCATGAGCTGCCCGCTTGAACGCGACGGAATTTAAAGGAGCCATCATGGAACGAAAACCCACTCTGGTTGTGGCCCTGGGCGGCAACGCGCTGCTCAAGCGCGGCGAGCCGCTGGAAGCCGAAATCCAGCGCCAGAACATCGAGCAGGCCGCCCGCACCATCGCCGGGCTGACGGAACAGTGGCGCGTGGTGCTGGTGCACGGCAACGGGCCGCAGGTCGGGCTGCTGGCGCTGCAGAACAGCGCCTACGACAAAGTCACGCCCTACCCGCTGGACGTTCTCGGCGCCGAAAGCCAGGGAATGATCGGCTACATGCTCCAGCAGGCGCTGAAAAACAATCTGCCGCAGCGCGAGGTGAGCGTCCTGCTCACGCAGGTGGAAGTGGACGCTGCTGACCCGGCCTTCAGCAACCCGACCAAATACATCGGCCCGGTGTACAGCGAAGCCCAGGCGAAAGCGCTCGCCGCGGAAAAAGGCTGGGTGTTCAGGGCCGACGGGAGCTACGTCCGCCGCGTGGTGCCGTCGCCGCAGCCGAAACGCATCGTCGAGAGCGACGCCATCACGGCGCTGATCCAGCGCGATCACCTGGTGATCTGCAACGGCGGCGGCGGCGTACCGGTAGTGGAGAACGCCAACGGCTATCGCGGCATTGAGGCGGTGATCGACAAAGACCTCTCCGCCGCCCTGCTGGCGCGCCAGATCGAGGCCGACGCCCTGCTGATCCTGACCGATGCCGACGCGGTGTACCTCGACTGGGGCAAGCCGACCCAGCGCCCGCTGGCACAGGTGACGCCGGAGCTGCTCAGAGGCATGCAGTTCGATGCCGGATCGATGGGCCCGAAAGTGGCCGCCTGCCGCGAGTTTGTTGAAGCCTGCAACGGCATGGCCGGGATCGGCGCGCTGGCCGACGGCGCGGAGATCCTGGCGGGCGAGAAAGGCACGTTGATTCGTAACTGAGTCGTTTTCCCCTCACCCTAACCCTCTCCCGGAGGGAGAGGGAATGTAATCCCCCTCTCCCCGTGGGAGAGGGCCGGAGTGAGGGCATCAGACAGCTAAATTTTTAAAAGGATTTCCCACATGACCATCAATCTGAAAAACCGCAACTTCCTGAAACTGCTGGACTATACTCCGGCGGAGATCCAGTACCTGATCGACCTCGCCATCGAGCTGAAGGCCGCCAAAAAAGCCGGACGTGAAAAGCAAACCCTGGTCGGGAAAAACATCGCCCTGATCTTTGAAAAAACCTCCACCCGCACCCGCTGCGCCTTCGAAGTGGGCGCGTTCGACCAGGGCGCGCAGGTGACCTACCTCGGCCCAAGCGGCTCGCAGATCGGCCATAAAGAGTCGATGAAGGACACCGCCCGCGTGCTGGGCCGCATGTATGACGGTATCGAATACCGCGGCTACGGCCAGGTCATCGTCGAAGAGCTGGGCGAGTACGCGGGCGTGCCGGTGTGGAACGGCCTGACCGACGAGTTCCACCCAACGCAGATCCTCGCCGACCTGATGACCATGCTGGAGCACGCGCCGGGCAAAACCCTGCCGGAGCTGAGCTTCGCCTATCTCGGCGACGCGCGTAACAACATGGGCAACTCGCTGATGGTCGGGGCGGCCAAGATGGGGATGGATATCCGCCTCGTCGCGCCGAAATCCTTCTGGCCGGAAGCCGGGCTGGTTGAGCAGTGCCGCGCCATAGCCAAAGAGACGGGCGCGCGCATCACCCTCACCGACGACGTGGAAGAAGGCGTGCGGGGGACCGATTTCCTCTACACCGACGTGTGGGTCTCCATGGGCGAGCCGAAGGAAGCCTGGGCCGAGCGCGTCAGCCTGATGAAGCCGTATCAAATCAACGCGGACGTGATGAAAGCCACCGGCAACCCTAACGTCAAGTTCATGCACTGCCTGCCGGCGTTCCACAACGAGCACACCAAAGTGGGCCGCGAGATCGAGATGGCGTACGGCCTGAAGGGGCTGGAGGTGACGGAAGAGGTCTTCGAATCACCGAACTCCATCGTCTTCGACGAAGCAGAGAACCGCATGCACACCATTAAAGCGGTCATGGTGGCGACACTCGGCGACTAATCACCGCCCGGCGCGCCGCGGGGTGCGCCGGGTTTAAGGAGAACATCATGGGCAAGTTTAAGTTTCCTTCCGCTTACACCATTCTCTTTTTCCTGATTGCCGTTGTGGCGGCGCTGAGCTGGGTTGTCCCCGCCGGTCAGTACCAGATGGCGATGAACGAAACCCTCGGTAAAGAAGTCCCGATTGCCGGAACGTACGCGCACGTGGCGGCACATCCGCAGGGGCTGGTTTCCGTCCTGATGGCGCCCATCGCCGGGCTGTACGATCCGGTCTCCGGCCAGGCCGGGGCGATCGACGTCGCGCTGTTTATCCTGATCATCGGCGGTTTTCTCGGGATCGTCACCAAAACTGGGGCGATTGACGCAGGGATCGAGCGCGTCACCACCCGGCTGCGCGGGCGCGAGGAGTGGATGATCCCGATCCTGATGGCGCTGTTTGCCGCGGGCGGCACGATTTACGGCATGGCCGAAGAGTCGCTGCCGTTCTACACCCTGCTGGTGCCGGTGATGCTGGCCGCCCGGTTCGATCCGGTTGTCGCCGCCTCTACCGTGCTGCTCGGGGCGGGGATCGGCACGCTCGGCTCCACCATTAACCCGTTCGCCACGGTGATCGCCGCCAACGCTGCCGGGATCCCCTTTACTAACGGCATTGCCCTGCGCGTGGCGCTGCTGGTCATCGGCTGGATCATCTGCGTGGCGTGGGTGATGCGTTACGCCCGTAAGGTGCGCCAGGATCCGTCGCTGTCGATCGTCGCAGACAAACAGGAAGAGAACCGCGCCCACTTCCTCGGCGACAAGGGCGAACAGTCGCTGGAATTCACCCCGGTGCGCAAAATCATCCTGGTGATTTTCGCCCTCGCCTTCGCGGTGATGATCTACGGCGTGGCGGTGCTGGGCTGGTGGATGGCGGAGATCTCGGCGGTGTTTCTCGCCAGCGCGATTATCGTCGGCCTGATTGCCCGCATGAGCGAAGAGGAGCTGACGTCGACGTTTATCAACGGCGCGCGAGATTTGCTGGGCGTCGCGCTGATTATCGGCATCGCGCGCGGTATCGTAGTCATCATGGATAAGGGCATGATTACCCACACCATTTTGCACAGCGCGGAAGGGCTGGTCAGCGGGTTGTCCACGGTAGCGTTTATCAACGTGATGTACTGGCTGGAGGTCGTGCTGTCGTTTCTTGTGCCTTCTTCATCCGGCCTGGCCGTTCTGACGATGCCGATCATGGCGCCGCTTGCCGATTTCGCTAACGTCAACCGCGACCTGGTGGTGACGGCTTACCAGTCGGCCTCCGGCATCGTTAACCTCGTCACGCCCACTTCTGCCGTCGTGATGGGCGGGCTGGCTATCGCCCGCGTGCCCTACGTGCGTTATCTGAAATGGGTGGCGCCGCTGCTGGGCATTTTAACGGTGGTGATTATGGTGGCGTTAAGTCTGGGTGCCTTGTTGTGATTTGCCGGATGGCGCTGCGCTTATCCGGCCTACGGATCGGTGCGGTGCCACCGGTTATTTCAGGAACTGATATGGGAACTATGATGGATTACGAAGAGTACTCTCCCAAAGAGCAACTACAGCTGACGGTCTGCCAGCGCCTGATCGCAGAAAAGAGCTATCTCTCTCAGGAGGAGATCCGCCGGGATTTGCAGGAGCGTGGTTTTGAGACCATCAGCCAGTCCACCGTTTCACGTCTGCTTAAATTGCTCGGTGTCATAAAAATTCGAAATGCCAAAGGGCTAAAGATTTATTCGCTGAATCCCCAGCTGCGCCCTGCCCCCGACGCCGCGCGTACCGTGTCCGAAATGGTGGTCAGCGTCGAGCACAATAGCGAGTTTATCCTTGTTCATACCGTCGCCGGATATGGCCGCGCGGTGGCGCGTATTCTGGATTATCACCAGCTACCGGAAATTTTAGGCGTGGTAGCCGGCAGCAGTATCGTCTGGGTCGCTCCCCGGGTCGTGAAGCGCACCGCACTGGTGCATAAGCAAATTAATTATTTACTCAGAACGCATTAATATTCACAAAGAACCGTTTGCATTGAGTAAAGCGTGCATTAAATCGCTTGATCAGAAAAGCGAGCTGCGTATAATGCCCGACAATTTGCCGGGAGGAAGCATGGTCAAGCGTGTACGACATAACGTCTTACCGCGTCTGAAATCAGACGCTGGCCTGCCGTTTTTCTTCCCGTTGCTAAACCTATTCCCAGAGCCCCTCATTTGAGGGGCTTTTTTTTGCCCGGCGTCAGGAGATAAACATGAATCCGCTTTATCAAAAACACATCATTTCCATAAACGACCTCAGCCGCGAAGAGCTGGAACTGGTTCTGGAAACCGCGGCAAAACTGAAGGCCAATCCGCAACCGGAGCTGCTGAAGCACAAGGTGATTGCGAGCTGCTTCTTCGAAGCCTCGACCCGCACCCGCCTCTCCTTTGAAACCTCCATGCACCGCCTGGGCGCGAGCGTGGTGGGCTTCTCGGACAGCAGCAACACGTCGCTGGGTAAAAAAGGCGAAACCCTGGCGGATACCATTTCAGTGATTAGCACCTACGTCGACGCGATTGTGATGCGTCACCCGCAGGAGGGCGCGGCGCGTCTGGCGACCGAGTTTTCCGGCGGCATTCCGGTGCTGAACGCCGGTGACGGTGCCAACCAGCACCCGACGCAGACCCTGCTGGATCTGTTCACCATTCAGGAGACGCAGGGCAAGCTCGAGAACCTGAATATCGCCATGGTCGGCGACCTGAAATATGGCCGCACCGTCCACTCCCTGACCCAGGCGCTGGCGAAATTTAACGGCAACCGCTTCTTCTTCATCGCGCCTGACGCGCTGGCAATGCCGCAGTACATTCTCGACATGCTGGATGAGAAAGGCATTCAGTGGAGCCTGCACGCCAGCATCGAAGAGGTGATGAGCCACGTGGATATTCTCTACATGACCCGCGTGCAGAAAGAGCGTCTGGACCCGTCCGAATACGCCAACGTGAAGGCGCAGTTCGTGCTGCGCGCCAGCGACCTTGAGGGCGCACGCGACAACATGAAGGTGCTGCATCCGCTGCCGCGCATCGATGAGATCACCACAGACGTGGATAAGACGCCGCACGCCTGGTACTTCCAGCAGGCCGGAAACGGCATCTTCGCCCGCCAGGCGTTACTGGCACTGGTTCTGAATCGCGAATTGGCACTGTAAGGGGAAACGACCATGACACACGATAACAAACTCCAGGTTGAAGCCATCAAGCGTGGCACCGTGATTGACCACATCCCTGCGCAGGTGGGCTTTAAGCTGCTGACGCTGTTCAAACTGACCGAAACCGACCAGCGCATCACCATCGGCCTGAACCTGCCGTCGGGCGAGATGGGCCGCAAAGACCTGATTAAAATCGAGAACACCTTCCTGACCGACGAGCAGGTCAACCAGCTGTCGCTGTACGCGCCGGACGCCACCGTCAACCGCATCGACGAGTATGAAGTGGTCGGCAAATCCCGCCCGAGCCTGCCGGATCGTATCGAAAGCGTGCTGGTCTGCCCGAACAGCAACTGCATCAGTCACGCTGAGCCGGTTTCTTCCAGCTTTGCAGTGAAAAAACGCGCCGATGACATCGCGCTCAAATGCAAATACTGCGAAAAAGAGTTTTCTCATTATGTGGTGCTGGCCAACTAATTGAGGTTGGTAATGAAATCCCGGCTGTTATAATGGCCGGGAACATTCTTAACGCTGTAATTCTGGAGAAAACATGAGCAAAGTACTCGCGACGGAAAATGCACCAGCGGCTATCGGCCCTTACGTTCAGGGCGTTGATCTGGGTAGCATGATCATCACTTCCGGGCAGATCCCGGTGAACCCAAAAACCGGCGCGGTGCCGGAAGACGTCGCGGCACAGGCGCGCCAGTCGCTGGAAAACGTGCAGGCTATCGTTGAATCTGCCGGTCTGAAAGTGGGCGACATCGTCAAAACCACCGTTTTCGTGAAAGATCTGAACGATTTCGCGACCGTTAACGCCACTTACGAAGCGTTCTTCACCGAGCACAACGCCACCTTCCCGGCGCGCTCCTGCGTGGAAGTGGCCCGTCTGCCAAAAGACGTGAAAATTGAAATCGAAGCGATTGCGGTACGTCGCTAATTCGCTTTGGCGATAAAAAAAGGCAGCCCAGGCTGCCTTTTTTGTTGCTTGCTACTGATTCCGCGTCGCCCTGAGCAGCGTTTCCAGCGGATACACCGCCGCAATCACCACCTCGTCCTGGACCTTCGCCGCGTTATCCAGCTCGCTCTGAATCGACGCTATCTCTTTATCATCCAGCGTGCCCTGGCGCGCGACCAGATCCGTCAGCCGCAGGCCAATGGAGGCCAGCTTATCCACCTCCTGGATCACCGGCTTCATCGCCTTCAGCTGATAGCTGTTTTCGCTTAGCGCCAGCGCGTCGCTGGTGTTGCTCTGCCAGCGGTTAAAGACGTGGCGCAGCGCGTCGGCGCTTTCCGTGACTTCAGCATCGCTCACCAGGCGGTCCGCCCATTTGTTCATCTGGCGCACGGTGGCGCTTTCGGCGTTTAGCGCGTCCGCGAAGCGGTTGAGCGGCTCAAACTGATGATAATTTCCCGCCTGGAACTTCAGGTGCTGACGGGTGTAATACTGCGCGGGCTCTACCGCCTGCGCGAGGATCTGCAGCGGCAGCGTGTCGGCATTCCCGGCGAGGCGCGTGAACTGCACCTGCTGCTGGGTATGCTGCTGCAGCCCAACCGACACCGTCGACCAGCTATCCATCGCCTGCAGGCGGGTGTACATGTTGTCGACATCGTTGACGTCCTGCGCGGACCAAAGGCGCTCCGCCACCGCGAAGGTGCGCGGCCACAGGCGGATATCCAGCACCGGCGCCACCACGTTCTCCGCCCACAGCGCGGCTTCACCGCCGAGCAGGTTGGCCTGATTCGCCACGTCCGGCACGACGGGCGGAATGCCTTTCGGCACCGCGTCCAGACGCGCGCCGCTGATTGGGTAACGCGTATTCCCCACCAGGAAATAGCCGGTGAGCTTGTCGTTATCAACGGAGACCACCGGGCGCGTCTCGCCCATCCACGTATCGACGGTGAAGGTCACCTGGCTGTCGTCACGCCATTCAATACCCTGCACCGCGCGGCGGGATTTCCCGGCAAAATCAATAAACCCGCGCCAGCCTGCGTCCCCTTTCACCAGCGTGAAGCTCCCCTCCACCGGCTTGCCCTTCAGGCGCGGCATGGAAAAGGCCCAGCTCTGGACGCTGTCCGTGTCTGCAATCACATCCACGCCGTTCAGCCCCTGCGGGACAATTTCGTTGCGGTAGTGATAGGCGGTGGACTGGGGCTGGTCGAGATAGAAACCGGTGGAGAGAATGCCCTTGTAGCCGTTCTGCGCCACCTGCCCCAGCGCGTCCTGGCCCTGCCAGGACTGGATCAGAATGCTTTTCGGCAGGTCGGGATGATAGATCTCGTCCCAGCCGACCATCTGCCGGTGGTGTTTCTCGAGGATCGTTTCCAGCTTGCGGTTGAAATACGCCTGCAGCGCGTGGCTGTCCGCCAGCCTGTTGTCGCGCATGAAATTCTGGATTGCGGCATTCGCTTTCCACTGGCTGTCGTCGACCTCGTCACCGCCGATATGCAGATACGGATCGGGGAAGATCGCCGCCAGTTCACTGACCATCGCGTCAGCAAAGGCGTAGGTTGCCTCTTTTGTGGGATCTAATACCGGCTTCAGCACGCCCCAGTGGCGCTCCATGGCGTACGGCCCCGGGGCGCTCATCAGCTCCGGATAGGCCACGGCAATCGCCGAGGCGTGGCCCGGCATGTCGATCTCCGGCACCACGCGGATACCGCGCTCGGCGGCGTAACGCACCACTTCGCGCATTTGTTCAGGCGTGTAGAACAGCCCGTCGCTGGCAAGCTGCGTCAGCTTAGGGTAGCGCTTTGAGCTGAAGCGCCAGCCCTGATCGTCGGTTAAGTGCCAGTGCAGGACGTTGAGCTTCGCCGCGGCCATGCCGTCGATCTGGCGCTTGATATCCGGCAGCGGAATAAAGTGGCGCGCCGAGTCGAGCAGCAGCCCGCGCCACGGGAAGCGCGGCGAATCTTCAATGGTGACCCACGGCAGCGAGGTGTTTTCCGCCCCGTTCTGCATCAGCTGGAGCAGGGTTTCCATGGCGCGCAGCGCGCCGAAGCGGGTGTTGGCGGAGATATCGACGCCGTTGGCATCCACCGTGAGCCTGTAGCTTTCATCGCTGTCCGGCAGCGGCTGCGGTTTTACCTTTTTGGCAACCGCGATGCGGATGGTCGGCTTTTCAGGCTTGTCGGCCTGCGGCTGCAGCGTCCAGCCGGTTTGCAGGGCCATGCGCTGGCGCAGGCGGTTGACGGCGTCGCCTAGATCGTCGCCGCTGACGCTGACAGAGATTTTATCATTAAGCACCAGCGCGCCCTGTGTCGTCGGGCGTTCAACCTTGGCAGGCCAGGGCATTAAGGGGAGATCGCCTGCCGGGGCGGCAAAGGCTGAGGCGCCGAGCATCAGCCCGGCGGTTAAGAGACTGTACCGTAACATGAATGTTCCTTATCTGACGGGCCAAATAAAGGCAAAACATTCTGTTAACATGCGCTCAATTTGTCGTCAAGCGAATGCGCCGACGGAGATCACAGGTTGTTGAATTTGGGAGGAAAGCCAGTCCCCTCTCCCCAAAGGGGCGAGGGTGAAAGGCGGCACCGAGCGGTCCCCTCTCCCTTCCAGGGAAAGGGTTAGGGTGAGGGTAAAAAATTACTGCCATCCATACCGACGCGCATAGAATCCTTTCACCATCTGCGTCAGCACCATATAGCCCGCGAGGATCGCCACCAGCCACGGGAAGTAGCTCAGCGGCAGCGCCTGCAGCTGCAGGTAGCTCGCCAGCGGGGAGAACGGCAGCGCGATACCGAGCGCCATCACAATCCCCGTCATCACAATCAGCGGCCACGCGGCGCGGCTCTGGATGAACGGAATGCGGCGGGTGCGGATCATATGCACAATCAGCGTCTGCGACAGCAGACCCACCACGAACCAGCCGGACTGGAACAGCGTCTGGTGTTCCGGGGTGTTGGCGTGGAACACAAACCACATCAGGCAGAAGGTCAGGATATCGAAGATGGAGCTGATCGGCCCAAAGAACAGCATAAAGCGCCCGAGATCCGCCGGGTTCCAGTGCTGCGGCTTCTGGATCTGCTCGTCGTCCACGTTATCAAACGGGATCGCTACCTGAGACACGTCGTACATCAGGTTCTGGATCAGCAAGTGCAGCGGCAGCATCGGCAGGAACGGCAGAAACGCGCTCGCCACCAGCACGCTGAAAACGTTACCGAAGTTGGAGCTGGCGGTCATTTTGATGTACTTGAGCATGTTGGCAAAGGTGCGGCGTCCTTCGATCACGCCCTCCTCCAGCACCATCAGACTCTTTTCCAGCAGAATGATATCCGCCGCTTCGCGGGCAATATCCACCGCGCCATCGACGGATATACCGATGTCCGCCGCACGCAGCGCGGGCGCGTCGTTGATGCCGTCGCCCATAAAGCCCACCACGTGCCCTTCGCGCTTGAGCAGGGTGACGATGCGCTCTTTGTGCATCGGCGTCAGGCGGGCAAACAGCGTGGTACGCTGGGCAAGCTTCGCCAGCTCATCGTCGGACAGGTGCTCAATATCGCTCCCCACCACCACGTCGCCCGCGTCCAGCCCCACTTCATGGCACACTTTGGCCGCCACCAGCTCGCTGTCGCCGGTGAGAATTTTGACGGTAATGCCGCTCGCCTTCAGCGCCTTCAGCGCCGGCGCGGTGGTCTCTTTCGGCGGATCGAGGAAGGCGATATAGCCCTCGAGGATCAGATCGGATTCGTCGATACGCTGATAGTCACCCTCGCGCGCGGGCAGGAACTTGCTCGCGACCGCCACCACGCGCAGCCCCTGACGGTTCAGGTTGTCGGTGACGCGCCTGATGCGGCGCAGCATGGTGTCGTCCAGCGGCACGATGTCGCCGTTATAGCGAACCTGCGTCGACACGTTGAGGATCTCCTGCAGCGCCCCTTTGCAGATCAACTGGTGCACGTCCGTCTGCTCGCTCACCACCACCGACATGCGGCGGCGCTCGAAGTCGAACGGGATCTCATCCACCTTCTGCCAGCGGCCGGAGAGCGTGCGGGCGGATTCTTCATCCACCCCTTCCAGCACCGCGACGTCGAGCAGGTTTTTCAGCCCGGTCTGGTAATGGCTGTTCAGCCACGCGCTGTGTAGGACGCGCTCGCTGGTTTTGCCGGAGATATCGGTGTGGTTCTCCAGCACGATTTTGTCCTGCGTCAGGGTGCCGGTTTTATCGGTGCAGAGAATGTCCATCGCGCCAAAGTTCTGGATGGCGTCGAGGTGTTTAACGATCACTTTCTGCTTAGAGAGCTTCACCGCCCCGCGCGCCAGCGTGGAGGTGACGATCATCGGCAGCATTTCAGGCGTTAAGCCAACGGCCACGGAGAGCGCGAACAGGGCCGCTTCCCACCAGTCGCCTTTGGTGTAGCCGTTGATCAGCAGCACGATCGGCGTCATCACCATCATAAAGCGGATCAGCAGCATGCTGACGCGGCCAATCCCTTTCTGGAAGGCGTTCGGCTCGCTCTCCTGCTCGCTGACGCGCCCGGCAAGCTGACCAAACCAGGTGTTGCCCCCGGTGGCGGTGACAATCGCCTGCGCGGTGCCGCTGACCACCGTGGTGCCCATGAAGCACAGGGTGTCGCACTCGAGCGGGTTCATCTGCTGCGGGTCGCGGCTGCGCGCCACCTTTTCAACGGGCAGGGATTCCCCGGTCAGGGAGGCCTGCGCCACGAACAGATCGCGCGCCTGGATGATGCGTAAATCCGCCGGGATCATGTCCCCCGCCGCCAGCTTCACCAGATCGCCCGGCACCAGCTGGTCGATAGGCAGTTCCACCCAGGCGTTTTCGCCGAGATCGTTAATCACGCGCGAGACGGTCGCGGTATTGCTGACCATCGCCTTCAGGGCGTCCGCCGCTTTGGTGGAGCGGGCCTCCTGAATAAAGTTCAGCAGCGTGGAGATACCCACCATCAGGGCAATCACGCCTGCGGCAAACAGATCTTCCGTCGCGTAAGAGATAAGGCCGAGCACGGTCAGCAGCAGGTTGAACGGGTTGCGGTAGCAGAGCCACAGGTGCACCCACCACGGAGACGGCTTTTGCGCCGGGATCTGGTTATCGCCGTGCACGGCGCGGATTTTTTCCACTTCGGCCGCGTTTAGCCCTTCCGGGTGTCCGCCGAACGCGCGCCAAACTTCGTTTTCATCCATCGCCGCCACGTTCAGGCAGCGTTCGGTCAGGGACGCGGGGATCGCGGTGCCCACCATGTTTTTGGCGTTTGGCAGCGGGTCGCGCTGAACAAGACGGTGTGGCAGGTGGCGGCTCAGCAGGGCCTGCAGCTGCCGGGTGATATTTTTAAACATAGTCATTCCTCCGCATCCGCGAATGCGGACGCAGCAATTCCTTCAGGCGTGGCAAAGCCGTACCTGAGAGGCACTCAATTTTTCAAGCAGGAACGTTTAAGACGTTGCTGCCTCACGCCGGTGAGACAGCAAAAGCTGGCTTACCGGAAAGAACGCATTCTCCCGTTCAGGAGAGGTGTGGGATCGGGATCCATGAAGCCTCCGGTAAGTAAAAAGTAGGGTGTCGCCGCGCAGTACAGGGATTTAGGCATACCCTTTATGACGATTCGGGCGGTATTATACCCCCCTGCAAATAAACCGAACGTAAACCAGACTTTGCCCATAGCGAAATCGCGCTATAGCATTAGGCTCAATTCACTACATCGTCGTTGTTACAGGGAATACAGCATGCAGAACCGCCTTACGATTAAAGACATCGCGCGTTTAAGCGGCGTGGGGAAATCGACCGTCTCACGCGTGCTGAACAACGAAAGCGGCGTCAGCGAACGCACCCGCGAGCGCGTTGAGGCGGTCATGAATCAGCACGGTTTTTCCCCTTCCCGCTCCGCGCGCGCCATGCGCGGGCAGAGTGACAAAGTCGTCGCCATCATTGTCTCGCGTCTGGACTCTCTGTCTGAAAATCTCGCCGTGCAGACCATGCTGCCCGCCTTCTACGAGCAGGGGTATGATCCGATCATGATGGAGAGCCAGTTCTCTGTGCAGCTGGTTGAAGAACATCTGGGTATGCTTCAGCGGCGCAACATTGATGGCGTGGTGCTGTTCGGTTTTACCGGCATTAAGGACGAGATGCTAAAACCCTGGCAGCCTTCGCTGGTGCTGCTGGCGCGCGATGCCCACGGGTTTGCCTCCGTCTGCTATGACGACGAGGGCGCGATTATCACCCTGATGCAGCGCCTGTTTGACGAAGGCCATCGCCACATCAGCTTCCTCGGCGTCCCGCACGCGGACGTCACCACCGGCAAGCGCCGTCATGAGGCCTATCTGGCCTTTTGCAAAAAGCACAATCTCTCCGCCGTGGCCTCTCTCCCGGGGCTGGGCATGAAGCAGGGCTACGAGCAGGTCGCCAGCGTTCTGACGCCGCAGACCACGGCGCTGGTGTGCGCCACGGATACCCTGGCGCTGGGTGCCAGCAAATATCTGCAGGAACAGCGCATCGATAATCTGCAGGTGGCGAGCGTCGGCAGCACGCCGCTGATGAAGTTCCTGCACCCGGAGATCCTTACCGTCGATCCGGGCTACGCCGAGTCCGGCAGACAGGCCGCCGCGCAGCTGATCGAGCAGATAAACGGGCGTTCAGAGCCGCGTCAGATCGTCATTCCCGCTCACCTTTCGTAACCCCTCTAAAACAGATTATTGTGATCTTCGCCCGATTTCGGGAACGTTCCCATTTTCGCCGTCACGCTGAAGGAGTAGGCTTGCGCTCAGGTCATTACACCCCCTCACCATCTGTCATGAGGTTTCATGATGAGTAAAGTCAAACAAGCAGATATCGATCGGTTGATCGTCCTGGTCGGCGGACGCGAAAACATCGCTACCGTCAGCCATTGCATTACCCGCCTGCGCTTCGTGCTGAACGATCCGGCAAAAGCCAACCCGAAGGCCATTGAAGAACTTTCCATGGTCAAAGGCTGCTTCACCAACGCCGGGCAGTTCCAGGTCGTTATTGGTACCGAAGTGGGCGATTACTATCAGGCTCTGCTGGCGACAACCGGGCACTCTTCTGCCGATAAAGAACAGGCGAAGAAGGCCGCGCGCCAGAATATGAAGTGGCACGAGCAGCTGATTTCCCACTTCGCGGAAATTTTCTTCCCGCTGCTGCCCGCGCTGATCAGCGGGGGCTTAATCTTAGGCTTCCGTAACGTCATCGGCGATGTGCCGATGAGCGACGGCAAAACCCTGGCGCAGATGTATCCGGCGCTGAAAACCGTTTACGATTTTCTGTGGCTGATTGGCGAGGCGATATTCTTCTATCTGCCGGTCGGGATTTGCTGGTCCGCGGTGCGCAAAATGGGCGGCACGCCGATTCTCGGTATCGTGCTGGGCGTCACGCTGGTCTCTCCACAGTTAATGAACGCTTACTTACTTGGGCAACAGGTGCCGGAAGTGTGGAACTTCGGCCTGTTTACCATCGCCAAAGTGGGCTATCAGGCGCAGGTTATCCCTGCACTTCTGGCCGGTCTGGCACTCGGCTTTATTGAAACGCGCCTGAAGCGCATCGTGCCGGATTACCTCTATCTGGTGGTGGTGCCGGTCTGCTCGCTGATTATTGCCGTGTTCCTGGCGCACGCCTTTATCGGTCCGTTTGGCCGCATGATCGGCGACGGCGTGGCCTTCGCGGTGCGTCACCTGATGACCGGCAGCTTCGCGCCAATCGGTGCCGCGCTGTTTGGCTTCCTGTACGCCCCGCTGGTGATCACCGGCGTGCACCAGACCACGCTGGCTATCGACATGCAGATGATCCAGAGCCTCGGCGGCACGCCGGTCTGGCCGATTATCGCCCTGTCTAACATTGCGCAGGCCTCTGCGGTGACCGGCATCATCATCGTCAGCCGCAAGCATAACGAGCGTGAGATCTCCGTTCCGGCGGCCATCTCTGCTTACCTCGGCGTCACCGAACCGGCGATGTACGGTATCAACCTGAAATACCGCTTCCCGATGCTCTGCGCGATGATCGGTTCCGGTCTGGCGGGCCTGGTGTGCGGTCTGAACGGCGTGATGGCGAACGGGATTGGCGTCGGCGGCCTGCCGGGCATTCTCTCCATCCAGCCCGCTTACTGGCAGGTGTTTGCCCTGGCGATGGCCATCGCGATCATCGTCCCAATGGCGCTCACCACCGTGGTTTACCAGCGTAAGTTCCGTCAGGGCTCGCTGCAGATTGTTTAACTCTCTCTTTCGGGGCGCAGTTGCGCCCCTTCGCATTTGCAGGAACGCACTATGAATACCCTTCCTCACTGGTGGCAGAACGGCGTCATCTATCAGATTTACCCAAAGAGCTTCCAGGACACCACCGGCAGCGGCACCGGCGATCTGCGCGGCGTGACGCAGCGTCTGGACTACCTGAAAACCCTCGGCATCGACGCCATCTGGCTGACGCCATTTTATATCTCCCCGCAGGTGGATAACGGCTACGACGTGGCGAATTACACCGCCATCGATCCGGCCTACGGCACGCTGGATGATTTCGACGAGCTGGTTGCCCGGGCGCACGAGCGCGGCATTCGCATCGTGCTGGATATGGTGTTTAACCACACCTCCACGCAGCACGCCTGGTTCCGCGAATCGCTGAACAAAGAGAGTCCGTACCGCCAGTTCTACATCTGGCGCGACGGCACGCCGGAGCAGCTTCCCAACAACTGGCGATCCAAGTTTGGCGGCAACGCCTGGCGCTGGCACGCCGAGAGCGAGCAGTATTACCTGCACCTGTTCGCCCCGGAGCAGGCGGACCTCAACTGGGAAACCCCTGAAGTGCGCGCCGAGCTGAAAAAGGTGTGTGAGTTCTGGGCCGATCGCGGCGTGGACGGCCTGCGTCTCGACGTGATTAACCTGATTTCAAAAGACCAGGATTTCCCGGACGACAACATCGGAGACGGTCGCCGCTTCTACACCGATGGGCCGCGCGTTCACGAATATCTGCAGGAGATGAGCCGCGACGTCTTCACCCCACGCAACCTGATGACGGTGGGCGAGATGTCCTCGACCTCGCTGGAGAACTGCCAGCAGTACGCCTCGCTCGACGGACGCGAGCTGTCGATGACCTTTAACTTCCACCACCTGAAGGTAGACTATCCCGGCGGCGAAAAGTGGACGAAGGCGAAGCCGGACTTCGTGGCGCTAAAAACCCTCTTCCGCCACTGGCAGCAGGGGATGCACAACAGGGCCTGGAACGCGCTGTTCTGGTGTAACCACGATCAGCCGCGCATCGTGTCGCGCTTTGGTGACGAAGGGGAATACCGCGTACAGGCCGCGAAGATGCTCGGCATGGTGCTGCACGGCATGCAGGGCACGCCCTATATCTACCAGGGCGAAGAGCTGGGGATGACCAACCCGCACTTCAGCCGCATTACCGACTATCGCGACGTGGAGAGCCTGAACATGTTCGCCGAACTGCGCGCCAACGGCCGCGAGCCGGATGAACTGCTGGCGATTCTGGCGAGTAAGTCCCGTGATAACGGACGAACCCCAATGCAGTGGGACGCGTCGCACAATGCGGGCTTTACCGAGGGCGAGCCGTGGATTGGCGTCTGCGATAACTACGAAACCGTGAACGCCCGTGCGGCGCTGGACGACCCGGATTCGGTGTTCTACACCTACCGGTCGCTGATTAACCTGCGCAAAACCCTGCCGGTGCTGACGTGGGGAGATTATGAGGATCTCCTGCCGGAGCATCCTTCTCTTTGGTGCTATCGCCGCCAGTGGCAGGGACAGACGCTGATAGTGGCGGCAAACCTGAGTCCTACGCCTCAGGAATGGCAGACAGACGCTCTCAGCGATAAGTCGCAGGTGCTGATGAGTAACTACCCGTCACCGCAAACGACGTCGCTGCGTCCGTTTGAAGCGGTCTGGTGGCTGCAGCAGTAACATTCCCGCCGGGTGCCGCCTAGCACCCGGCTTATTTTACTGTTTTTGTTGAATAATTAATCAGATTTTTCTCGCGCGCCTTTACAATCGCTGAAGCGCCCGTCGTTTGTACTCTCGTCTTTTTACTTTGTTCTGCATCAAATAAATCGCAAACATGTTTGATGCAAATCACTATATGTAGCACTTAAAATGCACGCCGACCCAACATCTTGTATTTATCGTCTACTATTCCAACAACAAGACGGCGCTTACGCTGGCCGGAATTGTGGATAACACGAGCTGGGAACGCGGGAAGTCTTTGGCCCGGCGGGGAATACGCCCGGTGAATACTTCTCCACCTCTGTGGATAACCTGTTTTCAAAAAATGGAGTGATCATGACACCGCATGTGATGAAACGTGATGGCTGTAAAGTGCCGTTTAAATCAGAGCGCATCCAGGAAGCCATTCTGCGTGCAGCTAAAGCAGCGGGAGTCGATGACGCAGATTACTGCGCCACCGTCGCAGAAGTCGTTAGCAGCCAGATGAACGAACGCAGCCAGGTTGATATCAACGAGATCCAGACCGCGGTTGAGAACCAGCTGATGGCGGGGCCTTACAAACAGCTGGCGCGCGCCTACATTGAGTACCGTCACGATCGTGACGTGCAGCGTGAGAAGCGCGGTCGTCTGAACCAGGAAATCCGTGGCCTGGTGGAGCAGACCAACTCCGCCCTGCTCAATGAAAACGCCAATAAAGACAGCAAAGTGATCCCGACCCAGCGCGACCTGCTGGCCGGTATCGTCGCCAAACACTATGCCCGTCAGCATCTGCTGCCGCGCGACGTAGTGTCCGCGCACGAGCGCGGCGAGATCCACTACCACGACCTCGACTATTCGCCGTTCTTCCCGATGTTCAACTGCATGCTGATCGACCTGAAAGGCATGCTGACCCACGGTTTTAAAATGGGTAACGCCGAGATTGAACCGCCTAAGTCGATCTCCACGGCCACCGCCGTCACCGCGCAGATTATCGCTCAGGTCGCCAGCCATATTTATGGCGGCACCACGATTAACCGCATTGATGAAGTGCTGGCCCCGTTCGTGACGGCAAGCTTCAACAAGCATCGTAAAACGGCCGAAGAGTGGCAGATCCCGGACGCTGACGGCTACGCGCACTCCCGCACCGAGAAAGAGTGCTACGACGCCTTCCAGTCGCTGGAGTATGAGGTAAACACGCTGCACACCGCCAACGGCCAGACGCCGTTTGTGACCTTCGGTTTTGGTCTGGGCACCAGCTGGGAATCGCGCCTGATCCAGCAGTCCATCCTGCGCAACCGCATTTCCGGCCTCGGCAAGAACCGCAAAACGGCGGTGTTCCCGAAACTGGTATTCGCTATCCGCGACGGCCTGAACCACAAGTTTGGCGATCCGAACTACGACATCAAACAGCTGGCGCTGGAGTGCGCGAGCAAGCGCATGTACCCGGACATCCTGAACTACGATCAGGTGGTGAAAGTGACCGGTTCGTTTAAAACGCCAATGGGCTGCCGCAGCTTCCTCGGCGTGTACGAAGATGAAAACGGCGAGCAGATCCACGACGGGCGCAACAACCTGGGCGTTATCAGCCTGAACCTGCCGCGCATCGCGCTGGAGGCGAAAGGGAATGAAGCTGAATTCTGGACGCTGCTGGACGAGCGCCTGCAGCTGGCGCGTAAGGCGCTGATGACCCGCATTGCGCGCCTTGAAGGGGTGAAAGCCCGCGTGGCGCCGATCCTTTATATGGAAGGGGCCTGCGGCGTGCGCCTGAAGGCGGACGATGACGTGTCTGAGATCTTCAAAAACGGTCGCGCGTCCATTTCGCTGGGCTATATCGGCATTCACGAGACCATCAACGCCCTGGCGGGCGATACGCATATGTACGACAGCGAGGCCCTGCGTGAGAAAGGCATCGCGATTGTTCAGCGCCTGCGCGACGCGGTTGACCAGTGGAAAGAGGAAACCGGCTACGGGTTTAGCCTCTACAGCACGCCGAGCGAGAACCTGTGCGACCGCTTCTGCCGTCTGGACACCGCCGAGTTCGGGATTGTGGAAGGCGTGACCGACAAAGGGTATTACACCAACAGCTTCCACCTCGACGTGGAGAAAAAGGTGAACCCGTACGACAAGATCGACTTCGAAGCGGCGTATCCGCCGATCGCCAGCGGCGGCTTCATCTGCTACGGAGAGTATCCGAACATTCAGCACAACCTGAAGGCGCTGGAAGACGTGTGGGATTACAGCTATCAGCACGTGCCGTATTACGGAACCAACACGCCAATCGACGAGTGCTACGAGTGCGGCTTTACCGGCGAGTTCGAGTGTACGAGCAAAGGCTTCACCTGCCCGAAATGCGGCAACCACGATGCGGCCCGCGTCTCCGTGACCCGTCGCGTGTGCGGCTATCTCGGCAGCCCGGACGCGCGTCCGTTTAACGCAGGGAAGCAGGAAGAGGTGAAGCGTCGCGTGAAGCATTTGGGGAATGGGCAGATCGGGTAAGTTCTGCGCAGGGTTCTCCCCCTCACCCTACCCCTCTCCCTGTGGGAGAGGGTCGGGGTGAGGGCATCAGCGCGCACACATTCTCTGGACATTTTCTATGCGATACCATCAATACTACCCCGTCGACATCGTCAACGGCCCCGGCACCCGCTGCACCCTGTTCGTTTCAGGCTGCGTCCACGAATGCCCCGGCTGCTATAACAAAAGCACCTGGCGCTTAAATTCCGGCATGCCGTTCACCGCCGAAATGGAAGACCGGATCGTCAACGACCTGAACGATACGCGCATCAAACGCCAGGGGATTTCGCTCTCCGGCGGCGACCCCCTGCACCCGCAAAACGTGCCGGATATCCTGAAGCTGGTGAAGCGCATTCGCCGCGAATGTGCAGGCAAAGATATTTGGGTCTGGACGGGATATAAACTGGACGAACTCAATGCGCAGCAAAGAGAAGTAGTGGATCTGATTAACGTCCTGGTCGACGGCAAGTTTGTGCAGGATTTAAAAGATCCGGCTCTGATTTGGCGCGGCAGCAGTAACCAGGTAGTGCATCATCTGCGGTGATAGCTAAAGCCGTTTGTTTGCATCATGATAAACGGCTGATTTCTCTCTCTTACCGATAGCGATAACAAATACCGTTACAACGTTGTCCTGAACCTGATAGACCAAACGATAACCCTGCGATCTGAGTTTTATTTTGTAGCAATCCGGTAGACCATGCAGGCGGGCCGATTCGACCCTGGGATTCACCAACACCTCCGCAAGTTTCTTCTTAAACTGGTCTTTTACAGTCTCCCCCAGCTTGCTCCACTCCTTTAACGCCCTCGGATCAAATGCCAGTTCATAAGTCATCCAGACTAACCTTAATTCCCTTTTGCGGATTCGCCAGTCGCTCCCGGACCGTCTGTATCAGCGCATCTTCACTGTCGCTAATCGTGACCGTTTTCACCGGCATACGTCCCGTCTCCGCGACGTACTGAAACAGTAATCGCACGGCTTCCGTTGGGGTGATATTGAGTTTTTCCAGCACGGCATAAGCCTCGTTTTTGAGTTTGTCATCCAGACGGACGTTCAGCGTGGCCATTATGCCTCCGGTAAAATCGAATTTGTAATGCAGTTTAGCATTACATTCGCATTACATCGAATTCTGGATAACGCCTCTCAAAACCGGCTCAAACTCTCCATCGCCACCGCCTTAAACCCGGCAAAATCTCCGCAGCTACAGAGCCGCGACATCGCCCGTTCACGCAGGAAGGTGACGAAGATATCGTAAATCGCCATCGCCTCTTCGTATTCGCTTTTGCTGATGGCGAGCAGGAAGATGACGTGCGCGGTTTCGTCGCCCCACTGGACGCCGTCCGGGGCGAGCACGGTATAGACCACCGTTTTCTGCGCTAAAAGGCCGAGAGAGTGCGGGAGCGCAATACCGTCGCCGAGCATGGTGCTGACGATGGCTTCACGCTCGATAACCGAATCCAGAAACTCCGCGCCAACGAAGCCTTCGCCTTCGAGCTGCTCGCACAGCTCGCGGAACAGCGTTTGCTGGTCAACGGGCTTGTCGAGAATGCGGAAATGGGCCGCATCGAAGTATTTATCCAGCATCCACGGGCGGGTACGATCCACCAGCACCAGCTTGCCTATCTGCTCTAACTGGTAATCGGTCGGGAACGGGGCGATCGTCACCACCGGCTTAGACTTTTCGCTCACGCGGGCTGTGGCGATCACGAAGTCTTCGCCGATAGAGTCGGCCAATTCGTACTCGCGCAGGGTGAGCGTGCGCGTGACTTCAATTTGCGGATATTTGCGCTGCAGCACCGCTTCAATCATGCGGACCATGGCATTACCGGCGTCGCACACCAGCAGCACGCGCGGCTGGCGCTGGTAGCCGATGTTGTAGTGGCGCTCCAGCCCGACGCCAATATGCAGCACCAGGAAGCCGATTTCGTTTTCGCTGATCACATACGGCGTGTATTTGCCCCAGCTCGACACCGCCGCGAGGGTCATATCCCACGCCATCGGGTAGTGCTGCTTGATGTTATCCAGCAGCGGATTGGGGATCATGATTTGATACCGCACGCGGGTGATCATCGTCTTGATGTGCGTGAGCAGGTCCGCGTGCAGCTGCTCGTCGCTGAGCAGGTTGTAGTTATAGTGGGTGTTGATATAGCGCAGGATGTAGTTGACCAGCGCTTCGTCGTCATCCGCGTTAATTGCGCTCGGGGCAATCTCCTGGATCTGCCGCGCCGCAATGTGCACGCACAGCCAGCTCTCCTCTGAAGGTGAAAGCGCTTTGCCCGCCAGCTGCTGGATAGTGACGGCGATATCCTTCGCCGCCTCGCGCACGTTCTCTTCCACGTCTTCGGCGTGGAATTCCGGCAGCGGATAGCCCTCGCTGATGCGCCGCACCGACACCGCGCAGTACAGGCGCAGGAACAGTTCGCCTTCATCGGTCAGACGGATGTGATGACGCGTCAGCGCCTCGTGCAGCACGGGCACCATCTGCTCCGCCACGCCTGCATTCAGCGCCACGTCGGTCACCAGCGGGTTCAGGCTGTCCTGCTGCGCCAGCTCCCAGAGCAGATCGGTCAGGCAGGCGCGGGTCGACATCTCGCTGCCAAACAGCTTCATGCCGTGGCGCGGACGCGTTTCCAGCGTCAGGTTATAGCGGTGAAACCACTCGCGCACTTCGGCCATGTCGCTTTGCAGCGTGGCGCGGCTGACGAACCACTCGTCAGCCAGATCCTCGAGCTTAAGAGAAAATGCCGAGGTCAGAAAACGCACCACCAGATAGTGCACGCGCTCCGGCCCGGTCCGGGGAATACGCAGCGCGCGCGGGTGGGATGCCTGCAGCTGCTGGTAGCGCTGGGCATCATCAATTTTGAGCTGGTAGCCGTTGCCCCGGCTCAATATAAACTGCGCGCCGTGGCCTGCCAGCAGCGCGTTCAGGGCGGTGATATCGGCACGGACGGTTCGCGTGGAGACCGACAGCCGCTGCGCCAGCTCGTCCTGCGGCAGCGTCTCGTTTTGCAACAGATCGAACAGTTGCGCTAAACGTTGGTTCGGAAATCGCACGGGTTTGTCCTCTTACAGCTTAAGGTGAAATGACCATCTGGGATGGGCTGCCGACCGGGATGTAGTCCGGCTCGAAGCTCAATTTGCCGTCCTGCGCCACGCGGAAACGGGTAATGTTGTCGCTGCGCTGGTTCATGACGTACAGCCAGCGCCCCTGCTTATCGAGCGTCAGGGTGCGCGGGTAGTCGCCGCGCGTCCAGACGTCGTCCTGATGCGTCAGCGTGCCCTCCGCTGTTACGGTAAAGTGCCCGATGCTGTTATGCAAACGGTTAGCCACATACAGCTGTTTACCGTCGGCGCTTAATGCGAGCCCGGCAGCAAAGCTGGTGCCTTTGTAACCTTCCGGCAGGGCTGAAAGCGTTTTGCCCTCTTTCAGGGTGCCGTTGGCGCTCACGGTATAATGGGTGAGCGTAGACGCCTCTTCGTTAATCAGCCACAGGGCATCGCCTTTGGGCGTAAAGACAAAGTGGCGCGGCCCGGCGCCTTTTGAGGAGGCGCTGATAAACGGCGGATCGTTCGGCGTCAGCTTCCCTGTTCGATCGTCAAAACGGTACTGGTAGAGGCGATCCAGCCCAAGATCGGTGGAAAATACGTATTTCCCGCTCGGATCGGCGGCGATCATGTGCGCGTGGGGGCCGTTATGATCGCTGATGGCAAAGCTGCCCTCCGCTGCCGCTTCCGGCTTCGCCGCGCCCGCTTCGCCTTGATCCTGATGAGTGTCCGTGACCTCACCCAGGCTGCCGTCTGCGTTGACCGGTAAAACGGCAATCGATCCGCTGACGTAGTTCGCCACCAGCAGATGGCGACCGTTCGGCGTCAGGGAAAGATACACCGGCCCCGCACCGCCGGAGGCCACCTGATTCAGCTCGCTCAGCGCGCCGTTATCCCCCACCCGCAGCGCCTGCACCACGCCCTGCTCCACTTCACTTGCCAGATAGAGCGTTTTGCCGTCGTGCGAAACGGCCAGCTGCGCGGCGTTCGGCAGCTTGCTCACCAGCGTTTTATTCGCCAGCGCGCCGCTTTGCGGGTCAACGGTAAAGCGGTACAGCCCTTCGCCGTTGGGGTTGTAGGTGCCCACCCAGGCGTATTGCGGCTGGGCGATGGCGGCGGTGGCGAACATTGAGAGTGAAGCAACAAGCAGGGTACGGGTGTGCATGGTGGCTCCTTTGTGTGTGTGCGGTAAGGTTTTGTTCTACTTCACCAGCTTCTTCGTCATCGCAAGCAGCGTACGCACGTCTTCCGGGCGCGTATCGCCGCTGGCTTTGTCGATAATCGAGCTGTAGATATGCGGGATGATTTTACTCACGCCCGCGTCGAGGGCGATCTGCAGGATCTCCTCATAGTTTTCCAGATCGATACCTCCGGTCGGCTCCAGCCAGAAGTCGTGACGGGCGCAGGCTTCCGCCACCGCTTTGTACTCGTCACGGCACTTCAGGCCGCCCATCGGGAAGTATTTGATGGAGCTGCCGCCGAAATCCTTCAGCAGGGCAATCGCGGTTTCAACCGGTACGATGCCGTCCGGCGCGTTGCTGCTCAGCGGTCCGGTGGAGATTTTGACCATGCCCACGGTGCCGGTCGGAGAGACCAGACCGTTAACCACCGATTCATTCTGCCCCAGCAGCGCGCGGCTGGTGGCCACGCCGGTGAAGACCTGGTTGACGTGCTGCGGCTGCACCTGACGGGAGATTTCACTCACCATAGCAGACTGGTTCGGATCCCCCGCGCCGAGGCCTACGGAGAGCGCGTTATCAATCAGCGCGGCATATTCACGCATATCGGCAACGGCGCTCGCCACGTCCGGGTAATTTTTGGAGAGCACGCCCACCAGCACATGACCTTCCGCCGCCTCGTAAATGGCGCTGGCGTTGGCTTTCGATCCTGCCAGCACGTTCAGGCAGACGCGGTCACGGTAAAAGTTGGGGGTCAGTTTCATGCTTTTTTCTCCTGTCCTAATACTTCGCTAATGCGGCGGTACACGATGTTCAGCTGGTCAGCGTTCACGCTGCGCACGTCCGCCTCGATAATCCCTTCGTTGGCCTTGTAGCCGCGGAAGTAAATGGCGTATTCGCCCTGTTTCAGCTTCGCCACCAGATCGCCCGTGCCGACGCCCGTTGCGGCTTCGTCGAACTTAATCTCGGTGCGCGCGATATCGCGACCGGCGCTGTCCCAGACCACGCGAGCGGTCACGCCGTTCAGGGTATTGAGCGCGTTGATAAACGGCGTCATCTTCGCCACCATCTCGGCCCCGCTCTCTTTGGTCGCCGTCAGGTAATGTTCGATGGCGCAGGTCAGGCCCAGAATGCCCTCTTTGCCCACTTTCATGGCGCGGCCAATGCCCGCGGTCTGACGCTTCACCCACTCAACGTACTGGGTTTTGCCGATCACCAGCCCGCTGGTTGGGCCTTCAATCGCCTTCGCGCCGCTGTAGATCACCAGATCGGCGCCGGATCGGTAGTACGCGTGCAGATCTTCTTCCGCCGCCGCATCGACGATCAGCGGGAGATCGTGCTTGCGCGCCACAACCGCCGCCTGCTCGACGCTGAGCATGCTTTTCTGCACGCAGTGGTGAGATTTGATGTAGAGGATCGCCGCCGTGCGCGGGGTGATCGCCGCCGCCAGCTGATCGGCAGAGCATTCGTTGGCGTAGCCCGCCTCCACCAGCTTGCCGCCGCCCAGCGCCACCATGGTGCCCACCGGCGCGCCAAAGTTCACGTTGTGGCCTTTCGGCAGGACGATTTCGTTGTTCTCAATCGGGGTCACGTGCAGGTTTTCCAGCAGCCAGTCGCTGTCTTTTACCAGCACCGCCGCCACCGACTGGGCAATGCCCGCCGACGCGCAGGAGACCACCGTCGCGCCTTCCACATCCAGCAGCTTCGCGATGTATTCCCCGGTTTTGTTGACCAGATCCTTCATCTCGAAATAGTGATTCATGCCGTCCATCGCCGCCTGCACCACTTCCGGGCGCGGCGTGGAGACGCCCAGCGCCGTCATGCGGCCAGAGGTGTTGATAACCTGCTTTAAGTTGTACTTCTCATAAATCGAAGGCATGTTCCGTGCTCCCTTGTTCGGTCATGTAGCCCTTGCCCGCGCGGATCGCGGCAAGCGGCACCAGAATGTGTTCAGCCTGCAGGCTGTCGTTTTCAGCATCCGTCAGCACCGTCGGCTGGCGTTTGAGCGTGAACAGCGTCAGGTCGGCGTCGAGGCCCGGCTGAATGCGGCCTTTATGCGACAGGCGCAGGCCGTCGGCAGCGTTCGCAGTCACGCAGTCAATCACCTGCGGCAGCGACATGCCGATGGCGAGGAATTTAGACATTACGCTTGCCAGCGAGCCCACCGGGCCGTTGATGCGGTTGCGGCAGTAGATATCCGAGCTGATGGTGTGCGGCAGAATGCCCATCGCGATGGCGCGTTTCGCCACTTCGAAGCTGAAGCTCGCCGTACCGTGGCCGACGTCCAGACGCACGCCGCGCTTCAGCGCAGACGTAATGGAGGCGCGCAGCTCGCCGGAGGGCGTCAGAATGCGGTTGGGCTTGCCGTTGTAGCAGTGGGTGATGATGTCGCCGGAGCTCAGCAGCTCGGCAATTTCGTCGAGGTTCGGCGGGTTGTTGCCGATATGCACCATCAGCGGCAGGTCGCCGTTCTCTTTCTGAATGGCTTTCGCGCGCTCCAGCGGCGTGATGCCGTTTTCACCGACCACGCTGCTGCTCATGCGCGCCTTCAGGCCGACGATAAAATCAGGGTGGCGCTTCACCGCCTGCTTCACCGCGTCGGCGTCAATATTCGCCATGTTGGCCAGCTCGTTCTGAGCGATCAGCCCCACGCGGGAGATGTTCAGCAGGGCAAACACCTCGGTAGAGGCCCTGCGGGTGATTTCATAGAAATCGTCCACGTCGTCGGCGCCGGTGCTGCCCGCGTCCACCACGGAGGTGACGCCGGTGGCAATGCCCACGCTGTCCGGCTCGTCGTGGTAAATCGGGGAGTTCGGGTAGCAGTGAACGTGGGAGTCAATCCAGCCTGCGCTGACGAACACGTCGCCGTTCAGCTCAACCGTTTTATGCGCGGGGGCGTCAATGTCGCCCAGCGCCGCGATCTTCCCGTCCTGAATGGCGATATCGGTCAGGGTATCGTCGGCAAGGCGCGCACGGCGCAGGAGTAAATCAAACATGAGGATCTCCTGATAAGGCGGGCGCCTGAGCGCCCGCGGGTATTAAAGGGCGACCGGGAACAGCCAGCCCAACAGCATTGCGCCGAGAATGGCGCCACCGGTGATCGGCTTCTGCCAGATGTAGAACACCAGCGCACCCAGCAGGGAACCGACGCCGATAGGAATGGATGCGGTCATGGCGCTGAGGATAATCAACGGCCCGAGGAAGCGGCCGGAGGCGTTACCCGCGCCCATCATCACGTCTGCACCGTAGGTAGAGTTGCTCTGGTTGATGGTGAACTTACGCGCCAGGATGATGACGTAGCCAATCGCCAGACCAATCACCAGGCCGGTAATCAGCGCGGCAATGAAGTTGGTCACCGGGAACATGATGCCCGCGCCCAGCAGCAGCGCCGGAACGCCAAGACCGACGCCGGTCTGGATCGCACCGCCGATGTCGAGAATCCCCACCAGCGAGCCTTCGATAATACGGGCGAACAGGAAGCTCGCGCCGAACGCCGCTACCGCGCCGTAGACGCCGGTATCGATCCCCGCTTTCAGCATCGCCACGAAGGCCACTTCGTTAAACGCACCGATGCCGTAGAGGTAGTACATGTGCGTCCCGGCGAAAACGCCGGAGGAGAGCAGGCCAACGAAGATCGGGAACGACCAGTCGGCATACCAAAAACCTTTATTCTGTTCCATGTAGAGGCTCCTGTTATTTACCGCTGAGCGAGTTGTGGATCATGTCGAGCCAGTTCGGCACGGTCAGATGGAAGGATTCGATCATCTTCATGTCGAAGCCGCGGAAGAAGCCGCTCAGCACGAAGAGCAGGACGATCGCCGCCATCATCACTTTGGTGACGTGGTTCCAGCCGCTCTCTTCCACACCTTTCCCGATCAGGATCCCCAGCACCAGGCCCGGTACGGCGTTGCCCATGATCAGCTGCGCCGCGCCGCCAAAGATGGTGGCCCAGAAGCCCGATTTTTTACCCGCGTCGATGGCCGCCAGCCAGAAGATCACCGGCATCACGGTGTTCACCAGCAGGTTTGCCGCAGGCACCAGCACTTTGACGGCGGTGACCTGAAGCGCTGCCGGAACGGAGGAGGCGGTCAGGTTCAGGAAGGTGACGACGAGCATGCCGATCACGCCGCAGGCAATCGCCATTTTGCGCGGGTCGTGCAGCGTTTCGCCGACGTTACGGTTTTTGATCATCAGTGCAGCAGCACCCCAGTTCGGGATGATGCGGTGGTCAACGTCCTGTGTGAAGGCACCTGCGGCCACGGAAGAGGCCCAGGCGTTAAAGAAGAAACCTAACCCAAAGGAGAAGTGGGACGCCGGATCCCCTTCACAGGAGTTCAGCTCCCCCAACGTACGAAACGCGCCCATACCCTGAGTGGTAGGCGCATGAAACATGCGTGCAGCCCCGGCTCCGACACCGACGCCAACCAGGCCGCCAATGATGAGCGATTTTATTAATATAATTAAGAACATCAGTCTGCCCTTTTATGAATAATCAGCGTTGCGTGACGAAATCCACCTGGTCAAGATTGATAGCGGTCACGTTGACGGTCACATCCAGCTCCACGCTGTAGGTGCGTCTTTCCCGGCGCAGAAAGAAGAACAGAAACGCTTCTTTTCGCACCGCTTCTTGCGCCTGAACGACCTGCACATCCTGTGGCTCAATACGCAGTAAGATATGCGGTGAGGCTTTCATCACCGCGGCCTGAACGTGGTTGAGCGCGTCGGCAAAGGCGCGCGCTTTGGCGTCGCCTTTTCCCTTCACTCTCACCGTGGTTGTGAACTGTTCTTTCATGCTTATGCGCCGTATTTCTTCTGCCACGCCTGTACCAGACGCTCGCCCAGCTCTTCTTTATCCATAAAGCCAAAGCCCAGCACGTTGCAGCCTTCGTTGATGGCGGTCACGCCTTCTTCCACGGAACGCATGCCGTATTTGGCCTTGTAGCCATATTTGGTTTGGGCAGTGATGGCACCCGCGCCGCCGCTGCCGCAGAAGGAGATGCCGAAGGTGGCGTTTTCCGCCTTCATCATGTCGCCGAGCTTCATGTCCGCCGCCATGCCCGGCACAACCACCGCGCGTCCACCTGCTTTTTCCACACCGGCAGCCACTTTCTGACCTTTACCCAGGCGATCGCCAATCACGACTGTAATCTGTTCCATGTGTTGCTCCTTAAAGGTTGTCTTTCGCGACTTCAAAGTGAACGGAGAGCAGCCAGGCTTCTTCATCAGGAAGATTGCCAAACTGCGCGACCACTTCACGGGCGAGCCGCATTGAATCCGGTGAAATTTCGTCAAACAGCTCTGCTTCAACCTCCGGCAGCGGCTCGCCGGTCACGGACCGGTGCGCCATTGCGCGCACGTGTGAGGTGAGCATCTGCTCCTGTACCGCATTGGGGATGATGTTGTTCCGGGCCAGCAGGGCATAAACCTGCTGCAGCATGGTGTTCGCGAGCTGTTCTGTTTGCTCCGCCTGTTCCCCAACGTCGTTCATTACCGCTCCGTTAATCACTGGTCTTACCCCGTTAATGGCTCTGGAATAAAACTAACGTTGGGGGGGAATTGTTTGTAGCGAGTTGTTTTCCACTTCGAAGTGGAAAGGCGAGCCGCAGCAGTGATCTGTGCCACATAAATGCGGTGAATCTGAATTAATCCCGGTATTTGCGTGATGAATATCACGTATTCCAGCGGCAAAATGCGCGCCGGGGAAACGAAACGTTCAGGCGTGGTGACGCAAAAATGTGATGGCGATAGGGTTTACTTATTACCGCGTAAAAAAAACGGGAGCCACTGGCCCCCGCTGGTTGTTTGTCAGATGCGCGATCGGTTAACGGTATTTCTTGTGATAGGTGTTACGGGTCGTCACAAACTGCTCGGCCGCCGCCTGGGCTTCCTTCACTTTGCCTTCGTTAGCCAGCTTCAGCGCGCCGTCGATCTGGCCGACCAGCACGTCAAAGCCGTGGCGGTAGTCTTTCATCTCTGCGCTGTCTGCCGCTTTGCTTTCCAGCTTCGGAGGCGTCGCTTTTTGTGCGTCCAGCGCCGCTTCACGCATTTTGGTCAGCGCGTCTTTCATTTCAGCCGCATTGTCGGTTTTCTGCACCACCTTCAGGTTTTGACCGAGGATGCCCATGTCGTCTTCAAGATCGGCAGCAAACGCAGAAGAGCCAAGAACCAGCGTTGAAGCCGCGACGATCGCTAACAGATGTTTACGCATTGCTCACTTCCTTTTTTATTATTAAAACGCCTTTACGGGTATTACTGACCGGCGATTTTCATTTCCGGCAGAAGTACAGAACCACACTGTATATTGCTACGTGTTTCAATATCGTTACCGACCGTAACGATATTCCGCCACATGTCCTTCAGGTTGCCGGCAATCGTAATCTCGCTTACCGGATACTGGATTTCGCCGTTTTCCACCCAGAAGCCCGCCGCGCCGCGCGAGTAGTCGCCGGTGATGCCGCTTACGCCCTGCCCCATCAGCTCGGTGACCACCAGCCCGGTGCCCATCTCTTTCAGCATCTGCTCAAAGTTCAGGCCCTGTCCGGCAATGCGCCAGTTGTGGATGCCGCCAGCGTGTCCGGTGCTTTTCAGCCCCAGCTTGCGCGCGGAGTAGTTGGTCAGCAGCCACTGCGTCAGAATACCGTCTTTGATGATATCGCGACGTTCGGTGCGCACGCCTTCGCTGTCGAACGGCGTGGAGGCCAGCCCTTTCAGCAGGTGCGGATGTTCTTCAATGGTGAGCCATTCCGGCAGGATCTGCTTGCCCAGCGAGTCGAGCAGGAAGGTCGATTTACGGTAAACCGAGCCGCCCGCGATAGCGCCCACCAGATGGCCAAACAGACCGGTTGCCACTTCATTCGCAAAAATGACCGGGGCCTTCATGGTGGAGAGTTTACGCGGCGACAGGCGCGACAGCGTGCGTTCGGCACACTCTTTACCCACCCACTCAGGAGACTGCAAATCCCCCAGCGCGCGGCCAATGGTGTAGGCGTAGTCGCGCTCCATGTCTCCGTTCTCTTCGGCGATGACGCAGCTGGAGAGCGAATGACGGGTAGAGCAGTAGCCCTGCAGCATGCCGTGGCTGTTGCCGAAGACTTTGATGCCGTAGTGGCTGTTGAAGCTGCCGCCTTCGGTATTGGTGATGCGCTTATCCGCCTGCAGGGAAGCCTGCTCGGCGCGCGCGGCCAGCTCGATCGCTTCGTCCGGGGTCACCTCCGCCGGGTGGAAAAGATCGAGATCCGGCGCGTCAAACGCCAGCAGGTCTTTATCCGCCACGCCTGCGTAAGGATCCGGAGAGGTATAACGGGCGATATCCAGCGCAGCCTGCACCGTGCGGGCAATGGCATCCGGGCTGAGATCGGTGGATGACGCGCTGCCTTTGCGATTCTGGTGATACACCGTGATCCCAAGCGCGCCATCGCTGTTGAATTCTACGTTCTCCACTTCACCATAGCGGGTACTCACGCTGATGCCGGTGGTTTTGCTGACCGCCACTTCGGCGCCATCTGATTTTTCTGAAGCAAGCATCAGCGCGGTGGAGACGGCTTCTTCAAGAATCTTACGCTGCGCTTCAACTTGTGAGGTTACTTTCATCGCAAATGCCATACTGTAAGAGAGAGTTATCTGAAGTCTAACAGAGAACCGTTTTTCAGTGCGCGTCTTAACTGGTAACATTAGCCTCTTTTTTTAAGGAGCCTGACATGACTAAGCAGCCCGAAGACTGGCTCGACGACGTTCCCGGTGATGACATCGAAGACGAAGATGATGAGATCATCTGGGTCAGTAAAAGTGAAATTAAACGTGACGCCGAAGAGTTAAAACAGCTTGGCGCAGAAATGGTAGAACTGGGTAAAAACGCGCTGGACAAGATCCCGCTCGACCAGGATCTGCGTGATGCCATTGAACTGGCACAGAAAATCAAGAAAGAAGGCCGTCGTCGCCAGCTTCAGCTTATCGGGAAAATGCTGCGTCAGCGCGACGTCGATCCGATCCGCCAGGCGCTGGACAAGCTGAAAAACCGCCACAACCAGCAGGTTGCGTTTTTCCATAAGCTTGAGCAGATCCGCGATCGCCTGATTGAACAGGGTGATGTTGCCGTACCGGAAGTGCTGAACCTGTGGCCGGATGCCGACCGCCAGCAGCTGCGTTCCTTGATCCGCAACGCGCAGAAAGAGAAAGAAGGGAATAAGCCGCCGAAGTCTGCGCGCCTGATTTTCCAGTATCTGCGCGAGCTGTCTGAGAACGAAGAGTAATCTGTTCCCCTCACCCCTGCCCTCTCCCCAGAGGGGCGAGGGAGAAAACACGGGAAAGTAGGCCCGGTAAGCGCAAGCGCCACCGGGCTTTTTTTTTACTCTGCGGCGGCCGCTTCCGCTTTCTTCGCCAGACCGTCCAGCAGCTTCTGATGGATCCCACCAAAACCGCCGTTGCTCATCACCAGAATGTGGTCGCCAGGCTGTGCGGCTTTCACCACCATATCCGCAAGCGCATCCACATCCGCGCTCCAGTGCGCAGGCTGAATGCAGGCGTCGGCCACTTCGGCCACCTGCCACGGAATATGCTGCGGCTGCAGCAGGAAGACTTCATCGGCGCGTCCTAACGACGGCGCGAGGTCATCTTTGCAGATGCCCATCTTCATGGTGTTCGAGCGCGGTTCCAGCACCGCCAGGATGCGGGCTGTCCCGCCAACCTTGCCACGCAGGGCGGCAAGCGTTGCCAGAATGGCGGTTGGGTGGTGCGCGAAATCGTCATACACGGTAACGCCGTGGGCTTCACCGCGCAGTTCCAGACGGCGACGGGCATTGATAAACGAGCCCAGCGCATTGGCCGCATCCGCAGGCAGAACGCCCACGTGACGCGCCGCAGCAATGGCCATCAGGCCGTTGTGCATGTTGTGCTCGCCCACCAGGCCCCACTTCACCTCACCCACTTTCTCACCGTCGAGCAGCACTTCCCACTCGGAGGCATCGGCGTTGAGCTTTTTCGCCTGCCAGTGGCCCTGCTCGCCCACCAGCTCTTGCTCGCTCCAGCAGCCCATCGCCATCGTCTGCTTCAGGTTGATGTCGTTCTCCGGCAGGATGATGCGCCCCTGGCCCGGAACAATGCGCACCAGGTGGTGGAACTGTTTCTGGATCGCTTTCAGGTCGTCAAAAATATCCGCGTGGTCGAACTCAAGGTTGTTGAGGATCAGCGTGCGCGGGCAGTAATGCACGAACTTGGAACGCTTGTCGAAGAACGCGCAGTCGTACTCGTCGGCTTCGATCACAAAGAACGGGCTGTCGCCCAGACGCGCAGAAACGTCGAAATTACCCGGTACGCCGCCAATCACGAAGCCAGGCTTGTAGCCGCAGGCTTCGAGGATCCAGGTCGCCATGCCCGCGGTCGTGGTTTTGCCATGCGTACCGGCAACGGCAACCACCCAGCGGTCGCGCAGGACGAAGTCATGCAGCCACTGCGGGCCGGACATGAACGGAATATTGCGTTCCAGAACCGCCTCGACGCACGGATTGCCGCGGGTCATGGCGTTGCCGATGATCACCAGGTCCGGCTCGGGATCAAGCTGGCTGGCATCGTAGCCCTGAATTAACGAGATGCCCTGTTTCTCCAGAAGTGTGCTCATTGGCGGATACACATTGGCGTCCGAACCTGTCACTTCATGGCCCAGCGAGCGCGCCAGCATTGCCAGTCCGCCCATGAAAGTGCCACAAATCCCCAATATATGAATGCGCATACGTCACTATCCTTCTTCAATGTGGCGCACATTTTACTCACATGTTAGCGGCTGTGAAACGCATTTCAGGTAAATCCGTATGTTGCTGGCGCGATTCACCTCTGCGCTAATATTTGAATGTTTGTTAAGATTGTTGGGCTTTAGTCGTTTTAGTGAACATACAATCGCTCTACTCACAAAGATGCAGGGAAAGTGTTATGAAAACGTTAGGTGAATTTATTGTCGAAAAGCAGCACGAGTTCTCTCATGCTACCGGTGAACTCACTGCTTTGCTGTCGGCAATAAAGCTGGGCGCTAAGATCATCCACCGTGATATCAACAAGGCCGGTCTGGTCGATATCCTGGGTGCCAGCGGTGCCGAGAACGTTCAGGGCGAGGTTCAACAGAAGCTCGATCTGTTCGCAAATGAAAAATTGAAAGCTGCACTGCGCGCGCGCGACATCGTTGCGGGTATCGCCTCTGAAGAAGAAGATGAAATTGTTGTTTTCGAAGGGTGTGAACACGCTAAATACGTTGTTCTGATGGATCCGCTCGACGGCTCCTCAAACATCGACGTTAACGTTTCTGTCGGTACCATTTTCTCCATCTACCGCCGCGTCACGCCTGTTGGCACGCCGGTGACCGAAGAAGATTTCCTGCAGCCGGGCATTAATCAGGTTGCTGCCGGTTACGTTGTTTATGGCTCCTCCACCATGCTGGTGTATACCACCGGGTGCGGGGTTCACGCCTTTACGTACGATCCGTCACTGGGCGTTTTCTGTCTGAGCCAGGAACGCATGCGCTTCCCGGAGAAGGGCAACACCTACTCCATCAACGAAGGCAACTACATCCGCTTCCCGAACGGCGTGAAGAAGTACATTAAATTCTGCCAGGAAGAAGATAAAGCCACACAGCGCCCGTACACGTCCCGCTATATTGGCTCTCTGGTCGCGGATTTCCACCGTAACCTGCTGAAAGGCGGTATCTACCTCTACCCAAGTACCGCCAGCCACCCGGACGGGAAGCTGCGCCTGCTGTACGAGTGCAACCCGATGGCGTTCCTCGCCGAACAGGCGGGCGGCAAGGCGAGCGACGGTAAAGAGCGTATTCTGGATATCGTGCCGGAAAGCCTTCACCAGCGCCGTTCATTCTTCGTCGGCAACAACCACATGGTTGAAGACGTTGAGCGTTTTATCCGTGAGTACCCGGACGCGTAATGCCTCTCTACAGGGGAGCCGTTCTGGCTCCCCTGGTCATTTATATATTTTACCGTATAAGTGTTTATAAAAAACATGCTTTAATATTCACCACTGCTCCTGCATTATTTCCATAACAGTTTGACAGATATTTCGTGGAGCAGAATCGCAATGAAAAATTATTCCCGTGCTAATACCGGCATTGATTTAAATCTTATCCCTGTATTTATTGAGATCGTCCGCTGCGGCAGCATGGCAAAAGCCTCTTTGCGTCTGGAGATGTCACGTCCGGCGGTGAGCCTGGCCTTAAAGCGCTTTAATCAACTCTTTGATGAGCCGTTATTTTTCCGCAAAGGTTTATATCTTGAACCGACGGAAAAGGCGTTAGCCTTAACTAGCTCGCTGGAAATATTAATGGGTGATATTCACGATAATATTGCGGCAGTTAATTCCGGGAAAAATAAAACCCCGGCACAGAACGTACCGGGGCTGGGTAATATTATACAGCGGTCTGAGTCGCCACTTTGAATGATGACATGGCTTCCATCAGCTGACGCGACTGCTCCTCAAGGGAGCGGGTCGCGGCGGAGGATTGCTGCACCAGCGCCGCATTCTGCTGCGCGGTTTCGTCCATCTGATTCACCGCAATATTCACCTGCTCAATACCGCGGCTCTGCTCCTGAGACGCGGTCGCAATCTCACGCATCAGTTTGGTCATACGCAGCACTTCTGTTGCGATCTCGTCCATCGTTTCGCCAGCCTGCTGGGCCAGCTCGCTGCCCTCGTTAACGTGGGTCTGCGAATCACTGATAAGCGTTCGGATCTCTTTCGCCGCGTCGGCGCTGCGGCTGGCAAGGTTTCGCACTTCGCCCGCGACGACGGCAAACCCGCGCCCCTGCTCGCCCGCGCGCGCCGCTTCCACGGAGGCGTTAAGCGCCAGGATATTGGTCTGGAAGGCAATACCGTCGATCACGCTCAGGATGTCGGCGATGCGCGCCGAGCTGCCGGAGATATCGCGCATTTTTTCAATCACGTAGCAGACCATTTCGCTGCCGTGATCGGCCGTGTCGGACACCGACTTCGCCAGCTGGTGCGCCTGCTCGGCGTTATCGGCGTTGAGCTTCACCGTCGCGGTGATCTGTTCCATGCTGGCCGCCGTCTGCTCCAGCGACGTGGCGGTGGATTCCGTACGCTCGGCAAGATCGCGGTTTCCCAGCGTCAGCTCGCGGCTACCGGTGTCAATTTGCGAGCTGGCATCGCGTACCCGCATAACCGAGTTCATCAGCGACTGTCGCATCTCCTCTATCACCGCGTTGAGGCGGTTAAACTCCTGGCTCGCGGGGGCATTCAGCGTATGGGTTAAATCCCCCGCCGCCACGTTCTCCAGCTGAGCAATGGAGGCCGAGAGCGGCTTGAGCAGCATATGGCGCAGCACCAGCCACGCGAGCACGATAATGCCCGCCGTCAGCAGCGCGGCGACGATAATCAGGATCAGTACGTGGGTTTTACTCGCCTGCACGGCACTCACTTCCGCCTGACCACGCGCTTCGCTCCATTTCTGAAACGCCTGCATATCGTTATCAAACTGCTTCGCCACCGGAATCAGCGTCTTCTCCAGCAGATCGTAATACCCGTCCGCGCTCTGGTCATTCAGGGTTTTCAGCATCGGGTTGATCCCCTGCTGGCTATACGTCGCCAGGCTGGCCGCCACTTTATCGAGCAGCTGTTGCCCCTGCTCGTCAGCCACGCCGCCGTCGATTACGCCTTTCAGCGTTTTTTGGGCCAGGGCAACTTCCTGATTGATGTTTTTTACCGCTTTGGCCGCATCGTCCAGCATGCCGATTTCCATCATGCGGACGGCCTGGCCCGCCTCATTGCGCGCGCGCAGGATCAGCGTATAGCCTGAATTAAGCTGCACCATCTGCTCACCCTGAAGGTGATTAATACGCTGCAGTGAAGAAGAACTCTGTGTGAGGGCATAAATGCCGATGCCGCTGACAATCAGCAGCAGAAGGGTCATAACGGCCAGTAAAGAGAGCAAGCCGGTACGAATCGATAGCGTTTTAAGCATGATATTATTTCCGGTAGCGAGATATTTCTGGGCATAAAAAAAGAGTATCGGCCGCTACCGGAAAATGTTTAGACTTTAAGCAAATTCAGCGTGTTATCGCTCTGTTACCGATGTGTTTACGCGGGTAACAGGCGAGCTTTGACGGTTCTCCCAGAGCACCGTCAGGCCACGCTGCAGGGCAATAAAAATAAACAGCAGAATGCCGATGGCGATCTTCGTCCACCAGGAGCTGAGCGTGCCGTCAAAGTTGATATAGGTTTGTATCAGCCCCTGGATGGCCACGCCGAACAGCGTTCCCAGCACCGTGCCCACCCCGCCGCTGAGCAGCGTGCCGCCGATAACCACAGAAGCAATCGCATCCAGCTCTACGCCCACGCCTGCAAGGGCATAGCCCGCCTGGGTATACACCGAGAAGACGATACCCGCCAGCGTCGCCAGGCCGGTCGAGAGCATATAGATGCGGATGGTGGTGCTGCGGGTTGAGATCCCCATCAGGTTTGCCGACGTAGCGCTACCGCCGATGGCGTACACCTGATTGCCAAACCGGGTACGATGGGCGAGGAAGATGCCAATCACCACCACGCCCAGCATCAGCAGCCCCATCGCGCTCAGGCGGCCGCCGCCGGGAATTTTCCACGCCAGGCTGGAGAGCGTGTCGTACACCGGATGGTTAATCGGAATCGACTCTTCCGACACCAGGTAGCTCACCCCGCGCAGGAAGAACATTCCCGCGAGGGTAATGATAAACGCCGGGATTTTTAACGCGTCGATCAGCAGCCCCATAAAGGCGCCAAACGCGCAGCCCATCGCCAGCACCAGCGGAAACGCCACCAGCGGAGAGATCCCCCAGAAGCCGATCGCCTTCGCGAGGAACACGCCCGTAAACGCGATCACTGACCCGACGGAGAGATCGATTCCGCCAGAGAGGATCACAAATGTCATCCCGACGGCGATGATGCCTAAAAAGGCGTTATCGGTCAGGATATTGCAGATCACACGCGTGGAGGCAAAACCGGGGAATTGGGTGAGGCAGTAGAGGTACCCCAGCACAAACACGCCCAGCGTGATCATCAACGGTAAATTACGTTTTATCATGGCCACGGATCCCCTTAATGATGCTGACAAAGCGCGGCGACTGGACGATCAGCACGCAGAGCACGACCACCGCCTTCACCACCTGGTTGAGTTCCGGCTGAAACCCCGAAAGCAGGATCCCGGTGTTCATTCCCTGAATGATCAGCGCGCCTATCACCGAGAGCAGCAGGTTAAAGCGCCCGCCCATCAGCGACCCGCCGCCGATCACCACCGCGAGGATCGCGTCCAGCTCCAGCCACAGTCCCGCGTTGTTGGCATCCGCCCCGCGAATATCCGCCGCGACGATGACCCCGGCGATGGCGGCGCAGACGCCGCTCAGCACGTAGGTCAGCATCACCATCAGGCGGGTGTTGACCCCGGCGTTGCGCGCGGCGCGGATGTTGATCCCGACGGCCTCAATGAACATGCCCAGCGCCGTTTTGCGGGTGAAAAGCCAGAAAACAACGAGCGTGGCCAGGGCAACGATCACCGGCGTCGGGAAGAACAGCAGGTTGCCGCTCCCGATCCACGCCAGGCTCGGAGAGTTAAAGGTGACAATCTGCCCGGAGGTGATCAGCTGCGCCACGCCGCGCCCGGCCACCATTAAGATAAGGGTGGCGACAAAGGGCTGAATTTTCAGCACCGCCACCAGAATGCCGTTCCATAATCCGGCCAGCACGCCGGTGCCTAAGGCCGCCAGCAGTACCACCGGCAGGCTGTGTCCGGACACGGTCATGGAGGCTGCCGTGGCCCCGGCGATGGCCATCACCGCGCCGACGGAGAGGTCAATCCCGCCGGTGGCGATGACCAGCGTCATCCCGATGGCCAGCAGCGCCACCGGCGCGGCACGGTTTAGAATGTCTATCGGGCTGCCAAACAGGCGACCATCCTGCACGATAATCTGGAAGAAATGCGGCGCGACCAGGCTATCAACCAGCAGAACAACCAGCAGCGCTGCGATTTGCGGCGTGCCGGTTGGCCAGCTGAATCGGCGCTTTGACTCACCGGTTTGCGAAAGCGAACGGGGCATCACGATTTACTCCTTATGCCGCGATGGCATTCATGATCGCCGGAACGGACAGCTTATCCAGCGGGATCTCTGCCACCTGTTTGCGATCGCGCATGATGATGACGCGATCGGCATAGCCCACCAGCTCCTCCAGCTCGGACGAAATAACCAGCAGCGCCAGACCGTCCGCGCACAGGGTTTCGATAAGCCGGATAATTTCGGCGTGCGCGCCCACGTCAATGCCGCGGGTTGGTTCGTCGAGGATCAGGAACTGGGGTTTGGTCAGCAGCCAGCGAGAGAGGAGAACCTTCTGCTGGTTACCGCCGGAGAGAAACTCAATAGGCTGTTCCGCGCTCGGGGTACGAATACCCAGCTGACGGATGAAGCGCTCGGCAATCGCGTTCTGCTCTTTACGGGGGATCGGGCGCAGCCAGCCGCGCTGGGCCTGCAGCGCCAGGATGATATTTTCCCGCACCGAGGCCGCGGCAATAATGCCGTCCGTTTTTCGGTCTTCCGGGCAGAAGCCGACGCCCAGACAGGAGGCCTGATGCGGCGATCGCAGGGTTTGCGGTTTGCCCTTGATCAGCGCGGTGCCGCTGTCCGCAGGCTTGATCCCGAAGATCACCTCGGCGGTTTCGGTCCGGCCGGAGCCCAGCAGGCCCGCCAGGCCGACAATTTCGCCCGGGCGGACTTCCAGATTAAACGGCGATATCACGCCTTTCTTGCCGTAATCGCTGAATGCGGCGACCGGTTTCTCGCTCAGCAGCGTGCGCCCTGCGCGCTGAAGGGCGTTAGTTTCCAGCTCGCGGCCCAGCATCATTTTCACCAGTTCGATCTGCGGCAGCTCGCGGGTTTCGCGGCAGCCGACAAAGCTGCCGTTGCGCAGCACCGTGATACGATCGCTTACCTCATACACCTGATCGAGGAAGTGGGTAACGAAGATCAGGCTGACGCCCTGATCGCGCAGCTGGCGCATCAGGGTAAAGAGCATCTCCACTTCCTGGGTATCGAGGCTGGCGGTGGGTTCGTCGAGGATGAGTACCTTCGCGGAGAGATCGATCGCGCGACAGATGGCGACAATCTGCTGCATCGCCACGGAAAAGCGGTTCAGCGGCTCGCGGACGTCGAGGGAGAAGCCGTACGATTCCATCAGCTTTGTCGCCCGCGCCTCCATCTCTTTGCGGCGCAGCAGGCCAAAACGGCGTGGCTCGCGGCCAATAAACAGATTATCCGCCACCGACATATTCGGCAGCAGGTTCACTTCCTGGTACACCGTCCCGATCCCCAGCTGCTGGGCATGGGCGGTATTTTTCGGCGAAATGGCGTTGCCTTCCAGCCAGATGGTGCCGCGATCGGCATGATAAACGCCGGTCAGGGATTTAATCAGCGTCGATTTTCCCGCGCCGTTCTCGCCCAGCAGCGCCATGATCTCTCCGCGCCGCAGGCTGAAATCAACGTTATCCAGCGCCTTTACGCCGGGGAAGAATTTGCTTAAGCCCTCTGTGCGGAGGATTTCCTGGTGTTGTTCAGTGGTCATGGTTTTCCCCCTCACCCTGACCCTCTCCCCGGAGGGGAGAGGGGATTGATCGTGCCAATTGTTAATATCCAGCTCCGCCCTGCCTTTCTCCCTCTCCCCTCCGGGGAGAGGGCTGGGGTGAGGGGCGCGGGTCTTAGTAGCCCATATTTTTCTTCTTCTCTAACTCTTCTTTCGCCGTGTCAGGCAGGTAGAGCGTGGACTTGGTGACCGTCACCTTCTCAGGCATCGTGCCGTCTTTCTTGAATTTCTCCAGCGCGTCGAATGCCGGGCCCGCCATGTTTGGCGTCAGCTCCACGCTGGCGTTGGCTTCACCGTCAATCATCGCTTTGTAGATGTCCGGCACGCCGTCGATAGAGCCGGTGAGAATATCTTTGCCCGGCTTCAGGCCCGCTTCTTTAATCGCCTGAATCGCACCGATCACCATGTCATCGTTGTGGGCGTAAACCATGCAGATGTTCTTGCCGTTGTTTTCAGCCTTAATAAAGCTCTCCATGACCTCTTTACCTTTACTGCGCGTAAAGTCGCCGGACTGAGAGCGGATAATCTTGATGTTTGGCGCTTTAGCGATGGCCTCAGCAAAGCCTTTTTTACGGTCGATGGCCACGCTCGCGCCGACGGTGCCCTGCAGCTCAACGACGTTACACGGCTTGCCGTCAACCTGCTTCACCAGCCAGTCGCCAATCAATTGCCCTTCCAGCACGTTGTTGGCGGTCACAGTGGTCATATAGAGGGATTTGTCTTTAACGTCGATGGAACGGTCGAGCAGGAAGACCGGGATCTCAGCGTCTTTCGCTTCCTTCAGGACGGGTTCCCAGCCGGTCGCCACGACGGGTGCAATAAAGATGGCATCCACGCCCTGGGCGATAAAGGAGCGCACGGCTTTGATCTGATTCTCTTGTTTTTGCTGACCATCGGCGATTTTCAGGGTAATGCCGCGTTTCTGAGCCTCGCTTTTCGCAACGTTGGTTTCTGCCGCTCGCCAGCCAGATTCAGAGCCGACCTGCGAAAAACCTACGGTTAAGGGAGCGGCCATCGCCATAGACGACATGGCTGCCGAAACTGCTGTGACAAGAAGTAAGCGCTTCCACATATGAGCGTCCTCGTAGGGGTGTTTATTGTTGGTTAAAAGATGTTCTGCGAAATGACTATAGCCCATGAAATATGTAACGAATTGCGTTTGATGTAGCCCCCTGAAACACCGGACAGTAGCTGTATCTCCAGATAAGAGATAGGCTTGAATATATGTCTAACACTAACGCCAATTTTGAGATGACCGGGATCCTGTTAGGGCAAGAAGCCCGTAAACGTAAAACTCCTCAGGAGAAGATCGCCATTATCCAGCAGACGATGGAGCCGGGCATGAATGTCTCCCATGTCGCCCGCCTGCATGGTATCCAGCCCAGCCTGCTGTTTAAGTGGAAGAAGCAATATCAGGAAGGCAGCCTCACCGCCGTTGCGGCCGGAGAGGAAGTCGTTCCTGCTTCTGAGCTTACTGCTGCTCTGAAGCAGGTCCGGGAACTTCAGCGCCTTCTGGGCAAGAAGACGATGGAAGTTGAGATCCTGAAAGAAGCCGTGGAGTACGGCCAGTCGCGAAAATGGATAGCGCACGCGCCCTTGTTGCCAAAGGACGGGGAATAGCCCTGGTCAGCCGCACCATGGGCGTGTCGCGTGCGCAGCTGTCACTGCGGATTAACCGTTCTGCCGACTGGCAGGACAGGCGCTGTAACCGGCGTAATGACGAAGCAGACGAAGAAATACTGTCGGCTATCCTCGACATCATCAGCGATATGCCGAGTTATGGTTATCGACGCGTGTGGGGCATCCTGCGCAAGCAACGTCGCACAGAGGGACAGCCACCTGTGAACGCCAAACGGCTTTACAGGATAATGAGCGAGCATAACCTGTTGTTGTTGCATGACAAACCAGAGCGACCGAAGCGTGAACATAAGGGCAAGATAGCGGTGGCAGAAAGCGATATGCGCTGGTGTTCAGATGGCTTCGAGTTCGGCTGCGACAACGGCGAAAAACTGCGGGTAACGTTCGCGCTGGACTGCTGCGACCGTGAGGCCATAGACTGGGCAGCAAGCACGGGAGGCTATGACAGTTCGACCGTGCAGGATGTGATGCTGAGGTCGGTGGAAAAGCGCTTCGGCGACAGGCTACCGGAAACACCAGTGCAGTGGCTGACGGATAACGGTTCAGCGTATACCGCGTATGAAACGCGGAGGTTCGCGAGAGAGCTGAATCTGGAGCCCTGCACAACAGCGGTGAGCAGCCCGCAGAGTAATGGCATGGCCGAACGGTTCGTGAAAACGATGAAAGAAGACTATATCGCGTTCATGCCAAAACCGGATGTGAGAACAGCACTGCGAAACCTTGCAGTAGCGTTCACGCATTACAATGAAAACCACCCGCACAGCGCGCTGGGATATCACTCCCCGAGGGAATACCGGCGGCAGCGGACATCGTTAACTTAAGATACAAAAGCTGTCCGGAGATGGAGGGTCAAGATCAGTAACGAATTGCGTTACATCACACTTCAGAAAAGTGAATAAAACGTTAATCACAAGTTTGTAATCGCTTTCATTTCACCATGAAAAATGCGGCTGAGTTTATGGATTTTTCTGTCATGGAAAGGGTCTGAAAAGTGGAGAAAGCGGGGAGAGAAAGCGAAAACAGGCGGAGACATTCAGCGCGAGTTGGCTATAATACCTGCCACTTGTTTACCATCCATTTTAAAGGACACCGACATGAGCTTACTCAACGTCCCAGCGGGTAAAGAACTGCCAGAAGACATCTACGTAGTTATCGAAATCCCGGCTAACGCAGATCCGATCAAATACGAAGTGGACAAAGAGAGCGGCGCCCTGTTCGTAGACCGTTTCATGTCTACCGCGATGTTCTATCCGTGCAACTACGGTTACATCAACCACACCCTGTCTCTGGACGGTGACCCGGTTGACGTGCTGGTCCCAACGCCATACCCACTGGAGCCAGGCTCCGTCATTCGCTGCCGTCCAGTTGGCGTGCTGAAAATGACCGACGAATCCGGTGAAGATGCGAAGCTGGTTGCAGTACCGCACACCAAGCTGAGCAAAGAATACGATCACATCAAAGATGTGAACGACCTGCCAGAGCTGCTGAAAGCGCAGATCACTCACTTCTTCGAGCACTACAAAGACCTCGAAAAAGGCAAGTGGGTTAAAGTTGACGGCTGGGACAACGCAGAAGCGGCGAAAGCAGAAATCATCGCCTCTTTCGAACGTGCTGCTAAGAAGTAATTCTTACTGCTGTTAATGAAGGCCCCGCGAGTCGGGGCTTTTTTTATTTCCCAGGTTGAAAGTAGTACAAACTGATTTTTAAGAATAATCCCATTCCTTTTGTTTTTGACATTAACACCAAAAAAAGACACCCTATCATTTATAGTGGGAGTGGTTGAATAGCCTGGCTGTTCACAACATACTGTCATGATGATCATTAATCCCCATTCATTACAGGATTCATATGTCATCCATTAACATTGATGTTGCCCGCCCAACTGGAATTTATTTTATCATTGAACGGTTGTATTCCCGCGATGGTTTTATGCCTTCTATTGGGGAAATCAGCCCCTCTTTAACACAGGTGCACCGTACTGTCATTCAGCTAAAACGCAAGCAGGATATGTTTATGGATGGTGTTAAGGTTACCCCTAAAGATATTACCCTTTGGCAACAGATAAAATATATTACGGGTTCAAAAGTAACGACCAAAGATACAGATGCATTAGTGTATACGACCGATTTTATCGGCTCCCTTGTTGCCACCACGCCTTTAGGTAATATTGAGCATGAAAATATTCCTCGCTTCCTCACGACAGAGTCTATCCACTCCCTTCCACAGGCGGTGAGTTTGATCTTGACCCTCCATCTCCGGACAGCTTTTGTATCTTAAGTTAACGATGTCCGCTGCCGCCGGTATTCCCTCGGGGAGTGATATCCCAGCGCGCTGTGCGGGTGGTTTTCATTGTAATGCGTGAACGCTACTGCAAGGTTTCGCAGTGCTGTTCTCACATCCGGTTTTGGCATGAACGCGATATAGTCTTCTTTCATCGTTTTCACGAACCGTTCGGCCATGCCATTACTCTGCGGGCTGCTCACCGCTGTTGTGCAGGGCTCCAGATTCAGCTCTCTCGCGAACCTCCGCGTTTCATACGCGGTATACGCTGAACCGTTATCCGTCAGCCACTGCACTGGTGTTTCCGGTAGCCTGTCGCCGAAGCGCTTTTCCACCGACCTCAGCATCACATCCTGCACGGTCGAACTGTCATAGCCTCCCGTGCTTGCTGCCCAGTCTATGGCCTCACGGTCGCAGCAGTCCAGCGCGAACGTTACCCGCAGTTTTTCGCCGTTGTCGCAGCCGAACTCGAAGCCATCTGAACACCAGCGCATATCGCTTTCTGCCACCGCTATCTTGCCCTTATGTTCACGCTTCGGTCGCTCTGGTTTGTCATGCAACAACAACAGGTTATGCTCGCTCATTATCCTGTAAAGCCGTTTGGCGTTCACAGGTGGCTGTCCCTCTGTGCGACGTTGCTTGCGCAGGATGCCCCACACGCGTCGATAACCATAACTCGGCATATCGCTGATGATGTCGAGGATAGCCGACAGTATTTCTTCGTCTGCTTCGTCATTACGCCGGTTACAGCGCCTGTCCTGCCAGTCGGCAGAACGGTTAATCCGCAGTGACAGCTGCGCACGCGACACGCCCATGGTGCGGCTGACCAGGGCTATTCCCCGTCCTTTGGCAACAAGGGCGCGTGCGCTATCCATTTTCGCGACTGGCCGTACTCCACGGCTTCTTTCAGGATCTCAACTTCCATCGTCTTCTTGCCCAGAAGGCGCTGAAGTTCCCGGACCTGCTTCAGAGCAGCAGTAAGCTCAGAAGCAGGAACGACTTCCTCTCCGGCCGCAACGGCGGTGAGGCTGCCTTCCTGATATTGCTTCTTCCACTTAAACAGCAGGCTGGGCTGGATACCATGCAGGCGGGCGACATGGGAGACATTCATGCCCGGCTCCATCGTCTGCTGGATAATGGCGATCTTCTCCTGAGGAGTTTTACGTTTACGGGCTTCTTGCCCTAACAGGATCCCGGTCATCTCAAAATTGGCGTTAGTGTTAGACATATATTCAAGCCTATCTCTTATCTGGAGATACAGCTACTGTCCGGTGTTTCAGGGGGCTACATCACACAGGCGGTGAGTTATGGGCGTGATCCCATCCCACAAGTCCTTCTTTATGGTCGTAAGGATATAGTCTTCTTTATGGACAATGGTGGTAAGGGTACGCCAACCGCTATTGCAAAATATAACCACAATACTCGTGACCTTGCCATAATTAAAGATCAGCTAGAAGCCAGTAAAACGATGAAGGAACTGCTATCTAAGGGAGCAAAATTATGAGTAAGAAAAGCCATATTGTGAGCCTATTTATTCTTATTGTTGCCTCCTTTGTCTTTGGCAGAAGTACGTATGTTGAATATCTGTCATGGTACTATGGAAGCGATAATTTAATATTCAGCGAAATAAATAGTTCTTTACTATCCAGTTTATTTAACGGGCTTTACTTCGCGCTATCAGCAAGTATTATTTATGCGTCACTTACTCTATTAAAAAAAATCCCAGGAAATATTATCACTTCTTGTCTGCTTCAGTTCTGTATTAACATCGGGCTATATACGCTTTTTGTTGCAGTAGATAGAGGATATAGTAAATTACATACTTTAGGCTCGGGTGCTACTGATATTACCCACAGCTATTTTTTAGGGGCGTTGCTGACGAGCACACTCCTGACCGTCGCGATCGTGAGCGTTATACATGCTAAGTTTCTTTCTTCAAAGCATAAAGATGGGCTACATAAAGGCGTTTGACTGTTACGGTAAAGACAGTAAATGGCAGTATCTCTGCATCATGACATTCCAGCTTGCCTGGTTTTTGTTTTACTTATGGCTCCCTTATCGAAGCGATTATGTGATTCTGCTATTTTTACTGTTTTTCCTGCCCGTCATTTCAAGCAATACGCGGTGCATAAACTACTACGGCCGCTCACGCGCCTTGTGTTTTTTATGGCTTATTGCCCCGTACATCATGCTGTTCGTTCCTCTGTTTTTAACCCGACGTCGGGATACAGAAGAGAGTTGAAGGAATAAAAAACAACGCCACCTCATGGTGGCGTTGTTTTTTTTCAGTACTGGTCTCTGTCTAACCAGTTACCGCTTACAATCCGCGTTAACCCTTCGACCGGACGCTGGTAGACGTACATCCACGCACTTCCGTACGGCGTCTGGATCAACTGGCGTGCGTATTCACCGCCCCTGGTGCGCAAGGCATCAAGTTCGGCAAGCGTCGCGTTATCAATACGATAGACTTCACCCTGTACTGTTCCTTCGCCCGGAACCGCGCCTGGATAGTGGCCCAGGCTATACAACTGGTAGTTCTCGATATTGTAATTCCCCAGCAGCAGGGCATTGGTCATCCAGTGACTGTTGCCTTGCTTGGTTCGTAAACTGCCATAGACAAATATTCGCATTGCTAAAACTCAAACTGATAGAGCAGATCAAGTGCCTGGTCTACGCCGGACACTGCTTCCAGATATAGCTTGGGCATCAGGCGATAGCGTAACGTGAGAGTTGCCAGTGAGTCAAAGATCCCCACACCATATTTTACCTGCAGACCCGGCAGTACATAGCCGCTGACCACCACCTGCGAGGAGTCACCCACGCCCTGGGTGTCCAGCGCCAGATTGCTTACGCCGAACGTCTCGCCGATTTTACCCACAACCTGCCCACTTTGTGCAACCCCCAGACCCACTAACATCGAGGTCATCGCCGCACTGTCGCTTTGTCCGCTGTTCAGGCCTTGTCCACGCAGCAGATAAGAGAGAGCTTCCTGCTGCGACATCGCCGGGTCAGAGAAGATCTCCGCCTTCGGTTCGTCGGCGGAACCGGTGACGCGAACGCCAGCAATGACGTCGTCTTCCGTCGCTTCCGGGTTACGAATCGCTTCGATGTTCAACAGGGGCTGATCCGGTGGACCGGAGAACAGCAGCTCGCCTTTGCGCACAATCAGATCCTGACCATAGGCGTGGAAACGCCCTTCAGGAATAGTGATCTGCCCGTTAAGGCCAAGCCCTTGTTTATCCTGCGCCACTTTCAGATCGCCCGTGAGCCTCGCCTTCAGCCCAAACGCATTCAACCGCACGTTATTCCCCACGTGCACGATAAGGTTACTATTGATCGGTATGCCAGCGCTCTTCTGTTCGATAGGTTTCAGATTTTCATTGAGCATAACTTCATCACTTGAGACGCCGACCGCGCTTTCCGGCACGTCGTGAACCACGATGCGCGCCCACGGCACGTCGACGCGCCCGTCAAGCGTAAAGAGGCTTGGCGTGGCTTCAAAGACCACATCAGGCGAAACGTCCAGGCGCACCATTGGCGGTACGGTGATGCGTACCCGGCTGCCCTTCGCGGCAATACGGGCGCGCCAGTTATCGATCTGGCTCCAGTCCGCGTCGCCGCTCAGGTTGATTTGCCCTTGCTGCGTCAATACCGAGCCGCTCAGCGTCGAGCTCATGCCGTTGAAGTTCATCGCAATCTGGCTGGGCTGCATGTCAAACGGCATGAAGTTACCGTCGATATCCACGCCGCTGAGGCGCAGCTGGCCGAACAGCTGCGGGCTTTGCACGTTACCGGCCAGGCGCAGGTTAGCGTTCACCATGCCCTCTGCTTTTTCCCCGCGCGCGAAAATCGGGTTCACCATCGCCAGGTTGAAGTTACGGACGTTGACGTTGCCGCCCAGATTACGCCGTCCCTGCGGATCGGTAATCTGGACCTCCCCGTCCAGCTGACCGTTGTTGGTCAGGCGGATCGTCCACCCCAGCTGTGCGCGATTGTTATGCAGATCGGCACTCAGGTTCAGGGTGTCGAACGCTACCGGCAGCGGCGCGTCGTTGACCTCCTGCGTCACCTTCACGTTACGCCCGGACAGCGTGACGCTGCCCTGCGGCAGCCCCTCTTTGGTAGTGTCCCAGGCCACATCGGCCTTCCCGCTGAATACGCCGCTGGCCTGGGTTGTGTCCGGCATAAACGGCTTCAGCATCGCCAGATCGAAACGGTTGAGGTTGATCTGCGCGCGCCCTTCCGCACCCGCATCGATGGTCTGCGGCACGCACAGCTCCGCATTCGGGTTGGTCCAGCAGTGTGGCCCAATGCTGATCTTCTGCTCGGCGTTGCGGTAGTCGAGGGCAATGGATCGCGAGAGCGCCAGCGGCCCGACCGGCGTAGTGAAGCGGGTGTTGTCCAGCGTCCCTTTCCAGCGTTCTTCCTTGCGGTCGAAGCTGCCGGTGAGGTGAAGCTGGCCGGAGACCGGCTCGCCCTGCACGCGCAGCTGGAGGTCGTGCTGCTTCTCGTTCCCTTTGGCGTCCAGGGTGACCAGGTTAATGTTCACGTCCGGCTGAGAAATGCGCTCCACGCGCAGGTTCAGGCTACCGCCGATCTGATCGGTAGATTTCACATCCCCTTCCACGCGGACGCGGGCAACGCTCAGCTCCTGCCAGCGCAGGTTATTGGCGGTAATGTCCGCCAGCAGCTGCGGCGCCTCCACCGTACCGCGCACTTTCACGAGACCTTTCGCCGTGCCGCCCAGCCCCGGCAGGGCGTTGTCGAGATTCGGCGCGTCGATGGTGGCGTCCAGATTGAGATCTTTTACCCCCAGCTCGCCTTTGATATCCGCCGTGTTGCGGCCCAGCGCCACATGCAGCCCCGGGATAACCCACTGCAGATAGCTGTTGCCTTTCACCGAGCCTTCAACGTTAACCTTGTTCTGCTTCACGTTGCCGGTGAGCTTGATTTCCGGCACGTCCATCTGCCACGTACCGCCGTACAGGCTGCCGCGGGTTTTAATCAGGCCATCCAGTTTCGACGGCCAGTCCGGCACCTCTTTGGCGGTGTTAATGCCCGTCAGCTTCAGCTCGCCGCGCCAGCTGATCGCCTGCTGCCAGTCGAGCAGCGCGGTCAGCTCGGTTTTGCCTTCCAGCGCCGCGACGGTCAGCTTGTCGAGGTTGACCTGCTGTTCGTTGCCCTTCGCATCCAGCGTGATGTTCGCGGGCGGCACGCCCTGCCCCTTCACCGCGGTGCGGAACGAGAGCGTGTAGTCGGTCATCTTGCCGCTCAGCTTTAGCTTCAGGTCATCGGCCTGGAACTGTTTTTCGCCGGTGAACGGCCAGGAAAGCTGCTTGCTGACAACCTCCAGATTGAGCGGCAGCCCGGCTTCCGCCAGCTGCGTTTGCGCGCGCAGAACCATGTCCACCGGGCCGGAGAGATTCACCCCGACGTCCAGCTTGTCGCGCAGCGCACCGCCCACTTTGACCTTCACCTTTTCGCCTTTCAGCGGATCGATGTTGAGGGCACTGTTAAGCGTAATGTCCACCGGCCAGTTGTCGCGCAGCAGGGCATTCCCTGACGCATTCACCGAGCCCTGGTTGGTGTCGATATCCAGCGCGTCGAGCTTCATGTTGCCGTCAATGCTGCTGACCTTCAGCAGCATGGTGTAGACCGTCAGATCGGTATCGCCGGTCAGGCGCAGCTGCTCGCCTTTGAACTCCTCGATGTTGAGATTTAGCGGCAGATGAACGTCGGTCATTTCCGGCAGGACAGGCTTCGAGAAGAGGTCTTTCAGCGTTTCGCCCAGCGGTTTTTCTTCCGGCTGCCGGTTCTGGATCTTCGGCTCGACGATCTCTTCCTGCGCCACGTCTGCCACTTTCGGCAGCGCGATCAGCAAGCCCTGCAGGGACGTCGGCGTCAGGGTGAGGTTTTTCTCCTGCCAGCGCAGGCCGGAGGAGAAATCCATCACGGACACGGTGGTGTCGTCGATTTTGATATTGACGTTATCGAGCGCCACCCGATAGAGCGCGATCGGGTACGGCGTGGAAAGATTCAGCGGGCCGCTGTCCTCCTCCTCGACCGGCGCAGACTTCGGCATTTTTTTCGAATCTATCGCCACGTTGACGTCTTTTAGCGACACATCGTTGACGCAGAGCTTACTGTCGCGCAGGCAGCCCAGCTTCACCGCGAGATGGAACTCCCCGGCGTTCACCGCCACGCCCGGCTGCTCATAGCGGATGTTCTTCAGACGCAGATCGCGCCAGCCGCCCGTTACCTGGCCAATCTCCAGCCCCGGCACCCAGCGGTTCGCAGCGTTAAACAGCAGATGCAGCCCGGTCGTCGTTCCCACCAGAAACGCCACCGTACCGAGCAGCAGCACGATAAAAATCAGCACCCCGAGGCTTATTTTCTTCCATAAACTCATAATTCAGGCCCCAGACCGATGTAAAACTGTAATCCGTGCTCTTCTTTGTCGCCGACAGGCACGGCGAAGTCGAGCTTGATGGGCCCGACGGGTGACTGCCAGCGTACGCCCACGCCCGCGCCGGTTTTGAAGTCGCTGCGGCGGATATCGTTTACCGCTTCACCGCCGTCAACAAACATGGCGCCCCACCACTTTCCGCTGACGTTGTACTGATACTCCAGCGATCCGGTCGCCAGTTTTGACGCACCGGTCAGCTGGCCCTTTTCGTTCTCAGGTGAGATCGATTTGTACTTATACCCACGAATGCTGCGGTCGCCCCCGGCGAAGAAGCGCAGATCCGGCGGAACGCGCTCGAAGTCTCCCGTTTCAATCCAGCCGAGATTGCCGCGCATCACAAAGCGGTGTTTGTCATACAGCGTGCGGATCCAGACGTTTTGCGCCTGCATGACGGAGAAGTCCACGTCGGAGCCCCAGGCGGAGTTGGAATAATCAATGGAGTAGCGCTGCGAGTCGCCCCAGGTCGGCATCAGGCCCCCGCGCGAGCGGGTACGGCTGATCATCACGCCCGGATAAAGCAGCATGGTGGTGTTGGTGACGTTGGCCTGGGTAAAGTGGTCCAGGCTCCAGCGCAGGTTGATGGCGCGCTGCCAGCCGCTGGAGAGATCCCAGAAGCGGGAGACCGCAAGGGTCGTAGAATCCTGCTTGGTGTCGTTCAAGTCGGTGCGCTTAAAACCGCCCTGCACAAGATAATATTGCTCAAGCGGATTTTTCAGCAGCGGCATTTTGTAGCTGAAATCCAGCTGCTGCTCGGGCGCAGAGAGGCTCAGGCTGGTGGTCAGGCTGTGACCGTACGAGTTCATCCACGGTTTTTTCCACGAGGTTCTCACGCGTGGTCCAACATCCGTCGAGTAGCCAACACCGGTCTCAATGGTGTTCTCGGTGCGCGGCGAGACAACGCCATGCAGCGGCAACACCTTCGTTTTGCGAGACTTCTCAAATTCCGGCGCGACAACCACGGAGTTAAACCAGCCGGTAGCGGAAAGACGACGGTTCAGTTCCGCCAGGTCCCTCGACTGGTAGTAATCCCCTTTTTTGAACGGCACGAGGTTTTGCAGGTACTCTTCACGAATTTGCGAACCTTCAAACGTCACATCGCCAAAGCGGTAGCGTTCTCCGCTGTCGTAGTCGATATCCCAGAAGGCCTGACGCCGATCCAGCGCAATCCCCAGCTGGCTTTTATTGAACTGGCTGTCAAAGTAGCCCTTACGCAGGGAAACGTTCGTCAGCTCTTTTTTGAAATGGTCGTAGTCGCCGTGGTTAAGCACGGTACCGATTTTCGGCCGCGTGCTGAGCAGGTCCAGGTAATCCCGGTCGGTACGCGCCCCGCCGCGCAGGATGACGTTCGTACCGCCAATCAGTACCGGCTCACCCGGCGAAACGCGGGCAATAAGGACCTGGCGCCCCTTCTTTGGCGGCGGGCGGAGATCGAAATCAATGGTGGGTTCATAATACCCCAGCGCTTTCAGCCCTTCACGGATGGCGTCATCCACGCGCGCGCGAAAACGCCGGTCCGGCGTCACCTCATCACTCTGGATGGTCGACAACTGCGCACGCACGTTTTTTTGTAGCGCCCCGGATAACCCCTCAACCTGCAAACGGACATTCGCCGCGCTGGCAATCCCGCTTGTCAGCAACACACTGACTAAACATAACTGGCGGATTTTTGTCACGTTTTCTCCTGAATATCCCTGTTTCCACCCTGGAAGCAAATGAAGTGCCGCTCTGCGGCAAAATACGGCCTGTTAGCCAAAAACCCAAATCACGGGTTGAAAACGGGTGTAACACCCAAATATTTCTTATGATTAAATCTAGACTCATTCAGCGCATTTATTGTGTTCAATTAAACGCTTCGTGACAACCTTAACCGAAACATCGCACCCCGGGAGGCCCAATCGTGAGTTTATTCGACAAAAAGCATCTGGTTTCACAAACTGATGCATTACCGGGACGCAACACCCCTATGCCTGTGGCGACCTTACACGCCGTCAATAACCATTCCATGACCAACGTGCCGGAGGGAATGGAAATCGCCCTGTTCGCCATGGGCTGCTTCTGGGGCGTTGAGCGCCTCTTCTGGCAGCTGCCCGGCGTTTACAGCACGGCGGCTGGCTACACGGGCGGCTACACGCCCAATCCGACCTATCGCGAAGTCTGCTCCGGCGAAACCGGGCATGCGGAAGCGGTACGCGTGGTCTATGACCCTGCAGTCATTAGCTACGAGCAGCTCCTGCAGGTCTTCTGGGAAAACCACGACCCGGCGCAGGGCATGCGTCAGGGCAACGACCACGGCACACAGTACCGTTCGGCCATTTATCCGCTCACGCCCGAGCAGGATACCGCCGCGCGCGCCAGCCTTGAGCGTTTCCAGCAGGCCATGCGTGAAGCGGGCGATACGCGCGAGGTGACGACGGAAATCACCACCGCGAAACCGTTCTACTATGCCGAGGACGATCACCAGCAGTATCTGCATAAAAACCCGTACGGCTACTGCGGTATCGGGGGCATCGGCGTCTGCCTGCCGCCACAGCTGGCCTGATACCTACCCAGCGCCACGCGAGCCGCGTGGCGCTCAAGAAATCGACTGCGTTGTCTCATAATATAACAACCACCCGTTAGCCGCCCCCGCCGGCCATCTTCGACAAATTGTGACCTCTGGCAGATTTACATCTCTTTACGCTATACTACCCGCTGAAATAATCGGCTCAACGCTACGAGCTGATTTTCAATGTGTTTTCACACAAATGGTATCAACTCCCCTTCTGAGGATCTGGCGAGAAGCCGGATAAACTATGTTAAACAGTATTTTAGTAATACTTTGTCTGATTGCCGTCAGCGCGTTTTTCTCGATATCTGAGATCTCGCTGGCCGCGTCCCGTAAAATCAAACTGAAGCTGCTTGCCGATGAAGGCAACATCAATGCCACCCGCATCCTGAAAATGCAGGAAAACCCCGGAATGTTCTTCACCGTGGTGCAGATTGGCCTCAACGCGGTCGCCATTCTCGGCGGTATCGTGGGTGATGCGGCGTTTTCCCCGGCGTTTTATAGTCTGTTTGTTAAGTACATGTCCGTTGAACTGGCTGAACAGCTTAGCTTTATCCTCTCCTTCTCGCTGGTAACCGGCCTGTTCATCCTCTTTGCAGACCTGACCCCGAAACGCATCGGTATGATTGCGCCAGAAGCTGTGGCTTTGCGTATCATCAACCCGATGCGCTTCTGTCTGTACGTGTTTCGTCCGCTGGTATGGTTCTTCAACGGCCTGGCGAACGTGATTTTCCGCATCTTTAAGCTGCCAATGGTGCGTAAAGACGACATCACCTCTGACGACATTTATGCGGTGGTGGAAGCCGGCGCGCTGGCCGGGGTGCTGCGCAAGCAGGAGCACGAGCTGATTGAGAACGTATTCGAACTGGAATCCCGTACCGTGCCGTCTTCCATGACGGGCCGTGAGAACATTATCTGGTTCGATTTACATGAAGATGAGCAGAGCCTGAAGAACAAAGTGGCGCAGCATCCGCACTCTAAGTTCCTGGTCTGTAATGAAGATATCGACCACATCATCGGTTACGTCGACTCCAAAGACCTGCTGAACCGCGTACTGGCAAACCAGAGCCTGGCGCTTAACAGCGGCGTGCAGATCCGCAATACCCTGATTGTGCCGGACACCCTGACGCTCTCAGAAGCGCTGGAAAGTTTCAAAACCGCCGGGGAAGACTTCGCGGTTATCATGAACGAATACGCGCTGGTGGTGGGTATTATCACCCTGAACGACGTGATGACCACGCTGATGGGCGACCTGGTTGGCCAAGGGCTGGAAGAGCAGATTGTTCAGCGTGACGATAATTCATGGCTGATTGATGGCGGCACGCCGATTGAAGACGTAATGCGCGTGCTGGATATCGACGAGTTCCCGCAGTCCGGCAACTACGAGACCATCGGCGGCTTTATGATGTTTATGCTGCGTAAGATCCCGAAACGTACCGACTCGGTGAAGTTCTCCGGCTACAAGTTTGAAGTGGTGGATATTGATAACTACCGCATCGACCAGCTGCTGGTGACGCGCATCGACAACAAACCGACCGTACTGGTACCAAAGCTGCCGGACGCGGAAGAGAAGGTGTCGGCGTAAACTCCCTGCCCCCACAAACATCAACGGCTCCCATTGGGAGCCGTTTTTTTAACTACTGCATAGCACGTTGGTTAAGCCATCTCAGTCTGCAGACGCATAACCTGACGGTTGACTTCGGACATCACAGACAGGTGCTGTTTGTCCTTCACTTTTGGGACAAGGATCTTGCCCTTATCAAACTCAAAAGCGCCAACATCCTTGATGTACAACCGTCCACGGAACAGGATCTTCACGTACTTCGCCACCTGAAGCGGGTTGTAGCGTTGGAAAATTTTCATTCTTGTATCTCCTGCGAATCATACGCTCTTGCGGTGCCACAATCGGCCCGACTGTCCTGAGCGCAAATTTTAATGCTCAATGACTATAGACCAGAACTTAGGTGTTACCCAGTGTGCATAAGTTTATTTACCGTTTGATTACAATTATTCAGAATAATCTTTGCAAAGCGTGACTGAGAGCAGTATAAGCCGTCGTTTTTTCATGGATATGTGCGTTCGCCCGCAAACTGGCATCGGGATTGCGGGAAAACCCCATTGATCGCACTTATGATTAAAAGCGCAAGACCAAGTGGTCGGATCACCTGCAAACAATAAGGAAACGCCATGACCCTACGTAATATCCTTGCAGCAGCCTGCCTGCTGCTGCCTCTGTGGGCTTCCGCTCACAACATTGAAAAAGGACAACGTGTACCGCCAGTCGGCATTGCTGACCGGGGAGAATTGATTCTCGACAATGATAAGTTTAGCTACAAACCCTGGAATAGCGCGCAGCTCGCGGGCAAAGTGAGAGTTGTACAACATATTGCCGGTCGTACATCCGCAAAAGAGAAAAATGCCAACCTGGTGGAAGCGATCAAGGCCGCAAAATTCCCTCACGACCGCTACCAGACGACCACCATTGTTAACACCGACGACGCCATTCCGGGCTCCGGAATGTTTGTACGCTCCAGTCTTGAGAGCAATAAAAAGCTCTACCCGTGGTCGCAGTTTATCGTCGACAGCAACGGCGTAACCCGTAAGGCCTGGCAGCTGGAAGAAGAGAGCTCCGCGATTATCGTGCTTGATAAAGAGGGCCGCGTACAGTGGGCGAAAGACGGCGCGTTAACCCAGGAAGAGGTGCAGCAGGTTGTCGACCTGCTGCATAAGCTGCTGGCTCAGTAAATAGAGACGCGGAAGCCGGGGTTGAGGAAGGATTCGCGCGGGGTGTAGTCCAGCGGCTTGCCCTGCCAGTCATGAACGTGCGCCCCGGCGGCCGCAGCAACGGCATGACCTGCCGCGGTATCCCAGACGTTGGTTGGCCCAAAGCGAGGGTAGAGCTGCGCGTGGCCTTCCGCCACCAGGCAGAATTTCAGCGATGAGCCAATCGAGGTGGTCTGGTGTTCACCCAGCTGCTGCAGGTACTCCTGCAGTTCGCTGTCGCTGTGCGAGCGGCTAATCACCACCAGCGGTGGACGCGCATCGCGCACCTGGATCTGCTTGCGCACGCCGCACTCTTCCTTCCACGCCTTCCCTTCTGCAGCGCTGTACATCACCTTCATTACCGGCGCGTAGACCACGCCCAGCACCGCTTTGCCCTTCTCAATCAGGGCGATATTGACGGTGAATTCACCGTTGCGCTTGATGAACTCTTTTGTCCCGTCCAGCGGATCGACCAGCCAGTAGCGCTGCCAGTGCTGGCGCTCGTCCCAGCTTTGCGGCGCTTCTTCTGACAGAACGGGGATGTCCGGCGTTAAGGCCTGTAACCCTTTCAGGATCACCTTATGCGCCGCAATATCCGCCGCCGTGACCGGAGAGTCGTCGGCCTTGCTGACAACCTCCATAGGTTTACAGCCGTCATACACCTGCATGATGGCATCTCCCGCATCCCGTGCGAGCTGACAAATTTTATCTAGCATTTTCCACCTCTTTGTTAACGCAGTGAGGTTAACTCTTTGTTTTAGTTATATCGTAATGTGAACAATTCCGCTATCTGTGAAGCAATTCCGGTTTCAGGTTACTTTTTTCTGTCAGGATTCACATTTCTGTAAGCAACAAGCTATAGATACATACTCTTTTGTGGTCTGCATCGAAAAAAGGACTCCTCTGATGATTAAGTTTAGTGCAACGCTTCTGGCGACGCTGATTGCAGCAAGCGTACAGGCGGCGACGGTAGATCTGCGTATTCTGGAAACGACCGATCTGCACAGCAACATGATGGACTTCGATTACTACAAAGATACCCCGACGGAAAAATTCGGCCTGGTACGCACGGCAAGCCTGATCGATGCGGCGCGTGGCGAAGTGAAAAACAGCGTGCTGGTCGACAATGGCGACCTCATTCAGGGCAGTCCGCTCGGGGATTACATGGCGACGAGGGGGCTGAAAAAAGGCGAGATTCATCCTGTTTATAAAGCGATGAACACCCTGGACTATACCGTCGGCAACCTCGGTAACCACGAATTCAACTACGGTCTGACATACCTGCACGATGCGCTCGCCGGTGCGAAATTCCCGTACGTTAACGCCAATATCATCGACGTTAAAACGCAAAAGCCACTCTTTACCCCTTACCTGATTAAAGAGACAAACGTCGTCGACCAGGACGGTAAAAAACAGACGCTGAAAATCGGCTATATCGGCTTTGTGCCGCCGCAGATCATGACGTGGGATAAGGCCAACCTCGACGGTAAAGTGACCGTTAACGACATCACCGAAACCGCGCGCAAATACGTGCCGGAAATGCGCGAAAAAGGCGCCGATCTGGTCGTCGTTGTCGCCCACTCGGGCCTCTCCGCCGATCCCTATCAGGCCATGGCAGAAAACTCCGTTTACTATCTGAGTGAAGTTCCGGGCGTCGACGCAATCCTGTTCGGCCACGCCCACGCGGTCTTCCCGGGCAAAGATTTCGCCAGCATCATAGGGGCGGACATTGAGAAAGGGACGCTCAACGGCGTGCCGGCGGTGATGCCGGGCATGTGGGGCGACCACCTTGGCGTGATGGACCTGGTGCTGAATAACGACAGCGGCAGCTGGAAGGTGACGCAGTCAAAAGCCGAAGCGCGCCCGATTTACGACGCTGCGGCTAAAAAATCTCTGGCGGCGGAAGATAAAAAACTGGTTGACGTGCTGAAGCACGATCACGACGCTACGCGCGAATTCGTCAGCAAGCCGATCGGCAAATCCGCCGACAATATGTACAGCTTCCTGGCGCTGGTTCAGGACGACCCGACCGTTCAGGTCGTCAACATGGCGCAGAAAGCCTATGCCGAACACTTTGTGCAGGGCGATCCGGATCTGGCAAAACTGCCGGTTCTGTCAGCCGCTGCGCCATTCAAGGTGGGCGGACGTAAGAATGACCCGGCAAGCTATGTTGAAGTCGAAAAGGGTCAGCTGACCTTCCGTAACGCCGCCGATCTCTACCTCTACCCGAACACGCTGGTGGTGGTAAAAGCGACGGGCCAGGAGGTGAAAGAGTGGCTGGAGTGCTCTGCCGGACAGTTTAACCAGATTGACCCGCACAGCAGTAAGCCGCAGTCGCTGATTAACTGGGACGGCTTCCGCACCTATAACTTCGACGTGATCGACGGCGTGAACTACCAGATTGACGTCACCCAGCCGGCGAAATATGACGGCGAGTGTCAGGCGATCAACCCGCAGGCGGAGCGCATCAAAAACCTGACCTTCAACGGCAAGGCGATCGACCCGAATGCCACCTTCCTGGTCGTGACCAATAACTACCGTGCCTACGGCGGTAAGTTTGCTGGTACGGGGGATAGCCACATCGCCTTTGCCTCGCCGGACGAGAACCGCTCGGTGCTGGCGGCGTGGATCAGCGCGGAGTCGAAGAAGGCGGGCGAAATTCATCCGGCGGTTGATAACAACTGGCGTCTCGCGCCGATCCACAGCGATACCAAACTGGATATCCGCTTCGAAACGTCGCCGTCCGATAAGGCAGCCGCGTTTATCAAGGATAAAGCCCAGTATCCGATGAAGAAGGTCGCAACGGATGATATCGGGTTCGCGATTTATCAGGTGGATTTGAGCAAGTAAAAACAAAACGGCAACATGCGTTGCCGTTTTTGGTGTTTGTTCCCTCTCCCTGTGGGAGAGGGGGTCGCCCACGCAGGCATTAGGTCAGGGTGAAGACATCAGGCCGCACGATCGTCCCTGTTCGCCATCACCTTCGGCGTGTTCACCTCAATCCAGTCCGCCAGCGCGGCGACCTTCTCGCTCACCTCAGTCCCCATCGGCGTCAGGCTATACTCTACGTGCGGCGGCACCACCGGATACGACACGCGATCGACAAACCCGTCCAGCTCCAGCGCCTGGAGTGACTGGGACAGCATCTTTTCGCTCACCCCGCCCATTTTACGGCGCAGATCGCTAAAGCGATGCGTTCCCTGGCGCAGGGCCAGCAGAATCAGGACACCCCAGCGGCTGGTCACGTGTTTGAGCACCTCGCGTGAAGGACACTGTTCCGCGAAAAGATTGCCATCGCGCATTTGTTCGCTGAGCGTCGGTATCGTTGTTTTCATACTTACCTTTTTGTACGTACTTACTAAAAGTTAGCTATGGTGCTAGTGTGCCACAACACCAGACAAACACGAAGGAGATTCATCATGATCGCGATTACCGGCGCTACCGGCCAGCTTGGCCATCTCGTTATCGAACAGCTTCTGAAAACCGTACCGGCGAGCCAGATTGTGGCCATCGTACGTAACCCGGCGAAAGCGCAGGCCTTAAGCCAGCAGGGAATTGTGGTTCGTCAGGCGGACTACACGGATGAAGCCGCATTCACCGCCGCGCTGAGCGGCGTGGATAAGCTGCTGCTGATCTCTTCCAGCGAAGTCGGCCAGCGCGCGACCCAGCACCAGAACGTGATTAACGCCGCCAAAACGGCTGGTGTGAAATTTATCGCCTACACCAGCCTGCTGCATGCGGACAACTCACCGCTGGGCCTGCACGTTGAACACGTTGCCACTGAAAAAGCGCTGGCGGCATCCGGCATTCCTTATGCCCTGCTGCGCAACGGCTGGTATACCGAAAACTATCTGGCGAGCGCGCCGCCTGCGCTGGAACACGGCGTGTTTATTGGTGCGGCAGGCGAAGGCAAAATTGCCTCTGCCACCCGTGCAGACTATGCCGCGGCAGCAGCGAATGTAATCGCAGAAGAGGGCCACGCGGGCAAGATCTATGAACTGGCGGGCGACCACGGCTGGACGCTGAGCGAACTGGCGGCAGAACTCAGCAAACAGAGCGGGAAGCCGGTAACCTATCAGAACCTCAGTGAAGCGGATTTTGCCGCCGCGCTGAAAAGCGTCGGCCTGCCTGCCGGGCTGGCAGATATGCTGGCGGACTCCGATGTGGGTGCGTCTAAAGGGGGACTTTTTGACGATAGCCATACGCTGAGCAGGTGATGCTGCCAACTTACTGATTTAGTGTATGATGGTGTTTTTGAGGTGCTCCAGTGGCTTCTGTTTCTATCAGCTGTCCCTCCTGTTCAGCTACTGACGGGGTGGTGCGTAACGGTAAAAGTACTGCCGGACATCAGCGCTATCTCTGCTCTCACTGCCGTAAAACATGGCAGTTACAGTTCACATACACCGCCTCTCAACCCGGTACGCACCAGAAAATCATTGATATGGCCATGAATGGCGTTGGATGCCGGGCAACCGCCCGCATTATGGGCGTTGGCCTCAACACGATTTTACGTCACTTAAAAAACTCAGGCCGCAGTCGGTAACCTCGCGCATACAGCCGGGCAGTGACGTCATCGTCTGCGCGGAAATGGACGAACAGTGGGGCTACGTCGGGGCTAAATCGCGCCAGCGCTGGCTGTTTTACGCGTATGACAGGCTCCGGAAGACGGTTGTTGCGCACGTATTCGGTGAACGCACTATGGCGACGCTGGGGCGTCTTATGAGCCTGCTGTCACCCTTTGACGTGGTGATATGGATGACGGATGGCTGGCCGCTGTATGAATCCCGCCTGAAGGGAAAGCTGCACGTAATCAGCAAGCGATATACGCAGCGAATTGAGCGGCATAACCTGAATCTGAGGCAGCACCTGGCACGGCTGGGACGGAAGTCGCTGTCGTTCTCAAAATCGGTGGAGCTGCATGATAAAGTCATCGGGCATTATCTGAACATAAAACACTATCAATAATTTGGAGTCATTACCGGATTTGTGTTATGCGAACGCATGCTAAGTTCCGGTCTCAGTCTTCCGATTGAAATGTGGAAAGCGGCAGCCAGTAGCTATTTAGCTGAGCAAAAAACAACATCCCACGCAGACACGCACAAACCGGAGAAGTCGCCCTTCAGGCTCTGTCGCCCGGAGAGTATTCTGAAGGTGAATACCATTGGCATAAACAGCGAGCCCATCCTGACGCACAGTGGCTTTAGCATTACCGCCGATACTACACTTGCCGCAGACAGGCACTATGACGTTATCTATCTTCCGGCCCTTTGGCGCAATCCTCGCGGCGTGGTCAGACAACAGCCTGAGCTCCTGGAATGGCTGACCGAGCAGGCCGCGCGAGGAACCCGCATTGCCGCCGTCGGAACGGGCTGCTGTTTTCTGGCGGAGTCGGGACTGCTCGACGGGAAACCCGCCACTACCCACTGGCACTACTTCAAACAATTCTCGCGCGACTACCCCGCCGTAAAATTACAAACAAAACATTTTCTCACTCAGGCCGATAATATTTACTGCGCCGCAAGCGTTAAGGCCCTGTCAGACCTGACGATCCATTTTATAGAAACGATATACGGGAAACGTGTAGCCACACATACTCAACGGACATTTTTCCATGAAATTCGTAGCCAGTTTGAACGCCAATGTTACAGTGAAGAAAACAAGCCCCATCCGGATGAAGATATTATTCAAATTCAAATCTGGATAAAAGCTAACTGCGCTTCGGATATATCCATGCAAAGTCTTGCAGATATGGCCGGCATGAGTTTGCGCAACTTTAATCGCCGCTTTAAAAATGCCACCGACATGTCTCCTCTGCAGTATTTATTAACCACCAGAATTGAATCCGCCATGACAATGCTGCAATCCACCAATCTTTCCATTCAGGAGATCGCGAATGCGGTTGGATATCAGGATATTGCGCACTTTAATCGCCAGTTTAAGCATAAAACAACGGTTTCACCGGGGGATTACCGTAAGACCGTCCGGGCAAAGATGTTTAGTGCATAAACGCCGGTCATCTCTGATAATGAAAAGATGATCACGAGGAGGCTCAACGTGCAAGGCGTACCGGAACAGTTTAATGATGAAAGAGACAGCGCGCGCTTTCGCCATCTGGCGCAGCTGCCGGGCCTGGAGCTTTATCACGCGCATATTTCTGACTACGCCTTTGAGCCTCACACCCATGAAGCCTTCGGGATCGGCACGATTGAAACCGGCGCCGAACGCTTTCGCTATCGCGGCACCCAGCATCTCGCGGCGGAAAAATCCGTCGTCACCATGAACCCGGACGAGATCCATACCGGCGAATCCGCCACCGAAGGCGGCTGGCGCTACCGGATGGTCTATATCGAACCCGACCTGCTGGAAGAGGTGACCGGCCTCCGGCACTGGTGGTTTAGCGATGTCACGCGTCATGACCCACTGCGCTCGCAGCAAATCGGCAGGCTGATTTACGGCCTGTGGCACACGGACGATCCGCTTGCGCAAAAAGGATTACTGCTGGATCTGATTGAGACCTTCCGGCCGCTGGCCCATCACGCGCCGGTGATTCAGGAAGGCGCGCACCGCTTCGAACGCGTGCGCGAGTATCTGCACGACAACTATATGCGCGCCCTGACGCTGGACGAGCTGGCCAGCGTCGTATCGCTCAGCCCGTACCATTTCCAGCGCCAGTTCAAAGCCCATTTTCACGTTACGCCGCACCAGATGCTGATGGCCATTCGCCTCTGGCGCGCCAAAGCGTTCCTCACCCACGGCATGCCCGCCGCCGAAGTGGCAGCCGCGACCGGGCTGACCGACCAGTCCCATTTAACCCGCGCGTTTACCCACCGCTACGGCATTACGCCCGTGCGCTACCAGAAGCAGGTCACCCGGCGCTAATGCGCAACCTCATACAATACGCGCGCATTTTGCCCTCCTACACTGCCTACAGCGTAAATACCTGTGGATGGAAAAATGATTAGTGGAGTGTTATATGCCCTGCTGGCCGGGATGATGTGGGGGCTGATTTTTGTCGGCCCGCTGATCGTGCCCGAGTATCCGGCAATACTGCAGTCGACCGGACGTTATCTGGCGCTGGGGCTGATTGCCCTGCCTCTGACGTGGCTGGGACGCGCGCGCCTGCGTCAGCTCAGCCGTCAGGACTGGGGTACCGCGCTGGCGCTGACCATGATGGGCAATCTTATCTACTACGTTTGCCTCGCGAGTGCCATTAAGCGTACCGGTGCGCCGATATCTACCATGATTATCGGCACGCTGCCGGTCGTTATCCCCGTCTTTGCTAACCTGCTCTACAGCCACCGCGATGGCAAACTGGCGTGGTCAAAAATGATACCGGCGCTGGTATGCACCGCCGTGGGGCTGGTATGCGTCAATATTGCCGAGCTGCGTCACGGGCATGCGGATGTTGACCTGTGGCGTTACGGTTCTGGTATTGTGCTGGCGTTCATTTCCGTGGCGTGCTGGGCGTGGTATGCCCTGCGCAACGCGCGCTGGCTGCGGGAGAACCCGGACAAGCACCCGATGATGTGGGCGACGGCGCAGGCGCTTGTCACGCTGCCCGTCTCGCTGGTGGGATATGCCGGGGCGTGCATCTGGTTAGGCCATCAACAGCCAGACTTCGCCCAGCCCTTCGGGCCAAGACCCTGGGTGTTTATCGGCCTGATGGTTGCGATTGCGGTGCTGTGCTCATGGGTGGGCGCGCTGTGCTGGAACATTGCCAGCCAGAAGCTGCCAACGGTGATTTTAGGGCCGCTGATTGTCTTCGAAACCCTGGCCGGACTGCTTTATACCTTCCTGATGCGTCAGAGCGTGCCGCCGCTATTTACGGCCTGCGGGATCGCGCTGCTGGTGGTGGGAGTGGTGATGGCGGTAAGAGCGAAGCCGGAAAAACCGAGGGTCGTTCCGGCGTCGGAGGTGTGAGCATTGCCCGGCGGCGCTGCGCTTGCAGGGCCTACAAAACCGTAGGCCCGGTAAGGCGTAACCGCCACCGGGCAAGTCCTTAAAACGTTTCCCAGTTCCCTTCAGACGCCGCCGCTGCGGGCTGCGCTTTTGGCACATAGGTTTTCACCGGCGCCGCTTTTACCGCCTGGTTGCGGGTGATTTTGAACACCGCCACCGCTTCGTTCAGGCGTGCAGCCTGATCTTCCAGCGCCGCCGCCGCGGCCGCGGACTCCTCTACCAGCGAGGCGTTCTGCTGGGTCACGCGGTCCATCTCGGCTACCGCCTGGCCTACCTGGTCAATACCGCGGCTCTGCTCGTCAGAGGCCGAGGCAATTTCGCCCATGATGTCGGTGACGCGGGTGACCGCATTAACGATCTCTGCCATCGTCTCCCCGGCTTCGTTAACCAGCTGGGAGCCCGCGTTCACGCGCTCGCCGGAATCATCGATCAGCGCTTTAATCTCTTTCGCCGCCTGGGCACTGCGCTGGGCGAGAGTACGCACTTCCCCAGCCACAACCGCGAAACCACGGCCCTGCTCGCCCGCGCGCGCCGCTTCCACCGCCGCGTTTAGCGCCAGGATGTTAGTCTGGAAGGCAATACCGTCGATCACGTTAGTAATTTGCGCGATTTTACTGGAACTGGTGGCGATTTCGTCCATTGTACGCACCACGCCTTCCACCACGTTACCGCCCTTCTTCGCCGTTGAGGAGGCGTCCAGCGCCAGACGGGAAGCCTGACGCGCGTTATCGGCGTTCTGCTTCACGGTTGCCGTCAGCTGTTCCATGCTGGCTGCCGTCTCTTCCAGAGACGCGGCCTGCTGCTCGGTACGGGAAGAGAGGTCATTACTGCCCGCAGAGATTTCGCCTGCACCGGTGTAAATCGTATCTGCGCCTTCACGCACCACGCCCACGGTGTTCGCCAGCGAGGTCTGCATCTCCTGAACGTTGCGCGCCAGGATAGCCATTTCGTTCTTACCTTCAGCCTGAATCGGCTGGGTTAAATCCCCTGCCGCAATAGCGCGAATATGGTTAATCACCTCTTCCAGAGGCAGCAGCAGCACGCGGCGCATGGCTACCCAGCTGGAGATAATCACCACAATCACCAGCAGCATAACCGCAGAGAGGATCCACAGGATGCGCCTGTAGTCGCTTTCATTGTCCTGGATGCCTTTATCGGTAAGCGTTGCCTGCGCTTCGCGCCATTCACGGTAAACCGTCTGCATCGCGTTTTGCTTTTGCTCTGCATTCTGCTTGAACATATCTTCCAGATTGCCCTGGCTCAGCAGAACGTTCATTTGCGTCAGCGTTGCAGAGTAAATGCGGTACTGCTCTTCCAGACGCTTGGCCAGGTTCTCGTCCAGGCCCGGCGTATTTGGCAGGGCATAGTATTTATCGTAATGGACCTGTGCATCGGCGAGCAGATTTTTCGCCGTGTTGACCAACTCATTAAGCTGCCCACCGTTAATCTGAGAGGCCATGCTGCTTTGCAGACGCAGCATCCCGCGGTTCAGCGTCACGCGCGCCTGGTTCAGACTGATCCACGCATCGGTAAACTCCGCCACGTTCTTGCTGGAAAGCTGCGACACGGTGAAGTTGTCTTTATCGTTATTCAGCGCGTTGATAAAGATACCGGCGGAAATCACTTGCATGATACCGAGCACAAGCAGCACCGAAATCAGAAGGGTAATGACTTTTATACGTTTAAACATGCGTTGCCTTTGTTATATGCAGGTTTGTCTGACGTGGATATATCGGCAGGCGCGGCGGGTTGTTTACTGTTTCTACACCTTTAAAAAGTTTCTAAACCACTTTCCTATGTCCATTCAGAGAGTTAAACGGGGTGTTTTTTGTGATCTGCTTCTCACTTTCCCCCTTGCCTCTAAAGGGTTATAGCGCTGGCTTAAAGATGCATTTAATATGCATCTTATATTATTGATGACGAGGTAACTGCTATGGCCTTTCGCGACCAACCCCTTGGCGAGCTGGCGCTCTCCATTCCTCGCGCTTCTGCGCTGTTTCGGAAATACGATATGGATTACTGCTGCGGCGGTAAGCAAACCCTGGCACGTGCGGCCTCGCGCAAAGAGCTGGACGTTGAGGTGATTGAAGCAGAGCTGGCGCTGCTGGCCGAGCAGCCCGTCGACAAAGACTGGCGAACCGCCCCGCTCGCTGAAATCATCGACCATATCATCGTCCGTTACCATGACCGCCACCGTGAACAGCTGCCGGAACTGATTCTGCAGGCAACCAAAGTTGAGCGCGTACATGCCGACAAACCTTCCGTACCGCGCGGCCTGGCGAAGTACCTGACCCTGCTGCACGAAGAGCTTTCCAGCCATATGATGAAAGAAGAGCAGATCCTCTTCCCGATGATAAAGCAGGGAATGGGAGGCCAGGCGATGGGGCCTATCAGCGTGATGGAAAGCGAGCACGATGATGCGGGTGAACTGCTGGAAGTGATCAAACACACCACCCACAACGTCACGCCGCCGCCAGAAGCGTGCACAACGTGGAAAGCGATGTACAACGGCATTAACGAAATGATCGACGACCTGATGGAACACATCAGTCTTGAGAACAACGTTCTGTTCCCGCGGGCATTAGCTGGGGAATAAAAAAGGCCGCTGCGGCCTGATGCCCTCACCCCGGCCCTCTCCCACGGGGAGAGGGTGCAAAAACTAAAAACGGCAACCGAAGTTGCCGTTTTGCTTTTACCTTATGCCTGCCATACGTTTCTTACCGATAAACACCCAGCCCAGCCCCAGCGCGATAAACCACAGCGGCGTGACGATGAGTGCCTGACGGGTATCATCTTCCAGCGTGAGCAGAACCAGCACGAAGACGAAGAACGCCATGCACACCCAGCACATCAGCTTGCCCAGCGGCATCTTGTAGATCGATTTTTCATGCAGGTGCGGGCGCTGCTTGCGGTACACCAGGTATGAACAGAGGATGATGGTCCAGACGAACATAAACAGGATCGCAGAGACCGTGGTGATCATAGTGAACGCGCCAATCACGCTTGGGTTCACGTAGAGCATCACCACGCCGCCCAGCAGGCACATGCAGGAGAAGGTCAACCCTTTTGCCGGTACCGCGCGCTTAGACAGCTTGGCGAACGCGCTCGGCGCCACGCCTTCCTGTGCCAGGCCAAACAGCATACGGCTGGTGGAGAACACGCCGCTGTTCGCGGAAGACGCCGCAGAGGTCAGCACCACGAAGTTAATCAGGCTCGCAGCGGCAGGCAGGCCTACCAGCACGAACAGCTCAACGAACGGGCTCTTGGTTGGCACCACGGAGCTCCACGGCGTCACGGACATAATGATGATCAGCGCAAAGACGTAGAACATGATGATACGCAGCGGAATAGAGTTAATCGCGCGCGGGAGAGACTTCTCGGGATCTTTGGTCTCCGCTGCCGTCGTGCCCACCAGCTCGATGCCCACAAAAGCAAATACCGCGATCTGGAAGCCGGCAAAGAAGCCGCTAATACCTTTCGGGAACCAGCCGCCGTCATTCCACAGATGGGTAAACGACGCCTGCACGCCCGTTGGCGACTGGAAGTGGGTGAGCACCATCACCAGACCCACGACGATAAGCCCGACAATCGCCACGATTTTGATCATCGCGAACCAGAACTCCATCTCACCGAACATTTTAACGGTGGCGAGGTTCAGGCTCAGCAGCAGAACAATGACCGCCAGCGAGGCGACCCAGTCCGACAGCCCCGGGAACCAGAACTGCGCGTAGGCGGTAATCGCCACGACGTCCGCCATACCGGTGACGACCCAGCAGAACCAGTAGGTCCAGCCGGTGAAATAGCCCGCCCATGGCCCGAGCAGGTCAGAAGCGAAGTCGCTAAAGGATTTGTATTCGAGGTTCGAGAGCAGCAATTCACCCATTGCACGCATCACGAAGAAGAGCATAAAACCGATGATCATATAAACGAAGATGATCGACGGCCCGGCGAGACTGATGGTTTTGCCTGACCCCATAAACAGCCCGGTACCGATGGCACCCCCAATCGCAATGAGCTGAATATGACGGTTTGTGAGATTGCGCCGTAGCGACTGTTCAGACGTCGCCTCTTCTGTAGCGGCGACTTTGACCTGATCTACCATGTAATTTTCCTGTTTATGCCTGTCTGTGTTGTTAAGGCTCTTCTGGCCTTTAAAAACGTCAAAAAAATGACGGTCCCTTTGTAAGGGTTTATCGATATTAGGTAAGAATCGGCGGGATGAATACTATGATTTAGATATTATGTTAATAATATGTTGAAAGTGAGTGTCATATCACTCATACAGCGCGAAACAGCTCACAAAAATACACGCAACAGTTTCGTTTGCAAGATAAAATATTGATTACGTCGTAACTATAGGTTTTAACACTATTTTCCTCTCCCCAACCGGGGAGAGGAAATAAGAAAAGTCGATTACAGAATTTCCAGCAGCTCGACTTCAAAGACCAGGGTGCTGAATGGCGGAATGGACGCGCCAGCGCCGCGCTCGCCGTAGGCCAGGTTATGCGGGATAGTCAGTTCCCATTTGGAACCCACTGGCATCAGGGTCAGAGCTTCGATCCAGCCTGCGATCACGCCGTTGACCGGGAACTCAGCCGGTTCACCGCGCGCCACGGAGCTGTCGAACACGGTACCATCGATCAGTTTACCGGTGTAATGCACGCGAACGTGGTCGGTACGCGCCGGGATTGCGCCGTCGCCCTGATTGATCACGCGGAACTGCAGACCGGATTCGGTGCTGTTCACGCCTTCACGCTCACGGTTCTCTTCCAGATATTTCACACCTTCGGCCGCCATCTCTTCGAAGCGCGCGCGACGCACGGCGTCAGCACGTTCGTGGATTTCACGCAGCGCACGGTGCACAACGTCTACCGGAACGGCAGGCTGTTTGCCTTCCAGCGCGTCAGCGATACCCGCCACCAGCGCTTCTGGTAACAGACCTTCCAGGCCGGATTCGCTCAGCTGCTGTCCTACCTGCAAGCCGATACCGTAACTTGCCTGCGCTTCGATAGTGTCAAAAGTCGGGGTGGTCATGGGTTTTCCTTCCATCACATTTAAAGTAGCGGGCAGCATATCAGCCATGCCCTTATGGGTAAAACTTTGTCTGAAGTTAAGGTGACAAACCGCGACGAAACAGAAACAATAGAGATAACCAGGATTAATCCCGAACTGATGTCACGGATGTCGGGTTTACTACGCCGTTCAGGCAGTTAGCAAACTATACTTCGGGGCACAGGATAAAAAATACGCGGAGCAGGAGGAGTGCCATGCCCGGGCGATTTGAACTGAAACCTACCCTGGCGAAAATCTGGCAGGCGCCGGACAATTTTCGCATCATGGACCCGCTGCCTCCTCTGCATCGCAGAGGGATCATCATTGGCGCGCTGATGGTGATCGTGGGCTTCCTGCTTCCTTCCGGGGGCGATGATATTGATACCGCACCCGTCACCCGCAATGCCCAACTGGACATTCAGTCGCAGACGCGGCCGCAGCCTGACGCACAGCCGATGCAGACGCAGCTCGTCACCCCGTCTAACGATCCGGGTCAGGTCGCGCCGGTTGAGCCAGAGCCCATTCAGGATGAGCAGCCGCAGGATCAAGCCGCCGCCCCGTCTCAGCCTCAGACGCAACAGCCTACCGGTATTGAGCAACAGTGGCGTTCCTATCGCGTAGAGCCGGGTAAAACTCTGGCACAGCTGTTCCGCGACCACAACCTGCCGCCAACCGACGTGTATGCCATGGCGAAGGTGGAAGGTGCGGGTAAACCGCTCAGTAACCTGCAGAATGGTCAGATGGTACAGATTCGCCAGAATGCCAGCGGGGTGGTGACAGGGTTAACGATTGATACGGGAAGTGGACAACAGGTACTGTTTACCCGCCAGCCAGACGGCAGTTTCATCAGGGCGCGTTAAGACCCGGATCTGTAAAAAGCAAAACGCCGGCACAAGGCCGGCGTTTCAACGTGAGCAGAGTAAAAAATTACTCAGCTACAACGTTAACAACCAGTTTAGCGAACACTTCGCTGTGAACCTGGAAGTCAACTTCGTGCTCACCAGTGGTACGCAGAACGCCGTTCGGCAGACGAACTTCGCTCTTAGCCACTTTAACGCCTGCTGCAGAAACTGCATCAGCGATATCGCGGGTACCGATGGAACCGAACAGTTTACCTTCGTCGCCAGATTTAGACGCGATGGTAACGGTGCCCAGTGCGTTGATTGCTTCAGCGCGAGCATTAGCAGCCGCCAGAACGTCAGCCAGTTTGGCTTCCAGTTCAGCGCGACGTGCTTCGAAAAACTCTACGTTTTTCTTGGTAGCTGGAACAGCTTTACCCTGTGGAACCAGGAAGTTACGTGCGTAACCCGCTTTAACGTTAACCTGATCACCCAGGCTGCCCAGGTTTGCTACTTTATCAAGCAGAATAACTTGCATTACCTTATCCTCTTAAAGTCGTATTAATGGACCGTGCCCGATTACTGATGACGATCAGTGTACGGCAGCAGGGACAGGTAGCGAGCGCGTTTGATAGCGCGAGCCAGCTGACGCTGGTATTTTGCACGAGTACCGGTGATACGGCTTGGGACAATCTTACCGCTTTCGGTGATGTAGTTTTTCAGCGTTGCGATATCTTTATAGTCGATCTCTTGAACGCCTTCCGCGGTGAAACGGCAGAACTTGCGACGACGGAAATAACGTGCCATATGGCTAGTCTCCAGAATCTATCAAATCAATCTGCTCGGCATGCAGAACCATTTTGCTCAGGCCGTTCTTTGCCTTGTGGCAAGAGATGAACCCCTGAACGATTACTGCGCTACCGACCGTTAAACTGTGAGTAATGGCCTGGTTTTCGTGTCCGCTAATAATAACGGGCATTTGGCACCACGCCTGCCGGTGAAACCCGGCTTCCTCTTGCACAGAACGATGCTCAAGCACGAACTGGCAATGCGGAATTCCTGATGGACTGACCTTTCGAAGGGGAGCCCTGCATACGATGCCGGACAACGCCAGACGGTTGGTCATCAGAAATTACTCTTCAGAATCCCCAGCATCAGAATCATCTGCGGTTTCGTTTGCGAAATCATCGCGACGCTCACGGCGCTCGTCTTTCGCTTTAACCATCGGAGATGCTTCGGTAACTGCGTTTTTGGTACGCATAACCATGCTGCGGATAACGGCATCGTTGAAGCGGAAGGTAGTTTCCAGCTCATCGATCACTTCCTGCGGCGCTTCAACGTTCATCAGAACGTAGTGTGCTTTGTGCAGTTTGTTGATCGGGTAAGCCAGCTGACGGCGGCCCCAGTCTTCCAGACGGTGGATCGTACCTTCTGCACCAGTGATGGCAGCAGAGTAACGCTCGATCATACCCGGAACCTGTTCGCTCTGGTCAGGATGGACCATAAAAACGATTTCGTAATGACGCATCGAATTGCTCCTTACGGATTATTCAGCCTCCTGTCTGGGTCAGCCGAGGCCCGGGGAGGCAAGGAACGTGTTAAAGGTCGGCTGAAAAATTGACGCGTCATAATACTTGTGCGCCCCTGGAAACTCAAGCTGATTGCACAAATAATTCGCACAAAGCGCGAAGCGGGTCTAAGTGGGTGATTTAAAATTGGTCACACCCGGAAGCGTTGTTTTTTTGAACAACTGCATCAGAAATGGTCACGCATCCCCGCCGGATGAGTGATTACACTTTAATCAGAGATCGACTGAATTAAAGAAGGAGCATCCCCCCTCTCGCAGCACGTAGTCGTGGAGCGCATATCATGAAAAAAATCGCATTAGCCATAATGGCGGCGCTTTTGCTCAGTGCAAACGCGATGGCAGCCATCAAGATAGACAGCCGACAGGCCAGAAACATGGATGATGTGCAAAGCTTGGGCGTAATTTACATCAATCATAATTTCGCCACGGAAAGTGAAGCAGATCAGGCATTAAACGCAGAAACCGATGCGCAGGGCGCAACCTATTACCACGTGATGTTAACCCGTGAGCCCGGCAGCAACGGCAACATGCACGCCAGTGCAGATATTTACCGATAACGCTTTAACGCTAGCACCAGGAAAGCCAACAACGAGAACATAGCCATACATGACGTTGCCCCCTGCCCGGGGGCTTTTTTTTGTGAATGGCTCCGGAATACTACCGGTCAAATAGCCCCTCAAAGATCCTCCACAAGCGGGAAGATAAGGACATCAAAGTCCTGCGCGTTTACAGGTGCTGGCGGAAAAACGCCACCGTGGCGTCCAGCGCCGTTGGCGTAATGCGGTGGCGGACGCCCGGTTCCCACAGGCAGGTCAGATTACCGTCCAGCCCTTCATTCATTAACGCCTGCTGCAGACGGAAGGTTCCCTCGGGCGGGACCACATCATCCGCGTCACCGTGCCACAGCAGCAGCGGGCGATCGGCCACGCGCGGCAATGCCCTGGCCACGTCCCACTCTGTCAGCGTCGCGATCATTTCCGTTAAATCCTGAGGGGGGAAAAGGGTCTTCGCCAGTGAAGTAAAATAACCCGAGCCCATCAGACAGGCGACAGACTTCACTTCAGGATGATGCGTCATAATCCCCAGCGCCGTCATACCGCCCATCGATGCCCCGGCTACCGCCAGACGATTGTCGGCCACCAGCCCTGCCTCATAAAGCGCATCGCGCAGCCCGGCAAACTCGGTCAGACTCCCGTGCAGAATCTGCCAGAACTGCCCCAGCCGCGCCTGTTCATTACCCGTAAAGCGTGCGCCGTGGTCGGGTGCATCTGGCATCACCACGCGAAAACCCGCCTGCGCCAGCGCTACCGCAAAATAACTGTAAACCAGCTTCGATGAGGTAAACCCATGATAAAAAACCACAACAGGCAGCGGTTTATCACGTTTACCCGCTGGCATCGCGTGTAAAATTTCATGGTCGCCGAGGTGGCGTATTTCAATTTCAATCATTGTCGACCCTGTGCGAATCTATGATTCATAATGTTGAGAACTGGGTTACGCTTTCGCGTCATTTTCATTCGAAATATACGTACCAGATAACACTTCGGGAACATTCCCCCAAAACTAAATTCACAGACAACTACACTATGGCTATCAGGAAACGAGATATGGTTATGCGCAGGTTTGCTGCTTTATTGCTGGTGTTTCTGCTGAGTGGCTGTAGCGCGCTGCAGGGAACGCCGCAACCCGCTCCACCGGTCGCCGATCATCCACAGGAGATTCGTCGTAATCAGACGGAAGGATTACAACGAATGGGTACCATCTCCGCGCTGGTTCGCGGCTCTCCGGATGACGCAGAATCGGCAATAAAAGCACAGGCCGTCGCCGCCAAAGCAGATTATTACGTCATCATTATGATCGACGAAACCATCATAACGGGACAGTGGTATTCACAGGCCATTTTGTACCGTAAATAATGGTTTTCCTTTGAACGAGATTTACACTGCTTTGCGTCCATAGACATTTTCCTGTCCACAATAAACTCCACGACCGCATCAATGGAAGGGAGTTTATTAGCGAAGGATTGCCCGGCGGATACCGGATATATGTGAAATGGAGCTGACGATGAAACGAACTCTTGCTTTGACCTCACTGTTGCTCTCAGCAGGCCTGCTGAGCACCACCGCGCAGTCAGCAGAATTCGCCAGTGCTGATTGCGTGACTGGCCTGAATGAAATTGGCCAGATCTCCGTGAATAATATCTCGGGGAGCCCGCAAGACGTTGAACGTGTCGTGGCATTAAAGGCCGATGAGCAGGGTGCTTCATGGTATCGCATCATCCAGATGCAGGAAGATAACCATATCGATCGCTGGCGGGTACAGGCCATTCTCTACGTGTAAACTCCCTCCTGATAAAAGCCACTTACTTTTAGTGGCTTTTCGTTTTTGCAAATTTTTTATCTTATATAAAACCAATAAAGAACAATTAAATAACACTTTGTTACATTAAAACAGTAAACGTAATCCCCGCTCTGCCGTTGAAGAACCATAACTTTTCAATGATGAGCAATTTATGATCAACTTTTTCCGCCGTGCGGGCCTGGGGTCGAAACTCTCGCTGCTAACTGGCGTCAGTGTCGCCATGCTGTTTCTGCTATTCACTTTTCTGCTCAGCCAAAAAGCCAGCCAGCAGCTTGAAGCCCTTGCGGTAGAAGATCTGCATAATCAGTCCACCGGCATGGTCGACATGGTGCAGATGTTTAATACCAGCCTGAGTGAAGAGGTTGAGAGCTATACCCGTCTGTTTACCACCTTTTTACCGCAGCCCCTGAACATTGATACTTCCCAAACCCGGACGATTAACGGGCTCAGCGTTCCGCTTCTGAAAGGCGGAGACACCGGGCTGCATGAAAATAACACCCTTTCGGACGAGTTCCTGAACCGTACGGGAGCCATTTCGACGCTGTTTGTACGCAGCGGTAACGACTTTGTTCGCGTAGCCACTTCCCTGCGCAAAGAGAATGGCGATCGGGCAATGGGTACCGTTCTGGATAACGCCAGCCCGGCCTTTGCTGCCGTCAACAAAGGTGAAGTCTACCGCGGCCTGGCGCTGCTGTTCGGCAAACGCTACATCACCCAGTACCAGCCCGTTAAAAACGCCGAAGGGCAGGTCATTGCGATCGTCTTTGTCGGGGTGGACATCACCCACTCCTGGAACGTCATGCGCGAGAAAATCCTCAACCGCCGCCTGGGCGAGAGCGGTCACTTCTTCGTGCTGGATCGCAGCAACGGCAAAACGCGCGGGCAATACCTGTTCCATGCCAGCGAAGAAGGAAAACTGCCGAAGTGGGACGGCGCAACGCAGCAGCAGCTTCTGGGTGACAAACCCGGCACGCTGGAGCGTACAAACGACGACGGCAGGACGCTGAAAATGGCCTATACCCCGCTGCCGGGCTGGAACTGGACTATCGTGGGCGAAGTGGATAAATCGGTGCTGCTCTCAAGCGTTACCGCCATGCGCGATCGCTTCCTGCTGGCCGGCGTGGTCTTATCCATCCTTTTCGCTGGCCTGTTCGTGGTCCTGATTCGCCGGATGCTGACCCGACCGCTGCGCAATGTGATCCACCTTGCCCGGCAATATGCCGCAGGGGATCTCCGTTCCAGCCTGCCCGTGACCCGCCAGGATGAAGTCGGCCAGCTGATCGATGCTATCAACGGCATCGGCGGCGGCCTGCAAAAAATTGTCCTGCAGGTTCGTGAGGCAGCAGGCGAGATCCATTTGGGCACCAATGCGCTGGCCGCCGACACCGGCGAGATTTCAGAGCAGATCAACAAGCAGGCCAGCAGCGTGGAAGAGACGTCTGCCAGTATGGAGCAGCTGGCCGCCACCGTTCAGCAAAATGCCGCCAACATGGAGCAAACGCAGCAGCTGGTGGGCGAAACCTCGCTCGCGGTCCATCAGGGTGGTGAGACGGTCACCCACGCGGTGTCGACCATGGACGACATTCGCGAAGCGTCAAAACGCATCGAAGACATCACGCGCGTGATCGAATCCATCGCTTTCCAGACCAACATTCTGGCGCTGAATGCGGCAGTGGAAGCGGCCCGCGCAGGCGAGCACGGAAAAGGGTTTGCAGTTGTCGCGCAGGAAGTTCGCGCGCTGGCGGGACGCAGCGCTAACGCGGTGAAGGAGATTGAACAGCTAATTGGCGATACGCTCAGAAAAGTGAGTGAGGGTCATGCGCTGTCTGAACAGACGCGCCTGGCGATGGATGACATCATCATTCATATCGATAACATCAGCCAGCTGGTCACCGAGATTAACCATGCCTCACGCGAGCAGTCCGCCGGGATCGGCCAGGTGAACCTCGCCATGACCCATATTGGCGAAGCGTCGCATATCAATGCCGATCGCATCTCACGCAGCGAGCAAACGGCTCAAACGCTGCGCGAGAAGGGTTCACACCTGACTCAGCTGGTGAGTCTGTTCCAGCTAAAAGGCTAGCCAACTCTGCCCGTCGCACGCAGCAGCAGGTCGCTTTGCACCTGCTCGCTCATCAGCGTACCGCCACGGGTGTCCAGCATCATGCGGCACCACGCCTGCGCCACCGGGGGCGATGCGTGCCGCAGCATCTGGCTTCCGGTACCCAGCAAGAAAAGCTGCTGCGCGATCTCCCGGCCCTGCGCCTCCTGAGGTTTACGCAGTTTTTGCTGAAGCTGTCGCCAGCCGCGGTCGAAGTGTCTGTCCTGCCCTTTCACCTGCGCAAACTCGTCGGCAAGCAGGTCGTGAATACCCGGCAGCTTCGCCAGCACGCGCAGCACGTCCAGGCACATGATATTTCCCGATCCTTCCCAAATACTGTTCACCGGCATCTCGCGGTACAGGCGGGGAAGTTCGCTCTCTTCGCAGTATCCAATCCCGCCCAGCACCTCCATCGCCTCAGCGACAAACGGGATGCCCGCTTTACAGACGCTAAATTTCGCCGCCGGGGTAAACAGCCTAGCCCATGCGGCCTCCTGCGGATCGGCACGCTTGTCCCACGCCCGGGCCAGGCGGAACAGCAGCGCCGTGTGCCCCTCCAGCACCAGCGCCATCCGGCTTAGCACTTCGCGCATTAACGGCTGATCGATGAGATTTTTGCCGAAGGTTTGACGCTGATGGGCATGGTACAGCGCCACCGAAAGCGCCCGACGCATCAGTCCGTGGCTGCCCAGCGCGCAGTCAAAGCGCGTCAGCCCGCCCATTTTGAGGATCTGCCGTACCCCTTCACCCTCTTCCCCCAGCAGCCAGCCAGAGGCATCAAGGAACTCCGCCTCGCTGCTGGCGTTGGAGCGGTTTCCGAGCTTGTCCTTGAGGCGCTCAAGACGCACGGCGTTGCGCTGTCCGTCAGGCAAAAAGCGCGGCACAAAAAAGCAGGATAGCCCGCCCTTCGCCTGGGCCAGCACCAGATGCGCATCGCTTTGCGGGACGGAGAAAAACCATTTGTGCCCCACTAGCCTGTAGCTACCGTCGCTGCATTTTTCCGCTTTGGTGGTGTTGCTGAGCACGTCCGAGCCGCCCTGCTTTTCCGTCATTCCCATACCGATCAGCAGGCCGCGCTTTTGCGCACCGGGGGCCAGATGCGGATCGTAACGATCGCTGAGCAGCGGCGTCAGCCAGTCGTGAAATGCTTTGGGGAGCGCCTGCTGCAGCAGCGGCGTGGCGGCGAACGTCATGGTGACCGGGCAAAGCGTGCCCGCCTCCACCTGAGCATGAAGCACAAAGCGTGCGGCCCGAGCGACAAACGACCCTTTACGCGCTTCCTCTTCCCACGCCAGGTTATGCACGCGGTTGGCGCAAAGCCCCTGCATCAGCAGATGCCATGCCGGATGAAAACGCACGTCGTCCAGCCGCTCTCCGGTGGCGTCATAGCGTAACAGCTCGGGCGGGTTGACGTTTGCCAACCGGCCCAGCTCCAGCGACTCCGCGGTGCCTAACTGCTGTCCGATGCTGGCGAGCAGCTCAATATCCCACTCGGCCCCTTCACGCGCGACCGCATCGCGCAGGGCGCAGTCCGAGAGGAAAAGGTTGCTGTTGGAAAGCGGTGCAGGTTGATTGAAAACGGTATGGGTCTGCCAGTGCATGCTGTCTCCCTCCTTCAGTGGCAATGACGATAAGTATGGACAGACCGCGCGCACGCTGCATGGGAGGGGAGTCACACGTTCACGATCCCGCTGATATCATTCGTGAAATAGCTCACAGAACATAAGAATAAACTATTTCATGACTTCGCTTTTGTTGAATAATTTATTCTTACACCTTAAGTGAGGATCGTTATGCAACCGGACGCGCACAAGCGAGCATTAATTGCAGGCTCCATTGGTAACTTTATCGAGTGGTATGAGTTTGCGGTCTACGGTTTTCTGGCGACCGTCATTGCGAAAAACTTCTTCCAGCTTGAAGGAGAGGCGGGGCTGACCAGCCTGATCCTCACCTACGCCTCGTTTGCCATCGCCTTCTTCTTCCGCCCGCTGGGTGCGGTGGTGTTTGGCCGCATCGGGGACCGGATTGGCCGTAAGCCGACGCTAATCATCGTGCTGGTGCTGATGACGCTCGCTACCGCCGCCATCGGCGTTGTGCCGGTCTATGCCAGCATCGGGATTGCCGCGCCGCTCATTATTACGCTGCTGCGCATCCTGCAGGGGCTCTTCGCGGGCGGCGAGTACGGCGGTGCGGTCTCGCTGATGACGGAGTTCGCCCCGCGCGGCAAGCGTGGGCTCTATGGCGCGTGGCAGTCCTTTACCGTGGCGCTGGGGCTGTTAGCGGGTGCAGGCATCGTGGCGCTGCTCTCCGCCCTTCTCACGCCTGAAGCCCTGCACGACTGGGGCTGGCGCATTCCGTTCTTCCTGGCGCTGCCCATGGGCGTTGTGGCGCTGTGGCTTCGGGTCAGCATGGAGGAAACGCCCAGCTTCGTGCAGCAGCAGGATAAACCGGCTGTCGCTCAGGCGGATACTGCCGCCACGCTCCGGGCCATCGTGATGGGGATTGGGCGCGTAATGGTCTGGTCTGCGGCGGGGTACACCTACCTGGTGATTATGCCGACCTATCTGCAGTCGGCGCTGCACACCGGGTTTAACCAGGCGCTGCTGATAGCGGTGATTTCGAATATTGGTTTTGCACTCACCATCATTCCGTCGGGGATCCTGAGCGACCGGATCGGCCGCCGCACGGTGATGATTATCGCCACCGCGCTGCTGCTGATCCTCGCCCTGCCGCTGCTGAAAATCCTGCAGGCGGAGTCGAGTACGCTGGCGGTGAAGGCTGGTGTGGTACTGATTGCGGGCGGTCTGGTGGGCATGCTGGCGGGGCCGGGCCCGGCGATGCTGTCTGAGATGTTCCCGACGCGCGTGCGCTATACGGGGCTGGGGCTGGCCTACTCGTTGTCGAACGCGATTTTCTCGGGATGCGCAGGGTTAATCATTACCGGGCTAATTAAGCAGACGGGCAACCTGGATATTCCGGCGTATTACGTGATGGCGACGGCGGTAGTGAGTATTTTCGCGCTGATGACGCTGAGGAAGGATGACCATTTGCGGTCGCTAGAGGAGTGAGTTTTTCACCGTCTGGTGCCCTCACCCCGCCCCCACAGGGAGAAAACACAAAAGGCCGTCCTGTGGACGGCCTTGCTGTTTATTCTCCGCGCTGACGCACCGCTTCAAACAGGCAGATGCCCGTCGCAACGGAAACGTTCAGGGACGACACGCTGCCCGCCATCGGGATGCTGATCAGCTCGTCGCAGTGCTCGCGGGTGAGACGACGCATGCCTTCGCCTTCCGCACCCATCACCAGCGCCAGACGGCCGGTCATTTTGCTCTGGTACAGAGTATGATCCGCTTCACCGGCGGTACCGACGATCCAGATATTCTCTTCCTGCAGCAGACGCATGGTGCGCGCGAGGTTGGTCACACGGATCAGAGGAACGTTTTCCGCCGCGCCGCAGGCCACCTTCTTCGCCGTCGCGTTCAGCTGCGCGGAGCGATCTTTCGGCACGATCACCGCATGCACGCCCGCCGCATCTGCGCTACGCAGGCACGCGCCGAGGTTGTGCGGATCGGTTACGCCATCGAGGATCAGGAAGAACGGATTATCCAGCTCGGCAATCAGATCCGGCAGATCGTTTTCCTGATACTGTCGACCCGGCTTCACGCGGGCAATGATCCCCTGGTGAACCGCGCCTTCGCTTTTCTCATCCAGGAACTGGCGGTTCGCCAGCTGGATCACCACGCCCTGTGCTTCCAGCGCGTGGATCAGCGGCATCAGACGCTTATCTTCACGCCCTTTCAGAATAAACACTTCCTGAAAACGCTCCGGTGCGCGCTCGAGAAGGGCCTGCACCGCGTGGATGCCGTAAATCATTTCACTCATTGATGGTTCTCGTAATAAGTATTTCCCCTCCCCCGTTGGGGAGAGGGTCAGGGTGAGGGGAGAATTTACTCCGCCTGCTTTTTCTTGGCCGCGCGCTTCGCTTTGGTGGCGGCAGCGATTTTCTGCGTTTTCGCGGAAGGTTTTTTCGCTGAACGAGCTTCTTTCTTCGCAGCCTTCGGCTTCTGTTTCTTCTCGCCGCGGAACGCGCTGTCCGGCTCGAAGTTTACCTTCTTGCCCGCCTGACGACGTTTACCGCCGCCCGGTTTACCGTTACCGGTTTTTTTCGCCCTTTCACGCTCGGTTTTCCCGACGTTACGCGGCGCGCGCTCGCTGGAGATCAGGCTGAAGTCGATTTTACGATCGTCCATATTCACGGCTTCGACCTTCACTTCCACACGATCGCCCAGACGGTAGGTCTGGCCGCCAGATTCGCCAATCAGGCGCTGGCCGACCTGGTCGAAGCGGTAATAGTCGTTATCCAGGCTTGAGACGTGCACCAGACCGTCGATGAACAGCTCGTCCAGACGAACGAAGAAACCAAAGCCGGTCACGCTGGCAATCACGCCTTTAAAGACGTTACCTACCTGATCGAGCATAAAGTCACACTTCAGCCAGTCCGCCACGTCGCGGGTTGCTTCATCGGCACGACGTTCGGCCATGGAGCAGTGCTGACCCAGCTGCAGCATCTCTTCCATCGAATAATGGTAGCCACCGGTTTCGGTGGTGTTCCCTTTATGACCCTGCTCCTGCGCCAGCAGATACTTGATCGCACGGTGCAGAGAGAGGTCAGGATAACGACGGATCGGCGACGTGAAGTGGGCGTAAGACTGCAGCGCCAGGCCGAAGTGGCCGCGGTTTTCCGGATCGTAAATCGCCTGCTTCATAGAGCGCAGCAGCATCGTCTGCAGCATTTCTGCGTCAGGACGGTCGCCAATGGACTCCAGCAGCTCGGCGTAATCGCGCGGCTCTGGCTTGTTGCCTCCGGGCAGTTCCAGACCCAGTTCAGCCAGCACGGAGCGGAACGACGTAATGGCTTCCGTGGTCGGCTTATCGTGAATACGGAACAGCGCAGGCTCTTTGGCTTTCTCGACGAAACGTGCCGCCGAGATGTTCGCCAGAATCATACACTCTTCGATCAGCTTGTGCGCGTCGTTACGCTGGGTCTGCTCGATACGCTCAATACGGCGTTCGGCGTTGAAAATGAATTTCGCCTCTTCACTCTCAAACGAGATCCCGCCGCGCTCTTCGCGCGCCTGATCCAGCGTTTTGTAGAGGTTATGCAGCTCTTCGATATGTTTGACCAGCGGCGCGTACTGTTCGCGCAGATCCTGGTCGCCCTGCAGCATATGCCAGACCTTGGTATAGGTCAGACGCGCGTGCGAGCTCATCACCGCTTCGTAGAACTTGTAGCCGGTTAAGCGCCCTTTGGTGGAGATGGTCATCTCGCAAACCATACAGAGGCGGTCAACCTGCGGGTTCAGGGAACACAGGCCGTTAGACAGCACTTCCGGCAGCATCGGCACGACCTGGGACGGGAAGTAGACCGACGTACCGCGGCTGCGGGCTTCGTTATCCAGCGGGGTGTGCGGACGGACGTAATAGCTTACGTCAGCGATAGCAACCCACAGGCGCCAGCCGCCGCCGCGTTTTTTCTCGCAGTAGACGGCGTCATCGAAGTCGCGGGCGTCTTCACCGTCGATAGTGACCAGCGGCAAGGAGCGCAGATCCACGCGGCCCACTTTGGACTCTTCCGGCACTTCTTCGCGCAGGCTTTCGATCTGCTCTTCAACCGCTTTCGGCCAGATGTACGGAATTTCATGGGTACGCAGCGCCATATCAACGGCCATGGTTGTGCCCATGTTGTCGCCAAGCACTTCGACGATTTTACCTACCGCTTTAGTGCGACGGGTTGGGCGCTGGGTGAGTTCGACCACCACCACAAAGCCCATGCGGGCGCCCATCACCTCTTCAGGTGGGATCAGAATGTCGAAGCTCAGGCGGCTGTCGTCCGGCACCACGAAGCCCACGCCAGCGTCGGTAAAGTAGCGGCCGACGATCTGGCTGGTTTTTGGCACCAGAACGCGCACGACGCGCGCTTCGCGGCGGCCTTTACGGTCAGCGCCCAGCGGCTGCGCCAGGATCTGGTCGCCGTGGATACACATCTTCATCTGTTCAGATGAGAGGTACAGATCGTCTTTACGGCCTTCCACGCGCAGGAAGCCGAAGCCATCGCGGTGACCAATGACGGTCCCTTTCAGCAGATCGAGGCGTTCTGGCAGCGCGTAGCACTGGCGGCGGGTAAAGACCAGCTGCCCGTCACGCTCCATTGCGCGCAGACGGCGGCGAAGGGCTTCAATTTGCTCTTCACCTTCAATGTTTAATTCAACGGCAAGTTCTTCACGATTGGCGGGTTTTTCGCGTTTTGTTAAGTGTTCAATGATGAACTCGCGGCTGGGAATAGGATTCGCGTATTTTTCGGCTTCGCGTTCCTGGAAAGGATCATGTGACATGTCGGTTCCTCCGTTGTCAGCTCCGGTGGAAATTTTCTTCATTCCACCAGCAATAATTTATAAAGCGGTTGATTCTCTTCAACCAAATCGGCCAGCGTGTAGTTATCCAGTTCCATAAGAAAACTTTGCACGGCCTTTGAAAGCGCCTTTTTCAGGCGGCAAGCGGGCGTGATGTGGCAGAACTCGCTGCTGCAGTTCACCAGAGACAGCGGCTCCAGTTCACGTACCACATCGCCCACACGAATACTCTGTGCCGGTTTACCGAGACGGATCCCACCATTCTTCCCGCGGACGGCAGCAACGTATCCGGCACGACTAAGTTGATTGATTATTTTGACCATATGATTACGGGATACGCCGTAAACCTCTGTGACTTCAGAGATACTGGTCATCTTCCCCTCGGGTAACGACGCCATGTAAATCAGCGCACGTAAGCCGTAATCGGTGAAACTTGTTAACTGCACATCAACCTCAGGAAAAAGGGAAAACGCGGTCAAACCGCAGAGATATTCATTAATGATGATAAACCAGCCAGATAGTGAGCGGCTAATTTATTTGACAGACGGGGCGAAAAAGCGGAGATCCAGGAGCGTTCGCCGGATGGCGCTACGCTTATCCGGCCTACGGGTCACCCCGCAGGCCAGCATTCACGAAGATTATGCGTCGAACGGGTCGCGCAGGATCATCGTTTCAGTACGATCCGGGCCGGTAGAAATAATATCGATCGGCACTTCGGTCAGTTCTTCAATACGCTTGATGTAATCCAGCGCCGCCTGCGGCAGGCCGCTACGCTCTTTCACACCGAAAGTGGTCTCAGACCAGCCCGGCATGGTTTCGTAGATTGGCTCAATGCCTTCCCAGTCGTCAGCAGCCAGCGGAGTGGTGGTCACTTCGCGGCCATCTGGCATACGGTAGCCTACGCAGATTTTCACTTCTTTCAGGCCGTCCAGTACGTCCAGCTTGGTCAGGCAGAAGCCAGACAGGGAGTTGATCTGCACTGCGCGACGCACTGCAACCGCATCCAGCCAGCCGGTACGACGACGACGACCGGTGGTCGCGCCAAACTCGTTACCCTGCTTGCAGAGGAACTCGCCGGTTTCATCAAACAGCTCGGTCGGGAATGGACCCGCACCCACGCGAGTGGAGTACGCTTTGATGATGCCCAGCACGTAATCCACATAACGTGGACCCAAGCCAGAGCCGGTCGCCACGCCACCTGCAGTGGTGTTAGAGGAGGTAACGTACGGATAGGTACCGTGGTCGATGTCCAGCAGCGTACCCTGCGCACCTTCGAACATGACGAAATCGCCACGCTTGCGCGCCTGGTCCAGCAGATCGGACACATCAACAACCATACCGGTCAGAATGTCAGCGATCGCCATGACGTCATCCAGCACTTTCTGGTAGTCAACAGCGTCAGCTTTATAGAAGTTCACCAGCTGGAAGTTGTGATATTCCATCACTTCTTTCAGTTTTTCAGCGAAGGTTGCTTTGTCGAAGAGGTCGCCCACGCGCAGACCGCGACGTGCAACTTTATCTTCGTAAGCCGGACCGATACCACGACCGGTGGTGCCGATCGCTTTCGCGCCGCGCGCTTTCTCACGCGCTACGTCCAGCGCCACGTGATAATCCAGAATCAGCGGGCAGGCCTCGGAGAGCAGCAGACGCTCACGAACAGGGATACCACGGTCTTCCAGACCTTTCATCTCTTTCATCAGCGCAGCAGGAGACAGCACAACGCCGTTACCGATGATGCTGGTGACGTTATCACGAAGAATGCCTGATGGAATAAGATGGAGGACGGTTTTTTCACCGTTGATTACGAGAGTATGGCCTGCGTTGTGACCGCCCTGGTAGCGTACAACATATTTAGCCCGTTCAGTCAGAAGATCAACAATCTTCCCTTTACCTTCGTCACCCCATTGGGTGCCCAGTACGACGACGTTGTTACCCATTTTTTTCAAAATCACCGTTTGCTTAAAAATGGATTCTACCATCGCTTTTTCAGATATACAGCACTTTTTGACCTCAAAATACGCCGATTGCGCCTACTTTTTGATCAGCCAATCGTTTTCCTCAACATGTAGTAGATCACGATGCCCGCAACCACAAGACCGCCGCCAAAACGACGCAAAATATTATCCGGCAGCTGGCTCATCGTGGCGATCATTCGGCGCCAGGCGCGCGGATAAAGCATCGGTCCAAGACCTTCCAGCACCAGGACCAAAGCCAGTGCGAGCCAGATCGTTGAATTCATTTTTATTCCTTATAAAAGAAAACCACCGCTCCGTTGAGAGCGGTGGTTTGAATACTCAAACGAGCCTGAGTTTATCGCGTTGCGTTAGTCGGCGTCTTCATATAACGGAAGAAATCGCTGTCCGGGCTGAGCACCATCACATCCTGGTTGCTCTGGAAGCTATTCTCGTAAGCGCGCAGGCTACGGATAAAGGCGTAGAAGTCAGGATCCTGGCTGAAAGCATCAGCAAACAGCTTCGCCGCTTCGGCATCGCCTTCACCGCGCAGGATACGGCCCTGACGCTCAGATTCCGCCAGCGTCTTGGTGACTTCATAGTCCGCTGCTGCACGCAGCTTCTCAGCCTCTTCCTGGCCCTGTGAACGGTGACGACGGGCTACCGCTTCACGCTCGGCGCGCATACGGTTGTAAATCGCCTCGGACACTTCCGCTGGCAGGTTGATCTGCTTGATACGCACGTCAACCACTTCGATACCCAGCGCAGCCATACTGTTCGGGTTGATCACCGGCACTTTACCGTTGGTCTCCGCCTGAACGCGTTCAGCCGCTTTGGCAATCGCATCATCTGCTGCCGGCGTTGAAACTTCATCTTCAGTGCCCGCTGTACCGGAGTTCAGCGCATCGCGAACTTCCAGGGTCAGACGACCGCGGGAGTCGGTCACGATGTCTTTCACATCCAGACGACCAATCTCGGAACGCAGACGGTCAGAGAACTTACGTTTCAGCAGCACTTCTGCCTGAGAAACGTCGCCGCCGCCCGTTGCCAGGAAGTAACGGCTGAAATCGCTGATGCGCCATTTGATATAGGAATCAACGATCAGGTCTTTCTTCTCTTTGGTCACGAAACGGTCGGCCTGGTTATCCATGGTCTGGATACGCGCATCCAGCGTTTTCACGGACTGAATGAACGGCACCTTGAAGTGCAGACCCGGCTCGTAAATCACCGGGCGTTTGTCGCCATCACGCACGACGCTGCTGAACTGGAACTTAATCCCACGCTCGCCTTCTTTCACCACAAAAATCGAGGTATAAAGCGCGACCAGTACGATGACGATGATCGCAATAACTGACTTACGCATCCTTATTCCCCCTGACGCTGGTAGTCGTTACGCTGCGCGTTAGCACGGCGTTGGTCCATAATGTCACCATCGTTCGAAGAAGGCGTTGTGTTCGTGCTGGCGCTGCCTGTTGAGGCTGGCGGCAGACGCAGCAGGTTGTTCGCGCCGCTGGTGTCGCCTTTCGCTGCTGGTACAGAACCGCCTTTCAGCATCTGATCCAGCGGCAGAACCATCAGGTTCCCGCCTTTACTGTCGTTAACCAACACTTTGCGGGTGTGGCTCAGCACTTTTTCCATGGTCTCGATATAGAGACGCTCACGGGTAATTTCCGGCGCCGCTTTATATTCCGGCAGGATCTTCGCGAAGCGGGCCACTTCACCCTGAGCTTCCAGGATGGTCTGCGTCTTATACGCGCGCGCTTCTTCCAGAATACGCTGCGCCTGACCGTTAGCGCGTGGCTGAACTTCGTTGGTGTACGCTTCTGCTTCACGGATGTACTGCTGTTCGTTTTCACGGGCAGCAATCGCATCGTCAAATGCGGCTTTCACCTCTTCCGGCGGACGCGCAGCCTGGAAGTTGACGTCAAGCAGGGTAATACCCATGTTGTACGGACGAATGGTCTCTTCCAGCTCGCGCTGGGTATCGCTACGAATAACGGTACGACCTTCGGTCAGAATACGGTCCATGGTGTATTTACCGATCACACCGCGCAGGGCGCTGTCGGTCGCCTGACGCAGGCTGTCATCGGCGCTGGTCACGCTAAACAGATAACGCTCAGGATCGGTCACGCGGTACTGCACGTTCATCTCAACGCGCACCACGTTTTCGTCAGAGGTCAGCATCACGCCAGAGGCGGCCAGTTCACGGACGGATTCCACGTTTACCGCGGTCACGTCGTCAATGAAGGTCGGCTTCCAGTTCAGACCCGGCTCAACCAGATGGCTGAACTTACCGAAACGGGTGACCACGCCGCGTTCTGCTTCTTTAATGGTGTAGAACCCGCTGGCTGCCCAGATGATGACTACCGCAGCGGCCACGATGCCCACTACGCGGCCACCCATTGGCGGGCGCGAACTCTGAGTGGAATTGCCACCCGAGCCAGAACCTTTTCCTCCGCCAAGGCCACCAAGCTTCTTGCTCAGTTTGCGGAAGATATCATCCAGATCCGGCGGCCCCTGCTCGCGACCACCTTTGTTGCCATTTCCCTCAGAGTTGCCGCCAGGTTTGCTGCTTCCCCACGGGTCGCGGTCTTGTCCGTTATTACCGGGCTGATTCCACGCCATGTATATGCTCCATATTTGTTATGCAAGGGCGAATTATTCAGGCATCCCCTTTCTGATCAGACGATATAGTCGACCAGCGCAGGTTCTTGTTTACAGAGGCGACGCCAGTCAACGATCGGCATACGCACCTGCATCCCCACGCTGCCGTCATCCTCCATCCACTCTTTTTCTATCGCCTGAAGCTGATAAAACCGGCTGCGCAGCCTGCCTTCCTGTGGCGGCAGTCGCAGCGTGTGCTGAGCTACCTCACCGGAAAGACGTTCTGTCAAAGCCTGGAAAAGCAGTGGCACACCAATACCGGTCTGGGCAGAAAGCCAGACCCGAATCGGTTTGTTTTCTTCATCTCTGTCGATACGCGGTTCGAAATCGTCCAGCATATCGATCTTGTTCATGACCAACAGCGTTGGGATCTCGTGGGCGTCGATCTCTTCGAGCACCACGTTCACCGCGTCGATGTTCTCCTGCACGCGCACGTCTGCCGCATCAATCACGTGCAGCAGCAGAGTCGCCTGTCGCGTCTCCTGCAGGGTGGCTTTAAACGCCGCCACCAGGTCATGCGGCAGATGGCGAATAAACCCTACGGTATCCGCCAGCACCGTTTCACCGACGTCTGCAACGTCAATACGGCGCAGCGTAGGGTCCAGGGTCGCAAACAGCTGGTCTGCGGCATAAACCTGGGCCTCGGTTATCTGGTTAAACAGGGTGGATTTACCGGCGTTGGTATAGCCCACCAGCGACACCGTCGGGATATCGGCTTTGGTTCGCGCCCGACGCCCCTGTTCGCGCTGTTTCTCTACACGTTCCAGACGTGAAAGGATCTGGGTAATTCGGCCACGCAGCAAACGACGGTCGGTTTCGAGCTGGGTTTCACCCGGGCCGCGCAAACCAATCCCGCCTTTTTGTCTTTCAAGGTGTGTCCAGCCACGCACCAGACGCGTTGCCAGATGGCGCAGCTGCGCCAGCTCAACCTGCAGTTTCCCTTCATGGGTACGTGCACGCTGAGCAAAAATATCTAAAATCAAACCCGTGCGATCGATAACACGGCATTCGCAAAGGGCTTCCAGGTTGCGCTCCTGGGCTGGAGACAGCGCATGATCAAACAACACGACTGACGCGCCGGTTGCTTTTACGGCATCCGCAATTTCGACTGCTTTACCTTCACCAACAAAATACTTTGGGTGCGGCGCTTTACGGCTACCGGTAATCACCTGCATTGCTTCGACACCGGCGGAAGAGACCAGAGATTCAAACTCCTGGAGGTCTTCCATATCTTTGTCTTGCGAAAAATAGATGTGTACCAGCACCGCCTGCTCACCGGCATCATAACGGTCAAACAAGCGTAAACCTCTCTAAAAAGATCAGCGGGGAACGCAGGATCCCTGGCTCCCCGTGTGGATAACAGTGCGAAACCTTATTCGGTTTCGTCGCTGTCCTGCGCCGGCGTTGAAGAACCCTGCGCGCTGCTGCCATGATGGTAGTTACTACCAGTGCCGCCGCCAGCGTTATTGCTGTGATGAGATACCGGACGGGACGGAACAACAGTAGAAATAGCGTGCTTGTAGACCATCTGACTGACCGTGTTTTTCAACAGAATCACAAACTGATCGAAAGACTCAATCTGACCTTGCAGCTTAATACCATTCACCAAATAAATAGAAACTGGAACACGTTCCCGACGCAATGCGTTCAGGAACGGATCTTGTAAAGATTGCCCCTTAGCCATTCTTTCTTTTCCTTATATGCTTGTTTTGTACTTAGAACCTTGCGATTCTGAAAAATTGCGCACGATACGTCTCAATTGTACACATTCAGTGAGCGATATCACCAACAACCTCAATCACTTCGTTTAACGCCTGTTGCGGTTTTTCACTGTCTAACCAGTGAACGCCGTCCCAACCGCGCAACCAGGTGATCTGGCGCTTCGCTAACTGTCTCGTGGCGCAAACACCTCTATAAACCATTTCATCGTATGAAATCTCACCTTCAAGATACGACCACATCTGGCGGTATCCCACACAACGAATGGAAGGCATGTCCGTATGCAAATCTCCACGGGCAAATAGCGCCCGCACTTCTGCTTCAAAATCTGAAGCTAACATCTGATGAAAACGCTGCTCAATTCGCTGATGGAGCAGTTCACGGCTCGCCGGGGCGATGGCGAACTGATGCACCTGATACGGCAGAGCGTCTCCTGACGTTTGCGTCAGTTCCGTTAAAGTTTTACCCGAAATGAAAAAAACTTCCAGTGCCCGGGAAAGCCTTTGCGGATCATTTGGATGGATCCGTGCTGCTGCAACCGGGTCAATCTCCGCCAGTTGCTGATGCAGAACGTCCCAACCCTGCTCTGCCGCCTGCTGCTCAATTTTCGCTCTTATTTCCGGATCCGCGGATGGCAGAGGTGACAACCCCTCCAGCAACGCCTTGAAATAGAGCATGGTTCCGCCAACCAACAGCGGTATACGTCCCGCCGCCGTTATCTCGGCCATTTCGGCTAAGGCATCCCGGCGGAAATCTGCTGCGGAATAGGCCTGAGCCGGGTCGAGAATATCCAGCAAACGGTGCGGTGCCGCACGCAGCTCTTCTGCGTCAGGCTTCGCCGTGCCGATGTCCATCCCTCGGTAGATGAGGGCGGAGTCGACGCTAATCAACTCTACAGGCAAAACTTTACGCAACTCAATGGCTAGCGCCGTTTTGCCGGAGGCCGTTGGGCCCATTAAAAAAATTGCCTTAGGCAGGCTCGCCTTACTTGCGTCAATCATGTTTCAGGGCATTCATCGCCGTTTGTAAATCAACAGGTTGTAATAACCCACCCGGCGGCGTTTTCACCAGATGCGGACAGAGGCGTTCCACCTCCGCCAGCACGCTAATGGCCTGCGCCATACTCCACGGCGCGTGTTCGCTTGCCAGATGGCGGGCGATCCACTGCGCGGTGTTGGCGGCATCAAACGATGTTTGCTGCGCCAGGTAGCCTATCAGTTCAGGAATCAAGTTTTGTAAATTTTGTTGGCGTAAGGGTAAAGGCACTGCACGAATTGTCACATGTTGTGGTTCGAGCACAATTTCAATACCCATTTGCACCAGCTGCGGCTCTGCGCGCTGCAATACCCTTGTTTCTTCAGGGGATATTTTCAGGCGAACCGGAATTAAGAGCGGCTGCGCGCAGGCTGCATTTTCGCCTGGCGTGAGCTGCACCTGCTTGAGCCAGCGTTCGGCGACCGGCAGTGCCATAAGCATCAATTTGCCGTCACGCTCAAGCAGTGCCATATCCGGCGCGATAATCGTCAGCACCCGGCCAAAACTCTGGCTATGGCCGTCCAGAGAAGGCTGAGCGGGCGGAATGTGCTCTTTACGCTCCACGGCTGGCGTTTCCAGCAGCTTGCGGTACAACGCTCCCTGCTGCTTCTGATAGCCAGGCTGGGCATTCGGGTAGTTCGCGCCCGTTGGACGCGGTGCGCTCCCTGCCGGGGAGAAACGCGGGGCCTCCGGTTCACGCGCGACGGCAGGCTCCGCAAAATGGTTGCGCCCTGCCGCGACACGGTTTTCCGGCAGCGGACGCGGTGCAGGGGCGTCATTCTCCAGCGGCAGCGTTGGCGCTGCCTGCTGCTGCAACACGGCGGCCACGCCCTGATAAATAAAGTCGTGAACCAGACGCGACTGGTGGAAACGCACCTCATGCTTGGCAGGATGAACGTTTACATCCACCTGATGGGGGTCGATTTCCAGATAAAGGACGAAAGCTGGCTGCTGATCGGCCCCGAGTTTGTCTTCGCAGGCCTGGCGAATCGCGTGATTGATGAGACGGTCGCGCATCATGCGGCCGTTCACGTAGCAATACTGAATTTCAGAGAACGCAGCACTGCTCGCGTTTGGATCGGCAACCCAGCCGCGTAACGCCAGGTCGCCGTGCTGCCACTCAATGGCCAGCGCCTGTTCCAGAAACGGCGTACCGCAGATGGCCCCCAAACGGCGCTCTTTCTGTCCACCTTCTGCCACCGCGCGATACTGGCGCATCACCTTGCCGTTGTGGCTGAGGTTGATGGTGACATCGAAGCGGGCCAGCGCGATACGGCGAATGATCTCGTCGATATGGCCGAACTCGGTCTTCTCGGTACGCATAAACTTGCGTCGGGCGGGGGTGTTGTAGAACAGATCCAGGACTTCCAGCGTCGTGCCGACAGGGTGCGCCGCGGGTTTCACCGTCACATCCATATCGCGCCCTTCGGCGTAAGCCTGCCAGGCTTCCTGCTGTTCAGCGGTACGGGAGGTCAGCGTTAAGCGCGAAACGGAGCTGATACTGGCCAGCGCTTCGCCGCGAAAACCGAGGCTAATAATCGCTTCCAGGTCATCCAGAGAGGCGATTTTACTGGTGGCGTGACGGGCCAGCGCCAGCGCCAGCTCCTCTTTTTTAATGCCACAGCCGTTGTCGCGAATACGGATAAGCTTCGCGCCACCGCGTTCGATATCAATATCGATGCGGGTGGCGCCCGCATCGAGGCTATTTTCCACCAGCTCCTTCACCACCGACGCAGGGCGTTCCACCACCTCACCGGCGGCGATTTGGTTCGCGAGCTGCGGCGGTAGAACCTGAATCGGCATGAATTCTCCTTAGTTGGTCGCGGTCATCTCACCCGGCAGCGCTGCGCTGGCCGTCTGGGCAGCGCCGCTCTGTGGCGCAGACTGCAGAGGATGCGCCTCAAAATATTTACGCAGACCGTTATAAATCGCTTCGGCAATTTGCTGCTGGTAGCTGTCGCTTCCCAACAGACGCTCTTCACCGTTGTTACTGATAAATCCCGTCTCTACAAGGATGGACGGGATATCCGGCGAGCGCAGAACGCCGAGGCTGGCATGTTCCGGACGACGCTTATGCAGCACGCCAACGCTTTGCAGCTGGTTCAATACGTTAGTGGCGACATCATACCCGACGCGCTGAGAATGACCGAACTGTAAATCCAGCACCGCCTGGCTGAGGTACGGATCGGACTGGCTGTTCGCCAGCACGTCGCCCGCGCCGCCTAACAGTTCAGACTGCTTCTCATGCTCTTCCAGCCAGTTGGCCATTTCGCTGTTAGCGCGACGGTTCGACAGCACCCAAACCGAGGCGCCGGTGGCGCTACGATTCGGTGCGGCGTCCGCATGAATGGAGACCAGGAAGTTCGCGTTTTGCTTACGCGCCACATCCGAGCGTCCCATGACGGAGATAAAGTAGTCCCCGTCGCGGGTCAACACGCCTTTAAACATAGGGTCGTCATTGAGTAACGAACGCAGCTTACGCGCGATAGCGATGGTCACGTTTTTTTCTCGCGTGCCGCCAGGGCCAATCGCCCCCGGGTCTTCCCCACCGTGGCCCGCATCAATGGCGATAATCACTTTGTCACCGCTGACCGTCGCGCGTCGCGCGCTGGCCGCAGGGCGCGTCACCGTATCGCTGCTGGTTGCCGCAGTAATGCGATCGTTCTGCGATTTAAACGGATTACGCGCAGGTTCAGAAGGACGCGGCGTATATACCGGTTCTTCCACGCGCTTCGCTACGACCGGCGGCGGTGGAGGCGGAGGCGGTGCGTCGGCATTGATGGTAAAGACCACCGTATAGTTCGCCCCGTTTTGCTGCTTCACCGCCTTCGTTTTACCCTTTTCGGTCAGATCGACCACCAGGCGTAACGACTGGCTATCCTGCGGCGTTCCCGAACGGATACTTTTCACCAGATTATTACCGCTGAACCGCAGCGGTAGCCCCTGGATCACGCCTGTTTGTTTGATATCCAGCGCCACGCTGTGGCTGTCTGGCTGTGAGAACGCATATTCAGGATCGCCCATAAAGCTGAACGTGATCCGGGCCTGGATTTCGCCGTTTGATACCTGAATATCTGAGAGGTTTGCCGCCCCGGCCTGCGCGCACAGCAGCACGGTGGCAGCCAACAACCAACCTTTAACGCGATTTATCATCCCGTCATCCCTACGCTTAACCGGCCAGTCGCGCCAGTAAGGAACTGCCTGATGAGGAAACAGCACTGATGCGTGCCTCACGCCCTTGTGCCTGGTAATCTAAGTGAATTTCGACATCCGGGTCAGGCAGCACACCCGCACCTTGTTGCGGCCACTCCACCAGGCAAATGGCGTCGTTGGCAAAATAATCACGAATCCCCATAAATTCCAGCTCCTCAGGATCCGCAAGGCGGTATAAATCAAAGTGGTACACCATGAGATTTTCAAGGGTGTACGGTTCGACCAGCGTGTAGGTTGGGCTTTTCACATTCCCGTTATGCCCTAATGCCTGCAAAAAACCCCGGCTGAAGGTGGTTTTACCCGCACCTAAATCACCATACAGATAAATGACGGTTGCCCCCTGACAGGCCTGCGCCACGCGCTTGCCGAGTTCTAAAGTGGCTTGTTCATCAGGTAAAGGAATCGCTCGATTAGTCATTTTCTACGTCAATCACATCCGGGTTAACAACACGCCGCAGCGTGCAAAAAAGATCGGTGGCCAGCATACCGCGTGTACCATAACGCGCGGCGAGTTTATCCGCCGCGACACCGTGGGCCACGCAGCCCGCGCAGGCTGCATCATAAAGGGGAAGTTTCTGTCCAAGCAATGCGCCAATGATGCCGGAAAGCACATCGCCCATGCCGCCGCTTGCCATGCCCGCATTTCCAGCATCAATAATGCCCTGCGTCTCGTCACTGGCGACAACGGTTCCTGCCCCTTTCAAAACAGCAACACCTCCGTAACGTTTTACCAGACGCTGAGCAGAAAGTAAGCGATCGCTTTCAATTTCTGCCACGCTGCAGTTAAGCAGTCGCGCGGCTTCGCCGGGGTGTGGCGTCAGAATGCGATTGTGACGCTTATCCGGGTTTATTGCCAGAAGGTTAAGCGCGTCGGCATCCCACAGCATCGGTTTACGAAAATTCTCGACCTTTTGCAGGGCCTGTTTACCCCATGCCTGCTGCCCAAGGCCCGGGCCAATCACCACTACATCCGCCCATTCAAGGCTCTCTTCAAGCGCCTGGGGCGTAAGCTCGTGCACCATCAGCTCCGGTCGGGCCGTAACGATCGGCGCAATATTCTCGATGCGAGTGAGTACTCGCACTAATCCGGCGCCGCTGCGTAATGCCGCTTCGCCGGTCATGCGAATCGCACCTGCCGTACCATGGTCGCCGCCAATAATCACCAGCCTGCCGTGATCGCCCTTATGAGACGTCGGCCGGCGCGGCGGGAGCCACGCCGCAAGCTGCGACGCATCAAAACGCGCGATGCGCATTTCCTGCCCGGCCAGCCAGCTCTCCAGCCCCAGCGCATTGTGGTGCAGCACGCCAACGACGTCTCGCGCTTTACCGGTCAGTAACCCCGGCTTGAGGGCGATGAAGGTCACCGTATGGGCAGCCTCAATAACAGCTTCCGGCGTCGCGCCGGTTTGTGCAATCAGGCCAGAGGGAATATCCAGGGCGACTATCGGCGCGGAATGTCTGTTAGCGTGTTCAATCAGCGCGGCAATGTTCTCACGAGGCGCACTGCGTAGCCCGGTACCCAGCAGACCATCAACAATCAGATCCACCTCTTCCGGCCAGACGATATCAGGCGCATGAATCACACCGCCTGCGTTAAGCCACGCCTCCCGGGCCGCGCTGGCCTCTTCCGGCAGCGGTTTATCGCTCTCCAGGGCCAGCAACGTCACGCGGATACCTGCCGCAACCGCCAAACGGGCGACAACGTAGCCGTCGCCGCCGTTATTGCCGTGACCGCACAGAATCAGCCAGTGGGCGGCCTGAGGGTACGCGCTGCGGGCAACGGTAAACGCAGCCTCCCCCGCGCGCAGCATCAGTTCATAAAGGGTAATCCCGAGGCTGTCTGCGGCCTCTTTTTCGGCGCGCCGGAGGTCATCCGCATGCCAGATGGAATGTGGTATACTTGCGGGGTTTTTCTTCACCGTATGGTCCGTCATGTCACAGCCCCTCGATCTCAATGAATTAGCGCAAAAAATAAAACAGTGGGGTGCTGAGCTTGGCTTCCAGAAGGTGGGCATTACCGATACCGACCTTTCCGCCAGCGAGCCAAAACTGCAGGCCTGGCTGGACAAACAATACCACGGCGAAATGGAGTGGATGGCGCGTCATGGCATGATGCGCGCCCGCCCTCACGAGCTTTTGCCGGGCACATTACGCGTCATCAGCGTGCGCATGAACTATCTGCCCGCCAACGCGGCCTTTGCGCGAACGCTAAAAAATCCCTCTCTGGGTTACGTCAGCCGGTACGCCCTGGGACGTGATTACCATAAGCTTTTGCGTAACCGTTTAAAAAAACTCGGGGAAACTATTCAGCAGCACTGTGTTTCGCTGAATTTTAGACCCTTTGTCGATTCTGCGCCTATTCTTGAGCGCCCGATCGCCGAAAAAGCCGGGCTTGGCTGGACAGGTAAGCACTCACTTATCCTCAGCCGCGACGCCGGTTCGTTCTTCTTCCTCGGTGAACTGCTGATTGATTTACCGCTGCCGGTTGACGGCCCGGTAGAGGAAGGCTGCGGCCGCTGCGTGGCCTGCATGACCATCTGCCCGACGGGTGCCATCGTCGAGCCTTACACCGTTGATGCGCGCCGCTGCATCTCCTACCTCACTATCGAACTGGAAGGGGCCATTCCCGAAGAGTTTCGACCGCTTATTGGCAACCGTATCTACGGCTGCGACGACTGCCAGCTGATCTGCCCGTGGAACCGCTATTCGCAGCTCACGGACGAAGAGGATTTCAGCCCGCGTAAGGCGCTGCATGCGCCTCAGCTCGTTGAGCTGTTCGCCTGGACCGAAGCCTGGTTCCTGAAAGTGACGGAAGGTTCGGCCATTCGCCGTATCGGTCATCTGCGCTGGCTGCGTAATGTTGCCGTCGCGCTGGGTAATGCCCCGTGGGATGAAGCCAATATTCGGGCGCTTGAAAGCCGTAGAGGTGAGCACCCACTTCTTGAAGAGCACATAGAATGGGCGATTGCGCAGCAAATAGAGAAGCGTAATGCCTGCACGATCGAGGTACAGCTACCGAAGAAACAGCGTCTGGTGCGGGTGATTGAAAAAGGGCTTCCGCGGGATGCCTGAACTATTCACAGCCTGTGAATAAAATTACAAACTCAAGCGCCATCTGGGCTGGAGAAGAGGTCAAGTGATCTCAATAACATTTTGAAATGAAAATTTATCTACTAAATACAGCGCGTTACAAAGATATTATTCACCCTGCTAAGCTTTAGCCTTGTTTCGGTTAAGCGCAGTTTCTGTGGATAACTCTGTTCACAAGAATATTTCAGAGACAATAGAAAACGTCCCCAACGACTCTTTTCGCTGTGGATATTTTAGAGATTAAGAAGAATTTGGAGCGGGAAACGAGACTCGAACTCGCGACCCCGACCTTGGCAAGGTCGTGCTCTACCAACTGAGCTATTCCCGCTTGGGTGGTCCGTGCTTTGAAAGCACTTTCAAATTTTGGAGCGGGAAACGAGACTCGAACTCGCGACCCCGACCTTGGCAAGGTCGTGCTCTACCAACTGAGCTATTCCCGCTTGGGTGGTCCGTGCTTTGGAAGCACTTTTCAAATTTTGGAGCGGGAAACGAGACTCGAACTCGCGACCCCGACCTTGGCAAGGTCGTGCTCTACCAACTGAGCTATTCCCGCAAATCTGCACTGCTTTTGTTGCTGTCGTAACGTGTAATTCTCTGTCGTTACGGGAGGCGCATTATACGAGAAATCCTTTTAGCTGCAACCCCCCTTAAAGCGATTTTTTCGAAATTAAGTTCAAATGCTTAATTAATCGGCAAGCTGAACAATTTAACGACAAAAACCCGGCCACGCAAGGCGCCGGATCGCAAAATCACAGCTTTATAAAGTTTTCGCGGTAGTAGGAAAGCTCCGCCACGGACTCACGGATATCGTCCATCGCCTGGTGGGTCCCCTGCTTTTTAAAGCCGTCGAGAATTTCAGGCTTCCAGCGACGCGCCAGCTCTTTCAGGGTGCTGACATCCAGATAGCGGTAGTGGAAATATGACTCCAGCTCCGGCATGTACTTAAACAGGAAACGGCGATCCTGGCCGATGCTATTCCCACAGATGGGCGATTTGCCTGCCGGAACCCACTGTTTCAGGAACTCAAGCGTTGCCAGCTCCGCCTCACGGTCGCCGAACGTGCTCGCCTTCACGCGCTCCACCAGGCCACTGCCGGTGTGGGTGCGCACGTTCCATTCATCCATCAAAGCCAGCTGGTCGTCGGACTGATGCACCGCAATCGTTGGCCCTTCAGCCAGGATATTCAGGTTAGCGTCCGTCACCAGCGTTGCAATTTCAATGATGCGATCGCGCTCGGGATCCAGCCCGGTCATTTCGAGATCGATCCAAATCAGGTTGTTTTCATCCGCGCTCATGTTATTTTCCACCCTTCTCGCATAACCGGCAGTAGCAGGTTAACTAGTATTAATTAGAGTGTATCATAGAGGTTTTGCCCCTTACGGGCGACCAGGAGCCAGCGCGATTGAGTAAAAATAAACTCTCCAAAGGGCAGCAGCGCCGCGTAAACGCCAACCACCAGCGCCGTCTTAAAACCACTTCGGAGAAGCCGGATTATGACGACAACCTGTTTGGTGAAGCGACAGAAGGCGTAGTCATCAGCCGTTTCGGTATGCATGCCGATGTCGAATCCGCCGACGGGGATATTCACCGTTGCAATATCCGTCGCACCATCCGTTCACTGGTTACCGGCGATCGCGTGGTCTGGCGTCCGGGTAAAGAGGCGGCGGAAGGCGTTACGGTAAAAGGTATCGTTGAAGCGGTTCATGAGCGCACGTCCGTGTTAACCCGTCCCGATTTCTACGACGGGGTCAAACCTATTGCCGCCAACATTAACCAGATCGTCATTGTTTCGGCGATTTTACCTGAGCTTTCGCTCAATATTATCGACCGATACCTCGTCGCCTGCGAAACGCTGCAGGTTGAACCGATTATCGTATTGAACAAAATCGATCTGCTGGATGACGACGGCATGGCCTTCGTGAATGAGCAAATGGATATCTACCGCAAGATTGGTTACCGCGTGCTGATGGTCTCCAGCCACACCAAAGATGGTCTTAAACCGCTGGAAGAGGCACTGACCGACCGCATCAGCATCTTTGCGGGCCAGTCCGGCGTGGGTAAATCGAGCCTGCTGAACAACCTGCTTGGCCTCCAGCAAGAGATCCTGACCAACGATGTGTCCAACGTCTCTGGCCTGGGCCAGCACACCACTACCGCCTCGCGTCTGTATCATTTCCCGCACGGCGGCGACGTGATCGACTCCCCGGGCGTGCGTGAGTTCGGTTTGTGGCACCTTGAGCCGGAACAAATCTTTAACGGATTTGTCGAATTCCATGATTATTTAGGCGCTTGTAAATACCGCGACTGTAAACACGATAACGACCCAGGCTGCGCTATCCGTGAAGCGGTTGAGAAAGGCGAGATCGCGGAAACCCGCTTCGAGAATTACCACCGTATTCTTGAGAGCATGGAAGACGTAAAAACGCGTAAAAACTTTTCTGATTCTGATAACTGACAACTAAGCTAAGCATCGCTAAAATCGTCCCCTTTTTTCAGGTTCCGGCGGCTTAACGCCGGATCAGGAACGACAAAACAATGGCCTGGAGGCTACCTTGTTAAACGCATTTAAACTTTCGCTTCAATACATTCTGCCAAAACTGTGGCTCACTCGCCTGGCGGGCTGGGGCGCAAGCAAACGCGCGGGCTGGCTGACCAAACTGGTCATCGACCTTTTCGTAAAATATTACAAGGTCGACATGAAAGAGGCGCAAAAGCCGGATACCGCCAGCTACCGCACCTTCAACGAGTTCTTCGTGCGCCCGCTGCGTGACGAAGTGCGCCCGCTGAACACCGATCCTAACGTCCTGGTGATGCCGGCAGACGGCGTGATCAGCCAGTTGGGTAACATCGAAGACGACAAAATCCTGCAGGCGAAGGGCCATAACTACAGTCTGGAAGCGCTGCTGGCAGGTAACTACCTGATGGCGGATCTGTTCCGCAACGGTACGTTTGCCACTACCTATCTGTCACCGCGCGACTATCACCGCGTGCACATGCCGTGTAACGGTATCCTGCGTGAAATGATTTACGTCCCGGGCGACCTGTTCTCCGTAAACCACCTGACCGCGCAGAACGTGCCGAACCTGTTTGCCCGTAACGAGCGCGTCATCTGTCTGTTCGATACTGAATTTGGCCCTATGGCACAGATTCTGGTGGGTGCAACCATCGTAGGCAGCATTGAAACCGTCTGGGCGGGCACTATCACTCCACCGCGCGAAGGCGTGATCAAACGCTGGACCTGGCCTGCCGGTGAAGCGGAAGGCTCGGTGGCCCTGCTGAAAGGTCAGGAGATGGGTCGCTTCAAGCTGGGCTCTACCGTAATCAACCTGTTTGCGCCGGGCAAAGTGAAGCTGGCTGAACAGCTCGAAAGCCTGTCGGTCACCAAACTGGGCCAGCCGCTGGCGGTCTCTACCGAAACCTTCGTGACGCCGGATGCAGAACCTGCTCCGCTCTCACAGGAAGAGATTAACGCCGAGCACGACGCCAGCCCGCTGGTTGACGACAAAAAAGACGAAGGCTAACAACAGAAGGATCGCTGACGTGCGCCCGATTATCGTTCTACTGATGGCCTGGTGCCTCAGCATGGGGGCGTACGCAGCGACAGCCCCCGACGCCAAACAGATAACCCAGGAACTGGAGCAGGCAAAAGCGGCCAAACCCGCTCAGCCAGAGACCGTCGAGTCGCTCCAGTCTGCCCTGAACGCGCTTGAGGAGCGGAAAGGCTCTCTTGAGCGCGCTCAGCAGTATCAGCAGGTTATCGACAACTTCCCCAAACTCTCGCAGACGCTGCGCGCGCAGCTCAATAATTTGCCTGACGAACCGCGCGACGTGCCCGCAGGCATGACCTCGGACGCTCTGAACCAGGAGATCCTGCAGGTCAGCAGCCAGCTTCTGGAAAAGAGCCGACTTGCCCAGCAGGAGCAGGAGCGAGCGCGTGAAATTGCCGACTCCCTCAGCCAGCTTCCGCAACAGCAAACCGACGCCCGCCGCCAGCTTAATGAAGTTGAGCGTCGCGTGGGTACGCAAAGCGGCAATACGCCACAGGCTCAGGCCCAAAATCTGGGCCTGCAGGCAGAATCTGCTCGCCTGAAGGCCCTTGTCGATGAGCTGGAGCTGGCGCAGCTTTCCGCCAATAACCGCCAGGAGCTGTCGCGGATGCGCTCTGAACTCGCTCAGAAGCAGAGCGAGCAGCTGGATGCGTATCTCCAGGCCCTGCGCAATCAGCTCAACAGCCAGCGCCAGCGTGAAGCGGAGCGCGCGCTGGAAAGTACCGAACTGCTGGCGGAAAACAGCGAAAACCTGCCTGCCGGTATCAACGAACAATTCAGGGTCAACCGCGAGCTTTCTGCCGCGCTGAATCAGCAGGCACAGCGCATGGATCTGGTTGCCTCGCAGCAGCGTCAGGCGACCAATCAAACCCTGCAGGTCCGCCAGGCGCTCAACACCCTGCGCGAGCAGTCCCAGTGGCTCGGGTCATCAAACCTGCTGGGCGAAGCGTTACGCGCCCAGGTCGCGCGCCTGCCGGAAATGCCGAAGCCGCAGCAGCTGGATACCGAGATGGCCCAGCTGCGCGTTCAGCGCCTGCACTTTGAAGATCTTCTCAATAAACAGCCGCAAATCCGCCAGATCCGTCAGGCTGACGGACAGCCCCTGACCAGCGAGCAAAACCGTATTCTGGAAGCCCAGCTGCGTACCCAGCGTGAACTGCTGAACTCTCTTCTCCAGGGCGGGGATACGCTGATTCTGGAGCTGACCAAGCTAAAAGTCTCCAATAGCCAGCTGGAAGATGCGCTGAAAGAGGTGAACGAGGCTACGCACCGTTATCTCTTCTGGACGTCCGACGTGCGCCCGATGACCTTCTCGTGGCCGATTGAGATTGTCCAGGACCTGCGACGCCTGATTTCGCTGGACACCTTCAGCCAGCTGGGACAGGCCAGCGTGATGATGTTCACCAGCAAAGAGACCATTTTCCCGCTGCTGGGGGCGTTGATTCTGGTTGGCTTCAGCATTTACTCGCGCAGACATTTCACCCGCTTCCTGGAGCGTTCCAGCTCCAGGGTCGGGAAAGTCACCCAGGATCACTTCTGGCTGACGTTGCGCACCGTATTCTGGTCGATTCTTGTCGCCTCCCCGCTGCCGGTGCTGTGGATGACGCTGGGGTATGGCCTGCGGGAAGCCTGGCCCTATCCGCTCGCGGTCGCGATTGGCGATGGCGTCACCGCCACGGTGCCGCTGCTGTGGGTGGTCATGATTTGCGCCACCTTCGCGCGCCCCAATGGCCTGTTTATCACCCACTTTGGCTGGCCGCGTAATCGCGTTGCGCGCGCCATGCGTTACTACCTGATGAGCATCGGGCTGATTGTGCCGCTGATTATGGCGCTGATCATGTTCGATAATCTCAACGACCGGGAATTCTCAGGCTCGCTGGGCCGCCTCTGCTTTATGCTGATATGCGGGGCGCTGGCCATCGTCACGCTCAGCCTGAAACGCGCGGGTATTCCGCTCTATCTCGATAAATCCGGCAGCGGCGAAAACATGTTCAACCGGCTGCTCTGGAACCTGCTGCTTAGCGCGCCGCTGTTTGCGATGCTGGCAGCCGCGGTGGGCTATCTGGCAACCGCGCAGGCGCTGCTGGCGCGGCTGGAAACCTCGGTGGCCATCTGGTTCCTGCTGCTGGTGGTGTACCACGTGATCCGCCGCTGGATGCTGATCCAGCGCCGCCGTCTGGCCTTTGACCGAGCCAAGCATCGTCGGGCGGAGATTCTCGCCCAGCGCGCGCGGGGTGAGGAAGAGCCAAACCACGTCAACAGTACGGAAGGCACAACGGAAGCGGACGAGGTCGAACTGGATCTGGATGCCATCAGTACCCAGTCCCTGCGCCTGGTTCGCTCCATCCTGATGCTGATTGCCCTCCTGTCGGTCATCTTCCTGTGGTCAGAGATCCACTCCGCGTTTGGCTTCCTGGAGAACATCTCTCTGTGGGACGTGACGTCGACGGTGCAGGGTGTTGAGAGCCTGGAGCCGATTACCTTAGGGGCGGTGCTGATTGCCATTCTGGTGCTGATCATCACCACGCAGCTGGTGCGCAACTTCCCGGCGCTGCTGGAGCTGGCGCTGCTGCAGCATCTGGATTTAACGCCGGGTACAGGCTATGCGATTACGACCATTACCAAATATCTGATCATGCTGTTTGGCGGGCTGGTTGGCTTCTCGATGATCGGTATTGAGTGGTCGAAGCTGCAGTGGCTGGTGGCGGCCCTGGGTGTAGGGTTAGGTTTTGGTTTACAGGAGATCTTCGCCAACTTCATCTCTGGCCTGATCATTCTGTTCGAAAAACCGATCCGTATTGGCGATACCGTAACGATCCGCGATCTGACCGGCAGCATCACGAAGATCAACACCCGTGCGACGACGATCAGCGACTGGGATCGGAAAGAGATCATCGTGCCAAACAAGGCGTTTATCACCGAGCAGTTCATCAACTGGTCGCTGTCAGACTCCGTTACCCGCGTGGTGCTGACGGTACCGGCACCGTCGGACGCCAACAGTGAAGAGGTCACCCAGATCCTCTACACCGCCGCTGAGCGCTGCTCGCTGGTAATCGACAACCCGGCGCCGGAAGTATTCCTTGTGGATTTACAGCAGGGGATCCAGATTTTCGAGCTGCGTATCTACGCCGCCGAAATGGGACACCGTATGCCGCTGCGCCATGAGATCCACCAGCTGATTCTGGCGGGCTTCCGCGAGCACGGTATTGATATGCCGTTCCCACCGTTCCAGATGCGCCTGGAAAGCCTGGACGGGCGTAAAACGGGAAGAACGCTGACGTCAGCGGCGCGTACGCGCCCGGCGGGAAGTTTGTAAGATAAACGGTGCAACCCTCTCCCGCGGGAGAGGGTAAACTGCCGTCAGGCGCGATCTACGGTAAACGCAATCACATCGCCAAGCTGCTCTGCGCCCAGGGCCAGCATCACCAGACGGTCAACACCCAGCGCCACTCCGGAGCAATCCGGCAGACCTGCTTTTAATGCTTCAAGCAAATTAACATCAATCGGCTGCTGCGGCAGACCGCGCGCGGCGCGCTTGCGGTTATCCTGCTCGAAGCGCTGCTGCTGCTCGCGGGCATCCGTCAGTTCGTGGAAACCGTTCGCCAGTTCGATGCCTTTGTAATAGACCTCAAAACGTTCTGCGACACGATGATCTTCGGTACTGATCTGCGCCAGTGACGCCTGGCTTGCCGGGAAGTGATAGACAAACGTCGGGCGGTCTTTGCCAATCTGCGGTTCTACACCGAAGGTAAACAGCAGCTGCAGCAGCGTGTCGCGATCCTCTTCGGTATCCGCCACGTTGCTCAGATCCAGTTTTGCCGCCACTTCGCGCAGCTGGGTTTTGTCCGCCGACAGCGGATCGATTTCCAGATGGCGCTGGAAAGCCTGCTGATAGGAGAGCGTTTCGGCTTCTGAGCAGTCCAGCACCTGTTGCAGCAGATCGTCCACCTCATTCATCAGGCGGTACATATCATAATGCGGGCGGTACCACTCCAGCATGGTGAATTCCGGGTTGTGGTGACGACCCATCTCTTCATTACGGAAGCTGCGGCACAGCTGATACACCGGGCCACACCCCGCCGCCAGCAGGCGTTTCATGTGGTATTCCGGGCTGGTCATCAGATACAAATTCATGCCCTGAGAGTGGCCGGGGCCAACAAAACGGGTTTCAAACGGCACCAGATGAATATCCGTTACCGTTGCCTGACTCATGCACGGCGTTTCCACCTCCAGGACTCCGCGGTCGGCAAAGAAACGGCGGATCTCCGCCATAATTGCAGCGCGTTTTAACAGATTAGGGATGGATGCGCTCGGCTGCCAGGTGGCCGTTTCGCTCATGAGTTGTTCTCCGATTTCAGACAAGGGCACGAAGTCTACTCGTTAGCAGGGGCAGAGACAAATTTTGCGCAGTAAAAAAGCGCATTTCATTTAGGTGAACTTTTTCGTGACGTATTTCATCAATCCTCATGATAAATCGCCGTACAGAACAGCAAAAAAATCGAACACGTCAAATTTCCCTGACATCTACACGGTTATACTGTTTTACCCATAAAGGAGCAGTGGAAACGCTTTCGCAATCGTCCTTTTGGACGGGTGAACTACCTTTAGTTTGTCGCGTTGCGAAATAACAAAAATCTGGAGGAATGTCGTGCAAACTTTTCAAGCCGATCTTGCCGTAATAGGCGCTGGCGGGGCTGGATTACGTGCTGCGATTGCTGCAGCACAAGCTAATCCCAACGCTAAAATCGCATTGATTTCAAAAGTCTATCCAATGCGTAGTCACACAGTGGCAGCAGAAGGAGGGTCCGCCGCCGTTGCGCAGGATCATGACAGCTTTGAATACCATTTCCACGACACGGTTGCAGGGGGCGACTGGCTTTGCGAACAGGATGTCGTTGACTACTTTGTGCATCATTGTCCAACGGAAATGACCCAGCTTGAACAGTGGGGATGTCCGTGGAGCCGCCGTCCGGACGGCAGCGTCAACGTTCGCCGCTTTGGCGGAATGAAGATTGAACGCACCTGGTTCGCCGCCGATAAAACCGGCTTCCACATGCTGCATACCCTGTTCCAGACCTCCCTCCAGTTCCCACAAATTCAACGCTTCGATGAACATTTCGTCCTCGACATTCTGGTTGATGACGGACAGGCGCGTGGCCTGGTGGCGATGAATATGATGGAAGGCACGCTTGTCCAGATCCGCGCCAACGCGGTAGTGATGGCAACGGGCGGTGCGGGTCGCGTTTATCGTTATAACACCAACGGCGGCATCGTGACCGGTGACGGCATGGGCATGGCGCTCGGCCACGGCGTACCGCTGCGCGATATGGAGTTCGTGCAGTATCACCCAACCGGTCTCCCGGGTTCCGGCATTCTGATGACGGAAGGCTGCCGCGGTGAAGGCGGTATTCTGGTCAACAAAAACGGCTATCGCTATCTGCAGGATTACGGCATGGGCCCGGAAACCCCGCTCGGCGAACCGAAGAATAAATACATGGAACTCGGCCCGCGCGACAAAGTCTCTCAGGCCTTCTGGCACGAGTGGCGCAAAGGCAACACTATCTCCACGCCGCGCGGCGATGTGGTCTATCTCGACCTGCGTCACCTTGGCGAGAAGAAACTGCTGGAACGTCTGCCGTTCATCTGCGAGCTGGCAAAAGCTTACGTCGGCGTCGACCCGGTGAAAGAGCCGATTCCGGTGCGTCCAACCGCGCACTACACCATGGGCGGGATCGAAACCGACCAGCAGTGCGAAACCCGTATTAAAGGCCTGTTCGCCGTCGGCGAGTGTTCCTCCGTGGGTCTGCACGGCGCCAACCGTCTCGGGTCTAACTCTCTGGCAGAGCTGGTCGTCTTTGGCCGCATGGCGGGCGAGCGCGCCATGGAGCGGGCGGCGACCTCAGGCGAAGCCAACGGTGCCGCGCTGGATGCGCAGGTCGCAGACGTTGAAAAACGCCTGAAAGATCTGGTGAACCAGGAGGGTAACGAGAACTGGTCTAAGATCCGTGACGAGATGGGTCTGTCGATGGAAGAAGGCTGCGGTATTTACCGTACGCCAGAGCTGATGCAAAAAACCGTCGACAAGCTGGCGGAACTGCAGGAGCGCTTCAAGCGCGTGCGCATCACCGATACCTCCAGCGTATTCAACACCGACCTGCTCTACACCATCGAGCTGGGCCACGGTCTGAACGTCGCGGAATGTATGGCGCATTCTGCGCTGGCGCGTAAAGAGTCGCGTGGAGCCCACCAGCGTCTGGACGAAGGCTGTACCGAACGTGACGACGTCAATTTCCTGAAACACACTCTCGCCTGGCGCGATGCAGATGGCACCACACGTCTGGACTACAGCGACGTAAAAATCACCACGCTGCCGCCGGCTAAACGCGTGTACGGTGCAGAAGCAGAAGCCGCCGAGAAGAAGGAGAAGGCGAATGGCTGAGATGCAAAAAATGAAGGTTGAAGTGGTGCGCTACAATCCGGAAGTGGACGCCGCACCGCACAGCGCTTTCTATGAAGTCCCTTATGACGAGCAAACCTCCCTGCTGGATGCGCTCGGCTATATCAAAGACAACCTGGCGCCAGACCTGAGCTACCGCTGGTCCTGCCGCATGGCCATCTGCGGCTCCTGCGGCATGATGGTCAACAAGGTGCCGAAGCTGGCCTGTAAGACCTTCCTGCGCGAGTACACCAAAGGCATTAAGGTCGAAGCGCTGGGCAACTTCCCGATTGAACGCGATCTGGTGGTCGATATGACCCACTTTATCGAAAGCCTGGAAGCCATTAAGCCGTACATCATCGGTAATCCGCGCACGCCGGATCAGGGGCCGAATACCCAGACGCCGGCGCAGATGGCAAAATACCATCAGTTCTCCGGCTGCATCAACTGCGGCCTGTGCTACGCAGCCTGTCCACAGTTTGGCCTGAACAAGGAGTTCATCGGCCCGGCCGCCATTACCCTGGCGCACCGCTATAACGAGGACAGCCGCGACCACGGTAAAAAAGAACGTATGGCGCAGCTTAACAGCCAGAACGGCGTGTGGAGCTGTACCTTTGTGGGTTACTGCTCCGAAGTTTGTCCGAAGCACGTCGACCCGGCCGCCGCTATTCAACAGGGTAAAGTGGAAAGCTCGAAAGACTTTCTTATCGCTACCCTGAAACCACGCTAAGGAGTGCATGATGACGACTAAACGCAAAGCCTATGTGCGGCCTGTGCCGTCCACCTGGTGGAAAAACCTGCCGTTTTATCGCTTCTACATGCTGCGTGAAGGCACGGCGGTACCGGCGGTCTGGTTCAGCCTTGAGCTGATGTACGGCGTTTTTGCCCTCAAGCATGGCCCGGAAGCCTGGGCCAGCTTTGTCGGTTTCCTGCAAAACCCGATCATTGTTGTTCTGAACCTGATCGTGCTCGCGGCCGCGCTGCTTCATACCAAAACCTGGTTTGAGCTGGCGCCAAAAGCAGCGAACATCATCGTAAAAGGCGAGAAAATGGGGCCAGAGCCGGTAATTAAAGGGCTCTGGGCAGTGACGATTCTGGTCACTGTGGTCATTCTGTTTGTCGCACTGTTCTGGTAAGGAGACACCTGTGATCAATCCAAATCCAAAACGTTCTGACGAGCCGGTCTTCTGGGGCCTGTTTGGCGCAGGCGGCATGTGGAGTGCCATCATCGCCCCCGTCATCATCCTGCTGGTAGGCATTATGCTGCCGCTGGGGCTGTTCCCGGGCGATGCGCTGAGCTACGAGCGCGTGCTGGCGTTCGCGAGCAGCTTTATCGGCCGCGTGTTCATCTTCCTGATGATCGTCCTGCCGCTGTGGTGTGGTCTGCACCGTATTCACCATGCGATGCATGACCTGAAAATCCATGTCCCGAGCGGAAAATGGGTGTTCTACGGTCTGGCGACCATCCTGACCGTGGTGACGCTGATTGCCGTGGTCACCATCTGACGCTTCAGGCCCGCGATCCGGCGGGCCTTTTATTTCTGCATCTTCCCCACCAGCCACTGGGCAAACTCGCGCATTGCGGGCGTTTCTGTCCGTGACTGTAGTCTTGTGAGCCAGTAGCTGCCGAGGTCAATCTGCGTTGCAAACGGCTGCACGATGCGCTCGCTGCTGAGTAAATGGGTAAACATGTCGACAGGCGCAATCGCAATCCCTACGCCTGCCTGCGCGGCTTCCAGCATGGTCACGGACGAATCAAACACCATCACCCGGTGCGTCGGCGAGGGAGGATGTTCACCCGCTGCCTGCATCCACGCAGCCCACTCGTCGCGCCGGTAGGAGCGCAGAAGGGTAAACTTCAGGATATCTGCCGGGCTTTTGAGAACTGAGGCTATGTCAGGTGTACAGAGCGGAGACAGCGGCGCAGGGCAAAGGAATTCAGCATCGGTTCCATGCCACGCGCCGCCACCGTAGCGAATAGTGTAATCAAGCCCTTCGGCCGCCGGATCGACGCGATTGTTATGGGTGGAAAGCTGAAGATCAATATGCGGATAGCAGCGGCGAAAGTCCGCGAGCAGCGAGAATAAAACACCCGTGGCAAAAGTCCCTACCACACCTACTTTAAGCTTCTCCTGAGCGCGCTGGCTGGCAAAACGATCCAGCATTCCGGCGATGCGATCGAACGAGTCATTCAGCACCGGCAGCAAATTCTCGCCTTCGGTGGTCAGCATCAGCCCTCGCGAAACGCGGACAAACAGCTGGCAATTAAGGTGCTGCTCCAGCGCCTTGACGTGCTGGCTAATCGCGGAATGGGTGACGTTCAGCTCGATGGCGGCATGAGTAAAACTGAGATGCCTGGCAGCCGCTTCAAACGCCCGCAGGGAATTAAGAGGGAGATAGCTGCGCGTCATGGTCTCGTCCGTTAGAAAAATTAACAGCTAATGCTAAATTTAACCGTTTGTCAGCCATAGTCAAATCCAACAGACTACAGCGGTCTGACGGGCCCGGACACTCCCTTGAACTGCTATTACGGAAGATAACTGATGATGACTAAATCCCTTTGCTGCGCCCTGCTGCTCAGCACCTCCTGCTCGGTATTGGCTGCACCGATGTCAGAAAAACAGCTGGCTGAGGTGGTGGAACGGACCGTTACGCCGCTGATGAAAGCGCAGGCCATTCCGGGTATGGCGGTGGCGGTGATTTATCAGGGCCAGCCGCACTACTTTACCTTCGGTAAAGCCGATGTTGCGGCGAACAAACCTGTCACCCCACAAACCTTGTTCGAACTGGGTTCTATAAGTAAAACCTTTACCGGCGTACTGGGTGGCGATGCCATTGCTCGGGGTGAAATATCGCTGGGCGATCCGGTGACAAAATACTGGCCTGAGCTGACGGGCAAGCAGTGGCAGGGGATCCGCATGCTGGATCTGGCAACCTATACCGCAGGCGGTCTGCCGTTACAGGTACCGGATGAGGTCGCGGATAACGCCTCTCTGCTGCGCTTTTATCAAAACTGGCAGCCGCAGTGGAAGCCGGGTACCACGCGTCTTTACGCCAATACCAGCATCGGCCTTTTTGGCGCGCTGGCGGTCAAACCTTCCGGCATGAGCTATGAACAGGCCATAACGACGCGGGTCTTTAAGCCGCTCAAGCTGGACCATACGTGGATTAACGTTCCGAAAGCGGAAGAGGCGCATTACGCCTGGGGATACCGCGACGGTAAAGCGGTACACGTTTCGCCAGGCATGCTGGACGCTGAAGCCTATGGCGTAAAAACCAACGTGCAGGATATGGCAAGCTGGGTGATGGTCAACATGAAGCCGGACTCCCTTCAGGATAATTCACTCAGGCAAGGCATTGCCCTGGCGCAGTCTCGCTACTGGCGCGTAGGGGCCATGTATCAGGGGTTAGGCTGGGAAATGCTTAACTGGCCGGTCGATGCCAAAACCGTGGTTGAAGGTAGCGACAATAAGGTGGCACTGGCACCGCTGCCCGCAAGAGAAGTGAATCCTCCGGCGCCTCCGGTCAACGCGTCCTGGGTCCATAAAACAGGCTCTACCGGCGGGTTTGGCAGCTACGTGGCCTTTATTCCTGAAAAGCAGCTCGGCATTGTGATGCTGGCGAATAAAAGCTATCCCAACCCAGCACGCGTTGAGGCGGCTTACCGTATTTTGAGCGCGCTGTAGTAAACATTGCCGGGTGGCGCTAACGCTTACCCGGCCTACAAAATCCCAGGGGTGGCCATCCGGCGAAACACACCGCACAAAAACCACATTTTCCTTGCCGTCATCTACACTTAACAAAAAAACAGTAAGGAAACTCCTATGCGCATTCTGCCTGTTATCGCTGCGGTGACAGCCGCGTTTTTAGTGGTTGCCTGTAGTTCCCCTACCCCACCGCCAGGCGTTACCGTCGTCACGCCTTTTGATGCACAACGCTTCCTTGGAACATGGTATGAAATCGCGCGCCTCGACCATCGTTTTGAGCAGGGCTTAGAGAAGGTCACTGCGAATTACAGTCCGATGGACGATGGCGGTATTCAGGTGATCAACCGGGGCTATAATCCCGACCGGAGGATGTGGCAACAGTCGATTGGGAAAGCGTACTTCACGGGCGACCCGCGACGGGCCGCGCTCAAAGTCTCGTTCATTGGCCCGTTTTATGGCGGCTATAACGTGATCGCGCTCGACAGAGAGTACCGTCACGCGCTGGTCTGCGGACCGGATCGCGACTATCTGTGGATACTTTCCCGCACGCCAACTATTTCGTCAGAAATGAAACAGCAGATGCTGGACGTCGCGACCCGGCAAGGGTTTGATGTGTCAAAACTCATCTGGGTAAAACAACCCCATTAATGGGTGCTGAGCTTCAGCCCAATGATCCCGGCCACAATCAAGGCGAGGCTGGCGATACGCGCCAGACTCGCTGACTCTCCCAGCAGCAGAATGCCGGTGATGGCGGCCCCCACCGCACCAATGCCCGTCCAGACGGCATAAGCCGTTCCTACAGGCAGCGAGCGCATTGCCCAGGATAACAGGACAATACTCACGATCATCGCGGTGACGGTTATGACGCTGGGCGTCAGGCGGGTAAATCCGTGGGTGTACTTGAGACCAATTGCCCATACCACTTCGAGCAGGCCAGCAATAAAAAGAATGATCCAGGACATTTCAGGCTCCTTAACTTAATACAAGCTGGGGCCGTCCCCGGTGAAAGAAACGCTTACGGGTCGTCCCGTAAGGCAGAGATTACGCCCCATATTGTGGTTAGCGTGCTATTTTTTTTCAATCATTTTTTGCTGAACACGTTAAGGCAAGAAATAGCCGCAGTATGGCGCGTAGTTCCGGCATTTAGCACTCATCCGACTTCTCTATGATGATGTGCTTTCTGATGGCAGGAAGCCAAACCACTAGCCGACTGCGAATAACATATGTTCAAAATTCTCTTGATTGACCGTTGTCACTTCACCCGCACGGGGTTTGAAGCATGGCTCAATCATTCCGGTTTGTTCCCGGGACACTACGTTGTGACCGGGTTAAATAATCTGTTCCTTGCCAGGGAGTACATTCTGCAATGGAAACCCACGCTGGTTATCGCCGATCTTTACGGCTTCAGGCAGGATATTCATCATTTTCAGCAGCTCTCGTCGTTGCTGAGCGCCAGTGAACGATTACCGTTTATTTTGCTGCAATCGGGAGAGGACAGCGGCATGACCGACTGGCTCGGACAGTTCCCGGTGTGGTCGTCGCTGTTGAAAAACGCCAGTCTCGAAGAAGTGGCAACGATTATCAACGACGCATTAATCTCGCGCGCCAGCGCTGACAGGCCAACGGCGGCTGCCCCCTTGCTGACCCGACAGGAAGAGAAAGTGCTGACATTGTGGATGGATGGCGCGAGCAATCAAAAAATTGCCGCTCACCTGAGTATCAACGGAAAAACGGTCTATACCTATAAACGCAATATCCGCATGAAACTGCATATGGATACGCGTTTTTCTCCGTTCTTATCCCTGCAGGAATCAGAAAGCTGACGGTACGAAACCCGGCTGGTCTCGTACCGTATGTTAATTACTGCTGAGCTTTAGTTGCCGCACCAGAGATTGCGCTACCACCTTCAGAAATATCCTGACCGACGCCACGCGTGGTATTACAGGCCGTTAACACTGAAGAAAGTACCAGGACTGAAAAGATCGCTGCAATTGTTTTCTTAACCATAATATCTTCCTTTTATAGCCAAAGTTGTTTTGTGTATAGCAACTTAAGGATAGACAAGATCCCGCCGGTTGACGGAAAAGGAAGCATTTTTAGGAAAATTAGACGAACTTAGCTGGCGGCGTGAGAAATGATATGACCGAGATCCTGGATATCTTGTCCCATCCCACGGGTGGTGTTACAGCCGGAAAGCAATGCGCTGGAAAGCGCTAACAGAAGCAGAATTTTAACGGTACGTTTCATCATCCCTGCCTGCAAAAATCAGGCGCAGCGGGCGCTGCGCCTTCAATCATGACGTAAATTACTTCACGCGGGACACGTATTCGCCGGAGCGGGTATCCACTTTGATCACTTCGCCAGTCTGTACGAACAGTGGAACTTTAACCACTGCGCCGGTAGACAGTTTGGCTGGTTTACCGCCGGTACCTGCGGTATCACCTTTCAGACCTGGATCGGTTTCAACGATTTCCAGTTCAACGAAGTTTGGTGGGGTCACAGCGATAGGCTGGCCGTTCCACAGGGTCACGATGCACTCAGCCTGATCCAGCAGCCATTTAGCGCTATCACCTACCGCTTTCTCGTCAGCAGACAGCTGTTCGAAAGTGGAGTTGTTCATGAAATGATAGAACTCACCGTCGTTGTACAGATAGGTCAGGTTCATATCAACAACATCAGCGCCTTCAGCGGAGTCAGTAGACTTGAAGGTTTTCTCAACACGGGTACCGGTCAGCAGACGGCGCAGCTTAACGCGTGCGAATGCCTGGCCTTTACCTGGTTTAACGAATTCGCTGGCTTCAACCGCGTACGGTTCGCCGTCCATCATGATTTTAAGACCAGCACGAAAATCGTTGCTATAGTACGTTGCCATAAGGCCCTCTAAATTTGTTAACTGGTAGCTAAGCCACAAAATGGCGCATATTGTAACCCTAAACACCCCGTCCAGAGAAGATTGGTTATCGCAACTTGCCGATGTAATCACCAGTCCTGATGAATTGCTGCGTCTTTTAGACCTCGATCAGCACCCAGAGTTGCTTGCAGGCCGCGAGGCAAAGCGCCTTTTCGCCCTGCGCGTTCCCCGTGCGTTTGTGGCGCGAATGGAGAAAGGCAACCCCGACGATCCACTTTTAAAACAAACGCTTACTTCGCAGGATGAGTTTGTCACCGCGCAGGGTTATAGCACCGATCCGCTGGAAGAGCAGAACAGCGTGGTGCCGGGTTTACTGCACAAGTATCTCAACCGCGCCCTGCTGCTGGTAAAAGGCGGCTGTGCGGTAAATTGTCGTTATTGCTTCCGTCGGCACTTCCCCTATGCCGAAAACCAGGGCAATAAACGCAACTGGCAGGTCGCGCTGGACTATATCGCCGCCCATCCGGAGCTGGATGAGATTATTTTTTCCGGCGGTGACCCGCTGATGGCAAAAGATCATGAGCTGGACTGGCTGCTGACCCAGCTTGAAGCCATTCCGCACGTAAAGCGTCTGCGTATTCACAGCCGTTTACCGATTGTCATTCCGGCACGTGTCACTGGCGGCCTGGTGTCACGCCTGGAGCAGTCAAGATTGCAGGTGCTGCTGGTGAACCATATCAACCACGCGAACGAAATTGATGATGACTTTCGCGCGGCGATGGCGCGTCTGCGTAAAGCGGGCGTGACGCTGCTGAACCAGAGCGTGCTGCTGCGCGGCGTGAACGACAGCGCCCGCGTGCTGGCTGACCTGAGTAATGCCCTGTTTGATGCGGGCGTGATGCCCTATTACCTGCACGTGCTGGATCGCGTTCAGGGCGCGGCCCATTTCATGGTGACGGATGAAGAAGCCCGGCAGATTATGCGCGAACTGTTAACGCTGGTTTCAGGCTATATGGTGCCGAAGCTGGCACGCGAGATTGGCGGAGAGCCGAGCAAGACGCCGCTGGATTTGCAGCTGCGGCAGTGCTAGTTTCCCCTCACCCTAACCCTCTCCCACAGGGAGAGGGAAAAAGGCAATCAGTTTGGGCACTTGTAGACCTGGCCGTTCATCTGGCTCGCGGTCGGCACGAAGCTGGACAGCATACTCTGCGTTGGGCTGCTCACGCCGTAAATCACGTTACCGCCCATAGCCGCAGCCTGGTTACGCAGGGCATTCGCCGCACCGCGCATCGAGCCACCTTCTTCGCCATGCTGACCTGACATCCAGTTACTTTGCTCACCGGTTGCCGTGCCTAACAGCTGGCATTCACTGCCAGGCTTATCTTCCACAAAGCGAACGCCCTGGCCCGCTGCCGACAGCTCATTGCTGGAGCTACAACCCGCCAGCAGCAATGCTGCCCCTACAATCCCTGCACAGACTTTTACGCGCATGTTATTCCTCGTTTTCAATAAGCTGGACAGTAGTTGTCCGTGTGTAAATCTTATACCTAAAAGATGACCAAAAGAAAAACCCCCGAGCATTTCTGCCCGGGGGTTTTTCACATTCTACGACGTAGAACGCACGATTACATCATGCCGCCCATACCGCCCATGCCGCCCATGCCAGCAGCACCTAAGTCAGGTGCATCGCCTTTAGGCAGGTCGGTTACCATGCACTCGGTGGTGATCATCAGGCCAGCGACAGATGCCGCGTACTGCAGAGCAGAACGGGTCACTTTAGTTGGATCCAGGATACCGAAGTCGATCATGTTGCCGTATTCTTCAGTTGCCGCGTTGTAACCGTAGTTACCTTCGCCCGCTTTCACGTTGTTGGTCACAACAGATGGTTCTTCACCGGCGTTAGAAACGATCTGACGCAGAGGGGCTTCCATTGCGCGCAGCGCAACTTTGATACCCACGTTCTGATCTTCGTTCTGTGCGGTCAGGCCTGCCAGTTTAGCGGCAACACGCACCAGCGCAACACCACCACCAGCAACCACGCCTTCTTCTACCGCAGCACGGGTCGCATGCAGGGCATCGTCAACGCGTGCTTTTTTCTCTTTCATTTCAACTTCGGTAGCTGCACCGACTTTGATTACCGCAACGCCGCCAGCCAGTTTCGCTACGCGCTCCTGCAGTTTTTCACGGTCGTAATCGGAAGTCGCTTCTTCGATCTGCTTACGGATCTGACCCACGCGGCCCTGAATAGCGGCTTCTTCACCCACACCGTCGATGATGGTGGTGGTGTCTTTGTTGATCACAACGCGTTTCGCCTGGCCCAGGTCTTCCAGGGTCGCTTTTTCCAGCTCCATACCGATCTCTTCAGAGATCACGGTACCGCCGGTCAGGGTAGCGATATCCTGCAGCATCGCTTTACGGCGATCGCCGAAGCCAGGTGCTTTAACAGCAGCCACTTTCACGATGCCGCGCATGGTGTTAACCACCAGGGTCGCCAGCGCTTCGCCTTCAACGTCTTCAGCGATGATAACCAGAGGCTTGCCTGCTTTCGCAACGGCTTCCAGTACTGGCAGCATTTCGCGGATGTTGGAGATTTTCTTGTCAGCCAGCAGGATGAACGGGCTTTCCAGCTCAACAGCACCTGTTTCTGGCTTGTTGATGAAGTATGGGGACAGGTAACCGCGGTCGAACTGCATACCTTCAACCACGTCCAGTTCGTCTTCCAGACCGGTACCGTCTTCAACGGTGATCACGCCTTCTTTACCGACTTTGTCCATCGCTTCAGCGATCAGTTTACCTACGGTTTCGTCGGAGTTAGCGGAGATGGTACCAACCTGAGCAATGGCTTTAGAGTCAGAGCACGGTACGGACAGCGCTTTCAGTTCTTCAACAGCGGCAGTGACGGCTTTGTCGATACCGCGTTTCAGATCCATTGGGTTCATGCCCGCAGCAACGGCTTTCAGACCTTCGGTGATGATTGCCTGCGCCAGTACGGTCGCGGTGGTGGTACCGTCACCTGCAGCGTCGTTCGCTTTAGAGGCAACTTCTTTCACCATCTGCGCGCCCATGTTTTCGAACTTGTCTTCCAGCTCAATTTCACGTGCTACAGAAACACCATCTTTGGTGATGGTTGGCGCGCCGAAGGATTTATCCAGCACTACGTTGCGGCCTTTCGGGCCCAGAGTCACTTTAACTGCATCTGCCAGTACGTTTACGCCGCGGAGCATTTTTACACGAGCGTCGTTACCGAATTTTACGTCTTTAGCTGCCATGTTCTTATTTCCTCAAATTCTCGTGCGTAAATTACGCTTCAACAATTGCCAGAATGTCGCTCTCGGACATGATCAACACTTCTTCATTGTCGATCTTCTCGGATTTCACGCCGTAGCCATCGTTGAAAATTACGATGTCACCAACTTTAACGTCCAGTGGCTGCACAGTTCCGTTTTCCAGGATGCGGCCCTTACCGACAGCGATGATTTCGCCACGCGTTGATTTGGCTGCTGCAGAACCGGTCAGAACGATGCCGCCAGCAGACTTGGTTTCAACTTCTTTACGTTTGACGATCACACGATCATGTAACGGACGAATACTCATTGATAGCTCTCCTTTGAGAAAGTCATTATCAGTTATGGATGACGCCGGCCCGCATGCGGTTTTCCGACTAGTGCCCTGAGAGATGGGGATAGCTTTTTCCCCCTTCAAGGGGGAGTCGAAAAAAAAATTTGCGAAAGTGTTACCATCGCCTCTCTTTTGGTACTGGCAGGGCGATGTGAATGAGTGGACTCAAGCAGGAGCTGGGGCTGGCGCAGGGCGTCGGACTGCTCTCAACCTCCTTGTTAGGTACGGGCGTGTTTGCCGTACCCGCGCTGGCGGCGCTGGTGGCTGGAAATAACAGCCTGTGGGCGTGGCCGGCGCTGATTGTATTGGTTTTCCCGATAGCCATTGTGTTTGCCATCCTGGGCCGGCATTTCCCCAGCGCGGGCGGCGTGGCGCACTTTGTCGGACTGGCCTTTGGCCCGCGGCTGCAGCGCGTCACCGGCTGGCTGTTTCTTTCCGTCATTCCGGTTGGCCTACCTGCGGCGCTGCATATTGCGACCGGCTTTGGTCAGGCGCTGTTTGGCTGGTATAACGAGCAGTTATTGCTGGCCGAACTGGGAACGCTGGCAATCGTCTGGTGGGTAGGCTCTCGCGGCGCCAGCTCCAGCGCCAACCTGCAGACGCTGGTTGCGGTGCTGATTGTCGCGCTCGTTGTCGCTATCTGGTGGGTGGGCGATATCACAATCAAGGAAATTCCCTTCCCTGCGGTGACAGACGTCGACCATTCACAGCTTTTCGCCGCGCTCTCTGTCATGTTCTGGTGTTTTGTCGGCCTGGAAGCCTTTGCCCATCTGGCCTCTGAATTTAAGCAGCCTGAACACGATTTCCCCCGCGCGCTGATGATAGGTCTGCTGCTTGCTGGCACAGTCTATTGGGCGTGTACCGTGCTGGTCTTACACTTCCAAGCGTTCGGAGCGGATCTCGCCGCCGCGGCATCGCTACCGGGTATCGTGGTGGAACTGTTCGGCGTGAAGGCACTATGGATCGCCTGTGCGATCGGCTATCTCGCCTGTTTTGCCAGCCTCAATATTTATATCCAGAGCTTTGCCCGGCTGGTGTGGTCGCAGGCGCTCGACAAATCAGAGAATCGCCTCGCGCGCCTGTCTAAACGCCAGCTTCCGCTGAATGCTCTGAATGCCGTACTGGGCTGCTGCGTGGTGAGCACGCTGTGTATTTACGCACTGAAGATTAATCTGGACGCGCTCATCGTCTACGCCAACGGCATTTTCATCATGATCTACCTGCTGTGCATGCTGGCGGGATGTCGTTTGCTGAAAGGTCGCTATAAAGCTCTGGCGGTCGTCGGGGGTGTGCTTTGCCTGCTGTTGCTGGCGATGGTGGGATGGAAGAGTCTGTACGCGATTGTCATGCTGGCAGGGCTGTGGGTGTTTTTGCCGAAGCGCGGTGCGCTCCCGGAGGCCCGGTAGGCGAAGCGCCACCGGGCAACAAAATCACCGATCGTCTTTATGATCTAAACGGTCGTGCTGTTCATCCTTACGCTGATACTCCCCTTCAAAGGTATCGCCCGGCCCGGTGCTGAACCCGCCGCCCGGCATACGGCTAAAGCGCAGATGCGGCAGCAGCTTCATGGTCAGGTGTTTTTGCACCGGCGGCAGAAGCAGCAGCAGGCCGAGGAAGTCAGTGAAGAACCCCGGCAGGATCAGCAGCAGCCCTGCAATAATCAACGACACGCTTTTGATCATCTCTTCCGCAGGGCTTTCCCCTGCGGCCATCTTCTGCTGCATTATCAGGAAATTTTTGAAACCCTGATTACGCACCAGCGACATGCCGATGACGGAGGTGAAAATCACCAGAATCAGCGTCAGCAGGACGCCCAGCACATGGGCAACCTGGATGAAAATGGAAATCTCAATGTAAACATAGAGAAAGAAAGCAATAAACGGTATCCAGCGCACTGGCATCTCCTGTGTGGCAGAGGCCATCGGGCCCCTGTCTGAATGTGTTCGCGACGCGCGTTTGTATGAGATGGTGACGGTTAGCGAAAATTCAATCAGTTTGCACGGATATTTTTTTTGGAAATTTTAAAGCGGTGACCCATTTCACAGATTAATAATTATCATGGAATCGGCTCGATAATAAGTGATCCAGCTTACGGCAATTCGCTATCATCAGCATATGATCTCGAGCATCTGGCTGATTGAGGGAATAATCGTCGGCCAGAAAATATTCAAAACCACATAAATACTGTGTGTTTAGTACAATCCATCGGCAGCTTGAAAAGAAGGTTCACATGTTAAACAACATTCGTATCGAAGAAGACTTGTTGGGTACCAGGGAAGTTCCAGCGGATGCCTACTACGGTGTCCACACTCTGAGAGCGATTGAAAACTTCTACATCAGCAACAGCAAAATCAGCGACATTCCTGAGTTTGTCCGTGGCATGGTGATGGTGAAGAAAGCCGCAGCACTGGCCAACAAAGAGCTGCAAACCATTCCTAAAAGCGCGGCAAATGCGATTATCGCGGCCTGCGATGAAGTGCTGAACAACGGCAAATGCATGGACCAGTTCCCGGTTGACGTCTATCAGGGCGGCGCGGGCACCTCCGTCAACATGAATACCAACGAAGTACTGGCAAACATTGGCCTGGAGCTGATGGGTCATCAGAAAGGTGAATACCAGTACCTGAACCCGAACGATCACGTAAACAAATGCCAGTCTACCAACGACGCCTACCCTACCGGCTTCCGTATCGCGGTGTATGCCTCTGTGGTGAAACTGGTGGATGCGATCAACCAGCTGGGTGATGGCTTCCAGCGTAAAGCGGTTGAGTTCCAGGATATCCTGAAAATGGGTCGTACCCAGCTGCAGGACGCGGTGCCGATGACGCTCGGCCAGGAATTCCACGCGTTTAACGTACTGCTGAACGAAGAGACCAAAAACCTGCTGCGCACCTCCGAGCTGCTGCTGGAAGTGAACCTGGGCGCCACCGCCATCGGTACGCGTCTGAACACCCCGGATGGCTATCAGCAGCTGGCGGTACAGAAGCTGGCTGAAGTCTCTAACCTGCCGGTTGTGCCTGCAGAAGACCTGATTGAAGCCACCTCAGACTGCGGCGCCTACGTCATGGTACACAGCGCCCTGAAACGTCTGGCGGTGAAACTGTCCAAAATCTGTAACGACTTGCGCCTGCTCTCTTCCGGTCCGCGCGCTGGCCTGAATGAAATCAACCTGCCAGAACTGCAGGCGGGTTCGTCCATCATGCCAGCCAAGGTGAACCCGGTTGTGCCAGAAGTGGTGAATCAGGTTTGCTTCAAAGTCATCGGTAACGATACGACCGTGACCATGGCCTCTGAAGCGGGTCAGCTGCAGCTGAACGTGATGGAGCCAGTGATTGGCCAAGCGATGTTTGAATCCATCCACATCCTGACCAACGCCTGCTACAACCTGCTGGAAAAATGCATTAACGGTATCACGGCGAATAAAGAAGTCTGTGAGGGTTATGTCTACAACTCCATCGGGATCGTCACCTACCTCAACCCGTTCATCGGTCACCACAACGGTGATATCGTCGGTAAGATTTGCGCCGAAACCGGTAAGAGCGTACGTGAAGTGGTGCTGGAGCGCGGGCTGTTGACCGAAGCTGAGCTGGACGATATCTTCTCGGCCCAGAACTTGATGCACCCGGCATATAAAGCAAAACGATATACCGATGAAAGCGAACAGTAACCGTTCAGGCTAGGCTTCTTAAGGCACGTCACTTGTGACGTGCCTTTTTTCTTTTTAGGCGTTACCAAAATACAACAATTCAATATCAACTTGTTAATAAGCAAGGAAGGTCCTTATGTTTGGAGCAGAACTCGTCATCGTCTTGTTGGCGATTTATTTGGGAGCAAGACTCGGGGGTATCGGCATCGGTTTTGCCGGCGGTCTCGGGGTGCTCGTTCTTACCCTTATCTTTCAGATTAAACCCGGCGCAATCCCGTTCGACGTTATTGAAATCATCATGGCCGTTATTGCCGCTATCGCCGCCATGCAGGTGGCAGGCGGTATGGACTACCTGGTAAGCCTGGCGGAGCGTATGCTGCGCCGCCATCCAAAATACATTACCTTCCTTGCCCCGCTGGTGACCTGGTTTATGACCATTCTCGCCGGTACGGGCCACACCGCCTTCTCTACGCTGCCGGTGATTACCGAAGTGGCGAAAGAGCAGGGTATCCGTCCGTCTCGTCCGCTCTCTATTGCCGTCGTCGCGTCCCAGATTGCGATTACCGCCTCACCGATTTCCGCTGCGGTGGTCTTCTTCGCCGGTATTCTTGAGCCAATGGGCGTGAGCTACCTGACGCTGCTGGCGATCTGTATCCCGGTGACGCTGATTGCGGTGATGATCACTGCCGTGCTGTGTAACTTCCTCGGCGCCGAACTGAAAGACGATCCGGTTTATCAGGAACGCCTCGCCAAGGGTGAAGTGAGACTGCGCGGCAGCCAGGTCTTCGAGCTGAAGCCGCACGCAAAACGTTCCGTGCTGCTGTTCCTGATCGGTATTGTCGCGGTGATGTTCTACGCGACCGCTATCAGCGATACCGTGGGTCTGATCCAGAACCCGGTCCTGCCGCGTAACGAAGCGATTGTGGTGTTTATGCTGACCATCGCGACGCTGATTAGCATCACCTGTAAAATTGATACCAGCGAAGTGCTGAACGCCAGCACCTTCAAATCCGGTATGAGCGCCTGCGTGTGCGTCCTCGGCGTAGCCTGGCTTGGTGATACCTTCGTGAAAGCGCACATCAGCGACATTCAGACCGTCGCTGGCGACCTGCTGCACAACTACCCGTGGCTGCTGGCGGTGGTGCTGTTCTTTGCTGCTACCCTGCTTTACTCCCAGGCGGCGACCACCAAAGCGCTGATGCCTGCGGCACTGATGCTGGGCGTTACCCCGCTGACGGCGATTGCCTCTTTCGCAGCGGTTTCTGCCCTGTTCGTTCTGCCAACCTACCCAACCCTGCTGGCGGCGGTGGAGATGGACGACACTGGCTCAACCCGTATCGGTAAGTATGTGTTTAACCACGCGTTCCTGATCCCGGGCGTGGTCGCCATTTCACTTTGCGTGATCCTCGGCTTTATCATTGGCGGCGTGGTGCTGTAAACGGTGAGTGGTTGTAAAAATAGTTAAAATCGGGCCGCTCTGCGGCCCGTTTCATTAATGACCAACCGCCTTGCGTGATATAGTGAAGCCTTTCGTGATGAGGAGGTCGACTTGTGAACACGCCTGATGCTGTTGTCGTACTGTGTACCGCCCCTGATGAAGCCTCTGCCCAGGATCTCGCCGCCAAAGTGCTGGCCGAAAAACTGGCTGCCTGCGTGACGCTCCTCCCCGGTGCCACCTCCCTTTATTACTGGGAAGGCAAGCTGGAGCAAGAGTACGAAGTCCAGATGTTGCTCAAAACCAATCTGGCGAATCAGCAGGCACTCCTGGACTGCCTCAAATCTCATCATCCTTACCAAACCCCGGAGCTGCTGGTATTGCCAGTGGTTCATGGCGATAACGACTATCTCTCATGGCTCAACGCTTCCTTACGCTGATCCTGCTGCTGTGCAGCACGTCAGCTTTTGCCGGGTTGTTTGACGCGCCCGGCCGTTCGAACTTTATTCCTGCCGACCAGGCGTTTGTTTTCGACTTTCAGCAAAACCAGCACGATCTCTATCTTACCTGGCAGGTGAAAGAGGGCTATTACCTCTATCGCAAGCAGGTGAGCATCACCCCTGCCCAGGCAAACGTGGGCGCACTGCAGATGCCCGCTGGCGAGTGGCACGAGGACGAGTTCTACGGCAAGAGTGAAATCTACCGCCAGCGCTTAAGCGTGCCCGTGACGGTGAATCAGGCCGATAAAGGCGCGACGCTGACGGTAACCTATCAGGGATGTGCGGATGCAGGTTTCTGCTATCCGCCGGAGACGAAAGTCGTGCCGCTTAGCGAAGTTAAGGCTGCCGCCGCTTTCTCCCCTCTCCCCTCGGGCGAGACAAGCGAAGAGCGGACAGACCTTCCGTTCTCAGCGCTTTGGGCCTTGCTGATCGGTATCGGCATTGCCTTTACGCCGTGCGTGCTGCCGATGTATCCGCTCATCTCTGGCATCGTGCTGGGCGGTAAGCAACGGCTTTCCACCGCACGCGCCCTGCTGCTGGCCTTTATATACGTGCAGGGAATGGCGCTAACCTACACGGCGCTCGGCCTCGTGGTTGCCGCTGCCGGTTTACAGTTCCAGGCAGCACTCCAGCACCCTTATGTTCTCATTGGCCTGTCAGCGGTGTTTATGCTGTTGGCGCTGTCAATGTTTGGCCTGTTCACGCTACAGCTGCCCTCCTCGCTGCAAACGCGCTTAACGCTGATGAGCAACCGTCAGCAGGGCGGCTCCGCAGGCGGCGTGTTCGCGATGGGTGCCATTGCCGGGCTGATATGCTCTCCCTGCACTACCGCGCCGCTGAGCGCCATCCTGCTCTATATCGCCCAGAGCGGCAACATTTGGCTCGGCGGCGGAACGTTGTACCTGTATGCCCTGGGCATGGGCCTGCCGCTGATTCTGGTCACGGTTTTCGGTAATCGACTTCTGCCGAAGAGCGGCCCGTGGATGGAGACGGTGAAAACCGCATTTGGCTTTGTCATCCTCGCGCTGCCGGTGTTCCTCCTTGAGCGTATCATCGGGGACGTCTGGGGTTTACGCCTGTGGGCGATGCTCGGCGTAGCGTTCTTTGCCTGGGCGTTTATTGTCAGCCTGGGGGCGAAGAAGCCATGGATGCGCCTGGTGCAAATCCTGCTGCTGGCTGCCGCGCTGGTGAGCGTACGCCCTCTGCAGGACTGGGCGTTCGGCACACCGGTGGGTCAGACGCAAGCGCATCTGAACTTCACCCAGATTAAAAACGTGGATGAACTTAACAGCGCCCTGGCAGAGGCGAAAGGCAAAGCGGTGATGCTCGATCTCTATGCCGACTGGTGTGTCGCCTGCAAAGAGTTTGAAAAATATACTTTTAGCGATCCGCAGGTGCAAAGCGCCCTGAAAGAGACCGTTTTGCTCCAGGCGAACGTGACCGCCAATAATGCGCAGGATAAGGCTCTGCTGAAGCAGCTTAACGTGCTCGGGCTGCCAACGATTCTGTTCTTCAATCAACAGGGCCAGGAGCAGCCAGAACAGCGTGTAACCGGGTTTATGGATGCGGCGGCATTTAGCGCGCATTTGCGCAATCGCCAACCGTAAACAACACTTTAAACGGGACATACCGTTGGGAATAGCGGAGGAGATAACCGTGCAACGTGAAGACGTACTGGGACAAGCCCTGCAACTACTTGAGATTCAAGGGATCGCCAGCACCACGCTTGAGATGGTAGCCGACCGTATCGATTATCCTCTGGATGAACTTAAGCGCTTCTGGCCAGATAAAGAGGCACTACTCTATGATGCCCTGCGCTATCTCAGCCAGCAGGTTGATATCTGGCGCAGGCAACTGATGCTGAATGAAGAACTGACCGCGGAGCAAAAGCTGCTGGCGCGCTATACCGCGCTGACCGAATGCGTCAGCAACAACCGCTACCCGGGTTGTCTGTTCATCGCCGCCTGCACTTATTTTCCCGACCCAGGCCATCCTATCCACCAGTTGGCGGAGCAGCAAAAACGGGCGGCGCATGACTTCACCCACGAGCTGCTGACCACGCTGGAAGTCGATGACCCGGCGATGGTAGCGAAGCAGATGGAGCTGGTGCTGGAAGGTTGCCTCAGCCGCATGCTGGTGAACCGTAGCCAGGCCGATGTGGATACGGCGCACCGCCTGGCGGAAGATATTCTACGCTTTGCCCAATGCAGAATGGGTGGAGCGCTGACCTAAGCCAGCATGCCCGCCCAGGCGGAGACGAGCAGACACAGCGCCATCAGGCGCTGAAACCGCACCATCGCCACGGTGGTGCGAAAAATTCGGTTCACCGCTTTACCCAACCACGCCCAGCACATCAAGCAGGCTATCGAGATCAGCAGAAACCATAGCGCCATTAGCGCAATATCCCGCAATGCATGGTCGCCAGTTGGGGCAAACAGGCTGACGACGGCCAGCGCCATCATCCAGGTTTTGGGGTTCACGATCTGCAGCAGCGCCGCCGCCCGAGCGGTGAATCGGATACGGTTCTCAGCGGAAAGACGGGCGGCCGGGGCGCGAAACAGCTGCCAGCTCATCCAGCTTAGCCACAGCACGCCAGCCCAGCTCATTATCTGACGTATCAGAGGGTACTGACGCAGCACTTCCCCCGCGCCAGCGCCTGATACCAGCACAATCGCACTGGCCGCGATACACCCGCCCAGAATAGCTGGTACGGTATTTTTTACGCCAAAGTGCTGGCTGTTCGTCAGCACGAGAATATTGGTCGGCCCCGGCGTAATGGAGGCGACAAATGCGAACAGCAGAAAGGGGATCAAACTCACAGGTGGCTCCTTTTTATTAGAGCCATGAATGTGCCGTTATTTTTTGGAAACGTCTGGAAGGTTTGTGCACAACCGGCGGTAGTGTGCGGGAGAGATACGGTAAGCACGCTGAAACCATCGCCCCAGATGGCTTTGATCGGCAAAACCCACTGCGGCAGCCACATCAACGGGCTGGTCACCGCGCGCCAGCAGCTGTCGGGCCTTTGCCAGACGCAGCTGAATAAGCCATGCGTGGGGCGCCAGGTTGAACTCGCGCTTAAAACAGCGCGTCAGGGTAAAGCGATCCGTGCCCGTCTCGCGCGCAAGATCTGACAGCCCCACGTTCTCACCGATATGGGCATAGAGATAGTCGCGCGCACGATGCGCCACAGCAGCGCTTTGTAACTGCGACGGTAGTTTCTTACGCCAGTGGCAGTGGGCGGTGATCCGGGAGAGCAGATTATCCATTGTGCTTTGCTGAACGATTTTCATCTCGTCATTATGCAGGGTGGAGAATGTCTCACCGATAGCGCGCACCAGCTGCGGCTCCCGCGTCAGCGTTTGGGCAAAGTGGAGTGAATAACTCCCTGGAGTCGATTCGTAGAGCCCCTGTAGCGCATGGGTAAGCCAGCGCTCATCAAGATAGAAGGTCAAATAGGTAAAGCCACCCTCTACAGGCGCATCACCGTCGTGGATCTCGCCAGGCTCGAGGAGAAATGCGTCGCCCGGCTGGCTACGATGACGCTCACGGCGGCAGTGAAACTGCTGCGTGCCGGAGAGGGTTATCCCTACCAGATAGCTATCATGCCAGTGCGGATCAAAGGCATGCCCTTCGAAATGCGCTTTAATCGTCTCAATACCCGTATCTGCATGCTGACGCAGTTCAAGCCAGTCATTTGCCATACTGCCCTCCTCTTGCTCTCAGCATTGCCGTATTACACTGGTTCTGTCTGGAAGATTTGTGCATTTTCACGGCGAAAGCGGACAGATTGCCGCAAACTTAAGCAGTTGAACAGCTTTTCCCGAAATAATGTTGACGATCGAGCGTGATTGCGGTTTAATGCGCTCCGTTGCCCGGATAGCTCAGTCGGTAGAGCAGGGGATTGAAAATCCCCGTGTCCTTGGTTCGATTCCGAGTCCGGGCACCACTATTTAAAGAACCCAGCCTATGGCTGGGTTTTTGCTTTTCTGCGTTTATAAATCCCTTCTTTGTATTCTTGTTTCTCTTTGCCGTGGGATCGTGCGGTCTGCGTTGCCGGATGGCGGCTTTGCCTTATCCGGCCTACTGAGCCCGCAGGCCCGGCAAGTGCAGCACTATCGGCCTTTTCTGCGCGCGCAAAGCAAAAAACCCCGCACCTTACGGTACGGGGTTCTTCTATTTGATGCCTGGCAGTTCCCTACTCTCACATGGGGAGACCCCACACTACCATCGGCGCTACGGCGTTTCACTTCTGAGTTCGGCATGGGGTCAGGTGGGACCACCGCGCTAAAGCCGCCAGGCAAATTCTGTTAAATCTGTATCAAAGCTGAAATTTGATTGTCTGTCTCTCGTCCGCCGAAACAGCTTCGGCGTTGTAAGGTTAAGCCTCACGGTTCATTAGTATCGGTTAGCTCAACGCATCGCTGCGCTTACACACCCGACCTATCAACGTCGTAGTCTTCAACGTTCCTTCAGGACCCTTAAAGGGTCAGGGAGAACTCATCTCGGGGCAAGTTTCGTGCTTAGATGCTTTCAGCACTTATCTTTTCCGCATTTAGCTACCGGGCAATGCCATTGGCATGACAACCCGAACACCAGTGATGCGTCCACTCCGGTCCTCTCGTACTAGGAGCAGCCCCCCTCAATTCTCCAGCGCCCACGGCAGATAGGGACCGAACTGTCTCACGACGTTCTAAACCCAGCTCGCGTACCACTTTAAATGGCGAACAGCCATACCCTTGGGACCTACTTCAGCCCCAGGATGTGATGAGCCGACATCGAGGTGCCAAACACCGCCGTCGATATGAACTCTTGGGCGGTATCAGCCTGTTATCCCCGGAGTACCTTTTATCCGTTGAGCGATGGCCCTTCCATTCAGAACCACCGGATCACTATGACCTGCTTTCGCACCTGCTCGAGCCGTCACTCTCGCAGTCAAGCTAGCTTATGCCATTGCACTAACCTCCTGATGTCCGACCAGGATTAGCTAACCTTCGTGCTCCTCCGTTACTCTTTGGGAGGAGACCGCCCCAGTCAAACTACCCACCAGACACTGTCCGCAACCCGGATTACGGGTCTACGTTAGAACACCAGCCATTAAAGGGTGGTATTTCAAGGTCGGCTCCACGCAGACTGGCGTCCACGCTTCAAAGCCTCCCACCTATCCTACACATCAAGGACCAGTGTTCAGTGTCAAGCTATAGTAAAGGTTCACGGGGTCTTTCCGTCTTGCCGCGGGTACACTGCATCTTCACAGCGAGTTCAATTTCACTGAGTCTCGGGTGGAGACAGCCTGGCCATCATTACGCCATTCGTGCAGGTCGGAACTTACCCGACAAGGAATTTCGCTACCTTAGGACCGTTATAGTTACGGCCGCCGTTTACCGGGGCTTCGATCAAGAGCTTCGCGTTGCCGCTAACCCCATCAATTAACCTTCCGGCACCGGGCAGGCGTCACACCGTATACGTCCACTTTCGTGTTTGCACAGTGCTGTGTTTTTAATAAACAGTTGCAGCCAGCTGGTATCTTCGACTGATTTCAGCTCCACCCGCAGGGGCTTCACCTACATATCAGCGTGCCTTCTCCCGAAGTTACGGCACCATTTTGCCTAGTTCCTTCACCCGAGTTCTCTCAAGCGCCTTGGTATTCTCTACCTGACCACCTGTGTCGGTTTGGGGTACGATTTGATGTTACCTGATGCTTAGAGGCTTTTCCTGGAAGCAGGGCATTTGTTACTTCAGCACCGTAGTGCCTCGTCATCACACCTCAGCGTTAATAAACGACCGGATTTACCTAATCGTTCCGCCTACATGCTTAAACCGGGACAACCGTCGCCCGGCTAACATAGCCTTCTCCGTCCCCCCTTCGCAGTAACACCAAGTACAGGAATATTAACCTGTTTCCCATCGACTACGCCTTTCGGCCTCGCCTTAGGGGTCGACTCACCCTGCCCCGATTAACGTTGGACAGGAACCCTTGGTCTTCCGGCGAGCGGGCTTTTCACCCGCTTTATCGTTACTTATGTCAGCATTCGCACTTCTGATACCTCCAGCATGCCTCACAGCACACCTTCAACGGCTTACAGAACGCTCCCCTACCCAACAACGCATAAGCGTCGCTGCCGCAGCTTCGGTGCATGGTTTAGCCCCGTTACATCTTCCGCGCAGGCCGACTCGACCAGTGAGCTATTACGCTTTCTTTAAATGATGGCTGCTTCTAAGCCAACATCCTGGCTGTCTGTGCCTTCCCACATCGTTTCCCACTTAACCATGACTTTGGGACCTTAGCTGGCGGTCTGGGTTGTTTCCCTCTTCACGACGGACGTTAGCACCCGCCGTGTGTCTCCCGTGATAACATTCTTCGGTATTCGTAGTTTGCATCGGGTTGGTAAGCCGGGATGGCCCCCTAGCCGAAACAGTGCTCTACCCCCGAAGATGAGTTCACGAGGCGCTACCTAAATAGCTTTCGGGGAGAACCAGCTATCTCCCGGTTTGATTGGCCTTTCACCCCCAGCCACAAGTCATCCGCTAATTTTTCAACATTAGTCGGTTCGGTCCTCCAGTTAGTGTTACCCAACCTTCAACCTGCCCATGGCTAGATCACCGGGTTTCGGGTCTATACCCTGCAACTTAACGCCCAGTTAAGACTCGGTTTCCCTTCGGCTCCCCTATACGGTTAACCTTGCTACAGAATATAAGTCGCTGACCCATTATACAAAAGGTACGCAGTCACACCACGAAGGTGCTCCCACTGCTTGTACGTACACGGTTTCAGGTTCTTTTTCACTCCCCTCGCCGGGGTTCTTTTCGCCTTTCCCTCACGGTACTGGTTCACTATCGGTCAGTCAGGAGTATTTAGCCTTGGAGGATGGTCCCCCCATATTCAGACAGGATACCACGTGTCCCGCCCTACTCTTCGAGTTCACAACCTGTGTGCTTTCGTGTACGGGGCTGTCACCCTGTATCGCCGGACTTTCCAGACCGTTCCACTAACACACAAGCTGATTCAGACTCTGGGCTGCTCCCCGTTCGCTCGCCGCTACTGGGGGAATCTCGGTTGATTTCTTTTCCTCGGGGTACTTAGATGTTTCAGTTCCCCCGGTTCGCCTCGTTAACCTATGTATTCAGTTAACGATAGTGTGACGAATCACACTGGGTTTCCCCATTCGGACATCGCCGGGTCAAAGGTTCATATCACCTCGCCGGCGCTTTTCGCAGATTAGCACGTCCTTCATCGCCTCTGACTGCCAGGGCATCCACCGTGTACGCTTAGTCGCTTAACCTCACAACCCGAAGATGTTTCTTTCGATTCATCATCGACTTGCGAAAATTTGAGAGACTCGAACACACATAACATGTGTGTCGTTTCAATTTTCAGCTTGATCCAGATTTTTAAAGAGAAAATATCTCAAACGTCACCCGAAGATGAGTTTTGAGATATGACGGCAGGTGACTTTCACTCACGAACCAGCAAGTGGCGTCCCCTAGGGGATTCGAACCCCTGTTACCGCCGTGAAAGGGCGGTGTCCTGGGCCTCTAGACGAAGGGGACACTGAAGTCTCAATCGCAAGACGCCTTGCTATTTACTTTTCATCAGACAATCTGTGTGAGCACTACAAAGGCAGGTTCTTTAAGGTAAGGAGGTGATCCAACCGCAGGTTCCCCTACGGTTACCTTGTTACGACTTCACCCCAGTCATGAATCACAAAGTGGTAAGCGCCCTCCCGAAGGTTAAGCTACCTACTTCTTTTGCAACCCACTCCCATGGTGTGACGGGCGGTGTGTACAAGGCCCGGGAACGTATTCACCGTAGCATTCTGATCTACGATTACTAGCGATTCCGACTTCATGGAGTCGAGTTGCAGACTCCAATCCGGACTACGACGCACTTTATGAGGTCCGCTTGCTCTCGCGAGGTCGCTTCTCTTTGTATGCGCCATTGTAGCACGTGTGTAGCCCTACTCGTAAGGGCCATGATGACTTGACGTCATCCCCACCTTCCTCCAGTTTATCACTGGCAGTCTCCTTTGAGTTCCCGGCCGAACCGCTGGCAACAAAGGATAAGGGTTGCGCTCGTTGCGGGACTTAACCCAACATTTCACAACACGAGCTGACGACAGCCATGCAGCACCTGTCTCAGAGTTCCCGAAGGCACCAATCCATCTCTGGAAAGTTCTCTGGATGTCAAGAGTAGGTAAGGTTCTTCGCGTTGCATCGAATTAAACCACATGCTCCACCGCTTGTGCGGGCCCCCGTCAATTCATTTGAGTTTTAACCTTGCGGCCGTACTCCCCAGGCGGTCGACTTAACGCGTTAGCTCCGGAAGCCACGCCTCAAGGGCACAACCTCCAAGTCGACATCGTTTACGGCGTGGACTACCAGGGTATCTAATCCTGTTTGCTCCCCACGCTTTCGCACCTGAGCGTCAGTCTTTGTCCAGGGGGCCGCCTTCGCCACCGGTATTCCTCCAGATCTCTACGCATTTCACCGCTACACCTGGAATTCTACCCCCCTCTACAAGACTCTAGCCTGCCAGTTTCGAATGCAGTTCCCAGGTTGAGCCCGGGGATTTCACATCCGACTTGACAGACCGCCTGCGTGCGCTTTACGCCCAGTAATTCCGATTAACGCTTGCACCCTCCGTATTACCGCGGCTGCTGGCACGGAGTTAGCCGGTGCTTCTTCTGCGGGTAACGTCAATCGACAAGGTTATTAACCTTATCGCCTTCCTCCCCGCTGAAAGTACTTTACAACCCGAAGGCCTTCTTCATACACGCGGCATGGCTGCATCAGGCTTGCGCCCATTGTGCAATATTCCCCACTGCTGCCTCCCGTAGGAGTCTGGACCGTGTCTCAGTTCCAGTGTGGCTGGTCATCCTCTCAGACCAGCTAGGGATCGTCGCCTAGGTGAGCCGTTACCCCACCTACTAGCTAATCCCATCTGGGCACATCTGATGGCAAGAGGCCCGAAGGTCCCCCTCTTTGGTCTTGCGACGTTATGCGGTATTAGCTACCGTTTCCAGTAGTTATCCCCCTCCATCAGGCAGTTTCCCAGACATTACTCACCCGTCCGCCGCTCGTCACCCAGGAGCAAGCTCCCTGTGTTACCGCTCGACTTGCATGTGTTAGGCCTGCCGCCAGCGTTCAATCTGAGCCATGATCAAACTCTTCAATTTAAGTTTGATGCTCGTGAATTAAACTTCGTAATGAATTACGTATGTTCACTCAGAGACTTGGTATTCATTTTTCGTCTTGCGACGTTAAGAATCCATGTCACTTTGAGTGCCCACACAGATTGTCTGATAAATTGTTAAAGAGCAGTGCAACGCGGCTTTCGCTCACCGTTGCGAGGTGGCGTATATTACGCTTTCCTCTTTCAGAGTCAACCCGTTATTTCAGGATTTTTTCTCTTCAACCGACCGGATTGTTTGTGAAGTGATTCACATCCGCCGTGTCGATGGAGGCGCATTATAGGGAGTTCTCAACAGGCCGCAACCGCTAAATGACAGAAAAATGACTGACTGCTGCATTCCACAGCAAAACCCCGCCTTATACCCTTTTATGCACAAAGTTATCCACAATCATGAGCGGATCGCGATGCGATCCCACGAATTGAGCGAGAAGATCAACTATACTAGCGGCAAATATTCTCCTCTGTGCAGGCCCACCCTCATGACCACACAACGCCTCGCCCGCGACTGGCGTCTCCCTACTGCAGGAGTGATGCTGCTGGCACTCCTCTTTGCCGTTTTTACCCTGCATGCGCACTGGAACGCCTTTATCCAGTGGTGTCTCGCCACGCAAATTACGCTGCACCGCTATCTGGTGATGTATCTGCTGCAGCTTAATAACCACCAGTACAGCGGCGGATTATGGCTGTTAACGGGGGCTTTCCTTTATGGTGTCCTTCACGCCATCGGGCCCGGACACGGAAAATTCATCGTGACGACCTATCTGACCACCAATAAGGAAAGCGAGCTGGCCGCCCGGGTCGTCCCCTTCCTGGGTAGCCTGATGCAGGGCGTCAGCGCCATTCTGTTTGTCTTTATTCTGGCGGTGGGGTTTAACCTCGCCTCCGGGGATATTAGTACCAGCCGCTGGTACGTGGAGAAGATAAGCGCTGTGCTTATTGGCGCATTCGGTGCTTTTGTCATTTATCAGGCGCTGAAGAGCCTGCGCCCGCGCAGGATGTCTATCTCCGCCATCAAGCCGCTTCATCAGCACGATGAACACTGTGGCTGCGGCCATCACGGCGTAGGTACAGACCTGACGCAGGGCGACTGGAAAACCCGTCTGGGCGTGATTCTGGCGATTGGCGCACGTCCGTGCAGCGGGGCGATCATGATTCTGATGTTTTCGAATGCGCTGGGCATTGTCACCTGGGGAGTGGCCGCAGTCATGACTATGTCTTTAGGCACCGCACTTTCTATTGTGGGGCTTTCCCTGGCAGTGCGTTACGCCCGCGAGCGCACGGTGACCTGGTTCGGAGAAAGCGCCTCACTAAGATGGCTGGTACCGGCAGTCAAAATAGCCGGAGGGGTAGTCCTGATCCTGTTTGCGACGGTGCTGTTCCTGACGGTGATCCCCATCAGCGCCAATGGTGACTACATCGCTGCCGGATGCTAATAAAAGAAAACCCGCCGTTGGCGGGTTTCTTTATTACTCGTTGATGCGTGGATGCTGGTCCACCAGTCGGGAGCGTTTTTTCTGCAGCTCTTCAATCTCTGCGTCAATATCTTCAATCTTCTGCTCTACGTTATCGTAGTGCTCGCGCAGGATCTCTTTCGCTTCCTGGATGTCAGACGCCGCAGGCGTTGCGCCTTTCAGAGGGCGATTAGCCGTCTCCTTCATGGTAAGACCGGTAATCAAACCAATCACCGCAATCACCATCAGGTAATAAGCCGGCATCATCAGGTTCTGCGTGCTCTCGACCAGCGAGGCGGCAAGCGTCGGGGTCAGACCGGCAATCAGCACCGAGATGTTAAAGGCCGCGGCCAGCGCGCTGTAGCGAATATGCGTCGGGAACATCGCGGGCAACGTTGAGGCCATCACCCCGATAAAGCAGTTAAGGATCACCGCCAGCATCAGCAGACCGGCAAAAATCAGCCCCAGCACATCGCTGTTAATCAGAATGAATGCCGGAATGGCCAGAGCAAACAGCGCAACGCTTCCCAGAATAATGAACGGTCGACGACCAAAACGGTCACTCAACAGGCCCATAATCGGCTGCACAAACAGCATACCCACCATGATGGCGATAATAATCAGCACACCGTGATCTTCCGAGTAGTGCAGGTTATGCGACAGGTAGCTCGGCATGTAGGTCAACAGCATGTAGTAGGTCACGTTGGTCGAAATCACCAGGCCAATACAGGTCAGCAGGCTGCGCCAGTGTTTAGTGGCAATCTCTTTGAACGACACCTTCGGACCATCCTGCAGCCCTTCGCGGTCACCCTGTTCCAGTTTTTCGACGTGCTGCTGGAACGCGGGCGTCTCCTCAAGCGCATGACGCAGGTAAAGACCAATTATCCCCAGCGGCAATGCCAGGAAGAACGGGATACGCCAGCCCCAGTCGAGGAAGTTATCTTCACCCACCACGGTTGAAATCAGCACGACTACGCCTGCGCCCATGACAAATCCAGCAATCGAGCCGAAGTCCAGCCAGCTCCCCATAAATCCGCGCTTACGGTCCGGGGAATACTCGGCAACGAAGATTGAGGCACCGGTATATTCACCGCCGACGGAGAAGCCCTGCGCCATCTTACAAATCAGCAGGAGAATGGGTGCCCAAATGCCGATGGTGGCGTAAGACGGTATAAGACCGATACAGAATGTACTGATCGACATAATGACGATGGTGATGGCCAGGATCTTCTGACGACCATATTTATCGCCGAGCATACCGAAGAACAGACCGCCCAGCGGGCGAATCAGGAAGGGAACGGAGAACGTACCCAGTGCGGCAATCATCTGCAGGCTGGGATCGGCCCCGGGGAAAAACACTTTACCTAACGCATAGGCCACAAAGCCGTAGACACCAAAATCGAACCATTCCATCGCATTACCGAGCGAGGCTGCGGTAATGGCTTTACGCAGCTTTGCGTCATCAATAATGGTGACGTCGCGAAGCGTGATGGGTTTAATCTTTTTCCTTCTCAGCATAGCTATCCTCGTTGACTCGGCCCTGTCTGTTTCACAGTCCAGTTAGCGTTCTGTGAACCATGGGATCCGCTCCATGCGAATCGCCTTATTCAAGCGTAGCAGGTTTACTTACATTGACGTTTTACGTCGATACAACCGAACCTGTTGACGCCTGCCTGGGCAGTTAATGACCTTTTTACCCTACCAGCGTTTATATTTGTGATCAACTTCACACATATTTTCGCGTCTCGTCAACTCAGTCCAATTTTTGTCAAGGAGTGCCAATAAGCACATCCTTACCCCGCCTAAAGAACATCCTCCCGCGCGTCATTATTTCTTTCTTAACGGAAAAACAAACCACGTTAAGGAAGGTGCGAATAAGCGGGGAAATTCTTCTCGGCTGACTCAGTCATTTCATTTCTTCATGTTTGAGCCGATTTTTTCTCCCGTAAATGCCTTGAATCAGCCTATTTAGACCGTTTCTTCGCCATTTAAGGTGTTATCCCCAGTTTTTAGTGAGATCTCTCCCACTGACGTATCATTTGGTCCGCCCGAAACAGGTTGGCCAGCGTGAATAACATCGCCAGTTGGTTATCGTTTTTCAGCAACCCCTTGTATCTGGCTTTCACGAAGCCGAACTGTCGCTTGATGATGCGAAATGGGTGCTCCACCTTGGCCCGGATGCTGGCTTTCATGTATTCGATGTTGATGGCCGTTTTGTTCTTGCGTGGATGCTGTTTCAAGGTTCTTACCTTGCCGGGGCGCTCGGCGATCAGCCAGTCCACATCCACCTCGGCCAGCTCCTCGCGCTGTGGCGCCCCTTGGTAGCCGGCATCGGCTGAGACAAATTGCTCCTCTCCATGCAGCAGATTACCCAGCTGATTGAGGTCATGCTCGTTGGCCGCGGTGGTGACTAGGCTGTGGGTCAGGCCACTCTTGGCATCGACACCAATGTGGGCCTTCATGCCAAAGTGCCACTGATTGCCTTTCTTGGTCTGATGCATCTCCGGATCGCGTTGCTGCTCTTTGTTCTTGGTCGAGCTGGGTGCCTCAATGATGGTGGCATCGACCAAGGTGCCTTGAGTCATCATGACGCCTGCTTCGGCCAGCCAGCGATTGATGGTCTTGAACAATTGGCGGGCCAGTTGATGCTGCTCCAGCAGGTGGCGGAAATTCATGATGGTGGTGCGGTCCGGCAAGGCGCTATCCAGGGATAACCGGGCAAACAGACGCATGGAGGCGATTTCGTACAGAGCATCTTCCATCGCGCCATCGCTCAGGTTGTACCAATGCTGCATGCAGTGAATGCGTAGCATGGTTTCCAGCGGATAAGGTCGCCGGCCATTACCAGCCTTGGGGTAAAACGGCTCGATGACTTCCACCATGTTTTGCCATGGCAGAATCTGCTCCATGCGGGACAAGAAAATCTCTTTTCTGGTCTGACGGCGCTTACTGCTGAATTCACTGTCGGCGAAGGTAAGTTGATGACTCATGATGAACCCTGTTCCATGGCTCCAGATGACAAACATGATCTCATATCAGGGACTTGTTCGCACCTTCCTTAATTTGCGGGCAACGGGGACAGTATTACGGAAATCCGGAACGCTGGTGATAACCAAAATAGCGGTAGCCTGGGCGGTGGCAATGATATGCGCGATGTTCATTCCGGAGAATGGAATTCAGACCGGGTTCTTTGCGGGTTTATCAGTCCTGGCGATTGTCTCGGCAATGGATATGACCAACGGCGGATTGTACGCCAGCCTGATGAACCAGTACGGAACGAAAGAAGAGTCCGGCGCATTTGTGTTGATGTCTCTGGAGTCCGGCCCATTGATGACGATGCTGATCCTGGGGTCTGCTGGCCTGGCCTCGTTTGAGCCGCACCACTTTGTCGGCGCAATCCTGCCCTTCCTGGTCGGTTTCGCCCTTGGCAATCTCGACCGCGATCTGCGTGATTTCTTCAGCAAAGCCACGCCGGTGCTGATCCCGTTCTTCGGTTTCGCACTGGGGAACACCATCAACCTGAAGGTCATTCTCGACACCGGCCTGCTGGGCATTGTGCTGGGTGTCGCCGTGATCGTCATCACCGGTATTCCGCTGATTATTGCCGACCGCGTAATCGGAGGAGGAAACGGCACGGCCGGCGTCGCCGCCTCTTCAGCCGCGGGGGCTGCTGTTGCAAACCCGGTGATTATCGCCCAAATTAACCCGGCCTTCGAACCGGTCGCCGCTTCAGCAACGGCACTGGTTGCCGCGAGCGTAATTGTCACCGCGATTCTGGTCCCCATCATCACGGCGCTGTATGCGAAACGCTACGGGAATATGCAAGAGACCCTGCCTGAACCGAAGCCGATAGAAATGAATCATTAACACACCGCACCATTCCCTCTCCCAACGGGGAGAGGGTGAGCGAGAAGGGGTTTACCCAAAAATCTCTTCCACCATCGCGTCCACCAGCCGTTTTGCCGAACAGAGCCTTGGCATACCCAGCGCGACGGTCTGCCAGTTTTGCGTCACTGACCAGCTCACCGGATGTTGATCCGCCTGACACCAGTCCCCCAGCCAGCCCAGCATGTCTTTATGATCGATTAAACCCGGAGAGGCCGGCGTTGTCAGCCACTGGTGATAGAAATGGCGGGTCGTGGGGGATGCATTAATGCCCTGTGCCAGATAGTTAGCCGCCATGCTGCGCAGGTTATCCTTAAGCATTGCCGCCACATCTTCATTCGCGAGGCGGCATGCGTCACCAAATGCCCCCCAGCGCAACTCTTCCAGGACGATAAAACAGCGCCCGGCCAGCGACCAGCCATCATAGTGCCCGGCCCGCCAGCGGGTAAAAATCTGCTCGCTGTGCTCGCCCGCCTGCACCGTCAGCCCGCGCTGGGTTAGTGCCTTCTCTTTATAGGCTGCGCGTTGGGTAAAATGAGAGGCGAGTTCAGCGTACTGCTGCATCAGACCGGGGGACTGCTGGGCGCGCGGGTGCGTCTGCTGGCGCAAAGCAATCAGTTTCTCTGCCATCAGCGTCAGAGCGAGATGACCCGGGTCAAGCATGCCGGCCAGTTTTTCCGCCAGCCCCAGGCGCAGCGCCGCATTTTCATTGAGCATACCCGCCATCGCCCAGGGGCGTAGCCGGGTATGCGTCATGATTTCCTGAGTCAAACGCTCACGAAACTGAAGCTGTTGTGGTCCCAGGTGAGGATGACGCGCCGCGTCTACTCCCTGAACCAGATCGACCATAAATTTTGGATTAATACACTCCAGCGTTCGCCCGGGGCCGTCCAGTAGTGGTGTTGTCATGGTTGCTCTGCCGCGAATAGAGTTTGAATATCATCGCGTAACAGTCGGGTATCTTCCTGTATCCACGTCGCAGTCGTAATACTTTGCTTCAACAGCTGGCAGAGCGCTCGGGTTGAATGCTCATTCTGTTGACGCACTGCGAGGCTATCACGCAAGCTTTCCTGTAACCCGGTCAGGCACAGCGAAAATTCTGCAAAGAACGTCGCCATTCCTGCCGTAACAGAGACATCGACCTGCGCGGACAAAGCTTTACGTATTTGTTCACAAAACAGCTCAATATGTTGCTTAAATTTGTCATGTAGCTGCGCAATATCGATAACATATCGCGTGCGCGTTTCCACATACTCATCCCAGCCCCAGCCCGGGTTATTGAGCCAGCGAGAGACCGTTTCTCGCATACTGCTCCCGCCTGATGACGGGCCTGCCTGGCTGTCATCCTGCGCTATTGCATCATTAAAAAGCGCCCGCGTGTTGAAGTTAAGCTGGTGAGCCTGAAACGCCGGGAAACTGATTCGCGCCCGAAAACCCGCATGGCTCAGATGCTCTTTAATACGCGTTTCGATGGGGCGCATGGCTTCGTTCAGGGAACGCGCCAGCGTAGATTCAAGCTGGTCGAAGCGTAACGCCAGCTCCCGGCAGATTTTCGTCTGTGCATCCAGCATCACCAGTTCGCAGGAGGAGCGGATTTTACTCAGCGCGATCTGCGCCTTCCCTTCATCGTCCAGAACCAGCTGCTTCAGCTCGTGCGGCTCGTCACCGTGAGGGTTCTGCCGATCGATGCCAGCCAAATCAAGAATATGCTGAGCGCTGAACACCTCGCCAATCGCCTGGTTAAGCGCGGTTTTTTGGGCGCCCATAAAGTCCGCGGTAGCGTTCAGCGCCTCCTCAACTTCATGTTTCACCTCATCGCTCACCACGCTCTGGCGCGTCTGGAGAAGCGCCATATCCTCTTCCAGACGTGCGATATTCAGTTCCAGCGCCTCAAAGGCAACCGTCAGCCCCTGATAGCGGAAGTCGAGGTACTCCCGGGCATTTTGTGCGTAGTTGAGCAGCTTATGCGAGGCCGAACGCAGCGCGTAAAGCGAGGCATTGGCATAGGCGGCGTAAATCAGCTTGCGTATCGGTTGTTCGAAAAGCGAATCTTCCCAGAGCAAATCGGCAGAATGACGAATATGGTCGATATCGTCCAGGTCCGCCGTGCGCCAGCGACGCCCAAGCGCCGCTTCGGCAAAGTCCTGCACCCAGGGTTGCTCCTGATGATCCGGCAGCTGTCCGTGGGTACTCATCTCGTAGCGAGCGCGGTTTGCCAGATAGGCCCACATGGACGAAACGGGGTAGATCTGGCCAGGCGAAATATTGCCTTTCATTAAGGTGCCGGAGATCATCGCCCGGATCTGCTCTTCATCATCGCTATTGCGATCTTTCTGATCGAATTTATTGACCAGGGCATACAGCGGCACGGATTTTCCCGCCGCGGAAATGGCCTGGCGGACTTCTTCATCAGAGATGGATTTAAGCTGGGTATAATCCATCACGGCCAGCACCGCCGACGCGCGGGACAACTGCTCGCTGAGCATTTTTTGCAGATGCGGCTGTCCGGCCTCATTCGGCCCGGGCGTATCGAGCAGCGTCAGCTGTCCGAGGTGAGCATCCAGACCCGCAAGATGCACAAACTCCACTTCAATCACCGGAATATGTTCGATGGCGGCATATTCAGAGAAGGGAAACTCCACGCCTAGCGCCTGGGAAAGCCTCACCAGGTCGTTGAGGCTTTTCAGACAATGAAATATCGGCTGCGCGCCCAGGTGATGCTTCTCAAAAGCCTCTCCTTTTTCAATGCGCTCCAGCAGCGTATTCATGTCTTTATCAATTTCCAGATGCTGAGCGAGCTTTCCGCGATCGTAATCGCATAGCTTTTTCTGGAGCAGTTGGATCAATTCATCAATAGGTGAGGCATGTGAGAAATGCAGCACCGGCTCCTTCTGGCCCGGCGTGTGGCGAATCAGGGTAGGGAGCGCCGTCATCGGACGATTGCGGTTCGGCAACACTTCGGTCCCCACAATCGCATTAATGGTGGTCGATTTTCCCGCTTTCATGGTGCCCACAATAGCCAGGACCATTTCCAGCCGGGTTATTTTTCGTAATTCATTATTCAGCATCGCCTGCTGCGCTTCGACACCGCGCGCGCTAAAATGCAAAGGTAAAACGTTGTTCTTTTCACCCGTAATAGCAGCCGCGGTGCTCTCCAGCATCGCAGTCGGCATTGATTTCAACGTATCAAGGTTTTGCAGGGCGAGCTGTAACAAACGCTCAGCTTCCTGGCTTAATTCAAAAATGGTCTGTGTGTGCATGATAAAAGCCTTTCCTTAACGCAAATTTATTACTTTTATTAAGCCACTGGTATTAATTATGTTGTTCAGGCTTATATGATCACGTGTGGAAAACATGTTCGCCGAAATATAACTGATTGATGATAATCAGAAATAATTCGCTATCCTTGCATGGCGTGTATAGCTCCCCTTCTGGCCTGACGGCCAAAGGAAAAAAGCGTAGCCCAATTTTAAGAAACTTCAGGATATATCATCATTATTTACCCACCTAAAAAGAGAGGTAATAGGCCCCTGCCAAAAGATATGGATGGCAGCGAAGTCAGGAGATAAATAACAACGTGTCGCTTCACCTTATCCGAAATGAAGGAGCGTAGCAATTTGCTGCAATAAAATATTCGATATATTTAGCGTCATTTCTTCCCACCGTGTTAATGAGGTAAGCATCGCTTAACTGACTGACACGAAGTGTCACTCCCGATACGCTTTTTGCATTTTTTTAATTCACAATGCCACCGACAAACGTGTGGATTTGCGCTATACTTGCCGCCTTTTTCGGCACGCTGCCGTCATTTAGCTGGCACTTTCCAGCGCGTTTACACTTTTTGAGGATACCGATATGTCACTCCCACACTGCCCAAAATGCAATTCTGAATACACCTATGAAGATAATGGCATGTTCATCTGCCCGGAATGCGCTCACGAATGGAATGATGCCGAACCATCACACGATGCTGATGCACTTGTCGTCAAAGATGCGAACGGCAATCTGCTGGCGGACGGCGACAGCGTAACCGTGATTAAAGACCTGAAAGTGAAAGGCAGTTCTTCCATGCTGAAGATTGGCACCAAAGTGAAGAATATCCGTCTGGTTGAAGGCGATCATAATATCGACTGCAAAATTGACGGCTTCGGTCCGATGAAGCTGAAATCAGAGTTCGTGAAAAAGAACTGATTTACCCGCCCGGTGGCGCTTCGCTTACCGGGCTTTCGGGAACTACACTTAACGAGCTTTTCTTACGTGAGGTAAAGATTATGCCGTTAAGTCCCTACATCTCGTTCGCCGGCAACTGTGCAGAAGCTACTTCTTTCTACCAGCAAGCCGTCGGCGCAGAACTCCTCTATAAAATCACCTTCGGCGAAATGCCAAAAAGCGATAACAGCGATGAAGGCTGTCCGTCCGGTATGCAATTTCCGGATTCGGCTATCGCTCACTCCAACGTTCGCATTGCGGGCAGCGATATCATGATGAGCGACGGAATGCCGCCGGGCAGCAACGCGCAGTACGCGGGTTTCACGCTGGTACTCGATACCCAGGACGTTAATGAAGGCAAACGCTGGTTTGACAACCTCGCCGCGGGCGGGAATATCGACATGGCCTGGCAGGAAACCTTCTGGGCACACGGTTTCGGTAAAGTCACCGATAAATACGGCGTGCCGTGGATGATTAACGTCGTTAAGCAGCAGCACTAATTTTCTGGCGGAGAGCCGTCTGCCTCCGCCTGTCATTAAACTCCCCTCAACTCTTCAAACTCCCGCAACCCAGACTTAACCCAAATGTCACATTGATGCGCCAGCATGAGGCCACATTTATCGTGAGGCCCAGCACATGCAAACCGTCATCCGCGTCGAGAAACTGAGCAAGACCTTCAATCACAATAAGGCTCTGCATGCCGTTGATCTGACCGTCCAGCAGGGCGAAATGGTGGCGCTGCTGGGGCCATCCGGTTCCGGTAAATCCACCCTTCTGCGTCATTTAAGCGGTCTTATCACCTGCGATAAAACGCCGGAAAGCCACGTCGAGCTGCTGGGCAATACCGTGCAGCGCGCGGGGCGTCTCGCCAGCGATATCCGCAAGAGCCGCGCCCAGACGGGCTACATCTTCCAGCAGTTCAACCTGGTGAACCGCCTGACGGTGCTGGAGAACGTGCTGATTGGCGCGCTCGGCAGTACCCCGTTCTGGCGCACCTGTCTGCGCTGGTTCTCCCCTTCGCAGAAGCAGGAAGCCTTACAGGCGCTGACCCGCGTCGGCATGGCGCATTTCGCCCACCAGCGCGTCTCCACCCTGTCCGGTGGACAACAGCAGCGCGTGGCGATTGCCCGCGCCCTGATGCAAAAAGCGCAAATCATTCTCGCTGACGAACCCATTGCCTCGCTGGACCCGGAGTCCGCCCGCATCGTGATGGAAACCCTGCGCGACATTAACCAGAACGACGGCATCACCGTGGTGGTCACGCTGCATCAGGTGGATTACGCCCTGCGCTACTGCGAACGCATTGTCGCCCTGCGTCAAGGACACGTGTTCTTTGATGGCGCGAGCCATCAGTTTGATAACGAACGTTTTGACCATCTCTACCGCAGCATTAACCGCGTCGAAGAGAACGCGCAGGCTGCTTAATTAAACCCGATCCGAGGAAAGTACATGAGCTACAAAGCCGTTGCCGCGCTGGCCTTTACCAGCATGTTCAGCCTCAGCACCCTGTTAAGCCCGGCGTATGCACAAGAGCAGGAAAAAGCGCTGAACTTCGGCATTATTTCGACGGAATCACAGCAGAACCTGAAGCCTCAGTGGGAACCGTTCCTGAAAGATATGGAAACCAAGCTGGGAATCAAAGTGAACGCCTTCTTCGCCCCGGACTACGCGGGCATCATCCAGGGGATGCGCTTTAATAAAGTGGACATCGCCTGGTACGGCAACCTCTCCGCCATGGAAGCGGTGGACCGCGCGAACGGCCAGGTGTTTGCCCAGACCGTCGCGGCAGATGGCTCCCCGGGCTACTGGAGCGTGCTGATCGTGAACAAAGACAGCCCGATCAACAACCTCAACGACATGCTCGCCAAACGCAAAGAGCTGACCTTCGGCAACGGCGACCCGAACTCGACCTCCGGCTACCTTGTCCCTGGCTACTACGTCTTCGCCAAAAACAACGCCTCCGCCAGCGACTTCAAACGCACGGTGAACGCCAGCCACGAAACCAACGCCCTGGCCGTGGCCAACAAGCAGGTGGACGTTGCTACCAACAACACCGAGAACCTCGACAAGCTCAAGACCTCCGCGCCGGACAAGCTGAAAGAGATCAAGGTTATCTGGAAATCGCCGCTGATCCCGGGCGACCCGATCGTCTGGCGTAAAAATCTCTCCGAGAGCACCAAGGACAAGGTGTACGACTTCTTTATGACCTATGGCAAAACGCCGGAAGAGAAAGCGGTCCTGGCGCGTCTGGGCTGGGCACCGTTCCGCCCGTCAAGCGACCTGCAGCTGGTCCCGATTCGTCAGCTGGCGCTGTTTAAAGAGATGCAGGGCGTGAAGGACAACAAAGGGCTGAAGGACGAGGAGAAGACCAGCAAAGTGGCCACCATTCAGGCCCAGCTGGAAGACCTCGATCGCCTGACCGCCGCGCTCGGTGCAATGACGAGCGTGAATAAAGCGGTGCAGTAACTCAAGTTCCCTCTCCCACAGGGAGAGGGAGAACAGCTTAAGGAGCCAACATGCAAACCATCACCCTCCCACCGCCAAAGCGCAGCTGGTTCTCGCTCATAAGCTGGGCCATCCTGCTGGCGGTGCTGGTTATCTCCTGGAAGGGCGCGGAAATGGATCCGCTGCTGCTCTTCAAAGACGCGGGCAACATGGCGACTTTCGCCGCCGACTTCTTCCCGCCGGACTTCAGCCAGTGGCAGGACTATCTCAGCGAAATGGCGGTCACCCTGCAAATTGCCGTCTGGGGCACCGCCCTTGCCGTCGTTCTCTCCATTCCGTTTGGCCTGATGAGCGCCGAAAACATCGTGCCGTGGTGGGTGTATCAGCCGATGCGTCGCCTGATGGACGCCTGTCGCGCCATCAACGAGATGGTCTTTGCGATGCTGTTCGTGGTCGCCGTTGGCCTGGGTCCATTCGCGGGCGTGATGGCGCTGTTCATCCACACCACCGGCGTGCTCTCCAAGCTGCTTTCTGAAGCGGTCGAAGCCATCGAGCCCGGCCCGGTGGAAGGCATCCGCGCAACGGGCGCCAACAAAATAGAAGAAATCCTTTATGGCGTCCTGCCGCAGGTTATGCCGCTCCTGATCTCCTATTCCCTGTACCGCTTTGAGTCCAACGTCCGCTCCGCGACGGTGGTCGGCATGGTGGGCGCAGGCGGGATTGGCGTCACCCTGTGGGAAGCGATTCGCGGTTTCCAGTTCCAGCAAACCTGCGCCCTGATGGTGCTCATCATCGTCACCGTCAGCCTGCTGGATTTCCTCTCTCAACGTTTGCGTAAGCACTTCATCTGAGAAGCGAGGCTTTGTTTTCTATGCACTTATCCAGACATCCGACCAGTTACCCTACCCGCTGGCAAGAGATTGCGGCAAAGCTCGAAGTGGAGCTGCGCACGCACTACCGCTGCGGGGACTACCTGCCCGCCGAGCAGCAGCTTGCCGACCGCTATGAGGTGAACCGCCACACCCTGCGTCGCGCCATTGACCAGCTGGTCGAGCGCGGCTGGGTCCAGCGCCGTCAGGGCGTGGGCGTGCTGGTGCTGATGCGCCCGTTCGACTACCCGCTGAACGCCCAGGCGCGCTTTAGCCAGAACCTGCTGGATCAGGGCAGCCACCCGACCAGCGAAAAGCTGCTTTCGGTGCTGCGTCCGGCCTCCAGCCACGTGGCGGACGCGCTGGGCATTCAGGAGGGCGACGACGTCATTCACCTGCGTACCCTGCGTCGCGTTAACGGCGTGGCGGTATGCCAGATAGACCACTACTTTGCGGACCTCGCCCTCTGGCCCGTGCTCCAGCATTTCTCCAGCGGCTCGCTGCATGATTTTCTTCAGGATGCGACAGGCATTGCGCTCAAGCGCACCCAGACGCGCATCAGCGCCCGTCGCGCGCAGGCGAAAGAGAGCAAGGTGCTCGAAATCCCCAATATGGCCCCGCTGCTCTGCGTGCGCACCCTCAACCACCGTGACGGCGAGATCAACGCGACGGAATACTCCGTCAGCCTGACCCGCGCCGACATGATCGAATTCACTATGGAGCACTGAATGCACTTCGACACCGCCACCCGACAGCGCTGGATGCGCGTGCTGGCCCACAGCCAGCCTGCTGCGCTGGCTGCCCGCATGAACGCGCTCAGCCTGACGCCAGACTACGACACACTTCGCGCCCCGGAGATCGGCCTCGTTCAGATCCAAGCGCGCATGGGCGGCACCGGCGAGCGCTTTTTCGCCGGAGACGCCACCCTCACCCGCGCCGCGATCCGCCTGAACAGCGGCACGCTGGGCTACAGCTACGTGCTGGGGCGCGACAAAGCGCACGCCGAGCGCTGCGCGGTGATCGACGCGCTTTTACAGGAACAACCCTATTTCCAGACGTTAATGGAAACCCTTATAGCCCCGCTGGAAGCCGACCGCGCCGCGCGCATTGCCGCACGTCAGGCCGAAGTGAATACCAGCCGGGTCGACTTCTTTACGCTCGTTCGCGGAGACAACGCATGACGCTTCAACCTGCTTTTACCCTGGCCGTCCAGGATGCCCAACACAGTTTTCGTCGCCTGCTGAAGGCGATGAGCGAGCCGGGCGTGATCGTCTCGCTGCACCAGCTCTCCCAGGGCTGGCTGCCGCTGAACCTGGCGACCACCAGCGTACTGCTGACGCTTGCCGATAACGACACTCCGGTGTGGCTCTCGGGCGCGCTGTCGAACGATATCGCCAGCCAGAACCTGCGTTTTCACACCAGCGCCCCGCTGGTCGATCAGCCCCAGCAGGCGGTTTTTGCCGTGGCCGACGAGCAAATCAGCCATGAACAATTGAATGCCCTGAGCGAAGGCAGCGCCGTCGCCCCGGAGACCAGCGCCACGCTGATCCTGCAGGTCTCCAGCCTGAGCGGCGGCCGCATGCTGCGCCTCACGGGGGCAGGCATCGCCGACGAGCGCATGGTCGCGCCGCAGCTGCCGGAGTGCATCATTCACGAGCTGACCGAACGCCCGCACCCGTTCCCGCTGGGCATTGACCTGATCCTGACCTGCGGCGAGCGCCTGCTGGCAATTCCGCGGACCACCCACGTGGAGGTGTGCTGATGTACGTTGCCGTCAAAGGGGGCGAGAAGGCCATCGCCGCCGCCCATGCGCTACAGGCGCACAGACGACGGGGCGATGAACGGCTTCCCGAGCTGAGCGTCGCCCAGATTGAACAGCAGCTAAACCTCGCCGTCGACCGCGTGATGACCGAGGGCGGCATCGCCGACCGCGAGCTGGCGGCGCTGGCCCTGAAGCAGGCCAGCGGCGACAACGTGGAAGCCATCTTCCTGCTGCGCGCCTACCGCACCACGCTTGCTAAACTGGCGGTGAGCGAGCCGGTGAATACGGCGGAGATGCGCCTGGAGCGCCGCATTTCTGCCGTTTATAAAGACGTTCCCGGCGGCCAGCTGCTTGGCCCGACCTACGACTACACCCATCGCCTGCTGGATTTTACCCTGCTGGCGAACGGCGAAGCGCCGCCGCTCGGCACCTCCGATGCCGAACAGGAACCGTCTCCGCACGTCTTCAGCCTGCTGGCAAAACAGGGCCTGGCGAAGGCGGAGGAAGACTCAGGCGCGCAGCCGGATGACATCACCCGCACGCCGCCGGTTTACCCGTGCTCGCGCTCGTCCCGCCTGCAGCAGCTGATGCGCGGCGACGAAGGCTATCTGCTGGCGCTGGCCTACTCCACCCAGCGCGGCTACGGGCGCAACCACCCGTTTGCGGCCGAAATTCGCAGCGGCTACATCGACGTCGAAATCGTGCCTGAAGAGCTGGGTTTTGCGGTGAACGTCGGCGAACTGCTGATGACTGAGTGTGAAATGGTCAACGGTTTCGTCGCCCCGGAAGACGAAGACCCGCACTTTACCCGCGGCTACGGGCTGGTATTCGGCCTCGGCGAGCGCAAGGCCATGGCAATGGCGCTGGTCGACCGCGCCCTGCAGGCGCCGGACTACGGCGAGCACGTTGCAGGCCCGGCGCAGGACGAAGAGTTCGTGCTGGCCCACGCGGATAACGTTGAGGCCGCCGGTTTTGTCTCGCACCTCAAGCTGCCGCACTACGTCGATTTCCAGGCCGAACTGGAACTGCTGAAACGCCTGCAACGGGAGCGCAAAAATGGCTAACTTAAGCGGCTACAACTTTGCCTATCTGGACGAGCAAACCAAACGCATGATCCGCCGCGCGATACTTAAAGCGGTGGCCATTCCGGGCTATCAGGTGCCGTTCGGCGGCCGCGAAATGCCGATGCCCTACGGCTGGGGCACGGGCGGTATTCAGATCACCGCCAGCGTGATCGGCGAAGCGGACGTGCTGAAGGTCATCGATCAGGGCGCCGACGACACCACCAACGCCGTGTCGATCCGCAGCTTCTTCCAGCGCGTCACCGGCGTTAATACCACCGAAAAAACCGAAGACGCGACGCTGATCCAGACCCGTCACCGCATCCCCGAAACCCCGCTGACGGAAGATCAGATTTTAATTTTCCAGGTGCCGATCCCGGAGCCGCTGCGCTTTATCGAGCCGCGCGAAACGGAAACCCGCACCATGCACGCGCTGGAAGAGTACGGCGTCATGCAGGTCAAACTCTATGAAGACATCGCCCGCTTCGGCCATATCGCCACCACCTACGCCTACCCGGTGAAGGTGAACGGGCGCTACGTGATGGACCCGTCGCCGATCCCGAAATTCGATAACCCGAAGATGGACATGATGCCCGCCCTGCAGCTGTTCGGCGCCGGGCGCGAAAAACGCATCTACGCCGTTCCGCCTTACACCCGCGTGGAAAGTCTCGATTTCGACGATCACCCGTTTACGGTGCAGGAGTGGGACGAGCCGTGCGCCATCTGCGGATCCAAACACAGCTATCTGGACGAAGTGGTGCTGGACGACACGGGCAAACGGATGTTTGTCTGCTCCGACACCGATTACTGCCGCCAACAGAGCGAGGCTAACGGCCAATGAAACCGCTGCTTTCGGTTAATAACCTGACTCACCTGTATGCGCCGGGCAAAGGCTTTAGCGACGTGTCGTTCGAGCTGTGGCCGGGCGAGGTGCTGGGGATCGTCGGCGAGTCCGGCTCCGGCAAAACCACCCTGCTGAAGTCCATCTCCGCGCGCCTGACGCCGCAGAACGGCGACATTCTGTATGAGGGCCAATCCCTTTACGGCATGAGCGAGGCCGGGCGCCGTCGCCTGCTGCGCACCGAGTGGGGCGTGGTGCATCAGCACCCGATGGACGGCCTGCGCCGTCAGGTCTCCGCCGGAGGCAACATCGGCGAACGCCTGATGGCCACCGGCGCGCGCCACTACGGCAACATCCGCGCCACCGCCCAGCGCTGGCTGGAAGAGGTGGAAATCCCCGCCTCGCGCATCGACGACCTGCCGACAACCTTCTCCGGCGGGATGCAGCAGCGCCTGCAGATTGCCCGCAACCTGGTCACCCATCCGAAGCTGGTGTTTATGGATGAACCCACCGGCGGGCTGGACGTCTCCGTGCAGGCGCGCCTGCTCGACCTGCTGCGCGGCCTGGTGGTGGAGCTGAACCTTGCGGTGGTGATTGTCACCCACGATCTGGGCGTTGCGCGCCTGCTGGCGGACCGCCTGCTGGTAATGAAACAGGGCCAGGTGGTGGAAAGTGGGTTAACCGACCGGGTGCTCGACGATCCGCACCATCCGTACACCCAGCTGCTGGTGTCCTCGGTATTACAGAATTAAGAGGCCAACATGATCCACGTACAAAACGTAAGTAAGACCTTTGTGCTCCACCAGCAAAACGGCGTGCGCCTGCCGGTGCTGCAAAATGCCTCGTTAGAGGTCAGCAGCGGCGAATGCGTGGTGCTGCACGGCCATTCCGGTAGCGGAAAATCCACCCTGCTGCGCTCCCTTTATGCCAACTATCTGCCGGATGAAGGCCACATTCACATTCGCCACAACGATGAATGGGTCGATCTGGTGCAGGCCTCCGCGCGTAAGGTGCTGGAAGTGCGCCGCACGACGATCGGCTGGGTCAGCCAGTTTCTGCGGGTGATCCCGCGGATCTCCGCCCTGGACGTGGTGATGCAGCCGCTGCTGGATCTGGGCGTGCCGCGTGAAACCTGCGCCGCCAAAGCCGCCAGCCTGCTGACGCGCCTCAACGTGCCGGAGCGCCTGTGGCATCTCGCCCCGTCGACCTTTTCCGGCGGCGAGCAGCAGCGCGTCAATATTGCCCGCGGCTTTATTGTCGACTACCCGATTCTGCTGCTGGATGAACCTACCGCCTCGCTCGACGATAAAAACAGCGCCGCCGTGGTGGAGCTGATCGAGCAGGCCAAAGCGCGCGGGGCGGCGATCGTCGGGATCTTCCACGACGAAACCGTACGCAGCCGCGTCGCAGACCGACTGCACCCGATGGGGGTCCACGCATGATTATCAATAACGTCAGGCTGGTGCTGGAAAATGAAGTTGTTGATGGCTCGGTTGAAGTCCATGAAGGCGTTATTCGCGCCTTTGCCGAAACCCAGAGCCGTGCCGCTGAAGCGATGGACGGTGAAGGCGGCTGGCTGCTGCCGGGGCTGATTGAGCTGCATACCGATAATCTGGATAAATTTTTCACCCCGCGCCCGAAGGTGGACTGGCCCGCCCATTCGGCGATGAGCAGCCACGACGCGCTGATGGTCGCCAGCGGCATTACCACCGTGCTGGACGCGGTGGCGATTGGCGACGTGCGCGACGGCGGCGACCGCCTGGAGAATCTCGAGAAGATGATCAACGCCGTGGAGGAGACGCAAAAACGCGGCCTCAACCGCGCCGAGCACCGTCTGCACCTGCGCTGCGAGCTGCCGCACCACACCACCCTGCCGCTGTTTGAAAAACTGGTCGGGCGCGAGCCGGTCTCGCTGGTCTCCCTGATGGACCACTCGCCGGGGCAGCGCCAGTTCGCCAACATTGAAAAGTATCGCGAATACTATCAGGGCAAATATTCTCTCAGCGACGCAGAGATGGCGCGCTACGAGGAAGAGCAGCTGGCGCTTGCGGCGCAGTGGTCGCAGCCAAACCGTCTCAGGATTGCCGCGATGTGCCGGGACCGCAATATCGCGCTGGCCAGCCATGACGACGCCACGCACGATCACGTGCGCGAATCCCACCAGCTTGGCAGCGTGATCGCCGAATTTCCCACCACGTTTGAAGCGGCTGAAGCCTCACGCAGGCACGGCATGAACGTGCTGATGGGCGCACCGAACATCGTGCGCGGCGGCTCGCACTCCGGTAACGTCGCGGCAAGCAGGCTTGCCTCGCTCGGCCTGCTGGATATTCTCTCGTCCGACTACTACCCCGCCAGCCTGCTGGATGCGGCGTTTCGGGTTGCCGACGATGAGAGCAACAGCTTTACGCTGCCGCAGGCGATTCGTCTGGTGACGAAAAACCCGGCCACCGCGCTTAACCTTCAGGATCGCGGGGAAATCGCCGAGGGTAAACGCGCGGACCTGGTGCTGGCCCACCGCAAGGGCGAGCACGTTCATATCGACCATGTCTGGCGTCAGGGAAAAAGGGTGTTCTGATGGGAAGGCTCATCTGGCTGATGGGGCCGTCAGGCTCCGGTAAGGATAGCCTGCTGTCGGCGCTGCGGCAGCAGGAACACGCGCGGCTTTTGGTCGCGCACAGGTACATAACCCGCGCGGCCAACGCCGGAAGTGAAAACCATATCGCCCTGAGCGAGCAGGAGTTTTTTACCCGCGCCGGGCAAAACCTGCTGGCGCTGAGCTGGCACGCCAACGGCTTTTATTACGGTGTCGGCATTGAGATCGACCTCTGGCTGCACGCGGGTTTTGACGTGCTGGTTAACGGCTCGCGCGCGCATCTGCCACAAGCGCGCGCCCGCTATGAGGCGGCCCTGCTGCCGGTCTGCCTGCAGGTTTCGCCGGACGTCCTGCGCAGCCGGTTGCAGAGTCGGGGGCGTGAATCAGCCCATGAGATCGATCAGCGGCTTGAGCGTGCGGCCCGCTATGCCCCGTCCGACTGCCACATCCTCAATAACGACGGAAGTTTGCTACAGTCAGTCGATATCTTTTTATCGCTTATCCGTCAGAAGGAGAAACAGCATGCCTGACTGCCAGCTTCGCCCCGCTACTGCCGACGATGCGCAGATTGTCTATGCCCTGATCTGCGAACTGAAGCAGGCAGAGTTCGACCATCAGGCGTTCCACGCCGGGTTTCTTGCCAATCTGCAGGATCGCAACATGCGCTACCAGCTTGCGCAGAGAGAGGGACAGGTCATCGGCATGATCGGTCTGCACATGCAGTTTCACCTCCATCACGCGCGCTGGATCGGCGAGATCCAGGAGCTGGTGGTGATGCCGCAGGCGCGCGGGTTAAAGGTGGGCAGTCAGCTGCTGGCCTGGGCGGAAGAGGTGGCGCGACAGGCCGGCGCGGAGCTGACCGAACTTTCCACCAGCGTGAAGCGCACCGACGCGCACCGTTTTTACGTTCGTGAAGGATACACGCAGAGCCATTTCCGATTCACCAAACCGCTGTAGAGGTGCGCTATGAGTCTGACCATCACGTTGACGGGAACGGGTGGCGCCCAGCTGGTGCCGGTCTTTGGCTGCGACTGCGCGGCCTGCCGCCGGGCGCGCCTGCAGGATAACTATCGCCGTCGCCCGTGCAGCGCGGTGGTGAAATTCAACGATGCCGTCACCCTGCTGGATGCCGGTATTCCGCACCTGATGGACGACTGGCCGGCGGGCAGCTTTCAGCAGTTTTTGCTGACCCATTACCATATGGATCACGTTCAGGGTCTCTTCCCCCTGCGCTGGGCGTGGGGGCGACGATTCCGGTTTACGGCCCGCCGGACGAAGCGGGCTGCGACGACCTGTTTAAACACCCGGGGATTCTGGATTTTAGCCACACGGTCGAACCGTTTGTGATGTTTGAGCTTCAGGGTTTGCGGGTCACGCCGCTGCCGCTCAACCATTCGAAACTGACCCTCGGGTATTTGCTGGAATCGGCCCACAGCCGCGTGGCCTGGCTCTCCGACACCGCCGGACTGCCGGAGAAAACGGTGAAGTTCCTGCTCAACAACCAGCCGCAGGCAATAATTATCGACTGCAGCCATGAGCCACGCGAGGAAACGCCGCGAAACCATTGCGACTTAAATACCGTGATTGCGTTAAACGAGATAATTGGCTGCCCGCAGGTGATCCTGACGCACATCAGCCATCAGTTTGACGTGTGGATGATGGATAATCCGCTGCCGCAGGGCATAGAAGCGGGCTATGACGGGATGGTGCTGGTGCTGGATTAGGTTTTCTCCCTCTCCCGTGGGAGAGGGTCGGGGTGAGGGCAACAGGCCGCACTTAACCTCGATCGTAATCGTCCTCTAACCTGCGCTCATCCTCTTCTAACCGACGACGATCGTCATCCAGCTGACGCTGACGCTCGTCGAGACGGCGACGTCTGTCTTCAAGCTGCCGACGGCGATCGTCGTACTGGCGGCTGTCGATTTGACGGCTGCGGTCATAACGATCGTCATCATCGCTGCTGCGGCTGCTGCTGGGGTTATAGGCATCGTTGATTGCCTGCTGAATGTTGCCAATAGCATCATCAACAATATCAGCATGAGCCAGCTGGCTGGTGAGTGACAGCAGACCGAATAACAGAGCAGTTGAGTAACGTTTCATAAGGCCAGACTCGCAGGTGAACTGGCCTTACGATAATGAACGGCGGAGCACTGAGGTAGCGGAGGAATCTCAAATTACCATGACCTTGCGCAGCGCCTGCGCCAGCTGCACCCGCGTAAACGGCTTGCGCAGTAGCTGGACGTCCGGCAGCTGAGGGTTATGCGCGGGCCGTAGATCCTGGCCGCTGATCAGCAGCACCGGAAGCTGCGGGTAATGGCTGCGCACATGGTTAATCACCTCGGCGCCGCTGAGGCTGCCGGGCAGCATCAGGTCGCTGATAAACATGCCAATATCCGGTGAAGCCTCCAGCATATTCAGCGCCTGTTCGCCGTTGTCTGCTTCCAGCGTCAGGTAGCCGAGCTGATGCAGCTGCTCGCACAGGGTCTGCCGAACATCGGCTTCATCTTCCAGCACCAGAACCAGCCGCTCGCTATCGACGGAGGCGGTGGCTGACAGCGCTTCATCGTCCGCCGCGGCGGGCAGCACGGAGCGCGGGAGATGAAGCCGGACGGTCGTTCCCTGCCCCGGCGCGCTTTCAATTTCCACGCGACCGCCGGACTGGCGGACAAAGCCGTAGACCATCGACAGGCCTAACCCGCTTCCGCTTCCGGTCTGCTTGGTGGTGAAGAACGGTTCAAAGACCCGGGATTTCACCTCCTGCGACATGCCGCTGCCGCGGTCAATCACCTCCAGCGCCACCATATCCTGCCTGCGCCCGTCGCTGCGGGTGACGCGCTGATTCCAGGTCCGGATTTTAATCACCCCGCTTTGCCCTTCCATCGCATCGCGCGCGTTCATCACCAGGTTGATGATGGCGTTTTCCAGCTGGCTGACGTCAATCCAGGCGGGCCAGGCCGGGGTTTGCGCTTCAATCTCCAGGGTCAGGGTGGCAGGCAGGGAGTGGCGCAACAGTTCCCGGAGGTTCTCCAGCAGCGGCAGCATCTCTACCGCATGCGGCGTCAGGGACTGCTTGCGGGAAAACGCCAGCAGGCGCTGCGTCAGTAAGGCACCACGCTCGGCCGCCTTCAGCGCCCGGGTAATGCGCGGCGCGTCTTTCGATTCGGGGTCGGTGAGCTCAAGGCTGCCGATGATCACCGCCAGCAGGTTGTTAAAATCATGCGCCAGCCCGCCGGTCAGCTGTCCAACCGCCTTCATCTTCTGGCTGTGCAGCAGCGCCTCTTCCAGCCCCTGACGCTCAACGCGGTCGATCTCCATCTGCGTGGTTTTCTCTTTCAGCAGGCGCGTGGTGTGCTCAAGCGAGGCGGTATTGCGGGCAAAAACGTTAAACGCGCGCGCCAGCTCGCCCAGCTCATCGCGCCGCTGGAGAGCGGGAACGGAGACATCCTGCTCGCCGTGAGCAAGGCGCGACATCGCCCGGGAAATCGCCGTCAGGTTAGAGGCCAGATTGCGGTAGATATACCAGCAGGCGCACCCGGTGATGATCAGCGCCAGCACGGCGAAGAAGCTGATAAACACGCTGATGGACTGCAGCTCGTGATGGCTCTGGGCCGTGCGAAGGCGGGAGGCCTGCGCCACCTGCCCGACGTACTGATTAATATCGCTGTTGAGGATCGCCACCAGCGCCTTGATGTGGAACATATACCAGCTTATCGCCAGATCGCTCTCTTCCAGCTGCTTCGACAGCGGGGCGAGCTTGCCTAACTCGGCATTAAAATCTGGCAGAACCCCCTTCACGACCGGCTGTACGGCACTCCGGGGCAGCGCTGCGGCCACGGCGTCCAGCTGCTGAACGGTCGCGCGCGGCGAAGGGGTGTCGATGGCGGCGGCGATCAGCCGGTCCATCTCCATCAGCTGCTGCGCATCCGGCACGTTGCTGTCGTAACGGCGGTTGATGTCCTGCAAATGACGCAGGTAGCTCTGGCTTTGGTACAGCGAGCTCAGCAGCGCGTTACGCTCCAGATGGCGGCGCTGGCCGCGCTCAAGCATCTCCGTCACGCTCTGCTGTAGCTCATTGCTTCGTTGAATAATGCGCGCCACCAGCGCCGGCTCCTGCTGCGCCAGCGGCGCATCCGCAAGCTGTTCCAGCGAGCGGCGCAGCGCCATTTGCGTCTGCTTCAGGCGCTCGGCTTCGCCTTTGTACTCCAGCGCCCCGACCACCTGTGAAAGCCGCACCGCCGCCGTCGCCACGTTGGCGGTATCGCGGGCCAGGTTCATGCTTCCGGTCATATCGTCCAGCGTTTGCTGCTGAACCTGCTCCTGGATCTGGCTGGCGTGACGAAAGCCGAGCACCGCCACGCCGCTCACCATCAGCGTCACGGCGACCACCAGCAGATTAAAAATCAGCAGGCGGCCGCGGGCGCTGGCGAAAAAGGGGGGGCGTGATGGCATGGGTTTGGGCTCCTCTGCGGTTTGATGCCCTCACCCTGGCCCTCTCCCACTGGGAGAGGGAAAAGAGAAATGTGACGGCGATTAGCTATTCATAACTATGACAAATATGAACAGCTTCTGACATTTTGCATTTACGCACCTGTGATGAAGTGCAGATATCGGCATTCGCAGGAGATCCGCCATGAGCAGAACCCCGGTATTAGAGATGCGCAGCATTGCCAAAACGTTTGGCAGTTTCCACGCGCTCAAGGGTGTGGATTTGACGGTCTTCCCCGGAGAGATCCACGCGCTGATGGGCGAAAACGGCGCGGGAAAAAGCACGCTGATGAAAATTCTCGCGGGAGCCTATACCGCCACCAGCGGTGAGATCCTGATCGACGGTCAACCGTTTCACATCAAAGGGCCGAAAGATGCGCTGGCCGCAGGCATTACCCTGATTTATCAGGAGATGCAGCTCGCGCCCAATCTGACCGTTGCCGAAAATATCTTTCTTGGCAGCGAGCTGTCGCGCGGCGGGATGGTGCAGCGCAAAGAGATGGCCGCCCAGGCGCAGGCGGTGATTGAGCGCCTCGGCGCACAGTTCAATGCTACCGATCTGGTGATGAAGCTGACCATCGCCGAGCAGCAGCAGGTGGAAATCGCCCGCGCGCTGCACCGCAACAGCCGCATTCTGGTGATGGATGAACCCACCGCCGCCCTCTCCTCGCGGGAAACGCATCGCCTGTTTGAATTGATTTGGCGCCTGCGCGATGAAGGGATGGCGATCATCTATATCAGCCACCGCATGGCGGAAGTGTATGAACTTTCTGATCGCGTCAGCGTTCTGCGCGACGGTCAGTACGTCGGCAGCCTGACGCGCGACAAGCTAAACGCCTCCGAGCTGGTGCGCATGATGGTGGGCCGCCCGTTAAGCGACCTGTTCAACAAAGAGCGTGATATTCCCCTCGGCAGCCCGCGTCTCAACGTCCACCACCTTACCGACGGTAAAAAAGTACAGCCGTGCAGCCTGCAGGTACGTTCCGGCGAAATCGTCGGGCTGGCGGGCCTGGTCGGGGCCGGACGCTCCGAGCTGGCGCAGCTTATATTCGGCGTGCGTAAAGCCACCGGCGGCATGATTGAGGTCGACGGCGAGCCGGTGGTGATCCACTCCCCGCGTGCGGCCATCGAAAACGGCATCGGTTTTCTCACCGAAAACCGCAAGGAGCAGGGGCTGTTTCTGGAGCTGGCGGCGCAGGAAAACATCACCATGGCGACGCTGGAGCGCGACGCGACCTTCGGCATGCTAAACCGCAAAAAAGCGCAGTCGATTTCCGATGACGCTATCGCCCTGCTCAACATCCGCGTACCCCATTCGCAGGTGCGCGCGGGCGGGCTGTCAGGCGGCAATCAGCAAAAGCTGCTGATCTCCCGCTGGGTGGCCATCGGCCCGCGCATTCTGATCCTGGACGAACCCACGCGCGGCGTGGACGTTGGCGCGAAAAGCGAGATCTACCGCATCATTAACCAGATGGCGCGCAAAGGGGTGGCGATTTTAATGATCTCCAGCGAGCTGCCGGAAGTGGTAGGCATGAGCGACCGGGTGTACGTGATGCGGGAAGGCAGTATTGCGGGTGAACTCCACGGGCGCGACATCTCTCAGGAAAACATTATGACGCTGGCAACCGGCGTGAACGACACTCATCATCAGGCGGTGCAATCATGACAACTCCAACCCATCCGCAGCAGGTGGCGAAATCCGCCTCCGCCAAAAAATTGCTGATGAGCGATCTGATGCAAACGGTCGGCATCCTGCCGATTCTTATCCTGATTGTGGCGGTATTTGGCTTTATCGCCCCAAACTTCTTCACCGAGAGCAACCTGCTCAACATTACCCGTCAGGCGTCGATCAACATCGTGCTGGCAGCGGGAATGACCTTCATCATTTTAACCGGCGGGATTGACCTCTCCGTGGGCTCGATTCTCGGCACTACGGCGGTAGCGGCGATGGTGGTCTCGCTTATCCCTGAATTCGCCATGCTCTCCATTCCGGCCGCACTGATGCTCGGCATGGTGCTGGGCCTGTTCAACGGCGCGCTGGTGGCCTTTGCCGGGCTGCCGCCTTTTATCGTGACGCTCGGCACCTATACGGCGCTGCGCGGCGCGGCGTATCTGCTGGCGGACGGCACGACGGTCATTAACTCCAACATCAGCTTCGAGTGGATCGGCAATAACTACCTCGGCCCGATTCCGTGGCTGGTGGTGATCGCGCTGGCGGTCATTGCTATCTGCTGGTTCATCCTGCGCCGCACCACGCTCGGCGTCCACATCTACGCGGTGGGCGGCAACATGCAGGCGGCGCGACTGACCGGCATTAAGGTCTGGCTGGTGCTGCTGTTCGTGTACGGCATGAGCGGCCTGCTCTCCGGGCTTGGCGGAGTGATGAGCGCCTCGCGCCTCTACAGCGCCAACGGCAACCTCGGCACGGGCTACGAGCTGGATGCGATTGCGGCGGTGATCCTCGGCGGCACCAGCTTCGTCGGCGGGATCGGCACGATCACCGGCACGCTGGTTGGCGCGCTGATCATCGCCACCCTCAACAACGGCATGACGCTGATGGGCGTCTCCTACTTCTGGCAACTGGTGATCAAAGGGGCGGTGATCATCATAGCGGTGCTGATCGACAAATACCGTACCCGACACCATCAAAGTGCATAACAACAAAACCCTACAGCTTCGAGGAATACTATATGCGTTTGAAACCGTTAGTGACCGCGCTCTGTGCTGGCGCGCTGCTTGCCGCAACGCCGTTTGCGCAGGCAAAAGATCTGAAGTCCATCGGCGTGACGGTGGGCGACCTGGCCAACCCGTTCTTCGTGCAGATCACCAAAGGTGCCGAGCTGGAAGCGCGCAAGCTGGCTGGCGATAACGTCAAGGTGACGCTGGTCTCCAGCGGTTACGATCTGGGCCAGCAGGTGGCGCAGATCGACAACTTTATTGCTGCGAAGGTGGACATGATCATCCTCAATGCCGCGGATTCCAAAGGGATCGGCCCGGCGGTGAAGCGCGCGAAGGACGCAGGGATCGTGGTCGTTGCGGTTGACGTGGCGGCGGAAGGGGCGGATGCGACCATCACCTCCGATAACACCCAGGCGGGCGAAATGGCCTGTAAGTACATTACCGATCGCCTGAAAGGCAAAGGCAACGTGGTGATCATTAACGGACCACCGGTCTCTGCGGTGCAAAACCGCGTGGAAGGCTGCCAGACGGAATTCAAAAAACATCCGGATATCAAGGTACTCTCGGATAACCAAAACGCCAAAGGCAGTCGTGAAGGCGGTCTGGAAGTCATGACCTCCCTGCTGGCGGCCAATCCGAAGATCGACGGCGTGTTTGCGATTAACGATCCGACCGCGATCGGCGCCGATCTGGCCGCGAAACAGGCTCAGCGCAACGAGTTCTTTATCGTCGGCGTGGATGGCAGCCCGGACGGTGAAGAAGCGCTGAAGCGGGAAAACTCGCTGTTTGTCGCGACCCCGGCGCAGGATCCGCAGGTGATGGCGGCAAAAGCGGTGGAGATCGGCTATGACATTCTACAGGGCAAACCTGCGCCGAAAGCGCCGGTGCTGATCCCGGTGACGATGATCGATAAAAAGAACGTCGGCACGTATAAGGGCTGGACGGTTAAATGATCCTTTTCCCTCTCCCGCAGGGAGAGGGAACTGTTTTCAAGGAGTCCCCATGAAACGCTCCGACATCAATGAAATTCTCGGCCACACGCGACAGTTCTTTTCCATGCACGACGTGCATCTCCCGCCGTTTGCCAGCTTTCCGCCCACAAAATGGCAGCAGCTTGACCAGGCCGCATGGCAGGAGGTATTCGACCTCAAGCTCGGCTGGGACGTGACGGCGTTCGGCGGCAACAGCTTTGCCGCCGAGGGCCTGACGCTGTTTACCTTGCGCAACGGCTCGCCCAACGGCGTGCCTTATGAAAAGTGCTATGCCGAAAAAATTATGCACGTGCGCGACGGCCAGGTGACGCCGTTGCATTTTCACTGGCGCAAGCGGGAAGACATCATCAACCGGGGCGGCGGAAATCTGATTATTGAGTTATGGAATGCCGGAGCGCATGAAGAAACGGAAAACACCGACGTGACGGTCACCGTCGACGGCTGCCGTCAGACCCACGCGCCCGGCAGCCAGCTGCGCCTCATGCCAGGGGAAAGCATCTGTCTGACACCCGGTCTGTACCACAGCTTCTGGGGCGAACGCGGCTTCGGCGACGTGCTGGTTGGGGAGGTGTCATCGGTAAACGACGACGAGCACGATAACCACTTTTTGCAGCCCGTTGCCCGCTATAACAACATCCAAGAAGACGAACCGGCGCTGCTGGTGCTGTGCAACGAGTACAACCTGTTCCGGATATAAGGAGTAAATGATGCCATTGATCTCTCTTGCCGACGGTCTGGAGCACGCCAGGGCGCATCGCTACGCGCTGGGCGCGTTTAACGTGCTCGACTCCCACTTCCTGCGCGCGCTGTTCGCCGCCGCGAAGCAGGAACGCTCGCCGTTTATCATCAACATCGCCGAAGTGCATTTTAAGTACGTCTCCCTGGATTCGCTTGTCGAAGCGGTGAAGTTCGAGGCCGCCCGCCACGATATTCCCGTGGTGCTCAATCTTGACCACGGCCTGCATTTCGAGGCGGTGGTGCGCGCCCTGCGCTTAGGGTTCAGCTCGGTGATGTTCGACGGCTCTATGCTGAGCTATGAGGAGAACATTCGCCAGACGCGGGAAGTGGTGAAGATGTGCCACGCGGTCGGCGTGTCGGTGGAAGCGGAGCTCGGCGCGGTCGGTGGCGATGAAGGCGGCGCGCTGTACGGGCATGCGGATGAAGCGTTCTTTACCGACCCGCAGCTGGCGCGCGAATTTGTCGATTCAACCGGCATCGACGCGCTGGCGGTTGCCATCGGCAACGCGCACGGTAAATACAAGGGCGAGCCGAAACTCGATTTCCCACGCCTGGACGCCATTCGCCAGCAGACGGGGCTGCCGCTGGTTTTACACGGCGGCTCCGGGATTAGCGATGCCGACTTCCGCCGCGCCATCGAGCTCGGCATTCATAAAATCAACTTCTACACCGGCATGTCGCAGGCCGCACTCGCCGCCGTGGAGCAGCGCATGGCGAACCGTCAGCCGCTGTACGATGAGTTTGCCGAGCTGCTGCTGGGGATAGAAGAGGCGATTACCGATACGGTCGCCGAACAGATGCGCATCTTCGGCAGCGCGGGGCAGGCATAATGGAACGTAAAGGCATCATCGCCGCAGGCAACATGCTGGTGGATCACGTCCACCAGGTCGTGCAGTGGCCGGAGCGCGGCTGGCTGGCGGAAATTACCCACAGCGAACGCTCAACTGGCGGCGCGCCGCTCAACGTGCTGCTGACGCTGGCAAAAATGCACGTTGGCCTGCCGCTACAGGCGGTGGGGCTGATTGGCGAAGACGGCGACGGGGATTACATTCTGGCGATGCTTGACCAGTACCACGTCAACCGCCAGCGGGTTCAGCGCACCACCTTTGCCCCGACCTCCATGTCGCAGGTGATGACCGATCCCAGTGGACAGCGCACCTTCTTCCACTCGCCGGGCGCCAACCGCCTGCTGGATCTTCCCGCCTTCGATCGCTTAGACGGATCGATGAAGATCTTCCATCTCGGCTACCTGCTGCTGCTCGACAGCCTGGATATGCCCGATGACGAGTTTGGTACCCGCAGCGCGCGCCTGCTGGCGCAGATGCGCGACCAGGGGTATGAAACGTCGCTCGATCTGGTTTCCCGCAAGGGCGACCCGCGCTACCAGCCGCTGGTGCTCCCTGCCCTGCGCCATCTTGATTATCTGGTGATTAACGAGCTGGAAGCCGGGGAGTTTAGCGGGCTGGAGATGCGCGACGGCAGTGACGTGCTGAATATCGCCCATATCGCCGATGCCGCGACGCAGCTGCTGGCGGCAGGCGTGCGTCAGCGGGTGGTGATCCACTGTCCGGAAGGCGCATGGGGCGAAGCGCCGGGTGAGCAAGGTCGCTGGATCCCCTCATGGCTCCTGGAGCAAAAAGACATTGTCGGCAGCGTCGGCGCGGGCGATGCGTTTTGCGCGGGGTTTTTATACGGCTGCCATGAATCGCTCCCGCTCACGGAGAGCATTTATCTTGCACACGCCTGCGCGCGAGCCAGCCTGCTGGCCGCCAACGCGATTGACGGCGCGAAAACGCTGGCCGAGCTGCGGCTGTTTATCAAAGAGAATACTTAGGCCGCTTTCTCGCTATGGGAAACATCGGTGGCAAACACGTAACCCAGCCCCCGGATGGTTTTGATGAGCGCAGGCTGATGCGGATTAGCCTCGATCTTCCGGCGCAGGCGCATGATCAACACGTCAATCGTGCGGTCGAACACGTCCGCGCTTTCGCTGTGGGTCAGCTCAAGCAGCTGGTCACGACTCAGCACCCGACGGGCATTTTGCGTAAGCGCCAGCAGCAGGCCGTACTCGCCCTGGGTTAAGGGGACAGGGTTACGCTGCGGATCGCTCAGCTCACAGCGGGTGGTATCGAGCGTCCATCCGTTAAAAGCAATGCCCGCTACGGGCGCTGCGGGGACTTCCGCAGCCAGCACGCCCGTACGGCGCAATACCGCTTTAACGCGGGCGACCACCACGCGCGGGTTGAACGGTTTGCCAATATAATCGTCGGCCCCCATCTCCAGCCCCACCACCACGTCTGACTCACTGCCCAGCCCGGTTAACATGATCACCGGTAGCGCCGGGCGCTGCTTTTGCAGCTGCAGCAAAACCTGTAAGCCGTTGATATCCGGCAGCATCATATCCAGCAGTACCAGCGCAATATTCGGCTCCTGCTGTACCTGCCGCAGTGCATCCTGGCCGTTATGGCAGACAAGCACGCTAAAGACGTGCTCGCTCAGCACGTCCTGAAGCAGTTCGCAGACTGCCGTATCGTCATCTACCACCAGAATCGCCGGTTTCATCGTATGCTTCCGTCAGGGGATTATGTTAAGTCTGAACCATTCTGCCGTCGGCTCCAGTCAAATGGTTTTTTCAGTGACGGAAATTCAACCCATGTCACATCCGATGCCCTGTCGACACGTCAATTTTGACGATTGGCTGCTTTTTGTCAGGGTTTTCACCGCGAAGGGACCGTAAAGTCAGGGTATACCCATACAAAAAACATGGCATAGAAGCTGCATAGTGGGTGCGAATGATTCGATTAACTGGAGCAGACTGATGAAAAAAGTCGTCACGGTTTGCCCTTATTGTGCCTCAGGTTGCAAGATCCACCTGGTGGTCGATAACGGCAAAATCGTCCGGGCGGAGGCCGCACAGGGGAAAACCAACCAGGGCACGCTATGCCTGAAAGGTTACTACGGCTGGGATTTTATTAACGATACCCAAATCCTCACCCCGCGCCTGAAAACCCCTATGATCCGCCGCGAGCGCGGCGGCAAGCTGGAAGCCGTCTCCTGGAGCGAGGCGCTGGATTACGTCGCCACGCGTCTGAGCGCCATCAAGACCAAATATGGCCCGGATGCGATTCAGACCACCGGCTCTTCACGCGGGACGGGGAATGAAACCAACTATGTGATGCAAAAATTCGCGCGCGCCGTTATTGGAACCAATAACGTCGACTGCTGCGCTCGCGTTTGACACGGCCCATCGGTTGCAGGTCTGCACCAGTCGGTCGGTAACGGCGCAATGAGTAATGCCATCAACGAGATAGATAACACCGATCTCGTCTTCATCTTTGGCTATAACCCGGCGGATTCTCACCCTATCGTCGCGAACCACGTTATTCGCGCTAAGCAGAACGGGGCGAAAATCATCGTCTGCGATCCGCGCAAAATTGAAACCGCGCGCATTGCGGATATGCACATCGCGTTGAAAAACGGCTCGAACATCGCGCTGCTGAACGCAATGGGGCACGTCATTATTGAGGAGAACCTGTACGACCAGGCGTTTGTCGCGACCCGTACGGAAGGCTTTGAAGAGTATCGGAAAATTGTCGAAGGCTATACGCCAGAGTCGGTGGAAACAATCACCGGCGTCAGCGCGCAGGAGATCCGCCAGGCGGCACGGATGTATGCCGGGGCGAAAACCGCCGCCATCCTGTGGGGAATGGGCGTGACCCAGTTCTATCAGGGCGTGGAAACCGTGCGTTCTCTGACGAGTCTCGCGATGCTGACCGGTAATCTGGGTAAAGCGCACGTCGGCGTCAACCCGGTACGTGGTCAGAATAACGTTCAGGGCGCCTGCGATATGGGCGCGCTGCCGGACACCTACCCGGGCTACCAGTACGTGAAGTTCCCGGAAAACCGCGAGAAATTCGCGAAGGCCTGGGGCGTGGAAAGCCTGCCGGAACACACCGGATATCGCATCAGCGAGCTGCCGCACCGCGCGGCGCACGGCGAAGTGCGTGCGGCCTACATCATGGGTGAAGATCCGCTCCAGACCGACGCTGAGCTGTCTGCGGTGCGCAAAGGGTTTGAGGATCTGGAGCTGGTGATTGTCCAGGATATCTTCATGACCAAAACCGCGGCGGCGGCGGATGTGATTCTACCGTCAACCTCCTGGGGCGAGCATGAAGGCGTCTACACGGCGGCGGACCGCGGCTTCCAGCGCTTCTTTAAGGCGGTCGAGCCGAAGTGGGATCTGAAAACGGACTGGCAGATCATCAGCGAAATCGCCACCCGCATGGGCTACCCGATGCACTACAACAACACTCAGGAGATCTGGGACGAGCTGCGCAATCTGTGTCCGGACTTTTATGGGGCAACCTATGAAAAAATGGGTGAGCTGGGATACATCCAGTGGCCGTGTCGGGATGAGTCAGAAGCCGACCAGGGGACGTCATACCTCTTTAAAGAGAAGTTCGACACCCCGAACGGGCTGGCGCAGTTCTTCACCTGCGACTGGGTCGCGCCGATCGATAAACTCACCGACGAGTATCCGATGGTGCTCTCCACCGTGCGTGAAGTAGGCCACTACTCCTGTCGTTCGATGACGGGTAACTGCGCCGCGCTGGCGGCGCTGGCGGACGAACCGGGCTATGCGCAAATCAACACCGCCGACGCGCAGCGCCTCGGCATTGAGGATGAAGCGCTGGTGTGGGTGAACTCGCGCAAAGGCCGGATCATTACCCGTGCGCAGGTCAGCGATCGTCCGAACAAAGGGGCGGTCTATATGACCTACCAGTGGTGGATTGGCGCCTGTAATGAGCTGGTCACGGAGAACTTAAGTCCGATAACCAAAACGCCGGAGTATAAATACTGCGCCGTACGCGTGGAGCCAATTGCGGATCAGCACGCTGCGGAACAGTATGTCATCGACGAATATAACAAGCTGAAAGCCCGACTGCGCGAAAGCGCAATGTGCTGAAGCCGTTAATTCATAAGTGAATAAAGGGAGTGAGATATTCACTCCCTTTTTATTTCCGATTAACTCATCAAATATATGAATTATTATTCTGGAAAGCGGCTCGCAGAAATAATGTAATTTTCGCGAAAAAGAATTACATCTTTGCATTTTAATTCAGAGGGATAAGATGTGCGGCGGGTGCTTAAGACTTTCTGTCTTGAGCATTGTTGAGGGACAGAAAGTAGAAAGCCCCGGGAAATTTTCATTTACCCGAGGCTACTCTCCCTCAACTCCGACAAGTTGAGAGTAGCCTCTTATTCTTTTTTTGACAAGGAGTAAAAGGCATGACGCCATTAAAAACTGCGTTAGGCATGGTCTTTATTATTTGCCTGACGATAGTGATCTTTACCTTTATTACTCGAGGTAAGTTATGCGAGTTTTCAATAAAGGGTGAACATCAGGAGGTGGCGGCAAAATTAGCCTGTAACGCAGGCTAACCTCTACGGGCGGAACCACGGTTCCGCCCGGCTTGCAGGATGCTGAGGTCTTAATGCACCCATTTTTTTCTTCTGTCGCCGCGATTATACTGCGCGGCGTGTACCCCGATGATAAGAACCCATGAAACATATTTTTCTGTTGTTGTTACTTTTTACATCGCTTGTCCGTGCCGACGAGATTGGCAGTCAGTACAAAGAACAGGCTGAAGCGGGTGACGCCCGTGCCCAGTATTATTTGGCCGATACATACTTTAGCTCCGGTGACAGCAAGCAGGCCGCACTGTGGGCCGAGAAAGCCGCTAAAGGTGGCGATGTCGACGCCATGGGGCTGCTCTCTCAAATCCTCTTTACCCAGGGAAATTATGCGCAAGCTAAGGCACTGGCGCAGCAGGCAACCATAGCGGGCAGCAAACGCGGCGCGATCATGCTGGCGCGCGTGCTGGTCAATACTCAGGCAGGTAAAACTGACTATCCTCAGGCCATCAAACTGCTGCAAACGGCGGCCGAAGATATCGATAACGATTCTGCGGTAGATGCGCAAATGCTGCTCGGGCTGATTTATGCCAACGGCGTTGAAGTTGCCCAGGACGACGTGCAGGCCGCCTCGTGGTTCAAGCGGAGCTCGGCACTTTCACGCACGGGCTACGCCGAGTACTGGGCAGGGATGTTGTTCAGGCAGGGAGAGAAAGGCTTTATCACGCCCAATAAACAGAAAGCGCTCTACTGGTTGAACCTGAGCTGCACTGAAGGGTTTGATACGGGATGCGAAGAGTTTGATGCGTTAAGCGGGGAGTAAAGTGCCGGGTGGCGGCTTCGCCTTACCCGGCCTACAAAACCCGCAGGCCCGGTAAGCGCAGCGCCACCGGGCTTAGGATGTTACTGGTCGGCCGTCTTATCAAAACGACCCAGCACCTCGCGTTCATACGCCAGCGCTTTTTTACGATCGAATTTGTGTTCCCACTTGGCGATAACCAGCACCGCCAGAGCATTCCCCACCACGTTCAGCGCGGTACGCGCCATGTCGAGGATACGGTCGACACCGGCGATAAACGCCAGACCTTCCAGCGGAATACCGACGCTGCCAAGCGTTGCCAGCAGCACCACGAAGGAGACGCCCGGAACGCCTGCAATACCTTTGGACGTCACCATCAGCGTCAGCACCAGTACGATCTCCTGCCACAGCGACAGGTCAATGCCGTACAGTTGCGCAATAAAGATAGCGGCGATGCTCTGGTACAGCGTCGAACCGTCCAGGTTAAAGGAGTAGCCGGTCGGTACCACGAAGCTGGTAATAGAGGCAGGCGCGCCGTAGGCTTCCATCTTCTCAATGATGCGCGGCAGCACGCTCTCAGAACTTGCCGTGGAGTACGCCAGAATCAGCTCATCTTTCAGGATGCGAATCAGGATCCAGATGCTCAGCCCGCACAGGCGCGCCACGATCCCCAGCACCACCAGCGCGAAGAACAGAATGGCGAAGTGCACCAGGAGCACCAGCTTCGCCAGCGGCCACAGGGAGGCAAAACCGAAGTTCGCCACGGTCACCGCGATAAGCGCAAACACCCCTACCGGCGCGTAACGCATCACCATGTGGGTCACTTTAAACATGGTTTCGGAGATAGAGCGGAACACGGTCACCAGCGGTTCGCGATGCGTCGCTGGCAGTGAAGAGAGTCCCAGACCAAACAGCACCGAGAAGAAGATGATAGGCAGCATCTCGCCCTTCGCCATCGACGCCACGATGTTGGTCGGCACCAGCGACAGAATAGTGCCCATCAGGCCATGCGCATGACTCTGCACGTCAGCGGTCGTACTTTGGTATTTCGAAATATCCACCGTGGCCAGCTGCGACATATCGATCCCGGAACCCGGCTGGAACACGTTCGCCAGCGTGATACCGAGGATAATCGCAACCGTAGTGATCACTTCGAAATAGATAATGGTTTTCGCGCCAATACGGCCTAACTGTTTCGCATCGCCGACGCCCGCAATACCGACCACCAGCGTCGAGATCACAATCGGTACCACGATCATCTTGATCAGATGAATAAAGATATCCCCTGCCGGAGAGAGCAGGTTCGCAATCAGCCATTCGCGGCTGTCGCTATGATAGTGGAGGTAACTGCCCAGCAAAATGCCCAGCACAAGGGCGATTAAGATCTGCCAGGCAAGGCTGACTTTAATGTTTTTCATAGAAACTGACTTCCTCAATGAAGCGCCTTATTCACTCAAACTGCATGAACAGGGAGACATACTGAAAGGGTATGAATTGTGTTGCGTTGGTTTATGGGATTTTTTAACGCGGCGTATGAGTATCATTTGCGCGACCTGTTGCGCAAGCCTTAAAGAACGACGCGTTTCACTCACAAAAGCGACGATGACGGGAGTTTGTTCTAATTCTGATAAATAACCTTTTGTTATAAAAACGCTTTTTTAAACATAAATGTGAATAATCGTCAGCATCAATTATTTTCCTTCAAAGTTTCATTCGCTCAATTTTCATACTCTTCAAACAATGCGTGATCTGTAGCCCAAATAATAAACAAAGCTTGTAAAGCCCCTACAATTAACGTTTTTGCGACATATTATTAACATCTTACAAGGAGAAAAAAAGCCATGAGCCAAATACATAAACACGACATTCCCGCAAATATTGCGGACCGTTGCCTGATCACCCCGGAGCAGTACCACGAGAAATATCAGCAATCTATCACCGCCCCGGACACCTTCTGGGGTGAGCAGGGCCATATCCTTGACTGGATCAAACCTTATCAGAAGGTGAAGAACACCTCCTTTGCGCCCGGCAATGTCTCCATTAAATGGTATGAAGATGGCACCCTGAACCTGGCGGCGAACTGCCTCGATCGTCACCTTGCCGAGCGCGGGAACGAGACGGCCATCATCTGGGAAGGCGATGATGCCTCGCAAAGCAAACACATTACCTACAAAGAGCTGCACCGCGACGTGTGCCGCTTCGCCAACGTCCTGCTGGAAAAGGACATTAAAAAAGGCGATGTGGTCGCTATCTATATGCCGATGGTGCCGGAAGCGGCGGTGGCCATGCTGGCCTGCGCGCGTATCGGCGCGATCCACTCGGTGATTTTCGGCGGGTTCTCGCCAGAGGCGGTAGCGGGCCGCATTGTCGATTCCAGTTCAAAACTGGTGATCACCGCCGATGAAGGCGTGCGCGCCGGGCGCGGTATCCCACTGAAGAAAAACGTCGACGAAGCGCTGAAAAACCCGAACGTCAAAACGGTCAGTAACGTTATCGTCCTTAAGCGTACCGGCGGCAAAATCGACTGGAACGAGGGGCGCGACCTGTGGTGGAGCGACCTGATCGAGAAAGCGAGCGACCAGCATCAGCCGGAAGAGATGAACGCAGAAGATCCGCTGTTCATTCTTTATACTTCCGGCTCCACCGGTAAGCCGAAAGGCGTGCTTCACACCACCGGCGGCTATCTGGTCTATGCGGCCACCACCTTTAAATACGTCTTCGACTACCATCCGGGCGACATCTACTGGTGTACCGCCGACGTGGGCTGGGTTACCGGACACAGCTATCTGCTGTACGGCCCGCTGGCCTGTGGCGCAACAACGCTGATGTTTGAGGGCGTACCAAACTGGCCGACCCCGGCGCGTATGTGTCAGGTGGTCGACAAACACCAGGTCAACATTCTCTACACCGCGCCAACGGCGATCCGCGCATTAATGGCGGAAGGCGATAAAGCCATCGAAGGCACTGACCGCTCTTCATTGCGCATCCTCGGTTCCGTGGGTGAGCCAATCAACCCGGAAGCCTGGGAGTGGTACTGGAAGAAAATCGGTAACGAGAAATGCCCGGTGATGGACACCTGGTGGCAGACCGAAACCGGCGGCTTCATGATCACCCCGATGCCGGGTGCCACGCAGCTGAAGGCCGGTTCCGCAACCCGTCCGTTCTTCGGCGTGCAGCCTGCGCTGGTGGATAACGAAGGCAACCCGCTGGAAGGCGCCACCGAAGGCAATCTGGTGATCACAGACTCCTGGCCGGGTCAGGCGCGTACCCTGTTCGGCGATCACGATCGCTTCGAGCAGACCTACTTCTCGACCTTTAAAAACATGTACTTCAGCGGCGACGGCGCGCGTCGTGACGAAGACGGCTATTACTGGATAACCGGGCGCGTGGACGACGTGCTGAACGTCTCCGGCCACCGTCTGGGCACCGCTGAGATTGAATCGGCGCTGGTGTCGCATCCGAAGATTGCCGAAGCCGCCGTGGTCGGTATTCCGCACAACATCAAAGGCCAGGCGATTTACGCCTATGTCACCCTGAACCACGGCGAAGAGCCGTCGCCTGAGCTCTACGCTGAGGTGCGCAACTGGGTGCGTAAAGAGATTGGCCCGCTGGCGACGCCGGACGTGCTGCACTGGACCGACTCGCTGCCGAAAACCCGTTCCGGCAAAATTATGCGTCGTATCTTGCGCAAAATCGCGGCTGGAGACACCAGCAACCTCGGTGATACCTCAACGCTCGCGGATCCTGGCGTGGTGGAAAAACTGCTCGAAGAGAAGCAGGCCATCGCAATGCCATCGTAACCCCTCACCCTAGCCCTCTCCCCATAGGGGAGAGGGAATTAAAACAACCCTCCCCAAAGGATTTCGCGTTGCAGGAAGGCGGCAAGCGAGAACATCCCCAAGAGCATAGTTCACTATGTGTCTGGGGTGGTCGAGTGCGGCCAACGCACCTGCAGCGTGAAAGACGAAGGGGAACCTCTGGAGACTCTGTGATGAATGACCATATTTGTCAGCAGATAGAGAATAGTGCGCACTACAGGGAGCTCGTCGATAAGCGGCAACGGTTTGCCTTCATCCTTTCCATCATCATGCTGGTTATCTACGTCGGCTTTATTCTGCTGATCGCCTTTGCTCCGCACTGGCTGGGCACTCCGCTGCACGAGGGGACCAGCGTGACGCGCGGTATTCCGATTGGCATTGGCGTGATTGTGATTTCATTCTTGCTGACCGGCGTCTACGTCTGGCGCGCGAACGGTGAATTCGATCGACTTAATAAAGCGGTACTGCAAGAGGTAAAAGCATCATGAAGAGAGTTCTGACGGCGCTCGCCGCCACGCTTCCCTTTGCCGCCCACGCGGCGGATGCCATTACCGGCGAGGTCCAGCGCCAGCCAACCAACTGGCAGGCCATTGTGATGTTCCTGATTTTCGTCCTGCTGACGCTGTACATCACCTACTGGGCGTCGAAACGCGTGCGCTCCCGTAACGATTACTACACCGCTGGCGGCAACATTACCGGCTTCCAGAACGGGCTGGCGATTGCGGGTGACTTTATGTCCGCCGCCTCTTTCCTCGGGATCTCCGCGCTGGTGTACACCTCCGGCTATGACGGCCTGATTTACTCCCTCGGCTTCCTCGTCGGCTGGCCGATCATCCTGTTCCTGATTGCCGAGCGCCTGCGTAACCTGGGCCGCTATACCTTCGCTGACGTGGCATCCTATCGCCTGAAGCAGGGGCCGATTCGCACCCTCTCTGCCTGCGGCTCGCTGGTGGTGGTGGCGCTGTACCTGATTGCGCAGATGGTCGGCGCGGGTAAATTGATCCAACTGCTGTTCGGCCTGAACTACCACATCGCGGTGGTGCTGGTTGGCGTGCTGATGGTGATGTACGTCCTGTTCGGCGGCATGCTGGCAACCACCTGGGTGCAGATCATCAAAGCGGTATTGCTGCTGTTCGGCGCCAGCTTTATGGCCTTTATGGTCATGAAACACGTCGGGTTCAGCTTCAATAACCTGTTTACTGAAGCGATGGCGGTCCACCCGAAAGGGGAAGCGATCATGAGCCCGGGCGGGCTGGTGAAAGACCCGATATCCGCGCTCTCGCTGGGTCTCGGCCTGATGTTCGGCACCGCTGGCCTGCCGCATATCCTGATGCGCTTCTTTACCGTGAGCGATGCGCGTGAAGCGCGCAAGAGCGTCTTCTACGCCACCGGTTTCATGGGTTACTTCTATATCCTCACCTTTATCATCGGCTTTGGCGCGATCATGCTGGTGGGGGCGAACCCGGCGTTTAAAGACGCGGCGGGCGCGCTGATTGGCGGTAACAACATGGCGGCGGTGCACCTGGCTGACGCGGTGGGCGGTAACCTGTTCCTCGGCTTTATCTCCGCCGTGGCCTTCGCCACCATACTTGCGGTGGTTGCAGGGCTGACGCTGGCCGGCGCGTCTGCGGTGTCGCATGACCTCTACGCTAACGTGATTCGTAAAGGCGCGAGCGAGCGCGACGAGCTGAAGGTCTCTAAAATCACCGTGCTGGTGCTGGGCGTGGTGGCGATACTGTTAGGCATTCTGTTCGAGAAGCAGAACATCGCCTTTATGGTGGGGCTGGCCTTCTCGATTGCGGCAAGCTGTAACTTCCCGATCATCCTGCTCTCCATGTACTGGTCGAAACTGACCACGCGCGGCGCGATGATTGGCGGCTGGCTGGGGCTGCTGACGGCGGTGATCCTGATGATTCTGGGCCCAACCATCTGGGTGCAGATCCTCGGTCACGCAAGCGCTATCTTCCCGTATGAATACCCGGCGCTGTTCTCTATCGCCGTGGCGTTTATCGGCATCTGGTTCTTCTCGGCCACCGACAATTCGCCGGAGGGTAACCTGGAGCGTGAGAAATTCCGCGCCCAGTTTATCCGTTCTCAAACCGGCCTGGGCGTCGAGCAGGGCCGCGCGCACTAAGCCTTTCTCCCCGGTCATTCTGGCCGGGGAGCTTAAAACATCACCCACGCCACCAGCGGCGCAATCAGCACCATTACCACGCCCGAAAGCATCATCACCAGGCTTGCGACAACGCCCTCCTGCTGGCCCAGCTCATACGAACGTGCCGTGCCCGCCCCGTGCGATGCCGCGCCAAACCCCGCGCCTTTCGCCATCCCTTCACGGATCGACAAGCGCAGGAACAACATATCGCCGACCGCCATACCGAACACACCCGTCACGACAACAAACAGCGCCACCAGATCCGGCTGCCCGCCGAGCGGTTTAGCCGCCGCCAGCGCAAACGGCGTGGTCACCGAACGCACGGCCAGGCTGCGCTGAATTTCATCGGGCAGCGTAAACAGCCGCGCCAGCCAGACGGAGCTGCACACCGCCACCACCGTGGCGGTGATCACGCCTGCGCTGAGCGACATCCAGTGGCGTTTGATAATGGCGAGGTTGTCGTAAACGGGGACGGCAAAAGCGATGGTCGCCGGGCCGAGCAGCCACAGCAGCCAGTGGGATTCGCCAATGTAGTTTTGCCAGGAGATATGGCCGAAGACCAGCATCAGCACCAGCAGGATCGGCGTGAAGACCAGCGGCATCAGCGGTAGCGCGTGAAAGCGGCGATAGAGCCGCTTGTTGGCAAAGTAGATAATTAGCGTCGCAATCAGGCACAAGACGCTGATCTGAAAATTAGTCATGTTTATGCCTGCTGATTTCAAAGCGATACACTTTATCCACCACCCAGGCGGTCGCCCCCAGCACCATCAGCGTACTCAGCGCGATAACCGCAAAGATTCGCCAGCCGTCCACCATCAGCAGCTGGGCGTAGTTCACCACCGCCACCACGGCAGGAACAAAGAACAGCAGCATCTCCGCCAGCAGCCAGCGCGCCCCGGCGCGCACCCAGTTAAGGGGGATCACGCGGCACAGAATAAGCGTGAGCATCAGCAGCATCCCGACAAGATTGGCAGGCAGCGGCAGATGCAGCCAGCCGACAAGATATTCCGCGAAAACAAACAGTCCCGCGTAGAGCAGTACCTGCACCGGGACCTGGAGTCGTTGCACAACGGCAGGCGTAACACGGCTTAACGCCACGGCCATGGGGGTTTTCCTCAAAAATGAGACGAGGCGCCAGTATAGAGAGCGCACGGTATGGACTGAAATGAATTAAAATCATCAAAGGTATAGTTTCGAGGAATAATCATGGACATAAGAACGCTGCGCTATTTTGTCGAAGTGGTTCGTCAGCAAAGTTTTACCCGCGCAGCGGAGAAGTTGTTTGTTACCCAGCCCACCATCAGCAAGATGCTGAAAAACCTCGAAGATGAACTGAACTGTACCCTGCTGATCCGCGACGGGCGCAAGCTGTTGCTGACCGACACCGGACGCGTGGTGTTCGAACGCGGGCTGGCGATTCTGGCGGAGTTTCGCCAGCTGGAAGCAGAGCTGGGCGATATCAATCATCTGAAGAAAGGTGTGCTTCGCCTCGGCATTCCGCCAATGGTGGGGATGATGATGGCCGGACCGATCGGCCTGTTTCGCCAGCGTTATCCCGGCGTTGAGCTGAAGATTTCGGAGTTTGGTGGGTTAACCGTCCAGCAGGCCGTCACCAACGGCGAGCTCGACGTGGCAATGACCGCCCTTCCCGTTGAGGAAGAGAGCGGTCTGGCGACGCTTCCGCTCTTTAGCCACCCGCTGTGCGTGCTGGTTCCCCGCTCCGGCGACTGGCTGAAGTTAGACTCGGTGAGACCTGAACTGCTCGGCGAGCACCCTCTGCTGATCTACAACGAAGACTTCGCTCTCAGCCGCCAGCTGATGACGCTGTTTAACCAGCATAACGTCAAGCCGCGCATAGCGGTGCGCAGCGGACAGTGGGATTTCCTGGCGGCGATGGTGCAGGCCGGCGTGGGGATTGCCATTCTGCCGCAGCCTATCTGCGAGCGTCTGGATAAAAACACGCTGCGCTGGATCCCGCTGGAGAGCGACCTGCACTGGCAGCTGGGGATGATCTGGCGTGAAGGGGTGTATTTATCGCAGAGCGCGCAGGCGTGGCTGCAGTGTTGTGAGGGGTTTTGGGTGCCCTCACCCTAACCCTCTCCCACAGGGAGAGGGAACCGATCGAGCACGTAGGCCGGGTAAGGCGAAGCCGCCACCCGGCAAAACAGCGCTATTGATTCTCTATCAACAGCGCTTCCAGCAGGTCCAGATCGTGCAGCAGCTTTTGCAGCGTTTCGTTGCTGATCTGTCGCGTGGCGCGCAGATGGTACAGCTCGGCACGCTCGGAGCGCAGCGCCGCCAGGCGGAACCGGCGCTCCAGGTTCTCCTCCTGCAGCGAGCTTTCCACGTCGTTGCGCCCGTCCGCGCGGCGGCGCAGGTTACCAATCACGCGGGAACTGACTTCCGTCAGCAGCTGATTGTCGATGTTCTCTTCCGCATCCGCGGCCAGACGCTCTTCCATTTTCTGAATCGCGACAATTGCCACTTCGGCAGTCGCCGCCCGGGCAATACGTTCTTCTTTATGCTGCTGGGTCGAATCACCGGCATCAATATGCTGGAGTAAAATCGGCAGCATAATCACGCCGACAAACAGTGAGAACAGAATCACGCCCGCCGCCAGGAAGACCAGCTCGTAGCGCGCCGGGAAGACGTCGCCCGTAGGCAGCAGCAGCGGAATGGAGAGCACACCAGCCAAAGTGATCGCCCCGCGTACGCCCGCAAAAGAGGCGATCAGCAGCTCACGCGTTGTCCACGAGCCGAACTCCATCGGCTTTTTCTTCAGGAAGCGCACGCTGAATCTCTTCATCGTCCACAGCCAGCCGAAACGCACCAGCATCAGCGCCAGGTAGATCAGCACGATGTCGGTAAACAGCATCCAGACCTCAACGTTCGGGTCGGCTTCGGCCGCCACCAGCGAGGATTCCATAATGCCCGGCAGCTGCAGGCCCAACAGCAGGAACACCATGCCGTTAAAGACAAATTCCAGCATGGCCCAGGTGCTGTTAGCACGCAGGCGCATGGCCAGCGGCGCGCGGCGCATTACGCCGGAGCGGGTGATGGTCATCCCTGCCGCCACCGCTGCCAGAATGCCCGACACGCCGATATGTTCGGCAATCAGATAAGAGGCAAACGGCAGCAGGAACAGCAGTACGATCTGCGTAGCGGGCTCATCGCCGCCCCAGCGGCTGAGGAAGCGCAATGAGCGGCCGTAAAGCCAGCTCACCACGAAACCTGCGAGAATACCGCCAATCGCTACCTTGAAGAATTCCAGGGTTGCGCCGCCGACGGTAAAGACCATCGTGCCCATCGCAACGGCCACGGCAAACTTCAGGGCAACCAGGCCGGAAGCGTCGTTCATTAGCGCCTCACCTTGTAAAATCCCCATGATTTTCTTCGGAATACGGCCTTCACCCACAATGCCGGACAGCGCCACGGCATCGGTTGGCGACAGCACGGCGGCCAGCGCAAAAGCCGGTATTAATGGAATACCCGGAACCGCCCAGTAGATCAGAAAACCAATCCCGACGACGGTGACCACCACCAGCGCCAGCGCCAGGCCGAAGATCTCGCGCCCGTGCTCAAGGAATTCGCGCGTGGGTGTTTTCCAGCCATCGGCAAACAGCAGCGGCGGGATAAACAGCACGAGGAACAGTTCGGGGTCAAATTCCACGTGCAGGCCAAACGTCGGCCACGCCAGCAGCGCGCCGATGGCAATTTGCATTAATGGCAGGGGGACCTGAAAGGGCAGTACGCGTGTAACCACCCCGGATAGCGAGACCACAAGGGTCATGATGAGTATTGTGAAGAAGATTTCCATGCGTTCCCTGTTTGCTGTGTTGCTTATGTACTCCGGAAGGCGTCGTGCCTTTTATTCTATCTTCCCCAGAGTAACGCAAAAGGCAACAGGATGAGTCCTGAAAATAAAAACGGGCGGCCTGAGCCACCCGTTTTCGCATCAAAGGACAACTTAGATTGCCCAGCCGCCCGCGTAGAATGCCACCAGCGCAACGGCGATAATCACGGTGCCAACGTTCAGCTTGCGCCATTCACCGGAAACCAGACGACCAATCACCAGCGACGCGAAGCCGATCATAATGCCGGTCACAATGTTACAGGTCAGCACGATGAAGACCGCGGTAATCAGGCCAGACATCGCGTCAACGAAATCCGCAAAGTCGATTTTCGCGACGTTGCTCAGCATCAGCAGGCCAACGTACATCAGCGCTGGCGCGGTCGCATACGCCGGAACCAGATAGGAGAGCGGAGAGAGGAACAGGATCAGCATGAACAGCACGCCGACGGTGATCGCCGTCAGGCCGGTTTTACCGCCTGCCGCCGTACCCGCTGCGGATTCGATGTACACCGCCGCAGGCGCCGCGCCCACCAGGCCAGAGAAGACGCTGCTCAGGGAGTCAGTGGTCAGCGCTTTGCCGCCATCAATAATCTGACCGTCTTTATCCAGCAGGTTCGCCTGACCGGCCACCGCACGAATGGTACCTGTCGCGTCAAACACGGCGGTCATCACCAGCGCCAGCACGCTTGGCAGGATCACCGGGTTCAGCGCGCCAACGATATCCAGGCTGCCAATCAGGGAGTTGCCTTTGTCATCGCTCAGCGACGGCATGGCGAAGATACCGGAGAAGTGCACGGTTGGATCGAAAATCAGGCCGACAACGGAAACACCGATAATGGTCAGCAGAATACCGCCCGGGACCTTCAGTTTTTCCAGACCGATAATCACCGCCAGACCGATCAGCGACATAATCACCGGGAAGCTGGCGAAGTGGCCCAGCGCTACCGGCAGACCGTCCAGCGGGTTCTTGATGACCAGACCAACGCCGTTGGCGGCGATCAGCAGCAGGAACAGGCCGATGCCGATACCGGTACCGTGCGCCACGCCCTGCGGCAGGTTGCGCAAGATCCAGCTACGGATGCCGGTCGCCGAAATCACGGTAAACAGCACACCCATCAGGAACACGGCACCCAGCGCAACCGGTACGCTGATGTGCTGACCCAGCACCAGGCTGAACGCGGTAAACGCGGTCAGAGAGATGGCGCAACCAATTGCCAGCGGCAGGTTCGCCCACAGGCCCATCACGATGGAGCCCACGCCGGCCACGAGGCAGGTCGCCACAAAGACGGCCGCTGGCGGGAAGCCTGCTTTGCCCAGCATGCCCGGCACAACGATGACGGAATAAACCATCGCCAGAAACGTTGTCAAACCGGCAACAATCTCCTGGCGCACGGTGCTGCCGCGAGCCGAAATTTTAAACATGGCGTCAAGTGAACCGCCAGTACGCGCAGATGGCGTAGACATAGAAAACATCCCCTGAGAGTTTTTTAGGAAGTCCGTAAGCGAGGTGGAGACGCCACTGCCAGCTGAACGTCAAATCCTTGTGTTGCGTTTGTGACGAAAGGGCGTCACAAAAAAAGCAAACGTTTAGCTCCGCGCTTACAAACGGGTGGTCAAATTAAGGCAAACGATTATCTAGCGTAATCCCCGCCCTTTTCAACTGAACTTTCTCGTTTTTCGCTAAAATTCACTTATGACGCTGAAGAAATAAACAGAGGATGCGCAAACGTTATCGTCTATGCGCAATTTGTTTACATTTCAGTCCTCACCGGGAATAGATAACGGTCCCCCTTGTTCCAGGGTTCTTTGCCAGCCAGGGCTGTTCTCAACTTTTGTCTTCCATGCCTGAATATGCGGCAGATTAGCGATACCGCCGCGCGCCAGCAGCGCAAAGATCGGGAAGCTCATCTGGATATCGGCCATGCTGAGCGAATCCCCGGCAAACCAGCTATTTTCGGCAAGATGTGACTCAATAAAGCGCGCATGGGTCTCCAGCTGACGGTTGAGATACGCTTTCTGCACCCCCTGCCCCAGCGCTTTGCCCAGGGTTCTGATACCAAACGGCACCGGCGGCTTGCCGAGGCTGTTGAAGACCAGCTTCATTAACAGCAGCGGCATCAGGGAGCCTTCGGCGTAATGCAGCCAGAAGCGGTATTGCACCTTATGCGCAGGATCCAAAGGCTTAAGCCGCGACTCGGCATCGTACGTTTCCTGCAGGTACTCCAGGATGGCGCCAGACTCCGCAAGAATCAGCCCGTTATCTTCGATGACCGGCGATTTGCCCAACGGATGCACCTTTTTGAGAGCCTCCGGTGCCAGCATGTTCTTTTCGCGCTGGTAGTGAACGATCTCATAAGGCAGGCCGAGTTCTTCCAGCGCCCAGATCGCGCGGTGCGAGCGCGACTGGTTAAGGTGGTGTACCGTGAGCATGGTTTTCTCCTGTTATTCATACTTTTTAACTATAGAAAATTGAACAACACCGCGAAAAAAATTCGTCGAAAAAACGGTCGATGAGGCTGGCGAAAAAACGGGTCTTGCATAGAATTAAAGTGTCAGCACAATCCGGAACCTCCCCAACCAGCTCGACACTGAGGGGTGCTGACGTCGGGGGAAACCCTCCCGTGAACCAGCGGGATAGAGTGAAAGACAAAGACCGGGAAAAACTAAAGCGCCCTTATGTGGCGCTTTAGTTCTTTATAATGCTTTTACCGGCCGCACAAACTCAATCCTCTTCCAGCAGCCGCGCCCCCGTCCCCTGCTCGCCCAGCCTGTCGCCAGGGTTACGCAATGGACAATCGCTACGCGACAGGCAGCCGCAGCCGATACAACCGTCCAGCTCATCACGCAGGACGACCAGCGTATGAATACGCCGGTCCAGCTCTTCACGCCACTGGGACGACAGCTCTTTCCACTCTTTCGGGCTCAGCGTATGCCCTTCCGGCAGCACGCCAAACGCCTCGCCGATCGTGGCCAGGGGAATTCCGATTCGTTGCGCAATTTTGATAATCGCCACGTAGCGGAGCACGTCTCGGGTATAGCGGCGCTGGTTGCCGCCGTTGCGGATGCTTTTAATTAACCCTTTGCTTTCATAGAAGTGGAGCGCCGATACCGCAACGCCGCTTCGCTTCGCCACTTCACCGGGAGTTAAAAGCGCTTTAATTCGCGGCAATCTCTTTTCCATAAAACCTCTTTACCTCAAGTTAACTTGAGGAATTATACTCGCCCGCAGAGAAAACGACTAATTAACCGAGATAGTTGTATCTACAGAGGGGCAACCTTATGTCGCATCAGCAGATTATTCAGACGCTTATTGAATGGATTGATGAACATATCGACCAACCGTTGAACATTGATGTGGTCGCTAAAAAGTCGGGCTATTCGAAATGGTATTTACAGAGAATGTTCCGCACGGTCATGCATCAAACGCTGGGCGAGTACATTCGCCAGCGCAGGCTGCTGCTGGCGGCGCAGGCGCTACGCTCAACGCAGCGGCCCATTTTTGATATCGCGATGGACCTTGGCTATGTGTCGCAACAAACCTTTTCCCGCGTGTTTCGCCGCGAGTTTGACCGCACGCCGAGCGACTATCGCCACCAGTTGAATTAATCACCCTCAGTGCAAAGGCTGCTGCTGCCAGGTCATAAATTCCTGGGGCGGCATCGCTTTCGCGAAGTGCCATCCCTGACAAAACTGGACGCCGCGCTTCAACAGCCAGCTTACCTGCTCTGCCGTCTCTACCCCTTCCGCAATGGTTTTCAGCCGCAGGCTTTGCGCCATCTCGATAATATGCTCGGCGATCAGGTGGCTGGTACTGTTGGTCGTTAAGGTATCGATAAACGATTTATCGATTTTCAGAATATCCACGTTCAGCGAGTAGAGGTTGTGCAGGTTCGAGTAGCCGGTACCGAAATCATCGATCGCGACTTCATAACCCGCCTGACGGAAAGCCTGAATCACCGGGGTGGTTTTTGGCACATCGATAAAACCGCGTTCCGTCACTTCTATTTTGATTTGCTGGGCACGGACGGCGTAGTGGCGGGCCTTGTCGGAAATCATGGCGATCAGCCGCGAGGAGTGGAAATCCGTGGCCGACAGGTTAATCGAAATATAGAGATGCGGATGCTCGGCCAGGAAATGACCCAGATCGTTGAACACCTCCTCAACGACATAGTCCGTAATCCGCTCGCTCATCCCCTCATTTTCCGCCAGCGGAATAAACTCTGCCGGGCTCATCACCTGGCCGTTAAAGCCAGGCCAGCGTAACAGCGCCTCCGCGCCCACACACTGGTTATTCTTAATATCAATAATCGGCTGATAGTGAACGCAAAGCTGTCGTTTGTTCAGCGCCCGGTGCAATAAGCGCCCCGGTGAATTGAGCTCACGATGGGTACGCGACCATACCAGCAAAATAATAATGCTGCAGATCATGCCCAGCGGTAGCGTCAACGTCGCCTGGTGATAAAGCGTTTCATAAAAGCGTTTATTTGATGTCGAGACAATGGCCGCAATCGGTCTTTTGGGAGATGTTACGATCGTATAAAAGCGGTTATCTTTTTGAAATACCGATTCCTTATCCCGAATCATCGAATTTAATAAAGAAACATTGGCTTTCTGGCTGACGGAAAAGAAAGCATTGGTTACCGTGTCGTACACACCCCAGGAGAGAGAATGATCCGCGGACATGACTTCGCTGTATGAAAGCGGATTGACGACCACCACATAATTTCCGCGCTGCATATATGTCATTTTATAGCCAGTATAAAATGGGGTATCGCGATAATAATAGATAGCGACGTCAGGTTTACGCGTGTAATTAGCGACAGGAATGGCGTAGGGGTGATCCGGTGTAAAAACGGTCGAACAAAGAAAATTCTGACCTTCAGCGTAAATTAAATCGGCGACAAACAGGCGGCCACGAACAACGTTCAGCATATATTGACGGTGTCCCGGCGTGCAAAGCTCACCCTGATATTTTACAGCCTCGTCCCTGGCCAGCTCAACCTGTTGAATAACCAGCTCTGTTTTGTCTAAAGCCAGTTCAGCAAATGTGCGTAGCTGGGCGCTTGTTTCAGAAACGGCTCGTAGCTGGGCAAACCATAGCGCAAGCATCACCGGCAGCATAACTACCATGATGATCCCTACCACCCTGAGCATTTTGCGCCGCGCGCTACGATTCATTTCCCGCCCTATATCCCTGCATGTTGTACGCCTGTAGTAATGAAGGCCGGATGCTTTGTTAAACAGGTGATTACGTTGCATGAATCATGCGAAGTTAGCAACTGACTTTTAGTATTAAAAATCTTAAAATTCGTTATGCCGATAATATTTTCCCGTAAGTTAAACTGTAAGTATTCGTTCCGTTTCAATTAAGGAAAATAATTATCCAGCCCGTTTGGGCTGACGGGAAGATAACACAACAGACGATCGTTGATTAAGCCAAACGTCTGACAGCATGAAAAAAGTACAACTTCATCAGGACGTTTTATGCTATTTGCTCGGAGGCATTGTGTCCGTTGATTTATAAATAGTCAGCCTTCACCACAATATTTTCAGGATTGGGTGAGAATAACGTCCCTCTTATAAAAACCGAATTTGCGGCTTCTCCACCTGCCCGATGGGCGTTTCCGGCGCGCTGTGTGCCCACCTCCTCATGCACTGAAGGCCGAACCAACCCGCACAATCGCCTTTTCTGAGGAATAAAATCCTCTTTTTTGATCGCTCAGATACTGGCGAATAAATCAACAAATGTGATATAGTTCACACATATTTTGTAACGAGAAACACCGTTTCATTCAGTTCGTCTGTTTTGTAGAGGATGGGTTTTATGGCAACCATTACTACCAGCATGGTTCTCCTGCGCTGGCCTTTGTTGAGTGCGGTACTGATGTTTTTAGCCAGCACGCTGAATATTCAGTTTCGTAAATCTGACTATGCGGGTCTTGCTGTCATCAGCACCCTCCTGGGGCTGGGTGCGGCCTGCTGGTTTGCAACGGGTCTGCTTGGCATCACCCTGCTGGATATCGCCGCCGTCTGGGAAAATATTAAAGTGGTGATGGTTGAGGCGATGAGCCACACGCCGCCAGACTGGCCGATGGTGATTACCTGATCCCTGACGGAATAAAAAAACCCAGACGATAGTCTGGGTTTTTGTTTTCAGCTCGCGGAAATCAAAATGGTTCTAATTACCTGATAGTGGAAAATAAAACAAAAAATATAATAATTTCATATTGTTATATAATAAGTTATTAACTATGTGAAGTTTTTAGTAAAAAATAGCCTTTATTACGACTAAAAACTTTACTTTCCTCTCTTGGCTGTTGCTCACCGCAATCATTCCAATTTTCTGGAATTAGTCTAAAAGAGAATCAGAGCAACTCTTTGCCTATTAGCAGCCTGAAGTCAACTCTGTTGTGAAGATTAACCTCATAAATTCCCTCAATAAGATTTTCAAGGGAATATTTAACCAGTTCCGCTGGGCCAATAATGATACAGCCATTTTTGACTTCAATATCAATAGCATCGCCGATACTGAAGCCAGCTTTTTCCATAATTGCTTCTGGTATTTTGAATACCGGGCTATCTCCGCATTTCTCAATAATTGTCTGGATCATTAGAGCTCCCCCGCTAGTACCATCACACATCATTTCTATAACTATACTTATATATCAACAACTTATATCACATGATTTCAAACCATTTAGTACGCATCATTCCACTAATCAGTATTAGTAAAAATAATTCAACTATCTTTTATTAATAGATAATTGATACATCCCGCTACAGCACATCGTCCGAACCAAATAGTATCTAATTGATTAGAAATGATTTTAAGTTAAAACAGATGAAAAAAGTCAGATGTGCTGTAGTGGGAAAATGATTTTTAATGGAGTGGCTTGCGGTGCCGAAACCTCCTGATCGATCACCATTTAACAAATGAACATCTACACAAACTTACAGACAGGCTCAAAAATTTGTATACATAGCGCAGTTGAGGTTAGGATAATCAAAGCTTCCCGCCTCCGGGTTGCTACTTACCAAAAATACCAAAGCGGGGTGCTACCCCCGCTTTTTTTGTATCTGGTACTTATTCAGTAACCGTGACTTTCGGCCCAGTGACGCGCAGGATGCTGAGTTAGCAATAGAGCTTATGCTATCCAAAAAAACCATAAAACCCGACAATACTGATAAGGATTGAGCCCCCCTGAAAACAGGGCCAGGGTCAACTTCTATTTCATCGTGCTCACGGTTTGCCATGTGCAGAGGGAACATCAGAGTCTGTCAAAGATTGATCCTTTGCGCGGAACAAAGATTTTCTCATACAGCCGAGTCGCGTACTCGTCCGTCATACCTGAAACATAGTCGCTGATGACCCGCATTTTTTTATCGTCAGCTTTTTCAGCTTCTCTATACTTCTTGCACGTCTCAGCCGGGAGAAAACGTGTGGGGTCGCTTGCCAGCACATTGAACAGTTCTACAATCAGCTTCTGACCTTTGAACTCCAGTAGCTGAACGTTTTCGTGCCGGATCACCTTGTCCTCAACCAGACTGAAAATGGCCTCACGTAGGGCTTCGACTTCGGCAGGTAGTGCCACTTTATAGCGAAGCATTCCGCACTTGAAATCAGGATGCTGCACCTGAAGCGTGACGCTTGTGATCATCAGGTGGACCAGCGTTCCGATGCATTCCTTGCGAAGGTAGCTTCTGCCGAACAGCTTATCGGCTACGTCTTCAGCGGTCAGGTCAAACGAGCTGCGTTGGCATGCTTCAAACAGGTGTGACTTGTCACTGAAGTAGTCCATCCACATGCTTTTGTCGATCATTCTCAGCGAAATCGCGTCCTCAAGATCATGGAGTGAATAGGAAATCTCATCAGCTAAGTCCATAATCGTTGTGTCCAGCGCTTTATATTTCGTTTTTCTGTGCTCAACCGGCTTGGTGGTCTTTCTTCCGGATCTGAATAACAGCGCATCATCATCATCAAAAGGTCGGAGTGCAAAGCTGACAGTATCCGCTTCGGAGTCCAGATAGCATTTCGGGGGCTTAAAGCCGGAGGATTTAAACAGCCATTCACGGCTTCCTGCCTGTGGCTGGCCGTAAGCGCTCTCGTTGACTACCTCAGAGTAGCTTGCCGGGTATTTCAGCACGCCTAGAATAAGCCTGCGCGTGGGATCCAGCCCGTTGGACTCGGTGTACTTATCCAGTTGGGTGAGTATACGCAGCGTCTGTCCGTTACCCTCAAAGCCTCCATAGGCTCTCATGCAGTAGTTAAGCGCAACTTCACCGCCATGACCGAAGGGGGGATGGCCGATATCGTGGGCAAGACAGATAGCCTGCATAAGGCTTGGGTGAGGCAGGAATTCCGCCTCAGTCGCTATCCCAACGGGATAGCGTATATTCAGCTGCGACAGGATGCCGCTGCCAATCTGCGCTACCTCCATAGAGTGAGTCAGCCGTGTGCGGTAGAAGTCGCTCTCGCCCAGACCCAGCACCTGCGTCTTCGACTGTAATCGCCTGAACGCGGAAGAGTGGATTAGTCGGGAAAGATCGCGTTCGTATTCCGACCTTATTTCATCTGGCCTACGGGTATTGCTCCCTTGGCGTTCAGACCAGATCTGTTCTTTGCTGTGTGTCATACAGGCTCCTGTGGGCAGGATATAGCAATCAGCCTGCTTAAGTGCAGACGTGAGAAATGTAAACCCGGGGCTGAGTTTCGTCCCTGTTATTCGGAATGAATCCTCTGTGCCAGCAAACTACCCAGGTTTTATCATCGTTAAAGAGTTCCGGGCGAGCGATCGTCCGTGCTGCACTCTGGAAGTGAAAATGCATCCGTCGCATACATCATTGAGCAGAATAAATTATCTATCACATCTATTCCTGTAACGAGAAAAGTTATTTTTTAAAATCATCACGTTGCTATGCGTTAGTGTGAACAGCTCTGCAATAGAGTTTATAAAAAACGAACTATCAGGTTATTGATTATGTACTTTGTAGTAAAGGAGCGCGAACACCAATATCGATTGAAATTGACATCATCGTCAGAAATGACGATGATTAGTGCATGAGATATCCCGGTGGTAAAGGCAAGTGCTATCAGAGACTCATCAACCTGATGCCAGTGCATGAGACATATATTGAAACCCACCTTGGTGGAGGAGCTGTGATGCGCAACAAACGGCCCGCAGCCCGTAATATTGGAATCGATATTGATCAACAGGTTATTGATGTATGGCGCGGCGGGGATATTCCCTGCGAACTCATTCAGGATGACGCTATAGCGTATCTCAGTACGTTTCCGTATCAGGGTAGTGAGCTAGTTTACGCCGACCCACCCTATGTTCATAGCACGCGTAAACGTAGCAAAATCTATCGTCATGAATATTCAGATGACGATCATCGCCGGCTGCTGCAAGTGCTTGCCAAGTTGCCCTGCATGGTCATGATATCCGGTTACGGAAATACTATCTATGACGAAATGCTCAGCGGATGGCGCTGCGAGCGATTTAACGCCAAGACTCATACGAACGTGCGTGAAGAATGCGTATGGATGAACTTTGATGTTCCTGACAGGTTGCATGACGCGCGATACATGGGCAGCAGTTATCGGGAAAGACAGACTCTGGCCCGCAGACGCACTCGGCTTTATGACCGCATAGAACGAATGGAACCCGCAGAGCGCAACGAACTGATCAACTGGCTGAACGCAACTTATGGTCTGGAGGCTGTATGACACAGCGCGGAGCGGTCTTCATTGGACCGACAATTATCAATCTTGACTTTCCGGCTCCGGAACAGGATATCCTCCCGGGTGTTCAGTGGGGAAGAATTGAGGCGTTCCCATCGCCAGCGTACTGGGCCTATCAAATACTCGCCCGTCGTCTGGAAGTCAACGCCGTCAATTACAAGCTTGGGCGAACGCTCAAAGAGGAAGTGGGTGCCTGCCTGCTGGGTGGACACGGCATACCAGCTGCGATAGGCCTTGCCGCATTCAATAAGCTGAAGGATTGCGGTGCGTTTGATGCTCAGCCACCATCTGAAGCCACTCTTTACGAATGGCTATCAGAGCCCATTAAAACTGGTAAAAAATCAGTACGTTACCGCTTCGCTCGGCAAAAATCGCGCTATCTCTCGGTTGCGCTAAACAGGCTGGATGTAGAGATGCCGCCGACGGATTCGGGCCGTGCTCTCAGAGACTGGCTGACCTCCATTCCCGGTATTGGTCATAAAACGGCATCATGGATAGCACGTAACTGGCTCTGTGCGGATGATGTCGCTATTCTGGACATTCACATCCTGAGGGCGGGACTACTTGCAGGTTTTTTCCCGGGAGACCTTACTGTTGAACGTGACTACCTGAAGCTGGAACAAATCTTTCTGAAGTTCAGTGAAGCTATGGGCGTAAAAGCATCTGAGCTGGATGCGCTTATCTGGTATGAAATGCAGGCCTCTTCCAGTACAGTGTTCAGTCTTATCGAAAACATGCGCGGCCAGCCTCTTGCGAAATTGCGCCCCCGTTCATCGCGAGCCAAAAACCGCCAGTCCGGTACCAGCCAGACGACCTTCCAGTTTTAATCCGGAGCACCAGTCATGGCCTGTAATGCCCAGCGGGCAAAAATTGCATTCCAGCGCTTCGGCAACAAGCGCCATCTGCCCTACAAGAACACCGGAATCGCGCCAAACAAGGCTATCAGCATCTGAATATTTTGCTGACGTTTTTCCTGGCTCAGCGATAAGTCTGACAATAATTCCGCTCTGGATATCAATTACCGGCAAAAGCTCATCGCGTATTTCGAATCGGGTCTGCTCAGGGATCCGAAGCGGTGCCAGCGCATGCATGTCAGGCAGATACAGCTGCCACCCATCCCGTTCAGGGAGGGAAAGAACAATGTGAATAGGATGTATGGCCCCGGCGGAGGGCACGGGGCGTTGAGTTAGTGGAAAGCCATAGCCTGAATGTCCCACAGCCATCACTCTGCCGGTTAGCCATAGCCAGTGAGATAGCTGGACCTGACTGACGTGGCTGAAGTTTCGCTGTGTTCTACGGGTTTCGATCACGTCATTCAATCCGGGAAGCACTGCATTCTCCGAAGGAGGCGGCAGAAAAAACGGATCTCCGGCGGGCCAGTTAACGGGTTGATAGCTGAGTGGCTGTTCACGGGGAACAGGACTAGCGGGAACGGTCCAAGTCATATCCGACATCATCCAGAACCTGAAAATACTTATTGCACCCCCGGCAGTTGCCGCATGGGATGTTTGCCTTATGGCAGCTATGGGCCCAAGCGAGGCCACCTGGCGTAACATCTGAAATTCTGATCAGCTCAGAGGTTGATAACGTAATTGCCGGAGCTTCGACAACCATGCCTCCTTCCTGAAACGACATAAGCTCACTGATTCTGCTGATGAAGCCTATAGTACCATCTAGATGCGTTTCATCTGACTTCACTGTGCCGATCCACAGGTGCGTGACGCCAAGCGTTATTGCCTTCATGGCCGCCAGAGAGATGAGCATCTGGTTACGATACGGCCACCAATCGCTCGATGGTGCATTCGGATCCGTAGCGGTACCAGCCATATCTCCTGATCCCAGCGAACGGCAGTCAATGCGTATAATGTGATGCTCAATTCCAAGGGTCTCACAGGTGGCAGTGGCAGCTTTAATTTCGGCATTGGCGGCTTGCTGACCGTAGTCGAGTGTCAGTGCTATATCCGGGCGTTTCCACCAGGCAATAGCAATGGAGTCCATTCCGCCAGAAAGTAAGAGTGCGGTTTTCATTTTTGAGCGGCCACCCAGAGCGTTTTATAAATTGCTGTGACGTAATCTTTGCTCAAGATACATCCTGATCCTTCCATCATTTTCTGATCCTCTTCCGATTCGTTCTCGGCATAGAACACCACCGGAGTGCCTAGCGCCCGCGCGTAACCGACTTCATAGATGGTGCCGGAGTCGAGCGCATCGCCTATTGCAAAAACGATGTCGGCCTGCCGTATCGCATCAAGATCCTTTTCGACTACTTCTTCTGCGGGTCCGTGTCCAACCATGTGATAGGGGGAAAAAACGTCCAGCCCAAGATCGCTCAGGTTCCGTCGCGCTTGCTCAACAAGCCAGAGCTGTGCCAAGGTAAAGAAGGGGCCAGCCAGATAGACTTTTCTGTTGCCACCCTCAATAAACGCCTGAGAAAGCTTGATGGGGCTGGGACTGAAAGCAGCCAGCCCTTCTGCTGAAGGAAAAAGCCCACTTTCGCAGTAACATGCGGTAGCAAGTGAGGCGTAATTCGCAGCATCGTGGGCTGTTTTTTTGTTCAGCATCCACTCACGGGAAAAATAGGCTACGAATGCGTCACCAGAGCCAATTTTGTTGACCCGACTTGTCTCATAGGCAGGGATATAGGATATGTTACCTTTATCGCAGATGAGTGCACCAGCTGGGCCCTGCTTGATAATGATGACTTCGGCATGACCGCTTTCGTAAAGAAACTCTGCATGCTCTCTGTCGGATAATTCGCGCTGGCCACTGAGGGACTTCGCCTCATAGCGGTTAAGGATCAAAGCGAGGTGCTTTGCTCTGGATCCGTTTGCTGTGAATGGCTCCGGGTTGGTCACATTCTGGGGGTCATATACTGCGTATTCCGCGTCTATTACAGCGGATCCCTCCAGCATTCCATAGCGTAGAACACAGGGCGCTTTCACTGTAATGACCGGGTAAGGGGTGTCCGGGTAATTGAAAATTCGAGGTTCCGCCAGCCCATGCTCATAATGGAATATGACGGATTCACGTACTTCATTCGTATGAAGCGTGAAGTTTTCAAAACAGGCGCGTTCTCGAAGAACCGAATTGACTATTTCATCAGCGTAGGTGTACAAATCAACGTTTACACCGAGCGTTGCCAGTGCTGATGCCGCCCTTCCCGCTGAACCGTAAACCTGGTGATTTCCTGGATGAAGGCTAATTTCATGATATGTACCGCCTGCAATAGTGATGATCTCCGTACTGAACGTTTTGCTGTTGCTCATATCGCGTACACACTGACCCTGACCTGACCACCATTAATAGCGGTTACTTTGGCAACGTAGGTTGTACCATTACTCATACAGTCACGGAGGCGCTGGATGTAGGGAGAAGCGATACCCCCAGCCTGCAAACCGTTGTGCATAGCAACCGTTAGCAGAGTTCCGTTTGAATTGATTTGCATAATCCCCATAATCACGCCGACTGACAGCTGCGCTACGACCTGCGGATCGGGCGAACTTAGCTGAGTATCAATCGTAAGTTTTTCACAGGTCACTTCAAAATCATCCTGACCGAACTGGCCGCCAAAGCTACCCCCACCAGAGCCTGACATAGACACCTCGCGTTACAATTATTAATATATTTGATATTTGTATATCAATAAAATTTGTCGGTGTATAGAAAAATTGTTTGCTTTATGTGCAGGTATCAGGTGTTATTTTTTAACTAACATTAATCATGATTTGTCTTGATAGTCATCTCGGTAGTGTCAGCCTAAGGCCCTTCGAGCAGACCTCGTCGTGAGGACAGAAAGTGCCTATAATTACAGCACCGCCTCAATTAATTTATTGAATAAATTGCCTTTTACAGATAAAGCAATCGTTCTTCGGGATAAAACTTCCGTTGCCCTAATTAAACATGTATTCTACCCGGCTGGGCTTTTTCCAGCGAAAAAACGCGGAGTTAGCACACATGAAGCGGAAAAACAGAGTATTCACCTCCCTTTCGCGCCGTAAACGCCGCGCTAAAACCCGAGAAATCAAAAACCTTATCCACCGTGAACGGCATCGCTGTGGTGGTATATTCTATGACGAGTGCGATATAGATGAGGCATTTGCATGCGGAAACTGGAAGTGGAGCGACATACTTTTCTTGGGAAGAGACTCTGCGGTTTTCTGGAATGCGGAGATAATTACGGCCAGTGTAGAATTTAGTGATAGAGTCGAATCAATCGCATTCAATGAAGCATGGTCGATGCTGGATGATGGCGAACGGTTCTGTGATTTGTGCAATAAACCAGCACTCTCCGAATTCGCAGGGCTGACATGGATGGAATATATTGAGAAGCGAGAACAGGAAATAGCCCGAGAAAACCCACCAGTAGTTCACAGTGGTTATCGTATCCTACCCGGCTATGCAAATGGTATTGGTTTGCAGATTATCGTTGATGTTGATGTTTTGAGCCGTGACGTCATTGAATCCGCTATCGCAGATTTCATTACGCGAGGTGAGCGAGAATGGGTCTCGAATGAACCAGCGTACACCAAGGTATTTCAAGAAACTTCCGCTGTAGATTAGAAGGAAAATATCGAGTCTTGAGAGAAAAATACCATTACAGATAAAGTAGTTAATTAAATTATAAGCATCCCGGTAAGCCAACACATAATATGTATATTGAGAGCTTTAACGAAGATTTCGCTACGAATATCTGAATGAACGCGGTTCAATGTTATTGTACATAAAATGATTAATGCATGATGACAATCACCGACAACACTCAGCGCTGGATTCTCTGCCCCTCCTTCTAAATTTTCAGCAGGTTGGAAGAACATAAAAACCTTTCGGAACAGCGTGAAAAAAAATCAGAGCTGCTCTTTACCTGTTGGTAAACCGAAGCCAATTTTTGGGTGAAGATTAACTGCGGAAATTCCTTCCAAGAGAGTATCCAAGGAATACATTTTCAGTTCCGTATGGCCAATGATGATGCAACCATATTGGTCTTTAATATCAATAACATCATTTGCACCTAAGCCAAATTTTTTCATACCAAACTCCGGGACTCTAACCATCGGGCTGCTCCTCCATTTTTCAATAATAAGAACCATTATAGCCCCCTCATGGGTATCCGCATACAGAGTTTCGATAATCCTGCAAGTGTAGCAGTGAGCTGAATCACTGGACTAAAAGTCATATAGGATCCCTCTTGAGCACATCCGTACAATAATGCTCACATATCATTGATTAAAATATATTTTTAACTAAAACTGAATACCAGACGTTGATGTGCTGTAGCGGGGTACTTACAGTCTGATTGATGTCAGCTTTGTATAAAATAAGCGTCAAAGATGGTTGCCAGAACAGCCAAGGTTACTGATGATTACGGGTGTAAGAACCATCGAATTACGTGCTGCATTATGGTCGGAATTTGATCTAGGTAACGCTTCCTGCTGAAAGGATAAAAATGCGCAGGCTACACCTTGTGCCTTTATCGACTCAAGCGTTAGATTTACTCAATGAACTCAAAATGATGGCAGGGAACTATCGTTATGTTTTTCCGAGGCGGAATGATCCGAACAAATCGATGAGTGAAGCGAGCATTAATCAACTAATCAAGCGAATAGGTTATGGTGGACGACCTACCGGCCATGGGTTTCGACATACTTTTTCAACAGTATTGCATGAAGCAGGGTTCAACCGTATTTGGATAGAGTTACAGTTTGCTCATGTTGATAGAAATAGTATCCGCAGAATATATAACCATGCTAATTATATCGAAAGCCGAATAGATATAATGCAATGGCATTCGAATAAAATTAACCAGAAGAATTAATAAATGTATATTAAAAACTTATCAATACGTAATTTTAGAAATTTTCAAAGTACGAAGTTGAACTTTAAGAAGGAATGTGTGAATACGATAGTTGGAGAGAACTCATCAGGTAAAACAAATGTTTTTGAGGCTATGAGATTAATACTAGATGATTCTCTCCCATATTATAAAAGATTCCTTACTGAAAGAGATTTTCACAGAGGATGTTTGCCGGTTTTTGGTCAATGGATATTAATCAGTTTGGAGTTAGGTGACATTTCTGGAGATGAGGAGTCTGAAATTTTATGTCAATTAAATACGACAGTTGATGCGGGTGGTACAGGTCGAGTAACATACATATATCGACCTCAATTCCATATTAGAGAGAAACTTTTTAATTTATCATCTATTGCAGACTTGCAAAAAAGGAGAGAGGCATATGATAAGTTGCTAAAGGAATATATTATTGATAAAACGACCTACGAGGCCTGGACTGTTTATCAAGGAACCTGTGATTTCTCCGATGAAAATGAATATGTCAGGATTGCTGGTGATTTTTCAAACTTCATTTTCCCAAATCCTTCTGTAGAATATATAGATTTATTAGGAAATAGGCAGCGTGGATATAATTTACTAGACCATATTAGTTGCACATACGCAAGGGCGCTGAGGGATGTTGTTAGTGAGTTAAAAAATAATAGATTCAATCCATTCCAAAAACTATTGGATTTCATCTCTAAAGATATTTCAAATGATGAAGAGCTCACAAGTAATATTATAGACGTAAATAATAAGATATCAACAATATCAGAGGTTAGAAAGCTTTCTACAGGTATTCTAACATCCATTACTAATGCTGTCGGCTCTACTTATTCCCCCTTAGTAAATATTTCATCAGAACTTCCTAGTGACGTCAAAGATCTTGTGAAGGTTTTACAGCTCAAAGCAGGAGATTCGTTGAGTGATGGGTACACGGCTGATTTATCCGAAATGAGCTTGGGTGGAGCTAATTTAATATATCTTGCTCTTAAATTGTATGAGTATGAAGAAGGGGTGAGTAAGAATCTATTGTCAAACTTCCTGATCATAGAAGAACCTGAATCGCATATTCATACTCATATTCAAAAAACACTTTTCAGTAATTTAAAAAACAAAAAAACTCAAGTTTTTATTTCCACGCATTCAACACACATCTCATCAGTCTCTAATATATCATCAACTAATGTTTTGGTGAAAAAACTTGGATACACTCAAGCTTGTTCTCCTTCCTCAGGCCTCGATGAACCAACGATCAATAAGATAGAGCGTTTTCTTGATGCGATACGTACAGATATTTTATTTGCTAAAAATGTGATATTAATTGAGGGGGATGCAGAGGAAATTCTAATACCTCATTTAGTAAAAAACTCTTTCGGTGTAACACTGGATGAGTTAGGAGTATCTCTTATTTCTGTGAGAGGAACCGGGTTTGAATTACTCTCATCGCTTTTTCATCCATCGAGAATAACTAAAAAATGCGCAATACTCACGGATGATGATATTAATATCTATAACGAAGATAAACCGGAGTACATCACTCAGGTAATGTATGATGATGCCATTTCCTCAGAAAAATCAGGGAAAGAGAGAGTTGAGGCGTTAAAGTTATTAACTGCAAATAATAATCTTCTCAAAGCATATTTTACAAAACATACCTTTGAAATTGATTTAGCTCTAAGCGGTTCAAAAAAATATTTTGAGATAATAGCACGAGAATCGTTCGAAAAAGATTTTTATTTAACTCCTTACTTAGATGCTTTCCAATCTTCTGACGATACGAAAATTGGTTCCTTTGCTTTAAAATTGGCAAATAAACATAAGAAAGGTTGGTTTGCAATGAAAGTTGTTGAGAAACTTGACCACAATTTCCCTATCCCTATGGCTTTGTGTAAAGCACTTGGATTTACCAGCGATTTTAATAAGTTAACTCTCGCAAGAGTGATTAAATATAGGTGTGATTATTACACTAAAACTTTAGGTGATAATATAATCGAAGTGGCTTTCTCAGATGATAGCCTTGAATATATTGTTGACAATATAGAACCAGTTTTGGATATTTTCAAAGGACACTATAGCAATGATCCTTTAGTGCATCTTTTAATGGAGGCGTAATAATGGACGATGAAAAAAAAGAATTATTAAAGATCAAAAAAAATCTTTTTGTCTCTGCTTGCCCAGGCGCAGGGAAAACTAAGTTTCTTTTGGGTATGCTTGGCGATAATATTAGGTGTGACTCAGGGTTTAAGTGGCATATAGTTCTTACACATACTAATGCTGCCGCCGATGAAATAAATTTACGATTAGATAACCAAAACATTCTAAATGATAGAGTTTGGTGTGGAACAATACATTCATTTTTACTCGAGTGGGTGGTAAGAAAATATGCGGGGGCAATGGCTAGAACAAAAGATGGAGTAAGGTTAATATCTGAGCGTGAACATCGTGACTTAATACGTAAGATTGAGAAGGAAAAATTCCCCAGTACAAGATTAAAATTTAAATGGGATGAATATGGTGATCCTCATGTTGAGCCATTTTGTTTATTAAATGAGCCTGAAAAAATAATTGATGCTCAAAAAAACGAGGCAATAGTGTGTGAGGAATATGAAAAAAATAAGATAGATGCAAGCCTCATAGATTTTAACGACATATTAACTCTTAGCCTGGAATTTTTGACTCAAAACGAGAAGATCGCAGAGTATTTATCGAAACTTATAGGTTATATTTACTTGGATGAGTCTCAGGACACTAGTTATATCCAGTTGGAAGTTCTTTCATTTATTACAAGATATAATAAAACAATAGTTCTTGTTGTGGGTGATAATGATCAAGCTATATATCAAGATCTTGGTGTGTCTATAAAAGATGAAGTTAGTATTAAGAAAATACTCAAACTCGATGAGTTGGAGGTAAGGCAACTTACGGGATGTTACAGATCTACAAAATCATTAGTAGATTACTATAAAAAATATTCTTATTCGAAATCGAATATAGAATCTATCCGTGAGGATTTAGGTAAGTCACCTATTATTAGACACACGTTGCAAACTGATTTGGCCGGTAGGGTGATGAATCTTATTGAGGCATATAATAAGTCTAAAGGTAGTGTTGAGAGTTTGGCTATAATAGGTCCGAATAGATATTACTTAAATGATCTTATCAATAGTATTTATGAACGTTCAAATGAGTTTGTATTTGATTTTTATTCAACCAATCCTTTGTATACATTGAAAGATACCATTTATAATGATCTTGTTCGTCTTGTGTTGCTTGATGTGTCAGTTAATAATTACAGAGCCAGACATGCGTTATGCATTTCTATAAAAGACAAACTTCCTGAATTTGATGGTTTATCTTGTAGTGACTTGAAAAAAGCAGTAAAGCAATTCAATACAAAGCGAACTGTTTTTATTCTTTGGTTAAAAGATTTTTATGAGTTCCTTTTATCTGCTTTACCTCATTCTCCAAAAATAAATTCTGATTATTTGATCTGTCAGTCCAATCTTTCAGCTTTTCCAGTAAAGGCTGACATAATTTCAATACGAAAAATAATAAATAAAGAGGCTAACGTTGTGAAAGTGACAACAATACATGGTTGTAAGGGTGAAGAATACGATTATGTAATATCTATTGGATATCATGATCAAGTTGTTCCCCATTCTTCGGCGGTTGAAAAGGGTGCTGAATACTCAGAAAGCATCGCAAAAAGATTAATGTTCGTTGCATTTTCGCGCGCTAAAAATCACATGAATATATATATCGATGACCGGAGAGTTGTTAGCCCTTATTTTATAGCTGATACTTGACTTGAAGAGAAACAGTGTTCTTCTGTTTTTCATATGTACCACAGCGCGCAATGCTCTGCCCGCTAAAGGGGCCGCTTTTAATGCAGATGCAATAGCGACCTCAGACCGTACCAGAGATAGCACTGTAAATAGAACGACTCACTTTTAAATATCGTCCGGTTGTAGTAGTCAACTAATTATGGCCACTACAAACTCAATAACTATCTTTTTTCTCCGTCAGTACGCTCACGGTCAATCTTTGTCAACGATGCATTAAGTTGATGTTCTGTCATTCCATGTTTGTATGCATTGTATTGCCAGATTACAAACTGCTGTTTGTACCTCCGGTTTTCTTCTTTAAGCTCTTCGATTTCACTTCCAAGATTCACAATCCTGGCGGCTGCAATATTCAAACTAGCTGGGCGCGGATTTTTGCGGCCCCTGCCTTTCAGCGCCTCTTTTTTTGTTTGATAGGCAGTCACTATTGCCTCATGTGCATTAAGGGATTGCCTTGATGGTAACTTTCCTACCAATGGCTCTGCCGCCTCACAGATTGCTAACCAAGACAATTTTGGTTCTTGCCATCCTCGAATTAGGTTCACGATGGAATCAATATCTCTATTATTCAGATGTTTAGCCAAAACCACCTCCTAGAAAAGTTGTCAAATCATCTAACATCACAGCTTCTTCGCTTGCTTTTCCTTTCTGCTCAATGGACTCAATGGACTTCTTTTCTGCAACACGCCGAAGCTGACTGAAATCATTGCCCCGAAGCTTAATCTGCGCACCATTTTCAATATCTGGCTCTTCTAAAATAGCGACTAACTCCCGAAGTCTGGTGACGGTTTTCTTGTGGTACTGATACCAGCGATCAGCCCCCATCTCGCCGCTTGCCACAGCCGTTTCGGCAAGCGAAAACAATCGTTCCGACTTCACCAGCCGTCTTTTAATTCGATCTAATTTTTCTGTATCATCGCCCTTGATACAAACCTGCTCAATACAATTGACGCAATCTCGGAACTTCTCACAGGGGCTCATGGTGTAGTCATGTACACAGTAGCCATACTCCGTCACATGGACTGAGGAATGCTCTAATGTATTGAATTCCTGCATAGTCACGGGCAAATGCTTTGCCACCTCGCCGACAGGCCCAAATAGCGCTTTTGTGGGGTCTAGGCGTTCAGCCATACCAACCAGCTCGTATTCGGTCATGTGGTTGTAAGTTCGATTCTGCTTAACATCGGCCCGCCCTGACCACTTGGCAATTTCCAGGTTTGACAGTCCGCCGCGCTGGGCAATGGTGTTGAGCAGGTGCCGTGCCTGATGCGAGGTCATTTTAACCCGTTCTCCGTTTTCAGCACGATAACCATGGCGATCAAAGATGCTGGCATGTTTTCCATCCAGAGCCTCACGAGGCACCAGATCATTGTTGCAGAAGTTATTGGTTGGCTTATGTAATTCAACCGGTAGGCATCCTCGGTTTCCGTGGAGCTGATTAGCATTTAGTGCAAACAAGGCATTGCTGTACTTAATTTCCTTGTCTTTATCAAACCACGGAAAGTCAACGGGCAAACGCGCCATAGTATGCTGCCACAGGCTGTTTAACGTATGTACATAATCTTCTTTAGCTAAACGTCGATTACCAAGAGACGACCTACACGTCTTTTTTGAGTCATGTGCGAAACCTAGCGCCATACAAGCCTGCTCCATCGTCAATGGCTCATCATCAGCGATATCGGGGCAGCTAGGGAAGGTGCGAATAAGCGGGGAAATTCTTCTCGGCTGACTCAGTCATTTCATTTCTTCATGTTTGAGCCGATTTTTTCTCCCGTAAATGCCTTGAATCAGCCTATTTAGACCGTTTCTTCGCCATTTAAGGTGTTATCCCCAGTTTTTAGTGAGATCTCTCCCACTGACGTATCATTTGGTCCGCCCGAAACAGGTTGGCCAGCGTGAATAACATCGCCAGTTGGTTATCGTTTTTCAGCAACCCCTTGTATCTGGCTTTCACGAAGCCGAACTGTCGCTTGATGATGCGAAATGGGTGCTCCACCTTGGCCCGGATGCTGGCTTTCATGTATTCGATGTTGATGGCCGTTTTGTTCTTGCGTGGATGCTGTTTCAAGGTTCTTACCTTGCCGGGGCGCTCGGCGATCAGCCAGTCCACATCCACCTCGGCCAGCTCCTCGCGCTGTGGCGCCCCTTGGTAGCCGGCATCGGCTGAGACAAATTGCTCCTCTCCATGCAGCAGATTACCCAGCTGATTGAGGTCATGCTCGTTGGCCGCGGTGGTGACTAGGCTGTGGGTCAGGCCACTCTTGGCATCGACACCAATGTGGGCCTTCATGCCAAAGTGCCACTGATTGCCTTTCTTGGTCTGATGCATCTCCGGATCGCGTTGCTGCTCTTTGTTCTTGGTCGAGCTGGGTGCCTCAATGATGGTGGCATCGACCAAGGTGCCTTGAGTCATCATGACGCCTGCTTCGGCCAGCCAGCGATTGATGGTCTTGAACAATTGGCGGGCCAGTTGATGCTGCTCCAGCAGGTGGCGGAAATTCATGATGGTGGTGCGGTCCGGCAAGGCGCTATCCAGGGATAACCGGGCAAACAGACGCATGGAGGCGATTTCGTACAGAGCATCTTCCATCGCGCCATCGCTCAGGTTGTACCAATGCTGCATGCAGTGAATGCGTAGCATGGTTTCCAGCGGATAAGGTCGCCGGCCATTACCAGCCTTGGGGTAAAACGGCTCGATGACTTCCACCATGTTTTGCCATGGCAGAATCTGCTCCATGCGGGACAAGAAAATCTCTTTTCTGGTCTGACGGCGCTTACTGCTGAATTCACTGTCGGCGAAGGTAAGTTGATGACTCATGATGAACCCTGTTCCATGGCTCCAGATGACAAACATGATCTCATATCAGGGACTTGTTCGCACCTTCCCTAGCATGTCGGTAAAACTTATTCGGGTGTTTCTCAATCCACTTGGCCAGCTGACGGGCATCCTCTGACAACTTTTTCGCTCTGGCGATGGCTGTTTTAGCAACTGAGACCATCACCGTTGGTATCCATTTGATATCGCCCTCGTAGCCTTTTCCTGAGAAAAAACGCCAGCCATAGCGTTCTATCCCTTCACGATCCGTTTCACACACCTCGCAATCCACAGGCAGAGCTAACACTTCAGTAATGCGTGAAGGTGCTGACATCAACATGGCAAAAACCGATGTTGTAAATATGTCTCGCTCATGAATTGGGTCATTGGCAAAAATTTCCGCCAACGCATTAAGAGCAATATCACTCGGAAGTTTCTCTTCCCTATTTTTCTTCGCCTCTCGGCCTGTTTTGTTCTTGTCCTCTACACGCTTAATTGGATTGACCCAATTTTGCATAGCACTTGATACAAGCTGGTTTTCAGTTAAAAACTTAGCCAGCCGCTCAATCTCACGGCCGCAATGATATGCTGAACCATCGGAGTAGTGCTGCCTTGCCAATTCAGCTGCTTCGTCCAGGACAGAAATCGATATGCCATCAATATTTGCGTTCCCGTTTACTTGAAGCAAAGCCGCTTCGACCGAACGGAGAGCCTTACTTTCATTCTTTGTCCCCGTGGGATGATGCCCCTGCTGGTAACGGAAATAGGCTTTGGCGAAATCAATGAACTCAGGGTTTTGTACCTCTCCCTGCATGGGCTTTCGCGTAATAATACCTAACTTGGAAAACACAGTTATGTTTGGCCAAACAGCATCTTCCCAATTTAGATCAGAACCGAATACAGTCAATTGATCTCGGCACTTGGATATGAATGCTTCAAGGTTTTCTGCTGCTGCCAGTGTAGCCTTTGGCTTGAACAGGAAAAGCTCAGCCATTGGTTATTTCCCCCTGTGGACTAAGCTCTTCGCGACGTTTTACACAACGTATGATCACATCTGCCACAGCGATAATGCTGCGATCAAGTACGGCAGCAATCTGTATGTCGCCAGTTATCTCTTTCACCCGTTCACGCTCGTTGAGCAGACCCTCATAGACTTCCTCATGTGGGCCATCCAGCCAAGGCTGGAAATGCATGCAGGTGTAGCAAGGAATAGGAATATTGGCACCACAAAAGCCATGTTCTCCACAAGTACCAACACCCTGGCCCATCTCGGTCCGAATACGACTGGTAGGATCGTTACCTCGATGCGCGTCCCTCTCTGAATCGACAAGTACCCCGACAAAGGCCTGAGCGTATGGTGCCAACTGGAAGCCAACCGCCTCATCAAGCTTTTTCACATGTTCGGGGATATTCTTAATGTAAACGCCTGCGTTTTGGGTGTCCGTATGGTCAAGCAGTTCCGCAATCACCAACTCGCCAAAGCCTTCCCGGGCAGCTCGTGTGCCCGTGGTATAACGAAAACGACGAGCATTGATATGCAATAGCTCACCGGTTCGTTCCGACCGGATATCGGACTTTTCTACGATGTACTGAAGTGTGTAAGTTATCTCTGCTGCGGGGATGTGGAGTTTGTCGGTAGCAAGCAGTTGGCGGAATTCATAAGGAGATTGGACGGCAGCTAACACATTAAGATCCGGAAACAGAGGAATTTGCTGCCGATCATCTTCCTGCAATTCAAACCCCAGACGCTTCTCAACCAGTGCAATTGCATTCCTTGCCTGAGCATTCAGGATAGCCCATAGTTCAAGTGATATCGCGAAGGGCTTGAAGTTTGTTCGGAAAGTGCTGCTGCGCTGTTTAGCTCGCGGCACATTCAACACATAGAAGGGTTCTCCTTTACCATTTTTGCCACAAAGGACATCGACCACACGAAGTAACGATATTTGGATGGGACGACGTCCCGTATGACTGATACAAAGTGTCATAGCCAACTCAGCTATCGTAATTAAGCTCTTTTCATAAGCCCGAATAGCCCCCTCATTAACTGCTGTCAGCTCATTATCCGTCAGAGGCCCCTCTCGAGGATCCATGCGCTTAACCGCATCCCCCTTACGATTACCCTTTAGCGTCCAGCCATCTAGCAATCGGATCACCTCCTTACTGATGCCGGGATAGCCCAGTTCGTGCCAGGATCGAAGAAAGCCACGGATAGTTGCCAGATACCATTCTGTTGCAGGCGACAGCATCGACCGATAATTAATCAATACAATATCAGTAATTTCTCTCGCGCCAGTCTTTCGCAGCATGTGCTGAAACCGTTCAAAAATATTTTTTGTATGAGAAGAAGAACGATTGGAAGCATAAAACGCCAGTGTCCGCAGGCAGCCATCTAGCGACCCATCTGGCAAGTAATAGTGAATATCAGCAAGGTTAATAGTGATATTTCTATCCAATGTCCACGATGTGTCATACAGCAGAAAAGAGTAGCCATTGGCGCTAGCACGGATTTGCTCGGATGCTAATGCAGATAAGGAGTTATTCGTCATCATTCTTCATGTCCTCTGGCAAGCGGGTGCCGCTACCTTCTTGTAATGCCAGAGCGGCCTCAAAACCTTTTTGCCGAATGAAGCGTTTGTTGTAAGTCGCTGCGGTTCCTGAGCCATCCCTCCAGCCCATTAAATACGAACGGAGTTGTTCTTGGCGTTCCTCGCTGACTTGCTCATCCATGGCATCCATTCTTTCTGAAAACTTGCGATTCCAGGTGTGACGGAGCGAGTGCCCTGTCGCTGCATACAACTGCGGTGATACAGTCCTGACCACAGAAAAAATTTTGTGGTATCCCCCTTTGGAGATAGGATTTCCCACAGTTGGCCCTGGCTTGTAAGTTACAAACAGGTAGTCATTTTTCTTCGCATTTCGGACTTTCCGGCGGTCTTGAATGATATAACTATGCAGTTCTTGAACTAAGGATTCAGCCAACGGTAAGAGCCGTTCTCTGGTTTTAGCATTAGGCTGATTGGTTCTAGAGTCAACCCGCTCATCTGCTCGCCTAACGATACGGATCCTGTTAGTACTAAAATCAACATCCTGTATTCTGATATTCAATAATTCACCACCTCGAATACCAAGATAAAACAGAAGCAAGATCATCAGCCGATTCCGGCGCTGCACATCTATTGAGAAAGGATTTGACTCCGATCCAGGCTGGATGACTTCAAATAGCGAATCCAATTGAACATCACTCAATGACCTGTCTTGCAACTCACTGCTTCTGTGCTTTTTAGACGGTCGGCGCGTCTTTATTTGCTGCGCCATAGCATTGATCTGTTCGACAACTTCCAGTTCTGCCGTCTTTAAGATATGCATCGCATACCAGTGTAAATAGTTGGCAAACGTTGTCAGCCGGGAATGCTGTGTCCCGTTATCAACGGTATCGGTCATCACATCTGCCAACCAAGGGGTAGAGGACGCTATTAATGGCCTCTTTCCTTGTTTGCACTGAGCAAAATCTCGCAGATCGTCCAGCTCATGTGGTCTGAAGAAGTCCTTGGTCAAAAACCGCTGCTCAAGGTCAATGTCTCGACTCTCTACAAAGCTTAACAACATAACAAGGTTGCTAGCCGCCGCCAACATCGTTGAAAAAGCATCCCCTCTATTGCGGATTTGAGTTGTTAGAAACAGAGTGGGGTAATACAGGGGAAGGCCAGAAGAACGATCCACCACCATGCAGTAGCGCTCACCACTATCCATAACAAATTTTGTAACCCCGTAGAGTTTCTTCATGCGCACACAACCAACAAACTTTACATAATTGCAAGGTGAACGATGCACCAAAGATTGTCAATTAATGCTTGACGATTTTCCAAGCTCAATAAATAAAAAACCCCTGAATTAACAGGGGGCTGTGTATTTATTCTTTACAAATAACTCTCAGGTCAACTCTAGAACGGAATGTCGTCGTCGAAATCCATTGGCGGTTCGTTAGACGGCGCCGGAGCAGACTGCTGCTGCGGACGAGACTGTGCGCCGCCGCTGAACTGGTTGCCGCCCTGCGGCTGCTGAGGCTGACCCCAACCGCCCTGCTGCTGGCTCTGGCCGCCACCTGCCGGTGCACCACCGCCCTGACGGCCACCCAGCATCTGCATGGTGCCGCCCACGTTGACCACGACTTCTGTGGTGTACTTCTCAGCGCCGGCCTGATCGGTCCATTTGCGGGTACGCAGCTGGCCTTCGATATAGACCTGAGAACCTTTACGCAGATACTCACCGGCCACTTCAGCCAGTTTGCCAAACAGCACAACACGGTGCCATTCGGTCTGCTCTTTCATCTCACCGGTCGCTTTATCACGCCAGGATTCGGAAGTAGCCAGCGTAATGTTGGCAACTGCGCCACCACTCGGCATGTAGCGTACTTCCGGGTCCTGGCCCAGATTACCGACGAGAATCACCTTGTTTACGCCTCTGCTGGCCATGTTCGTGTCTCCTGAATACGTTTCTTAATAGTGTAAACGCGCGAGTGTACCATTTCCATGCTGCACTTTGATAGTTGCGTAGCACGTTCCAGAGTTCTCCCGCAACTCCACATTGTTACACAGCCAATCAGAAAATGCATTCCAATACTGTATATTCAAACAGGTCAAATTGTGTCATAATTAGCCGTTTCTGACAGCCGTTTGTCCTTCAAACAAACCAGGCAATCCGTGTTCCAACCGGGAAAGGTGAATGGATAAGATCGAAGTTCGGGGCGCCCGCACCCACAATCTCAAGAATATCAACCTCATAATCCCTCGCGACAAACTCATTGTCGTGACCGGGCTTTCGGGGTCTGGCAAATCCTCACTGGCTTTCGACACTTTGTATGCCGAAGGACAGCGTCGTTACGTTGAATCGCTCTCTGCGTACGCGCGTCAGTTCCTGTCGCTGATGGAAAAACCGGATGTCGACCACATTGAAGGGTTGTCCCCTGCTATCTCTATTGAGCAGAAGTCCACCTCGCATAACCCGCGCTCAACGGTCGGTACCATTACCGAAATTCATGACTACCTTCGTCTGCTGTATGCCCGCGTGGGCGAGCCGCGCTGCCCGGACCACGACGTCCCGCTGGCGGCCCAGACCGTCAGCCAGATGGTGGATAACGTGCTGTCGCAGCCGGAAGGCAAACGCCTGATGCTGCTGGCGCCGATCATCAAAGAGCGAAAAGGTGAACACACCAAAACGCTGGAAAACCTGGCAAGCCAGGGCTATATCCGCGCCCGTATCGACGGCGAGGTGTGTGACCTGTCCGATCCGCCAAAGCTGGAGCTGCAGAAGAAGCACACCATCGAGGTGGTGATTGACCGCTTTAAGGTGCGCGACGATCTCGCCACGCGTCTGGCGGAATCTTTTGAAACGGCGCTGGAACTCTCTGGCGGCACGGCCGTGGTCTCCGACATGGACGACCCAAAAGCGGAAGAGCTGCTCTTCTCCGCCAACTTCGCCTGCCCGATTTGCGGCTACAGCATGCGCGAGCTGGAACCGCGCCTGTTCTCATTCAACAACCCGGCGGGCGCGTGTCCGACGTGTGACGGCCTGGGCGTCCAGCAGTATTTCGACCCGGACCGCGTGATCCAGAACCCGGAGCTCTCGCTGGCGGGCGGCGCCATTCGCGGCTGGGACAAGCGTAACTTCTACTACTTCCAGATGCTGAAATCGCTGGCAGAGCACTACAAGTTCGACGTTGAAGCGCCGTGGGCCAGCCTGAGCCCGAACGTGCACAAAGTGATCCTGTTCGGTTCCGGCAAAGAGAACATCGAGTTCAAGTACATGAACGATCGCGGCGATACCTCCGTGCGTCGCCACCCGTTCGAAGGGGTGCTGCACAACATGGAGCGCCGCTACAAAGAGACCGAATCCAGCGCGGTGCGCGAGGAGCTGGCGAAGTTCATCAGCAACCGCTCCTGCGCCACCTGTGAAGGCACGCGCCTGCGTCGCGAAGCGCGCCACGTGTTTGTGGAAAACACCGCGCTGCCGACCATCTCAGACATGAGCATCGGCCACGCGATGGACTTCTTCAACAACCTGAAGCTCTCCGGCCAGCGCGCGAAAATTGCCGAAAAAGTGCTGAAAGAGATTGGCGATCGCCTCAAGTTCCTGGTGAACGTCGGCCTGAACTACCTGACGCTTTCCCGCTCGGCGGAAACGCTCTCCGGCGGTGAAGCCCAGCGTATCCGTCTGGCGAGCCAGATTGGCGCAGGCTTAGTCGGCGTGATGTACGTGCTGGATGAGCCGTCCATCGGCCTGCACCAGCGCGACAACGAGCGTCTGCTCGGCACGCTGGTTCACCTGCGCAACCTCGGCAACACGGTGATCGTGGTCGAGCACGATGAAGATGCGATCCGCGCGGCTGACCACGTCATCGATATTGGCCCAGGCGCTGGCGTACACGGCGGCCAGGTGGTCGCGGAAGGCACGCTGAAGGACATCATGGCGGTGCCCGAGTCGCTGACCGGCCAATTTATGAGCGGCAAGCGCAAGATTGAAGTGCCGAAACAGCGCGTAGCGGCAGATCCGGAAAAAGTGCTGAAGCTGACCGGCGCGCGCGGCAACAACCTGAAAGACGTCACCCTGACGCTGCCGGTTGGCCTGTTTACCTGTATCACCGGCGTGTCCGGTTCCGGTAAATCGACGCTAATTAACGATACGCTGTTCCCGATTGCGCAGACGGCGCTGAACGGCGCGACGCTGGCCGAGCCTGCGCCGTACCGCGATATCCAGGGTCTGGAGCATTTCGATAAGGTTATCGACATTGACCAGAGCCCGATTGGCCGTACCCCGCGCTCTAACCCGGCGACCTATACCGGCGTCTTTACGCCCGTACGTGAACTGTTTGCCGGCGTGCCGGAAGCGCGCTCCCGCGGCTATACGCCAGGACGTTTCAGCTTTAACGTACGCGGCGGCCGCTGCGAAGCGTGCCAGGGCGACGGTGTGATCAAGGTTGAGATGCACTTCCTGCCGGATATCTACGTGCCGTGCGACCAGTGCAAAGGCAAGCGCTATAACCGCGAAACGCTGGAGATTAAGTACAAAGGCAAGACCATCCACGAAGTGCTGGACATGACCATCGAAGAGGCGCGCGAGTTCTTTGACGCCGTCCCTGCGCTGGCGCGTAAGCTGCAGACGCTGATGGACGTAGGCCTGACCTACATTCATCTGGGACAGTCCGCAACCACGCTGTCCGGCGGTGAAGCGCAGCGCGTGAAGCTGGCGCGTGAGCTGTCAAAACGCGGCACCGGTCAGACGCTCTACATTCTGGACGAGCCGACTACGGGCCTGCACTTTGCCGACATCCAGCAGCTGCTCGAGGTTCTGCATCAGCTGCGCGATCAGGGCAACACGATCGTGGTCATCGAACATAACCTGGACGTGATTAAAACCGCGGACTGGATTGTCGATCTCGGCCCGGAAGGCGGCAGCGGCGGAGGTGAAATTCTCGTCTCCGGTACGCCAGAGACCGTTGCAGAGTGCGAAGCCTCGCACACCGCGCGCTTCCTTAAACCGTTGCTGTAATTGTCACACGGAGAGTTGCTGTCGGGTGGTTTCCGGCAGCAGCTCAACCGCCTGCTGATAGGACGCGTCCACCAGGTAGTAAATCTGCGAGCCTGGAATCGACCCATCCAGATAGACGGTGCTCCAGTGCGCCTTATTGAGGTGCTTGCTCGGCCTCACGTCATCATGCTGTTGACGTAGCAAATCCGCCAGTTCAGGGCTGGTTTTCAGCGACGCCGCCGGGCGGCCTTCCACCTCTTTCACCATCGCAAACAGCACATCACCCACCTTAATCTGCGTGGCTTTCCAGTCGCTGTGGACGCTCTGCTCCGCGCCGGGCTTGCTCATGCAGTACTGAAGTATCTCCGAAATTGTCATCTTTATTCCCCTTGTAGCGTGGCGATAATTTTACGCGAACCACCGTGAATGCGATGCTCTCCCAGCCAGATCCCCTGCCACGTTCCCAACATCAGCCGCCCGTTGTGAACCGGCAGCATCAACGATACGCCCAGCAGGGAGGATTTAATATGCGAAGGCATGTCGTCCGCCCCCTCATAGTCATGCTCATAAGGCGCGTTGTCCGGGACGCTCTTCAGAAAATAGTGCTCCATGTCGGACCGGACGGTGGGATCGCAATTTTCATTAAGCGTGAGAGAGGCGGACGTGTGCTGAAGCAGCAGATGCAGCAAACCCGTTTTCACCCGCGACAGGTCGCGGAGTTGACCGATGACTTCATCCGTCACCAGGTGAAATCCGCGTGGTTTTGCGCTTAAGGTCAGGGTCTGTTGGTACCACATGTGCTGCTCCGTGATGAAAGATGAATCTTTCTAAGTGTGCAGCAAGAAGACGAAAGGTAAAACCCGCAGCAGCGAGATTTGATTAAAAAAGAGTCAAACCCGCTGCCGGGTACTTAATACTCCGAGTTGACGATCACCTCTTCGCCAAACTTTCCGGCCATCGGCAGCGGTCGATAGGTCGAGTTAGAGGCACGTAACACCCTGATCCCTCTGGCTCCCACGTCATGCGCGGCGGTGATGTCGTTATCCGAATCGCCGTAGAATACTTTGATATTTTTCTTTTCCAGCCACTGGGTTTTGGTGTTTTGCCCTTCTTTGTCACCAGCAAAAATTACCGGATTCATGCTGGTCGCCGGGATCTGGAAATCATCCTGCAGCGTTTTAGAGACGGTTTCGGTTTTGGTCTGACTGCGGCCGGTGACAAAGTAGATGCTGTCACCGCGCTTCACGTGCATGGCAATAAGCGCACGGGCAACCTCTTTCGGGATGCTGAATTCGTCCCAGCCGTTATTCATTTTTTCCCAGAATTCCGGGTTCTTCAGATACGCTTCGCTGTCGGGTGAATACGTTTTCTTCCCGCGCCAGAAACCGGGGCTTGAGAACAGCACGGTATCGTCAATGTCAAAACCCACGGCCATTGGCGCACGGCCCATCAGGCTGTTTTCGATTTGGGCCACGGAAACCCAGTGAATGGGCGCCTGCTCGGCGAGAATGGCGGCGGTGGTGCCGGTGTAAAGCGGCGTCGGGGCAGAAGCTCGCGCGACGACGGCGCTATTAAGCGAGAACAATAAGCAGGCGGCGCTGAGCGCCAGTGTGATCTTGCGCATATTTTCCCCTGAATATTCAGTTTGTTATCGTTTTAATTTGAGTAGATGGTCAAAAAACTATCCGACCATAACCCCAGCGGGAGGTGAAGGGAAGGAGTTTTTGCTTATGAAGCTGAATAAAAAGAAGACGATCACAAAGCGCCGGGCAACGTTTTTGTGCGGCATGATGCCCTCACCCCAGCCCTCTCCCACGGGGAGAGGGCTGATTGGTAAGTACTTACATCACAGCAGCAAAAGCCTGCGCCACGCGATGGACGTTGCTGGCATTCAAACCCGCTACGCACATACGGCCGCTGGCGATCAGGTAAACACCGAACTCTTCGCGCAGGCGATCGACCTGCGCAGCGCTCAGTCCGGTATAGCTGAACATCCCGCGCTGCTTGAGCAGATAGTCGAAGTTATGTCCCGGCACCGCCTCTTTCAGCACGTTAACCAGCTCCTGACGCATGGCCAGGATGCGCTTACGCATCGCTTCTACTTCGGCAAGCCAGGACGCTTTCAGCTGTTCGTCGCCGAGAACCGTCGCCACCACCTGCGCACCAAAGTTCGGCGGGCTCGAGTAAATGCGGCGCACCGTCGCCTTCAGCTGGCCGAGCACGCGACCCGCCGCTTCGGCGTCTTCACAGACCACGGACAGACCGCCAACGCGTTCACCGTACAGGGAGAAGATTTTAGAGAAGGAGTTGCTGACCAGCGCTGGCAACCCTGCGCTGGCCACGGCGCGGATGGCGTAAGCATCTTCTTCCATGCCTGCGCCAAAGCCCTGGTAGGCAATGTCGAGGAACGGAATCAGGTCGCGGGCCTTCAGTACCTCAATCACCGCATCCCACTGGGCGTTGGTGAGATCCGCCCCGGTCGGGTTATGGCAGCATGGGTGCAGCAGCACAATGCTGCGCGCCGGCAGCGTGTTCAGTTTTTCCAGCAGCGCTTCAACGCGCACGCCGTTCGTTTCGCTGTCGAACCACGGATAGGTCGCTACTTTGAAGCCTGCGCCCTCGAAGATCGCAACGTGGTTTTCCCACGTCGGGTCACTGACCCACACGCCTGAATCCGGAAAGTATTTTTTCAGGAAGTCTGCACCCACTTTCAGCGCACCCGAACCGCCCAGCGTCTGGATGGTCGCCACGCGCTTTTGCGCGAGCACCGGGTGATCGGCACCAAACAGCAGCGGCGCAATGGTGCTGCGATAGGCATTTAACCCTTCCATCGGCAGATAAAGTGAAGCACCGTGTGGAACAGCGTTCAGACGCGCTTCAGCTTCGGCAACGGCCTGCAGCTGAGGAATAAAACCCTCGTGGTTGTAATACAAACCGATGCTAAGGTTCACTTTGTCGCTGCGAGGATCTTCTTTGAAACGCTCCATTAAGGAGAGGATAGGGTCGCCGGCATAGGCGTCAACTTTCTGAAACACGCGATGGTTCTCCGGAATTCGATGAGGCAGGGATTTCAACAATAAACCGGAAAATCACTCAACACCACCCCTTAAGATTATCCTGCGATCGGCATAGGTTTTTTGCGTCCTCTCGCCATGCCATTTACCCAATATTTTCCCCTTCTCGCTTTCCGTAATGTGGCTCCTGCGCAACCGCGCATTCACTGATTCAAGGAGTTCACATCATGGATTCACAATTTATTGGTTCAGTTATTAACGCCCTGCCGTTGGAGCATATGATCGGCGGTCCGCTGCAGGCGATGATCAAAGCACAGGTCCAGGCGAGCAAGGCCTATACCGACTTCCTGCTCTCCGTCTGTATTAAAGACGGCAAAGCTGTCGCGATCGAGTTTGACTACGACGAAACCGTGGTAGACGAACAGGGGGTCAATAAAGGCAGCGTGACCCGTAAGATGAGCATTCCGCTCCTGGCGGCTGTCACCCACCCCATCATCTGCATCGAGGACGGCACCATCGACTTCGAGCTGGAAGTGAGCCAGAGCGAAGCCAGTTCCAGCAGCACCGAAGCGGAGGCTTCCGTGGAAGCGTCCATCGGCTGGGGCGTTTTCAAAGCGAAAATGACCGGCAAGGTCTCCCATAAATCGGAGCAGACCCGTTCGACCGATACACGCGCGAAATATTCCATTCATACCCAGATTAAACGCCAGGAACCACCTGAAGCTCTGCAGCGCGTGATTGATTACCTGACCAACGCCAAAACCAAGCCTGTCGCCGCGCAATAATCATCCACGCCGCGACATACGTGCGATTCCGTAACGCAGGGGCTACCCGGGTAGCCCTTTTTCCAGGAGCGAAATATGTCTTTTAAAAAATGGCTGCGCGGCGGCAAGGATGAAGAGCCGAAAAACAGGGCGGGCAAAGAGGATGAAGGCACGCCACCGGTACAGGAAAACACGCCTCCATCGCCTCCAGCCGATATTCCCGGCGTGCCGATCTCGCTTGAAGATATCACGCGTGGGATGCAGTACGCGGCCACTGCGGCCAATGAACTGATTGCTCAGCAGTATATGAAGGCGCTGGATCCCTTTTTCGAACCCGCAGAAGACGGTTCGTTAATTCCACGCACGGTACAGCTGGCGCTGGATGAAAAGCACTACTTTGACCTGCCCTTAGTCGCGCTTTCGACGCCGCGCGGGCTGATGCTGGAAAAGATGAAGGTCAACCTGACGATCCGCACGGAAGGCATGCAGGCGCCTTCCCGCCAGTCCGGTGAAAACGAATTTGGCCGCTTTCACGTCAGCCTTTCGCCTTCCAGCGATAACAAAGGCGGGCGTGACAGCCGCCACGTCGATGTTGAGATGCAATTTACCGCACTTGAGCCACCGGAAAGCGTCATGCGTTTGATTGACGAATACACCAACAAGGTGATTCCCCGTCCGAAAGCAGAGGAGACTCCGTAATGCAAAAACAACCAGAACGTACAGGTGACAAGGGCATTCAGCTTATTTGCCAGTTTGAAGGGCTGAGGCTGGAGCGTTATCGCGATGCCGTAGGTTTATGGACCATCGGCTACGGCCATTTGATCCTCAAAGAGGAGATGGAAAAGCTCACCAAAATTACCACCGGTGAAGCCAAAGATCTGCTGCGCAAAGATCTGAAACGCACCGAGGACGGCGTGAAAAAACTGCTGAACAGCGCTTCGACACAGAACCAATTCGACGCGCTGGTTTCGTTCGCCTTCAACCTTGGCGTGGGCAATTTAAAGAAATCCACGCTGCTCAAAAAATTCAACGCAGGTGACATTCAGGGCGCCGCACTGCAGTTCAAAAGCTGGAATAAGGCAGGTGGTAAGGTTTTGACCGGGCTTACCCGACGCCGCGAAGCGGAAATGAAGCTATTTCTTAGTTAATTCAACAGGAAAAATACAATGAAACCACTATCCATAGTGAAAATGGCCGTACTGTCTGTTTCGTTATTCACCGTGTTACAGGCAACCGCCGCCATGCCAACCTGCGAAGAGGAAATAAAGGAAGCCAACGCCTTTTTATCTTCTCAGGGTATGGTGCCCGTCAATAACGTGACCGATCTGGCGACAACGCTTCGTCATATAAAAAACTTTGGACGCCTGCCCGACCGCTATATCACCTCGGATGAGGCCAAACGCCTCGGCTGGTCGGGTAGTGAAAACGAATCGCTTTGGGGAGTGAAACTCACCAATCAAAAATGGATCGGTGGCGATAAATACAGCGATCGCGCTCTTCCTTCCAGTCAGCCCTGGCTTAGCGCGGATGTCGATGTCGTGAAGGGATATCGCTCTCCCAAGCGTTTGATTTACAGCCTGTCAGGGCAACAGCGCTTTATTACGACCGATAAGTATCAGCATATTGTTGAGCTGGACCCCTGCCAATAATAAGCGCCCGTTACGATAATAAATCCCCTTTTCCAGGGGGATTTATCCTTGCAGAGGATGAACGTATGACTGACATCTATCTCCCGACCCTCATCAGTGAAGCCTTGCTGGCTTTTTCAGGTTTATTTGGCGGCGTCAGTATCTCGTTTTTCTGGCAACCGCAGCGATTGCACCAGCACAGCCGATTTATGGCAGGCATTATTTTTGGTGGAATCAGCATGGGCGCGGCCGTCGCATTAGGTGGATTGGCAGCCCGCTGGTTAAAGATAGATCTTAATCAGGCCGATATCACGCTTGGTTTAGGGTATATCCTCGGGGCAATGGGTGATGCTGCCAACTTACTGATTTAGTGTATGATGGTGTTTTTGAGGTGCTCCAGTGGCTTCTGTTTCTATCAGCTGTCCCTCCTGTTCAGCTACTGACGGGGTGGTGCGTAACGGTAAAAGTACTGCCGGACATCAGCGCTATCTCTGCTCTCACTGCCGTAAAACATGGCAGTTACAGTTCACATACACCGCCTCTCAACCCGGTACGCACCAGAAAATCATTGATATGGCCATGAATGGCGTTGGATGCCGGGCAACCGCCCGCATTATGGGCGTTGGCCTCAACACGATTTTACGTCACTTAAAAAACTCAGGCCGCAGTCGGTAACCTCGCGCATACAGCCGGGCAGTGACGTCATCGTCTGCGCGGAAATGGACGAACAGTGGGGCTACGTCGGGGCTAAATCGCGCCAGCGCTGGCTGTTTTACGCGTATGACAGGCTCCGGAAGACGGTTGTTGCGCACGTATTCGGTGAACGCACTATGGCGACGCTGGGGCGTCTTATGAGCCTGCTGTCACCCTTTGACGTGGTGATATGGATGACGGATGGCTGGCCGCTGTATGAATCCCGCCTGAAGGGAAAGCTGCACGTAATCAGCAAGCGATATACGCAGCGAATTGAGCGGCATAACCTGAATCTGAGGCAGCACCTGGCACGGCTGGGACGGAAGTCGCTGTCGTTCTCAAAATCGGTGGAGCTGCATGATAAAGTCATCGGGCATTATCTGAACATAAAACACTATCAATAATTTGGAGTCATTACCGGGGCAATGAGTAATGGCCTGATCGTCTGGCTGGCAAACTTTTTTCGCCGGCATGAACAGCGCGATATTTTTGATGTTGCAAGCGTCATTAGAAGTAAAGTCAGACATGAGTCACTTTCTCCGCCTGATTTAACCCACAACAAGCCCGATGGAGAATAAATGCTTAACATAATGAATGGCTGGGTGCTTCCCTTTATTATCTTCGTCGACCTGGTAACATCGCTGCTGATTTTGTTTGCCGCCTATAGCCGAAGAGTCCATGCCCTGCCGGTAATGTGTAAAATCGGCTTAGCCGCCCTCGCCTTTGGTTTTTTTGGTGAGAGCAGCTTAAACATGAAATTTATTCTTACCGGCGCTGATATACTGAGTGACAGCTTTCCGTTCTGGCTATTGCAGGACTTCGGAACGCTGGTGGTGGTAATATATTATTTTAAATCTCACTACCGTTAAAAAAAGCGCAACAGACGTCTGTCTGTTGCGCTTTTCACTTAACGCATTTTGACTGCAGCCCTTCGCTTTGCTGGAAATCGACTAATTAGACATATATTTAAAATAGAGCATTGCGGCCTGTGTCCGATTGTTGACCTGTAATCGGTGAAAGATGGATTCAAGATGTACTTTGACCGTACCTGCACTGATATTCAATTGCCGGCTGATCTGCTTATTTGTTCCTCCATTCGCCAGCAGCTTAAGAACTTCCTTCTGCCGACGACTCAGGGAGTAGATCGGCAAACCGCCAGTGGGTTGTTCTCGCTGGACCACGGCTTGCTCCGGAAAACAGACCACCCCCGAGGAGACCATGCAAAGTATCTGGCTGATTTTCTCGGCGGGGAGATCCTTGGTAAAAATGCCCTTAATGCTTTGTCGGATGTAGAAGTTGAATATCTTATCCGTCGTTTTTCGTAACATCACCACGATCGGTAGCTCAGGCCAGTTTGTCATCAAATTAGTGATAAAATCACGGCACTTCATTTCACCATCCAGCAAAATAATGCTGACCGGCATAGAGGTTAAAATTGCGTGTGCATCTTCAAAATTGTTCGCTGCAAAAACAGTGCATTCCGGCATTACGCGTTCCAGCTCTGTTTTCATACCGTGAATGAAGATCGGTAATTCATCGATCATTAATATATTCATCGTAGCATAACCCCGTGTAAAATCTATTTTCTTAGGTTATTCAACCAACTTATTCCGAAATTAAGTATGCGTGCTATTACAAAACTGTAAAAACAGCATTCGGCATAAGGCAAACGTCATATATCCAAAGCAAAAAGTTAAGCAGTACTACACATTAGACATAGCCATATTTAATTAAAAACGATCTTATCATTATCAAAAACAGCCTGGGCTTAATAGCATATTCCCCGAAAAATAGCTGACACATATTATTTAACTGCACGCGTGCCATCCACCTACATATTAATATTTCAATGAGGTCATTTATGACAATACTAACAGTGTATTTCTGTGGTACTGGATCTAATAAATTTGATGAGTCTCATGCTAATTACTGGAACGGCGAGCTCATCTCTTCTCTGGCAGCCAATAACAAGGGTAAAGAGTTCGCCGAATGGGTCATTCTTGATGGCCCGGGGAGCGGCAATCTACAAAGCGATGAGCTTTGGGTCAAAAGCGGAGAATATTCTCAGCTTCGCGCCCAGCTTCTGGGCAGCGGCTGGAATGAGAATGTTCAGCATGCGATCAATATTATCAAAGGCCACGTTGACTGGCAGCGTGAAAAGCTCACAAAAGAAAACTATGAGCAGCTTAAAAAGGCGGGCGTGCCGATTCAGGACGTTGAGGTTACCGGTTCCTTTTGGTGGCGCAAATATGACTATGGCGATCGTAAAGTGACCCAGCAGGCGCTGCAGCAGCAAATCATCAAAACCTTCCGCCAGGGTCAGATCCTACCCACTCAGGTGAACCTTGTTGGGTGGAGCCGGGGCGGAATTAGCTGCCATATGCTTGCCAATACAATGCTTGCCGATCCCCTTTTAACGACGATTCCGGTGAATATTTTTGCGGTCGATCCGGTTCCGGGTATGGGTAATTTCCAGGCGGACAAAGTCACTTTGGGCAGCAACGTTAAGGAGTATGTGGCTTTCTATGCCAGACATGAGCGATCAAAAGGTTTCCCGTGCGTCATTCCACAGACCGATAGCGCGACAAAAGTACATATTTATCCCATGTCTGGTCGCCACGCTACGCTGGTGGGGAATGCTTCGGCCAATGGGAATAGCGGGGATAAAGTGGTCCATGAGCCCGGCACGATCGTGCGTCATTTTGCAGAAGTTTGCCTGCAAAGATGGGGCGTCACGCTGGATAAAAAGCTCAATCTGGATGGAGTGCAGCTGCTGGAATTGCACCAGGCCATTCAGCGCAACGCTCCGCTATTCGCCGAGATGCAAAAAACGGTGTACACCATTTCGGAAAACGATGGAGGGGAGCGCTATGTCTCGCTGGGCAGCACAGGAAAACGGTTCTCGTCCATCCAGGGTTCGCGCTTCAGTCCGGAGTCAGGGCTCGCGTCGGATTATTTGACTAATCAGGCGATCTATAACGTGTTGAAATAAGCGTTACGCGTCCAACGGCAGCTTATGCCGTTGGACGACTATGTGCGAGTCTCAGTCGATGTACTTCATCGCCACCCTTGACGTCAGGCGCGTGATAAGTTCGTAAGCACTCACTTTCGTAATTTCAGCAATGCGTTCGACGGGCAGACCTTCGCCCCACATCACGACATCGTCGCCGGGCTTATCCTGGGCTTCAGGGCCCAGATCGACACAAATCATGTCCATCGCCACGCGGCCAACAATCTTCACCTCGCGACCGTTGACCAGAACCGGCGTACCCGACGGCGCGGCGCGCGGATAGCCGTCACCATAGCCCATCGCCACCACGCCGAGACGGGTATCACGCTCGCTGGTCCAGGTACCGCCGTAGCCGACCGGCTCGCCCGCTTTATGGTCACGCACGGCAATCAGGTTAGAGACCAGCGACATGACCGGCTGGAAGCCAAAGTCCGGCCCCCAGGGTTTGTTCTCCAGCGGCGACACGCCGTAGAGAATAATGCCTGGTCGCGCCCAGTCGAAATGCGACTGCGGCCACAGCAGAATACCGCCGGATGCCGCAATCGAGCGCATCCCCGGCTTGCCTTCGCAGAAGGTGTTAAAGATATCCAGCTGCCGCTCGGTCGCACCGCACTCGGGCTCATCGGCACGGGCGAAGTGGCTGACAATATTCACCGGCTGACGCACGTTTTTGCACCGGCATAAACGCTGATAAAACGCTTCCGCGCTTTCCGGACGCACGCCCAGACGGTGCATGCCCGTGTCGAGCTTCATCCAGACGGTCACCGGCTCGCTCAGTTCGGCGGTTTCGAGTGCGGTTAGCTGTTCTTCGTTATGTACCGCCGTGTGCAGATGTTGGTCAGCAATGGTCGGTAGATCGCTGGCTTCGAAAAAGCCTTCGAGGAGCAGTATGGGTTGAGTAATGCCACCCGCGCGCAGGCGGAGGGCTTCTTCAAGACGGGCGACGCCAAAGGCATCGGCATCGGGGAGCGTTCGCGCGGTCTCAAGAAGACCGTGTCCGTAAGCGTTCGCTTTCACGACTGCAACGAGCTTGCTGGCGGGCGCCAGTTCACGCAGACGTTGCAGGTTGTGTCGCAGAGCGCGGCGGTTAATAACAACAGTTGCCGCTTGCATTTGAATTCCTTAGAAATTACTCATCATCATATTGAGGACCGGCATAGTTGTCGAAACGCGACCACTGTCCGTTAAAGGTCAGACGCACCGTCCCGATTGGGCCGTTACGTTGTTTACCAATAATAATTTCGGCGATCCCTTTCAGGTCGCTGTTCTCGTGATAAACCTCATCACGGTAGATAAACATGATTAAGTCGGCATCCTGCTCGATGGAGCCGGACTCACGCAGGTCAGAGTTGACCGGGCGCTTGTCGGCACGTTGTTCCAGAGAGCGGTTCAGCTGCGACAGCGCGACTACCGGTACGTGCAGCTCTTTGGCTAATGCCTTGAGCGAGCGGGAAATCTCCGCAATTTCAAGCGTACGGTTGTCGGAAAGCGACGGGACGCGCATCAGCTGAAGGTAGTCGATCATGATGAGGCCGATGCCACCGTGTTCACGGGCGATACGGCGCGCGCGGGAACGCACTTCCGTCGGCGTCAGGCCGGAGGAGTCATCGATATAGATGTTACGTTTTTCCAGCAGAATGCCCATGGTGCCGGAGATGCGCGCCCAGTCTTCATCATCGAGCTGGCCGGTACGAATGCGGGTCTGATCCACGCGCGACAGCGACGCCAGAGAACGCATCATAATCTGCTCGGAGGGCATCTCAAGGCTGAAGATCAGCACCGGCTTATCCTGCAACATCGCCGCGTTTTCGACGAGGTTCATCGCAAAGGTAGTTTTACCCATCGACGGACGCGCGGCGACGATAATCAAATCCGACGGCTGCAGACCGGCGGTTTTCTTGTTCAAATCGTCATAGCCGGTGTTTACCCCGGTCACACCGTCGTGCGGCTGCTGGAACAGCTGTTCGATACGGGCAACGGTGGCGTCGAGGACATCGGCGATGTTTTTTGGGCCTTCGTCTTTATTGGCGCGGCTTTCGGCGATTTTAAAGACGCGGGATTCAGCCAGGTCCAGCAGGTCTTCGCTGGTGCGCCCCTGCGGATCAAAACCGGCCTCGGCGATCTCGTTCGCCACCGAGATCATCTCGCGAACGACGGCACGTTCGCGCACGATATCGGCATAAGCGCTGATGTTCGCCGCACTAGGCGTGTTTTTTGACAGTTCCGCCAGATAGGCAAACCCGCCGCAGCTGTTGAGCTGACCAAGACGCTCCAGCGATTCCGCGAGCGTGATCAGGTCGATCGGGCTGCCCGACTCCTGCAGACGCGCCATTTCGGTAAAGATATGGCGGTGCGGACGGGTGTAGAAATCTTCCGCCACGACGCGTTCGGCGACGTCGTCCCAGCGCTCGTTATCCAGCATTAAACCGCCCAACACCGACTGTTCCGCTTCAATCGAGTGCGGCGGGACCTTTAATCCTGCGACCTGGAAATCACGCTCGCGAGGTTCAGTCTGTTTGTTGAAGGGTTTGTTTCCTGCCATAGTGAATGGAGTTACCGAGATAAAGAGTGGGTCGAAAGATTACCATATTTTTCTTACGGAGGGAGCATGGCAACGCGCATTGAATTCCAGAAACACGGTGGGCCAGACGTACTGAAAGCGGTGGAGTTCACACCTGCCGCGCCTGGCGAAAACGAAGTGCAGGTTGAAAACAAAGCCATCGGCATTAACTACATCGACACCTATATTCGCGGCGGTCTCTACCCGCCTCCGTCAATGCCGAGCGGCCTGGGCACCGAGGCAGCCGGTGTCGTCGTCAAAGTGGGCAGCGCGGTTAAGCATATTAAAGAGGGCGACCGCGTGGTGTACGCGCAGTCTGCGCTGGGCGCTTACAGCTCCGTCCACAACGTTCCGGCGGATAAAGCCGCCCTGCTGCCTAACGCCATTTCCTTTGAGCAGGCGGCGGCCTCGTTCCTGAAAGGTCTGACGGTTTACTATCTGCTGCGCAAAACCTATGAAATTAAGCCCGACGAGCAGTTCCTGTTCCATGCCGCAGCGGGTGGCGTCGGGCTCATCGCCTGTCAGTGGGCAAAAGCACTGGGCGCGAAGCTGATCGGCACGGTCGGAAATGCACAAAAAGCGCAGCGCGCGCTCCAGGCGGGCGCCTGGCAGGTGATTAACTACCGTGAAGAGAGCATTGTTGAGCGGCTGAAGGAGATCACCAGCGGCAAAAAAGTGCGCGTGGTGTATGACTCGGTGGGGAAAGACACGTGGGAAGCGTCGCTGGACTGTCTGCAGCGTCGTGGTCTGATGGTCAGCTTCGGCAATGCGTCAGGCGCGGTAACCGGCGTTAACCTCGGTATTCTGAATCAGAAAGGTTCGCTGTATGTGACTCGCCCTTCCCTGCAAGGATACATCACCAACCGGGAAGAGCTTGAGGAAGCCAGCAACGAGCTGTTCTCGCTGATCGCCAGCGGCGTCATCAAAGTGGATGTAGCAGATGCGCAGAAATTCGCGCTGACCGATGCGCAGCGCGCGCATGAGGTGCTGGAGAGCCGGGCGACGCAGGGATCGAGCCTGTTGATTCCCTGAGTCCCAAAAAGAAATTGGGCTTCCCGTGGGAAGCCCTTTCTTTTTTTTAGTTCGGCTGTATGTAGGGTACAGCTCGATGAATTCTTTAACGGCAGTCATAGTGACAGATTCGATAACTAAATCCTATTCTGTTCTAAGCCATGCCGCCGGAAAAGTTACAAGTATGTGACGAACCCCTCAATACCTTAGTAACGGAAGCGGTTATTGCGCTGATAACTGGGCACTTTTGGCGCTTTAATCGCCCGAATCACCCACACGACCGCAATGGCCAGCAGTAGCCACGGCAACAGTTTGATCGTCAGCGCAAACAGTCCGCCAATAAACATGACCACCGTCGCCACCACGATAGCCGCCAGAATGCCGAGCAGCGAAACGCCTGTCGCTAACAGCATGACAAAAAAGCCAATCACAAAAAGTAGTTCCAGCATGGTGCTCTCCCACGAGTTCCCGAGTAATGCAGTAAGCATTACAAGAATCATGCCAGTATTAACCTGTTGTTATTAAAGCAAAACGCCCCGCGAACGTTCGCAGGGCGTGGTGAATTTGACTAACTTTTAGCGAAAGTTATCGCTTGTCTGCCACCAGTCGCAGCGCATGTTCCAGCACCTCAATATCGGCTCCGGCTTTATGCGCATTCTCGCTCAGGTAGCGGCGCCACTGACGCGCGCCCGGAACCCCCTGGAACAGACCAAGCATATGGCGGGTGATATGGCCGAGATACGTGCCATTGCTCAACTCGCGCTCAATGTAAGGGTACATCGCACGCACGACGGCAACCGGATCGGTGTCCGCGCCTTCGATACCAAAGATTTCGCGATCGACCGTCGCCAGAATGCCCGGGTTCTGATACGCCTCGCGGCCGACCATCACACCATCCATATGCGCCAGATGCGCTTTGGCCTCTTCCAGCGACTTGATGCCGCCGTTGATGGACATCGTCAGGTGCGGGAAATCACGCTTCAGTTGATACACGCGCGGATAGTCCAGCGGCGGGATCTCACGGTTCTCTTTCGGGCTGAGGCCGGAGAGCCAGGCTTTTCGCGCGTGGATGATGAACATCTCGCACTCGCCTTTCCCGGATACCGTGTTGATGAAGTCGCACAGGAATTCGTAGCTGTCCTGGTCGTCAATGCCGATACGGGTTTTAACCGTAACCGGAATGGAGACCACATCGCGCATCGCCTTGATACAGTCCGCTACCAGCTGTGCATTCCCCATCAGACAGGCGCCAAACATGCCGTTTTGCACGCGGTCGGACGGGCAGCCAACGTTCAGGTTGATCTCGTCGTAGCCGCGTTCTTCTGCCAGCTTCGCGCACTGCGCCAGCGCGGCCGGATCGCTGCCGCCCAGCTGCAGGGCAACCGGATGCTCTTCTTCGCTATAGGCCAGATAGTCGCCCTTCCCGTGAATGATTGCGCCCGTGGTCACCATTTCGGTGTACAGCAGCGTATGGCGGGAGAGCTGGCGCAGGAAATAGCGGCAGTGTCTGTCCGTCCAGTCGAGCATCGGCGCAATGGAGAAACGGTGTGCAGGGAAAGCGGTCTGTAATTCTGACGACATGGCGAAGTTTTAAGCATCTGGTGGAAAAGGGGCGCTACTATAGCACAAAGAAAAGCCGGAGGCGCAGCGCCTCCGGTGGACTTTAGAACGTCATGCTCAGCTGAGCCCCGGCGCCCCAGGTTTCGTCCTCGCCGTACAGGCCCATCAGGTCAACATGAACGGTACTGAACGGCGCGAAGCCGACACCGCCGGTAAAGACATTGCTGTCGTTACCCTTCACGTCCGCGCGATAACCCGCACGCACCGCCAGCCAGCTGAGCGGCGTAACCTCGGCACCGACGCCAACGTACTGCGAGGTATCTTCGCTCTTGAAGCCTTTGGTTTCGGTCAGATCGCCATCAGCGGTCAGCGTTACCTGGTCGTTGTGCCAGGCGGCACCGGCGGTCACCAGCGGACGGATCTGGTAGGTGTCTTTATAGCTCACCACTTCTCCCGTACGGCCGTTGCGGATACGGATATCTTTGGTGTCGATGTCGCGCGACATCAGGTTTTGGCCGCTCACGCCAACGGTCCAGTGTTCGCCGAAATCAGCCGCAATACCGGCATCAACGTTAAAGCCCGTGTCGTCCGTGCGATAGCGGCTGTCATTCCACTTGTTACTGTCGTAATCGTAGATTGATGTGGTGTAGTTATAGACCCAGGTTTTTTGCAGCTTTGGCGTAACCCCTACGGAAACCGGGACGCCGCCGAGGTCAAACTGACGGGCAACGGCAACACCATAGTCGGACACAATCGCTGCCCGGCCAGACGCCGTTGAGTTGAGATTTTTAGTGATCTGATCCGTGCCGTTCAGCGCAGCGTCCAGGGCAACACCGGCAGCCACCACTTTGCTTTGTTGAATACCGCGCAGATAATCAATATCTTGCTGATCGATAGACGAGCTTACCCGGCCATGGGCATAGCCTTTCGCCATAAAGGCCACGGAAAGCACATCGTTAGGGATACTCACGGCAAGCCCTGCACCTGCCGTCGCGCGTGCGGTTTTACCCTTGAGATAGTCCAGCTCATCGGCCAGATCTTTGGCCGCGCCCTGGAACTGATTAATGGAACCTAACGGATTGGTGATAATGTCTCTTGGGGTGAGGTCGTCAACCACATCCTTATAGTGATTGATTTTGTCGTTGATGGTATCTATCTCGTCCTGAAGATTGTCCTCATCCGTCACCTGTACGCCAACGGACGGCAAAATGACCGTCACATCATCGTCCGGTTTTGCCTTTGCCAGCAACGCGGGGTTGATTAACGCCCCGCTACCATAGCTCCCAGCCGCAACGCCGGTACCACCCATTGCGTCACTCCGTGATTCTGTCCAGGTATTGGCTGCTCCCGCCTGATTTGCCATAAACAAGGAAACAGCGATACTAACCACCGAAAATTTAAAATTTTTTTTCACAGTATGCCCGTTATAGTCTGTTATGAAATAACCCCTGTCTGTTATCACCCAAACAGGAACGAACTATTGCTGTGAATAAGTAGTAAAAGACCCGCTATTTCTATCCCTAAGTAAAACTCCCTTACGGCCTGTTGTATTTTGTGACGGCCCTCAATATTTATAGAAGAGGAAATTATTTTTTCCCAGGTTTTCCATCATGCGGTCCAAAAAACTGGGGCGGGTGGTCTACCCAGCGATCCTCACGGGTAGCGGCATATACGGGGTTGAGCGGATAGTAGATGCGGTTGTGCTTCTTATTGGCCTCGCCAACGACCAGTAACCGCACCTCTTCGTCCGTGTTGTTGATAAAGGTGTGGCAGATACCGGTTCCGGCAGGAAACCCCACGCTGTCGCCCGGTTCAAGTTTCCATAAATAGCCATTAATCCACGCTTCTGGATGACCTTCGAGCACGTAAATGAACTCTTCTTCATCGCTTTCCGCATGCGGATAGGACGTTCTGCGCCCGGGCGGTAAACGCTCATGATGAATACCAATGCGCCCGAGCCCAAGCTTGCGAGCCAACGGGGCGCCGATAGAAAAACGCTCATCGCTATCTGGATAGGTCGAATCATCCGCGCCTTCAACGTCGCGCCAGTGCCGAATACAGTCAGGTTTTTTCATTGTTTATTTCCCGTTTTGCAATGGGTCAGGTATAGCACAGACTGGCGGATCTCGGCGTTTTTACCAGAACATGATAAAGTGAGGGTTTTCCGTCCTATAACATCCGGGGTGCTAAATGGATAAGTCCACAAAAGAGCTGTTAGCGCAGGCCGAAAAGCTGTGTGCGCAACGCAATGTGCGCCTGACTCCGCAGCGCCTTGAAGTCCTACGTCTGATGAGCCTGCAGCAGGGTGCTATCAGCGCCTACGATCTGCTGGACCTGCTCCGCGAAAGCGAGCCGCAGGCGAAACCTCCGACCGTGTATCGCGCCCTGGATTTCCTGCTGGAACAAGGATTCGTGCACAAAGTTGAGTCCACAAACAGCTATGTGTTGTGCCATCTGTTCGATCAGCCCACCCACACATCGGCGATGTTTATCTGTGACCGCTGCGGCGTGGTGAAAGAAGAAGCTGCGGAAGGCGTAGAAGATATTATGCATACGCTGGCAGCGAAAATGGGTTTTGCCCTGCGTCATAACGTGATTGAAGCGCACGGGCTATGCTCTGCCTGCGTGGAAGTGGAAGCCTGCCGTCATCAGGACGCGTGTCAGCACGACCACTCTATTCTTGTGAAGAAAAAACCGCGTTAACGGCAAAAGAAAAGGCGGCTCATGGCCGCCCTCAGGGTGTACTTCCTTGTACTTGCGGGTATAGCCCGGTTACCAGCGGTAGTCGTTGCGTTTTTCCCAGTCGCCTACTTCTTTTTCCGCCTGGTCTTTCGCGTAGCCGTAACGTTCCTGAATTTTACCGACAAGCTGATCGCGTTTACCTTCAATGACGGTCATATCGTCATCAGTCAGCTTACCCCACTGTTCTTTCGCTTTACCTTTGAACTGCTTCCAGTTGCCGCCGATTTCGTCTTTATTCATCATCGTGTCCTCTTAGTTAAGCGTCGGGTCGTAACGTCCGTTACGTTCTTTTCTGCTGGACGTGATAATTATTGTAGTTAAGGATTCGGCAGTTGATTTCATATTCGGAATCTTTAACCGTCACGATATATCGTGACGTGAAGGGAACCAGGTATCGTTTTGCCAGTGGCGGTGCCAGATAAAAGCCAGCGATATCCCTCTCAGCGAGAGGAAAACGGCCAGGGCCAGCCACAAACCGTGATTACCCAGCCAGGGAAGCGTCAGCAGCGTCAGGCCAAACCCGGCCGCAGCGACCGCCATGCTGTTGCGCATTTCCGCTCCGCGAGTCGCACCAATAAACATGCCGTCCAGCAGATAACACCAGACGCCGACCACCGGTAAGATGACTTGCCAGATGAGATAGTGACTCGCCAGCTCGCGCAGCGCAGGGATAGACGTAAGCAACGCGACGATTTGCTCACCAAAGCAGGCATAAACCAGGCCGAACGCCAGCGCCACCAGCCCAGACTGGCGGCAGGCTGCCCGCCAGACGTCCCGCAGCTGCCCGCTTTCGCGCGCGCCGTACGCCTGCCCGGAATGCGCTTCTACCGCATAGGCAAAACCGTCCAGCGCGTAGGCGGTAAAGGTCAGTAACGTCATCAATACCGCGTTGACCGCGACGATTTCTGGCCCCAGTCGAGCCCCGAAAACCGTCAGCGCGCCGAAGCAGAGCTGAAGCAGCAGCGAGCGCAGCATGATGTCACGATTGAGCGCCAGCAGCTTACGGATATTGCCGCGCCATGCGGTTTTGAGCAGCGCCAGGGAGATGCCGCGCATCGCCAGCACGCGCCAGACCATCCACAGGCCAATAATAAAAGTTCCGTACTCGGCAATCGCCGTTGCCAGCGCCGCGCCCTGCACGTTCATATGCAGGCCCATTACCAGCCAGACATCCAGCACAATGTTAAGAAGGTTGCCTACCACCAGCAAAATCACTGGCGCACGGGCGTACTGAACGCCCAGGAGCCACCCCAGCAGAACCAGGTTTGCCAGCGAGGCGGGCGCGCTGAGCCAGCGGATTTCAAGGAAACGTCGCGCCTGCGCCAGTACCGCCTCGCTGCCGCCGACAACATGGAGCGCAAGGTCGATCAGGGGCGTACGAAATAAAACGATTAACGCCCCTGCACCGAGCGCAAGGATCAGCGGCTGGACCAGCGCGCGGGCCAGACGCAGCGGATCTTTTGCACCATAAGCCTGGGCCGTGAGCCCGGTGGTGCTCATGCGCAAAAAGAGCAGCAGCATAAACAGGAAGCTGGTTGCCGTCGCGCCAATCGCCACGCCGCCAAGATAAACAGGCGAATCAAGGTGACCAATAACGGCAGTATCGACCAGACCCAGCAAGGGAACGGTAATATTGGAGAAAATCATCGGCAGAGCGAGACGCCACAATGCCTTATCGGATGCCGTCAGCAGTGACATGAAAAATACCGGGAGTCGAGAATGAAGCAGGCTACAGCGGCGCCATAGCCTGTCAGGAAGAGGTTACAGCCATTCGCCGTTGCGAATGACCCCAACCGCCAGTCCTTCGATAGAGAAGTTGTGTTCGCGGAGATCGACCACAATCGGGGAGAACTCGTTGTTTTCAGGCAGTAGCTGAACGGTGTTCCCCTGTTTTTTCAGACGCTTGACGGTAACTTCATCATCAATGCGCGCGACAACCACCTGACCGTTACGCACATCCTGCGTTTTGTGCACCGCAAGCAGATCGCCGTCAAGAATGCCGATGTCTTTCATCGACATACCGCTGACGCGCAGCAGGAAATCAGCGCTCGGTTTGAACATGCCAGGATCGACCTGGTAGTGGCCTTCAATATGCTGCTGTGCCAGTAAAGGCTCACCGGCAGCAACACGGCCTATCAGCGGAATGCCCGTCTCTTCTTCCACCAGCAGGCGGATACCGCGTGACGCGCCTGAAACAATCTCAATCACGCCTTTACGCGCCAGCGCTTTCAGGTGTTCTTCAGCAGCATTCGGAGAACGGAAGCCCAGACGCTGCGCGATTTCCGCACGCGTGGGTGGCATACCCGTCTGGCCGATATGATCCCGGATGAGATCAAACACCTCTTGCTGCCTGGTCGTTAACGCTTTCATTCCGCCCCCTGGGTGTATATACAGTTATGCTGTGAGTATATACAGTCAAAGGCGATTTTGGAACCAAAAACTGCACAAAAAACCAGGGACTTAATTATTCCTCGAGGCTCATCGGAAATGTGACCAAAGCAGCGTGACCCAGGTGATAACGGCAGTGATAATCGCCAGCAATACGGCAGCAGAGCCCATGTCTTTTGCGCGGCCAGAAAGCTCGTGGAAATCTGAACCAATGCGATCAACAACGGCCTCAATAGCGCTATTAAGAATTTCCACTATCATCACCAGAAGTACGGAACCGATAAGAAGTACGCGGGTAATAGCATCAACATCAAGGAAACAGGCGATGATCACCGCGATGATTGCGGCGACGCCCTCCTGGCGAAAGGCAGCTTCGTTGATCCACGCGGCACGGAAACCTTTCCATGAATAGCCGGCGGCTTTGATGATACGCGTTAACCCAGTGGTATTATTGGCCATTAAAAGAACCTTTTATGAAAAAAAGCGTCAGTAACAGGAACTGTAGCGCGTTTCGCTACAGCCTGAAGTATGACGGGTAACAACAGAAATTTTGCGCGCTTTCTGTTATCCTTGCGCCGCAATTGCATTATTAACCAGAGGCTTTACATCGTTTATGTCCGGCTGGCCACGAATTTACTACAAATTACTTAATTTACCATTAAGCATCCTGGTAAAAAGCAAGTCTATCCCAGCAGAACCCGCGCTGGAATTGGGGCTCGATACCTCGCGTCCTATTATGTACGTTTTGCCTTATAACTCGAAGGCAGACTTACTGACGCTTCGCGCCCAGTGTCTGGCGCATGACTTACCTGACCCGCTTGAACCGCTTGAAGTTGACGGTACGCTGCTGCCGCGCTACGTGTTCATTCACGGTGGACCGCGCGTGTTTACCTACTACACGCCAAAAGAAGAGTCCATCAAGCTGTTCCACGACTATCTCGACCTGCACCGCAGCAACCCCGATCTGGATGTACAGATGGTGCCGGTATCGGTGATGTTTGGTCGTCGTCCGGGCCGTGAAAAAGGTGAAGAGAACCCGCCGCTGCGCATGCTTAACGGCATCCAGAAGTTCTTCGCGGTCTCCTGGCTGGGACGCGACAGCTTTGTGCGTTTCTCCCCTTCCGTTTCGCTGCGTCGAATGGCGGACGAGCACGGTACCGACAAGATCATCGCGCAAAAACTGGCGCGCGTGGCGCGTATGCACTTCGCCCGCCAGCGCCTGGCTGCCGTAGGGCCGCGTCTCCCGGCGCGTCAGGATCTGTTCAACAAGCTGTTGGCCTCCAAAGCGATTGCTCGCGCCGTTGAAGACGAAGCGCGCAGCAAAAAAATATCGCATGAGAAAGCCCAGCAGAACGCCATTGCGCTGATGGAAGAGATTGCAGCGAACTTCTCTTACGAGATGATTCGCCTGTCCGATCGTATTCTCGGCTTTACCTGGAACCGTCTCTACCAGGGCATCAACGTTCATAACGCCGAGCGCGTACGCCAGCTGGCGCACGATGGCCATGAGATTGTCTATGTTCCCTGCCACCGCAGCCACATGGACTACCTGCTTCTTTCCTACGTGCTCTATCACCAGGGGCTGGTACCGCCGCACATTGCTGCCGGTATCAACCTGAATTTCTGGCCAGCAGGTCCGATTTTCCGCCGCCTGGGCGCGTTCTTTATCCGTCGCACCTTCAAGGGCAACAAGCTCTACTCCACCGTGTTCCGCGAATATCTGGGCGAGCTGTTCAGCCGTGGCTATTCCGTTGAGTACTTCGTGGAGGGCGGTCGTTCCCGTACCGGACGTCTGCTCGATCCGAAGACCGGCACGCTGTCGATGACCATTCAGGCGATGCTGCGCGGAGGAACCCGTCCAATCACGCTGGTGCCAATCTACATTGGCTATGAGCACGTGATGGAAGTGGGCACATACGCCAAAGAACTGCGCGGTGCGACCAAAGAGAAAGAGAGCCTGCCACAGATGCTGCGCGGCTTGAGCAAGCTACGCAATCTCGGTCAGGGCTACGTGAACTTCGGCGAACCGATGCCGCTGATGACGTATCTGAACCATCACGTTCCCGAGTGGCGTGAGTCCATCGATCCTATCGAAGCGATTCGTCCGGCCTGGCTGACGCCAACGGTCAACGGCATCGCGTCCGAGCTGATGGTGCGCATTAACAACGCCGGTGCGGCTAACGCCATGAACCTGTGCTGTACGGCGCTTCTGGCTTCGCGTCAGCGCTCGCTGACCCGCGAACAGCTCACGGAGCAGCTGGATTGCTATCTGGACATGATGCGCAACGTGCCGTATTCCGTTGATTCAACCGTGCCTTCTGCTACCGCCAGTGAGCTTATCGATCACGCGCTGCAGATGAACAAGTTTGAAGTCGAAAAGGACACGATCGGCGACATCATCATTCTGCCGCGCGAGCAGGCAGTGCTGATGACCTACTACCGCAACAACATCACCCATATGCTGATGCTGCCGTCGCTCATGGCGGCTATCATCACCCAGCACCGCAGTATTTCGCGTCAGGAGCTATTGCGTCACGTTGAGACGCTCTATCCGATGCTGAAAGCGGAACTGTTCCTGCGCTGGAGCAAGGATGAGCTGGCGGGCGAACTGGACAAACTGACGGAAGAGCTGCGTCGTCAGGGGCTGATCGCCGTTTCAAACGACGAGCTGCACATCAATCCGTCGCGTTCCCGTACCCTGCAACTGCTGGCGGCCGGCGCGCGCGAAACGCTGCAGCGCTACGCCATTACGTTCTGGCTGCTGAGTGCGAACCCGTCAATCAACCGCGGTACGCTGGAGAAAGAGAGCCGGACGCTGGCACAGCGCCTGTCCGTTCTGCACGGCATTAACGCCCCGGAGTTCTTCGACAAAGCGGTCTTCAGCTCTCTGGTCCTGACGCTGCGTGACGAAGGCTACATCAGCGATACGGGCGATGCCGAGCCGGAAGAGACGCTGAAGGTGTACCAGATGCTGGCCGAACTCATTACGTCGGATGTGCGTTTGACGATCGAGAGCGCGACGCAGGGCGAGTGATGTGAAAAAGCCGGGTGGTGGCTTCACCTGACCCGGCCTGGCGTTCTGCATAATATAAAGGCCCGGTAAGCGCTAACGCTACCGGGCCTTATTTTTGAGCCTTGTTAAATCACCGCATTCAGCTCAGCAACGTAAAGGCTATCATCCCGACAATCGCACCCGTCGTGCCGAGGATGGTTTCCATCAGCGTCCAGGTTTTAAGGGTTTGCGCTTCGGTAGCGCCGGTAAATTTCCCGAACAGCCAGAAGCCCGCGTCGTTAACGTGAGAGACCACAATCGAACCGCCTGCGATACAGATAGACAGCGCGGCCATCTGCGCACCGGAGTAGTTCAGCTGTTCAATCACCGGCATCACCAGACCCACGGCGGTTAAGCACGCCACGGTTGCGGAACCCTGGATGATACGCACCGCCGCAGCCAGTACGAAGCAGGTGACCGCAATCGGCAGGCCCATCCCGGTCAGCGCTTCGCCCAGAGCCGGACCCACGCCGGAATCCACCAGCACCTGCTTGAACACGCCGCCGGCGCCGATCACCAGCAGGATAATACCCGCGGGCTGCAGCGCGGCACCGCAGATCTCCATCACCCGGTCTTTTGGCATTCCCTGACGCATCGCCAGGCCGTAAATCGCCACCAGACAGGCCACCAGGATCGCCGTGAACGGGTGGCCGATGAACTCGAACCATTCGTAGGCGCTGGAGCCCACCGGCACAAAGCGCGCGGCGATGGTTTTCAGACCCACGAGAACCAGCGGGAGCAGGATCAGCGACAGGCTGAAGCCGAAGGACGGCATTTTGCCCTCGCCCAGGTGCGGCTCGGTGATGTCGTCCGGAATATGCAGCTCAACGTAACGACTGATGAAGTTGCCCCACAGCGGACCGGCAATAATCATCCCCGGGATTGCCGCGCACAGGCCAATCAGGATCATCCAGCCAAAGTCAGCGTGCATCTGAGACGCCAGCAGCATCGGCGCAGGCCCCGGCAGCAGAAACGCTGCGGCCGCCGCTACGCCCGCAAACAGCGGAATAACCAGCTTCACGAGGTTAGTGCCGGTGTGGCGCGCCATGGAGAACGCGACGCTTATCAGCAGCACAACGGCCACTTCAAAGAACAGCGGCAGCGCGCAAATCAGACCAGCCAGGCCAATCGCGTAGTGCGCGCGGCTGTGGCCGAAGGATTTCAGCATTTTGACAGCAATCTGGTCGACCGCGCCCGTCTCGTGCAAAATCTTGCCAAACATCGCGCCAAGGGCGACCACAATCGCCAGGAAGCCCAGCGTACCGCCCATCCCTTTTTCCATCGTCGCGGCGATCTTGTCGAGCGGCATACCGGAAAAGAGACCTGCACCAATAGAAACCACCATCAAAGCAACAAAAGCGTGCATACGCGCCTTCATCACTAAAAACAGCAGCAGCAATACGGAACCCACTGCTGTCAAAACTAGCGTTAATGTACTCAAAACTTACTGCCTTTTATTAATGACCTCGATGGTGCTGGCAACAACACCCTCCAGTGACTGATCGATATCAACCACTAAGACGTCTTTCTCGTCTTCACCCGGCTCCTGCAGCGCTTCGAACTGCGTCACCAGCATCTGAGTTTTGAAGAAGTGACCTTTACGCGCCTTCAGACGGCTTTCAATCACCTCGAAATCCCCTTTCAGATAGATAAAAGAGAGGTTCGGGTTACCGTCGCGCAGCAGGTCGCGGTAGGTTTTTTTCAGCGCAGAGCAGACGATCAGGGAGACTTTGTTGGTACGCTGCATAGCGAACGCGGCGTCATTCAGCGCCTGCAACCACGGTTTGCGGTCGTCGTCGTTCAGCGGCTCGCCGGAGGCCATTTTCATGATGTTGCTGCGCGGATGGAGGAAGTCGCCATCAAGGAACGCAGCCTGGAGTTGATGCGCCACTTCGCTGGCTACGGCTGATTTCCCGCTACCGGAAACGCCCATCAGGACGTAGACGTGGTGATCGTGATTAGTCGTGCTCAAAGGGTGTCCCTCAGTCAATTGTTACGGGTAACAGTTATCGGTAACATTGTCCTGCCGGGGCAAAAGAGAAGCAATATCCAAACGTGCGCGAAGTGAATAAGTGTGAGCTACTTCAAATTTGTCAGTTCAAATAGATCCACCCGGTGACAAGGTGAAACCTAAATCTAACATTTTTGGGGTAACCGTCTCGCCACGAATGCGCGCCAGCAGGCGTTCTGCGCCAATGCGGCCCATACGTTCACGCGGGGTCAGGACGCTCGCCAGACGCGGCTCCATCACCTGGCCGATGTCGTGGCCGTGGAAACCGGCAATTGCCATATCATCCGGGATCTTGAGCCCCAGACGCTGGCACTCAAACGCCGCGCCGACCGCAAGGTCATCATTGGTGCAGAAAATACCGTCCAGTTGCGGATACTCGCGTCGTGCCTGACGCATCAGCTCAATACCCGACGTATAGGAAGAGGACTGCTCCACCATCACGCTGTAGGGGGTTAAGTTCGCGTCGAGCATCGCCTGCTCGTATCCCTTCTGTTTGATGATAGTACGTTCATCAAGACGCGCACCCAGATAGGCGATATGACGATGCCCACGGGCAATGATGGCCGCCGTCATCTGGCGTGCCGCTTCGAAGTTATCGAACCCCACGGCGATATCGAGGCACGGCGACTGGCTGTCCATCAGCTCCACCACCGGGATACCGGCCACTTCGATCATTTTGAGCGTGCGGGCAGTGTGGGTACGTTCGGTTAAAATCAGGCCGTCGATGTTCCAGGAAAGCATCGATTCAAGACGTTCCTCTTCCAGTTCCGGCTTGTACCCGTAGTGGGCGAGCATGGTCTGATAGCCAAAAGCATCGGTGACGCTTTCAATGCCGCGCAAAACTTCGGCGAAAACCTGGTTGGTCAGGGAAGGAAGCAGGACGCCCACCGCACGGCTGGTCGCATTGGAGAGAATATCGGGCGCGCGGTTGGGGATATAACCCAGTTCATCAAGGGCAGCGGCAATCTTGCCACGTAACGCCACGGAAACCTGCTCCGGGTTACGTAAAAAACGGCTGACCGTCATTTTGGTCACACCGACGCGATCGGCGACATCCTGAAGTACGGGGCGTTTCTTTTTCATCGTCCTGAGAAATCTTGAAGTGAGAGATTTGCTCAGTTTATCACGGACAAAGCCCATCCTTCCCCTGTCAAAGGGAAGGATGGGCATTTATTTATGATTTATTACACCGGCGGCAGGTCAAACAGCAGAATTTCACTTTCGCTGTCGGCATGCACGGAGAGCGCCTGCTCATCCCAGACGGCCAGGCCATCGGCGGTTGTCGCTTTGGTGCCGTTGATGGACACTTCTCCTTTCACCACCTGGATCCAGACGCGGCGGTTGGCGGCAATCTGATGGACAGACTGTTCGTCTTTCGCCAGCGCCCAGCGGTACAGCTCCATATCCTGATGCACCTTCAGGGAACCTTCACGCGCATCCGGGGACAGCACCAGCTGTTTGCCCTGTTTCGCGTCGAAGCGGCGCTGCTCGTAGCGCGGCGTGATGCCGGTCTCTTCTGGAATGATCCAGATTTGATACAGGTGCAGTTTTTCCGTTTTGCTCGGGTTGTACTCGGAGTGACGCACCCCGGTACCGGCGCTCATAATCTGGAACTCGCCCGCCGGAACCTGCTCTTTGTTGCCCATGCTGTCCTGGTGCTCAACCGCCCCTTCCAGCACATAGGTCAGGATTTCCATGTCTTTGTGCGGGTGGGTACCGAAGCCCTGGCCTGCATCAATCACGTCGTCGTTAATCACGCGCAGTGCGGAGAAGCCCATGAAGTTTGGGTCGTAGTAGTCGGCAAACGAGAATGAATGCCATGAGTCCAGCCAGCCATGATTCGCGTGACCACGTTCGTTTGCTTTGCGTAAGTAGATCATTGTTTTCACCCTCAGTTCGTTTCGATGGAGTAAGTGTGGACGCAAACCGCCTGGGATCATAGAGGGTGAAAATTGACTCCTCTGTTCAAAAATTATGAACAAGCGCAGAGGAGCCGTTTTTGCTTATTTCGCGAGGGTTACCGTGGCAGGAGAAGCCTGCTCGAAGGCCCGTTCGAGGATTTCCAGGTTGGTCAGAACGTCAGATTCCTTGACGTAATTCGGCGCGCCGGTTGTGAGAGTTTCATACAGCGCATCGTAGACGCGGCCATAGTCGCCAATTTCCGGCTTCAGCTCCTCCCTGACCGTTACGCCCTCATCGTTCACGTACTCCAGCACGCCCACGGAATCATCCGCCGCAAAGCCCGGTTCGCCCGGCATGATGTTGGCCTTCAGGCTGGTCTCCTGCTGGTCGATGCCGTACTTGATGAACGAGCCGCGGGTGCCGTGAACGATAAATTTCGGATAGTCGATTTTCACCAGATGGCTGGTTTTGACGATGGCTTTCAGGTCGCCGTAGAACAGCTGCGCTTCAAAAGTGTCGTCCGGGTTGGCTTTATTACGCAGGCTGCGGATGTCGTATGCGACATGATCCGGTCGGCCAAACAGGGAGATGATCTGGTCCATGGTATGCACGCCCAGGCCATAGAACGAGCCGTCCTGCGGCAGGCCGGGTTGGGTTTCCGCTACCGGACGGTAGTAATCGAAGTGGCTTTCGATTTCCACAATGTCGCCCAGCCTGCCGCTTTCAATCGCCTTTTTCGCCGTCAGGAAGCAGCTGTCAAAGCGACGGTTCTGATACGGCGTAACGGTCAGCCCTTTGCTTTTCGCCAGCGCGAACAGCTCTTTTGCTTCGGCGATAGTTGGGGTGAACGGTTTTTCCACCAGCACGTTTTTGCCCGCTTCCAGCGCGCGTTTCGCATAGTCAAAATGGCTGTCGGCGTGGGTGCAGACGACAACCAGTTTGACCTGCGGGTCGTTAAGCACTTCATCCAGATCGCTGGTGAAATGGATATGGGAATACTGCGGGGATTGCTCTTCCGGCTTCGCGCGGCGGCGGAAGATGTGCGCGACGTGCCAGCTGTCTTTACGGTTGAGAACATACGGCAGGTGGTAGCGGGTCGTACTTTTACCAAATCCAATAAATGCGCAATGTAGTGTCATGGCTCAGTCCTTTTGGAAGGTTACTGAGTCTAACCATAACAAAAAAAAAGCCAGCTAAAAGCTGGCTAAAGTAATACTGGAAGCAATGTGAGCAATGTCGTGCTTTCAGGTTCCCGTAGTGGTCTTCCTGAATGCAGAGCAATAATAATCATTCTCATTCGCACTTGTCCAATACTTTTTGCAAAAAATAGCGGTTGACTCAAATTTTAAAGTCATTGATGTTGAAAGGGACGTTTAACTGACTGAGGAATAATGAATGAGTGAGATAGTGATACGCCATGCGGAACCGAAAGATTATGACGCCATTCGTCAGATCCACGCCCAGCCAGAGGTGTACCACAACACGCTACAGGTTCCTCATCCCTCTGAGCAAATGTGGCAAGAACGGCTATCCGACCAGCCCGGCATCAAGCAGCTCGTCGCCTGCATAAACGGTCATGTAGCTGGCCATCTGTGCATCGTCGTCGCGCAACGCCCGCGCCGCAGCCATGTGGCTGATTTTGGGATTTGTGTCGGCGCGCAGTGGCAAAACCGGGGCGTTGCCAGCGCTCTTATGCGCACCATGATTGATATGTGCGATAACTGGCTGCGCGTTGACCGCATTGAGCTGACGGTATTTGTCGATAACGAACCGGCAATTGCGGTGTACAAAAAACACGGGTTCGAAATTGAAGGCACCGGCAAACGCTATGCCCTGCGCAACGGCGAGTATGTGGATGCGTATTATATGGCGCGAATGAAGTAGTTTGTTGCCCTCACCCTAACCCTCTCCCACAGGGAGAGGGAATGAAAAACGTAGACCGGGTAAGGCGAAGCCGCCACCCGGCAAACCATCAATACCCCGCCGATAAATCATCCACCGACCGCGGGTCCGAGGCGCCAAACAGCGCCCCGTCCGGCCCGACCATAATACTCTGGGTGCTACCCATCGCCTCCTTCACCGCCACCTTCTGCCCGCGCTGTTCAAGCAGCTTAATGGTGTCCGGGCTAAAGCCCTTCTCCACGCGCAGCTCGTCCGGCAGCCACTGGTGGTGGAAACGCGGAGCGTTGGTCGCTTCGGCGACGTTCATGCCAAAGTCGATGCTGTTCACCACCATCTGCAGCACGGTAGTGATAATACGGCTGCCGCCAGGGCTGCCGGTTACCAGCCAGGTTTTCCCGTCTTTCACGACAATGGTGGGCGACATAGACGACAGCGGACGTTTCTTCGGCCCTACCGCATTCGCATCGCCGCCCACCAGCCCGTAGACGTTCGGCACGCCCGGTTTGGCAGAGAAGTCATCCATCTCGTTGTTCAGCAGAATACCGCTGTTGCCCGCCACAATCCCGGTGCCGAAGGTGGTGTTGAGCGTATAGGTCACCGCCACCGCGTTACCGTCTTTATCCACCACAGAGAAGTGGGTGGTCTGGTTACTTTCATACGGTGCCAGCTTGCCGGGGCGGATCTCGCTCGACGGTTTGGCCTTGTTGATGTCGATCTGATCGGCAATGGATTTGGCATACGCCTTGTTGGTCAGCGCCTGCCACGGCACCTTCACGAAGTCCGGATCGCCGAGATATTCCGACCGGTCGGCGTAGGCGCGTTTTTCCGCTTCCGCCATCACCTGCATGGCGTCCGCGCTGCCAAAGCCGAACTTGTGCATATCGAAGTTTTCAAGAATATTGAGGATCTGCACGATGTGGATCCCACCGGAGGACGGCGGCGGCATGGAGAAGACCTCGTATCCGCGATAGGTGCCGCTAATCGGCTCGCGCTCCACCGCCTTGTATTCCGCCAGATCCGCTTTGGTGATGAGCCCGCCGTTCTTCTGCATCTCTTCGGCAATCTGGTCGGCAATTGCCCCTTTGTAGAAGGCGTCCGGACCGTGCTCCGCAATCAGCTCCAGGCTTTTGGCGAGGTTCTTCTGCACCAGCCTGTCGCCCTTCTTCAGCGGCTCACCGTCTTTCCAGAAGATGGCCTTGCTGTTTTCGTGATTCGGAATGACTTCGCTGCCGTAGGTCTTGAGGTCGTCCGCCAGCGCATCGTTTACCACAAAGCCGTCGCGCGCCAGCTTGATAGCAGGCTGCACCACCTTGTTCAGCGGCATCGTGCCGTATTTCTCCAGCGCCAGCGAGAGGCCCGCAACGGTGCCCGGCGTGCCGGTGGCGAGATGCGAGGTCAGAGATTTTTTGCTGTCAGGGTTACCCTGGTCGTCGAGGAACATATCGCGGGACGCCTGGGAAGGCGCCATCTCGCGGAAGTCAATGGCCGTCGTTTTGCCGTCTTTAGTGCGCAGCATCATAAAGCCGCCGCCGCCCAGGTTCCCCGCCTGCGGATGCGTTACCGCCAGCGCATAGCCGACGGCGACAGCTGCATCCACCGCGTTACCGCCCTGCCTGAGAATATCGACGCCCACTTTTGTTGCCAGCGCATCCACTGACGCCACCATGCCATGGGTTGCCCGCACGGGATGAAAAACATCTTCCTCCACGCCGTAAGAGACCGGAGGCGCCGCTGGCGGGTTGGCCGCCACGCTAAATGTACCGCCTGCCATCAGCGCGGCGATGGCGACCCAGCGCAAAAACGTTGGTTTCATCATTATTGTTCTCCAGGTGATAGGGTCCATATTCCCCGCTTAAGCCTGGTTCACAACTCCTAAAAAATCATCGTCATGGTGAAATCAGGGTAAACTTAAGAGAGACCTCAAAAGGAGGAAATGACAATGAAACGCTTATTGATTCTTACGGCGCTGATCCCGTTTGCCGCGCTCGCACAGCCGCTTAACACCATGAACAACCCGAACCAGCAGGGTTACGTTATCCCGAGCCAGCAGCGCATGCAGACGGAGATGATGAGCCAGCAACAGCAGCAGAAAGGGATGCTTAACCAGCAGCTTAAAACGCAGACCCAGATGCAGCAGCAAAGCCTGCAAAATCAGATGAACGCCAACACCCAGCGCGTGCAGCAGGGGCAGATGCGCGAGCAGCCGCTGCCGAATAAAAACGGCGGGATGTTAGGGGGAATGACGTCGTCAGGCAGCGGACAGCAGCACATGCTGCCGCCGCAGTCGAATGGCAGTATGCTTAATCCGCAGAACTAAAGTCCGGGCCGATCAGGTCGATTGCATCGGTACAGATGCTGTCCACGCCCCAGCGCAGCAGTTCGGCTGCGCGCTGGGGTTTGTTAACCGTGTAGACCAGAATATGCAGACCCGCGTCCTTCAGCATCTTCACCCGCGCCTCATCCAGCAGCCTGTGGTTGAGATGGATAGAGACGCACGCTAAGCGTGCCGTCAGCTCGCGCCAGTCCTCGCGCCACTCGTCAAGCAGCAGCCCGCGCGGTAGCTCCGGTACGGCCGCCTGTGCGGCCTCCAGCGCATCGATTTCAAATGATGACAGCAGCGGCGCGGTCATCCCTTCCCACAGCTCGCGCGCGGCCAGGGCAATGACTTTGCCCGTCAGCGGCCCGGTGCCGGTGGTCGGTTTGATTTCGATATTGGCCATCATGCCGTGCTGGCGACAGCGATCGGCCACTTCCGCCAGCAGCGGCAGCGGTTCGCCTTTAAATTCGCCGCTGTACCAGCTTCCGGCGTCCACCTTCAGCAGATCGCGCCACGGCAGCTCGCCCGCCACGCCCCAGCCGTTGCTGGTGCGCTCGAGGTTATCGTCATGCAGCAGGAAAATTTCGCCGTCTTTCGACAGCTTGGCGTCGAACTCGATCATCGTGTGACCGTAGCGCGCGCCGACGTCAATTGCCGCCAGGGTGTTCTCCGGCGCCAGCTTACCGCCGCCCCGGTGGGCGACGACGTGGGGATAAGGCCAGTTGCTCATACTCGTTGTCCTGTTTCACCGTCAAACAGGTGCAGATGGTTTTCCGGCAGGTGCAGCCACAGCGTGCTGCCGGCTTTCGGACGCTCCTGATGTGCCAGGCGCACCACCATTTTTTGCTCGCCCCAGCGCCCGTGCGCCAGGTTATCTGCACCCAACATCTCCAGCGTGTCCATCACCAGCGGCACGCCGCCGTCCGCCTGAGAGGTTAAAACGATATGCTCCGGGCGGATACCGAGCGTCATCTTACGCCCGGCGTAGCCACGATAGTACCAGTTGATCGGCAACGCCATCCCGCTTTCCAGCTCAAAATGCGTGCCCGCGCTGCTGATACGCCCTTCGAGCAGGTTCATTGCCGGGCTGCCGATAAAGCTCGCCACAAAGCGGGTGGCCGGTTTCTCGTACACTTCCACCGGGGTGCCAATCTGCTCGGCGATGCCTTTGTTCATCACCATTACGCGCTGGGCGAGGGTCATGGCTTCGACCTGATCGTGGGTCACGTACAGAGAGGTGGTTTTCAGACGACGGTGCAGCTGCTGCAGCTCAAGACGCATCTGCACGCGCAGCTTGGCGTCGAGGTTAGACAGCGGCTCGTCGAAGAGGAATACCGCCGGATCGCGCACGATGGCGCGCCCCATCGCCACGCGCTGGCGCTGGCCGCCGGAAAGCTCGCGCGGGCGGCGCTTCAGCAGGCCGTCCAGCTCGAGAATGCGCGCCGCCTCCTTCACCCGCTCGTCGATATGGCCTTTGCCCATGCCGCGGATTTTCAGCCCCCAGGCCATGTTCTCTTCCACGCTCATGTGCGGATAGAGGGCGTAGTTCTGGAACACCATCGCAATGCCTCTGTCTTTCGGCTCCATCTCGGTGACGCGCTGGCGGTCAATCCAGATATCCCCGGAGGTCACGCGCTCCAGCCCCGCCACCATGCGCAGCAGGGTGGATTTGCCGCAGCCGGACGGGCCAACCATCACGATAAATTCCCCGTCCGCCACGTCGAGCGTCAGCGGCTGAATGACCTGGGTTTTGCCGTCCCAGCTTTTGGTTACTGCCTGAAGTTTTAAACCTGCCATCTTATTTCTCGCTATCGACCAGGCCGCGGACAAACGCACGCTGCATGGCTAAAACAATGACTACGGGTGGGATAAGGGTGAGCAGCATCGCCGCCATCACCTGGTTCCAGAGGGTGGTGCCTTCGCCGGTGGCGATCATGCCTTTGATGCCCGCCACGGCGGTGCCGAGGTTAACGTCCTGAATAATCAGCAGCGGCCACAGGTACTGGTTCCAGCCGTAGATAAAGGTGATCACAAACAGCGCTGCGAGGTTGGTTTTCGACAGCGGCAGCACGATGTCGCGGAAGAAACGCATCGGCGACGCGCCGTCGATGCGCGCCGCTTCAATCAGCTCGTCCGGCAGAGTCATAAAGAACTGGCGGAACAGGAAGGTGGCGGTCGCCGAGGCCATCAGCGGCAGGGTTAAGCCCGCGTAGCTGTCGAGCATCTTCAGGTTGGCGATCACCTCCACCGTCGGGAAGATACGTACTTCCACCGGCAGCATCAGGGTGATAAAAATCATCCAGAAGAAGAGGTTACGTAGCGGAAAGCGGAACCAGACGATGGCGAAGGCAGAAAGCATCGACACCGTAATTTTGCCGACCGTAATGCCAAACGCCATGATGAAGCTGTTGAGCATCATCAGCCAGAACGGCGCGCTGTTGGCACCCACACCCTGGGTCCAGATGGTCTTCATGTTCTCGAAAAGATGTGTGCCTGGGATCAGCGTCATCGGCGTGTCGAACACCGCTTTGGTGTCCAGCGTGGCGGCAACAAACGCCACGTACAGCGGGAAGAGGATGACGATAATCCCTAAAATCAGCATGGTATGGCTGAAAATCGTCAGCCCGCGACGGTTCTCAATCATTGGTAGCGCACCTTACTTTCGACATAGCGGAACTGCACCACCGTGAGGATGATGACGAGGAACATCAGCACGACGGACTGCGCGGCAGAGGCCGAGAGATCCAGACCGGCGAAGCCTTCGCGATAGATCTTATAGATAAGCGTCGTGGTCGCCTGCACCGGGCCGCCTGCGGTCGCCGCGTCGATCACCGGGAAGGTGTCGAAGAAGGCGTACACGAGGTTAACCACCAGCAGGAAGAAACTCACCGGGGCGATCAGCGGCAGCGACAGCCTGAAGAAACGACGAATAGGCCCTGCGCCGTCAATCGCCGCGGCTTCCACCAGCGAGCGCGGGATGGACTGCAGCGCGGCAAAGAAGAACAGGAAGTTGTAGCTAATCTGCTTCCACACCGAGGCGAACACCACCAGGAACATCGCCTGACCGCTGTTCTGGGCATGGTTCCAGTCGTAGCCCAGTTCGGCCAGGAAGTGGGTAATCAATCCGCGCCCCGGGTTAAACAGGAAGATCCACAGCACGGCGGCGACGGCGGGAGCCACGGCGTAAGGCAGCAGCATCAGGGTTTGATAAATACGGCTGCCGCGCACCACGTAGTCCACCAGCGCGGCGAAAAACAGCGAGGCAACCAGACCGCTGACGGTCACCAGCGCGCTGAACTTCATCGTCGTCCAGAAGGAGTCCAGGTAGTAGCTGTCATGGAACAGCGCGGTGAAGTTGTCCAGGCCAACAAACTGGCTGGAAAGCCCGAACGGGTCGACGCTTTGTACCGAGTACCAAAGCGCTTCGCCCGCAGGCCAGATAAAGAAGATAACGGTGATGACCAGCTGCGGCGCGACCAGAAGATAGGGCAGCCAGCGGGAACGGAACACCGGACGGGATGATGACATAGGTTTGCTCTGTAGGTATTCACCCCTCATCCCGGCCCTCTCCCCAAAGGGGCGAGGGAGAAAAGACGGCTCCGCGCAGTCCCCTCTCCCCTATGGGGAGAGGGTTAGGGTGAGGGTGAGGGGCAGGTTTGACTTACGATTTGGTCGACTGCTCAAAGCGGCGCAGCAGCTGATTCCCGCGCTCTACCGCAGAGTCCAGCGCCTGCTGTGGCGTTTTCTTACCGGTCCACACGCTTTCCAGCTCTTCATCCACGATGGTGCGGATCTGCGGCATGTTGCCCAGACGCAGGCCCTTGGTGAACGGCAACGGCGGCTTGTTCAGCATCTGACGCGTCGCGATGTCCGCGCCCGGGTTCTTGCTGTAGAAGCCCTGCTCGCGGGTCAGATCGTACGCGGCTTTGGTGATCGGCAGGTAGCCGGTCTTCTGGTGCCATTCGGCAGCGTTTTCCGGCTTCGCCAGGAAGTCGAGGAACTCGGCTACGCCTTTGTAGGTGCCCTTGTCTTTACCCTGCATCACCCACAGGCTCGCCCCGCCGATAATGGCGTTCTGCGGCGCGCCCTTCACGTCAGCGTCGTACGGCATCATGCCCACGCCGTAGTTGAATTTGGCGTAGTGACGGATATCCGCCAGCGAGCCGGACGAGGCGGTGGTAATGGCGCAGTCGCCGTTGTAGAACTTCTCGGTGGATTCGTCTTTACGCCCGAAGTAGCTGAAGTCGCCCTTCTTGTTCAGATCGGCAAGCAGCGCGATGTGCTTCACCTGCTCCGGCTTGTTGAACTCCAGTACCGCATCGGTGCCGTCGAAGCCGTTATTTTTGGTCGCCACCGGCAGGCCGTGCCAGGCGCTGAAGTTTTCAATCTGGATCCAGCCCTGCCAGCCGCTGGCGTAGCCGCACTTCATCCCCGCCGCTTTCAGCTTCGCGGTGTACTCCGCCAGGTCCTGCCAGGTTTTTGGCGGCTGCTCCGGGTCTAAACCGGCTTTTTTGAAGGCGTCTTTGTTGTAGTACAGCACCGGCGTGGAGCTGTTAAACGGCTGGGACAGCAGATGGCCGGTTTTGGAATCGGTGTAGTAACCCGCTACGGTCGGCACGAACTGCGACTCATCGAAGTTGATGCCCGCTTCTTTGAACACTTCATAGACCGGTTTGATGGCTTTAGAGGCCATCATGGTGGCGGTACCCACTTCATAAACCTGTAACAGCGCCGGCGCGTTGCCGGTACGGAAGGCGGCGATGCCCGCGCTCAGGCTCTGCTCGTAGTTGCCTTTGTACACCGGCACAATTTTGTAATCCGGATGGGTGTCGTTGAAACGCTGCGCCAGGGAGTCAACTTCTTTACCCAACTCCCCTTCCATGGAATGCCAGAACGGAATGGTGGTGACAGCCATTGCGTTCGTCGCAAAAGCCAGACCCAGTGCCAGACCCAAAGCTGTGTGTCGTAACGATGTCATTGTCATCTCTCTTATTGTGCCGGATGCGCGATATCACGCGTTTTATGCTCGCGAGGTAACATGACATGCTCGAATTACAGAAAAATAACTGTTTGTTTACAGATAAGTGACAGCCAGGCGTCAGGGGGATGATGGTTGTGTGAAGGGGGCTGGGGGGTGATTTGGGTGCCGTCTGGTGCCCTCACCCCAACCCTCACCCACAGGGAGAGGGAGAAAACACTAAAAAAGGCAACTTGCGTTGCCTTTTTGCTCTTACCTATCCGCCCAGGTAAGCGCTCCGCACCGCTTCATTCACCAGCAGCGCGTCGCCGGTATCCTCCAGCACCACCCGGCCGTTCTCCAGCACGTAGCCACGGTCGGCGAGCTTCAGCGCCTGGTTGGCGTTCTGCTCGACGAGGAAGATGGTCATCCCCTCTTTACGCAGCTGCTCAATAGTGTCGAAAATCTGCTGAATGATGATCGGCGCCAGCCCGAGCGACGGTTCGTCCAGCAGCAGAAGGCGCGGCTGGCTCATCAGCGCGCGGCCAATCGCCAGCATCTGCTGCTCGCCGCCGGACATGGTGCCCGCACGCTGGATGCGGCGCTCCCACAGGCGCGGGAAGAGTTCATATACCCACTTGATGCGGGTCTGGTATTCATCGCGGTGAGCGAAGAACCCGCCCATCGCCAGGTTCTCTTCCACCGTCATGCGGGAGAAGACGCGGCGCCCTTCCGGAACAATCGCCACCGCCTCGCGCATGATTCTGGCGGTCTGCCAGTCGGTAATGTCTTTACCATCGAACACAATCCGCCCGCTGGTGGCGCGCGGGTCGCCGCACAGGGTGCCGAGCAGCGTGGTTTTGCCCGCTCCGTTGGCGCCAATCAGGGTCACGATTTCACCCTGATTGATATGCAGGCTGACGTCGTGCAGCGCCTGGATCTTGCCGTAGTGCGCGTTGACCTTGTCGAACGTTAACATCGCTTTTTCCATCTTATGCCTCACCCAGGTATGCGCGGATCACGTCCGGGTTGTTGCGGATCTCTTCCGGCGTGCCGTTTGCCAGCGGCGTGCCCTGGTTTACCACGTAGATACGGTCCGAAATGCCCATCACCAGCTTCATGTCGTGCTCAATCAGCAGGATAGTGGTGTCGTGACTGTCGCGCAGCTCGGCAATCAGCTCGTCCAGCTCTTTGGTCTCTTTCGGGTTGAGCCCTGCCGCCGGTTCGTCGAGCATCAGGATTTCCGGCTGCGTCACCATGCAGCGCACAATCTCCAGGCGGCGCTGATCGCCGTAGGCCAGGTTGCTCGCCTGACGGTTGGCGTGCTGCAGCAGGCCAATTCGGTCGAGCCAGGTGGCGGCGCGATCAAGCGCTTCATCCTGCGCGCGGCGGAAGGCCGGTGTTTTCAGCAGGCCGGAGAACAGCCCGGTTTTCAGCTGCTGATGCTGTGCCACCAGCAGGTTCTCAATCACCGTCATCTCGCGGAACAGACGCACGTGCTGGAAGGTGCGCACCACGCCCATGCGGGCGATCTGCTGGCCCGGCAGCCCTTCCAGGTGCTGATCGCGCAGCATGATGGTGCCGCCCGTCGGCTTGTAGAAGCCGGTCAGACAGTTAAAGACCGTGGTTTTCCCCGCGCCGTTCGGGCCAATCAGGGAGACAATCTCTTTCTTGTGCAGATCCAGATTCACGTTGTTGACCGCCAGCAGGCCGCCAAAACGCATCATCAGGCCGTTAACGGATAATAATGGCTGACTCATGCCTGCTCTCCTTTCGCTTGCCCGTTCTTCAGCTTCAGCTGTGGACGGGTCATCGGCAGCAGACCCTGCGGACGCCAGATCATCATCAGCACCATCAAACCACCCAGCATCAGCATGCTGTATTCGTTAAAGTCGCGCATTAGCTCGCGCGAGACCACCAGCAGGATGGCCGCGAGGATAACCGCAAACTGCGAGCCCATCCCACCGAGCACCACAATTGCCAGCACAAAGGCGGATTCGGCAAAGGTGAACGATTCCGGGCTAACGAAGCCCTGACGCGCGGCAAACAGCGTTCCGGCGAAACCGGCAAACGCGGCGCTGATGGTGAACGCGGTCAGCTTGATGCGGGTCGGGTTCAGGCCCAGGGAGCGGCAGGCGATCTCATCTTCACGCAGCGCTTCCCACGCGCGGCCCAGCGGCATGCGCAGCAGACGGTTGATCACGAACAGGGTAATCACCACCAGCAGCAGCGCCACCAGATAGAGCCAGATCACGCGGTCGGACGGGTCATACTTCACGCCGAAGAAGTTGCTGAAGGTATCCCAGCCGCCTTCGCGGGCGGTACGGCTGAATTCCAGGCCGAAGAAGGTCGGTTTCGGGATCTGGCTAATACCGTTCGGGCCGCCGGTCACTTCGGTGTTGTTGAGCAGCAGGATACGGACGATTTCGCCGAAGCCTAAGGTCACAATCGCCAGGTAGTCACCGCGCAGGCGCAGCACCGGGAAGCCAAGCAGGAAGCCTGCAGCGGCAGAGACCAGCCCCGCCAGCGGCAGGCAGGTCCAGAAGCCGAGACCGTAATAGTGGTTCAGCAGCGCGAAGGTATAGGCGCCGATGGCGTAGAAGCCGCCGTAGCCCAGCACCAGCAGGCCCGAGAGTCCCACGACCACGTTCAGACCGAGGCCGAGAATCACGTAGATCATGGTCAGAGTGGCGATATCCACGGTGCCGCGAGACACCACAAACGGCCACGCCACGGCGGCCACCAGCAGCGCCACGAGGAACAGCTTCTGCTTAACGGTAGAACCGTCGATTGCCGGCAGGACGAATTTCGGCCCGGAGACGTTTTTCAGCGTTTTCTGGAACAGCGGACGCAGCAGCTGGAACAGGAACACTACGGCCGTACCGATAAATACCCACTGCCAGCGGATGTCAGCTGCGGTATCGACAACCAGTTTGGTGCCATTCAGCTCAAGCTGGACGCCCATAAAGACGCCCGCCAGCACGAAGAACATGGCGGCAGAGAGCAGCGCCATTGCAAAATGCATCGGTTTCATACTTTCTCTACCTCCGGACGGCCCAGAATACCGGTAGGCATCACCAGCAGAACCAGAATCAGCAGGGCAAACGACACCACGTCTTTATACTCCGTGCTCAGGTACGCCGAGGAGAGCGCTTCCGCCACGCCCAGGATCAGGCCACCGATCATCGCGCCCGGAATACTGCCGATACCGCCCAGAACCGCCGCGGTGAAGGCTTTCATCCCGGCCATAAAGCCGATGTACGGGTTGATCACGCCGTAGAACTGGCCCAGCAGGACACCCGCCACCGCCGCCATCGCGGCGCCAATCACGAAGGTCAGGGCAATCACGCGGTCGGTGTTGATGCCGAGCAGGCTCGCCATCTTCAGGTCTTCCGCACAGGCGCGGCAGGCGCGTCCCATACGCGAGTAGCGGATGAACAGCGTCAGGGCGAGCATCGCAATAAAGGTCACCACCCAGATAACCAGCTGCATGGTGGTAATAGAGGCCGCGAAGTTTTCGCTGGCCCCCACAATCCACTGCCCGTTAAACAGGCTTGGCAGCGCCACGTCGCGCGAACCTTCGGTCAGGCTGACGTAGTTTTGCAGGAAGATCGACATCCCGATCGCGGAAATCAGCGCAATCAGACGCTTGGAGCTGCGCACCGGCCGGTAGGCCACGCGCTCAATGCTCCAGCCGTAGGCGCTGGCTATCACAATCGCGCCGACAAACCCGGCGGCGACCAGCAGCCAGCTGCTGTCGATGCCCATCATCATCAGAGCGGCGATAATCATAAAGGAGACGTAGCTACCGATCATGTACACCTCGCCGTGGGCGAAGTTGATCATGCCGATAATGCCGTAAACCATCGTATAGCCGATGGCGATCAGCGCGTAGGTGCTTCCCAGCGTAACGCCGTTAAACATCTGCTGCAGGAAATAGAGAAACTGCTCGGACATATGCAAACCTTTTTATACCCGCCCGTCATGCCGGGCGGTGGGATAATTATTTGGCGGCCGAGGATGAACCGTCGGCGTGCCACTTAAAGACACCAAACTCAAATCCCTTCAGATCGCCTTTCTCATCCCAGTTCAGCGGCCCAATCACGGTGTTCGCCCCGTGCGCTTTTAAATCTTTCACCAGATCCAGCGGCTCTTTGCTGCCGGAGCGATCCAGCGCGGTGGCCAGAGACTGTACGGCCGCGTAGGTGATCCAGACGTACGGACCACTCGGATCTTTCTTCTGCGCCTTGAGCGCATCCACGATAGCCTTGTTGGCCGGATCCTGGTCATAGCGTTTTGGCATCGTCACCAACATGCCTTCGGCAGAATCCCCCGCGATGTTTGACAGGGAGGCATTGCCCACGCCCTCTGGCCCCATAAACTGGGTTTTCAGACCGGTGGCGCGCGCCTGACGCAGCATCTGGCCCATTTCCGGGTAGTAGCCGCCGTAGTAAACGAAGTCGATGTTCTCTTTTTGCAGACGGGCGATCAGCGCGGAGAAGTCTTTCTCACCGGCGGTAATGCCGTCGAAGAAGACGATATTCGCGCCGCCTTTTTTCAGGCCGTCCTGCACGGAGCGCGCCAGGCCTTCGCCGTACTGCTGTTTGTCATGAATAATGGCAATGCGCTGTGGCTTAACGGTCTCGAGGATGTATTTGGCGGCGGTGGGCCCCTGCGAGGAGTCCAGACCGGCGGTACGCATGATGTGCTGATAGCCGCGCTGGGTCAGTTCCGGGTTCGTTGCGCCTGGGGTGATCATCAGAATGCCTTCGTCTTCGTAGATATCAGACGCGGGCTGCGTGGAGGATGAGCACAGGTGGCCGATCACATACTGGATACCGTCGTTGACGATTTTGTTGGCGACCGCGACGGCCTGTTTAGGATCGCAGGCATCGTCATATTCCACGCCCACCAGCTTGTCGCCTTTGATGCCGCCCTTGGCGTTGATGTCTTTGATGGCCTGGCGCGCGCCGTTGAACTCCATGTCACCCCACTGGGCAACAGGGCCGGACATCGCCCCCACTACCGCAACCTTAATGTCGTCTGCCATAGCGGCATGCGAGATCGACAGTGCGACCATCCCCGCGATTAACGTCTTCGCGTTCCTTTTCATCTCTGAATCCCCATTCGTGATGTCGTGTTTATATTTTGTTTTTTTATGGTTAAAAAGCATTCTGTACTTTTAATGAACAACGCTATTTTTACCAGTGCCTTTAATGGTTTAGCGCAGTTTTTTGTCAAAAAACCAGACTAAAATCTCTATTTTTCAGGCGATTAAGCAAAGATAATATTCTGAAATCAGGCAGAGATAAACAAATAAAAGTGCAGTTTGCAGCATAAAATAACGGTACAAAGCGCCGAATAAATCACTACCGTTCAGGTTAAAATTCTGCTTATTTTTCGATCCATGTGTTTTCAAACTGCCCAACGCGTTGCCAAAAAACTAATCACCTGGTTAATGAGAATAAAAAGAGGAAGCCGCTGAGTGAATAAATTGAGTACACTGCCCCTACTCAATCTGATTTGGACAAGTGGCTAATGAAACTGACTATCGTGCGTCTGGTGACCTTTAGCGACCAGGATCATATCGACCTGGGCAAGATCTGGCCGGAATATTCCCCTTCGTCGCTGCGCGTTGATGAGACCCACCGCATTTATGCCGCGCGTTTTAACGAGCGCCTGCTGGCTGCGGTTCGCGTAACCCTGAGCGGTACAGAAGGGGCGCTGGACTCGCTGCGCGTGCGTGACGTCACCCGTCGTCGCGGTGTGGGACAGTATTTAATTGAAGAAGTGATCCGCGAAAACCCGAGCGTGACCTCATGGTGGATGGCTGACGTGGGCGTGGAAGACCGCGGCGTGATGGCGGCGTTTATGCAGGCGTTAGGGTTTACGGCTCAGGAGAGCGGGTGGGAGAAGCGCCAGGGTTGATTTGTGCTGCCTGATGCCTTCACCCCTGCCCTCTCCCACGGGGAGAGGGAGAACACCGAGCGGTCCCCTCTCCCTGTGGGAGAGGGTTAGGGTGAGGGCATCAACCCTCACAAGAATTATTTGGCATCAGTAGCCGTGCCGTTCGCATGCCAGTCAAACACGCCGAACTCGAAGCCCTTCAGGTCGCCCTTCGCGTCCCAGGACAGCGGTCCCATGACGGTCTCGACTGTATTCGCTTTCAGCCAGGTGGCAATCTCAGCCGGATCGGCTGACTGGTTCAGGCCCGCCTGCAGAGACTGCAGCGCCGCGTAGGTGGTCCAGACAAATGCGCCGCTTGGATCCTGTTTCTTCGCCTTGATGGCATCTACGATAGGTTTGTTCGCAGGGACCTGGTCGTAGTTCTTCGGTTTGGTCACCAGCAGGCCTTCGGCTGATTCACCCGCAATGTTAGACAGGGACACGTTCGCCACGCCTTCCGGGCCCATAAACTGGGTTTTCAGGCCCGCAGCGCGCGCCTGGCGCAGGATCTGGCCCATTTCCGGGTGGTAGCCACCGTAGTAAACGAAATCAATATTCTCTTTCTTCAGACGCGCTACAAGGGTGGAGAAGTCTTTCTCACCGGCGGTGATCCCGTCGAAGAACACCACGTCAGCATTCGCTTTCTTGAGGTTGTCCTGCACTGAACGCGCCAGACCTTCACCGTACTGCTGCTTATCATGAACGATAGCAATGCGCTTCGGCTTCACTTTTTCAACGATGTATTTCGCCGCGGTTGGGCCCTGGTCAGAGTCCAGGCCGGTGGTGCGCAGGGTCAGCTTGTAGCCGCGCGCGGTCAGCTCCGGTGCGGTCGCTGCCGGGGTAATCATCAGAATACCTTCGTCTTCGTAGATGTCAGACGCTGGCTGAGTAGAGGAGGAGCACAGGTGACCGATAACGTATTTGATCCCGTCGTTCACCACTTTGTTCGCGACCGCGACCGCTTGTTTCGGGTCACAGGCATCATCATATTTTACGATCTGCAGTTTTTCGCCCTTGATACCGCCCTTAGCATTAATGTCTGCAACCGCCTGCTCAGCGCCGGTAAATTCCTGGTCGCCGTACTGTGCTACCGGACCGGACATTGCGCCAACCACAGCCACCTTGATGTCTGCCTGTGCCATGGTGCTGAATGCCAACGCGATACATCCTGCCAGTAACGCTTTACCCTTCATGTTCATCCTGAGATTCCCCATTATTATGGTTATTACGATTGTTGTGATGTTGTTGTGCAGCGCTTTATGTCAGTTATAGGTGTGCTGTCCGCGCTTTTTCAGCATACTCTGCTAAAACATACCCGATTTTTATGATTTTGGAATAGCTAATTTGAAATGAATATATGATAAGCCCGGCTGGGATTTTCGCCGGGCATGTGGCTTTAACGTGTCAGCGACGCGGAGATAATGTCCAGCGCTTTACGGAACTGCGCTTCAGGGATAGTCAGCGGATAGAGGAAGCGAATGACGTTGCCATAGACGCCGCAGCTCAGAAGGAGCAGCCCTTCCTGCAACGCGCGCTCCTGCACCTGGCGGGTAAATTCCGGCGAAGGCTGACCCGTTTGCGGGTCGTTAAACTCCACCGCCACCATCGAGCCCTGCGCGCGAATGTCAGCGATATACGGGCAGTGTTCCTTCGCCTTGTTCAGCACTTCCACCAGGTGATGGCCAAGATGCGCCGAGCGCGTGCAGAGATCCTCTTCATCAATCACGTCGAGCACGGCATGCGCCGCCGCAATCGCCAGCGGGTTTCCGGCGTAGGTACCACCCAGCCCGCCAGGCGCGGGGGCGTCCATCACCTCCGCACGGCCAGAAACCGCAGAAAGCGGCATTCCGCCCGCCAGGCTTTTCGCCATGGTGATCAGATCGGGCTTCACGCAGTGATGTTCCATCGAGAACAGCTTGCCGGTACGGGCAAAGCCGCTTTGCACCTCGTCGGCAATCAGCAAAATACTGTGGGTGTCGCACAAGGCGCGCAGCGCCTGCATAAAATCAGCTGGCGCAATGTTGAAACCGCCCTCGCCCTGAACCGGTTCGAGAATAATGGCCGCGACCTGGTCGGGAGCGATATCCGCTTTAAAGATGCGTTCCAGGCTTTTCAACGCTTCCGCCGTGCTAACGCCGTGCAGTTCATTCGGATACTGCGCGTGATACACCGAACCGGGGAACGGGCCAAAGCCGATCTTGTACGGCGCAACTTTGCCGGTCAGCGCCATGGTCATAAAGGTGCGGCCGTGAAACGCGCCGCCAAAGGTGATAAGGCCAGGACGTTTGGTGTACGCCCGGGCAATTTTGACCGCGTTTTCGACCGCCTCTGCCCCCGTGGAGAAGAACGCGGTTTTGGCCGGACCGTCAACGGGCACGCGCTGGTTGATGCGCTCGGCAAGCGCGACGTAGCTTTCGTACGGCACAATCTGGTACGCCGTATGGGTAAACGCGTGGAGCTGTTTTTCAATGGCGGAAATGACTTTTGGATGACGATGGCCAGTATTCAGCACCGCGATCCCGGCGGCGAAGTCGATGTACTCGTTGCCTTCCACGTCCCACACCGTGGCGTTTTCAGCTTTATCGGCATAGAAGTTACACATCACGCCGATGCCGCGCGGCGTCGCCTGTAAACGCCGGTCGTTCAGTTCGTTATTTTTCACCCTGTCCCCCTGAGAAAGTCGCCTGCTTAGCGCATCAGTAAGTGTTTGCCAGGGGGAGGGAATTCGCCAGAGCGGGCGCTAAAAAAACAAAACCCCCGGACTTTCATCCAGGGGTTCTCGGTGTACTTCGCGAAAATTACGCTTCGATAGCGGCGCGAAGTTTTTTCATGGCGTTCTTTTCAAGCTGACGGACACGTTCCGCAGAAACGCCGTAGCGGTCGGCCAGCTCCTGCAGCGTGGACTTGTTGTCTTCGTCCAGCCAGCGGGCGCGGATAATATCCTGGCTACGCTCGTCGAGGCCTTCCATCGCATGGGTCAGCTTGTTCGCAGCCTGATCTTCCCAGTTATCCTCTTCGATGCCATCAGCAAAGTTAGAGGTTTTATCCTGCAGATACAGAACCGGTGCCATCGGCTGGCTGTCAGATGCGTCGTCGTCGGAGGACATATCAAAGGTCATGTCCTGCGCGGCCATACGGGATTCCATCTCACGCACGTCTTTGCTGGTTACGCCCAGCTCGCGCGCCACCATTTCCACTTCATCCTGATTGAACCAGCCCAGACGCTGCTTGGCTTTACGCAGGTTGAAGAACAGTTTACGCTGCGCTTTTGTCGTGGCGACTTTCACGATACGCCAGTTGCGCAGCACGTATTCATGAATTTCTGCTTTGATCCAGTGCACGGCGAAGGAGACCAGTCGCACACCCACTTCCGGGTTAAAGCGACGCACAGCCTTCATCAGGCCGATGTTACCTTCCTGAATCAAGTCCGCCTGCGGCAGGCCATAGCCCGCATAGTTACGAGCAACGTGAACAACAAAGCGCAGGTGAGACAGGATCAGCGTCTTAGCTGCTTCCAGATCGCCCTGGTAATGCAGCTTTTCAGCAAGCTCCTTTTCTTCCTCGGCCGTTAACATCGGCCAGGTGTTCGCAGCCCGGATATAAGATTCCAGGTTACCAACAGGGGCTAAAGCTAAAGTTTGCATTTCTTTGGTCATTCATTCCTCTCAATGTTTCTTCTGGTCCAGGTCGTCCCCGTCAGGCAACAACCATGCCAAAGCGTTTGAGCAACGAGATTAGCATTCACTCTTTTATCAGACAGTGATTTTATCCACAAGTTCCAGGTGCAACGGTGAATAAATTACGCACAAAATGTGACATGGAAATGATAACAGGGGGAGCGACAACAGGGACGCTTTCCCTGCAGAGCGAACATCTCGGTGCAGGGAAAGATTATATCACGCTTTTATTAGTCGGGAGTAAAGTGACGTAAATGTTGAACGGTTGCCAGCCAGGCAGCCACCCACCCAATCATCGAGCAAACCAGCAGCAGTAACAGACACTCATCGAACCCTAAGCCACTGATATCAAACTTCGTTCCAAAAACCTGCGCCACTTCAGTCACGGCAGAAGAAAGCCGCATCACCAAAATTTCTGACAATATCAGTGAAAGAAATGCGCCGGAAAAACCGAGCAGTGCGCCACCGTAAAGGAATGGTCGGAGGATGAAACCATCCGTCGCACCAATCAGTTTCTGCACGTTGATGGTATCGCGACGGGCAAAGATGCTCAGGCGCACGCTGTTACCGATGACGAGGAAGACCGCCGCCACCATCAGCACGCCAATCATCGCCGCGACGCGTCCTACCAGCCCGGTCAAGGCAGCAAGGCGCGCAAACCAGCTGTCGTCCATGCGCACTTCATCAATGCCCTTAATGCGCGTGATGCGATCGCGGAGGGTGTTAAGCGAATCGGTCCCCTGGAAATCCAGCTTCGGGATAACCACCGCCACGGCGGGCAGCGGGTTTTCTTCGAGCATATCCAGCGCGCCGCCAAAGCCAGACCAGTTACGGAACTCGCCCAGCGCGTCTTCACGTGAGAGATAGTTGACCTTCTCCACGCCCTGCTCGGCCTGGATTTGCCCAACCACCTGCGCCGCGGCGTTATCGTCGAGCGCTTTATCCATATAGACCGTGATCTGCGGGGACGGATAATACTGTGAGGCCGCCTGGTTGACGTTCTTATAGACCATGTAGCAGACGCTTGGCAGCGTCAGGGAGATGGCAATCACCATCACCGTCAGGAACGTCGCCAGCGGTTTGCTTTTCAGGTCCTGCAGCGCGCCGTGGAAGGCATAGCGCACCTGCTCGTTAAATACGTTGGTTTTACGGGAGGCCGGTTTTGGCGCGGCCTTCTGGCGCTTCGGCGCATTACGATTGCCGTCACCACCGCCCTGCGGCTTACGGAAACGGTCAAACCGGTTCCCGAACTGCCGAATCTGGTTCATTGCATCACGCTTGTTCACCGTGGCCTCCGTGCAAATGCCCGTCGCTCAGGGTCAGCATGCGGTACGAACGACGGGAAATGAGCCCGATGTCGTGCGTCGCCATCAATACCGTGACCCCTACGCGGTTGAATTCCTCAAACAGACGCAAAATCCCTTCGGACAGGGCATCGTCCAGGTTACCGGTCGGTTCATCCGCCAGCAGTACGGCAGGCTTGTTCACCACCGCACGGGCGATGCCCACGCGCTGCTGCTCACCGCCGGACAGCTGGATCGGGAAGTTCTTCGCTTTGTCCAGCAGCCCGACCTTATCCAGCGCCGCAGAAACGCGACGGCGGATATCATCATAGCTGGCGCCGGCAATAATCAGCGGAATGGCCACGTTATCGAAAACGGTGCGATCCATCAGCAGGTGGTGATCCTGGAAAATCATGCCGATCTGACGACGCAGGAACGGCACTTCGCGGTTTTTCAGGCGGCTGATCTCATGGCCGCCGAAAAAGATTTTCCCGGCGCTTGGCCGCTCGATCCCACAGATAAGCTTGAGCAGGGTACTTTTCCCCGCGCCGGAATGGCCGGTCAGGAATGCCATCTCGCCCGGCTGCAGGTGGAATGTCACCCCCTGCAGCGCTTGTCTCCCACCGAGATAGGCCTTGCTGACGTGTTCAAAGCGAATCATTGTTAGTCCTCTCGGGCAAATAATGCCTCAATAAAGTCGTCCGCTTTAAACGGACGCAAATCCTCAATACGCTCGCCCACACCGATGTAGCGGATAGGAATGCCGAACTGATCGGCCACGGAGAAGATCACCCCGCCTTTCGCGGTGCCGTCCAGCTTGGTCAGCGCGATCCCGGTCAGTCCTACCGCTTCATTGAACAGCTTCGCCTGGCTGATGGCGTTCTGTCCGGTGCTGGCATCAATGGTCAGCATAATTTCATGCGGTGCGTCTTCGTCCAGCTTCTTCATGACGCGAACGATTTTCTTCAACTCTTCCATCAGGTGCGATTTGTTCTGCAAACGCCCTGCGGTATCGGCAATCAGCACGTCCACGTTGCGCGCCTTCGCCGCCTGGATGGCATCGAAGATCACGGACGCGGAGTCAGCGCCGGTATGCTGGGCAATCACCGGAATGTTGTTGCGCTGGCCCCAAACCTGCAGCTGCTCAACCGCCGCCGCACGGAAGGTATCGCCCGCCGCCAGCATCACAGATTTGCCCTGCTGCTCGAACTGACGCGCCAGCTTGCCGATGGTGGTGGTTTTACCCACGCCGTTCACGCCAACCATCAGAATAACAAATGGCGTTTTGCCTTCAATATTAAGCGGTTCGTCAACTTTTGCGAGAATTTCGCCCATCTCGTCTTTCAGCAGACCGTACAGCGCTTCGGCGTCGCGCAGCTGTTTGCGGCTCGCCCCTTCGGTCAGATTGGCGATGATCTTACGGGTGGTTTCCACGCCGACGTCCGCAATCAGCAGCTGTTCTTCCAGCTCTTCAAAGAGATCGTCGTCGATCTTCTTGCCGCGGAACAGACTGATAAATCCGGATCCTAAGTTTTCTTTGGTTTTGAGCAGGCTGCGCTTCAGGCGCGCGAAGAAACCTTCTTTGGTCGGTTTTTCCTGCTCCTGAACGATCTCTTCTTCCGGCTGTTCTTCCACCGGCACGACGATGACCGCTTCTTCCGCGGCTTCTGCCGCCAGCGCCTGGGCTTCCAGCTCTTCATCGGTCAGCTCTGGCTCGAGTGCCGCTTCTTCTTCCACCGCCTCAACGATTTCAACGGTTTCCGCTTCGGCCTGCCACTCCTCGGCAGACACCTCTTCGGCTTTCACCTCTTCCGGCAGCGGCAGCTCTTCGTGCTCGATTACGACCTGCGGCGCTTCAGCAACGGCGTCGATGACAACCGGTTCTGGCTTCTCGCTCTCCTGAACCTGTTCCGTGACCTCAACCACCTCTTCTGCAAAGGATTCAATTTCTTCTTTGCTGTGCGCCGTTTCTTCCGCTTCGACTACCGCGGCGGTTTCTACAGGCGTTTCAGGCTGTGACTGCTCTTCAACGGCTTGTTGCTCTTCGGTTTTCTGTTCTGTTTCTTGCTCTTTTTCACCGAAGCCCAGCCAGGAAAAGAAGCCACGTTTTTTTTGTTTTGCCATCTGCGACTACACTCCTCGCGGCGCTATATACATGGAAGCTAAAAAAATGATGAAATAGTCTAACACTTTACTTAATTGACATCACCGCCCGCAATCGCAGGCCAATTGTTAACAGAGCTTTCCTGAGATGAAGAAACCCAACCGCGCCCCGGCCGGTCAAATTCGTATTATCGGCGGTCAGTGGCGAGGCCGGAAATTACCGGTGCCGGACAGCCCCGGTTTACGCCCTACTACCGATCGCGTGCGCGAGACGCTGTTTAACTGGCTGGCCCCGTCAATGGTAGACGCCCACTGCCTGGACTGCTTCGCCGGAAGCGGCGCGCTCGGGCTTGAAGCGCTGTCGCGCTATGCCGCCAGCGCCACGCTGCTGGAGATGGAGCGCGGCGTTGCGCAGACGCTGCAGCAAAATCTGGCGACGCTGAAGGCGAGCAACGCCAAAGTCGTGAACACCAACACGCTGAGTTTTCTTGCGCAGAAAGGCACGCCGCATAACGTGGTGTTTGTCGACCCGCCGTTCCGCAAGGGGCTGCTGGAGGAGACGTTATCCCTGCTGGAGCAAAACGGCTGGCTGGCGGATGACGCGCTAATTTACGTTGAAAGCGAAGTGGAAAACGGTCTGCCGCCGGTTCCCACTCACTGGGATCTGCACCGCGAAAAGGTCGCCGGCCAGGTCGCTTACCGTCTTTATCACCGTCAGGCACAAGGAGGCTCCGATGCCGGTACTGATTAACCTGGGACGTTTGCTGATGCTGGGCGTCTGGGCATTTTTGATTTTAAATCTTGTGCACCCGTTCCCGCGCCCGATGAACATTTTCGTTAACGTGGCGCTGATTTTCACGTCGTTTATGCACGCCCTGCAGATGGTGATGCTGAAAAACGGCCTGCCGAAAGACGGCCCGCAGATGACGGGCTGGCAGCAGCTGCGCGTGTTTATTTTCGGCGTGTTTGAACTGCTGGTGTGGATGAAAAAGTTTAAGGCGCAGGTGAAGAAGTAAGGGGCGGCCTGATGCCCTCACCCTAACCCTCTCCCACAGGGAGAGGGGACCGTTCGTGCATTATTCCGTCCTGAACCCCTCAAACCGCGTCCCTTTGTAGCTCAACGTCCCTTTATCCCCCACCGTCAGCTGATGGTACTGCTGCGCCTCCAGGCGGAAGGTCATCTCCAGGCCGCCCGTTTCCGGCTTAAAGCTCGCTTCATAGCGCATTGCTGTGCCCGCAGGTGTCACCTGCTGCTGGCGCGAGCGGCGGTCGTTGAGCGGTTTCTCGCGTTTGTTGGTCACCTCCACGCGCTTTTGCATCAGCGGCGCGGCATCGTTATCCGCCTTCTCGCGGCGCTGCTGCACGAAACGGAACGAGGCGGCAATGACGATAATCGCCACCACGATAATGAAAAAAAGCGGCATCTTGCTCATTCGACAATCCCATCAGATTTTGCGGAATTAAGGATACCTTGCCTCCCCCGCCATTGCCAAACGCCCGCCCGCGTCACTACACTGGATCAGAAACTGATTATTCAGACTTAACAGATACAGGGAGTTAATATGCTTTGGTCATTTATCGCTGTCTGTTTTTCCGCATGGCTTTATGTCGATGCGTCGTACCGCGGTCCCACCTGGCAGCGCTGGTTGTTTAAACCGGTCACGCTGTTGCTCCTGCTGCTGCTGGCCTGGCAAGCGCCGATGTTCAACGCCGTCAGCTATCTGGTGCTCGCCGGGCTGTGTGCATCCCTGATTGGCGATGCCTTAACCCTGCTGCCGCGCCAGCGTCTGCTGTACGCCGTTGGGGCGTTCTTCCTGTCGCATCTGCTCTATACCATCTACTTTGCCAGCCAGATGACGCTCTCCTTCTTCTGGCCGCTGCCGCTGGTGCTGCTGGTGATTGGCGCACTGCTGATTGCGGTGATCTGGTCGCGTCTGGAAGAGATGCGTTTGCCGGTCTGTACCTTTATCGCCATGACGCTGGTGATGGTGTGGCTGGCGGGCGAGCTGTGGTTCTTCCGTCCGACCGCTCCGGCGATGTCCGCGTTCTTCGGCGCCGCGCTGCTGCTGATCGGGAATGTCGTCTGGCTGGGCAGCCACTATCGCCGCCGCTTCCGGGCGGATAACGCGATTGCCTCCGCGTGTTACTTTGCCGGGCATTTCCTGATTGTGCGTTCGCTGTATATCTAAATAGCGCTTGACTCTGGAGTCGACTCCAGAGTGTATGCTGCGGTTAATGAGAAAATTATCATTGCCGGAGACTGCCATGTCGACTCCAGAAATACCTAAAAAAGTTCCTCAATTCTCGGCACTTAAGCTCAGCCCGGCTCCGTCGAAAGACGACTGCTGCTGCGAAGGCGCGTGCGAAACGCCAACTCAACCCCTTCCTGAAAGCGGGAACCGCTTCAGCTGGGTCGTCAACGGCATGGACTGCGCGGCCTGCGCCCGCAAGGTGGAAAACGCCGTCAAGCAGGTGCCGGGCGTGAGCCACGTTCAGGTGCTGTTTGCCACCGAAAAGCTGCTGGTCAGCGCCGATAACGACGTCAGCAAACAGGTTGAAGCCGCCGTCAGCAAGGCGGGCTATACCCTGCGCAGCGAAACGGCGCCCGTTGAAAAAGCCTCCTCACTGAAAGAAAACCTGCCGCTCATTACCCTCATCATCATGATGGCCCTGAGCTGGGGTCTGGAGCAGATTAACCATCCGTTCGGCAATCTGGCATTTATCGCCACCACGCTGGTCGGCCTGTTCCCGATTGCCCGTCAGGCGCTGCGCCTGATGAAAAGCGGCAGCTGGTTTGCCATCGAAACGCTGATGAGCGTGGCGGCAATCGGCGCGATGTTCATTGGCGCGACGGCGGAAGCGGCGATGGTGCTGCTGCTGTTCTTAATCGGCGAACGTCTTGAGGGCTGGGCGGCGAGCCGGGCGCGTAAAGGGGTCAGCGCGCTGATGGCGCTGAAGCCGGAAACCGCCACTCGCGTGATAAACGGCACGCGTGAAACGGTCGCCATCAACACGCTGCGCCCGGGCGACGTGATTGAAGTGGCCGCAGGGGGGCGTCTGCCCGCAGACGGCGCGCTGCTTACCGCCACCGCGAGCTTTGATGAAAGCGCCCTGACCGGGGAATCCATTCCGGTAGAGCGTGCCGCGGGTGAAAAAGTGCCTGCTGGTGCCACCAGCGTCGACCGTCTGGTGCAGCTCACCGTGCTTTCCGAGCCGGGCGACAGCGCCATCGACCGTATCCTGAAGCTGATTGAAGAGGCAGAGGAGCGCCGCGCGCCGGTCGAACGCTTTATCGATCGCTTCAGCCGGATTTATACCCCTGCCATCATGCTGGTTGCCCTGCTGGTCACCGTCGTCCCGCCGCTGTTCTTTGGCGCGCCGTGGGAGGGCTGGATTTATAAAGGGCTGACGCTGCTGCTGATTGGCTGCCCGTGCGCGCTGGTGATTTCCACCCCGGCGGCGATTACCTCAGGTCTGGCGGCAGCGGCACGTCGCGGCGCGCTGATTAAGGGCGGCGCGGCGCTGGAACAGCTGAGCCAGGTTCAGCATATCGCCTTCGATAAAACCGGTACGTTAACCGTCGGCAAGCCGCAGGTGATCGGCGTATATCCGCAGGAAACCAGTGAAGATGAGCTGCTTACATTGGCCGCCGCCGTTGAACAGGGGTCCACTCACCCCCTGGCGCAGGCGATTGTGCGAGAAGCGCAGTCGCGCGGGCTGAACATCCCTCCGGCAACCGCCCAGCGGGCGCTGGTCGGGTCAGGGATTGAGGCCACCGTTGACGGTAAAAAGGTGCTGATTGTCGCGGCGGGCAAGTCTTCCAGTCCAGAGGTTGAGGCGTTAGAACAGACCGGACAAACCGTCGTGACCGTCCTGCAGGACGGCGTCGCGAAGGGAATGCTGGCGCTGCGCGATACCCTGCGCGATGACGCAAAAGAAGCCGTGGCGGCGCTGCACAAGCTGGGCGTGCAGGGCGTTATTCTCACCGGTGATAACCCTCGCGCGGCGGCAGCGATTGCCGGTGAGCTGGGGCTGGAGTTTAAAGCCGGATTGTTGCCTGCGGATAAGGTCAGCGCCGTGACGGAACTGAACGCTCGCGGGCCGCTGGCAATGGTCGGTGACGGGATTAACGACGCCCCGGCGATGAAAGCGTCCACCATTGGTATTGCGATGGGCAGCGGGACCGACGTGGCGCTGGAGACGGCCGACGCGGCATTGACGCACAACCGCCTGACCGGGCTGGCGCAGATGATTAGCCTGGCGCGGGCGACGCGGGCCAACATCCGTCAGAACATCGGCATTGCGCTCGGTCTGAAAGGGATTTTCCTCGTGACGACCCTGCTCGGCATGACCGGACTGTGGCTGGCGGTGCTGGCGGATACCGGGGCAACGGTGCTGGTGACGGCGAACGCGCTCCGGCTGCTGCGTCGCCGATAAAAAAAGCCCGGTGGCGCTAACGCTTACCGGGCCTCCATGTCCTGCTAACTCATCGGTCGGGTAAGGCGAAGCCGCCACCCGACTTTTTTATAAGAAATAGCTCATCGCCAGGCCTAAAAACAGCACCAGACCGACGTAGTTGTTGTTCATAAACGCTTTAAAGCATGCGTCGCGCTCACGCTTAGCAATCAGCTTTTGCTGGTACGCAAACAGCAGTCCCGCCACCAGTACGGACCAGTAAAACTCCCAGTTCAGCCCGTTCAGGCGACCGATCGCGACCATCAGCGCCAGTACCGCGACCTGCAGGATACCGATAATCAGCTTGTCCTGACGACCAAAGAGGATGGCGGTGGATTTGATGCCAATCTTCAGGTCATCGTCGCGATCTACCATCGCGTATTGCGTGTCATACGCCACGGCCCAGAGAATGTTCGCCAGGAACATCAGCCAGCAGCTGAGCGGTAAGGACTCACTAACCGCCGCAAACGCCATCGGAATCGACCAGCCAAACGCCGCGCCCAGCACCACCTGAGGCAGGTGGGTATAGCGCTTCATAAAGGGATATACCCAGGCCAACGCCAGCGCCGCAACGGAAAGCAGAATGGTCATGGTGTTGAGGGTTAACACCAGCAGGAAAGAGAGCAGCACCAGCACAATGAACAGCACGCGGGCTTCTTTCCCGCTGACCTGCCCGCTGGGTAACGGACGACCGGCAGTACGCTTAACATGACCGTCGAATTTACGATCGGCATAGTCATTCACCACGCAGCCCGCCGCGCGCATCAGCCAGACGCCGGCAACGAACACGGCCAGGATCCACAGCGGCGGCACGCCCGGCGTGGCGAGCCACAGCGCCCACAGGGTCGGCCACAGCAGCAGTAACGCGCCAATGGGTTTATCGGTACGCATTAAGCGGTGATACGCCAACAGCTTATTCTGCGTCAGGCTCCACTCCATTTTTTCTTCCTCTTAGTACAACGGTGATGCAGGTAAAAAAAGCTCCGTCAGAATTAACGGTTTACCGCTCAGGCGAAGGCGGGAACGACGCCCCCAGAGTTCGGCATCACGACCAATCTCAATAAAATCCCGGGTAAGCTCAGACGAGGTAAAAAGGTAACGCCCCAGAGGCGTTTTCCCCAGACGTTGCAGCGCGAGCTCTGGCCCGGAAAGGGTGGACTCGGGGACCACCGTCCGCCCGGCAAGCCACGGCTCACCATCAGCACAGAGTAAAATTTCGCGCAGCCAGTAGCGTGGCTCTTGCGGCAGCAGCGGCAGCTCGCTGGCGATCTCATCGCCAGAGACAAACCCTTCCTGAATCAGGGTCACCGTGACCGTTTTACCCTGTTGCTCAAAACGTTTCGTCATGGAATCTTCCAGCAACAGCCAGTCCAGTTGCTGCGGATCAAGCGCAGGTATTTGGTCGAAATAGCGCAGCGCACGCAGTTGCGTTAGCGCAGGGTGTGACATGCCAGACTCTCCGATACATAACGTAATGGCATTGTATCGCAGAAACACGGATTGAGGGGGGCCAAACGTTATTTAACGATCACGATCGCAACATGGGCGCAACAGCCTGGCGGCTACGAAAAAAAGTGCGCCCACTCAGGCGCACCAAACTACTAACAAATCAGCACTGTGGGGAAACGGTTACCCCTTGCCTTTTACACTGCTGATAAAGGTGGAACGGGCAGTGGTTGAACCTAAACGTTCGGCTTCATCAAGCAGTTTTAGCGCTTTATCGACATCGCCGCGCTTCACCGCCTGCTTAATGGCGTTGTTGAAGTACTCTTCGGTGTCGTTCAGTACCGGCTCGGCTTTCTTAGCCGGGGCAGGCGCTGCGGTCGCCACCGGTGCGGCTGCCGTAGCAGCTGGCGCGGTATAGGCAGGAGCAGCAGTGTTACCTACAGTGACAGGGCCGGTGCCGGAGGAGCCAAACAGCGGGCCGACCAGCACGCTGGACGCATTGTTAGTTGAGACTTTCAGTTTAAGCAGGCCGTCGGTGACGTGGCGCGCTAACGGATCAGGGATATCCGGAACAGAGTTACCCGTTCCTTTGGCGTAGGCTTTTGCCGGATCGATAAGCTTAGTGGTCTGCTGTAGATCTTTTTCAGTCGTGAAAACCAGAACATAAATCTTCTGCTGTCCCAACGCTGGCGTCAGGCGCATTTTGCCTTCCAGACGGTCGGCGCTCATGACGCCAGGCTCCTGATAACTAAAGTACTCGCTTGGGAAGAAAGCAGACGGCGTCAGATTCTGATCCAGAATCAGAACGTTCGGTGCAAAAACGCTGGTTTGCTTGTTCACTTCGCTGGTCAGCGTCAGGGTTAGCTCACCAATGTTAGCCGGCACGCTGTAGGCGGCAACCGGCCCGGTGATACCCGGCACGTTCAGCTGCTGGCCACCCGTAGAAAGCTGTGTCGACTGGGTTTTGGATTGATCAACTGGCGTCCATGTCAGCTGCTGGAGGGCCGCCGCCGGGATAGCCGGCGCAGCGCTGGTATTTTGTGGCACGAAATTCACGTCTGCAAAGGAGACCGCCGGAACACAGGCCATCAGCCCCGCAGAGAGGCACAGCGCGACGAGACTTTTCTTCATTTTCATTGTTATTACCTCTGATAGCGTGAGCACTGCGGTGGCCAGGCAATAGCGCGCAGCACCCTAAGGATAGAGGGGCTTGCGCCCCTCTTTTTAGGTCATTACGTCAGGTCTAACGAATTACCACCAGATTTCCATCTGGGCACCGAAGGTCCACTCATCAGAGTCGCCGCGGCTGAAGGTTTTTGCGGACGTGTCGCTGTACGCAATACCAGAGTCATAGCCTGCACCGGAGTCGCCGTTCGCGTAGCCCCATTTCTCATCCCATTTCGCGTAGGTTGCGAAGACGCGGATAGCCGGACGGGACCAGATGCTGTCGCCAGCCTGCCATTGCTGTGCCAGGGTAATTTTGTACTGGCTGTTCGTGTCGTCAGTTTTCTGAGACTTGACGTTGTCGTAGCCCACTTCCAGCAGGGTGCTCATGATTGGCGTCCATTTGTACATAGGACGAACACCGACAGTCCACCATTTGGTGCCGTTGTTGTTATCCAGGTTGATGTCCTGGTACATACCCACGTACATCAGATCCCAGGAGTCGCCCAGAGAGATCGCACCGTGGTCCAGAACACGCCACATGTCGCCGTTGTTGTTGATGCTACCGCCTTCCGCACGGCCCTTGCCGTTGGAAGTCATAGAGTCAGTTGCGTACTGCAGCACAAATTTGTTAAAGCCCTTCAGCATGCTCTGGGTATGTTCAGCAGTGAACATCCAGCCGTCTTTAGACGCGCCAGGCTGCAGGTAGTAATCATCAGGAATATTGGTGTGACCATAATCAACACCGAACTCCAGCGTACCGCCTTCGTTGACCTGCATCTGTGCTAAACGGACGTCGAAGACATCGTTCGGTACCAGGTTGTCATAAATACGGTTACCCAGCGCGTCACGATCCGCGAAGGTCGCTGAGCCGCCCGCTTCAGAAGAACGGGTTGCGGCCAGAGAGAGCTTACCGAAGCCCAGGTCGATGTTTTCGATACCCGCACCAGGACCTGAAATATCCCAGTAGTAGAAGTCGATCATGTGAACGTCATGACGCTGATAGAAGCGCTTACCGGCCCAGATGGTGGAACCTGGCAGTGCTTCAATGAGGTTTTTACCCTGCACGTTAGCTTCACGGAAGGCCGGGCTGGTGGATTCCCAGTCGTTCTGCTGAGAAACGGAATACGCGACGTTGGTGTCGAAGTAGAAGCTCTTATCGCCCTCTTTCCACACTTCCTGGCCCAGTTTCAGTTCAGCGTAGGTCTCACATTCGTTACCGAGACGGTATTTACTTTGAGCACCTGTTGCCTGGAAGCATTGCTGCTCACCGCCACTCCCGGTCCAGCCAATGCCGGAACGAGCATAACCTTTAAAGTCCACGGCGCCTGCCTGGGCAGACAGGATGCCTGCCGCAATGGCGATTGCCAGAGGGACTTGTTTGCGCAGAGTAATCATCATTCTATCTCCTGAGATCATTGCTTTTCTTTGAACACTTCACCTGTCGGTTTCGTGTCTTCTTTTGGGATTGCTTAAACGCCTGGCTCTTTATGCAACCGACGACATGCAGTGCCATCCTCACGGAACAGATGGCAACGCTCTGGCGGCAAACCGATAGCGAATGTGGCACCCTCTTCTACCAACACCACGTCATTCTGGCGGTAGACCAGGTTCTGACGGATGGCGGGGATCTGGATATGAATCTGTGTTTCGTGACCAAGCTGTTCGACGACCTGAACGTCACCTTCCAGAGTTACATCAGCGATGTGGCTCGGCAGCAGGTGCTCAGGACGAATACCGAGGGACATGTTTGCCCCGACCTGTACGTTGGCGCTGTCGACCGGCAGCCAGACCTGCTGGCGGTTTGGCAGCTCCACCTGTACCTGTTCAATGGCTGTCGCGGTCACTTTGACGGGCAGGAAGTTCATCTTTGGCGAGCCAATAAAGCCCGCAACAAAGCGGTCTGCCGGGTAGTGGTACAGCTCCAGCGGTTTACCCACCTGCGCCACGCGGCCGGCATCCAGCACCACGATTTTGTCGGCGAGGGTCATCGCTTCCACCTGATCGTGGGTGACGTAAATCATCGTGCGGCCAAGACGCTTGTGCAGACGGGAGATTTCAATACGCATCTGGACACGCAGGGCGGCATCCAGGTTAGAGAGAGGTTCATCGAGCAGGAACACGCGCGGTTCGGCCACCAGCGTACGGCCAATCGCCACACGCTGACGCTGACCACCGGAAAGCGCTTTTGGTTTACGCTCCAGCAGGTGGGCCAGCTGTAACACTTCCGCCACCTGCGTCACGCGCTGGTTAATGACTTCTTTCTTCGCGCCGGCCAGCTTCAGGCCAAAGGACATATTTTCGGCAACGGAAAGGTGTGGATAGAGTGCATAAGACTGGAACACCATACCGACGCCACGTTCGGCGGGCGGGATGTCGTTCATTCGTGTATCACCAATCAGCAGATCGCCGCTGGTGATGGTTTCAAGACCGGCAATCATACGCAGCAGAGTAGATTTACCACAGCCTGATGGACCAACAAACACCACGAATTCGCCTTCGTTGATGTCCAGATTGATGTCTTTCGACACCACAACGTCACCCCAGGCTTTCGTTACATTACGCAGCTGTACGCTCGCCATGCCCTTCTCCCTTCGTTACAACCTGTCACCGACAGAAACATTCAAGATAAGTTCACTATGGGGTATCCATTACTTTCCCGAATCCTCCACCCCCCGCCTTTTTTATGGGGGAGGAGGCGGGAGGATGAGGGAGCAGGCTCTGCGACCGCCGCGGGAGGGCTGAGGCAAAATTCGTGAAGCCGCCTGCAAAATTCGGTGGGTTTTTATGTGCGCCAGCACTCATAACTTAAATTTATGCAACGGAGATCACACAAACGGGGGGTGGGGCGTAGGGGTTGGGAGGATGGAAAGAGGATGTCAAATAAGGAGACTGAGTCACGTTGAACCACCTTATGTATCCACGAGCACATCACCAAAAAGGATGGCAGATATGAATATCAAGACTGGCGCACGCCTTTTCGCATTGTCCGCCCTTGCAGCAATGATGGTTTCCGCCCCAGCGCTCGCCAAAATTGAAGAAGGCAAGCTGGTTATCTGGATTAACGGCGACAAGGGCTATAACGGCCTGGCCGAAGTGGGCAAAAAATTCGAAAAAGATACCGGCATCAAAGTTACCGTAGAACACCCGGACAAGCTGGAAGAGAAGTTCCCGCAGGTTGCAGCAACCGGCGACGGCCCGGACATCATCTTCTGGGCGCATGACCGTTTCGGGGGTTACGCGCAGTCTGGCCTGCTGGCAGAAGTGACGCCAGATAAAGCCTTCCAGGACAAGCTGTTCCCGTTCACCTGGGATGCCGTTCGCTATAACGGCAAGCTGATCGCTTACCCAATCGCGGTTGAAGCCCTGTCTCTGATTTACAACAAAGACCTGGTACCAAACCCACCGAAAACCTGGGAAGAGATCCCGAAACTGGATAAAGAGCTGAAGGCGAAAGGTAAATCCGCCCTGATGTTCAACCTGCAAGAGCCGTACTTCACCTGGCCGCTCATTGCTGCCGACGGCGGTTACGCGTTCAAGTTTGAAAACGGCAAATATGACGTGAAAGACGTGGGTGTGGACAACGCTGGCGCGAAAGCGGGTCTGACCTTCCTGGTGGATCTGATCAAGAACAAACACATGAACGCGGATACCGACTACTCCATCGCGGAAGCGGCGTTCAACAAAGGCGAAACCGCGATGACCATCAACGGTCCGTGGGCCTGGACCAACATCGACAAGAGCAAAGTCAACTACGGCGTAGCGCTGCTGCCAACCTTCAAAGGCAAGCCGTCTAAACCGTTCGTTGGCGTGCTGAGCGCAGGCATCAACGCCGCCAGCCCGAACAAAGAGCTGGCGAAAGAGTTCCTGGAAAACTACCTGCTGACCGATCAGGGTCTGGATGAAGTGAACAAGGACAAACCGCTGGGCGCCGTCGCGCTGAAATCCTTCCAGGATCAGCTGGCGAAAGACCCACGTATCGCGGCCACCATGGATAACGCCCAGAAAGGCGAAATCATGCCGAACATCCCACAGATGGCTGCGTTCTGGTACGCCACGCGTACCGCGGTCATCAACGCTGCAAGCGGTCGTCAGACTGTCGATGCCGCGCTGAAAGATGCTCAGGGTCGTATTACTAAGTAATGACGTAGTCCCCTCTCCCTTTGGGAGAGGGTTAGGGTGAGGGTTGGCGCTATCCGCACGCCCTCACCCCGGCCCTCTCCCCCAGGAGAGGGAGAAAAGATCAAACGTTGTAGAGGAAAAACCCCATGGATGTCATTAAAAAGAAACGCTGGTGGCAAAGCGACGCGCTGAAGTGGTCAGCGATAGGTCTGCTGTGTCTGCTGGTGGGTTACCTTGTTGTTTTAATGTACGTACAAGGGGAATATCTGTTCGCCATCATGACGCTGATTTTAAGCTCTGCTGGCCTGTATATTTTCGCTAATCGTAAAGCCTATGCCTGGCGCTATGTCTACCCGGGCGTGGCCGGGATGGGGCTGTTTGTCCTGTTCCCGCTGATTTGTACCATCGCCATTGCGTTTACCAACTACAGCAGCACCAACCAGCTTGCGCAGGAACGCGCGCAGCAGGTCCTGCTGGATCGCTCCTATCAGGCAGGCAAGACCTTTAACTTCGGCCTGTATCCTGCCGGTAACGAGTGGAAGTTAGCGCTTACTGACGAAGCAAGCAGCAAATACTATGTCTCCGACGCGTTCAAATTTGGCGGCGAGCAGAAGCTGGCCTTAAAAGAGGCACAGGCCCTGCCGGAAGGTGAACGTGCCAACCTGCGCGTTATTACCCAGAACCGTCAGGCGCTGACCCAGCTCACCGCCGTGCTGCCAGACGAAAGCAAAGTGACCATGAGCTCGCTGCGCCAGTTCTCCGGCACGCAGCCACTCTATACCCTGGCGGACGACGGCACGCTGACCAACAACCAGAGCGGCGTGAAATATCGTCCGAATAACGACATCGGTTTCTATCAGTCCATTACTGCCGACGGCAAATGGGGTGATGACAAGCTCAGCCCTGGCTATACCGTCACCATCGGCTGGGACAACTTTACCCGCGTGTTTACCGACGAAGGCATTCAGAAACCGTTCTTCGCCATCTTCGTGTGGACGGTGGTCTTCTCGGTGCTGACGGTGATCCTGACCGTAGCCGTGGGCATGGTGCTGGCCTGTCTGGTCCAGTGGGAATCCCTGAAAGGCAAAGCGATTTACCGCGTGCTGCTGATCCTGCCGTATGCCGTACCGTCGTTTATCTCGATTCTAATTTTCAAAGGGCTGTTTAACCAGAGCTTCGGTGAAATCAACATGATGCTGAGCGCCCTGTTCGGTATCAAACCGGCCTGGTTCAGCGACCCGACCACCGCCCGCTCGATGATTATCATCGTGAACACCTGGCTCGGTTATCCGTACATGATGATCCTGTGCATGGGCCTGCTGAAGGCTATCCCGGACGATCTGTACGAAGCCTCGGCGATGGACGGCGCGGGCCCGTTCCAGAACTTCTTCAGGATTACGCTGCCGCTGCTCATTAAGCCGCTGACGCCGCTGATGATTGCCAGCTTCGCCTTTAACTTTAACAACTTCGTGCTGATTCAGCTGTTGACCAACGGCGGCCCGGACCGCCTTGGCACCACGACGCCAGCAGGCTATACCGACCTGCTCGTGAGCTACACCTACCGTATCGCCTTCGAAGGCGGCGGCGGCCAGGACTTCGGTCTGGCGGCAGCAATTGCCACCCTGATCTTCCTGCTGGTGGGCGCTCTGGCGATTGTGAACCTGAAAGCCACACGTATGAAATTTGACTAAGGAGGGCATCGATCATGGCAATGGTACAACCCAAATCTCAGAAGTTGCGCCTCCTGGCGACGCACTTAGGCCTGCTGATTTTCATCGCGGCGATCATGTTCCCGCTGCTGATGGTTATCGCCATCTCCCTGCGTTCGGGTAACTTCGCCACCGGGAGCCTGATCCCGGACGAAATCTCCTGGGAGCACTGGAAGCTCGCGCTGGGCTTCAGCGTGGAACATGCGGATGGCCGCGTTACGCCGCCGCCGTTCCCGGTGCTGCTGTGGCTGTGGAACTCGGTGAAAATTGCAGGCATTACCGCCATTGGTATCGTGGCGCTTTCCACCACCTGCGCCTACGCCTTCGCCCGCATGCGTTTCCCGGGCAAAGCGACGCTGCTGAAAGGGATGCTGATTTTCCAGATGTTCCCGGCCGTGCTGTCGCTGGTGGCGTTGTATGCCTTGTTTGACCGTCTGGGCCAGTACGTACCCTTTATCGGCCTGAACACTCACGGCGGCGTGATCTTCGCCTATCTTGGCGGTATCGCACTGCATGTCTGGACTATCAAAGGCTACTTCGAAACCATCGACGGCTCGCTGGAAGAAGCGGCCGCGCTGGATGGCGCAACCCCGTGGCAGGCGTTCCGCCTGGTGCTGCTGCCGCTGTCGGTGCCAATTCTGGCGGTAGTATTTATCCTGTCGTTTATCGCTGCGATCACCGAAGTACCGGTTGCCTCACTGTTACTGCGTGATGTGAACAGCTACACCCTGGCCGTAGGTATGCAGCAATACCTCAACCCGCAAAACTACCTGTGGGGCGACTTTGCCGCGGCGGCCGTGCTTTCCGCCATCCCGATTACCGTGGTGTTCCTGCTGGCGCAGCGCTGGCTGGTCAACGGCCTGACGGCGGGCGGTGTGAAAGGTTAAGTTTCATTTTGTTATGCCACTGCAACCCTCAACTTTAGACGTATTGTATTGACCCAACTTGTGACTGTTGTTAGGCGGCCTCCGGGCCGCCATTTTTTTATTCGCGTTTCAGCCGCTTCGAGTTGCACAGCCAGAGGGTGATCACCAGCAGCAGGATCGCCGCCGAGTAGATCAGCACATCGAGCGGGGATTTATGATCGACGATGATCAGCCGCACAATCGCGGTGATCCCAATGTAGACAAAATAACGCAGCGGGAAGTGAAAGCCGGACTGAAAGTACTTCACAATCAGGGCAATAAATTCAAAGTAGAGAAAGTAGACCACCAGGCCTTCCACCAGCGCATATTTGCTGGTTTGTTCAGGGGCGAACAGTACATCCGCCAGATGCACCGTCTCTTTGCCGAGAAAGACGACCAGTATCAGGCCAAGGCTCAACAGACCGAGGTTCAGCACGGTCTGGAGGATAGTTGAGATAAACTCAACGCGCGGGCGAGTCAGGGATGTCATACAGCACCTCATTCTCCAGGGCGAGGTTCCTGTATAACGCAAAAATGTGACGGGGATCTATATTTTTTAATTATGTTTTATGTAGGAAGAAAACCGATGGAGCGTAAACAAACCGGGGTTCGCAACGTGAGCTGTGGCGACAATGTGATCGTATATGAACCTGCTAACCTTTACGACTGTGTGCTGGGCAATGGCGTATTCGTCGGCCCGTTTGTTGAAATCCAGGGCAATACGCGCATCGGTGACGACTGCAAAATCCAGTCGCACACCTTCATCTGCGAGTATGTCACTATTGGTAAGCGTTGCTTTGTTGGCCATGGCGTGATGTTTGCCAACGATATGTTTCGGGAGGGGAAACCGAACGCCGACCGAGAGAGCTGGGGCCATATTACCGTGGGGAATGATGTTTCGATAGGCAGTGGAGCGACCATTCTGGCGGTATCCATCTGCGACGGTGCGGTGATTGGTGCAGGGAGCGTGGTAACAAAATCGATCGTCGAGAAAGGTGTCTATGCCGGGAACCCGGCGAGGCTACTGCGCCGCTTGTGATTCGCCCGGTGGCGCTGCGCTTACCGGGCCTACAAAATAGTAGGCCGGGCAAACGCAGTGCCGCCCGGCGTGAAGCATCAGCGGAAGTTAATGTTCTTATCGCTCGTCATGTCATACAGCTGGAACTTACGTCCAAGCTGCTGACCCCCGTCACGCGTCAGCGGCGTCCAGCCCACTGCCGCGCGGCTGCGGGTTGGGCCTGACGAGAACAGATCCAGCGGAATCGACACGTAGACCCCTTTGGTGAAGTCCCCTTCCCCGTATTCGTCCGGCGAGACGTTGGTGATGGTGGCGTAGCCGCCCACCACGACGCCGCTGTCGAAGTGTTTAGAGATATCCAGCGTACCGCCCTTATCGCCCGCCAGATACTGGCCGACGCTGGCTTTCACCAGCACGTCAGGGGCAAACGACGGCGTCCAGTAGGCGGTCAGATGGCCCGTTTTGACGCTGTAGTCGGTGAACTTCATCATGTCCTGCGCGCTGCGCCAGTCACGCTGCTTGACGTAGTTGGCATCCACCCCGAACGCCCAGTTACTGTCGACAGGACGATAAAGCACTTCCGCCCCCGCGCCGCCGTACATGGTTTCCAGATACCCACCGTACACCTGGCCGTAGAAGCCGTTGCCGAAGTACTGGAAGTAGTTGGCCTGCAGGTTATTCACGTAGGCATCGTTCTGCACGTATTCACGCACGCGGGTACGCACGCGCGGCAGCGTCGAGTCTTTTGGCGGGTTGGTGTAGTTGAATTTGTCGTAGTTGTTAGCGATGTTGCCGAACAGGCTGCCGGTGGTCAGCAGGTGGTCGGTGACCCACAGATCCGCTGTCGCCATCACGCCCAGCTGATACATGTAGAAGTTTTCAGGCCCGCCGACGGACTGGTTCAGCACCGGATCGATATGGAAATCGAAGCGCGATTTGTCGATATACCAGCCCTGCTCGGTGGTGTCCGGCACCACGGGCTCGATGCGTTTTTGCACCAGCTCGGTTTCATGCCCGAGCGGCTCGCCTTCCAGATGGCGCTTGAGGCTGGCAACGTCCGTTTCGGTTGTGACCTGCGGCAGGTTGAGACGGTTCTCCGTCACGCGGATCGTGCGGATCCCCTCCGGCAGATCGTTCATAACGATCCGGTTGGCGCGTTCGATCCCTTCGCGCGAGTCGCGGTATTTCACCTGCTCGCCGGTGACGTAAAGCGTGTCGCCCTTGGTCTGAATCTTCGGATCCGCCAGACCGGCATTGTATTTCAACAGCGTCAGCTGGTTTGCCACCACGGAGTGCTGCAGAATCGCATCCTGCGGCTCCGGCCGGTATGCAGGGCGCGCGTTATCATTGTAGTGTGGCCGCATGTCGTTAAAGTTGGTGCGCAGCGTGAAGCCAAACATCACCGTATTGCCGCGCTCGTAGCTGAGGTTAACGTCGGCCCAGTCGGTGACGCGATAAATGGCGCCGACGTTAAACTTGCTCTTCTGCTCAATCTTTCCGGCGAAGTCGTGCGAGTAGTCATTCCCTTCATATTCCAGCTTCAGGCGTAATGGCTGCCAGGGCGTTTGATACTCTACGCCGCCAAACAGCGATGCCGGGCCGTGGAACATCTGATCCCCGTTGATGGAACCGGCTTTTTTGTAGCTGTTATCGCGATAGCAGTATTTGTCGCTGTAGGAGCAAAACGGGTTTTTCACGTTACCGCTGGTGCCGAGATAGCCCCATCCCAGGCCGAGCGAGAAGTCGAACGGGCCCCAGGCTTTGCTGGCCACGATGTATTCCGCATCAAACAGACCGGTACCACCGATATCTTTGGCCCCCACGGACACCTGCGGCATCCAGTAGCTCTCTTCCCACAGGCGCAGCTTGACGTCGAAGGCTTTATCTTTGTAGGTCTGATCGCCGGAGAACGCCTCAACGCTGCTGTATTGTTTCGTACGCACGTCGGTATAGCGCAGCGTGGTTTCAAGCCACGGGAACAGCTGCACCGACGCCGAGTAGTAGCGATACTGGTCGTTATCACGGTAGTTAAGGCTAATTTCCCCTTCGCGCGCCATACGCGCGGTGGGCGTTTGCAGTAAACCGACGCCGCCGAAGTCTGACTGAGACGGGCCAATGGGTGCCGGATACGTTTCTGCATGGCAGGCGGCACTCACACAGAGCGCCAGCATGCTGTAGAGATAGGTTTTTTTCATTATTCCGGTATCCGCTGAATCAGGGAGTGAAGGATATCGGCGTTAAGCCCGTCATACGCCTTCGTCCAGAAATGGTCGGCAAAACCGACAAAAATGATGCTGCCCGGCATAGGTTCGATATGCCGTTTATTCCAGTAAGCGACGGGGGCTTTTTGTGTGTGTCCGTCAGGGTAAACCACCCAGGCATAGCTGTTATCGGCACCGCTCAGCAGGCTCTGCTCGTCGAGGTAGCTCGCCACGTCACGACCGGGCGTAAAAGGCTTTTTACCCGGGCTGCTGATAAGCCCCATCACGGTCACCGTCGTCGGCTTCGCCGGCAGCCAGAGCGTATACTCCCCTTCAAGCGTGGGGTTGCCCTTTTCCGTGACGCGCACCTCGTCTGGATCAAGATTGACTTTCTGACGGCCCGTCACCTTCAGCGCCTGCAGCTGCTGGCGAACGCTGTTAATGGCCGCCGCGTCGTCGCCATCTTCCTGCTCCGCTAACCCCGTCAGCCTGGCAAGGAGCGCCTTGTGCTGTTGTTCCGCTTCAGCGCTCTTCTGCCGTTCAGCGATTACTGCCCCTGGCCACCAGCTGTTGGCGAGCCTAGGCTGTCCGACGAGATCGATCAGATGCTCGGCGTGGGTTAAGGTTTTGGGTTTTTCACTGTCCGGCGTGTAGACATTTACCGTCCCTGCGGACCATGCCAGCGGCGCGGCAAGGCTGGCGAGAAGCGCAACGTGGATGAGCGTTTTCATGATTTCGCCGCCTTGATCAGGGTGGTTTTCACCGGGAAGAATCCGGCCCCGAGATACTGCAGGGACTGGCGGATCTGCCCTTCCTCGTCGATCCAGAAGCGGTTGTGCCAGGTGGCCTGGTCGGTGGTGACTTCTTCATCCAGCACGCGGACATGGGTTTCGTCGCTGCCGACTTTCACACTGTCCGTGCCGTCCCAGCGGAAGGTCGAGCGTGCCGTGGCGTAACGCACCTGCTTATGTTCGGTCCAGCCCATCGTGCGCGTCCAGCTTGCGCTGTCGGCGATCTGGTTCGGCTTGAGCAGCGGATCGGCAGCGATATTGTTCACTTCAAGCAGGTTGTCGCCGCCCAACAGGGTTTTCACGATACGGCCATGCTGCGTCACGATGGTAGCCTGATCCTGCGTCACCCATTTCTGCTGCCCGTTTTCATCGAAAGCGAGCACCACAAACAGCTGCGGGCCATCGTTAAGCTGCATGTACTGACTGGCATAGGGCATGTTTTGAAGTTCGTCATCGGTCAGATGTACGCCCGGTGTACCGAACATGCTTTCCCACAGTGAGTTTCCCAGCCCTTTAGTGGTGGCCGAGCACGCCTGCAGCAGCAGGCAAATCAGAATGATTGCAGGTCGCTTCACGACTCTTCTCCGAAGGGGCGAAATAACCACACCGAAGTGTGGTTATGATTAAAACACCCGCTATTACTGGGTGCTGGTTGTCGTGGTGGTCGTGGTTCCGGTATTGGAGCCATCACCGCCACCGGTTGCCGCCAGCGCGACACCCACGGCTGAACTTACGGTGCTGGCGCTGGCTGCGGTAGAACTTCCCGCAGACGCAGACGTCGCAGCCGAACCTGCCGCTTCCCCGACCTGAACCGGAGCTGCATAAACAGATGTCGCCGCAAGCGCAGATATGGCAAAAATGCCATACAGTACTTTCTTCATAACAATTTCCCTTCAATGAATGAATGGAGATTTGCCCGAAAAGAATTTCAGGCGGAATCGAGTATACACAACTCCTGCCGTGGGTTTGCCGTAAGGGGAAATAGGGAGAGGGTTTTCGGACTAATGGTTAAAATGGAAATGAAAGACAAATAGAAGAAATATATAATAGATAAAATTCAATAGGTTATAATATAGACATATTAATGAACTACTGCGTATTTTCTTAAAATAAACCGCAGCAATTAACGGGTTAAGCGCCTTTTTCGGATTAAACTCAGATCCAGAGTTAGAGTTAACTAACAGACATCAGGAATTATCCGATAAAAAAATGCCGGCATTATGCCGGCACGTTTTCATGACGTTTTAATTACGCGCGCCATGCTTTATAACGGTTGATCAAACCATTTGTCGAGCTGTCATGGCTGGCAATCGCTTTATCGTCACCCAGCTCTGGCAGAATACGGTTTGCCAGCTGTTTGCCCAGCTCAACGCCCCACTGGTCAAAGGTAAAGATGTTCAGGATGGCGCCCTGCGTGAAGATCTTGTGCTCGTACAGGGCAATCAGCGCACCCAGGCTGAACGGCGTGATTTCGCGCAGCAGGATGGAGTTGGTTGGACGGTTGCCTTCGAACACTTTGAACGGCACAACGTGGTGCAGCGTGGCCGGATCTTTACCCTGGTCACGGTATTCCTGCTCAACCACCTCGCGGGATTTACCGAACGCCAGCGCTTCGGTCTGCGCAAAGAAGTTCGACAGCAGCTTCGGATGGTGGTCAGACAGCGGGTTATGGGTGATAGCCGGAGCGATGAAATCGCACGGTACCATTTTGGTGCCCTGGTGGATCAGCTGGTAGAAGGCATGCTGACCGTTGGTGCCCGGCTCGCCCCAGATAATTGGGCCAGTCTGGTAATCCACCGCGTTGCCGTTACGGTCAACGTATTTACCGTTGGATTCCATGTTGCCCTGCTGGAAGTAGGCCGCAAAGCGGTGCATATACTGGTCGTACGGCAGGATCGCTTCGGTTTCAGCGCCGAAGAAGTTGTTGTACCAGATACCGATCAGCGCCAGCAGCACCGGCAGGTTTTTCTCTGGTGCGGTCGTGGAGAAGTGTTTATCCATCGCGTGCGCGCCGGAGAGCAGCTCAACGAAGTTGTCGAAGCCCACGGACAGGATGATGGACAGACCGATCGCAGACCACAGGGAGTAGCGGCCGCCAACCCAGTCCCAGAACTCGAACATGTTCGCGGTATCAATGCCGAACTCGCTGACGGCTTTACCGTTGGTAGACAGCGCCGCGAAGTGTTTCGCCACGTGCTTGTTGTCGCCCGCGGTTTTCAGGAACCAGTCGCGCGCGCTGTGGGCGTTGGTCATGGTTTCCTGAGTGGTGAAGGTTTTGGAGGCAACCAGGAACAGGGTGGTTTCCGGGTTCACGTTCTTCAGCACTTCGGCAATGTGGGTACCATCGACGTTAGACACAAAGTGCATATTGAGGTGGTTTTTGTACGGGCGCAGCGCTTCGGTCACCATGAACGGACCGAGGTCAGAGCCGCCGATACCGATGTTAACCACGTCGGTGATCGCTTTGCCGGTGTAGCCTTTCCAGCTACCGGAGATGATCGCTTCGGAGAAGGTTTTCATCTTTTCCAGCACCGCGTTCACTTCCGGCATGACGTCTTTGCCGTCAACGATGATTGGCGTATTGCTACGGTTACGCAGGGCCACATGAAGCACGGCACGGTCTTCGGTACGGTTAATTTTCTCACCGGAGAACATGGATTTGATGGCGTCGGCAAGCTCGGTTTCTTTCGCCAGATCCTGCAGTTTTGCCAGCGTCTCTTCGGTAATGCGGTTTTTGGAGAAATCCACCAGCATCAGGTCGTCGAAGGTCGCGGAGAACTTAGAGAAACGATCGGCATCCTTCGCGAACAGATCCGCGATGGTGACGTCTTTCATTTCATCAAAATGTTTCTGGAGTGCCTGCCAGGCAGCGGTCTGCGTTGGGTTGATGTTTTTCATTAGCAATACTCTTCTGATTTGAGAATTGTGACTGCGGTCGATTGTAGCGCCTGCAAATAAAAATTGTGATGGTTTTTATGCCATTGCCCTGGCCTGCATCAAACACAGGTGAAAAGACCCGAAAAGTATAGCTGCTGAAGTGCCCTCCTGGGGCGGCGAAATGTCGCCCAAAACAGGCTAAAATGGAGCATAAAATATGGCCCTGTTATAAGTCCTGTTTCTCAGGGGTACCCCCCCATAAAAAATCCGCATAATCCCAGCATTGACAGGACCTCCCCCGCATTTTATTTATAGGGCCGTATTTTGCGCCTGCACCTGTTTTCGTTTCACTCTTGTGCCAAGGTCGCTTATTCATTCCCTGACACGAGGTTGTTATGACGAGTTTTGTGGTCGCCAAATTTGGCGGCACCAGTGTGGCCGATTACGATGCCATGAACCGCAGCGCCGATGTGGTGCTGGCCGATCCGAATACCCGCCTGGTGGTGCTCTCAGCATCCGCCGGCGTGACGAACCTGCTGGTTTCTCTGTCTGAAGGACTGGAAGCGACAGAACGTTTCGTGAAGCTGGATGCACTGCGCAAAATTCAGTTCGACATTCTTGAGCGTCTGCAGAACCCGAACGTCATTCGCGAGGAAGTGGAACGCCTGCTGGAAAATATCACCACCCTGGCAGAAGCGGCCTCTCTGGCCACCTCCACCGCCCTGACCGACGAGCTGGTCAGCCACGGCGAACTGATGTCCACCCTGCTGTTTGTGGAAATCATGCGCGAGCGTAACGTTCAGGCGCAGTGGTTTGACGTGCGTAAAGTGATGCGTACCAGCGATCGCTTTGGGCGTGCCGAGCCGGACGTTGAGGCGCTGGCGGAGCTGACCAATCAGCAGCTGGCACCACGCCTGGCAGACGGTATCGTGATCACCCAGGGCTTTATCGGCAGTGAAGCGAAAGGCCGCACCACCACGCTTGGTCGCGGCGGCAGCGACTACACCGCCGCGCTGCTGGGCGAGGCCCTGCATGCAACGCGCGTGGATATCTGGACGGACGTTCCGGGCATTTACACCACCGACCCGCGCGTCGTTTCTGCGGCTAAACGTATTGATGTGATCGCCTTTGAAGAAGCCGCGGAAATGGCCACCTTCGGCGCGAAAGTGCTGCACCCGGCAACGCTGCTGCCGGCCGTACGCAGCGATATTCCGGTCTTCGTGGGTTCCAGCAAAGATCCGAAAGCGGGCGGGACGCTGGTCTGCAAGAAAACCGAAAACCCACCGCTGTTCCGCGCCCTGGCCCTGCGCCGTCGCCAGACGCTGGTGACGCTCCACAGCCACAATATGCTGCATTCCCGTGGATTCCTGGCGGAAGTGTTTGGCATTCTGGCGCGCCACAATATCTCGGTGGATCTGATCACCACCTCTGAAGTGAGCATTGCGCTGACGCTGGACACCACCGGCTCTACCTCCACCGGCGACACGCTGCTGACGCAGTCTCTGCTGATTGAGCTTTCTGAGCTGTGCCGCGTGGAAGTGGAAGAAGATCTGGCGCTGGTTGCCATCATTGGCAACAAGCTGTCGCGCGCCTGCGGCGTGGGTAAAGAGGTGTTCGGCGTGCTCGACCCGTTCAGCATCCGCATGATCTGCTACGGCGCATCCAGCTACAACCTCTGCTTCCTGGTGCCTGCCGATCAGGCTGAGCAGGTCGTGCAGAAACTTCATCAGAATTTGTTTGAATAAAATTCGTTAGCACGATAAACAATACCTATAAGCCGGGCACAGACCCGGCTTTTTCATAACTAAACAACACGACAATACTGCAAGGAATCCACTATGTTATCCGCCGTTACGCGGCTGTTCCCGTTATGGGCGCTGCTGCTCTCCGTACTCGCGTATTACACCCCCGCCACTTTCACGGGCATTGGTCCGTGGGTCGCCACGCTGCTGATGCTGATCATGTTCGGTATGGGCGTGCATCTGAAAATCGACGACTTTAAACGCGTGCTGTCTCGCCCTGCGCCCGTCGCAGCAGGGATCTTCCTGCACTACCTGGTCATGCCGCTTGCGGCGTGGCTGCTGGCAATGGCCTTTAAGATGCCGCCCGATCTCTCCGCCGGGATGGTGCTGGTAGGCAGCGTGGCCAGCGGCACGGCGTCCAACGTCATGATCTACCTGGCGAAAGGCGACGTGGCGCTCTCCGTCACGATCTCGTCCGTTTCCACGCTGGTTGGCGTCGTTGCCACGCCGCTGTTAACCCGCCTGTACGTGGACGCGCATATTCAGGTGGACGTGATGGGCATGCTGCTCAGCATTCTGCAAATTGTGGTGATCCCGATTGCGCTGGGGCTGGTCATTCACCATCTTTTCCCGCGCATGGTGAAGGCCGTTGAGCCGTACCTGCCCGCGTTTTCGATGGTCTGCATTCTGGCGATCATTAGCGCCGTGGTGGCGGGTTCCGCATCGCACATTGCCTCCGTGGGCTTTGTGGTGATCATCGCCGTGGTGCTGCATAACACGATTGGCCTGCTGGGCGGCTACTGGGGCGGGAAGCTGTTTGGTTTTGACGAATCGACCTGCCGTACGCTGGCAATCGAGGTAGGCATGCAGAACTCCGGCCTGGCGGCGGCACTCGGTAAAATCTACTTCTCCCCGCTGGCGGCCCTGCCCGGCGCGCTGTTCTCCGTCTGGCATAACCTCTCCGGCTCGCTGCTGGCGGGCTACTGGTCCGGCAAACCGATTGATGAACAAACGAAAAAAGATGCGGTGAAGCAGGGTTAATTTACGCGGCTTGCTTTACACTGAAGCCTCTCTATCATGAGGCTTCAGCAATGGCTACACCACGTTTGACCCAGAAAGACATGACGGAAGCCGAGCAGCGCGAACTGAAAACGCTTCTCGACCGCGCCCGTATCGCACATGGCCGCACGCTGACGAACGCCGAAACCAATCAGGTGAAAAAAGAGTACATCGATAAGCTGATGGCGCAGCGTGAGGCCGCGGCGAAAAAAGCCCGCAAGCTGAAAAAAGAGCAGGCTTATAAACCGGATGCAGAGGCGACCTTTTCCTGGTCCGCCACAACGTCTACCCGTGGAAGGCGCTAATCAGCGCCCTTTCTTTTTGCGCCCCGGCTGGGTAAAGCGTTTTCCATTACCCGGCTTGCCTCGCCCCTTATCTTCCGCCTGCGGCGCCTTCACCACCGGGCGCTTAATCGCCTGAGTTTTCGGTTTTGCTTTGGCCTTCGGCTTCGCTTCGGACGAGGAATTCTCGATAAGCTTGAAGAGTTCAATCAGCTCGTCATCCGTTAAATCGCGCCACTCGCCCAGCGGGATGCCGGACAGGCTGACGTTCATGATGCGCGTGCGTTCCAGCTTCGTCACTTCATAACCGAAGTGTTCACACATGCGGCGGATCTGGCGGTTCAGGCCCTGCACCAGCGTAATGCGGAACGCGAACGGCGCTTCTTTCTTCACCTTACACTTTTTCGTGACGGTACCGAGGATCGGCACCCCGGCGCCCATGCCGCGAATAAATTCGTCCGTGACCGGCTTATTGACCGTCACAATGTACTCTTTCTCGTGGTCATTACCGGCACGAAGAATTTTGTTGACCAGATCGCCGTGGTTGGTGAGGAAAATCAGCCCCTGTGAGTCTTTATCCAGACGGCCAATCGGGAAGATACGGCTGCTGTGGTTCACGAAATCAACGATGTTGTCCCGCTCACCGTCTTCCGTGGTGCTGACAATCCCAACCGGTTTGTTCAACGCGATAAACACCAGGTCTTCAGCATCACGCGGTTCGATGACCTGACCATTCACTTTAACCACATCGCCAGGGACCACCTGGTCGCCGATGGTGGCGCGTTTGCCGTTAAGAAACACGTTACCCTGTTCAATGTAACGGTCAGCCTCGCGACGTGAGCAGATCCCGCTCTCGCTAATGTATTTGTTTAATCGGGTTGATTGAGTTGGCAGCATAGTTTCTCCTGTGAAGGGCGAAATATACCTTACCTTGCGGCTGACAAAAAAGTGTTAGTAGCCGTTGATCAAAAAATCGAGTGCATCCCGCAATGAAGCCCGGTTTTGCGTAAGATCGGCAACACGCTCACCTAACTCTTTTGGCGATATGCCAGCCATCATGTGCATCATGACCACGCAGGGCTTACCCGCTATCTCAACGACAGGGCACACTTTCGCAGGCGGCTGAATGCCTCCCAGATGGCTAAGCTCAACTGCTGGTGCGACCAGGACATGCTTCATCACATTGGCCACGGGATGCTGCATATTGATTAGCCAGGGATAGGCAGTTTTCCCCTTACCCTCATTCTCATAAGCAAAATATTGTTCCATCAGAACGATCTCTGAGAATCACTAAAGGAGCCGTTTTCATCAACCCACTGGTTAATGGCCTCAATAGAAGCTTTATTTTCTGCTAACCACTCTGCGCGCTGATGCGCTCGAAACTGCTCCTGCAGCGCAGCCGTGAGTACAGCAGAGAGATTAAGTTTAAGCCGACGCGCCTCTTCAAGGATTTCTGGTGCTAACGACACATTGACTGATTTTTTGATGCCATGAGTAGCGCGCATGAGAACCCCCATCGGAATGCGCATGAATTGGCGAAGTGTAGCGTAATAAACGAGCATTTTCTATTCCCTTCAAAATGTAAGGTCTGAAGAGTAAATTGCGCTTTATAAGGTGTCACGCCCCGCAAAACGGTTTTGCGAGGCGCTTTCAGAGATTAATACTCATCCCGCTCGTCGTCTTCATCCGGCTGTTCCATCACGCTGTACGCTACCGCGCAGAACAACGAGTTGAGACGCTTCATATCCCCCAGCAGCCCCAGATGCAGGGAGCTGGTCTCGATGCTCTGCACGTTCTGCTGGTGCAGACGCTCAACGTGGGCGTGCGAGTAGCGGCGGTTCAGAATGCGGAAACGATGCTTGTTGCGACGCAGGCGGCGCGCGCTCGGCACGTCGCTGGAGAAGAAGACCAGCATCGCCAGCTTGAGGTTGCTGACCAGCTGTTCGTGCAGCGCTTCCAGCTCCTTCAGGCCTTCACCTGAAAACGCACGACGCGCGGCAAGGGATTTGTCGGCGATCTCGCTGCCCATACGCTCAACGATATCCGAGGCCTGCTCAAGGTTAAGCGACATTTCGATGATTTCCGCCCAGCGGCGGGACTCCTCTTCCGCCAACTCGTCCTGCGGCATACGCGCCAGGTAAAGCTTAATGGCGGTATAGAGCACGTTGATATCGTCCGCCAGTCTGCGCAGTTCTTTCTCTTCACGCGGCTCGCCGTGCATCACCTTTTGCAGGCCTTCGAGCATGGTTTCCATTGCGTCGCCCATGCGCAGCGTCTCGCGAGCGGCATTCGCCAGCGCCAGCGCCGGGGTATCCAGCGCGGAGGTATCCAGGTGCTTCGGCTTCAGGCGCGCATCCAGCTCCGGCTCGTCCTGAATGAGGCGTTCGCAGAAGCGGGCCATCGGCGCGGCAAAAGGCACCATTGCCAGGCAGCGCACCAGGTTGTAGAACACGTGGAAGTAGATCACCAGCTCCGCCTTCGGCAGCGGTAGATTGTCCATCAGGTTCGCCAGCGGGTGAACGAACGGCAGAATAATCAGGCTGCCCACCAGCTTAAACAGCAGGCTGCCGAGAGCCACGCGGCGGGCGGCGGCGTTGGCCGCGCTGTTATTGAGCATCGCCAGCAGGCCGGAGCCGAGGTTGGCCCCGATCACCAGACACAGCGCCACCGGGAAGGAGATCGCCCCTGTGGCGGTTAAGGTCGCCGTCAGAAGAACCGCCGCCAGGCTGGAGTAGCTGACGATGGCAAATACCGCGCCAATGAGGGCGTCAAGCATGATGTCCCCGGTCAGGGAGGCAAAGATGACCTGCACGCCGTTGGCCTCGGTGATTGGGGTGACCGCCTGCACAATCAGCTCCAGCGCCAGCAGGATCAGCCCCAGGCCTATCCCTACGCGCCCGAGCTGCCCGGCACGCGTCTGCTTGCGGCCAAGGAAGAAGATAACGCCGATAAAAATCAGCAGCGGCGACAGCCAGGAGAGATCGAAGGTCAGGATACGCGCCATCAGCGCGGTACCTACATCCGCACCCAGCACAATCACCAGCGCCGGGGCCAGCGCCACCAGATCCTGCGCCACAAAGGAGGTGACAAGCAGGGTCGTGGCGTTACTGCTCTGAACCAGTGCCGTTACGCCAATGCCCGCGCAGAAGGCGAGCGGCTTCTTCTCAACGCTGCTGCTGAGAACGGTACGTAAGCGCGCGCCAAATACGCGCATCACGCCGGTACGGACGATATGGGTGCCCCATACGAGCAGTGCGACTGCAGAGAGCAGGTGTAACAACGTCAGCACGGAAGTTTTTCCTCCTTATCGTTATTCGTTTTCCATAGGTTCAGTATAAGGGTTTAAACGTAAGAAAGAGACAGGGCGCCCAATGAGCGCCCTGTTTGTTGTAAGGAAAAGTGATTTTAGTCGGCGTCGTAGCCGAGATTTGGCGCCAGCCAGCGCTCCACTTCAGACACGCTCATCCCTTTGCGCAGGGCGTAATCTTCAATCTGATCCCGCTGCAGCTGCGCCACGGCAAAGTACTTGCTGTCCGGATGGCTGAAGTACCAGCCGGAAACTGACGCGCCTGGCCACATGGCGAACGACTCGGTGAGCTTCATGCCGGTATGGGCTTCCACATCCAGCAGCTTCCAGATGGTGCCTTTTTCGGTGTGTTCCGGACAGGCCGGATAGCCCGGCGCCGGGCGAATCCCCTGGTAGTTTTCGCGGATCAGATCCTCATTGCTGAGGTTTTCATTCGCCGCATAGCCCCAGTGCACCTTGCGCACGCGCTCGTGCAGGTACTCGGCGAAGGCTTCCGCCAGGCGGTCGGCAATCGCTTTCACCATGATTTTATTGTAATCATCGTGCTGCGCTTCGAACGCGTCCGCCAGCGCATCTTCTTCGAGACCGCCGGTTACCGCAAAGGCGCCGATATAGTCGGCTTTACCACTCAGCTTCGGCGCGACGAAATCGGCCAGGCAGTAGTTGGCAAAGCCCACTTTCTCCGTTTGCTGGCGCAGATGGCGGCTGACCGCCAGCACGTGGGTGCGGGTTTCATCACGGTAGATTTCTACATCGTCGCCCACGCGGTTCGCCGGGAACAGGCCCACCACGCCGCGCGGGTTGAGGGTTTTCTCTGCGCTCAGCGTGTCGAGCATGTCGTTGGCATCTTTAAACAGGCGCTTCGCCTCCTCGCCGACCACCTCATCTTCCAGGATGCGCGGATATTTGCCCGCCAGCGACCAGGTCATAAAGAACGGCGTCCAGTCAATGTAGTTGCGCAGCGTCTCGATGCTGGCCGTCACGTCCTGCACGCCCAGACGGTGCGCGACCGGCGGCGTGTAGCTGGACCAGTCGAAGGCCAGATCGTTATCGCGCGCAGCCTGCAGCGAAACAGGCGGGGTGCGCGGCTTCTTACGGCCGTGCTGGATGCGAACGGTTTCGTACTCTTTACGGGTGCGCGCCACAAAATCGTCGCGCTGGGTGTCGGAGAGCAGCGCGGAGACCACGCCCACGGTGCGCGAGGCGTTCTGCACGTAGACCGTCGGGCCGCTGTAGTTCTGCTCGATTTTCACCGCCGTGTGCGCTTTCGAGGTGGTCGCCCCGCCAATCAATAGCGGAATGGTGAAGCCCTGTCGCTCCATCTCTTTTGCCACGTTGACCATTTCGTCGAGCGACGGCGTAATCAGGCCGGAGAGGCCAATCAGGTCGGCGTTCACCTCGCGCGCGGTCTTGAGGATTTTGTCCGCCGGGACCATCACGCCGAGGTCGATAATCTCGTAGTTATTACACTGCAGCACTACGCCAACGATGTTCTTGCCGATGTCGTGCACGTCTCCCTTAACGGTGGCGATAACCATCTTGCCGTTGCTGGAGCCTTTCTCTTTGCTGGCTTCGATGTAGGGTTCCAGATACGCCACCGCCTGCTTCATCACGCGGGCGGATTTCACCACCTGCGGCAGGAACATTTTACCCTCGCCGAACAGATCGCCGACCACGTTCATGCCGTCCATCAGCGGGCCTTCGATCACCTCAATTGGGCGGGCTGCCTGCTGGCGCGCCTCTTCGGTATCGAGCTCGATAAATTCGGTGATGCCTTTGACCAGCGAGTATTCCAGACGCTTTTTCACGTCCCAGGAACGCCACTCGGCCTGCTGAACGTTTGCCGCCTCATCCGATTTGCTGCCGCGGTATTTCTCCGCCAGGTCCAGCATGCGCTCGGTGGCGTCGTCGCGGCGGTTAAGGATCACGTCCTCGACGGCGTCGCGCAGCTCGGCAGGGAGATCGTCGTAAATCGCCAGCTGGCCGGCGTTAACGATCCCCATGTCCATGCCGTTGCGGATGGCGTAGTAGAGGAACACGGCGTGGATCGCTTCGCGCACCGGGTCGTTGCCGCGGAACGAGAACGACACGTTCGATACGCCGCCGGAGATCAGCGCATGCGGCAGCTCGCGCTTGATGTCCTCACATGCGCCGATAAAGTCCTGGGCGTAGTTGTTGTGCTCTTCAATCCCGGTCGCGACGGCGAAGATATTCGGGTCAAAGATAATGTCTTCCGGCGGGAAGCCCACCTCTTCGGTCAAAATCTTGTACGCGCGGCGGCATATCTCAATTTTACGCTCGCGGGTATCCGCCTGGCCCACCTCGTCGAAGGCCATGACCACCACGGCGGCACCGTAGCGGCGGATCATCTTCGCGTGGTGGATAAAGATATCAACGCCCTCTTTCATCGAGATAGAGTTGACGATGCCTTTACCCTGGATGCACTTCAGCCCTTTTTCGATGACCTCCCACTTGGAGGAGTCGATCATGATCGGCACGCGGGCGATGTCCGGCTCGCCGGCGATCAGGTTGAGGAAACGCACCATCGCCGCTTCGGCGTCGAGCATCCCCTCGTCCATGTTGATATCGATAATCTGCGCGCCGCTTTCCACCTGCTGGCGGGCAACGTCCAGCGCTTCGCTGTATTTCTCTTCTTTGATCAGGCGCTTGAACTTTGCGGAACCGGTGACGTTAGTACGCTCACCCACGTTCACAAACAGGCTGTCGTCGCCGATGGTCAACGGCTCAAGACCGGAAAGGCGACAGGCAACCGGAAGCTCGGGCAGCTTGCGCGGCGGCAGTCCGGCCACGGCGTTGCTCATAGCCGCGATGTGCTCCGGCGTGGTGCCGCAGCAGCCGCCGACGATGTTCAGGAATCCAGACTCGGCCCACTCGCGGATTTGCGCCGCCATGGTGTCGGCATCGAGATCGTATTCACCGAACGCGTTCGGCAGACCGGCGTTCGGGTGGGCGGTGACGTAACATTCCGCGATACGGGAAAGCTCCTGCACGTACTGGCGCAGTTCATCCGGCCCCAGCGCGCAGTTCAGGCCAAAGGAGAGCGATTCGGCGTGACGCAGGGAGTAATAAAACGCTTCGGTTGTCTGACCGGACAGGGTACGGCCGGAAGCGTCGGTGATGGTGCCGGAAATCATGATCGGCAGGTCAACGCCCAGCGCCTCAAACTCCTCTTTCACCGCGTAAATCGCGGCTTTGGCGTTGAGGGTGTCGAATACGGTTTCAATCAGGATCAGATCGGAACCGCCTTCCACCAGCGCTTTGGTCGATTCGCGGTAGGCGGCAACCAGCTGATCGAAGGTGATATTACGAAACGCCGGGTCGTTGACGTCCGGTGAAATCGACGCGGTGCGGTTCGTCGGGCCAAGCACCCCGGCAACGTAGCGAGGCTTGTCCGGCGTGCGGGCCGTCCACTCGTCGGCGCAGGCGCGCGCCAGCTTCGCGGCTTCCAGGTTGATTTCCGCCGACAGGGATTCCATCTGGTAATCCGCCATGGCGATGGTTGTCGAGTTAAAGGTGTTGGTCTCAACGATATCCGCCCCCGCTTCGAAGTAGGCGTTGTGGATATCCTTAATAACGAACGGCTTGCTGAGCACCAGCAGGTCGTTGTTCCCTTTCAGGTCGCAGGGCCAGTCGGCAAAGCGTTCGCCGCGGAAATCGTCTTCACTCAGACGATACCCCTGGATCATGGTGCCCATGCCGCCATCCAGCACCAGAATTCGTTCATTTAACTGCGCACGCAGTTGCTCTACTTTGCTGCTCACACTTGCTCCCGACAACGCTCAACAAGGCCAAAAGGCTGGGTTCCATACTGGCACAATCTCGCAGGGTGGAAAAGTCGCACAGCGGTAACATGAGACATGTTCACCATCACTCCTCCGATCAGTCAGGATAACGGTTGCAAATTCACCAAATAAAACGAAAATGATTTCCACGATACAGAAAAAGGAGATCGTCATGGTCGCGACCGTTCCCGCTAAACGCGGCAGAAAACCTGCTGCCACCACCGCCGCCGCACAACAGGGCGGACAGGTTCAATCGCTCACGCGCGGTTTGAAACTGCTGGAGTGGATAGCCGAGTCGCACGGCAGCGTGGCCCTGACGGAGCTGGCCCAGCAGGCTGGCCTGCCGAACTCCACGACGCACCGCCTGCTGACCACCATGCAGCAGCTGGGCTTTGTCCGCCAGGTCGGCGAGCTGGGGCACTGGGCGGTGGGCGCGCACGCGTTTATCGTCGGCAGCAGCTTCCTGCAGAGCCGCAACCTGCTGGCGATTGTGCACCCGATTCTGCGCAAGCTGATGGAGGAGTCCGGCGAGACCGTAAACCTGGCGGTGCTGGACCAGAGCGACCACCAGGCGATTATCATCGACCAGGTGCAGTGTACGCAGCTGATGCGTATGTCCGCACCGATTGGCGGCAAGCTGCCGATGCACGCCTCCGGGGCGGGGAAAGCGTTTCTCTCGCAGCTGAGCGAAGAGCAGGTGACGGGGCTGCTGCACCGTAAAGGGCTGCACGCCTACACCCACGCCACCCTGGTATCGCCCGTGCATCTGAAAGAAGATCTGGCCCTGACCCGCAAGCGCGGCTATTCGTTTGATGATGAAGAACATGCCCTGGGCCTGCGCTGCCTCGCGGCCTGTATTTTTGACGAGCACCGCGAGCCGTTTGCCGCGATCTCCATCTCCGGTCCGATTTCGCGGATGACCGATGACCGCGTGACCGAGCTGGGTGCGCTGGTGATTAAGGCGGCAAAAGAGGTGACGCTGGCGTATGGTGGGATTCGTTGAGATTGAGTGCGGCCTGATGCCCTCACCCCGGCCCTCTCCCACAGGGAGAGGGAGAAAATCTTATGCAAAACCTCTGCTTGCGGCGGTAAGCGTACACATCTTCGACATGCCCATTTTTGATCCGCGTTTGCAGTCCGCGCCAGTAGCTGGCGCGGAACAGATCCTCATGCATCTCTTCGAATAGCGGCCCGATGCGCGGGTCGGCACACAGCCAGTGGCGAAACTCCTCCGGAAACACATCGCCCGGCGAGACGCTGTACCACGGCTCACCGGAAAGCTCATCTTCCGGGTAGCGGGGCTGTGGTATATCGCGGAAATTCACCTCGGTCATGTAGCAAATTTCGTCGTAGTCGTAGAACACCACCCGCCCGTGACGGGTGACGCCGAAGTTTTTAAACAGCATGTCGCCCGGGAAAATATTGGCGGCGGCAAGCTGGCGAATCGCGTTGCCGTATTCTTCAATGGCATCCCGCAGCGCCTGGCCTTCGGACTGCTCAAGCCAGATATTCAGCGGCACCATGCGGCGCTCAATGTAGAGATGGCTAATCACGATTTTATCACCCAGATCGGTGATTTTTGCGGGCGCTTCCTGCATTAACAGCGCCATGAGCGCTGGGTCGATCTGCTGTTTATCCAGCACAAAGTTTTCGAATTCCTGGGTATCCGCCATGCGCCCGACGCGATCGTGCTCTTTGACCAGCTGATAGCAGGCGCGAACGTGCGCGGCGGTCATCTCTTTCTGCGGCGCGAATCTGTCTTTAATCACCTTAAAGACCCGGTCGAAACCCGGCAGCGTAAACACCAGCATCACCATACCGCGAATGCCTGGCGCTTCAATAAACTGCTCGTCGGCCGTCGTGACATAGCGCAGGTACTCCCGGTAGCTTTCCGTCTTGGCGTGCTTCTGACAGCCAATGGCCATATACAGCTCGGCGGTGGTTTTGCCCGGCAGGATCTCGCGCAGCCACTCCACCAGCGCGGCAGGCAGCGGGGCGTACACCATGAAATAGGAGCGGGCGAAACCAAACACGATGCTGGCCTCGGCGCCGGTGGTCAGGCAGGTATCGACAAACAGTTCCCCGTCGTCGGTACGGTGAATGGGCAGCAGAAAAGGCACAATGGCGGTCGGCGTAACCAGTTTGCCGACCAGCCAGGCGGCTTTATTGCGGTAGAAAAGCTCGTTAGCCACCTGCAAATGGCTATGGCTAAGCACCTCCGCGCCGAAGGTTTCGTTGAGATGGGTGTGAATATAGTCGATATCCCGGGTTTTATTCTCCCAGGGCAGGCGCAGCGGCAGATCCGTTAGCACGCGGTGCAGGAGCTTTTCCCATCCGCGATCGGGAAAGAAATCTTTCGCCAGCGGACGTGGAATGGTTCGAAAGCGGCGCTCGGGCTGGGAGCTGAAGATAAATAACCGCTCAGGAGATAGTGAGCGGTGGTCAAATAACCGGCAATAGACGGAGTTGAAAAAGCTCTCCGCAATCTCGAAGCGCGGGTAGTCGGGTAACAAATGGGTGTAGTGCTCCTTCACGCGCAGTAAAAAATCCGCGTCGGGACTTTTACCGTCGGTAATACAGCGCAGCTGCTCCACCACCAGACCCACGTGGTGATCGTAGAGATGGATACGCTGCTTCATGGCCTGTTGAACCGCATGCCAGTCTGCATGTTCGAAGCGCTGCTGCGCGCCGGATGTCACTTCAAGAAAACGACCATACTGGGCATCGAAGCCCTGCAAAATAGTTTGGGCAATCAGCAATTCCAGGCCACGCGACATATATTCCCCCTCACCCCAACCCTCTCCCCGAGAGGGGAGAGGGGGAAAAGATTAAAACTGTGCTTCTTCCGTTGAACCCGTTAAGGCGGTGACGGAGGAGGTACCGCCCTGAATAATCGTGGTCACATTATCAAAGTAGCCGGTTCCCACCTCCTGCTGGTGAGACACGAAGGTGTAGCCGTCTTTGCCCGCGGCAAACTCCGGCTGCTGCACCTTCTCAACGTAGTGCTTCATGCCCTCGCCCTGCGCGTAGGCGTGCGCCAGGTCGAACATGTTGAACCACATGCTGTGGATGCCTGCCAGGGTAATGAACTGGTATTTGTAGCCCATATCGGACAGCTGCTGCTGGAAGCTGGCGATCGTTTTGTCATCCAGCTTTTTCTGCCAGTTGAATGACGGCGAGCAGTTATAGGCCAGCAGCTTGCCCGGATACTTCGCGTGGATGGCGTCGGCAAAGCGTTTTGCCAGCGCCAGATCCGGCGTGGAGGTTTCACACCAGACCAGGTCCGCGTAAGGCGCGTACGCCAGGCCGCGGCTGATCGCCTGTTCAATGCCGGCATGGGTGCGGTAGAAACCTTCGCTGGTGCGCTCGCCGGTGATGAATTCGCTGTCGTACGGGTCGCAGTCAGAGGTGATCAGGTCCGCCGCGTCCGCATCGGTACGGGCAATGACCAGCGTTGGCACGCCGAGCACGTCAGCAGCCAGACGCGCGGCAACCAGCTTCTGAATCGCTTCCTGAGTCGGAACGAGCACCTTACCGCCCATGTGCCCGCATTTCTTCACTGACGCCAGCTGGTCTTCGAAGTGAACGGCCGCTGCACCGGCCTCAATCATCGATTTCATCAGTTCGAAGGCGTTCAGTACGCCGCCGAAGCCTGCTTCCGCATCCGCGACGATCGGCAGGAAGTAGTCCGTAAAGCGCGGATCGTTGGGTTCGATACCTGCGGCCCACTGGATCTGATCCGCACGGCGGAAGGTGTTGTTGATCCGATCCACCACCGACGGCACGGAGTTAGCCGGATAGAGCGACTGATCCGGGTACATGCTGGACGCCAGGTTTGCGTCCGCCGCAACCTGCCAGCCGGAGAGATAGATAGCTTCAATACCGGCCTTCGCCTGCTGCAGCGCCTGACCGCCGGTCAGCGCGCCGAGGCTGTTGATGTAGCCCTTTTTAGAGCCACCGTGCAGCAGCTTCCACATTTTCGCCGCACCGTTTTGCGCCAGCGTGCATTCCGGGTTGACCGAGCCGCGTAATTTCACCACTTCCTCCGCGCTGTAAGGACGGCGGATGCCTTCCCAGCGAGGCTGTGTCCACTCTTTCTTCAACTCTTCGATTTGTTGGGTACGGGTTTTCATGTGCAGATGCTCCATATTGTTATGTGGTGAGTTACGCCAGGAAGCGGTAGCCCGGCAGGGTCAGGAAGTCGATTAAGTCATCTGATGTGGTGATTTGCTCCATCAGACGCGCAGCGTCGTCAAAACGCCCGCTGCTGAAACGGTGTTCGCCCAGCTCGTCCTGGATCACCCGCATCTCTTCGGCCAGCATCTGGCGGAACAGAGATTTGGTCACGGGTTTGCCGTTGCTGAGCGTTTTTTGATGGTGGATCCACTGCCAGATGGAGGTACGTGAGATCTCCGCCGTCGCGGCATCTTCCATCAGGCCGTAGATAGGTACGCAGCCGTTGCCTGAGATCCACGCTTCGATGTACTGGACCGCGACGCGGATATTGGCACGCATGCCCTCTTCCGTACGCTCGCCCGCGCACGGTGCCAGCAGCTGTTCTTCAGCCGTTGGGGCATCGTCTTCGCGCGTGACAAACAGCTGGTTTTTGTTGTCGCCGAGAACGCGGTTAAAGACCTCCATCGCCGTATCGGCCAGGCCGGGATGGGCAATCCACGTGCCGTCGTGACCGTTACGGGCTTCAAGCTCTTTGTCGGCCTTCACCTTGTTGAGCACCTGATTGTTGCGCTCTGCGTCTTTGCTCGGGATAAATGCCGCCATGCCGCCCATCGCAAAGGCGCCGCGCTTGTGGCAGGTTTTGATCAGCAGGCGCGAGTAGGCGCTCAGGAACGGTTTATCCATGGTCACGACCTGGCGATCCGGCAGTACGCGGTCGGGATAGTTTTTCAGGGTTTTGATGTAGCTGAAAATATAGTCCCAGCGTCCGCAGTTCAGGCCGACAATGTGGTCGCGCAGGGCGTGCAGAATTTCATTCATCTGGAACACGGCTGGCAGCGTTTCAATCAGCAGCGTGGCTTTGATGGTGCCGCGCGGCAGGTTGAAACGATCTTCCGCATAGCTGAAGACCTCGCTCCACCAGGCCGCTTCCTGCCAGGCCTGCGTTTTTGGCAGATAGAAATAAGGGCCGCTGCCTTTTGCCAGCAGGTTCTTGTAGTTGTGGAAGAAATAGAGCGCGAAATCAAACAGGCTGCCCGGAATGGCTTCCCCACGCCAGGTGACATGTTTTTCAGGCAGGTGCAGGCCGCGTACGCGACAGATCAGCACCGCCGGGTTCGGTTTGAGCTGGTAAATTTTGCCGGCTTCGTTGGTATAGCTGATGGTGCCGTTCACGGCGTCGCGCAGGTTGATCTGCCCCTCGATGACTTTACGCCAGTCCGGCGCCAGTGAGTCTTCAAAATCGGCCATAAAGACTTTAACGTTGGCGTTCATGGCGTTGATCACCATTTTGCGCTCTACCGGACCGGTGATCTCAACGCGACGATCCTGTAAATCTTCAGGGATGCCGCGGATTTTCCACTCGCCACGGCGAATGGAAGCGGTTTCCGAAATGAAGCCAGGCAACTTGCCATCGTCAATTTCCTGCTGCTGATGAATGCGTGCCGCCAGCAGCTTATTACGCTGCGGCGTAAAGCGGGTTACCAGTTCAGTCAGAAACTCTACCGCTTCCGCCGTCAACACTTGCTGTTCTTGCTCGCCGTACGGCTTGGTAAAGACCAGTTCATCGACCGTCGTTGCCTGTTGAGTCATTACTCTGCTCCTCATCAAAGATCCAAAATCACGCCCCCGATGCGAACGAAAGATCGTTGGGTAGTTTTCGCTCAGCAGAATTAAGACTATCTATATTTTTTCTAAAATCAAAAACAATTTCCATTTTAATTATTAATTGTGATTAATTGATTGATTTCATTGAGATTAAAGTTGGATCGAACGGTGAGTGACATTTCGGAAATAAAAAAGGCACCCGAAGGTGCCTGATTTGAATAGCTGAAACGCTTTAGGATCGTTTAGTGCAGAAGATTACTCCAGCGTCGGATTCATGTGGCGCAGATCGTATGGCGTGATCTGGTAGACGTAATAGTTGAGCCAGTTAGTGAAAAGCAAATTCCCGTGGCTGCGCCAGGTTGCTCTCGGTTTGTTTTGCGGATCGTCTTTCGGGAAATAGTTGTACGGTACATCCGGATTAAGACCCGCTTCGACATCACGGAAATACTCTGACGCGAGGGTATGCGGATCGTACTCAGGATGCCCGGTCACAAAAGCAATGCGTTTATCCTTGCTGGCAAACAGGTAAGCATCCCCGTCTTCCGTTTCGGCCAGGATCTCCAGATCGGTGTAATCACGAATCAACTGGGCCGGGAAATCGGCGTAGCGCGAATGCGGGGCCAGGAAGGAATCATCGAAACCACGCGTCAGCAACGCATGTGGGTGAAGAATATGGTGTTCGTATACGCCGGAGAGCTTTTCAGTGCGGGTTTGCTTGGGGATGCCATAAAGAATATTCAGTGCGGCCTGTACCGCCCAACAGACAAACAATGTGGACGTAACGTGATCTTTTGCCCACTCTAGCACCTGTTTGATCTGCGGCCAGTAGGCGACATCGTTAAATTCAACCAGACCCAGCGGCGCGCCGGTTACGATCAGTCCGTCGAAGTTTTCCCCCTGAATATCATCGAAGTTACAGTAGAAGTTGTTCAGATGCTCAGAAGGCGTGTTACGTGACTCACGGGCATCGATTCGCAGCAGCTGAATATCAACCTGCAGAGGGGAGTTCGACAGAAGACGCAGGAACTGGTTTTCTGTTTCGATCTTTTTTGGCATCAGATTGAGAATAAGCACCTTCAGCGGGCGAATTTCCTGACCTGTCGCACGCGAAGCCGTCATGACGAAGACGTTTTCTTCACGCAAGAAATTGACGGCTGGTAGCTCGTCCTGCACCCGAATCGGCATAAATTTATATCCTCACAGCATACGTATAAACGTTTAGACATCCAGACAGCTAACGATACCCAGAAATGGTTTGAATGTCGAGTCTGCAAGCAGAAGGTGAGAAAGTTTCAAGGAAGGGGAAAGACAAAAGCAAAAAACCCCGCACCTTACGGTACGGGGTTCTTCTATTTGATGCCTGGCAGTTCCCTACTCTCACATGGGGAGACCCCACACTACCATCGGCGCTACGGCGTTTCACTTCTGAGTTCGGCATGGGGTCAGGTGGGACCACCGCGCTAAAGCCGCCAGGCAAATTCTGTTAAATCTGTATCAAAGCTGAAATTTGATTGTCTGTCTCTCGTCCGCCGAAACAGCTTCGGCGTTGTAAGGTTAAGCCTCACGGTTCATTAGTATCGGTTAGCTCAACGCATCGCTGCGCTTACACACCCGACCTATCAACGTCGTAGTCTTCAACGTTCCTTCAGGACCCTTAAAGGGTCAGGGAGAACTCATCTCGGGGCAAGTTTCGTGCTTAGATGCTTTCAGCACTTATCTTTTCCGCATTTAGCTACCGGGCAATGCCATTGGCATGACAACCCGAACACCAGTGATGCGTCCACTCCGGTCCTCTCGTACTAGGAGCAGCCCCCTCAATTCTCCAGCGCCCACGGCAGATAGGGACCGAACTGTCTCACGACGTTCTAAACCCAGCTCGCGTACCACTTTAAATGGCGAACAGCCATACCCTTGGGACCTACTTCAGCCCCAGGATGTGATGAGCCGACATCGAGGTGCCAAACACCGCCGTCGATATGAACTCTTGGGCGGTATCAGCCTGTTATCCCCGGAGTACCTTTTATCCGTTGAGCGATGGCCCTTCCATTCAGAACCACCGGATCACTATGACCTGCTTTCGCACCTGCTCGAGCCGTCACTCTCGCAGTCAAGCTAGCTTATGCCATTGCACTAACCTCCTGATGTCCGACCAGGATTAGCTAACCTTCGTGCTCCTCCGTTACTCTTTGGGAGGAGACCGCCCCAGTCAAACTACCCACCAGACACTGTCCGCAACCCGGATTACGGGTCTACGTTAGAACACCAGCCATTAAAGGGTGGTATTTCAAGGTCGGCTCCACGCAGACTGGCGTCCACGCTTCAAAGCCTCCCACCTATCCTACACATCAAGGACCAGTGTTCAGTGTCAAGCTATAGTAAAGGTTCACGGGGTCTTTCCGTCTTGCCGCGGGTACACTGCATCTTCACAGCGAGTTCAATTTCACTGAGTCTCGGGTGGAGACAGCCTGGCCATCATTACGCCATTCGTGCAGGTCGGAACTTACCCGACAAGGAATTTCGCTACCTTAGGACCGTTATAGTTACGGCCGCCGTTTACCGGGGCTTCGATCAAGAGCTTCGCGTTGCCGCTAACCCCATCAATTAACCTTCCGGCACCGGGCAGGCGTCACACCGTATACGTCCACTTTCGTGTTTGCACAGTGCTGTGTTTTTAATAAACAGTTGCAGCCAGCTGGTATCTTCGACTGATTTCAGCTCCACCCGCAGGGGCTTCACCTACATATCAGCGTGCCTTCTCCCGAAGTTACGGCACCATTTTGCCTAGTTCCTTCACCCGAGTTCTCTCAAGCGCCTTGGTATTCTCTACCTGACCACCTGTGTCGGTTTGGGGTACGATTTGATGTTACCTGATGCTTAGAGGCTTTTCCTGGAAGCAGGGCATTTGTTACTTCAGCACCGTAGTGCCTCGTCATCACACCTCAGCGTTAATAAACGACCGGATTTACCTAATCGTTCCGCCTACATGCTTAAACCGGGACAACCGTCGCCCGGCTAACATAGCCTTCTCCGTCCCCCCTTCGCAGTAACACCAAGTACAGGAATATTAACCTGTTTCCCATCGACTACGCCTTTCGGCCTCGCCTTAGGGGTCGACTCACCCTGCCCCGATTAACGTTGGACAGGAACCCTTGGTCTTCCGGCGAGCGGGCTTTTCACCCGCTTTATCGTTACTTATGTCAGCATTCGCACTTCTGATACCTCCAGCATGCCTCACAGCACACCTTCAACGGCTTACAGAACGCTCCCCTACCCAACAACGCATAAGCGTCGCTGCCGCAGCTTCGGTGCATGGTTTAGCCCCGTTACATCTTCCGCGCAGGCCGACTCGACCAGTGAGCTATTACGCTTTCTTTAAATGATGGCTGCTTCTAAGCCAACATCCTGGCTGTCTGTGCCTTCCCACATCGTTTCCCACTTAACCATGACTTTGGGACCTTAGCTGGCGGTCTGGGTTGTTTCCCTCTTCACGACGGACGTTAGCACCCGCCGTGTGTCTCCCGTGATAACATTCTTCGGTATTCGTAGTTTGCATCGGGTTGGTAAGCCGGGATGGCCCCCTAGCCGAAACAGTGCTCTACCCCCGAAGATGAGTTCACGAGGCGCTACCTAAATAGCTTTCGGGGAGAACCAGCTATCTCCCGGTTTGATTGGCCTTTCACCCCCAGCCACAAGTCATCCGCTAATTTTTCAACATTAGTCGGTTCGGTCCTCCAGTTAGTGTTACCCAACCTTCAACCTGCCCATGGCTAGATCACCGGGTTTCGGGTCTATACCCTGCAACTTAACGCCCAGTTAAGACTCGGTTTCCCTTCGGCTCCCCTATACGGTTAACCTTGCTACAGAATATAAGTCGCTGACCCATTATACAAAAGGTACGCAGTCACACCACAAGGGTGCTCCCACTGCTTGTACGTACACGGTTTCAGGTTCTTTTTCACTCCCCTCGCCGGGGTTCTTTTCGCCTTTCCCTCACGGTACTGGTTCACTATCGGTCAGTCAGGAGTATTTAGCCTTGGAGGATGGTCCCCCCATATTCAGACAGGATACCACGTGTCCCGCCCTACTCTTCGAGCTCACAACCTGTGTGCTTTCGTGTACGGGGCTGTCACCCTGTATCGCCGGACTTTCCAGACCGTTCCACTAACACACAAGCTGATTCAGACTCTGGGCTGCTCCCCGTTCGCTCGCCGCTACTGGGGGAATCTCGGTTGATTTCTTTTCCTCGGGGTACTTAGATGTTTCAGTTCCCCCGGTTCGCCTCGTTAACCTATGTATTCAGTTAACGATAGTGTGACGAATCACACTGGGTTTCCCCATTCGGACATCGCCGGGTCAAAGGTTCATATCACCTCGCCGGCGCTTTTCGCAGATTAGCACGTCCTTCATCGCCTCTGACTGCCAGGGCATCCACCGTGTACGCTTAGTCGCTTAACCTCACAACCCGAAGATGTTTCTTTCGATTCATCATCAAATTGCGAAAATTTGAGAGACTCGAACACACCATTAAAGATGTGTCGTTTCAATTTTCAGCTTGATCCAGATTTTTAAAGAGCAAAACTTCTTAATGCACTCAAAAGTACATTCAGAAGTTCATCATTCATCAGACAATCTGTGTGGACACTACAAAGGCAGGTTCTTTAAGGTAAGGAGGTGATCCAACCGCAGGTTCCCCTACGGTTACCTTGTTACGACTTCACCCCAGTCATGAATCACAAAGTGGTAAGCGCCCTCCCGAAGGTTAAGCTACCTACTTCTTTTGCAACCCACTCCCATGGTGTGACGGGCGGTGTGTACAAGGCCCGGGAACGTATTCACCGTAGCATTCTGATCTACGATTACTAGCGATTCCGACTTCATGGAGTCGAGTTGCAGACTCCAATCCGGACTACGACGCACTTTATGAGGTCCGCTTGCTCTCGCGAGGTCGCTTCTCTTTGTATGCGCCATTGTAGCACGTGTGTAGCCCTACTCGTAAGGGCCATGATGACTTGACGTCATCCCCACCTTCCTCCAGTTTATCACTGGCAGTCTCTTTTGAGTTCCCGGCCGGACCGCTGGCAACAAAGGATAAGGGTTGCGCTCGTTGCGGGACTTAACCCAACATTTCACAACACGAGCTGACGACAGCCATGCAGCACCTGTCTCAGAGTTCCCGAAGGCACCAATCCATCTCTGGAAAGTTCTCTGGATGTCAAGAGTAGGTAAGGTTCTTCGCGTTGCATCGAATTAAACCACATGCTCCACCGCTTGTGCGGGCCCCCGTCAATTCATTTGAGTTTTAACCTTGCGGCCGTACTCCCCAGGCGGTCGACTTAACGCGTTAGCTCCGGAAGCCACGCCTCAAGGGCACAACCTCCAAGTCGACATCGTTTACGGCGTGGACTACCAGGGTATCTAATCCTGTTTGCTCCCCACGCTTTCGCACCTGAGCGTCAGTCTTTGTCCAGGGAGCCGCCTTCGCCACCGGTATTCCTCCAGATCTCTACGCATTTCACCGCTACACCTGGAATTCTACCCCCCTCTACAAGACTCTAGCCTGCCAGTTTCGAATGCAGTTCCCAGGTTGAGCCCGGGGATTTCACATCCGACTTGACAGACCGCCTGCGTGCGCTTTACGCCCAGTAATTCCGATTAACGCTTGCACCCTCCGTATTACCGCGGCTGCTGGCACGGAGTTAGCCGGTGCTTCTTCTGCGGGTAACGTCAATCGACAAGGTTATTAACCTTATCGCCTTCCTCCCCGCTGAAAGTACTTTACAACCCGAAGGCCTTCTTCATACACGCGGCATGGCTGCATCAGGCTTGCGCCCATTGTGCAATATTCCCCACTGCTGCCTCCCGTAGGAGTCTGGACCGTGTCTCAGTTCCAGTGTGGCTGGTCATCCTCTCAGACCAGCTAGGGATCGTCGCCTAGGTGAGCCGTTACCCCACCTACTAGCTAATCCCATCTGGGCACATCTGATGGCAAGAGGCCCGAAGGTCCCCCTCTTTGGTCTTGCGACGTTATGCGGTATTAGCTACCGTTTCCAGTAGTTATCCCCCTCCATCAGGCAGTTTCCCAGACATTACTCACCCGTCCGCCGCTCGTCACCCAGGAGCAAGCTCCCTGTGCTACCGCTCGACTTGCATGTGTTAGGCCTGCCGCCAGCGTTCAATCTGAGCCATGATCAAACTCTTCAATTTAAGTTTGATGCTCGTGAATTAAACTTCGTAATGAATTACGTATGTTCACTCAGAGACTTGGTATTCATTTTTCGTCTTGCGACGTTAAGAATCCATGTCACTTTGAGTGCCCACACAGATTGTCTGATAAATTGTTAAAGAGCAGTGCAACGCGGCTTTCTCTCACCGTTGCGAGGTGGCGTATATTACGCTTTCCTCTTTCAGAGTCAACCCGTTATTTCAGGATTTTTTCTCTTCAACCGAACCGCTTGTTGTGTGAAGTGATTCACATCCGCCGTGTCGATGGAGGCGCATTATAGGGAGTTATCAGCTGGCCGCAACCGCTAAATGACAGAAAAATGACTGACTGCTGCATTCCACAGCAAAACCCCGCCTTATACCTTTTTACACACAGACTTATCCACAATGATACGAAAAAGTGAAAATGTGCGAGCGTTGCGCAAACGTTTTCGTTAAAATGCTCGCGCTTAATAAGGATGCCCCGTCAGGTGTGTTAGATGAGTTTTTCGCAGGAAAATTCATCTAACGCTCTCTGTAATCGTGAAATCCAGGGGATTTACCATGCAACAACGTCGTCCAGTCCGCCGCGCTCTGCTCAGTGTTTCTGATAAAGCCGGTATCGTCGAATTCGCTCAGGCACTTTCCGCACGCGGTGTGGAGCTGCTTTCTACAGGCGGTACCGCTCGCCTGTTAGCAGATAAAGGTCTGCCGGTAACCGAAGTGTCCGATTACACCGGTTTCCCGGAAATGATGGATGGACGCGTCAAAACTCTGCACCCGAAAGTGCACGGCGGTATTCTTGGCCGTCGCGGTCAGGACGACGCCATTATGGAACAGCATGACATCGCCCCAATCGACATGGTTGTCGTTAACCTCTACCCGTTTGCCCAGACCGTAGCCCGCGAAGGCTGTTCTCTGGAAGATGCCGTAGAGAATATTGATATCGGCGGCCCAACCATGGTGCGCTCCGCGGCCAAGAACCATAAAGATGTGGCCATCGTCGTAAAGAGCAGCGATTACGAAACCATTATTAATGAGATGGATGCCAACGAAGGGTCACTGACTCTGGAAACGCGTTTCGACCTCGCCATCAAAGCCTTCGAGCACACCGCGGCGTACGACAGCATGATCGCCAACTACTTCGGTAGCCTGGTGCCTGCCTACCACGGTGAAAGCAAAGATCCTTCTGGCCGCTTCCCGCGCACCCTGAACCTGAACTTCATTAAGAAGCAGGATATGCGTTACGGCGAGAACAGCCACCAGCAGGCAGCCTTCTATATAGAAGAAGAAGTAAAAGAAGCCTCTGTTGCGACAGCCCAGCAGGTTCAGGGCAAAGCGCTCTCCTATAACAACATTGCTGACACCGACGCCGCGCTGGAATGCGTGAAAGAGTTCAGCGAGCCGGCCTGCGTTATCGTTAAGCACGCGAACCCATGCGGCGTTGCCGTGAGCACCTCTATTCTGGACGCCTACGATCGCGCCTACAAAACCGACCCGACCTCCGCGTTTGGCGGCATTATCGCCTTCAACCGCGAGCTGGATGCTGAAACCGCACAGGCCATCATCTCCCGCCAGTTCGTTGAAGTGATCATCGCGCCATCCGCATCCGAAGAAGCGCTGAAAATCACCGCGGCAAAACAGAACGTACGCGTGCTGGTTTGCGGCCAGTGGGCAGAACGCGTGCCGGGCCTGGACTTCAAGCGTGTGAACGGCGGCCTGCTGGTTCAGGACCGCGATCTGGGTATGGTGACGGAAGCCGACCTGCGCGTGGTGACCAAACGTCAGCCGAGCGAACAGGAACTGCGTGACGCGCTGTTCTGCTGGAAGGTCGCGAAGTTCGTCAAATCCAACGCCATCGTCTATGCGAAAGAGAACATGACCATCGGGATAGGCGCAGGCCAGATGAGCCGCGTTTACTCCGCGAAAATCGCGGGCATTAAAGCAGGCGATGAAGGTCTGGAAGTCAAAGGCTCCGCCATGGCTTCTGACGCCTTCTTCCCGTTCCGTGACGGTATCGACGCGGCAGCCGCTGTAGGGATCACCTGCGTGATCCAGCCTGGCGGCTCAATCCGCGACGACGAAGTGATTGCCGCCGCCGACGAACACGGCATTGCGATGATCTTCACCGACATGCGCCACTTCCGCCATTAATTCCCGGAGCAGAAAATGAAAGTATTAGTGATTGGTAACGGCGGACGCGAGCACGCTCTGGCGTGGAAAGCGGCGCAGTCTCCGCTGGTGAAAACAGTCTTCGTAGCACCGGGCAACGCCGGTACCGCGCTGGAACCCGCGCTGCAAAACGTGGCTATCGGCGTGACCGATATCCCGGCGCTGCTGAGCTTTGCCCAGAGCGAGAAAATCGATCTGACCATCGTCGGCCCGGAAGCGCCGCTGGTGATTGGCGTGGTGGATGCGTTCCGCGCGGCGGGTCTGACCATCTTCGGGCCAACGGAAGGCGCCGCGCAGCTGGAAGGCTCCAAAGCCTTCACCAAAGATTTCCTCGCGCGTCACAACATCCCGACGGCGGAATATCAGAACTTCACCGAAGTGGAGCCAGCCCTGGCCTATTTACGTGAAAAAGGCGCGCCGATTGTTATCAAGGCCGACGGTCTGGCCGCTGGTAAAGGCGTTATCGTCGCGATGACCCTCGAAGAAGCCGAAGCCGCGGTTCAGGATATGCTGGCGGGCAACGCCTTTGGCGATGCGGGCCACCGCATCGTGATCGAAGAGTTCCTCGACGGTGAAGAAGCGAGCTTTATCGTGATGGTCGACGGCGAACACGTTCTGCCGATGGCCACCAGCCAGGACCACAAGCGCGTGGGTAATGGCGATACCGGCCCGAATACCGGCGGAATGGGCGCTTACTCCCCTGCTCCGGTAGTGACTGATGAAGTACACCAGCGCACCATGGATCGCGTCATTTGGCCAACCGTGAAAGGGATGGCGGCGGAAGGCAACACCTACACCGGTTTCCTCTATGCGGGTCTGATGATCGACAAGCAGGGTAACCCTAAGGTCATCGAATTCAACTGCCGCTTTGGCGATCCGGAAACGCAGCCCATCATGCTGCGCATGAAATCCGATCTGGTGGAACTGTGTCTGGCAGCCTGCGAAGGCAAGCTCGACGAGAAAACCTCAGAGTGGGACGAGCGTGCGTCTCTGGGCGTGGTGATTGCTGCAGGTGGTTATCCGGGCAACTACAACACCGGGGATGAAATCCACGGCCTGCCGCTGGAAGAGATTGAAGGTGCGAAGGTGTTCCATGCGGGTACGAAGCTGGCTAACGACGATCGCGTCCTCACCAACGGCGGACGCGTGCTGTGTGCAACCGCGCTGGGCCATACCGTGGCAGAAGCGCAGAAACGCGCCTATGCGCTGATGGCGGATATTCACTGGAACGGCAGCTTTAGCCGTCAGGATATCGGTTATCGTGCGATTGCGCGTGAGCAGGGCGAGTAATTTCAGACCCTAACCCTCTCCCTCAAGGGAGAGGGTACTTAAATCAAAAACTCTTCTCTGTCGGCTGCCAGGTGCAGAAGTCTTCGTTCGCCACCAGCAGCAGCTGAGAGCCTTCCGGCGCTTCCAGCCACGCCACACTCACTTCCACTGATGAATGACGCTGACGACGTTGTATGTGTTCTGTTGCCCAGGATTCGAGCTCGGGCTTGACCGTCTGCCCTTCGCAGGTGGTTACCGTTCCATCGTTATGCCAGCGCCCCTGGCGCAGCACAACGCGGCCCAGACGAAGCGCGTCGCTGGTCTGGCGGATTTGTTCGGCACGATAACGGTAGAGGGCGATTTGATCGCTGGAAAGCTGCTGTTTTTGACCGCTGACTTCGCGCTGCATAAAGCTCAGCTCGCCATGGTCGTCAAAACGCACTTTCACGTGTTCGGGGGTCTTGCTGTAGACGTTCAGTTCAATCAGCGACAGGTCATCTCCCTGCCAGCGATATTCCGCCGTCGACGTATTGCCGTTATGCCACGGGCTGAAGGCAGAAAGCAGATGCACTTCGCCGCCGGAATCTTTGCGCCAGATCCTGACCGCACCCTGGTTGTCCGCGTAGCCGCTGGCGGTAAACGGTGGCAGGGAGGTGTCGTGGCTGCAGGCTGACAGCAGCAGCATGCCTGCCAGCGCGAGCGTTCCACGCCAGAAAGACAAAAGGGGCGTTACCGCCCCTTCGCTAAAACTGTTCACTGCCACGCGTCTTACTTAACAGCGTCTTTCAGTGCTTTACCAGAAACAAATGCCGGCACGTTAGCTGCGGCGATTTTGATTTCTTTACCGGTCTGCGGGTTGCGGCCAGTACGCTCAGCGCGGTGGTTCACTTTGAAGGTACCGAAACCAACCAGTTGCACAGCATCGCCTTCTTTCAGAGACTCAGTAATAGCAGCCAGGGTAGATTCCAGAGCAGCTTTAGCCTGCACTTTAGACAGATCAGCCTTGTCCGCAATTACATCAATCAGTTGAGTCTTGTTCATAAGTTATCCTTTCAATGTGTTTATCGCTTGCTAAGCATCGAGTGCGACGAAAATGCCAAAAAAGCACTCTCCTGCATACACGCACCGATAGCCACTTTTTTTCGCCCCCCAAATGTAGACCAGACAAGGGGCGAAAGGGAAGAGTCGAGGAGCGACAAAACGGGCGTTATCTCAAGTTTTATTGTCTCATTGGTTAAAAATTATACCAATATTGCTCTCAGCAGCCTCTCGTAAGTCCGCGCGCAGCCCTTTTATCAGCTCAATATCGCGTTCTTCACACTCTGCCAGCAGGCGGAAAATTTCCCACTGAATGTCCCATTCTTGCTCAACCGCCGGGTTCGCACGCAGCTCTTCGTCGGTCATCTCGCGACCTTCCTGGGTCATTTCCAGCATCGCGACGGTCGTAATAGATGCCTTACTGACTTCAATAGCGTGCTCCAGCGTTTCACCGCTCAGACGGGAGTGGAGCAGTTCGCTTAACGCCACGCAGGCATCAATCGCCGGGTAGACACCGTACAGGTCAAAATCATCCGCAGCCGGAATCGCCTCTTCCAGCTTTTCCAGCTGGGAGTCGAAGTTCACCTTCGCGTCTTTCACCGTCAGCGTTTCCCAGATCAGATCCAGAATGCGGCGGTAGATATGGCCATCACCAAAGCCCGTCTCCTTACAGAACGCGGCATAGTTGGGATACATGCGCTCGCACAGGCAAGCCATAAACGTCACGTGCTGCCAGCTTTCAACTTTCTCAAGGCGCAGGTGAATCGGGTTTTGTAGCATGATGATCTCTCGAATCGAAAATTAGGCGCAGTTTACCTGAATCATCGCTGAATTTCCTGCCAACGAACAAAAGCCGGACGCGAAGAGGCCACGGCGTCTGCCCAGCGCGTCGGCTCCGGCAAGCGGTAGCCCTTCATGCAGCGCTGGACCCACGCCAGGGCGCTGTCCATGCTCACCCGGTGCCCGGTGGCGATAAAGAGCGGGTTACAGCGCGCCTTGCTGCGCCAGACCCACGCTAGCTGCTCACCTTTATGGATAAGCGGCGCCAGCGCGCCCGGCTCGGCAGAAAGAGGTTCAAACGCGCCGCACAGGCGTTTCTTGGCGACGCCAATGGTCGGCACATCCACCAGCAGCCCAAAATGGCTGGCAACGCCTAAACGGCGCGGGTGTGAGATACCGTGTCCATCGACAAACAGCAGGTCAGGTTTTTGCGAGAGTTGCTCCCACGCTGCCAGCAGCGCGGGATATTCGCGGAAGGAGAGAAAGCCCGGAATGTACGGCATGGTGGTCGCGATACGCGCTACCTTGTACTCCACCAGCTCAAGCGAAGGGTATTTCAGTATCACCATCGCCGCTCGCGTCACTTCCCCACCCTGCTCGAATCCGACGTCTGCTCCGCCAATATACTGCGGAGGATCTTTATCCAGACGATCCTCGCGGATCACCGATGAGGCCAGTTCGATTTGTTGAGCGCGTAGCGACGCGAGATCCATAATCACTCCTTATTTGTGATACTGGGCAGAAAGCCGATGCACCGCCTCCACAAATACGCCTGCGTGTTCTGGCGGCACATCCTGATGAATACCGTGGCCGAGGTTAAAGACGTGGCCTTCACCCTGGCCGAAACCAGACAGTATAGTCGACACTTCTTCTTCAATGCGGGCTGGCGGCGCATAGAGCATGGACGGGTCCATATTGCCCTGCAGCGCCACTTTGTCGCCCACGCGGCGGCGGGCATCGGCAATATCAGTGGTCCAGTCGAGGCCCAGCGCGTCGCAGCCGGTTGCCGCCATCGCTTCCAGCCACTGACCGCCACCTTTGGTGAACAGCGTCACCGGCACGCGGCGGCCTTCGTTTTCACGCAGCAGGCCGTCGACGATTTTGTGCATGTAATACAGGGAGAACTGCTGATAATCGCGCCCGGTCAGCACGCCGCCCCAGGTATCGAAAATCATCACCGACTGCGCACCAGCCTTAATCTGCGCGTTCAGGTAGAGGGTGACGCTCTTCGCCAGCTTGTCGAGCAGCGCATGCAGGGCCAGCGGCTCGGCGTACATCATCTTTTTAATCATGGTGAAGGCTTTGCTGCTGCCCCCTTCCACCATATAGGTCGCCAGCGTCCACGGGCTACCGGAGAAGCCAATCAGCGGCACTTCACCTTTCAGCTCGCGGCGAATGGTGCGTACGGCGTTCATCACGTAGCCCAGCTCGCCTTCCGGATCGGGGATCGGCAGCTTATCCACGTCGGCTTTACTTTTGATTGGGGAGGTGAAACGCGGGCCTTCACCGGTTTCGAAGTACAGGCCAAGGCCCATTGCATCCGGAATGGTCAAAATATCCGAGAAGAGGATCGCAGCATCCAGCGGGAAGCGGCGCAGCGGCTGGAGCGTCACTTCGCAGGCCAGCTCGGCGTTTTTGCACAGCGACATAAAATCGCCCGCCTGCGCGCGCGTGGCTTTGTACTCCGGGAGATAGCGTCCCGCCTGGCGCATCATCCACACCGGGGTGACATCAACGGGCTGGCGCAGCAGCGCACGCAGATAACGATCGTTCTTCAGTTCGGTCATTTTTGCAGTTCCTTAAGCGTCATGGCCTCAGTGTAACACTACTCATACTCGGCCCGACACATCGCCACGGTATCTTCTATCAGCCGACGCGCCACGGTGCCCGGCGGAGGCAACAGCGGTAAATCGTCGTAGCGATACCAGTTCGCGTCCAGAAGTTCTTTCTGGTCGATAACGATCTCGCCGCTGTCGTATTCGGCCATAAATGCCGTCATCAGCGACTGCGGGAACGGCCACGGCTGGGAGGTGACGTAGCGCAGGTTCTTCACTTTGATTCCGCTCTCCTCCATTACCTCGCGCGCCACAGCCTGCTCCAGCGTTTCGCCCACCTCGACGAAGCCGGCCAGCACGGTGTGAATACCATTGCGATGGCGGGTATGCTGCGCCAGCAGGATGGAATCCTCCCGGCGGATAGCGACGATGATGCACGGCGCAATCTGCGGATAGTAGCGCTCGCGGCAGTGGCTGCAGAGCATCGCCCACTCGGTTTTGCTCGGGCGCATGGTATGACCGCAGTAGCCGCAGTATTTATGCGAGCGGTAAAACTCTGCCAGCTGCACGCCGCGCCCCGCCAGCTGGAACAGCCCTACGTCCAGATCCAGCACCTGGCGCACGGATCCCATATCCTGGCGGCGGGACTGTTGGATCAACCACACGGGTTCACCCTGCCACTCGCCGATCTGTAGCGCTGGCTGGCCAACGAGATCGAACGCCTCAGCTTCGCCATAGGGGATTTCCCCGGCAGGAAGCCATAATTTTTGTTCGTGACTGACGATCCACCAACCAAGATCTGATTTTTCAATAATACGATCCATATCTATTGCACTACCTTCGCTTCACTGACATGTTGTTAGCATTGTGGTTACATTCTGGATAAGCAGATTCAATCCTACATTTTGCGGAGTCGACCATGTTAAACCAGCTGGAAAGCCTGACTGAGCGCGTTAGAGGAAGTAACAAACTGGTGGATCGCTGGCTACATGTACGCAAGCATCTACTCGTGGCTTATTACAATCTGGTCGGTATTAAGCCTGGCAAAGAATCGTTTATGCGACTGAATGAAAAAGCGCTGGATGATTTTTGTCAGGGCCTGGTCGACTATCTGTCCGACGGCCATTTCAATATTTATGAACGCATTATCCGCGAAATGGAAGGGACAACACCCTATTTAGCGGCCAGCAAGCTCTATCCGCTGCTGGAAGCCAACACCCAGCAGATCATGGATTACTATGATTCCGCGCTCGAGAACGCTATCGATCACGATAACTATCTTGAGTTTCAGCAGGCGCTATCCGACCTCGGCGAAGCGCTGGAAGAGCGATTCACGCTGGAAGATAAGCTGATCGCCCTCGTGCTGGACAACGATTTGAACATCAGTAGCGAAGAGAACGTCGCGCGCCCTGCTTGAGTTCTTCATCGTTAACGAGTAATTTACAACCATTCGCCCCTCTCACGAGGGGGATTTTTCTTGTCGGAGTGCCCAGCGCCTGAAAGCGCGGGCTGAGACCGTTAATTCGGGATCCGCGGAACCTGATCAGGCTAATACCTGCGAAGGGAACAAGAGTCACACTGCTGTTGTATCGCCTGAGGGCGATCCTCTCTTGCTTCATCCGTCGTCTGACAAGCCATGTCCTTCACTTTTGGAATGAGCTATGTCTACTGCAAAACTGACCCGCCGCGAACAGCGCGCACAGGCCCAACACTTCATCGACACGCTGGAAGGCACCGCTTTCCCGAACTCGAAACGCATCTATCTTTCCGGCTCGCAGGCCGATATCCGCGTCCCAATGCGCGAAATTCAGCTCAGCCCGACGCTTATCGGCGGCAGCAAAGATAACCCGCAGTATGAAGACAACGAAGCCGTGCCGGTATACGACACCTCCGGCCCGTACGGTGACCCTGATGTTGCCATCAACGTCCAACAGGGTCTGGCGAAGCTTCGCCAGCCGTGGATTGATGCGCGCAACGACTGCGAAGAACTGAGCGTGCGCAGCTCTGCATACACTAAAGAGCGCCTGGCCGACGACGGTCTGGACGAGCTGCGCTTTACCGGCCTGCTGACGCCAAAACGCGCTAAGGCGGGCAAATGCGTGACCCAGCTGCACTACGCGCGCCAGGGCATCGTCACGCCGGAGATGGAGTTCATCGCCATCCGCGAAAACATGGGCCGCGAGCGCATCCGTAGCGAAGTGCTGCGCTATCAGCATCCGGGTGAAGGCTTTGGCGCTCGCCTGCCGGAGAACATCACGCCGGAGTTTGTACGTGACGAAGTGGCCGCAGGCCGCGCGATTATCCCTGCCAACATCAACCACCCGGAATCCGAGCCGATGATTATCGGCCGCAACTTCCTGGTGAAGGTCAACGCGAACATCGGTAACTCGGCCGTCACCTCCTCCATCGAAGAAGAGGTGGAAAAGCTGGTCTGGTCCACGCGCTGGGGTGCGGACACGGTAATGGACCTCTCCACCGGCCGCTATATTCACGAAACCCGCGAGTGGATCCTGCGTAACAGCCCGGTACCGATTGGCACCGTCCCGATTTACCAGGCGCTGGAAAAGGTCAACGGCATTGCCGAAGACCTCACCTGGGAAGCGTTCCGCGACACGCTGCTGGAGCAGGCCGAGCAGGGCGTGGACTACTTCACCATTCACGCGGGCGTGCTGCTGCGCTACGTGCCGATGACCGCGAAGCGTCTGACCGGCATCGTCTCGCGCGGCGGTTCCATCATGGCGAAGTGGTGCCTGTCACATCATCAGGAAAACTTCCTCTACGAGCACTTCCGCGAGATCTGCGAAATCTGCGCCGCGTACGATGTCTCTCTGTCGCTGGGCGACGGTCTGCGCCCGGGCTCGATCCGCGACGCCAACGACGAAGCGCAGTTTGCCGAGCTGCACACGCTGGGCGAACTGACCAAAATCGCCTGGGAGTATGACGTGCAGGTGATGATTGAAGGCCCGGGCCACGTGCCGATGCAGATGATCCGCCGCAACATGACCGAGGAGCTGGAGCACTGCCACGAAGCGCCGTTCTATACCCTGGGGCCGTTGACCACCGACATCGCGCCGGGCTATGACCACTTCACGTCAGGCATTGGGGCGGCGATGATCGGCTGGTTCGGCTGCGCCATGCTCTGCTACGTGACGCCTAAAGAGCACCTCGGCCTGCCAAACAAAGAGGACGTGAAGCAGGGGCTGATCACCTACAAAATTGCCGCCCACGCGGCGGATCTGGCCAAAGGCCATCCGGGCGCGCAAATCCGCGATAACGCCATGTCGAAGGCGCGCTTCGAATTCCGCTGGGAAGACCAGTTCAACCTGGCGCTGGACCCGTTCACCGCCCGCGCCTATCACGACGAGACCCTGCCGCAGGAATCAGGCAAAGTCGCGCACTTCTGCTCTATGTGCGGGCCGAAGTTCTGCTCGATGAAAATCAGCCAGGAGGTGCGCGACTACGCCGCCGCGCAGACCATTGAAGTGGGGATGGCGGACATGTCTGAAACCTTCCGCGCCAGAGGCGGCGAAATCTACCTCAAAAAAGAGGAGGCGTAATGTATAAGCCCGATTTCCCGCCCGTCCCCTACCGTTTAGGGCTCTATCCGGTGGTGGACAGCGTGGAGTGGATAGAGCGCCTGCTGAAGGCGGGCGTTCGAACGATCCAGCTGCGCATCAAGGATAAACGCGATGACGAGGTGGAAGCCGATGTGGCTGCCGCCATCGCGCTTGGGCGTCGCTACGATGCCCGTCTGTTTATCAACGACTACTGGCGGCTGGCCGTTAAGCACCAGGCATACGGCGTGCACCTGGGTCAGGAGGATCTGGAAACAACGGATCTGAGCGCTATCCGCGAAGCCGGGTTGCGTCTTGGCGTTTCAACGCACGATGACATGGAGATCGACGTGGCGCTGGCGGCCCGTCCCTCTTACATCGCGCTGGGCCACGTCTTCCCGACGCAAACCAAGCAGATGTCCTCCGCACCGCAGGGTCTGACACAGCTGGCGAGTCACGTTAAACGCCTTGTCGATTACCCTACCGTCGCCATTGGCGGAATCAGCCTTGAACGCGCCCCGGCGGTGCTGGAGACCGGCGTCGGCAGTATCGCCGTCGTCAGCGCCATCACCCAGGCCGCAGACTGGCGGTTCGCCACCGAACAGCTGTTACAGCTGGCAGGAGCGGGTGATGAACGATCGTGATTTTATGCGCTACAGCCGTCAGATCCTGCTGGAAGATATCGCCATCGACGGGCAGCAAAAGCTGCTCGCCAGCCGGGTGCTGATTGTCGGCTTGGGCGGGTTAGGCGCGCCCGCCGCGCTTTATCTGGCTGGTGCAGGTATCGGTACGCTGGTGCTGGCCGACGACGACGAGGTTCACCTCAGCAACCTGCAGCGACAAATCCTCTTCACCACCGAGGATATCAACCAGCCAAAAGCGCAAATTACCCGGCAGCGCCTGAACCAGCTCAACCCGGATATCGCGCTGATTGCCCTGCAGGATCGGCTCAGCGGTGAAAACCTGCGCCGTGAGGTCGCCCTTGCCGACGTGGTGCTGGACTGCACGGACAACATGGCGACGCGCCAGGCGATTAACGCCGCCTGCGTGGCAAATAATACGCCGCTTATCACCGCCAGCGCGGTGGGTTTCGGCGGGCAGATGATGGTCCTGACCCCGCCGTGGTCGCAGGGCTGCTATCGCTGTCTGTGGCCGGATGATGCAGAGCCGGCGCGCAACTGCCGTACGGCGGGCATTCTTGGTCCGGTGGTCGGCGTAATGGGCACAATGCAGGCGCTGGAAGCCATCAAGCTGCTCAGCGGCATGGAGACGGAACGCAATACGCTGCGGCTGTTTGATGCCCGCTCCAGCGGCTGGCGCCATCTGGCGTTACACCGCGCCAGCCGCTGCCCGGTATGCGGAGGCCGCGATGCGCATTCTGTTTAACGATGAGCCGATGAGATGCGACGACGGGCTCACCGTTGCGGTACTGCTCGACAAGCTGCGTCAGCTGAAGCCGGGAACGGCGCTGGCGCTCAATCAACAGATCCTGCCGCGCGAGCAGTGGGAACATCAGCAGGTCAATGACGGCGACCAGATCCTGCTGTTTCAGGTTATCGCAGGGGGCTGAGATGTTACGTATTGCCGATAAAGTCTTTGATTCACATCTGTTTACCGGAACCGGAAAATTCGCCTCGCCGCAGCTGATGGTGGATGCCATTCGCGAAAGCGGCAGCCAGCTGGTGACGCTGGCGCTCAAGCGCGTGGATCTACGTCATCACAGCGATGCTATTCTGGCGCCTTTACTGGAGGCTGGCGTCACGCTGCTGCCCAACACCTCCGGTGCCAAAACGGCCGAAGAGGCGATTTTCGCCGCGCAGCTGGCCCGCGAGGCGCTCGGCACCCGCTGGCTGAAGCTGGAAATTCATCCTGACGCCCGCTGGCTGCTCCCCGACCCCATCGAAACGCTGAAAGCGGCTGAAAAGCTGGTGCAGCAAGGGTTTACCGTCCTGCCTTACTGTGGCGCCGACCCTGTCCTGTGCAAACGGCTGGAAGAGGTCGGCTGCGCCGCCGTCATGCCTCTGGGCGCCCCCATTGGCTCCAACCAGGGGCTGGAAACCCGCGCGATGCTGGAAATCATTATTGAGCAGGCTACCGTACCTGTAGTGGTTGATGCGGGCATCGGCGTGCCCAGCCATGCCGCGCAGGCGCTGGAGATGGGCGCCGACGCGGTGCTGGTCAACACGGCCATCGCGGTTGCCGACGATCCGGTCATGATGGCACGTGCGTTCCGCATGGCCGTAGAGGCTGGCCTGCTGGCAAGGGAGTCCGGCCCCGGATCGCGCAGTTTCCAGGCCCAGGCCACCAGCCCGCTGACCGGTTTTCTGGAGGCGATCTCATGAGCACGTTTACCGAGCGCTGGCGGCAGCTTAGCTGGGACGACATTGCCCTGCGCATCAACAGCAAAACGGCGGCTGACGTGGAGCGCGCGCTGAATGCCCGCCATTTGACCCGCGAGGATCTGATGGCTCTGCTCTCCCCGGCGGCCAGCGCATACCTCGAACCGATGGCCCAGCGAGCACAGCGGCTCACCCGCCAGCGTTTTGGCAACACGGTGAGCTTCTACGTGCCGCTTTATCTCTCAAACCTGTGCGCCAATGACTGCACCTACTGCGGTTTTTCCATGAGCAACCGCATCAAGCGTAAAACGCTCGATGAAGGTGAGATTGCCCGCGAGTGCGCGGCTATTCGTGAAATGGGCTTTGAACATCTTCTGCTGGTCACGGGCGAACATCAGGGAAAGGTGGGAATGGACTATTTCCGTCAGCACCTTCCCGCCATTCGTCGTCAGTTTGCGTCGCTGCAGATGGAAGTGCAGCCCCTGGCGCAGGAGGAGTATGCGGAGCTCAAAACCATCGGGCTAGACGGGGTCATGGTCTATCAGGAAACCTACCACGAGGCGACGTACGCCCGGCACCACCTGAAGGGCAAGAAACAGGATTTCTTTTTCCGGCTGGAAACGCCGGACAGGCTGGGTCGCGCGGGCATCGACAAAATCGGTCTGGGCGCGCTGATCGGGCTCTCTGACAGCTGGCGGGTGGATTGTTACATGGTAGCGGAACATTTGCTGTGGCTTCAGCAGCACTACTGGCAGAGCCGTTATTCCATCTCCTTCCCGCGCCTGAGACCTTGCGCGGGAGGGATTGAACCGGCTTCGCTGATGGATGAACGCCAGCTGGTGCAGACCATCTGTGCGTTTCGCCTGCTCGCCCCGGAAGTGGAATTATCGCTCTCAACGCGTGAATCCCCGGCGTTTCGCGATCGCGTTATCCCGCTTGCGATTAACAACGTCAGCGCGTTTTCCAAAACGCAGCCTGGCGGCTACGCCGACGATCGTCCGGAGCTGGAGCAGTTTGTGCCTCATGACGGACGACGTCCGGAAGCGGTCGCCGCAGCCCTGACGGCCCAGGGTCTCCAGCCTGTCTGGAAAGACTGGGACAGCTGGCTGGGAAGAGCCTCGCAATGACGCTGAAACGCACTGCAACACCATAAAAAATTGTCGAGCCGCTACGAAAAGGCAAAACCGGGTGGTTGTCAGCGATCGTCCGGTTTTTTATTGTCACACGGTCAGCAACGGATGCTGACCAGGGCGAAAAGCTTCTTCCTCGTTTCGCCCTGCCTCTGGTTCATTGCACAAACGGCTCCTGGCAAGTTGAATAAGTATTTTCTTAATGGTTCTTAAGATAAATCATCCCGCCAGAAATCGTGTGCCGTATAATTCACCGCTAACCGCAGGACAGCGACTATGCTGAGAGGATATCGGCAGACGAAAAGTATTCACCATCAGGAACGATGTACAGCTCATGGCACTTCACAGCAAAAAGCTCTCTTTTACCCGGCCAATCATGCTCAGCTTCGCGGGGATCCTCTGCAGTTTTGCGGTGATCGCGATCGCGGTGACGCTTTCGCAACGAAAAGATTTTCTTGAGGATTATCACCAGATCAACAGCAATTTCACGCACAACCTGGCGGTGAACTACACCGAGTCTATCCTGCGTGAAAACGACTATATCCTGGGCCGTTCCGCGATGTACTTTGCCCGCGACGACAGGCTAAACGAGACGCTCAACGTTAACCCGACGCAGGGGCTGCAGATGATGATGCATTTGCAAAACCTGATGCCGACCGTATCCTCCATCTCGCTGGCGGACACGCAGGGGCATTATCTCCGCGCGCCGGAAGTGCTACCCACGGAGAAGAGTAAAACCTTCGATCCCCGGAAGCGGCCGTGGTTTATCGCGCAGGCCGAAGCCAGTATCTTCAGCCACTATACTCGCCCGTACATGGACTACTTCACCGGCCATCCGACGGTCACACTTTATAAACCCTTAATTTCACCCGAAGGCAGACTGAAGGGAACGATCGCGTTTCATCTCGACTTGACGTCAATGGGCTTTACACTGCGTCAGATGGTGGCGCCCGTTCAGGGAGAATTCTTCGTCGTTGAACGCGACGGCGCCGTTGTGCTTCACCCGGATACAGGCGCGCTCTTCAAACAGTACGTGAGCGAAGCGCTGATGGACAAAATGACCAGCGGCGAAGGCCACCTTTACGACAAAAAAAGCAACGCCTGGTATTACTACTACTCATTTACCAATCCGGACTGGTTTGTCATCTACCGGGTCTCTGGCGAGACGCTCACCGATATCACCCGCCACGAAACAACGATTGTTGGCTGGGGGTTTGCGCTGGCGGCCATTATCATCATCCTCTTCGGCTTATACCTTCGCCACGCCTCGCGTACCGTGCTGATGCACATTATCAATGCCATCAAAACCGGCGACGTCAGCGAGGCGCCACGCTTGGAAGCGATGCTGAGCCATACTATCCAGTCCAACAAAGAGCGTGAGATGGCCTATGTGCGCCAGGCCACTCACGATGCGCTGACGGGCTGTAAAAACCGCCGCGCGTTCGATAGCGATATCGCGGAGCTGCTGAATGCCCAGCAGCCCTTCGCGATGGCGCTGGTGGACATTGATAACTTCAAGTCGATTAACGACACGCTGGGCCACCTGACCGGTGATATCGTTCTGCGCAACGTGGCCCGCGAAGGGATCCAGATCATGCAGCCACATCACGTCTCGCTTTACCGGTACGGTGGAGAAGAGTTTGCGGTAATTTTCCAGGCTGAGCAGATGACGTCTGCGCTCTCATTGCTGGAAGCCTGGCGTACCGCAGTTGAAAAACGCGTCTGGCGAGAAGAAAACCTGCGGGTTACGTTCAGCGGCGGTCTTGGGGAGTGGCATTTTGAACCGCTGGAGCAATTTGTCGGAAGCGTTGATAACGCCCTCTACAGCGCCAAACAGCAGGGCAAAAACCGCATTAACCGAACGTCCATCAGCTAATCCTCCCTCTTTCACCCTGCCCGTTTCCACGGGCCGGGTACCCAACAATGCAAAATTGTAACCGGTTTCAGAAAATCACCGGTTTCTTTGTGATGCCTGACACACAATCGCGGTAAACCGGTTGTTGAAGCGCTCTGCACGGGATAATTATCAATAAACACATGTAGATCGAGGCTGATTATGAAGAACATCGTTTTATGCTGTGCAGCGGGAATGTCAACCAGCATGCTGGTTCAACGTATGAAAGACGCCGCGCAGAAAAAAGGGGTTGAAGTCACCATTAAAGCCGTTCCGGTTGCGGAGTTTAAAGACAACATCGCGACGGCCGACATCGTATTGCTGGGGCCACAGGTTAAATACGAGCAGGCGAAACTTCAGGCACAGGCCGAGCCGCTGGGTAAAAAGGTCGCGGTGATCGACATGATGGATTACGGCATGATGAAAGGCGATGCCGTACTGGAAAAAGCGCTCAAACTTCTGGAGTCATAATGGAAGACTTAGAAACCACGATAATGGAACTGCTGGTCAACGCAGGCGCGGCGCGCAGTGCGGCCCTGACGGCGTTACAGATGGCGCGTAAAGGTGAGTTTGACGAAGCAGAAAAAGCGATGGAAGAGTCGCGCGAATATGTGAAGCATGCGCACACGATCCAGACTCAGCTTATCGGTTTTGACGAAGGGACCGGGAAGCTTCCGGTTAACCTGATCACCGTCCACTCTCAGGATCACCTGATGAACGCGATGGTCATTCAGGATCTGGCGGGCGATATGATTGAGCTTTATCGTCGGATCCCGTTGGTAAACTGATAACCTACAGATGTAAAAAAACCCGCCGAGGCGGGTTTTTTATGGTCGGGTGGCGCTGCGCTTACCCGACCTACGAGGCACATGCCCGGTAATATTCATCACCGGGCATCAACGATTACTCGTTGTCGGAACCGCCCAGACCTGCGTTCAGCAGTTCTGCCAGGCTCGCGGATGCATCTTCAGCAGTCACCTGCGGTGCAGCTGGCAGTTCGCCCGCAGCACGACGACGCATACGATCCTGATGGTACGCATAACCGGTACCAGCTGGGATCAGACGACCCACGATGACGTTCTCTTTCAGACCGCGCAGTTCATCACGCTTACCAGCAACAGCGGCTTCGGTCAGGACACGAGTCGTTTCCTGGAACGATGCTGCAGAGATGAAGGACTCGGTTGCCAGAGACGCTTTGGTGATACCCAGCAGATCGCGCGAGAAGGTCGCACCGATTTTGCCGTTCGCTTCCAGATCGCGGTTAGCAATCTTGACGCGTGAGTATTCAACCTGCTCGCCTTCCAGGAACTCGGAGCTGCCTGCGTTTTCGATGGTTGCTTTACGCAGCATCTGACGAACGATAACTTCGATGTGCTTATCGTTAATCTTAACGCCCTGCAGACGGTAAACGTCCTGCACTTCGTTGGTGATGTAACGCGTTACCGCGTGTACGCCACGAAGACGCAGAATGTCGTGCGGTGCTTCTGGACCATCGGAAACCACGTCACCGCGTTCTACACGTTCACCTTCGAACACGTTGAGCTGACGCCACTTAGGAATCATCTCTTCGTACGGTTCGCTGCCATCTACTGGAGTGATAACCAGACGGCGTTTCCCTTTGGTCTCTTTACCGAAGGAGATGATACCGCTGATTTCAGCCAGGATTGCAGGCTCTTTCGGACGACGTGCTTCGAACAGGTCCGCAACGCGTGGCAGACCACCGGTGATGTCCTTGGTACCGCTGGATTCCTGTGGAATACGCGCCAGAGCATCACCCGCACCGATCTGAATGCCATCTTCCAGCTGAACGATCGCTTTACCCGGCAGGAAGTACTGCGCAGGCATGTCGGTACCCGGGATCAGAACGTCGTTACCCTGAGCATCAACGATTTTCAGTGCAGGACGCAGATCTTTACCACCGGTAGTACGTTCAGCAGAATCCAGAACCACCAGAGAAGACAGACCGGTCAGCTCGTCAGTCTGACGAGTAATGGTCTGGCCGTCGATCATGTCAGTGAAGCGGATGAAACCACTTACTTCGGTGATAACCGGCATGGTGTGTGGATCCCAGTTTGCAACGGTTTCACCGCCGGCAACCTGCTCGCCATCACCTTTCGCCATAACCGCACCGTAAGGCACTTTATAGCTCTCTTTGGTACGACCGAATTCGTCGATCAGCTTCAGCTCGGTGTTACGAGAGGTCACAACCAGCTTGCCAGCGGAGTTAACAACAGACTTCGCGTTGCTGAGCTTGATGCTACCTTTGTTTTTCACCTGGATGCTGGATTCAGCAGCCGCACGAGATGCCGCACCACCGATGTGGAACGTACGCATCGTCAGCTGTGTACCCGGCTCACCGATGGACTGTGCCGCGATAACGCCGATTGCTTCACCTTTGTTGATGATGTGGCCACGCGCCAGGTCACGACCGTAGCAGTGCGCACATACACCAAAGTCGGTGTCACAAGATACAACGGAACGTACTTTCACGGAGTCAACAGAGTTCGCTTCCAGCAGGTCACACCAGTGCTCGTGCAGCAGCGTGTTGCGTGGAACCAGAATGTCTGCAGTACCCGGCTTCAGAATGTCTTCCGCAGTTACACGACCCAGAACGCGATCGCGCAGTGGCTCTTTAACATCACCACCCTCGATAACCGGGGTCATGGTGATACCTTCGAGGGTGCCACAATCGTCTTCGGTCACAACCAGATCCTGCGCAACGTCAACCAGACGACGCGTCAGATAACCGGAGTTCGCAGTTTTCAGTGCGGTATCCGCCAGACCTTTACGAGCACCGTGCGTGGAGATGAAGTACTGGAGTACGTTCAGACCTTCACGGAAGTTCGCGGTGATTGGCGTTTCGATGATGGAGCCATCTGGCTTCGCCATCAGACCACGCATACCTGCCAGCTGACGAATCTGTGCTGCGGAACCACGCGCACCGGAGTCGGCCATCATGTAGATGCTGTTGAAGGAAACCTGCTGCTCTTCTACGCCGTCACGGTTAATCACGGTTTCGGTCTGCAGGTTATCCATCATCGCTTTGGATACACGATCGTTCGCCGCTGCCCAGATATCGATAACTTTGTTATAGCGTTCGCCCGCGGTAACCAGACCAGACTGGAACTGCTCCTGGATCTCAGCAACTTCGGCTTCCGCTTCAGAGATGATCTCGTGTTTCTTCTCTGGGATGACCATGTCATCAATACCAACAGATGCACCTGAACGCGCTGCATAAGCAAAGCCGGTATACATTGTCTGGTCAGCGAAGATAACGGTCGGCTTCAGACCCAGAATGCGGTAACAGGTGTTCAGCATTTTGGAGATCGCTTTCTTGCCCAGCGCCTGGTTGACGATGGAGAAAGGCAGACCTTTCGGTACGATCATCCACAGAATGGCACGGCCAACGGTCGTGTCTTTCAGGCTGGTTTTCGCAACGAATTCGCCGTTTTCATCTTTTTCGTATTCGGTGATACGCACTTTAACGCGCGCATGCAGAGAGGCCAGGCCAGCGCGATAAATACGCTCAGCTTCTTTCGGGCCAGTCAGCACCATGCCTTCGCCTTTGGCGTTAACACAGTCACGGGTCATGTAGTACAGACCCAATACAACGTCCTGAGAAGGAACGATGATAGGTTCACCGTTCGCTGGGGACAGGATGTTGTTGGTAGACATCATCAGCGCACGCGCTTCGAGCTGGGCTTCCAGCGTCAGCGGTACGTGAACAGCCATCTGGTCACCATCGAAGTCGGCGTTATATGCCGCACAAACCAGCGGGTGCAGCTGGATAGCTTTACCTTCGATCAGGACTGGCTCAAATGCCTGGATACCCAAACGGTGCAGGGTTGGTGCACGGTTCAGCAGTACCGGGTGTTCGCGGATAACTTCGTCCAGGATATCCCAAACGACAGCTTCTTCACGCTCAACCATTTTCTTAGCGGCTTTGATGGTGGTGGCCAGGCCACGCAGTTCCAGTTTGCCGTAGATGAACGGTTTGAACAGCTCCAGTGCCATTTTCTTCGGCAGACCGCACTGATGCAGACGCAGGTATGGACCTACGGTGATTACAGAACGACCGGAGTAGTCAACACGCTTACCGAGCAGGTTCTGACGGAAACGACCCTGTTTACCTTTGATCATGTCGGCCAAAGATTTCAGAGGACGTTTGTTAGAACCGGTGATCGCACGACCGCGACGACCGTTATCCAGCAGGGCATCTACCGCTTCCTGCAGCATACGTTTTTCGTTGCGTACGATGATGTCCGGCGCAGCCAGATCCAGCAGACGTTTCAGACGGTTGTTACGGTTAATAACGCGACGATACAGATCGTTCAGATCGGACGTTGCGAAACGACCACCATCCAGCGGAACCAGTGGACGCAGATCTGGCGGCAGAACCGGCAGAACGGTCAGGATCATCCACTCTGGTTTGTTACCAGACTGAACGAACGCTTCCAGCAGTTTGATACGCTTGGTCAGCTTTTTACGTTTGGTTTCGGAGTTGGTTTCGTTCAGCTCTTCACGCAGCTGCTCGCACTCTTGCTCCAGATCCATGCTCTTCAGCAGGGCCTGAATAGCTTCCGCACCCATCTTCGCGTCGAATTCGTCACCGAACTCTTCCAGCGCGTCCAGATACTGCTCTTCAGTCAGGATCTGATGACGTTCCAGGTTCGTCATCCCGCCTTCGATAACCACATAAGATTCGAAGTACAGAACGCGTTCGATATCGCGCAGCGGCATATCCAGCAGCAGACCGATACGGGACGGCAGAGATTTCAGGAACCAGATGTGAGCGGTCGGAGACGCCAGCTCGATGTGGCCCATGCGCTCACGGCGCACTTTGGTCTGGGTCACTTCAACGCCGCACTTCTCACAGATCACACCACGGTGTTTCAGGCGCTTGTACTTACCGCACAGGCACTCGTAATCTTTTACTGGCCCGAAAATACGCGCACAGAAAAGGCCGTCACGCTCAGGTTTGAACGTACGGTAGTTGATGGTTTCCGGCTTTTTAACTTCACCGAATGACCATGAACGGATCATGTCTGGCGAAGCCAGAGCAATTTTGATCGCATCAAACTCTTCGGTTTTAGTCTGCGCTTTCAGAAACTTTAATAAATCTTTCACGGATTTGCTCCCGTCGGAGTTAGCACAATCTGGTGCCGGGGATTAACCCGGCACCAGTGACCTGTTTGAGCGAGAATTACTCGTCTTCCAGTTCGATGTTGATACCCAGCGAACGAATCTCTTTCAACAGTACGTTGAAGGATTCTGGCATGCCCGGCTCCATCTGATGGTTGCCGTCCACGATGTTTTTATACATCTTGGTACGACCGTTCACGTCATCAGACTTAACGGTGAGCATTTCCTGCAGGGTGTATGCCGCGCCGTATGCTTCCAGCGCCCACACTTCCATCTCCCCGAAGCGCTGACCACCGAACTGTGCCTTACCACCCAGCGGCTGCTGAGTAACCAGGCTGTAAGAGCCGGTAGAACGAGCGTGCATCTTGTCGTCGACCAGGTGGTTCAGTTTCAGCATGTACATGTAACCTACGGTTACCGGACGCTCGAACTGTTCACCGGTACGGCCGTCAAACAGCGTAATCTGACCAGACGTTGGCAGACCACCCAGTTGCAGCAGCTCTTTAATTTCAGCTTCTTTCGCACCATCGAAGACTGGCGTTGCGATTGGCATACCTTTTTTCAGGTTCTCAGCCAGGCGCAGCACTTCTTCATCACTGAAGGTATTCAGGTCGACTTTCTGACGAACGTCGGTACCCAGATCGTAGGCACGCTGGATGAATTCGCGCAGTTTCGCGACTTCTTCCTGCTGCTTCAGCATGGCGTTGATCTTGTCGCCGATACCTTTCGCAGCCATACCCAGGTGGGTTTCCAGGATCTGACCGATGTTCATACGAGACGGTACGCCCAGCGGGTTCAGTACGATATCTACCGGCGTACCGTTAGCATCGTGCGGCATATCTTCGATCGGGTTGATCTTAGAGATAACACCCTTGTTACCGTGACGACCTGCCATCTTATCACCAGGCTGGATCTGACGTTTAACGGCCAGATACACCTTAACAATCTTCAGCACGCCTGGTGCCAGATCGTCGCCCTGAGTGATTTTACGGCGTTTCGCTTCGAGTTTTTTCTCGAACTCGTGTTTCAGTTCGTCATACTGCTCAGCCAGCTGTTCCAGCTGATTTTGTTTCTCTTCGTCGGTCAGGCCCAGTTCCAGCCAGCGATCGCGTGGCAGTTTGTCGAGCTTCTCAGCTTCAACGCCACCGGCAACCAGCACCGCATAGATACGGCTGAACAGACCCGCTTCGAGGATCTGCAGTTCTTCAGACAGGTCTTTCTTAGCCTGTTTGAGCTGCATCTCTTCGATTTCCAGCGCACGCTTATCTTTTTCAACGCCGTCACGGGTGAAGACCTGAACGTCGATAACCGTACCGGAAACACCGTTTGGTACGCGCAGAGAAGAGTCTTTAACGTCAGACGCTTTCTCACCGAAGATTGCACGCAGCAGTTTCTCTTCTGGCGTCAGCTGGGTTTCACCTTTCGGCGTAACCTTACCAACCAGAATGTCGCCGCCGGTCACTTCCGCACCGATGTAAACGATACCGGATTCATCCAGTTTGGAGAGCGCAGCTTCACCCACGTTAGGGATGTCAGCGGTGATCTCTTCTGGCCCCAGCTTGGTGTCACGGGACACACATGCCAGTTCCTGAATGTGGATGGTGGTGAAACGATCTTCCTGAACCACACGCTCGGAGACGAGGATGGAGTCTTCGAAGTTGTAACCGTTCCACGGCATGAACGCTACGCGCATGTTCTGACCGAGCGCCAGTTCACCGAGGTCGGTGGACGGACCGTCTGCCAGCACGTCGCCGCGCTCAACTGGCTCACCCAGAGATACGCAAGGCATCTGGTTGATACAGGTGTTCTGGTTAGAACGGGTGTATTTGGTCAGGTTATAAATGTCGATACCTGCTTCGCCCGGATACATCTCGTCTTCGTTAACTTTGATAACGATACGGGATGCGTCGACGTACTGAACAGTACCGCCACGTTTAGCAACCGCAGTAACACCGGAGTCAACGGCAACAGCACGTTCCATACCGGTACCAACCAGCGGCTTATCAGCGCGCAGAGTTGGAACGGCCTGACGTTGCATGTTCGCACCCATCAATGCACGGTTGGCGTCATCGTGTTCAAGGAACGGGATCAGGGACGCACCGACGGATACCACCTGCTGGGTGGATACGTCCATGTAGTCAACCTGGTCGCGGCTGAACAAGCTGGATTCGCCTTTGCTACGGCAGGTTACCAGATCTTCTACAAAGTGGCCTTCGTCATCCAGGTTGGAGTTCGCCTGAGCGATAACGTAGTTGCCTTCTTCGATAGCAGACAGGTAGTGAATTTCGTCGGTTACAACACCGTCAGTCACTTTACGGTACGGAGTCTCGAGGAAACCGTATTCGTTAGTCTGTGCGTACACGGACAGGGAGTTGATCAGACCGATGTTTGGACCTTCAGGCGTTTCGATTGGACATACGCGACCGTAGTGCGTCGGGTGTACGTCTCGAACTTCAAAGCCTGCGCGTTCACGGGTCAGACCGCCTGGGCCGAGTGCAGAGATACGACGTTTGTGCGTAATCTCAGACAGCGGGTTGTTCTGGTCCATGAACTGAGACAGCTGGCTTGAACCGAAGAACTCTTTCACTGCTGCAGAAATCGGCTTGGCGTTGATCATATCCTGAGGCATCAGGGTATCCAGATCGCCCAGAGACAGACGCTCTTTCACCGCACGCTCTACACGTACCAGGCCAACGCGGAATTGGTTTTCCGCCATTTCGCCTACGGAACGGATACGACGGTTGCCGAGGTGGTCGATATCGTCCACTTCGCCTTTACCGTTACGGATATCGATGAGCTTCTTCATCACTTCGATGATGTCGTCTTTGCTCAGGATACCGGAACCTTCGATTTCGTCGCGCAGCAGAGAACGGTTGAACTTCATACGACCAACCGCGGACAGATCGTAGCGGTCTTCGGAGAAGAACAGGTTCTCGAACAGGCTTTCCGCCGCTTCGCGAGTTGGTGGCTCACCAGGGCGCATCATGCGGTAGATTTCTACCAGCGCGCTCAGACGATCGGTGGTTGGGTCGACGCGAATAGTCTCAGAGATATACGCACCGTGGTCCAGATCGTTGGTGAACAGCGTTTCGATACGTTTGTGGCCAGACTGGCTCAGCTTAGCCAGCAGATCCAGGCTCAGCTCCATGTTCGCTGGGCAGATCAGCTCACCCGTTGATTCATCAACGTAATCTTTCGCGGCTACTTTTCCTGCAATGTACTCAACCGGAACTTCGATGAGTTTGATATCATCTTTTTCCAGCTGGCGAATGTGGCGCGCGGTGATACGGCGACCTTTTTCCACATACACTTTGCCGTCGGCTTCGATGTCGAACGACGCGGTCTCACCACGCAGACGTTCCGGCACCAGCTCCATCTGCAGCTTGTTGTCGCGGATTTCAAAGATCACTTTCTCAAAGAACAGGTCCAGGATCTGTTCAGTGGTGTATTGCAGCGCACGCAGAATGATGGTTGCAGGCAGCTTACGACGACGGTCGATACGGACAAACAGGTTGTCTTTCGGATCGAACTCGAAGTCCAGCCATGAACCACGGTAAGGAATGATGCGTGCGTTATACAGTACTTTACCGGAAGAGTGTGTTTTACCTTTATCGCTGTCGAAGAAGACGCCCGGGCTACGGTGCAGCTGGGAAACGATAACACGCTCAGTACCGTTGATAACGAAAGTACCGTTGTCTGTCATGAGTGGAATTTCACCCATGTAGACTTCTTGTTCTTTAATGTCTTTTACGGTGCCTTCCGGCGCTTCGCGCTCGTAGATCACCAGACGCAGTTTTACGCGCAGCGGTGCGGAATAGGTCACGCCACGGATCTGACATTCCTGAACGTCAAACACCGGTTCGCCAAGGCGGTAGCTGACGTACTGCAGCTCGGAGTTACCGCTGTAGCTCTGAATCGGGAACACGGAGCGGAAGGCTGCTTCCAGACCGTACTGCCCTTCAGGATCTTGCTCGATAAACTTCTGGAACGAGTCAAGCTGGATAGAAAGGAGATATGGAATGTCCAGAACTTGTGGACGTTTACCAAAATCCTTACGAATACGTTTTTTCTCGGTATAGGAGTAAACCATAGGGTTCCTCAGCTCGCTGACAAGTCGACCCATCTGTCCGACGAAGGGACAGTTTGTGCAACACCATTTTGTGGACCGGAAAATTGAATACTTTCCGCAATACCTGTTGCTATCACGCTTAAATCATTTCGTCGCGATTTACACAGAGCGAGCACCCTGTCGCAATATATTAAGTCGTCGATAGAAACATGCATTGTCAGGACAATCAGCAGTCAAACAGTGTGAAATGCTACTGATGCCTTACAGCGCAAAAAGGCTGGTGACTAAAAAGTCACCAGCCATCAGCCTAATTACTTAGGCTGCAACCAGAAAAGTTGGCTTATTTAACTTCAACTTCAGCGCCAGCTTCTTCCAGAGATTTTTTCAGTGCTTCTGCGTCGTCTTTGCTCACGCCTTCTTTCAGCGCAGCTGGAGCAGATTCTACCAGGTCTTTAGCTTCTTTCAGACCCAGGCCAGTTGCGCCACGTACTGCTTTGATAACAGCAACTTTGTTAGCGCCAGCAGCTTTCAGAATTACGTCGAATTCAGTTTTTTCTTCAGCAGCTTCAGCCGGGCCCGCAGCTACAGCTACAGCAGCAGCAGCAGAAACACCGAATTTTTCTTCCATTGCAGAAATCAGTTCTACAACGTCCATTACGGACATAGCTGCAACTGCTTCAATGATTTGATCTTTAGTGATAGACATTTAAATTGTTCCTGAAAATCAGAATAAGTTTATACGTAAGCAAATGCTTTATAAAGATAACTGCGATTAAGCAGCTTCTTTTGCATCGCGAACAGCAGCCAGAGTGCGAACCAGTTTGCCAGCCGAAGCTTCTTTCATGGTTGCCATCAGGCGTGCAATTGCTTCTTCGTAGGTCGGCAGGGTTGCCAGGCGATCGATTTGCGATGCCGGGATCAACTCACCTTCAAAGGCTGCAGCTTTGACCTCAAATTTTGCATTCGCTTTCGCGAACTCTTTGAACAGACGAGCAGCAGCGCCCGGGTGTTCCATAGAGTATGCAATCAGGGTCGGACCAACAAACGTGTCTTTCAGGCACTCGAACTGAGTACCTTCAACTACGCGACGCAGCAGGGTGTTACGAACAACACGCATGTATACGCCAGCTTCACGACCTGCTTTACGCAGTTCAGTCATTTTGTCTACAGTAACGCCACGGGAATCCGCAACTACTGCAGACAGCGCGCCTTTGGCTACTTCGCTGACTTCAGCAACAATCGCTTGTTTGTCTTGAAGATTTAAAGCCATTAGCTTTGCTCCTGGATGTTTGCCGGAACTCATGTTCCGGAACTCACTTCACTCTCCCAAACGGAAAGAGCGTCTTAATACGGTGAGCAGAAACAAGCCAGAGTATCCAAAAATAATCTTAGCGTTCTGTCACCGTCTACGCAGGGGATTAAGTCTCTTGCGAAACACCTGCGGTCTTCGACGGAGGCCTGGATTAGGCCAGGCTCCAACGAACAAATCTTTTAGCCGCTAACTTTCGTTAGCAAACGTGGGGGTAAGATTGTAGACAAAATCACCGCCCACGTAAAGGCATTAGTTTGCAGCAGCGCTCAGGCCAGCCTGGTCAACTGCAACACCTGCACCCATGGTGGTGGAGATGCTAACTTTCTTGATGTACACGCCTTTCGCCTGAGTTGGTTTTGCTTTTTTCAGCGCAACCAGCAGAGCTTCCAGGTTTTCTTTCAGTTTGTCAGCGTCAAAGTCCACTTTACCGATGGTGGTGTGGATGATGCCGTTTTTGTCGTTACGATAACGAACCTGACCTGCTTTAGCGTTCTTAACCGCTTCAGCAACGTTAGGAGTTACAGTACCAACTTTCGGGTTTGGCATCAGGCCGCGTGGACCCAGAACCTGGCCCAGCTGGCCAACAACGCGCATTGCATCTGGAGAAGCAATAACAACGTCAAAGTTCATTTCGCCTTTCTTGATCTGATCAGCCAGATCTTCCATACCTACCAGTTCAGCGCCGGCAGCTTTAGCAGCTTCAGCGTTTGCACCCTGAGCAAATACAGCTACGCGAACGGAACGGCCAGTACCGTGTGGCAGTACAGTTGCGCCACGAACGTTCTGATCGGATTTACGCGCGTCGATGCCGAGGTTAACGGCAACGTCAACGCTTTCAACGAACTTAGCAGTTGCCAGTTCTTTCAGCAGAGCGATAGCTTCGTTGATGTCGTACTGTTTGGTCGCATCAACTTTGTCACGGATCACGGACATGCGCTTGGTCAGTTTAGCCATTTCTTAGTCCTCCACTACCAGGCCCATGGAACGTGCAGTACCTTCGATTGAGCGAGTCATCGCTTCAATGTCGGCACCAGTCATGTCGGCAGCTTTGGTCTGCGCGATTTCCTGCAGCTGAGCGCGGGAAATTTTACCCACTTTGTCTTTGTTCGGTTTACCGGAACCAGACTTGATACCAGCCGCTTTCTTCAGCAGAACAGCTGCTGGAGGGGTTTTGGTAACGAAAGTGAAAGAACGGTCAGCGTAAACAGTGATTACGACTGGGATTGGTAGACCTTTTTCCAGGGATTCGGTTTTGGCGTTGAACGCTTTACAGAATTCCATGATGTTCACACCCTGCTGACCCAGAGCTGGACCAACTGGTGGACTTGGGTTCGCCATACCAGCTGCAACCTGCAGCTTGACGTAGGCTTGTACTTTCTTAGCCATTCTAAAATCCTCTGATTGGGTAATAGCGCCTCAGGAAGGCTCCCCGTGAATAAAATTCGTTTTACGGGCCGGGGCCCATAAAAACAAAAGGCGCGAAATTGTATTCCAATCTCGCGCCCTGTGCAACGATTAAATCGCCGCTTTTTTGATCGCTGCTTAGGCTTTTTCGACCTGCGCAAAGTCCAGTTCTACCGGGGTCGCACGACCGAAGATAGAAACAGAAACTTTCAGGCGGGACTTCTCGTAGTCCACTTCTTCAACCACACCGTTAAAGTCAGCAAACGGACCGTCGCTAACACGAACCATTTCACCCGGTTCAAACAGCGTTTTCGGACGCGGCTTATCACCCACCTGCTGCAGGCGGTTCATAATCGCATCAACTTCTTTGTCGCTGATTGGCGCCGGACGGTCAGACGTGCCGCCGATAAAGCCCATCACGCGCGGTACGCTGCGCACCAGGTGCCAGCTCGCGTCGTTCATCACCATCTGAACCAGCACGTAACCCGGGAAGAATTTACGCTCGCTTTTGCGACGTTGGCCGCCACGGATCTCAACCACTTCTTCGGTCGGAACCATAACTTCGCCAAATAACTCTTCCATGTTGTGTAATTTGATATGCTCACGCAGCGACGTTGCTACGCGGCCTTCAAAACCGGAAAACGCCTGAACGACGTACCAACGCTTTTTAGGGGCTTCAGACATCTTAGAACCTCAGGCCAGTAATAAAGGAAACCAGGCGAACCAGAATACCATCCAGTCCCCACAGGATCAGTGACATTACCGCAGTCACTGCAGCCACGATCAGCGTGGTATGCAATGTTTCCTGGCGAGTCGGCCAAATGACCTTGCGGACTTCGGTACGTGCTTCGCGAGCGAAAGCAACGGTTGCTTTACCCTTAGTCGTCAACAGCGCGACACCGCCCGCTGCAGCAATCAGAATCACCACTGCCAGCGCGCGGAGCGGCAGCATCATGTCACGATAAAGATAGTTGCCAACGATTGCCACAATCAGCAGCACGGCAACAGCGACCCACTTCATCGCTTCCAGGCCGCGCCCGCTCCCTTGAGCTTCGGTATTCGCACTCATAAACCAACCTGTCAGAAGAATTCTACAAATAATTTCACCCCGCGATTGCGAGGCGAGCCAAATCGAAACGCTAATCCCTTTATGGATTATACGCTCTCTGCAGAGCCTGTCTCAGCAATGATTATGACAAAAATAATCACTGATGAGCCAGGTTCTGATGTGAAAGCGTGCAAAAAGGGCATCAAATGATGCCCTTTTCATGCGCATTGCGTCAAATGTTATCAGCGATTAGCCGAGAACTTTAGCAACCACGCCCGCGCCAACGGTACGGCCACCTTCACGGATTGCGAAACGCAGACCGTCGTCCATCGCGATTGGGTGGATCAGAGTCACAACCATCTTGATGTTGTCGCCTGGCATTACCATCTCAACGCCTTCTGGCAGTTCGATGGTACCGGTCACGTCAGTTGTACGGAAGTAGAACTGTGGACGGTAGCCTTTGAAGAACGGAGTATGACGGCCGCCTTCGTCTTTGGACAGGATGTACACTTCAGATTCGAACTTGGTGTGTGGCTTGATTGAGCCTGGCTTCGCCAGAACCTGACCACGTTCGATTTCTTCACGTTTGATACCACGCAGCAGAACACCAACGTTCTCACCAGCACGGCCTTCGTCCAGCAGTTTGCGGAACATTTCAACGCCAGTACAGGTAGACTTAGCAGTCTCTTTGATACCAACGATTTCAACTTCTTCGCCAACTTTGATGATACCGCGCTCTACACGACCGGTAACAACGGTACCACGACCGGAGATGGAGAATACGTCTTCGATTGGCAGCAGGAATGGCTTGTCAATCGCACGCTCTGGTTCTGGGATGTAAGAATCCAGGAAGCCAGCCAGTTCGATGATTTTCGCTTCCCACTCTGCGTCGCCTTCCAGCGCTTTCAGAGCAGAACCACGAACGATTGGAGTATCGTCGCCCGGGAAATCGTACTGAGACAGCAGTTCACGAACTTCCATCTCTACCAGTTCCAGCAGCTCTTCGTCATCAACCATGTCGCATTTGTTCAGGAACACGATGATGAAAGGAACGCCTACCTGACGACCCAGCAGGATGTGCTCACGAGTCTGAGGCATTGGGCCGTCAGTCGCAGCAACAACCAGGATCGCGCCGTCCATCTGCGCAGCACCGGTGATCATGTTTTTAACATAGTCGGCGTGGCCTGGGCAGTCTACGTGTGCGTAGTGGCGAGTCGGGGTGTCGTACTCAACGTGGGAAGTGTTGATGGTGATACCACGAGCTTTTTCTTCTGGTGCGTTATCGATCTGGTCGAATGCACGAGCAGAACCACCGTAGGTTTTTGCCAGAACGGTAGTGATTGCAGCGGTCAGCGTTGTTTTACCATGGTCAACGTGGCCGATAGTACCGACGTTAACGTGCGGTTTTGTACGTTCAAACTTTTCTTTAGACATCGATTGTCCCTCTAAGACACGGATAAATCGGTGATATCACCACATCAACCAGGCGAAATGCCTGAATTGTTGAATACAGTAAAATTGAAACAGAGAGAAACGGGAAGGAGAAGTGAAGTGGTGCTGATACCCAGAGTCGAACTGGGGACCTCACCCTTACCAAGGGTGCGCTCTACCAACTGAGCCATATCAGCACGTATTGGAGCGGGCAGCGGGAATCGAACCCGCATCATCAGCTTGGAAGGCTGAGGTAATAGCCATTATACGATGCCCGCATCCTGAAACTCGGCTACCCAGTTCTTTCTGTAACAAAAAAAGAGATTTCTCTCTTTTTCAGTTTGAGCTGGCTAATTTTTCCAACCAGCTCCGGCGGCATTTACGCTGCCAGAAAGTGGTGGTGGGGGAAGGATTCGAACCTTCGAAGTCTGTGACGGCAGATTTACAGTCTGCTCCCTTTGGCCGCTCGGGAACCCCACCGGACTTGATGGTGCCGACTACCGGAATCGAACTGGTGACCTACTGATTACAAGTCAGTTGCTCTACCTACTGAGCTAAGTCGGCATCAAGTAGCGCGCATTCTATGGATACCTGCGCGGTCATGCAACTAAAAATTTGCATAAAACGTTCTTTCGCTCACATTTTATGCGAAGAGCACATCAGACGCTGTAAAAGTAGTCATTCGAGGTCAAATATTCAACATATCAGCGTGATTTGCACCGTATTCACCGTAGCGTGACGGCTTCCGCGTTACGCAGCGCTTTCCATCTTTTTTCTTATTATTCCCGTCATCTGGTGTTAACCTCCTGCCCATTGTCCAAAATTAACTGTGTGATGAGCCACGATCCGGCAGTGTGATGCTGGCTCACTGAAGCATGCTTATGAGCAAAAAAGAGCAAACGTTAATGACGCCTTATCTTCACTTTAACCGCAGCCAGTGGGCTGCCCTGCGTGATTCCGTCCCTATGACGCTGACGGAAGGTGAAATCGCACGGTTAAAAGGGATAAACGAAGATCTGTCCCTGGAAGAGGTGGCAGAAATTTATCTCCCCCTCTCTCGCTTGCTTAACTTCTATATCAGCTCGAACCTGCGCCGTCAGGCCGTGCTGGAGCAGTTTCTCGGGACGAACGGTCAACGTATTCCTTATATCATTAGTATCGCAGGCAGCGTGGCCGTGGGTAAAAGTACCACCGCGCGCGTCCTGCAGGCGCTGTTGAGCCGCTGGCCGGAACACCGCAGCGTGGAGCTGATCACCACCGACGGCTTCCTGCACCCGAACGAGGTGTTAAAAGAACGTGGGCTGATGAAGAAGAAGGGTTTCCCGCTTTCTTATGATATGCACCGTCTGGTGAAATTTGTCTCTGACCTGAAATCCGGCGTGCCGCACGTGACTGCGCCAGTCTATTCGCACCTGATCTACGATCGCATCCCGGGCGGGGATAAAACCGTGGTCCAGCCGGACATCCTGATTCTGGAAGGTCTGAACGTGCTGCAAAGCGGGATGGACTATCCTCACGACCCGCATCACGTATTCGTCTCGGATTTCGTCGATTTCTCTATTTATGTCGATGCGCCGGAAGATCTGCTGCAAAACTGGTACATCAACCGCTTCCTGAAGTTCCGCGAAGGGGCGTTCACTGACCCGGATTCCTATTTCCACCACTATGCTCAGCTTTCTGAAGAAGAAGCGATCAACGTGGCCACGGGGCTGTGGAATGAGATCAACTACGTGAACCTCAAAGAGAACATCCTGCCGACGCGCGAGCGCGCGAGCCTGATCCTCACCAAGAGCGAGAAGCACGCCGTCGACCAGATTCGCCTGCGGAAATAATCAAGCAGACATAAAAAAACCGGCTTAGCGCCGGTTTTTTTCGTTATAACTGTGGCTTCTCGCCATTTTCATCCTGATCGACCGCGAAGCAGGCAACCAGCTGGCCGCCATAATCCTTCAGCTGCGGCTGGAGCTGGGTGCACGGACCAAAGCGGCGACTGCAGCGGGCGTTGAATGCACATCCCGGAGGTGGATTCAGCGGACTTGGCAGTTCACCCGTCAGCTTAATACGCTCACGACGATCGTCAGGGTTCAGACGCGGCGTCGCAGACAGCAGCGCCTGGGTATACGGGTGACGAGGATTATTGAAGATCTGGTCTTTAGTCCCCTTCTCCACGCAGCGCCCCAGGTACATCACCATCACTTCATCGGCAATATGCTCTACCACCGACAGGTCGTGGGAGATGAACACGTAAGAGAGCCCCAGCTCCTGCTGGAGATCCATCATCAGGTTCAGCACCTGCGCACGCACGGATACGTCGAGCGCGGAGACCGGCTCATCGGCAATCACCACGTCCGGATCGAGCATCAGCCCGCGCGCGATAGCGATACGCTGACGCTGGCCGCCGGAGAACATGTGCGGATAGCGGTCATAATGCTCGGTTTTGAGGCCGACCTTCGCCATCATCGCCAGCGCTTTTTCACGGCGCTGCTCTTTGCTCAGATTACTGTTGATCAGCAGCGGCTCTTCCAGAATCTGCCCGACTTTTTTACGCGGGTTCAAAGAACCATAGGGGTTCTGGAACACAATCTGGATTTTCTGGCGACGCAGCTTCTGCGCCTGCGGATCGTGCTTGAGCAGGTCCTGCCCCTGATAATAGAGCTCGCCGCCGGTCGGCACTTCAATCATCGTCAGCAGACGGCCCAGCGTGGATTTGCCGCAGCCAGACTCCCCCACCACCGCCAGCGTTTTACCGCGTTCGAGGTTAAAAGAGACGCCGTCCAGCGCTTTCACCAGGCGTTCAGGAGCAAACAGCCCCTTCTTCACCGGGTAGTATTTTTTCAGATCGATGGCCTGCAACAGCGGCTGTTGCGTGGTGGCCTGTTGCGTACTCATAGTGTTGGCCTCCCGGCATCATCGAGTGGGTAGTGGCATTTCGACTGACGACCGTCAGCAAGCTGGTTAAGCTCTGGCTCTTCTGCCCGGCATTTATCCGTCGCATACGGACAGCGCGGATTGAGCAGACAGCCCTGGGGACGGTCATATTTACCCGGTACCACACCCGGCAGCGACGCCAGACGCGCTTTGTCCTGGGCAAACTCCGGCAGCGCGCGTAAAAGCGCCTGGGTATACGGGTGACGTGGCGCGCGGAAAATATCGTGTGAATTTCCGGTTTCGACCACCTGACCGGCATACATCACGATGATTTTGTGCGCGGCTTCGGCCACCAGCGCCAGATCGTGCGTAATTAGCACCAGCGCCATATTCTCTTTCTGCTGCAGCTCCAGCAGCAGTTCGATGATTTGCGCCTGGATGGTCACATCCAGCGCCGTCGTCGGTTCATCCGCAATCAGCAGTTTTGGTCGACAGGCAATCGCCATCGCGATCATCACGCGCTGGCTCATCCCACCTGAGAGCTGATGCGGGTAAACGTCCAGACGCGATGCCGGGTCCGGAATACCCACCTGGTTCAGCAGATCGATCGCGCGCTGACGACGGGTTTTCTTATTCCCGCCCTGATGCACCTTAATCGCTTCCATAATCTGGAAACCAACGGTGTAGCAGGGGTTCAGGCTGGTCATGGGATCCTGGAAAATCATCGCCACTTCGGCGCCCACCAGCTGGCGGCGCTGTTTTTCAGAAATGCGCTTCAGGTCCTGACCGTTAAACTGCAGGTTTTCCGCCATCACGCGGCCCGGGTAATCAATCAGCCCCATGATCGCCAGCGAGCTCACTGACTTACCGGAACCGGACTCCCCGACAATGCCAACCACTTCGCCCTGATTTACGCTGTAGCTGATGCGGTCCACGGCGCGAAACGGGGTGCCTTCGTCACCGAAGTGCACCGATAATTTATCTACATTTAATAACGCCATCTCGTGCCTCTTACTGCTTCAGTTTGGGATCAAGCGCATCACGCAGGCCATCACCCATCAGGTTAAATGCCAGCACCGTCAGCAGGATTGCCAGACCCGGGAAGGTGACAACCCACCAGGCGCTTTGTGCGAACTGCAACACGTCGGAGAGCATGGTGCCCCACTCCGGTGTTGGCGGCTGCGCACCCATGCCCAGGAAGCCAAGAGCGGCCATATCAAGAATGGCGTTAGAGAAACCGAGCGACGCCTGAACAATCAGCGGCGCAAGGCAGTTAGGGAAGATATTGACGAACATCTGGCGCATCGCACCGGCCCCCGCCACGCGAGACGCGGTGACGTAATCGCGGTTCACTTCCACCAGCACCGCCGCACGTGTTAAACGCACGTAGTGAGGGAGCGCCACGAAGGTCAATGCCAGCGCGGCATTGCCGATCGACGGGCCGAAGATCGCCACCAGCACCAGTGCCAGCAGCAGGCTTGGCAGCGCCAGCATGATGTCGACGATGCGCATGATGATGTTATCAACGATGCCGCCGAAGTAACCGGCAACCAGGCCGAGTACAACGCCCATGATCAGCGACAGCACAACAACGAGACAGCCGACCAGCAGCGACAGGCGCGCGCCGTACATCAGACGCGACAGCACGTCGCGGCCCACGTCATCGGTACCCAGCAGGTGCGTCAGGCTACCGCCATCCTGCCACGCAGGCGGCGCGAGCAGCGCATCGCGGAACTGGTCCGCCGGGTTATACGGTGCGAGGAAGTTCGCAAACACCGCAATCAGGATCATGATTACGACATACACCAGCCCTACCACCGCGCCTTTATTGCGCTTGAAGTAGTGCCAGAATTCCTGCAGCGGCGTCATAGGAACCGGTGCAGCGACCACTTTATTTTGAGTGACTTGTGACATGATGGTCCCTTACTTCTTATGACGAATACGCGGGTTCACCACGCCGTACAGCAAATCGACCAGCAGGTTGACGAGGATAATCATCGTCGCGACCAGCAGTACACCGCCCTGCACAACCGGATAGTCACGGCGTTGCAGCGCGTCAATCAGCCAGCGTCCAAGGCCCGGCCAGGAGAAGATGGTTTCGGTCAGGATCGCCCCCGCCAGCAACGTCCCCACCTGGAGACCGATGACGGTCACCACCGGCAGCATGGCATTACGCAGCGCGTGAACGATGATGACGCGCATACGCGTCAGGCCCTTGGCGCGCGCGGTGCGGATATAATCCTCACCCAGCACTTCCAGCATCGATGAACGGGTCATACGCACGATCACCGCCAGAGGAATGGTGCCCAGCACCATGGCAGGCAGGATCATGTGCGCCACGGCATCAATGAAGTTGCCCTCTTCGCCCCAGATAGCCGTATCAATCAGCATAAAGCCGGTGAGCGGGTTGGAGTCATCCAGGAAGACCATATCACTGACGCGCCCGGAGACCGGTGTCAGGTTAAGCTGCACCGATACCAGCATGATCAGCATCATGCCCCACCAGAAGATGGGCATGGAGTAGCCGGTCAGCGCCAGGCCCACGGCGGTATGGTCAAAAATAGAGCCACGCTTGACGGCAGCCAGTACCCCGACAGGAATACCCACCGCAGTGGCGAAAATCATGGCGCAGACGCCAAGCTCCAGCGTCGCTTTAAAACGCGGCACGAACTCGTCCCACACCGGAAGACGGCTTTTCAGCGAAATCCCTAAATCACCGTGCAACACGCCCCAGATATAGTGGAGGTACTGCTGCCACATCGGCTTATCGAGACCGAGTTCCGCCAGCAGCTGTGCATGGCGCTCAGGGGAAATACCACGCTCGCCCGCCATAATCATTACCGGGTCGCCGGGGATCATATGGACGAAGGCAAAAGTGAGAAGGGTGATACCGATAAACGTGGGGATAACAAGTCCCAGACGTCGGAGGATGAACTGCAACATAACCCGGATTCTCTCTGATGACGCACGACCATTGGCGTGACGTCTGTATTGCTCACAAATGTAAATTCCCTCTCCCAGCGGGAGAAGGTTAGGGTGAGGGGATGCATGCACGCCCCTCACCCCTGCACTCTCCCGGAGGGAGAGGGAGAACACCCTACTTATTATTCAACAGATACGTTTTCGAAGTGGTGTTTGCCCAGTGGATCAACCACATAGCCCTTCACTTCTTTACGCACTGGCTCGTACACGGTGGAGTGAGCAACAATCAGCGCCGGAGCCTGATCGTGCATAACAACCTGAGCCTGCTTGTACAGTTCAATACGTTTGTTGTGATCGTCGGTCGCACGCGCCGGCTGGATCAGGTCTTCAAACGGCTTGTAGCACCAGCGAGAGTAGTTAGAACCGTCTTTCGCCGCTGCGCAGCTGAACAGGGTGGCGAAGAAGTTGTCCGGATCCCCGTTGTCACCGGTCCAGCCCATCATTACCGCCTGGTGCTCACCCGCTTTGGCGCGCTTCAGGTACTCGCCCCACTCGTAGGTCACAATCTTGGCCTGAACGCCAACCTTAGCCCAGTCAGCCTGAACCATTTCCGCCATACGGCGTGCGTTCGGGTTGTAAGGACGCTGTACCGGCATCGCCCACAGCTCAACGGTAAAGCCTTTATCCTGGCCCGCTTCTTTCAGCAGCGCTTTCGCTTTCTCAGGATCGTAGGTGTAGTCTTTAACGTCGTCGTTATAGCCCCACATGGTTGGTGGGATCAGGTTCTTGGCAGCAACGCCTGCGCCCTGGTAAACCGCCTTGATGATCGCTTCTTTGTTCACCGCGTAGGTCAACGCCTGACGCACTTTCACGTCATCAAACGGTTTCTTCTCGGTGTTGAAGGAGAGATAGCCCACGTTCAGGCCAGCCTGCTCCAGCAGGTTGATGTTCTTGTCCTGCTTCATGCGGGCGATATCAGCCGGGTTCGGGTACGGCATTACCTGGCATTCGTTTTTCTGCAGTTTTGCATAACGCACTGACGCATCAGGCGTGATGGAGAAGACCAGACGGTCGATCTTCGGCTTGGTGCCCCAATAGCCTTCGAACGCTTTATACAGAATGCGGGAGTCTTTCTGGTACTGCAGCAGCTGGAATGGACCGGTACCGATTGGGTTCAGGTCAACTTTTTCCGGCGTACCGGCTTTCAGCATGTTGTCCGCATACTCTTTGGACAGAATTGAGGCGAAGTCCATGGCCAGGTCAGCCAGGAATGGCGCTTCCGGACGCGTCAGCACGAACTGAACCGTTTTATCGTCCACTTTTTTCACTTCAGCAATCAGGTCAGGCAGGCCCATCCCTTCAAAGTATTCATAGCTGCCGCCAGACACTTTGTGGTACGGGTTCTGAGCGTTTTTCTGACGGTCGAAGGAGAACACAACGTCGTCGGCGTTAAAGTCGCGCGTTGGTTTGAATTCTTTGCTGTCCTGCCACTTCACGCCCTGGCGCAGGTGGAAGGTATAGGTTTTGCCGTCTTCGCTGACGTCCCACTTCTCGGCCAGACCCGGAATCACTTCCGTGGTACCGGTTTTGAATTCAACCAGACGGTTATAGATCGGTACAGAGCTTGCGTCGTAAGTCGTACCAGAGGTAAAGAGCTGTGGGTTAAAGCCTTCCGGCGAGCCTTCAGAACAGTAAACCAGGGTTTTTGCCTGTACGCTTGCTGCCACGGTCATAGCCACCAGGCTCAGACCAAGCTTCAGCATCCCTGACTTCTTCAAGGAAATACTCATTATTCTGCTCCAATGTGATGTTTTGCTTTGTTGTGTTACGCCGCCAGACCTTTATTTATTTTTTACCCGGTCCGGTCGGTGATGCCCGAAGGCTTTAAAGGGATGGAGAATCCTTTCAGAAGAGCGTTTGAGTTGCAGCGCAGATCGTCCCTGAAATGCCCCTCATGCCCTACAATCTGTCAACAGAATGTGAAAACGTCAATACAGGTGACGGGGATTTACGCTGAGTGTGAGAAACCGCAAACAAAGATTAAAAAAACTATGCATGCCAGTTTTCAGCAGGGAAATTTATGCTACTCGCTATCTTGCAGCACAAGTATCTTCATATTTCGCAACAATCAGTGATTAACTTTTATTCAGAATGGGTAAATTTTCTTGCAGAATGGTGATTATCTGAGCACTAAATACCGCGAACGTTAAAACGCACAGCGAAAAATGCTGAGGTTATCCATAAGCAACGCGAAAAAAGATCAATCTATATATAAAAAAATACAATGGATTATGTCACAAAATCGTTAACAGGCAGGGAGAAGCAGGCCTAAGGGGCATTTTGGATACTCTGGCGGGATAAGATCATAATGCAAAAAGGGCTAACCTTGCGGTTAGCCCTTTTCAGAATGTGGTCGGCGAGAGAGGATTCGAACCTCCGACCCACTGGTCCCAAACCAGTTGCGCTACCAAGCTGCGCTACTCGCCGAATGCGGAGCGCATCTTACTGCTGAGGTGCGCCCCCGTCAATCCCTTATTTTCAAAAAGCCATTCAACTGGCGATATTCTCGCCAGAGCAGCTACTGCGCGGCTTTTACGCTGTTATCAGGGAGTTTACACCAGTTGTTGTTTTCGTTAATCCCACCATTCGGTGAGGTATAGCCGAGACAACCCATAATGGTGTCGTACAGCTCAACGTGACGACGCGGCACCTTCATATCCGCCTCTTTCTTCAGCTGAGCAAACATCTTCGCCTTCTCCGGGTTTTCCAGGTACTTATCCGACATCCACATGATCATCGGCACGCGGAACTGCTCCGGCGGTGCCAGCTTGCGCGGCGTACCGTGCAGGTGCTCTTTCTCGTTGATGGATTCACCGTGATCTGCCGCGTAAATTACAATCGCTTTTTTATCGCGCAGCTGGTCAATGACCCGGCTCAGGAAGGTATCCACGTACAGCACCGAGTTGTCGTAGGCGTTGATCAGCTCCTGCTTGCTGCAGTCTTTATTAATGCCCACGCACTCAGGCTGCCACTTCGCGAAATCACGCGTGTAGCGCTGGTAATAACTGTAATGCGACCCTTTGGTATGCAGAATAACCAGATGCTTGCCCTGCGGATGGTTCTTGAGGGACTGCGACATCTCTTCCAGCAGCAGCATGTCGTCGACGTTTTTACCGCGGTTACGCGGTTCGGCGCCAATCTGCTCACGGTACGCAATGTTATCTGCCAGCGTGTTGGTGTAGAACCACATCTCACTTTGCATCGCGAACAGGTCTGAGCTAAACCCAAGCTGCTTCAGCACGGCAAACACGTTCTGCTCTTTCAGCGTGCGTTGCGGGTTATCGCTTGCACCGCCTTCACGCACAAACATGCAGCGCAGCGATAGCTTGGTTGCGGTATCGCAGGAGTAGCCACGGTAGGCCACCAGGTTCTTTTCCTGCGCCAGCTTTGGCGTGGTGTCCCGGTTATAGCCGAGAATGCCCATATGATCCCAGCGCGTCGTTTCACCGATGACAAAGACGACGTACGTATCATCAATCCCGTCGGCTGGCGGCTGGTAGGTGAATTTTTTCAGTGGATTGATCAGAGACTTCACATCACTGGATTCATCCGCCTGCGCCCAGGCATACAGACCTAATGCTGACAGCCAGTTGGACGGCAAATAGGAGTTTGCCACCACGCCGCCGTAGCTTGGCATATCCACGCCCGTCGCTTTTTCGACGCGTTTTTGCTGCGTTTCCATCAGGCGGATAGGCGCCCATACCAGCAAGCCTGCCAGCAGGACAACCACGATATTGCGGATCCGCTGTCCACGCGTGCGCAGCTGGCGAAGCAGCGTATAGCGGCACGTATTGTTCCAGATAAAGAACAGCGGTATCAGACAGGTTAAAACCGTCCAGACGATAAAGCCTTTCCCTACCACCTCTTTCGAGAGATCGATATCCGTGGTCATCACCGAGGCAACGATACCGTACCCAATGACCACGTTCATAAAGGTCATGTAATAGCTTGCGGCGGCAGAAATAATCACCACCAGCGAGGCCAAAATTTGCCAGGTACGTCGGCCAAAAAGAGAAAGCAGGCGTAAGAGGAAGAAGGTGGCGAGGACGGAACCGAATACTTCAATGGCGGCAAAAATACTATTACTTACGGTAAGGTTTTCAAAATAACCTTCCACTCTTCTGAACAGTACCGCGCCATTCAGAAATAATCCGATATAGACAGCCAGCATCAGACACAATCTTTGCTGGGTAAGAGACCTAATGTATTTCATGCAAACAACCCTGGGGGAAGGGGTATAAAAACCCGACGAATCTCAAAGAGAAAGCGGACAGAGTAAGTAAATGCGTAAGGAAGCGTTATTAGAAACGTCTACAAGCGCGATAAGTAGACCACAGCGGGAGAGAAAAGTGGCAGCAGAGAGTGTGATCGGTGTAAATTTTTACAAATTATCGAGACGGGAAGCGTCTCGCATACAGAAAAAAGAGGCCACAGAGGCCTCTTTCATACAGCTTACGCGTGCGCTTCTTTGAATACTTCGCGCTGCGGCTGGCGAATCGTGGTCGAGAGCGCCAGCGAGATAATCAGCAGGGCAAATATGACGCAGAAGGTCACGTAGAACCCGCCGAACAGGGAGGCAATCAGCGAGCCGCAGATACTGCCGATGCCGAAGCCCAGATAGATAACGCCGTAGTTTTTCGCCAGATTGTTCAGGCCAAAGAACTCGCTCACCAGTGACGGGAAGACGGTAATGGTGCCGCCGAAGTTAAAGGCCACGCAGGCAATCGCCGCGAAGAAGGTGGCTTCATTCAGCGGAGCGAACAGCAGCGCCGCCATGCCGACCAGCGAAACCACCTGCCCAATCGTAATCACACGGATGCGGGCGATTTTGTCAGACAGAATACCGAGCACCAGACGACCGGAGAGGTTAGCGATGGAGATCACCGTCACCGCATTCGCCGCCGTTGCCGCATCCAGCTTCACCATCCCCTGCGCGATATCCTTCGCCACGCCGATCACATACAGACCGCTCATGCAGGCCGTCAGGAACATCACCGCCAGCATCCAGTACTGCGGCTTACGCATGGACTGCGCGAGAGTGAAGTCGTTCTCCACCACGCCGTTAACGGATTTGACCTCCTGCTGCGGCGCATCGGTCATCAGCGTGGCGCCGAACAGAATCATCACCAGCACGATTGCGCCCCAGATCATAAAGGTGTTTTCGAGGCCAACGGACGCCAGCAGATGGGAGTCGATAAATTTGAACCCGAGGCTGCCCAGGCCATAAGAGCCGATGGCGAACGCGGAGATTAAGCCTTTACGCTCCGGGAACCACTTCACGCAGTTTGACAGGGTCAGCAGGTAACCTGCGCCATCCGCCAGCCCCACCAGCACGCCGGCGCTCAGCCACAGCATCATCAGGTTGCTGGAATGCGCCGTCAGGAAAAAGCCCAACCCCAGCAGAATGCCGGACGCCATGGTCACACGCTTCACGCCAAAACGCTCCTGCAGCTTGCCCGCGACGGAAGACGAAATCGCCAGACCCAGGCTCAGCAGACCAAAGGAGAACGCAACCTGGCTGACCGGTGCGCCGAGTTTGTCGGAAAGCGCACTGTTAAACAGGCTCCAGGTATAGACCGACCCCAGCGCAAACTGGGTGACGATGGTGCCAAAGAGCGTAAGCCAGCGCGTGCGGTTATAAGTTGATGTGTTCATGGCAGTTGTCCTGCAAGAGAAATTAAGGAAGTTCGCTGAGGACAACGATAAACAAAACCTTAATACGCCTGGGGTAAAACGGCATGAAATGCAGGCGGAACGGAATGAAATGCCTGGAATCGGGAATGAATGGCCTGGCCCGGGAATAAAGCGACAGCGTGTTAGTACCCGCTATCGCTGTAAAGCCCGTGGTTGTTGTATTCGAGATGTTATAGTAACGTTTAAAAAAGTAACAACTCTAGAAATTTGCGCTAACGCCGAGGGTGTATAAAAACTCCTCACCGGTGGTGGTGTGCTCCCCCTGAGCCAGCGACGCATAGGCCGCCACGTGCGTATTAAAAGGAATATCCGTTCCCACGGTGACGTCCATCCAGCTACCGTTTTGGGCAGGGGCTGGCGTTTGCGGCATACCAAACTGCGATTTCCACTGGTTTTCACCAAACTGCTGGTTATAGCTAATCTGCGCCCACGGACGGAGATCGCCGTACTGGGTATTCACGCGCCACCCCAGCGTGCTGACGCTGGCATGCCAGAGCGGGTCGGTGAGTGCCTGCGTCGACGCGCTATCACCAAACTCGTTGATCATCATGGGAGCCGTGCCGTCGTACCGCCACGCCACTACCGGACCGGTGGTGATACGCGCTGAAACAGGAAAATTCCAGCCCACGCTCATCGCTCCCTCCGTCGTGCTGCCAGACGGTATATTCAGGGCAAGACCCGGCGCGTTTTGCGAAGACTGAATACGCTCAGCAAGAATATCCTCATAACGCGGTTGGTGATCCGCGTCCCATGTATAGCGTTCCGCCGTATTATTTTGGGCGTCTGAAACGATATATTCCTGTTGCCAGGCAGACGCTGTATTACAAAAAAACAGGCAGGCTGAAATTCCCACCAGGCCAGAAGCAGCATGGCGACCACTGATTTTATTTATCATCATCAACGCGACCCCAGAGAGAGCCGAATTCGGCGATATTTGTCGTTATTCAGGAAGAGCTTATAGCCCTTGTATTAACTATTGTCTTTATAGTAAACACGTCAAGCCAGTCAGAACGAAATTTTTGCGAAATCAGTATCAATAAGGGAGATGACGGATGGAACGTTGCGGTTGGGTGAGCCAGGATCAGCTTTATATCGACTATCACGATCGGGAATGGGGCGTGCCGGAAACGGATGGCAAAAAACTCTTTGAGATGATCTGCCTGGAGGGCCAGCAGGCGGGGTTGTCATGGATTACGGTACTGAAGAAACGCGAAAACTACCGCAACGCCTTCCACCAGTTCGATCCTGTCGCCGTCGCCGCCATGACCGATGAAGACGTGGAACGCCTGGTGCTGGACGCCGGCATCATCCGCCATCGCGGTAAGATCCAGGCCATCATCGGTAACGCACGCGCTTACCTGGCGATGGAACATAACGGCGAATCGTTCTCAGATTTTGTCTGGACGTTTGTGAACAACGATCCGCAGGTCACCCAGGCCGCCACGCTCGCGGAAATCCCGGCCTCTACCCCGGCCTCGGATGCCCTCTCGAAGGCCCTGAAAAAACGCGGCTTTAAGTTTGTCGGCTCCACCATCTGCTACGCCTTTATGCAGGCCTGTGGCCTGGTCAACGACCACGTTACCGGCTGCTTCTGTCATCCGGGAGGCCATCATGATCCGCAAATGGCAAAGTGAGAATACCGCGCCGCTTCTGAGCCTGTGGCTTGAAAGCACCACGGAAGCGCATCCGTTTATCGAGCCGGGTTACTGGAAAGAGAACGAGGCCATGGTGCGGGACGTTTACCTGCCGTCGGCGGAAACCTGGGTCTGGGAACAGGATGGCGAGCCATACGGATTTATCAGCGTGATGCAGTCTCAGTTTGTCGGCGCGCTGTTTGTCGCACCGTCATGCATCGGGAAAGGCATCGGGCGCGCGCTGCTGAACCATGTTCAACAGCGCTTCCCGCATTTAACGCTGGAGGTGTACCAGAAAAATGTCCGGGCGGTGAATTTCTACCATGCTCAGGGCTTTCGCATTGAAGACAGCGCCTGGCAGGATGATACCCAGCACCCGACGTGGATCATGAGCTGGCAGGCGGATCAAACGCCGTTAAGGTAAGCTCGGGGCCTTGATATTTCTCTACCCAGGCCAGCGCCGTGTTCCCTGCGCAGCCATTCCCCAGCTTCGAGCTGGGGAGATCTTTAGTCAGCACGTTAACCGCCCCGTTTTTACAGATCCCTCCCTCGGCGGGCTCAAGGTCGGGCCATGCGCCCTGATGAATGCAGATCACGCCCGGTTTAATCCCGTCGCTCACCACCGCCCCTGCCAGCACCTGCCCGCGCGAGTTCCAGACGCGCACCACGTCGCCGTCCGCGATCCCGCGGGCTTTCGCATCAAGGGTATTCAGCGTGATCGGCTCTCGCCCGGCGACCGCATACTGCTCGCGAAGGGAGGTATAGTTAAGCTGGCTGTGCAGACGGTGCGCGGGATGCGCTGACAACACCTGCAGCTGTTCCGGCTGGGCGTTGCCGTGCCACTCGTCCGGCTCGAGCCACATAGGGTGTGGCGGGCAGTCGGCATAGCCAAAGCTGGCGATGCGCTCGCTATAGATCACGATCTTTCCGCTCTCGGTTTTCAGCGGGTGGCTCTCCGGGTCGCGGCGGAAATCGGCAAAACGGACAAACTTCGCGTTCTGTTCGCTCTCCGGCATCTCGACGATCTGGTTCGCTTCCCAGAATTCAGCAAATGCCGGAAGCGTCACGCCCTGCGCCGCGCCGCGCTGTCCGGCAATCTGGTAGAAGGTCTCCAGCCATTGCAGATCGTTTTTCCCTTCGGTAAAACGCTCGCGACCGCCCGCTTCCCACAGCTCGCTCAGTTCAGCAAAGACGTCAAAATCATCACGCGCCTCATCGCGCGGGGCGACAACGCGCTTCATCGGGACCATATGCTGGTTGCTGTAGTCACCGGTCATGGTGAGATCGTTACGCTCAAACGAGGTGGTCGCCGGCAGCACAATATCTGCATGCTTAGCCGAGCCGGTCCAGAAGCACTCGGAAATCACCACCAGCTCCGGCTTTTGCCAGGCGCGGATCAGGCGGTTGGTATCCTGATGGTGCGTGAAGTTCGACCCGCCCGCCCACCAGACAAATTTAATGTCCGGGAAGTGGCGGTCCAGACCGTTGTGCTGATAAAAACCGCCGGGGTTTTCCAGAGCTTCAACGATCCGCGCCACCGGGATTTTATCCACGGCATCGACGCCACCCTGCACCGAGCCTTGCAGAGACGCCAGCACTGCCGCTTTACGCGTCGGGTTACCGCCGTTCGCAAAGTGATAGGAGAGACCAAAACCCCCGCCCGGCGTGCCGATCTGCCCAAGCATTGCGGCAAGCGTTACCAGCATCCAGTGTTTTTGCTCGCCAAACTGCTGACGCTGCATTCCCCAGCCGGACATTAGCATAGTGGTATTTTTATGGAACAACGCCGCCAGTTCGCGGATTTTATCTACAGATACCCCGCAAATATCTGCCGCCCACTCAGCCGTTTTCGCAGCCCCATCGGATTGGCCCGTCAGGTAGTCGGCGAATTTATCGAAGCCGGTGGTACAGCGCGCCAGGAATTCAACATCGTGCCAGCCGTTTTCTACCAGCGTATGGGCAATCCCCAGCATCATCGCCACGTCGGTGCCCATATGAGGGGCAATCCACTCGGCGCTTTCGCCGAAGAAATCCATGGTTTCAGAGCGCATCGGGTCAATGCAGATGATGCGCTTGCCGCTTTTGCGCAGCGCGTCGAAATACCCGATGCCCTGCTCGTCGCTGGCATTCCAGGCAATTTTCAGCGTATTCAGCGGGTTGGCGCTCCAGAGCACCACCACGTCGGTATGCGCCAGCACCAGCGGCCAGCTGGTCTGCTGCTGGTACACTTCGTTCCCCCCCACGACGTACGGCATGATCGCCTGCGCCGCGCCGGTGGAATAATCCCCGAGATGGCCGGTATAGCCTCCCGCCAGGCTCATGTAACGCTGCAGCAGCGTCGAGGCCTTGTGCAGCACGCCGTTAGAACGCCAGCCGTACGACCCGGCGAAAATGGACGACGGACCGTAGCTGTCGCGAATGCGCTTGTGCTGGGCGTGGATTAGCGCCAGCGCGTCATCCCAGCTCACGCGAACAAACTCATCCTGACCGCGAATCCCCTGTGGCTTATCCGGCGAGGCCAGAAAACCTTTACGCACCATCGGCCAGCGCACGCGCGTTTTGCTATGCACCTGATCGCGAACGACGGTCTGTAACGAGTTGGGATGTTGGGTTGGCAGTGCCCCGCGGGACGACAGAACATTTTCGCCATCGGTTTCGACCAGCATCGGCCCCCAGTGGGCGGCGGTCAGAATGGTTTTCGTTGAGGTGCTCAAGCGTGCGCTCCTGGTTGCGTGCAGGTTTACGGCCTTCTTTCTGAGGCAGTTTATGGTTTGTCACAAATTTCAGAGTTATACCCGGAATTTTCTCCGTATCTGGACGTCATAATCAACTGCCACGCTCGCCGTGGCAAAGAATAAAAAGGATTAAGGAAAGAAGATGAAAAAACGCGTACTCGTTATTGCCGCTCTGGTGAGCGGTGCACTGGCTGTTTCTGGCTGCACAACTAACCCTTATACCGGTGAGCGTGAAGCGGGTAAATCCGGCATTGGCGCGGGTATCGGCTCGCTGGTCGGCGCAGGCGTTGGAGCGCTCTCCTCCTCCAAGAAAGACCGCGGCAAAGGCGCGCTGATTGGCGCAGCGGCGGGCGCGGCGCTGGGCGGCGGCGTTGGCTATTACATGGACGTGCAGGAAGCGAAGCTGCGCGACAAAATGAAGGGAACCGGCGTGAGCGTGACGCGCAGCGGCGATAACATCATCCTGAATATGCCGAACAACATGACCTTCGACAGCAGCAGCGCAACGCTGAAACCCGCGGGCGCAAACACCCTTACCGGCGTGGCGATGGTGCTGAAAGAGTACAACAAGACCGCCGTTAACGTGATTGGCTATACCGACAGCACCGGCAGCCAGGATCTGAACATGCGTCTGTCCCAGCAGCGCGCCGACGCCGTGGCCAGCTCGCTGATTACCCAGGGCGTTGAAGCCAACCGCATTCGCACCAGCGGCATGGGCCCTGCCAACCCTATCGCCAGCAACAGCACGGCGGAAGGCAAAGCGCAGAACCGCCGCGTTGAGATTACGTTAAGCCCAATTCAGTAGGTAAAAGCAAAACGGCAACGCTCGTTGCCGTTTTTAGTGGTTGCACCCTCTCCCGTGGGAGAGGGTTGGGGTGAGGGCACCAGACCGCACCCCAGGTAAGCGCAGCGCCACCGGGCAAATTACTTGATTCGCCAGATTTTCCCGCTAAGGTATTCTCACTAAATTCAGGGAAATCAGCGATGAGCAAACCAGCCCGGGCCACCATCAGCGACGTGGCGAAAGCCGCCAAAACCGGTAAAACCAGCATTTCGCGCTACCTCAACGGCGAGAAACACCTGCTGTCCGACGCATTGCTGGCGCGTATTGAACAGGCCATTGCCGATCTCGACTACCGTCCCAGCCTCATGGCGCGCGGGCTCAAACGCGGCCGCACCCGCCTTATCGGGCTAATCATCGCCGATATCACCAACCCCTATTCCGTTAACGTGCTCAGCGGTATTGAAGCCGCCTGTCGCGAGAAGGGTTTCACGCCGCTGGTCTGTAATACCAACAACGAAGTCGACCAGGAGCTGCATTACCTCGATCTGCTGCGCAGCTATCAGGTCGAAGGGATTGTGGTGAACGCGGTGGGCATGCGGGAAGAGGGTTTAAACCGCCTGCAGCAGTCATCTCTGCCTATGGTCCTTATCGACCGTAAAATCCCGGAATTTGCCTGCGATGTGGTCGGCCTGGATAACACCCAGGCCGCTACTACCGCCACCGAACATCTGATCGAACAGGGCTTCGAGGCCATTCTGTTTCTGAGTGAACCCTTAGGGATGGTCAACACCCGTCGCGAACGCCTGAGCGCATTTCGCACCACGCTGGAGCGATATCCTGGCGTAATCGCCGAAAATGCCGAAACGCCGCTTCACGAAGCTGACCAGCTCGACAACACCCTGCGCCAGTTCCACACGCGCCATCGCGGGATGCGCAAAGCCGTTATCTCCGCCAACGGGGCGCTGACGCTTCAGGTCGCCCGCTCGCTCAAGCGCATTGGCCTGCACTGGGGCAGCGATATCGGTCTGCTGGGGTTTGATGAACTCGAGTGGGCGGAGCTGGCGGGCGTCGGCATTACGACACTCAAACAGCCCACCTGGCAGATTGGCTATGCTGCTGTTGAACAAGTGGTTCGTCGCATTGAAGGCACCAGCGATGCCGTTCGCGAGCAGGTCTTCTCCGGCGAGCTGATCGTTCGCGGCTCCACGGCGCGTTAATTTTCCCTTGTGATACCGATCATAAATTCGACATCCTGACCTTTTCTTTGGAACCGGTTCCATCTAGCGTAATAGTATTGATATGTTGCGATGGAGTCCGAAGATGGGCAGGAAAATTATGGTGGTCACCGCCGCGTACGGTGCGGAACAGGTGCGACAGGCAGGCGGTCAGCGGGCAATGCTGCCCGTGATTGCAGGCGCGGGGGCAGACGGCGTAGAGATCCGCCGGGAACTGTTCAGCAGTGAAGAGCTGCTGGCGCTGCCTGCGCTGGGAGAATCCATCGAGCTGCTCGGCCTGCTGGCGTGCTACTCCGCCCCCGCCGCCCTGTTTATGCCCGACGGCACCCTCAACCCGGACCTGACCCGCTACCTCTCTGAGGCCAGCACCCTGAACGCCCTGTGGCTGAAGGTTTCCCTGGGCCATTTCCGCGACGCGCAGCCTCTCGACGCCCTGCGTAGCCTGCTGAACGCAAGCGGCATGGCGCTGGTCGTGGAGAACGATCAGACCGACTGCGGTCAGCTCGCGCCCATGCAGCGCTTCCAGGCCGCCTGTCGGGAAATGGCGCTCCCCGTCACGCTGACCTTCGACATGGGTAACTGGCTGTGGGTTGGCGATTCGCCCGAAGAGGCCGCGCGTCACCTCGCCCCTGCGGTGAGCTATATCCACGTTAAAGCCGCCGTGCCGCATAAAGATAACTTCCGCGCCGTGGCGCCGGACCACGCCGATGCGCGCTGGCTGGATCTGCTCGGCCAGCTGCCTGCCGATGCCCCGCGCGGTATCGAGTTCCCGCTGGAAGGGACGGATTTAACCGCCGTTACCCGCCATTACGTCAACCTGCTGCGCGAGGAGTAAACCATGCACAAGAAGCTGGATGTCATCACGATCGGCGAAGCCATGGCGATGTTTGTCGCCACTGAAACGGGCGAACTGAGCGCGGTAGAACACTTTATCAAACGCGTGGCGGGCGCAGAGCTGAACGTCGCGACCGGCCTGGCGCGTCTCGGCCTGAACGTCGGCTGGGTCAGCCGCGTGGGGGACGACAGCTTTGGCCATTTCGTCCTCGACTCGCTGAAAAAAGAGGGGATTGATGCCGCAGGCGTCACCCTTGATGGACGCTTCCCTACCGGCTTTCAGCTTAAATCTAAGGTCGAAAATGGAACCGATCCCATCGTGGAGTATTTCCGTAAGGGATCGGCCGCCAGCCACCTCTCTGTAGCGGATTTCCACGCCGACTATTTCGCTTCCGCGCGCCACCTGCACCTGAGCGGCGTGGCGGCAGCGCTGTCCGCCAGCTCGTATGAGCTGCTGGATCACGCGGCAGCCACTCTGAAAGCCCAGGGAAAAACGATCTCCTTCGATCCGAACCTGCGCCCGGTGCTGTGGAAAAGCGAAGCGGAAATGGTCGAGAAGCTCAACCGTCTGGCGTTCAGAGCGGACTGGGTTCTGCCGGGCCTGAAAGAAGGGATGATCCTGACCGGCGAAAGCACGCCGGAAGGCATTGCCGATTTCTACCTGAATAAAGGGGTAAAAGCGGTGGTGCTGAAGACCGGTGCCGATGGCGCATGGTTTAAGACGGCCGACGGCCAACAGGGCGCTGTCGCGGCGGTGAAGGTTGAAAACGTTGTCGACACCGTCGGCGCGGGCGACGGTTTTGCCGTGGGCGTGATTAGCGCCCTGCTGGAAGGCAAAACGCTGCAGCAGGCCGTGGCGCGGGGCAACAAGATTGGCTCGCTGGCCATTCAGGTGCAGGGCGACAGCGAAGGATTACCAACGCGAGCAGAGCTCGGCGTTTAAATACCCTCTCCCACAGGGAGAGGGCCCAAATAATTAAGCCACCGTGTACCCTACAGACAACGGCGGTAACAACCTCAACAACAGAGGCAAGCCTATGAACAGTTCAACCAATGCAGTAAAACGCTGGTGGTACATCATGCCAATCGTGTTTATCACGTACAGCCTGGCGTACCTTGACCGTGCCAACTTCAGCTTCGCGTCCGCGGCGGGGATCACAGAGGACCTTGGCATCACCAAAGGTATCTCCTCCCTGCTGGGTGCCCTTTTCTTCCTGGGCTACTTCTTCTTCCAGATCCCCGGCGCGATTTATGCGGAACGCCGCAGCGTGCGTAAGCTGATCTTCGTCTGCCTGATCCTGTGGGGCGCCTGCGCGTCACTGACCGGCGTGGTGAACAATATTCCTGCCCTGGCCGCCATTCGCTTTATCCTCGGCGTCGTTGAGGCGGCGGTTATGCCGGCGATGCTGATCTACATCAGCAACTGGTTTACCAAATCTGAACGCTCGCGCGCGAATACCTTCCTTATCCTCGGTAACCCGGTGACGGTACTGTGGATGTCGGTGGTATCTGGCTACCTGATCCAGTCCTTCGGCTGGCGCGAAATGTTTATCATCGAAGGGGTCCCGGCTGTAATTTGGGCATTCTGCTGGTGGGTGCTGGTGAAGGATAAACCTGCCCAGGCGAAATGGCTTTCCGAAGACGAAAAAGCAGCGCTGCAGGCGCAGCTGGATAAAGAACAGCAAGGTCTGAAGGCGGTACGCAACTACGGTGAAGCCTTCCGCTCGCGCAACGTGATCCTGCTCTGCGCGCAGTACTTTACCTGGAGCATTGGCGTGTACGGCTTTGTGCTGTGGCTGCCGTCGATTATCCGCAGCGGCGGTGAGAACCTCGGCATGGTAGAAGTGGGCTGGCTCTCTTCCGTACCGTATCTGGCCGCGACCATCGCCATGATCGTCGTCTCCTGGGCGTCGGACAAGCTGCAGAACCGAAAATTGTTTGTCTGGCCGCTGCTGCTGATCGCTGCTTTTGCCTTTATCGGCTCGTGGGCCGTGGGCGCAAATCACTTCTGGGCCTCTTATACCCTGCTGGTGGTCGCCGGTGCCGCCATGTACGCCCCGTACGGTCCATTCTTTGCCATCATCCCGGAAATGCTGCCGCGTAACGTCGCGGGTGGCGCGATGGCGCTGATTAACAGTATGGGTGCGCTGGGGTCGTTCTGCGGTTCCTGGTTTGTCGGCTACCTGAACGGTGCCACCGGCAGCCCGTCCGCATCGTACATCTTTATGGGGGTGGCGCTTTTCGCCTCCGTGTGGCTTACTCTGATTGTTAAGCCTGCTAATAATCAACAACACCCTGTCGGCGCACGCCACGCCTGAATCCTTAAAAATCAACGGAGATTAGCATGAAGCCGTCCGTCATTTTGTACAAAGCACTGCCGGAAGATCTGCAGAAACGCCTTGAAGAACACTTCACCGTCACGCAGGTGAAGAACCTGAGCCTGGAAACCGTGGCACAGCACGCCGAAGCGTTCGCCAGCGCCGAAGGCCTGCTGGGTTCAAGCGAGAAAGTGGATGTCGCCCTGCTGGAGAAAATGCCGAAGCTTCGTGCTACCTCTACCGTTTCCGTGGGTTACGACAACTTCGATGTGGATGCCCTTAATGCCCGCAAGATCCTGCTGATGCATACGCCACATGCCCTGACGGAAACCGTGGCCGATACGCTGATGGCGCTGGTACTCACCACGGCCCGTCGCGTGGTGGAAGTCGCCGGGCGCGTGAAAGCGGGCGAGTGGACAAAAAGCATTGGTCCGGACTGGTTCGGCGTGGACGTTCACGGCAAAACGCTGGGCATTGTTGGCATGGGGCGTATCGGGCTGGCGCTGGCGCAGCGCGCGCATTTTGGTTTTAACATGCCGATTCTGTATAACGCGCGTCGCCATCACGGTGAAGCCGAGGAACGCTTCAACGCCCGCTACTGCGAGCTGGATACTCTGCTGCAGGAAGCCGATTTTGTTTGTCTGGTTCTGCCGCTGACGGACGAAACGCGTCATCTGATTGGCAAATCCGCATTTGAAAAAATGAAGAAATCCGCCATTTTCATCAACGCGGGTCGCGGCCCGGTGGTGGATGAGCAGGCGCTGATTGAAGCTCTGCAGAACGGTGAGATCCATGCAGCAGGTCTGGACGTCTTTGAGCAGGAGCCGCTGCCGGTGGAATCCCCGCTGCTTTCGCTGCCTAACGTGGTTGCGCTGCCGCACATCGGCTCAGCCACCCATGAGACGCGCTACAGCATGGCGGCCACTGCGGTCGATAATCTCATCGCCGCCCTTAGCGGAAAGGTGGAGATAAACTGCGTGAACCCGCAGGTGCAACGATAGAAACGAAAAAACCCGCCAGAAGGCGGGTTTTTGAATTTTGTGCTACTGGGTTGGAAGCTTACAGGCTTACAACGTTACCAGCTGCTGGGCCTTTAGCGCCGCTTTCGATGGTGAAGGAAACTTTCTGACCTTCATCCAGAGATTTGTAGCCATCGTTCTGGATAGCAGAGAAGTGTACGAACACGTCTTTTGAGCCATCGTCAGGAGTGATGAAGCCGAAACCTTTATCAGCGTTGAACCATTTTACCAGACCAGTCATTTTAGCAGACATAGAAATTACCTTATTAACAAATATATTGAGCCTTCCGGCTTGATGGATTGCGTTACAGATTTTTAAGCGATGAAGGAAGGGTCACAACGAAGGGTATCTATGGATAACAATCTGGACTGCTTTACTAAACTGCTTTAGGTCTGTGTAACAAACCGACGGGGATAGTTATACCGATGTGGTAGAAGAATGACAAGCGTTATTTTCGATAAGCATAAAAAAACCCCGCCAGGCGCGGGGTTTTTTCGGTTTATTCTGTGGCCGTGACTGCGGCACTCCAGGCCTGGCTAAAGGCCTGATGCTGGGAGGCCAGCGGCCCAATCAGCGTATTGTACTGGCTTGCCTGCTGCGAGGTCGGGAATTGAATGCCGTTGGCAACAAAGCTTACCTGAGTATCCTGCTGGGCAATAAAGTCGCCCACCTGAACCAGCTGTTGCGTGAAGATTTGCGCGGCCGGAATCAGCGGTTGCAGCGCTTCAGACGGTTTCGTCACCACTTTCTCATACACTTTGTCGAAGACCGGTTTGAGATCGTCGCCCTGCTTCAGCGCAGAACGTGACGCGTCAGCCTGCATTTTCGCATTCTGCAACTGCTGGCTCAGCACGCCAAGCGCACCGTTGGACTGGCGAAGCGGTTCACGCTGCGTCATATAATCCTGCGGAACGCGGATGGCGTTCACGCTATCCACCACGGGACGAATTCCGGAATCCATCGCCTGGCTCACCTGCTGTGAATAACCATAAAGAATGGCGTAATCGGACACGAAGGGGCCAAACTGTTTTTTCTGATCCGCAGTCAGCGTCGGCAACCGCTCGCCGCTGCGCATCACTGTATTCTGCAGAAAATCGATAAACGCTTTGCGCTGATCGCCTTCTTTATCAAAACACCCACTCAGGCTAACAACCATCAACAACGCCGCAATAGGCGCAAACCAGCGAGAGCAGGACTTTCCTGTCGCCATTTTATTACTCCTTTCACCCAAAAAAGCGCACACCGGCACACGCGTGCCCGACGCTGACAAGGATAGTCCAGGTCAGCCTTGCAAGATACTCTTTTCATGCAAAACGGCTATTGCCGATTTATTTCTTACCATTTACAAAAAAATACCTGCCGAAGCCGACATATGAGTAATCAGGTAATTAGCATAACTATCCATATCGCTGAATCGGGTAAAGCGATCGTTACCGCACGATTAATCACACCCGTGACGATCCTGGGTTCGTATTAGGGACTATTCTTAACTGGCTCTCTGATGTTCTTGATCACGATGTGAGATTTAAGAGGAGTCCTCAATGGAATATAAAGATCCTGAGTTTGAGCTGCTGAGCAGTCTGGAACAGATCATTTTTAAAGACGTACCGCAGGCAATTACCCTGCAACAAAAATCCAATCCCTTTACAGAATATGAGCAATTGCGCAAAGGGACAGGACTGAAAACCGAAGAATTCGCCAGAGCGATGGGTGTCAGCGTGGCTATGGTGCAGGAGTGGGAGTCAAAACGTGAGAAACCCACCCCAACCGAGTTAAGGCTGATGCGCCTGATTCAGGCCAACCCTGCACTCAGCAAACAGATAGCGTAGTGAAGATTGAATGCCCCCGCCTCTGCGGGGGCTTGTGTTTTAAAGGCTATCACAACGCCAGCCCGCCTCTTCCCACACCCATTCATGCGTTAACGTTAAGCCTCTTAGAAAAGCCTCATCGTGTGATACCACCAGCAGAGCCCCGGGGAAATCGGCCAGCGCCGCTTCAATGGCCTGGACCGAGGCCAAATCCAGATGGTTGGTCGGTTCATCCAGCAGCAGAAGCTGCGTGGCCTCCGCGCGCCACAGCACGCAGGCCAGGGCGGCCTTAAGACGCTCGCCGCCGCTGAGCTCCGCCAGCGGGAGCGTAACTTTGTCGGCACCCAGTTGAAGCTGCGCCAGACGGGTTCGCAATACCCCCTCTTCCAGAGGCGTATGACTCAGGTTGAGATGCGTCATGACCGACTGCGAAAGATCGAGCCGGGAGAGATGCTGGTCGAGATAAGCGCAGCTGACTGAAACCTTACAGGTACCCGAACGGGGGGCAATCTCGCCGAGGAGGGTTTTTAACAGCGTCGATTTGCCGCAGCCGTTCGGTCCCTTTAACGCCACGCGCATCGGTCCGTCCATCCGCAAGTTGAGCGGAGGAACAGGCACATGCGGCAGCACCAGATCCTCCAGCACCAGCACCTGCTTCCCCTCCGGGATCTGACTCCCCGGCAGGGTGAACATCACCGGGTTATCTTCCTCAACGCGTTCACGCGCCTTATTTACCGCGGCGTTGAGGGCTTCATTTTGCTCGCTGTGCTGTTTTTTCCAGGAACCGATCCGCTCCTTCGCCGCGCCTTTATATTTGACCCGCTCGAACGACGCGATATTCAGTGTATCGACGGTGCGCAATGTCTTTGCCGAACGCCGCTGGCTGTCATCATGCTCTTTTTGCATGCGTACCCGAGTGCGTTTGCGCTCGGTTGCCGCATGTTCCAGCGCCGCGCGGGCCGCCTGCTGTTCGGCATCGCGCTGGGTTTGATAATCCGCATAATTCCCGCCGTAGCTGCGCAGGCCCGAGGCGCTCAGCTCAAGGATACGCGGTACCTGCTCCAGAAGTTCGCGGTCATGGGAGGCCACCAGCACGCCGCCCTGAAAACGGCTGAGCTGGTCGTAGAACCACGCCCGGCCCTGTCGGTCCAGATGGTTAGTGGGCTCGTCCAGCAGCATGAAATCGGCTTCAGCCGTAAACGCCCCGCACAGCAGGGCGCGGATGCGCTCGCCGCCGCTGAGTTCGCCGGCGGGTTTATCCGGGTCAAACGGTGGTAGCTCCGCATTGATAAACGCCTCGCTCAGGCGCTCGGCAACATCCCAGTGGCCGTCAAGCAGCTCCAGATCGTCAGGCTGGTAATCGCCGCTGTCGATGCGCTTACGCGCCGTAAAAATCGCGTCATACCCGAGCAGTTCAGCCAGCGTCGTCTGCGGCGAAATGACGTGCTGCTGCGCCACCCAGGCATGCGAGCCAAAGCGTTCAATATGACCGGTAGCCGGTTCGTCCAGCCCCGCCAGCAGACGCAGCAGACGCGTTTTCCCGCTGCCGTTACGGCCAACCAGCGCGCACAGGGAGGGTTCCAGCGTGAGATTCAGCGGACCAAAAAGGGTATCGCCCGTCGGAAACTGACAGGTGACCTGATGCAAAATAAAAGAAGGGGACAGCGCAAAATGAGCCATAAGCACTCCTGAATGAAATCAAAACATCCCCTGCCGACGCGGTGGCGTTTAGCAAGGATCGAAATTCATCAGTCGTGTTTGTTCATTTTTGGGGGGCGCTCCGGCGCGAGAAAGTTAACGCGGATAAGAATAGCGGTAATGTGTTGACGGTTTCAAGGTTAAATTTTCATCGATGCGCCATAAAAAAACCCGCCGAAGCGGGTTTTTCTCACCTGTAGGCCCGTGTAAGCGAAGCGCCGCCGGGCAACGGGCACGTTACTGCAGCAGCGAAATATCCGCTACGCGCAGGAACAGCTCGCGCAGTTTCTCGAGCATGGAGAGACGGTTAATACGCAGTTCTTTATCTTCTACGTTCACCATCACTTTCTCGAAGAAGGCGTCGATCACGTCACGCAGCTCGGCCAGCTCCACCAGCGCTTCCTGGTAGCGACCTTCCGCGAAGTACGGCTCGAGCTTGTCGCGCAGCACCACAACCTGCATCGCCAGAGCGATCTCTTCCGGCTCTTTCAGGGTTGCGGCGTTCACGCGCTCGTTCAGCGTCTCGTCAGATTTCGCCAGAATGTTGGATACACGCTTGTTGGCCGCGGCCAGGGCAGATGCCGCTTCCAGGGTACGGAAGTGGGAAACCGCCTTCATACGCGCATCGAAATCAGCCGGACGGGTCGGACGACGCGCCAGCACCGCCTGAATGGTGTCAACGGTGTAACCTTCGTCCTGATACCACGCGCGGAAACGACCGAGCATAAAGTCGATCACGTCATCCACAACCTTCGCGTTGGTCAGCTTGTCGCCGTACAGACGCACCGCTTCTTCGGTCAAGGTCTGCAGATCGAGGTTCAGGTTCTTCTCAACGATGATACGCAGCACGCCCAGCGCAGCACGACGCAGCGCAAACGGGTCTTTATCGCCTTTCGGATGCTGGCCGATACCGAAGATACCCGCCAGGGTGTCCATCTTATCGGCAATCGCCACGGCGCACGCAACCGGGTTGGACGGCAGGTCGTCACCCGCGAAGCGCGGCTGATACTGCTCGTTCAGGGCCACGGCCACGTCTTCCGCTTCGCCATCGTGACGCGCGTAGTGCATGCCCATCACGCCCTGGGTGTCGGTAAATTCGAACACCATGTTGGTCATCAGGTCGCACTTGGACAGCAGGCCTGCACGGGTCGCGTGGTTGACGTCGGCACCGATTTCACGGGCGATCCAGCCGGACAGCTCCGCAATGCGGTCGGTCTTGTCGCGCAGCGTGCCCAGCTGCTGCTGGAACAGCACGGTCTGCAGACGCGGCAGGTTATCTTCCAGACGCTTTTTACGGTCGGTGTTGAAGAAGAACTCTGCATCCGCCAGACGCGGACGAACAACTTTCTCGTTACCGGAGATAATCTGGATCGGATCTTTCGATTCGATGTTCGCCACGAAGATGAAGTTTGGCAGCAGCTTGCCGTCGTTGGCGTATACCGGGAAGTACTTCTGGTCACCTTTCATGGTGTACACCAGCGCTTCAGCCGGAACGGCCAGGAATTTCTCTTCGAACTTCGCGGTCAGCACAACTGGCCATTCAACCAGAGAGGTCACTTCTTCCAGCAGGCTTTCGCTCAGGTCAGCGTTACCGCCAATCTGGCGCGCCGCTTCTTCAGCGTCCGCTTTAATTTTGGCTTTACGCTGTTCGTAGTCGGCAATAACTTTACCGCGCTCCAGCAGGATCTGCGGGTACTGGTCGGCATTGTCGATGGTGAACTCAGGCTCGCCCATGAAGCGGTGGCCGCGGATCACGCGATCGGACGCCACGCCCAGAATGGTCGCCGGGATAACGGTATCGCCCAGCAGCAGGGTCACGGTGTGAACCGGACGCACGAAGTGCACGTCGGACGCGCCCCAGCGCATCAGCTTAGGAATCGGCAGCTTCGCCAGAGACGTGGCAATCATGTCCGGCAGCAGCGCTTCCGCGCTTTCACCTTTCACGTGCGCACGGTACAGCAGCCATTCGCCTTTATCCGTGGTCAGACGCTCGGCCTGATCAACGGTGATGCCGCAGCCGCGCGCCCAGCCTTCAGCCGCTTTGCTCGGCTTGCCTTCCGCGTCAAACGCCTGGGCAATCGCCGGGCCACGTTTTTCGACTTCACGATCCGGCTGAGACGCCGCCAGATTTGCTACTTTCAGCGCCAGACGGCGCGGTGCAGCAAACCACTCAATTTTACCGTGTGCCAGGCCAGCGTTATCCAGCTCGGCGGTCACGTTCGCAGCGAAAGATTCAGCCAGGCTGCGCAGGGCTTTTGGTGGCAGCTCTTCGGTGCCGATTTCCACCAGGAAAGTTTTCTCAGACATGGCCGCCTCTTATTTGTTTCGGTTGCACATCGGGAAGCCAAGGGCTTCACGGGACGCGTAGTAAGCTTCTGCAACGGCTTTGGTCAGGGTACGAATACGCAGAATGTAGCGCTGACGTTCAGTCACGGAGATGGCTTTGCGGGCGTCCAGCAGGTTGAAGCTGTGGGCGGCCTTCAGAATACGCTCGTAAGCAGGCAGCGGCAGCGGAGTCTCCAGCGCCAGCAGCTGCTGCGCTTCTTTCTCGTACTGCTCGAAGCAGGTGAACAGGAAGTCCACGTCCGCGTATTCGAAGTTATAGGTGGATTGCTCCACTTCGTTCTGATGGAACACGTCGCCGTAGGTGGTTTTACCCAGCGGGCCGTCGCTCCAGACCAGGTCGTAAACGCTGTCTACGCCCTGAATGTACATCGCCAGACGTTCCAGACCGTAGGTGATTTCACCGGTGATCGGCTTACATTCCAGACCACCCACCTGCTGGAAGTAAGTGAACTGGGTCACTTCCATGCCGTTCAGCCACACTTCCCAACCCAGACCCCAGGCACCCAGCGTTGGGTTTTCCCAGTTATCTTCCACGAAACGGATGTCGTGGATGGTTGGATCCATACCCAGCTCTTTCAGCGACCCGAGGTACAGTTCCTGAATGTTGTCTGGTGATGGCTTAATCACCACCTGGAACTGATAGTAATGCTGCAGTCGGTTCGGGTTCTCACCGTAACGACCATCGGTCGGACGACGGGAAGGCTGCACATACGCGGTCGCCATTGGCTCTGGCCCCAACGCGCGCAGGCTGGTCATCGGGTGTGAAGTGCCGGCGCCGACTTCCATGTCCAAAGGTTGAACAATGGTACAGCCCTGACGAGCCCAGTAATCCTGTAAGGTCAGGATCAGGCCCTGGAAGGTCTTGGTATCAAACTTTTGCATAGTATTTCGTGCTGGATACGTGTGGTTTTAAATGGAAGGGACCAGTATACCCGCTGGCTGCAAGATATACAGTACGAAACGGGGTTGTTTAGGGAAAATTGGGAAATAAGCCTTGCTGCCAGAACGCTGACGGCGTCTGGCTGCTGATTATGCGAGCAGGCTAGCGCATAGAGAGGTGTAAAAACTGACCGTCCGCATCAAACGAGCAGACAAAGCCCTCTTTGCGCGACGTATGGCCCCGCAGCTCATAGCTTCCCTGAAAACGCTCAAACCCGGTGACATCAATTTTCTGCACGTCCGAGTTATAGCGGCGAGCGGCCCGATCTTTACAGAGCGCTTCCATATCCAGTGAACGTTCCGGGCTCATTTTACCCTGCTGCGCTTTTTGCACAGGTGCTTCTTGCGGCGCACTGCATCCCGCCAGGCTCGCCAGCAGAAAGAGTGACGCCACACGCTTCATCATCATTTTTATTACCGCCCTGGTCAGTGGCTGTTATTTTTAGTATCAAAGCTTTTATAGATTAAGGTCCGGCATTCTGCGAATCTCGCGGCCTCCCTACAAGCCTGCTGAATAAAACTCAGAATTTTCCAAGCGAAGACTTTTGGACAATGGCAGTCACACTCAATTTACAGGGAATACGAGGAACTGATGCAGTCAAAAATTAACTGGATTGATAACCTGCGAGGAATAGCGTGTCTGATGGTGGTCATGATCCACACGACGACCTGGTACGTCACGAATGCCCACAGCATCAGCCCCGTTAACTGGGATATCGCCAATATTCTCAACTCTGCGTCACGCGTCAGCGTGCCGCTGTTCTTTATGATTTCCGGCTTTCTCTTTTTTGGCGAACGTAGCGCGCAGCCGCGGCACTTCATTCGCATCGCGGCCTGTCTGGGGTTCTACAGCGCCGTTGCCCTGCTCTATATCACGCTGTTCACCTCCATTAACGCCGGGCTATCGCTGAAATACGTGCTGCAAAAACCGGTGTTTTACCACCTGTGGTTCTTCTTCGCCATTATCGTTATCTATCTGGTCTCCCCGCTCATCCAGGTAAAACACGTCAGCGGGAAAATGCTGCTGGCCCTCATGGTGGTTATCGGCATTGTCGCCAACCCGAATACGCTCTCACAGAAAATCGACGGATTTGAGTGGCTGCCGATCAATCTCTATATCAACGGGGATACTTTTTACTACGTGCTTTACGGCATGCTGGGGCGCGCCATTGGGATGATGGACACGCAAAAACGCGGTCTGAACTGGCTCTGCGGGGCGCTATTTATCGCTGGGGTGGCGGTGATTTCGCGCGGAACGCTGCACGAGCTGCAGTGGCGCGGCAATTTTGCCGATACCTGGTATCTCTATTGCGGGCCGATGGTCTTTATCTGTGCCGTTTCGCTGCTCACGTTCGCCAAAAATACCCTGAACGCGCGCGCCCTGCCCGTGCTGAGTCTTATCTCGCGGCACTCTCTCGGGATTTACGGTTTTCACGCGCTGGTGATCCACGCGCTGCGCACGAGAGGCGTTGAGCTAAAAAGCTGGCCGGTGCTGGATATCGTCTGGATTTTTGCCGCCACGCTGGCGATCAGCCTGCTGCTGTCGATGCTGCTGCAAAAAATAGACGCTCGCCGCTTCGTCAGCTAATGCTTCGCTGCCGGGCGCGATGGTACTGGCGCGGGGAGGAAAAACCCGCCGCCAGTGAAGCCTGCTCAACGCCGCGCCCCTGCAATAGCCACTGCTCCGCCACCGCCAGACGCAGCTGTTCCAGATAATCGCGAACGCTAATCCCTAAATGTGACTGGAAAAGCCGGGTGAGATGACGCGGGCTGACGTGCGCCAGTGCGGCAATGTCAGGCAAGCTCCACGTTTTTTGCGGCTCGGCGGTGAGCGCATCCTGCGCCCGATGGATCGCCGGATGAAGATGATTGCGGTAGCGTAGCCACGGGGATAGCTGGGGATCGTCACCGGAACGGCGGAACCAGACCACCATTTCGCGCGCCACGGCCAGCGCCTTTTCGGGGCCGCACAGGCGGTTAATCATGTGCAGCGCTAGATCGATGCCAGACGTGATCCCCGCGCTGGTCCAGATATTCTCATCCTGCACAAAGATGCGGTTTTCTTTAATCGTCGCCGTGGGGGCAGCGGTGCGTAAACGACTAATAACATCATGATGGGTCGTGCACTGTCGGTTGTTCAACAGGCCCGATTTCGCCGCCAGTAAGGCCCCTGAACAGACGCACATCATGGTGATTTCCTGGCGCTGGATCTGCGGCTGCAGGCGCATCAGCCAGTGCTGGATCTGCTGCGCCTGTGGCGTGGAGAACTGAAAGCGGGAGTCGCTCACCCCCGGCAGCACCAGCAGGCTGCCTTCCGGGAGACGATCCGGCAACAGCTGGATACCGCTCATCGTCAGGCCTATCGACGTCGGAACCTCCGGCTGCGGGCCAATGTAATGCAGGCGAAACGCATCGCCAGCCAGCACAAAGGTCTCTGCCGGGCCGGTCATGTCTAATGACAGCACTCCGGGCAACATCACGAACCAGACGTCGATGCTCATTACAGGGACTCCAGCGTCTCCGCTACCGTTTTAATCTCGGCAAAACGCCCGGACAGTACCGTCTCGGTACGATGGCGAATTTCCGCTGCGCTAAGGGTAATGCCCTTGTACGTCATGGGAAACGTCAGCGTTGCCTCACTGACAAAGGTCACAGCATAACCCAGATCGGATGCCACCCGAGCGGTGGTTTCGCAGCACTGTTCAGTGCGAATACCGCAGATAATCACACTGTTGATATCGCGCTCGCGCAGCCAGCGGTCAAGCCCGGTACCCGTAAACGCATTATGGACGTGTTTCTGGAAAACCACATCCGGCTGATGACGCAAAAAGGCCATCGGTTTGACATAGCCGCTTTCCAGGGTGAAAGGTTCGTCTTCATCCACATGAAAAATATCAACGACCGGAATATTGCGCGCCTGGCAGCCTTCAATCAGCCCCAGCATCGCCTGCTGAAAGGCAGGGATCTCGCCTTCCTGCCAGTAATTGCGGTGGTGAAATGACTGCTGAGTATCGATGTTGATTAATGCAGTGCGTGACATGATGGATCTCCTCGCCAGTGGGTGTGACACCATACTGGCAAGGAAAGGAAGGCACGCACAGACCAAAAAAGGACATCCTCGAGCCTCTCCCGGACAAGCCTATTTACGACATCAGCGGCAGCAGCTGCTGGTAGATTTTGCGGAACACGTCGCGCCTTTCCGCGTACCGCGCATGGCGCGCCGCGTCAGGTACATGCGCCTGTTCAAGCGTAAGCTGCGGCAACAGTTGCGAAAGCGGTTGTTCCGGATGAATGGCTATCTGCGCCAGACGCGCGGCGCCGAGCGCGGGCCCGACGTCCCCGCCGGTGCGGAAATCCAGCTGCAACCCGCTGATATCCGCCAGCATCTGTCGCCAGTAAGGGCTTCGCGCACCGCCGCCAATCAGGGTGACGCTCGTCGGCTTCAGACCGCAGTCGTGCACCACGTCCATCCCGTCGGCTAGCGCATACCCCACGCCTTCCAGAACCGCGCGCGCCAGCTCTGCCGGGCCATGTTGATGGGTTAAGCCAAAGAACACCCCTTTCGCTTCCGGGTTGTTGTGCGGCGTACGCTCGCCGGAAAGATACGGTAAAAACCAGACGGTACCCGCAGCGTCATCCGCCTGCTGGGCTGCGGAAATGAGCGCCGGAACGTCGGCCATGCCGGTGAGTTTTGCCGCCCAGTCCAGGCAGGACGCCGCGCTGAGCATTACCGACATCAAATGCCATTTCCCGGGAAGGGCATGACAGAAACTGTGCACAGCGCTTTCTGGATTACTGCGATACCCGTCGCTGACGGCAAAATAGACGCCGGACGTTCCCAGCGACAGCATCGCCTGACCCGCCTCAACCATGCCGACACCGACAGCGCCCGCCGCGTTATCGCCGCCTCCGGCCACCACGGGTACGGCAGGCATATTCCAGCGCTCAGCAACGGCTGGCAGCAGTTCGCCTGTTACCTCACAGCCTTCGTAGAGCGCGGGCATATGTTCCCGGGTCAGATGGCAGGCATCCAGCATCGCCTCGCTCCAGTCGCGCTTCGCCACGTCGAGCCACATGGTGCCCGCGGCATCGGACATGTCGCTGGCGAAATCGCCCGTCATGCGAAAACGCAGATAGTCTTTCGGCAGCAGGACTTTCGCCACCTGACGGAAAACCTCCGGTTCGTGGCGCTGCACCCACAGTAATTTGGGCGCAGTAAAGCCGGGCATCATCAGGTTGCCGGTAATCTCGCGGGAGGCAGGCACGCGCGCCTCAAGAAGCGCGCACTCTTCCGCACAGCGGCCATCGTTCCAGAGGATCGCAGGACGCAGCACGCGATGCTGGCTATCGAGCAGCGTAGCGCCGTGCATTTGTCCGGCAATTCCCAGCGCTTTCACGTCACGAAGGCTGTGCTGCTCACCTAAGGCTTTGATTGCGCGGTCCGTCGCCTGCCACCACTGCTCCGGATCCTGTTCCGACCACAGCGGATGCGGACGTGAAACCTGCAGCGTTTCCGTCTGCGTGGCTAACACGTCGCCCTGCTCGCTCAACAGGATGGCTTTCACACCCGATGTGCCAAGATCGATCCCGATATACATTACGGTGACTCCTTTTACAGAAATGCCCGGTGGCGCTAACACTTACCGGGCCTACGTGCATCTTCAGCTCAATCACTTATCAAACAGATAGTGGTTTACGAGATTTTCCAGCAGTTCCTGGTGCCCGCTCTGGTGCTGCGGCGCCAGCTGCTGCTGTTCAGCGTACTTCGCAATTTCCGCCAGCGATAACTGACCTTTCAAGATTTGCTGGCCCAGCTCACTGTTCCAGCCGCTGTAACGCTTCGCTACGCGTTTATCCAGCTCGCCGTCTTCAATCATGCGCGCCGCCACTTTCAGCGCCAGCGCCATGGTGTCCATCGCGCCAATGTGGCCGTAGAACAGATCGTATTTGTCGGTGCTCTGACGACGTACCTTGGCGTCAAAGTTCAGGCCGCCTGTGGTGAAACCGCCCGCTTTGACGATCTCGTACATCACCAGGGCATTCTCTTCCACGCTGTTCGGGAACTGATCGGTGTCCCAGCCCAGCTGTGCATCGCCACGGTTCGCATCGACAGAGCCGAAAATGCCCAGCGCAATGGCAGACGCGATCTCGTGATGGAAAGAGTGGCCCGCCAGCGTGGCGTGGTTGGCTTCAATGTTCACTTTAATCTCTTTTTCCAGACCGAACTGCTTCAGGAAGCCATACACCGTCGCCACGTCGTAGTCATACTGGTGCTTGGTCGGTTCCTGCGGTTTCGGCTCGATCAGCAGCGTGCCGCGGAAGCCGATTTTGTGCTTATGGTCGACAACCATCTGCATAAAGCGGCCAATCTGCTCGCGCTCCTGACGCAGGTCGGTGTTCAGCAGCGTTTCATAACCTTCACGGCCACCCCACAGGACATAGTTCTCGCCACCCAGCTGATGCGTAGCGTTCATTGCCGTCACCACCTGCGTGGCTGCCCAGCTAAACACTTCCGGATCCGGATTGGTTGCCGCGCCCGCGCCGTAGCGTGGGTTGGTGAAGCAGTTTGCTGTACCCCAGAGCAGCTTCACGCCGCTTTGCTGCTGTTTCGCCGCCAGTACATCCACCATCTGCGCAAAATTGTTCAGATACTCTTTCATCGACGCGCCTTCCGGCGACACGTCCACGTCATGGAAGCAGTAGTACGGCACGTTTAGCTTGTGGAAGAACTCAAACGCCACATCGGCTTTGCGCTTTGCCAGCTCGATGGCCTCACCCGGCTGCTGCCACGGGCGGTCAAAGGAACCCACGCCGAACATATCGGCGCCGTTCCAGCAGAAGGTATGCCAGTAACAGGCGGCAAAGCGCAGATGATCTTCCATGCGCTTACCCAGCACCAGCTCATCCGGGTTGTAGTGACGAAATGCTAAAGGATTGGTCGTTTTTGGGCCTTCGTAACGAACACGATCGAGTTGGTCGAAATAAGCTTGCATATTGAGCTCCATAATCAGGGTATGCGGCGAGTCGTTGATACAGGAGTAATAGTGAATAGACATTTTGGGTTGCTCAATTACGTTATTTCACACTGCTATTGAGAGAATGCACAACTGTGCGCTGGCTCGCAAAATAATGCGCAGACAAACTATTTTTCGGCGCGTATTCCAGAATCAAATGTAATTAAGACGTTACGTATTTTAAAATCCGATCGCGGTCATAAATTCAGAAATAAACCAAATATCATAATGAGAAGATAAAAATCTGTAATTGCCAGCCCGCCTTTCCGCGTTAAAAATTTGCTGCGTCTCAGCAGTGAATGTTTCTTTTATCTCAGCAACACATACCCCTACAAAAAGGCCTAATAATTATGAAGATAAAGAACCTGACTCTAACGCTCTGCACTACGCTCCTCCTTGCAAGCTTTGCAGGACATGCCAAAGAGGTCAAAATTGGCATGGCGATTGACGACCTGCGCCTGGAGCGCTGGCAAAAAGATCGCGATATTTTTGTTAAAAAAGCAGAATCCCTCGGCGCCAGCGTGTTTGTTCAGTCGGCTAACGGCAACGAAGAAACACAAATGTCGCAGATCGAGAATATGATCAACCGTGGCGTCGATGTTCTGGTCATTATCCCCTATAACGGCCAGGTATTAAGTAACGTGGTGAAAGAAGCCAAACAGGAAGGCATAAAAGTCCTGGCCTATGACCGCATGATTAATAATGCGGATATTGATTATTATATTTCATTCGACAATGAAAAAGTCGGGGAATTACAGGCGCAAAGCCTGATCGATAAAGTGCCTCAGGGCAATTATTTCCTGATGGGCGGCTCTCCGGTAGATAACAACGCCAAACTGTTCCGCGAAGGGCAAATGAAAGTCCTTAAGCCGTACATCGACAACGGGAAAATTAAAGTGGTTGGCGATCAGTGGGCCGACGGCTGGCTGCCAGAAAACGCGCTGAAGATTATGGAAAACGCGCTGACGGCCAACAACAACAAAATTGACGCGGTTGTGGCCTCCAACGATGCCACCGCAGGCGGCGCTATCCAGGCCCTGAGCGCCCAGGGGCTGGCCGGTAAAGTCGCTATTTCAGGACAGGATGCCGATCTGGCTGGCGTAAAACGCATTATCGCAGGCACCCAAACCATGACGGTCTACAAACCGATTACCCAGCTGGCCAATACGGCGGCGGAAATCGCCGTAGAGCTGGGCAATGGCAAACAACCTAAAGCAGACGCGACCCTGAATAACGGGCTGAAAGACGTTCCGGCGCGCCTGCTCACGCCGATTGAAGTCAATAAAGAGAACATTGACGCTACCGTGGTTAAAGACGGTTTCCACAAGAAGAGCGAACTGTAATCCGGCGCGGCCCCTGCTCTGCGGGGGCGCATCACGTTGTACTGTTCTTCCCTCGGGCTATGTGGAGCGGTTATGCCTTATTTACTTGAAATGAAAAGCATCACCAAACGCTTCGGCATGGTGAAAGCCGTCGACAACGTCAGCCTCCGGTTGAACCCCGGCGAAGTGGTTTCGCTGTGCGGTGAGAACGGTTCGGGCAAGTCGACGCTGATGAAAGTGCTGTGCGGGATCTACCCACACGGCAGCTACGAAGGTGAAATCGTCTTTGCCGGCGAAGTGATTCAGGCAACACACATCCGCGATACCGAGCGCAAAGGCATCGCCATCATTCACCAGGAGCTGGCGCTGGTGAAGCATCTCACCGTGCTGGAGAACATCTTCCTCGGGGCCGAAATTTCCCACCGCGGCGTGCTGGATTACGACACCATGACGCTCCGCTGTGAAAAGCTGCTGGCGCAGGTGAGCCTCAACATTTCACCGGACACCCGCGTGGGGGATCTGGGCCTCGGGCAACAGCAGTTGGTCGAAATAGCGAAAGCGCTAAATAAACAGGTCAGGCTGCTGATCCTCGATGAGCCAACGGCCTCGCTCACCGAACAGGAAACTGCGGTTCTGCTCAATATCATCCGCGACCTGCAAAACCACGGCATCGCCTGTATCTACATCTCGCACAAGCTGAACGAGGTCAAAGCCATTTCGGACACCATCTGCGTGATCCGCGACGGGCAGCACATCGGCACGCGTGAAGCCGCAGGCATGAGCGAAGATGACATCATCACCATGATGGTGGGCCGCGAGCTGACGGCGCTCTACCCGAATGAGCCCCACGCAACGGGCGGTGAAGTGCTGCGCGTGGAAAACCTGACCGCGTGGCACCCCGTTAACCGCCACATTAAGCGCGTCAATAACGTCTCGTTTTCCCTTCACAGCGGTGAAATTCTTGGAATTGCTGGCCTCGTCGGTGCCGGGCGCACCGAAGCCGTACAGTGTCTGTTTGGCGTGTGGCCTGGGCGCTGGGAGGGCACGGTTTACATCGACGGTCAGCCGGTGAAAATCGACAACTGCCAGCAGGCGATTGCCCGCGGCATTGCCATGGTGCCGGAAGATCGTAAGAAAGACGGCATCGTACCGGTGATGGCAGTGGGTAAAAACATTACGCTTGCGGCACTCGATCGATTCTCCGGCGCGCTGAGCAGCCTGGACGACGCCGCCGAGCAGCAGTGTATCCTCCAGTCGCTTGCCCGGCTGAAGGTCAAAACCTCCTCGCCGGAACTGGCGATTGGCCGTCTGAGCGGAGGAAACCAGCAGAAGGCGATTCTGGCGCGCTGCCTGCTTCTCAATCCACGCATATTAATCCTTGATGAGCCCACGCGCGGAATTGATATCGGTGCCAAATACGAAATCTACAAACTGATTAATCAGCTTGTACAGCAAGGGATTGCCGTCATTGTCATTTCGTCTGAGTTACCCGAAGTGCTCGGCCTGAGCGACCGCGTGCTGGTCATGCACGAGGGAAAACTGAAAGCCAACCTGATTAACCAGAACCTGACGCAGGAGCAGGTGATGGAAGCCGCTTTAAGGAGCGAACGTCATGTCGAAAAGCAATCCGTCTGATATCAAAGTCGCTGTTCCGACGCCCGGTGCGTTCGCGGGGCTAAAAGCGCTTAACCTGCAGGTTTTCGTGATGATCGCGGCCATTATCGTCATTATGCTGTTCTTTACCTGGATGACCGATGGCTCGTACTTAAGCGCGCGTAACGTCTCCAACCTGCTCCGCCAGACCGCCATCACCGGCATTCTGGCCGTGGGCATGGTGTTCGTGATTATCTCCGCGGAGATCGACCTGTCAGTCGGTTCGATGATGGGACTCCTCGGCGGCGTGGCGGCGATTTTTGACGTCTGGCTCGGCTGGCCGCTGCCGCTGACCGTGGCGGTCACGCTGGTGCTGGGTCTGGTTCTGGGTGCCTGGAACGGGTGGTGGGTTGCCTACCGTAAGGTGCCATCGTTCATTGTCACTCTGGCGGGGATGCTGGCCTTCCGCGGGATCTTAATTGGCATCACTAACGGCACCACCGTCTCCCCGACCAGTGCAGCTATGTCGCAGATTGGCCAGAGTTACCTCTCAGACAGCATAGGCTTTACGATCGGTGTGATTGGGTTGCTGGCCTTTGTCGCGTGGCAGTGGCGTGGACGCATGCGTCGTCAGGCGCTGGGGCTGGCTTCTCCGGCGTCAACCTCGGTGGTGGGGCGTCAGGCGCTCACGGCGGTCATTGTGCTGGGCGCCATCTGGCTTTTAAACGACTATCGCGGTGTCCCGACACCCGTCCTGCTGCTGGCGCTTTTACTGCTGGCCGGTATGTTTATGGCGACGCGCACCGCGTTTGGCCGCCGTATTTATGCCATTGGCGGCAACCTTGAAGCTGCTCGCCTCTCAGGTATCAATGTCGAGCGCACCAAGCTGGCGGTCTTCGCCATTAACGGCCTGATGGTCGCTATCGCCGGGCTGATCCTCAGCTCGCGTCTCGGAGCTGGATCGCCCTCCGCCGGTAACATTGCCGAACTGGATGCTATCGCCGCCTGCGTCATTGGCGGCACCAGCCTCGCAGGGGGTATCGGTAGCGTGGCAGGCGCGGTCATGGGGGCATTTATCATGGCGTCGTTGGATAACGGGATGAGTATGATGGACGTCCCGACGTTTTGGCAGTATATCGTCAAGGGGGCCATTCTTTTACTGGCAGTCTGGATGGACTCGGCCACCAAGCGACGGGCCTGATAACCGTATTGTGACTTAATTGGGAAGTGAGCCATGTTTGAAAAGCGTCACCGCATTACGTTGTTATTCAATGCCAATAAAGCCTACGACCGTCAGGTGGTGGAAGGTGTTGGTGAATATTTGCAGGCGTCGCAATCCGAATGGGATATTTTTATTGAAGAAGATTTTCGCACCCGTCTGGAGAACATCAAAGACTGGCTGGGCGATGGCGTCATCGCCGACTATGACGATCCCGTCATCGAGCAGCTGCTGACCGACGTCGACGTCCCGATTGTGGGCGTCGGCGGCTCCTACCATTCGCCCGAACACTATCCGCCGGTCCACTACATTGCCACCGATAACCATGCCCTGGTCGAGGCCGCCTTTCTTCATTTAAAAGAGAAAGGCGTCCATCGCTTCGCGTTTTATGGGTTACCGGCCACCAGCGGCAAGCGCTGGGCCATTGAGCGAGAACACGCGTTTTGCCAGCTGGTCGCGCAGGAGAAGTATCGCGGCGTGGTCTATCAGGGGCTGGAAACCGCGCCGGAAAACTGGCAGCACGCGCAAAACCGCCTGGCGGACTGGCTGCAAACGCTGCCGCCGCAAACCGGTATTATCGCCGTGACGGACGCCCGCGCGCGGCACGTGCTGCAGGTCTGCGAACATTTACACATTCCGGTGCCCGAAAAGCTGTGCGTGATTGGCATTGATAACGAAGAACTGACCCGCTATCTGTCTCGCGTGGCGCTCTCCTCCGTTGCTCAGGGCACGCGTCAGATGGGTTATCAGGCGGCGAAGCTGCTGCATCGTCTGCTCGATAAAGAATCTCTGCCGCTTCAGCGTTTGCTCGTGCCTCCTGTCCGCGTGGTGGAACGTCGCTCAACCGATTATCGCTCCTTAAGCGACCCGGCCGTCATTCAGGCCATGCACTATATTCGCAACCACGCCTGCAAAGGGATTAAGGTCGATCAGGTGCTGGATTCGGTGGGCATTTCGCGTTCGAATCTGGAGAAGCGCTTTAAAGAAGAGGTGGGCGAAACCATTCATGCCGTCATCCATGCTGAAAAGCTGGAGAAAGCACGCAGCCTGCTCGTTTCCACGTCGCTATCGATCAACGAAATCTCGCAGATGTGCGGTTACCCGTCTCTGCAATACTTCTATTCGGTGTTCCGCAAAGAGTATGACACCACGCCGAAGGAGTATCGGGATCGCCACAGCGAGGTGCTGATATAGAAAAGAAAACGCCTTCCAGTGGAAGGCGTTTTCTTTGAGATTACATATGGGCGGCGATTAAGCGCTGGTTATCCTGGTACATGGCGAACAGATAGTTGTTATAGCTCTGTCCCTTTGTCGAATAACCTTTCAGCTTGTGGATCATCGTACTGGCCGTCACTTCCTGGTCCGCTTTACGCAGCTGAGCGCGTGATTTACGGAACGATGAGTAGGCCGGATGCGTGTTCAGATTCACTACGTAAGCGCTGACGGAATCTTTCACAGATTCAAACTGCGAATAGCCTTTCACCTTGCCAGGGGCATTATTACAACGACCTTTCACACATTTCATGCCGAAAAGGTTGTTGTTGCTACGCGCAAGCTTAGAAGTACCCCAGCCGCTTTCGGCAGCAGCCATGGTAGCAACCATGCTGCCCGGGATGATATCTACACGCTCAAGGAGAGCATTCCACGGCACACGACGCGTGTTACCGTTCCAGCTCAACTTGTAGCGCTTCGTGATATCTTTCAGACGCGCGCGCTCTGACGGCGACCAGCGGCTATCGTACTGTTTGGAAATCAGCCAGTTACGATCCGCAGTAATCGCGGCATTTTGACTCGTGATGTAAGGCATTACCGTCCGGAGAAACGCTTTTTTCCTTGGTGTTCCGGAAGGGTATTTTCGCAAATCAGGAAGTGAACTACTCTTTGCACTATTGCGAGAATACTCTTGTTTACTGCTAACCTTACTACTTGTCGTCTGTATTACGTGGGCTTTCTTACTCGTTGTATCCGTGTGCGTCTTCGCAAGCACCTCACCCGAAAATGCCGTGGTGAGTAACATGAGTATCGCAGCCCCATATCGTCGAATGGGAGTCGATATCATTAGGTCTCCTGGTCGGATGTAATCATCCCAACACCTTATTTTTTTCACAAATTTGAGAGCGGAATCTCAAATCATATCAAAAATAGACTTCAAGAGCACGTATAGAAATAGTCCAATTCCGAAACTATGTCACCTGAAACTTGCTCATAAAAACATCATTCCACAAAAACTGTGTGCGCTATCGCAGATAACTGCCTAATTTTGCGCGAGATCACTCATCCTCACGCATCCTCCTGACAGAAAGCGACAGGGGATGAGTTTCAGCACCTCGCCTGATGGCACACTGGTCAAAAATGCCGCGACAGGAAAAAGGAATGAAACGTACCGCATTAGCCTTTCTGATGTTACCCGCACTGGCGCATGCCGACTGGTCATCGCCGGGGTTTAACGCATTTAGCGCCGAAGGCACCGGGGTCTTCACCAGCCAGGCAAAGCTTGCGAAGGGTACGCGTCCTCTGACGCTGAGTTTTGACAAGACGTGCTGGCAGCCTGCGGATGCGATAAAACTTAATGAGATGCTGTCGCTCAAGCCCTGTGACGGCACGCCGCCGCAGTGGCGCCTTTTCCGCGACGGTGACTACCAGATGCGGATTGATACCCGCTCCGGCACGCCCACCCTGCTGCTGACGATTCAGAGTGCCTCAGAACAGCCGGTTGCAAACGTCATCCGCCAGTGTCCGAAGTGGGACGGCAAACCGCTGACGCTGGACGTCAGCAGCACCTTCCCGGAAGGCTCCGTGGTGCGCGACTACTACAGTAAACAGACGGCGACGGTGCAGAATGGAAAAATCACCCTGCAGCCAGCCGCCAACAGTAACGGCCTGCTGCTGCTTGAGCGCGCCGAAACCGACAAGCCTGCGCCGTTTAGCTGGCAAAACGCCACCGTCTATTTTGTGCTGACCGACCGTTATGTGAATGGTGACCCTGGCAACGACAACAGCTACGGTCGTCATAAAGACGGTATGCAGGAGATTGGCACCTTCCACGGCGGGGATCTCAAAGGACTTGCCGGCAAGCTCGATTATTTACAGCAGTTGGGAGTGAACGCGCTCTGGATAAGCTCCCCGCTTGAGCAGATCCACGGCTGGGTAGGCGGTGGCACCAAAGGAGATTTCCCCCACTACGCCTATCACGGCTACTACACCCAGGACTGGACCAAGCTCGACGCCAACATGGGCACCGAAGATGATTTACGCCATCTTGTCGACGAAGCGCACAAGCGCGGGATCCGCGTTCTGTTTGATATCGTTATGAACCACGTTGGCTATGCCACGCTGGCAGACATGCAGGAATTTCAGTTTGGTGCCCTGTACCTTCAGGGTGATGAGCTGAAAAAGACGCTGGGAGAACGCTGGACGGACTGGAAGCCGGGCGCGGGCCAAAGCTGGCACAGCTTTAACGACTACATCAACTTTAGCGACAAAGTCGCATGGGAGAAATGGTGGGGCAAAAAGTGGATCCGCACGGACATCGGCGATTACGACAACCCTGGCTTCGACGATTTGACCATGTCGCTGGCATTTCTGCCGGATCTGAAAACGGAATCCACGACGCCTTCCGGGTTGCCTAATTTTTACCAACACAAGCCCGACACCGACGCGAAGGCCATCCCGGGATATACCCCGCGCGATTATCTGACCCACTGGCTGAGCCAGTGGGTACGTGACTACGGCATCGACGGTTTCCGGGTGGATACGGCGAAGCACGTTGAGCTTGCGGCCTGGCAACAGCTGAAAGACCAGGCAAGCCAGGCGCTGGCCGCCTGGAAAGGGGCAAATCCGGATAAAAAGCTCGACAACGCACCGTTCTGGATGACCGGGGAATCCTGGGGCCACGGGGTGATGCAAAGCGATTATTACCGCCACGGTTTTGATGCGATGATCAACTTTGATTATCAGGAACAGGCGGCAAAAGCGGTGGATTGCCTGGCCGATATGGATCTCACCTGGCAGCAGATGGCGGAAAAGCTGCAGAGCTTCAACGTGCTGAGCTATCTCTCATCACACGATACGCGTCTGTTCCGCGAAGGGGGCCAGCGAGCTGCGGAGCTGCTTCTGTTAGCTCCGGGCAGCGTACAAATCTATTACGGGGATGAATCCGAGCGTCCGTTCGGGCCGACAGGTTCTGACCCGCTGCAGGGCACCCGGTCAGATATGAACTGGCAGGACGTCACGGGCAAGCAGGCCCTAACCGTCGCCCACTGGCAAACGCTGGGCCAGTTCCGCGCCCGCCATCCGGCGATCGGTGAAGGCAAGCAAACCACATTATCGCTGAAAGAGGGGTACGGCTTCGTGCGCGAGCATAAGGGCGATAAGGTGATGGTGGTATGGGCAGGTAATCAATAATTCACCCCCTCACCCTAACCCTCTCCCCGCAGGGGAGAGGGAACCGCACGGCGCCGTCTTTTCCCCCTCTCCCTTTTGGGAGAGGGTCGGGGTGAGGGGAAATCCACCAGAACTATTCACTGTATAAATCCAACTCCGCCATACAAAACAACAAATCCGACCACATCACCCGATTTGCACCAGCACGGTGCTAGCGTTATGGTTACCCACTTTCAAAATAAGCTCGACAGATCACCTGCTATGACGTTTTCACTTTTCGGCGACAAATTTACCCGCCATTCAGGCATTACTCGCCTGATGGAGGACCTCAACGACGGGCTGCGCACACCGGGCGCAATCATGCTCGGCGGCGGAAACCCGGCTCAAATCCCGGAGATGAATACCTATTTCCAGACGCTGCTCGCTCAGATGCTGGAAAGCGGCAAAGCAACCGATGCGCTTTGCAATTACGACGGCCCGCAGGGTAAAACCGAACTGCTGGCACTCCTCGCCGAAATGCTGCGTGACGAGCTGGGTTGGGATATCGAACCACAGAATATTGCACTGACAAACGGCAGCCAGAGCGCGTTTTTCTACTTGTTTAACCTGTTCGCAGGGCGTCGCGCCGACGGCACCACCAAAAAAGTGCTGTTCCCGCTGGCGCCGGAGTATATCGGCTACGCCGATTCCGGCCTGGAAGAGGATCTGTTCGTCTCCGCGCGCCCGAACATTGAGCTGCTGCCGGAAGGCCAGTTCAAATATCACGTCGATTTTGAACACCTGCATATTGGTGAAGAGACGGGCATGATCTGCGTATCGCGTCCGACTAACCCAACGGGCAACGTGATCACCGACGACGAACTGATGAAGCTGGATGCGCTGGCGAATCAGCACGGCATTCCGCTGGTGATCGATAACGCCTACGGCGTGCCGTTCCCGGGCATTATCTTCAGCGAAGCACGTCCGCTGTGGAACCCGAACATTGTCCTGTGCATGAGCCTCTCTAAGCTGGGTCTGCCGGGCAGCCGCTGCGGCATCATCATCGCTAACGAGAAAATCATCACCGCCATTACCAATATGAACGGCATTATCAGCCTTTCACCGGGGGGCATTGGCCCGGCGATGATGTGCGAAATGATTAAGCGCAACGACCTGCTGCGTCTGTCAAATGATGTGATCAAGCCATTCTATTACCAGCGCGTACAGGAGACGATTGCGATACTTCGCCGCTACTTGCCGGAAGAACGCTGCCTGATCCATAAACCTGAAGGGGCGATTTTCCTGTGGCTGTGGTTTAAGGATTTGCCTATCACCACCGAACTGCTCTACCAGCGCCTGAAAAAGCGCGGCGTGCTGATGGTTCCAGGCGATTATTTCTTCCCGGGGCTTGATAAGCCGTGGCCGCATACTCACCAGTGCATGCGCATGAACTATGTGCCCGATCCGGAAAAAATCGAAGCGGGTGTTAAAATTCTCGCCGAAGAAATTGAAAAAGCCTGGCGCGAAGACGGTCAGTAAGTTCTTACGCCAGATTATGCAGCCGTTCGGCGCGTAGTCTGGCAGGCTCAACGCAGCGCAACGCGTGGGTTGGACAGGCCTCCACGCAGGCCGGTCCGCCTTCGCGATGCAGGCATAAATCACATTTCAGCGCCTGCGGCTTATTTCCCTCCAGGCGCACCTGCATCGCCCCAAACGGACATGCCACCACACAGCTTTTGCACCCAATGCAGCGCGTCTGCTCAACGAGCCAGGCTCCCGCCGTACGGCTGATGGCATGGGTTGGACAGACGTTAGCACACGGCGCATCCTCGCACTGATGGCAACCCACTGCCGTTGTGTAGTCGTCCCCCTTAACCACCCGAAGGCGGGGCGTAAAAGCATGAGCGGAGACGGCGTCCTGATGCGACACCGCGCAGGCCACTTCGCAGGTGCGGCACCCAATGCATTTTTCCGCATCCGCCACGATAAATCGGTTCATCTGTTACGCCTCGCGCACGTTAAAATCCAGTTCTTTTGAGATATCCGCTGGCGCTACCGTTGGAATCAGAATGAATGTAAGCCGGATAAAACATAACGACTCCTGATATCCGTGCTTAATTCCCGCCCGTCGCCAAATACGGGCGAGAGTGCCCGGTTTGATTTTCTTTAAGAATGATACACATGATGCACATCTTTATTGATGGCGCAGATCGCATTAGCGTATCAGGAATATTAATGAGGAAGTCATGACGGGAAGGGAAACGGGAGACTGGTACTCTCAAATATGCCCGGCGGCGCTTCGCTTGCTCGGGCCTACGTAAAACTGCGATGACAGTCCATGTAGGCCGGATAAGGCGAAGCCGCCACCCGGCTTTACCGCATCAGAAACGCCAGGTCAGGCCGGTCATCAGCGCAAAGCTGTCGTCGCGGTCGATCATCGGGCTGTTCTTCACGTCGTCAGGCAATACGGTGTAGACCGCGCTGGCGTTGAGATACAGCTTCGGTGTTAACTGATATTTGGCCGCCAGGCCAACGTATGGCGTCCAGCTGTCACCGGCGGTGTATTCATCCAGACCTGAGCGGCGAGACTCGCTGCCGGATACGCCGTAGTAGTAGTCGTTATAGCTTTCGTCGCTATAGAAAATACCGACAGAGGGCGTCAGGGTCAGGCGTTCCATCCTGATTGGACGGAAGTAAGAAACCTCGCCGATCATACCGCCGCTTTCATCCGTGGCATCACCAGAGACCGCCACTTTCAGAGAACCCCAGCTTTCGTGGCGGTAGTACGCGCCGCCGAGGAAGGCAGAGGCTTTACGCTCATCAAGCTGTTTCATCTGATGGTCGTCGTTGTCATCTGGATCGAAATGCAGCGGCATCCACGATGCGGTCAGGCTGAGTTCATTTTTTGCGTCTTTCCACAGGATCCATCCGCCCGTGGTCTGACGAACATAAAAACGATCGCCTTCGTAGCTAATTAACGGTACTGCAGTAGTATTTTCGTTATAGCCTTTGTAAGGAGACTCATTAAATACAGCCCCCGCTCCTAGTGAAAAGTCACCGGCCATTGCTGAGGATGTTGCAAATAACGTGGCAGCGATGAGTAAATTGTATTTAATAGTCATTACGTGTAATCCATTAAAATGCCAAACAAGCGAGGCGCATAATAATGGTTACAAATTTGCCAATGCAACGCTGCGGTTTATATAATATTATATATAAAATCATATAGATGGGTGCGCATGATGAATAAATTACAGCTAAAACCACGCGAATTAAAAATCATATCCGTCATCGCAGCAACCCACAGCATCGGCGATGCCGCCGCCCTGCTGGGCATGGCGCAGGCCAACGTCAGTAAATATCTGTCTGATTTTGAAACGCGGGTTGGACTCAAGGTTTTTGAGCGCACCACGCGCCAGCTGGCCCTGACCCAGTTTGGTGAAGCGTTACTCCCTTACGTTAATGCCACGCTGGACAGGAACAGTCAACTCGTTAATTTTATTGCTGATTATAAGCATGAGAAGCGCGGAAAGGTCACGATATATGCCCCTACAGGTATCGTAACCTATCTCGCGCGCCACGTGATCCATCAGATAGAGGATATCGGTGACATCCGCATCTCCCTGAAAACCTACAACCTTGACCGGAATGAATTTTCAGAAGGCGTTTCCTTTCCGGATGACTGCGACATTTTAATTACCTATGCGCAACCGAAAGACGAAAGTCTGGTTGCCAGCGTGTTAACAAAATATTCCGTTACGGCATTTGCAACCGTTGAGTATTTAAATAAGCATCCCTTAAAAGGACCTGAAGATTTAATTAATCACTCCTGTATTCTCATTGACTCCATGCTGGTCGATGATGCAAATATCTGGCGTTTTCGCGTGCACGGCAGTGATAGCGTGCATGACTACCGGGTGACCGGTAATTATATTTGCGACAATACGCAGACGGCCCTGGAGCTGGCAAGAAATAATCTTGGGATTGTTTTTGCGCCAAAAGAGAGTCTGAAAAAAGAATTAACGCAAGGGATGCTGGTTCCCTGCTTCCCGCATCAGGAAGAGTGGTGGCTCGATCTGACGGCCATCTTCCGCAAACGCGAATACCAGCCCTGGCGCGTGCAATACGTTCTGGATGGCGTTCTGAACTGCCTGCGCCAGCAAATAGCTCAGGCCGCCCATGGACGGCCTGAGCTGGGCGATTAGAACAGCCCCAGCGGTTTATCGGAGTAGCTGACCAGCAAACATTTCGTCTGCTGATAATGCTCCAGCATCATCTTATGGGTTTCACGCCCGATGCCCGATTGCTTATAACCGCCAAATGCCGCGTGCGCAGGATAGGCGTGGTAGCAGTTGGTCCAGACGCGCCCGGCCTGAATGCCTCTGCCCATTTTATAGGCCAGATTACCGTTGCGGCTCCAGACGCCGGCTCCCAGGCCATACGGGGTGTCGTTGGCAATCTCCAGCGCCTCCTCCATCGTTTTGAAGGTGGTCACGGCCAGTACCGGCCCGAAGATTTCCTCCTGGAAGACGCGCATGTTGTTCTGACCGAACAGGATCGTTGGCTCAAGGTAATACCCTTCCTGCAGATCCCCTCCCAGCACCTTACGGCGACCGCCGGTCAGAATATCCGCCCCTCTTTCTTGCCGATATCGATGTAGTTGAGGATGGTTTCCAGCTGTCCGTGCGAGACCTGCGCCCCCATCTGCGTGACGTTATCGAGCGGGTTACCGCTGCGGATAGACTCGACGCGGCGAATGGCCCGCTCCATAAAACGCTCATAGATGGACTCCTGCACCAGCGCGCGGCTTGGGCAGGTGCAGACTTCGCCCTGGTTAAACGCAAACAGCGCAAACCCTTCCAGGGCTTTATCGAAGAAGGCATCCTCTTCCTCCATGACGTCCGCGAAGAAGATGTTCGGGGATTTCCCGCCCAGCTCCAGGGTCACCGGAATGATGTTCTGCGTGGCGTACTGCATGATCTGCTGGCCCACTTCCGTCGACCCGGTAAACGCCACTTTAGCAATCCGTTTCGAGGTAGCCAGATATTCCCCTATCTCACCGCCCGCACCGTTGACCACGTTAATCACGCCCGGCGGCAGAAGATCGCCAACGATTTCCATCAGCAGCAGCACCGAGAGCGGGGTCAGACGCGCCGGTTTAAGAACAATGCAGTTGCCAGCCGCCAGCGCGGGCGCCATTTTCCAGCTCGCCATCAGCAGCGGGAAGTTCCACGGAATGATTTGCCCAACGACGCCCAGCGGTTCGTGGAAGTGATACGCCACGGTGTCGCTGTCTACCTCGCTTATTCCGCCCTCCTGAGCGCGAATGCAGGAGGCAAAATAGCGTAAGTGGTCGATGGCAAGCGGCACGTCTGCCGCCATCGTTTCCCGGATCGGCTTGCCGTTATCCCAGGTTTCCGCCGTCGCCAGCAGCTCCAGATTCTGCTCCATCCGGTCGGCGATTTTGAACAAAATAGCCGCGCGGTCCTGAACCGAGGTATGGCCCCATTTATCTTTCGCTTTGTGCGCCGCATCCAGCGCCAGATCGATATCGCGCCTGCCGGAGCTGGCTATTTCGCACAGCGGCTGGCCGGTTACGGGGGTCAGGTTGGAATAGTATTCGCCGTCGACGGGAGCTACCCAGTCGCCGCCAATAAAGTTGTCATAACGAGGCTTCAGCTTGAGGGGAAAACCATACTCGCCGGGCTGGATACGCGATGAGGGAGGATTGTTTGTCATGACCGTCTCCTTGCTGTTGGTGTACATCAAGGGTAGTTCCGGCTGGCGATTTTCTCGCCAACCGGTAACGGCTTTACGACGGGGGTCACGGAGTTTCAGGAAATAATAACGAATCTCGCAATAAATGATCGTTACCGCGACGGCGGGTAAAGCCGATGCGGTTGAAATACTCCAGGATCTGAATCGCCAGCTTGCGGCCCACGTTCAGCCGGTCGCGGAAATCGGCCGCGCAGGTAGAGCCCCGCTCCTGATCCAGCTCGCGGATCAGGTTCGCAAACGCCACAATGCGATCGTTACGGTAATAACGATCTTTCACGATCGCGACTATCAGCCCCTGCTGCGCCGCATGGCGCAATACTTGACGCATCACCTGCTCGTCGGTATTCGTTTCGCGGGCCAGATCGCGAACCCACCACGGCTCATCGCCAAACAGCGAGGCCACTTTTTGCCATACCGCTTCTTGCTCTGCGGTGAACCCGGCCTTGTGATCCGGCAAATGGAGCCAGCCGTGGTGGCTTTTGATCGCCCCGCTTTCGCGCATGTTTTCAATCAGCAGCAGCACCAGCGCATCGTCTTCCATCGGCAGCGCCATGCGCCGCAGACGCTCACGGCCCGGGCCAGGCTCATCCTGATGCTGTTCATGATACGTTGCGAGCGTGCTCAGTATCTTACGCTGCCAGCGTGCAGCAACCGGGGCGTTTAGCAGACTGTTTCCAGCCTGAATAAAACCCGGCTGCTGGGCCAGCAGGCGTAACCCTTCCTCGCTCAGCTGGCGTGCCCATGCAAAATCACGCAGGCTCACCGCACCGCGCTCAAGATGCACCCGCAGCGCGGCGTTATCATCGCTGGCCTGCGCCAGAGCAGCCAGCCACTGGAGATATTCAGGTTTACGCTTGCCGCGTCGCGGTGGATTCAGCGCGACCACCCGTGCCCCGGCCAGCGTTTCCCGCGCGGAAATATCACGCAGAACCAGACGATCGTTGTCTGCAAGCCAGAGCGGTGAATCGAATACCAGTTCGGCAAGGTCGTTTTCCAGCAGCGACACGCGCCCGGTGATATGGCTGGCCGCGTGGTGAATATGCAGCGGCTGCCATTGGGTCAGGGGCACGTTTGACTGCAGGGAAACAATGACGCGTTCAGACGGTTCAGGTGGGGCATCGGCCAGCAGCCAGTCCCCACGGTTAAGCTGCTCTTTTTCCGCATCCCCGGCAATGTTCAGCGCGATCCGCTGCCCGGCATGTGCATGCTCTGCGGGCTGGTTTTGCGCATGTAAGCCGCGCACGCGCATCGGCTTGTTAACGCCCGTCAGCCAGAGCGTATCACCTACGTTCACTTCACCGCTCAGCGCCGTACCGGTCACCACCAGCCCCGCGCCTTTGACGGTAAACGCCCGGTCAATCGCCAGACGGAAGCGGTGGTGGCTGGCGTGGTCACGCGACGAAAGCTGCTGTAAGTGGTGGCGAAGTTCATCGATACCGCGCCCTTCTGTCGCCACAGTAACAAAAAGCGGTGCATCGGCAAAACCATACTCTTGCAAGGTCGCCTGTACCGTTTCGCGCACTTCGCTGACGCGTGCGTCATCCACGCGATCGGCTTTGGTCAGCGCCACGGTCAGCTGCGGGTTGCCGGTCAGCTGCAGGATCGCCAGATGCTCACGAGTTTGCGCCATGACGCCATCATCGCAGGCCACCACCAGCAGGGCATGATCGATACCCCCCACGCCCGCCAGCATGTTGGACAGAAACTTTTCATGCCCCGGAACATCAATAAAACCCAGTACGCGACCGTCAGGCTGGGGCCAGTAGGCATAGCCCAGATCGATGGTCATGCCGCGCTTTTTCTCTTCCGGCAGGCGGTCGGCGTTTATGCCGGTAATCGCCTGCAGCAACGTGGTTTTTCCGTGGTCGACGTGACCGGCGGTGGCAATAATCATTTCAACAACATCTCCAGAAATCGCTCTTCATCTTCAAGGCAGCGCAGATCCAGCCACATTCGGCCATCGTAAATCCGCCCGATAACCGGCGCAGGCAGGCCACGCCAGCGCGCCGACAGGGCTTCAAGGTGGCTGCCTCGCCCGTCACGCGGGGTGAACGTGAGCGCTTCACTCGGCAGCCTGTCCACCGGCAGCGAACCGCTGCCAATCTGCGACTGGCAGGGCTCAATGCGAACGTCAAAATCGGGGTAGTGCGGGGCAATGCGCGGCAGCAGTAATTCGGCCTGGGCGCGAATCGAGGCGGCATCGCGGGTTAACAGACGCAGCGTAGGAAGGCGGTCGGCCAGTTTCTCCGGATGGAGATAGAGCCGCAGCGTCGCTTCCAGCGCGGCAAGCGTCATTTTATCGGCTCGCAGGGCGCGCTTGAGCGGATGCTGCTGCAGCTTCGCAATCAGCTCGCGCTTGCCGACGATAATTCCGGCCTGCGGCCCGCCCAGCAGCTTGTCGCCGGAAAAGCTGACCAGGCTGACGCCCGCCGCAATCATCTCTTGCGGCATCGGCTCTTTAGGCAGCCCGTAAAGGCTCAGATCCACCAGCGAGCCGCTGCCGAGATCGGCAATCACCGGAATATTCAGTTCGCGGCCAATCGCTGCCAGCTCGCCCTCTTCAACCGTTTTGGTGAAGCCTTCAATATGATAATTGCTGGTGTGAACCTTCATCAGCAGGGCGGTATTTTCATTCACCGCCGCGCGATAATCTTTCGCATGGGTACGGTTGGTAGTGCCCACTTCATGCAACGTGCAGCCCGCCTGGCGCATCACGTCCGGAATGCGAAACGCCCCGCCAATCTCCACCAGCTCGCCGCGGGAAACCACCGCCTCTTTGCCGCTGGCGGTGGCCGCCAGCATCAGCAGCACCGCTGCGGCGTTGTTATTCACAATGCAGGCATCTTCCGCGCCGGTCAGCTGGCACAGCAGGTCTGCCAGCGCCCGGTCACGATGCCCGCGCCCGGCGCCGTCCAGATCGTACTCCAGCGTCACGGGCGCCCGCATGGCTTGCCCAACCGCAGCAACCGCCTCTTCCGCCTGCTGCGCGCGTCCCAGGTTGGTATGCAGTACGGTACCGGTCAGGTTAATCACCGGGCGTAACGCGCTTTGCGCTTTCTCATCCAGCCGGTGCTCAACTTCCTGCTCCCACGCCGCGCACCAGTCGGGCAAGGCGTTTTCTGCCTGAATAGCGCATCGGGCTTCGTCCTGAAGCAGGCGTAACATCTCCACCGTCGCGGTATGGCCAAAACGCTCAACGGCAGCATGAATGCGGGGCTCGCGAAGGAGACGGTCGGTAGCGGGGATCTGGCTGTACAGCGAATGATGAGTAGTCATGAAAGCGCCTGGCGAGTAAATATCTTCCCCCCTCCCGACGGGAGAGGGAGTTAACATGTGGAGGGATTGTACCGCCTCCGACGCCGAAGTGTTATAACCCGCGTCAAGCCTTTGGCGGTTCTGTGCGGGCAAAGCTCTCGCGGCTAAAAAGGGTGTCGGCCAGTTTCACCAGCAGCGGACGGTCGACGCACCAGCCGGGAGAAACCCGGCGGAAGTTGAGATAGCCGATGGCGCAGGCGATAGCGATGGTTGCCAGGTTCAGGCTGTCGGTTTGAATCTTTCCCTCCCGGATAAGCTGTTCGCACATGTCCAGGCTGCGGCTGATTTTTTCCCGCTGGCGTAACAGTTCCGTTTCCGACTGCTGGGCGGCGGGCCTTGCCTGTTCACGCACGGAGGTTAACGCCGCATCCATAATGCCATCGGCCAGGGCTTCGATTTGCTTCACTGCCAGCGCCGCTTTTGGGTCAGCCGGCAGCATTGTCGGGGCAACGCCCAGCAGCTCGATATACTCCGCAATAATCGGGGAATCGAACCAGTATTCGCCCTCGTCCGTCACCAGCGCCGGGACTTTCCCCAGCGGGTTGTACTGCGCGACGCCGTTTTCAGCGTTGTAGGGCTGTTCATTGATGAATTCAAATTCAATCCCTTTCTCCAGCAGGAGAATCGAGATTTTTCGCACGAAGGGACTGGTGTAGCTACCGATGAGTTTCATTGCCTGATCCTTGATGCCGGAAAAAAGTCAGTATGGATCAAGCGATGAAAAAAGGGCAGGTATGCGTGTCGCATTCCTGCCCTGGAAGGATTAGTGATCGAGATAGAGGTAGTGCATCCAGCTGGTCATGCGCAGCAATACTTTACGCATCACCGAGACGTGGGCGAAATGGTCCGAGTAGACCGCCACCTGGGCATAGATACCGTCCGGCAGCGCATCGACTTCCGCATTCGGATCCAGCTCAATCGTACCCAACACGCCGTCCGTTCCCGGCACCACCGTCAGCGACTGCAGCGCGCCCTGCGCCTGATAGGAGCCTCCCGGCACCACCGGCAGAATCGCGGTGAGCTTCCCGGAGAACACCTGGCCCGGCAGCGCGTTAAACACCACTTCCGCTTCATCGCCCGGCTTCAGACGCAGCAGCGAGTTCTGACGGAACTGGGCCACGATCTGACGCTTCTGTTCAGGAATAAAGACCATCACCGGACGCAGTGGCAGCGCGGCGGCGTACGTCCCGGGACGAATCAGCACCTGGGTGATGTAGCCATCGCTTGGCGCACGGACCACGGTCTGATCCAGATTGTATTTCGCTTCAGCAAGCTGCGCGCGTAAGGAGGCAATCTGCGACTGTTCGCCGTTCACCATGCTGTCCAACTGGCTTTGAATTTGCGTCTGTTCAGCAACAGAGCCTTTTACCAGCGCATCCTGCGCGAGATAGTTCTGCCGCGCGTTGTCGATATCGCTTTCAGAGAACGGATTTACCTTCGCCTGGCTGCCTTTCAGGTAGCGCTGATAATCTTTATACAGGCGGTCACGCTCTGCGGAGACGCGCGTCGTATTGGCGACGGCCTCCACCAGCTGCGCTTTCAGATTGTCGATATTGTGCGTCGCGGTCACCAGGTCGGCCTGGAGTCTGTCGACGCGCGCCTGATAGCGGCCCGGATCCAGTTTAAATAACACTTCGCCTTTTTTAATAAGCTGGTTGTTTTTATCGGTGACTTCACTGACCACCCCGGTAACCTGCGGCGTAATCGGAATAGAAATAACCGCCTTTTGCGCCGTAAAGGTGTACGGATGGTTATAGTTCATTAACAGAATAAGTCCGGCAACAATAAACACCCCGCCTAATGTCGCGGTGGCAAGCGTCCACTGGTTTACCGGAATACGGAATATTTTAAAAATCACCCAGGCAAATGCCACATAGGTCAAAATAATCAACAGATCCATGATTAGCGCTCCAGCGTGTTTTTATCAGCAGCGGGATGTACCGCGGCCAGCTTTTGTTCTAATTCGGCCACGCGTTTGGCCAGCGCATCCATTCCCGGAACCTCATCAGGCTTGGTGATGTGGTTTTGCATCCCCCAGCCGCGATCTTCACGGTACAACGTGGCCCATATCCACAGGAACGGCCAGATGGCATGGAGAGTAAACAGGCTAATCCAGCCTGCCGTGTGAATCGCATCGGCATGCGGATGGTTACGCTTTTTGGCCATATTATAAGGAATGTCATGGATGGCGATGATTCCATAAAAGAGAACCAGAAATACAAAAATCAATACGCCCAGCGCAAAATAGTTGAGAAACATATTCTCCTCACTTAAACAACGTCAACTCATTGAATTAATAAAACAGTACGCAACCTAATTAATTTATTTTGAAATACACAAGGTATGCTGGTTATTTCCGAGCCGGGGAGTATCGGTTTTTATAATATCTCCATGCAAGTTTATAAGCGTGTCAAAATATATCCTGAATAATAATATACTTAACCTTACAATATGAGCGTAATCCACGTTTTAACTTTTCGCCATACCACACATCAAAAGTGGTTTTTTAGCTTAACGTGTCGCGCTATGCCATCCTGACGCCGAATCGCTAAACAGAGTTTGCCGCCGATCACAGCCGGAGAAATCTGCATAAAAATATTTTGTGAAATCAGTCACAATCCAGAAACAAACACACAAAATCAAATCGTGACAACCGTCACAGAAAAGGGTGATTTTTGCCGCATTTCTCGCCATCGTATTTTTTTTGCCCACCTTTTTTGTGACCAGGATCACCTCATTGACATCCACACCCCCTACCTTTACGTGATATGCGTCACACAAATTTTCGCTGTCTGGACAGTTGAACGATTCAGTGCCAGATTTCACAGCATCAGAACAGGGTCCGGCTACCTCTGCCGCCTCATTAACAATAAACCTCGGGCCGCAAGCCTAAGCGTAAACAGAAGAAGGGGTGTTTTATGTCATCCGATTTCAAGATCAAAGTTCAAAGCTTTGGTCGTTTCCTCAGCAACATGGTGATGCCAAATATCGGCGCGTTTATCGCGTGGGGTATCATCACTGCATTGTTCATTCCGACAGGGTGGTTGCCTAACGAAACGCTGGCGAAACTTGTTGGCCCAATGATTACCTATCTCCTGCCGCTGCTCATCGGTTTCACCGGTGGTCGTCTGGTGGGCGGTGACCGTGGTGGCGTAGTGGGTGCTATCACGACCATGGGTGTTATCGTCGGTGCGGATATGCCGATGTTCCTCGGTGCAATGATTGCCGGTCCTCTGGGCGGCTGGGCGATTAAGAAATTCGACGTCTGGGTTGATGGTAAGATCAAATCCGGCTTCGAAATGCTGGTGAACAACTTCTCTGCGGGCATCATCGGGATGATCCTCGCGATTCTGGCGTTCCTCGGCATTGGCCCTGCGGTTGAAGTGCTGTCCAAAATTCTGGCGGCAGGCGTTAACTTTATGGTTGCGCACGACATGCTGCCGCTGGCGTCTATCTTCGTAGAACCGGCGAAAATCCTGTTCCTGAACAACGCCATCAACCACGGCATCTTCTCGCCGCTGGGTATTCAGCAGTCTCACGATCTCGGCAAGTCTATCTTCTTCCTGATTGAAGCCAACCCGGGTCCGGGTATGGGCGTTCTGCTGGCGTACATGTTCTTTGGTCGCGGCAGCGCTAAGCAGTCTGCTGGCGGTGCAGCAATCATTCACTTCCTGGGCGGTATTCACGAAATTTACTTCCCGTACGTGCTGATGAACCCACGTCTGATCCTGGCCGTTATCCTTGGCGGTATGACCGGCGTGTTCACCCTGAGCGTGCTGGGCGGCGGTCTGGTGTCTCCGGCCTCTCCGGGCTCTATCCTGGCGGTGCTGGCGATGACGCCAAAAGGGGCGTACTTCGCCAACATCGCGGCCATCTGTGCGGCCATGGCCGTCTCCTTCGTGGTCTCTTCTATCCTGCTGAAAACCAGCAAAGTGAAAGAAGACGACGATATTGAAGCGGCGACCCGTCGTATGCACGACATGAAAGCCGAATCCAAAGGCGCAACCCCGCTGGCGGCTGGCGATGTGTCTAACGACCTGAGCCACGTGCGTAAAATCATCGTTGCCTGTGACGCCGGTATGGGTTCCAGCGCAATGGGTGCAGGCGTGCTGCGTAAGAAAGTGCAGGATGCGGGCCTGACCAACATCTCCGTCACCAACAGCGCTATTAACAGCCTGCCGCCGGACGTTGACCTGGTCATCACGCACCGCGACCTGACCGAACGCGCCATGCGTCAGGTGCCGCAGGCACAGCACATCTCGCTGACTAACTTCCTCGACAGCGGCCTGTACACCAGCCTGACCGAACGTCTGGTTGCGGCGCAGCGTCACGAAGACAATGAAGTGAAAGTGCGCTCAAGCCTGCAGGACAGCTTTGACGAGAGCAACGCCCACCTGTTCAAACTGGGTGCGGAAAACATCTTCCTCGGTCGCACAGCGGCAACCAAAGAAGAAGCGATTCGCTTTGCCGGCGAGCAGCTGGTGAAAGGCGGCTACGTTCAGCCTGAATATGTTGATGCGATGCTGGAACGCGAAAAACTGACGCCAACCTACCTGGGCGAATCCATCGCGGTGCCGCACGGTACGGTTGAAGCGAAAGATCGCGTCCTGAAAACCGGCGTCGTATTCTGTCAGTATCCGCAGGGCGTGCGCTTCGGTGAAGAAGAAGACGACATCGCCCGTCTGGTGATTGGTATCGCCGCTCGCAACAACGAGCACATTCAGGTGATTACCAGCCTGACCAACGCGCTGGACGATGAGTCTGTCATTGCGCGTCTGGCGAGCACCACCAGCGTGGAAGAAGTCCTGGCACTGCTCAACAAATAACGGTACTCCTCCCTCTCCCCCATGGGGAGAGGGCTAGGGTGAGGGGAAACGTTCCTCACCCCAGCCCTCTCGGGTAAAAACATTGATGAAGGTTAACACTATGAAAGCATTACATTTTGGCGCAGGTAATATCGGTCGTGGTTTTATCGGTAAACTGCTGGCAGACGCGGGCATTACGCTGACATTCGCCGATGTGAATCAGGTGGTCCTGGATGCCCTGAATGCGCGTCATAGCTATCAGGTCCATGTGGTCGGTGAAAACGAGCAGGTTGAGACGGTATCCGGCGTTAACGCGGTCAGCAGCATCGGTGAAGACGTTATCGACCTGATCGCCAGCGTTGATCTGGTCACGACGGCCGTCGGTCCGGTTGTCCTTGAGCGCATCGCTCCTGCGGTCGCGAAAGGCCTGGCAAAACGTAAAGCGCAGGGCATCAATACCCCGCTGAACATCATCGCCTGTGAAAACATGGTGCGCGGCACCACGCAGCTGAAAGGCCACGTGTTCAACGCTGTAGCCGACGAAGACAAAGCCTGGGTTGAAGCGCACGTCGGGTTTGTGGATTCCGCCGTGGACCGCATCGTTCCGCCGTCTGAATCCGCCACCAACGACCCGCTGGAAGTGACCGTGGAAACCTTCAGCGAGTGGATCGTTGATAAAACCCAGTTTAAAGGCGCCCTGCCGACCATTCCGGGAATGGAATTAACCGATAACCTGATGGCATTTGTCGAACGCAAACTCTTCACGCTGAACACCGGGCATGCTATAACCGCGTACCTCGGAAAATTGGCCGGTCATCAGACCATTCGTGACGCTATCCTCGATGAGAAGATCCGCGCGGTGGTAAAAGGGGCAATGGAAGAGAGCGGCGCGGTGCTGATCAAACGCTACGGTTTTGATGCTGATAAACATGCAGCATACATCCAGAAAATCCTCGGTCGCTTTGAAAACCCGTATCTGAAAGATGACGTTGAGCGCGTGGGCCGTCAGCCTCTGCGCAAACTGAGCGCGGGCGATCGCCTGATTAAGCCGCTGCTGGGCACGCTGGAATACGGCCTGCCGCACGCCAACCTGGTGAAAGGGATTGCCGCCGCGATGCACTACCGCAGCGAGCAGGACCCACAGGCGCAGGAACTGGCTCAGCTGATTGATGACAAAGGCGCGCAGGCTGCGCTGGCGCAGATTTCCGGTCTGGACGCCAACAGCGACGTGGTTGTGGAGGCGGTTAACGCATACAACGCAACCAAATGATGCACAGTGCGGCGCAGGTTAACCTGCGCCCAGATAATAGATTGTCAGATATGCAGGCAATAATGGAACAAACCCAGGCCTTTGAAAATCGTGTGCTTGAGCGTCTGAATGCTGGCAAAACCGTACGAAGCTTCCTGATTGCCGCCGTCGAGCTGTTAACCGAGGCGGTGAATATCCTGGTGCTTCAGGTGTTTCGCAAAGACGACTACGCGGTAAAATATGCTGTAGAACCGTTACTGGACGGAGACGGACCGCTGGGCGATTTATCCGTGCGTCTGAAGCTGATTTATGGTCTTGGCGTGCTGAACCGGCAAGAATATGAAGATGCGGAGCTGTTAATGGCGCTGCGCGAAGAACTCAATCATGACGGTAATGAGTACACCTTTACCGATGATGAGATCCTGGGGCCCTTCGGCGAGCTGCACTGCGTCACCGCGCTGCCCCCTGCTCCCCATTTTGATAACAGCGACCCTGAGCTCTACGCGATGCAAAAGCTGCGTTATCAACAGGTTGTCCGTTCCACGATGGTTCTCTCCCTGACTGAGCTGATTTCCCGAATCAGCTTAAAAAAAGCGTTTCAGAAGTAAGCCTGCTCACATTGGTGTATCCTTCCCTGTAAATTCCCCGTTTTCAGAGTTATTTGTCATGAAAGAAGTCGAAAAGAACGAAATTAAACGCCTGAGCGACCGCCTGGATCTGATCCGCCACCAGATGGCTGGCCTGTCACTGGTCGAGTCCGCCGAGAAGTACGCCGAGCTGGAAAAAGAAGCTGCCACGCTGGAAACAGAAATCGAGCGCCTACGCGAAGTTAAAGGCCAGAAGTTGAGCAAAGAAGCGCAGAAGCTGATGGACATGCCGCACCGTCGCGCGATCACCAAAAAAGAGCAGGCCGACATGGGCAAGCTGAAGAAAAGCGTCCGTGGTCTGGTGGTGGTGCACCCGATGACCGAGCTTGGCCGCGAAATGGGCCTGAAAGAGATGACGGGCTTTTGTAAGACCGCGTTCTGATACTTATCCCCCTCACCCTAACCCTCTCCCCAAAGGGGCGAGGGAACTGTACGGTGCGTTTTTCTCCCACTCCCCGTGGGAGAAGGCTGGGGTGAGGGCTTCAGGCCCCATCCCGCTTCAAATTGGCCCAACCAATCCCCGTTTTCTTTCTTCCCCGGTTCACAATTCCATTAATTCTGCTCACAAACTCATTGCCTGACCATAACATTTGGTTAACCATTCATTGTCATTAACCCTACAACACAACATTGGCAGGACCACTTTTACACAACCTGTGACGCAGAGTTGAGCGGAGACTCACCCGCAGCGCAGGCTGTCTGGTCCCCAGGAGACCTGCATGAGCCTCTGGCAACAAAACTACGACCCGGCCGGTAATATCTGGCTGTCGAGCCTGATCGCATCGCTTCCGATCCTGTTCTTCTTCTTTGCGCTGATTAAGCTCAAGCTGAAGGGCTACCTCGCCGCGACGTATACCGTTGCTATCGCCCTGATGGTGGCGCTGTTCTTCTATAAAATGCCGGTCGATCGCGCGCTGGCCTCCGTCGTCTACGGTTTCTTCTACGGCCTGTGGCCGATTGCGTGGATCATCATCGCGGCGGTGTTTGTCTATAAAATCTCGGTGAAAACCGGGCAGTTCGACATTATCCGCTCGTCGATTCTCTCCATCACGCCGGACCAGCGCCTGCAGATGCTGATTGTCGGCTTCTCCTTCGGGGCGTTTCTGGAAGGTGCGGCAGGCTTTGGCGCACCGGTGGCGATCACCGCCGCGCTGCTGGTCGGTCTGGGCTTTAACCCGCTCTATGCCGCGGGCCTGTGCCTGATTGTGAACACCGCGCCGGTTGCGTTTGGCGCGATGGGTATTCCGATTCTGGTGGCCGGACAGGTCACCGGGCTGGACAGCTTCGAGATCGGCCAGATGGTTGGCCGCCAGCTGCCCTTCCTGACCATTATCGTCCTGTTCTGGATCATGGCGATTATGGACGGCTGGCGCGGCGTGAAGGAGACCTGGCCTGCGGTGATGGTGGCGGGTGGTTCGTTCGCGATTGCCCAGTACCTCAGCTCGAACTTCCTCGGCCCGGAGCTGCCGGACATCATCTCTTCGCTGGTATCGCTGGTCTGTCTGACGCTGTTCCTGAAACGCTGGCAGCCGGTACGTATCTTCCGCTTCGCCGACATGGGCGCCTCGCAGGTTGATCAAACCCTGGCCCGTACGGGCTATTCGGCAGGACAGGTGATCCGCGCCTGGTCGCCGTTCCTGTTCCTGACCGCAACGGTCACCCTGTGGAGCATCCCGCCGTTTAAAGCCCTGTTTGCCCCGGGCGGCGCGCTGTACGACATGGTGATTAACATCTCCGTACCGTTCCTCGACAAAATGGTCGCCCGTATGCCGCCGGTGGTGCACGCCGCCACGCCGTATGCCGCGGTCTATAAATTCGACTGGTTCTCCGCCACCGGTACCGCCATCCTGTTTGCCGCACTCCTTTCCGTGGTGTGGCTGCGCATGAAGCCTGCGGCCGCGGTGCAGACCTTTGCGGCGACCATTAAAGAGCTGATGCTGCCGATTTACTCCATCGGCATGGTGCTGGCGTTCGCGTTTATCTCGAACTACTCCGGCCTGTCATCAACGCTGGCACTGGCCCTGGCACATACCAGCCACGCCTTCACCTTCTTCTCGCCGTTCCTCGGCTGGCTGGGGGTGTTCCTGACCGGTTCCGATACCTCGTCTAACGCCCTGTTCGCCGCGCTGCAGGCAACGGCGGCCCAGCAGATTGGCGTATCTGACGTCCTGCTGGTGGCCGCGAATACCACCGGCGGCGTAACCGGAAAAATGATCTCTCCACAATCCATCGCCATTGCCTGTGCGGCGGTGGGACTGGTCGGTAAAGAGTCGGATCTGTTCCGCTTTACCGTGAAACACAGCCTGATATTCACCTGCATGGTCGGGGTGATCACCACCCTGCAGGCCTATGTCTTAACCTGGATGATCCCATGATAGTGATGCCCAGACGCCTGTCCGACGAGATTGCCTCTCGCGTGCGGGCGCTGATTGAAGAACAACAGCTGGAAGCGGGCATGAAGCTGCCCGCCGAACGCCAGCTCGCCGCCCAGCTTGGCGTGTCGCGCAACTCACTGCGCGAGGCGCTGGCGACGCTGGTCAGCGAAGGGGTGCTGGTGAGCCGTCGCGGCGGCGGCACCTTTGTGCGCTGGCAGCATGACGACTGGTCCGAGCAAAACATCGTGCAGCCGCTGAAGACGCTGATGGAGAACGACCCGGACTACAGCTTCGACATCCTTGAAGCGCGTCACGCCATCGAAACCAGTACCGCCTGGCACGCGGCCATGCGGGCAACCGACGCCGACAAAGAGAAACTCATCGCCTGCTTTGAGGCCACGCAAAGCAGCGACCCGGATATCGCCTCCCAGGCGGACGTCCGTTTTCACCTGGCGATTGCCGAGGCGTCGCACAACGTGGTGCTGCTCCAGACCATGCGCGGGTTCTTCGACCTGCTGCAATCCTCCGTTAAACAGAGCCGCCAGCGCATGTATCTGGTTCCACCGGTGTTTGCCCAGCTTACCGAACAGCACGAGGCGGTGCTCAACGCCATTCTGGCCGGTGATGCCGAGGCCGCACGCAAAGCGATGATGGCGCATCTCGGCTTCGTGCACACCACCATTAAACGATTCGATGAAGACCAGGCCCGACAGGCGCGTATTACCCGTCTGCCTGGCGACAGTGATATTTCCAGGGAGAACAAAGCATGATTATTTCAGCAGCCAGTGACTATCGCGCCGCGGCGCAGCGCATTTTGCCCCCGTTCCTGTTCCACTATATCGACGGCGGGGCGTATGCCGAATACACCCTGCGCCGCAACGTGGAAGATCTATCGGAAGTGGCTCTGCGCCAGCGCGTGCTGAAGAATATGTCTGACCTGAGCCTGGAGACAAAGCTGTTCAACGAAACGCTCTCCATGCCCGTGGCGCTCGCGCCTGTAGGCTTATGCGGCATGTATGCCCGCCGTGGCGAAGTGCAGGCAGCCGCGGCGGCGGATGCCAAAGGCATTCCATTTACGCTTTCCACCGTGTCCGTCTGCCCGATCGAAGAGGTCGCCCCGACCATCAAGCGCCCGATGTGGTTCCAGCTGTACGTCCTGCGCGATCGCGGTTTTATGCGCAACGCGCTGGAGCGCGCCAAAGCGGCGGGCTGCTCGACGCTGGTCTTTACCGTCGATATGCCGACCCCCGGGGCGCGCTATCGTGATGCCCACTCCGGCATGAGCGGCCCGAATGCTGCGTTACGCCGCTACTGGCAGGCGGTTACTCACCCGCAGTGGGCGTGGGATGTCGGCCTGAATGGTCGGCCTCACGACCTCGGGAATATCTCGGCTTACCTCGGTAAACCGACCGGGCTGGAGGATTACATCGGCTGGCTGGCGAACAACTTCGATCCGTCGATCTCGTGGAAAGACCTGGAGTGGATCCGCGAGTTCTGGGACGGCCCGATGGTGATCAAAGGGATCCTCGATCCGGAGGATGCCCGCGATGCGGTTCGCTTTGGCGCAGACGGGATTGTGGTCTCTAACCACGGCGGACGCCAGCTCGACGGGGTGCTCTCCTCCGCACGCGCCCTGCCGGCCATCGCCGATGCGGTGAAAGGCGATATTGCCATCCTGGCCGACAGCGGCATCCGCAACGGGCTTGACGTGGTGCGCATGATTGCGCTGGGCGCCGACAGCGTGCTGCTGGGGCGCGCGTATCTTTATGCGCTGGCGACGGCGGGCCAGGCGGGCGTGGCGAATCTGCTCAACCTGATCGAAAAAGAGATGAAGGTGGCGATGACGCTGACCGGTGCAAGAACGATTAGCGAAATCAGTAAGGATTCTCTGGTGCAGGAGTTAAGCAAATTACCGGCGGCGCTGGCTCCCCTTGCTCAGGGAAACGCGGCCTGACCTTCTCCGGTTAATCCCCCTTTCTCACGCGCCCGATTTCCCCCTCGGGCGCTTTTTTATGCCAAAAATAACATCCAGATAACATATTGGATAAGAAAATTTGACATCCACCCGCCGTCCGCAATTGTATAGACAAGCAAATACAAGAACACAAAAACAACATCAGATCGGAGTGGAGCGTATGGCGTATTCAGGTAAGGTGGATATTCAGCAGGTGATCGATGAGAGTCCCTTTTCAGGGTTTCACTGGCTGCTCATTGTGCTGGGCTTTCTGGTTCTGGCGATTGATGGTTTTGATACGGCAGCGATGGGTTACATCGCGCCTACGCTGTCGGCAGAATGGGGGATACACAAACAGGATCTGGGGCCGGTGCTGAGCGCAGCGCTGCTGGGGCTGTCGCTGGGCGCGCTGATTGCCGGTCCGGTATCTGACCGGATGGGGCGCAAGCGGGTGCTGGTCTTTTCGTGCCTGTTCTTCGGCCTTGCGAGCCTGGGAACGGCCTGGGCGCAAAGTCTGAATACCCTGATGCTGTGGCGCTTTCTGACGGGCCTGGGGCTCGGCGCCGCAATGCCTAACGCCATCACGCTGATCTCCGAGTTTGCCCCCCAGCGCTGTCGCGCCATGGCGATTAATACCATGTACTGCGGCTTCCCTTTGGGTGCGGCGGGCGGCGGCGCGATCTCTTCCTGGCTTATCCCCCACCACGGCTGGCGAAGCGTGCTGCTGACCGGCGCGATTGCGCCGCTGATTTTAACGCTGCTGCTGGCGCTGTTTTTACCGGAGTCTGTGAAGTTTCTGGTGCAGCGCGGGAAGGACGTCATGCAGGTCCGCCGCATCGCCAGCCGGTTCGCCCGCAGCACGCTGGATAGCGTCACGGGCTTTTTCCTGGCGGAGGAGAAAGTCGCCTCTAAAAAAGGGAGCGTGTCGCAGCTGTTTTCCATGCCCTGGCTGCCCGGCACCCTGATGCTGTGGGTGACCTACTTTATGGGGCTGGTCATTTACTACGTTCTGCTAAGCTGGATGCCAACGCTGATGCAGGGGATGGGCTATGCTCTGGCGGAATCCGCCTGGCTCACCTCGCTGTTCACCTTCGGCGGCACCGCAGGCATTCTGCTCGCGGGCTGGATGATGGACCGCTGGGAAGCGCACTGGGTGGTCGCGTGTGGTTTCGTGCTGACAATGGGCCTCATCCTTTTGCTTGGCATTGAGCATAACCATATCGCCCTGTTTGGCGGGTTGATTTTCCTGATGGGGATCGCGATGAACGGCGCGCAGTCGGGCATGCAAACCCTGGCCGCCACCTTTTACCCTACCGAGTGCCGCGCGACGGGCATCGCCTGGATGCAGGGGATCGGCCGCTTTGGCGGCGTGGCGGGAACCATGACCAGCGCCCAGCTTCTCTCTATGCAGTGGCAGGCAGACAGTATTTTAATGATCCTCAGCGTGCCCGCTCTGGTGGCCGCTGCGGCAACCGTCTACAAAATGCTGTACAGCCGCTCGCAGGAACCCGGCGTCGCGTAGTTCCTCTCTTTTCTGCTATTCTGCCCCCGCAATTAAGGGGGCAGCATGCTTAACATCGTTTTATTCGAACCAGAAATTCCGCCGAATACCGGCAATATCATCCGCCTGTGTGCGAACACCGGTTTTCGTCTGCATATCATTGAGCCGATGGGCTTTACGTGGGACGACAAACGTCTGCGTCGCGCAGGGCTGGATTATCATGAATTTACCGCCGTCGTTCGTCACCACGATTACGCCGCGTTTCTGGAAGCAGAGAAGCCGCAGCGCATGTTCGCCCTGACCACCAAAGGCACGCCAGCGCATAGCGCCGTGAGCTATCAGGCAGGTGACTATCTGATGTTTGGCCCGGAAACCCGCGGCCTGCCGGCCACGATCCTGGATGCCCTGCCCGCCGAGCAGAAAATCCGTATTCCAATGATGCCGGACAGCCGCAGCATGAACCTGTCGAACGCGGTGTCGGTGGTGGTGTATGAAGCCTGGCGCCAGCTGGGTTACCCGGGCGCCATTCTCAGAAGTTAAATGCCGTCACCATACTCGAAGGTATGGTGAATGCCGTTGAAGTGCTGATCCATGTCCATAGACGGCTTATCGCTGTCTGGTTTACCGACGATGCGCGCCGGTACGCCAGCGGCGGTGGTATGCGGTGGCACGGGCTGGAGCACTACGGAGCCTGCGCCGATCTTCGCGCCGCGCCCGACTTCAATATTGCCGAGGATTTTGGCACCCGCGCCAATCATCACCCCTTCACGAATTTTCGGATGGCGATCGCCGCTGGTTTTACCGGTACCGCCCAGGGTAACCGACTGCAGGATCGAGACGTCATCTTCAATCACCGCCGTTTCCCCGACGACAATCCCGGTGGCGTGGTCGAGCATGATCCCGCGGCCAATCTTTGCCGCCGGGTGAATATCGACCTGAAACGTTACGGAAACCTGGTTTTGCAGGAAGATCGCCAGCGCGCGGCGGCCTTCATTCCACAGCCAGTGGCCGATGCGGTAAGCCTGCAGGGCGTGGAAGCCTTTCAGGTACAGCAGCGGCGTAGAATATTTATCGACCGCCGGGTCACGCGTGCGCACAGCCTGAATATCGCAGGCGGCAGAGGCGATCATTTCCGGGTCTGCAGCGTAAGCCTCTTCCACCACTTCACGAATGGCGATAGCTGGCATGATCGAGGAAGCCAGCTTGTTGGCGAGCATATAGCTCAGCGCGCTGCCGAGATTTTCGTGCTTGAGTAGCGTCGCGTGGTAGAAACTGGCCAGCATAGGCTCGCAGTCGGCCAGCGCCCGGGCTTCGGCTTTAATATTGTTCCAGACGATATCCAGTTCTTCACACGGCATTGCTTACTCCAGACGATAGTTAATGACCAGCCAGTTCTGCGCTGGCTGGGTCATTCAGGTGACAACGGTTCCGACTAGTTACTGCTGCGCTCGTCCTTGCGCGCACGACCTAATAAGGTCAATGCTGCCTCGCGCGCATTTTTTCCGCAATACAATACCTGATAAATTTCCTCGGTTATTGGCATTTCGACACCGAAACGGTGCGCCAACTCGCGGACTTCTTTGGTATTGCGGTAGCCTTCAACCACCTGACCAATCTTATCCTGCGCGCCTTTTACATCGCTGCCCTGTCCGAGCATCATGCCAAAGCGGCGGTTACGAGACTGGTTGTCGGTACAGGTCAGCACCAGGTCGCCCAGGCCAGCCATCCCCATAAAGGTGGCCGGATCGGCACCCAGCGCTTCGCCCAGGCGGGACATTTCGGTCAGCCCTCGGGTGATCAGCGCCGTACGCGCATTGGCACCAAAGCCAATGCCGTCTGACATCCCGGCGCCAATCGCAATCACGTTCTTCACCGCACCGCCCAGCTGCACGCCGATAAAATCGGGGTTGCTGTAGACGCGGAAGCTCTTGCCGCAGTGCAGCAGTTGTTGAAGATCGTCGGAGAAAGCCTGATCGGTGGAGGCCAGCGAAATCGCCGTCGGCAGGCCAGCGGCCAGCTCTTTGGCAAAGGTCGGGCCGGAGATGACCGCCAGCGGGATCTCATCACCCAGCGCTTCGCGCGCAACGTCCTGCAGCAAGCGTCCGGTTTCGGCTTCCAGTCCTTTTGTCGCCCAGACAATGCGCGCATCCGGGCGCATCAGCGGCTTAATCTGACGGAGCACGTCGCCAAATACATGGCTCGGAACCACAATCAGAATGTTGCGGCTGGCCGCCAGCGCGGTCGCAAGGTCGCTTTCAAGATGCAGGGAGTCGGGGAACGGAACGTCAGGAAGAAACGCCACGTTACAACGGTCGCGTTGCAGCGTTGCGATATGTTTTGGGTCATGGCCCCAGAGAACCACTTCGTGACCATTTCTTGCCAGCGTGATGGCAAGAGCGGTGCCGTATGAGCCGGCACCGATCACAGTCATTGACGCATTAACAGTGCTCATCAGGCATCCTGATGTTGTTCAGCACCTTCGCCAGCTTGCTGCTGCAGATAGTTCATGAACAGCGCATCAAAGTTAACTGGCGCAAGGTTCAGTTGCGGGAATGTACCGCGAGAAACCAGGCTGGTGATGCATTCACGCGCATACGGGAACAGAATGTTCGGGCAGTACGCACCCAGGCAATGCGCCATCTGGTTGCCTTCGATACCGCCGATAGAGAAGATGCCGCCCTGCTGTACTTCACACAGGAATGCAGTTTCTTCGCCCAGAGACGCGGTAACGGTAACACGCAGCACGACTTCATACACGTCATCTGCCAGTTGGGTAGATGCGGTATCCAGATCAAGTTTAACCTCTGGCTGCCAATCTTTCTGGAAAACATGTGGCGCATTTGGCGCTTCGAAAGAGACGTCCTTGGTGTAGATACGCTGGATCTGGAAAGTCATTTCGGTGTTGTTTTGTTCTGACATGGAAATACCCTTTTTAATTGTCCTAAAGTCTCTTAGCTCAGCAGCGGATCGAGTCCACCACGGGCGTCGAGCGCATACAAGTCATCACAGCCGCCAATGTGCTGCGCATCAATAAAAATCTGCGGAACCGTCGTGCGACCACTACGTTTGATCATCTCTTCGCGTTTAATCGCGTCACCGTCGATCGGCAGTTCCTGGAACGTGACGCCTTTGCTGTTCAGCAGCGCTTTCGCACGATGACAGAACGGGCACGTCGCTTTGGTATAGATCTCAATATTGGCCATGACTGAACTCCTTATTTACCGCGAACCAAAGGAAGATTTTCCCCGCTCCAGCCGGAAATACCTTCTTTCAGTACCGTTACGTTTTCGAAGCCTGCTTTATGAAGCGCGCTGGCAGATTCCTGTGCCTGCATGCCGGTCGCATCGACAACGATAATCGGCTGGGCTTTGTGTTTCTCAAGCTCACCGACGTTGTTCGCTTTGATTTCAGCTGGCAGCAGGTTGATTGCCCCCGCAATGTGACCTTTACGGAAATCGTCACGCTGACGCAGATCGACCACGACGGCATCTTCTTTGTTGATCAGACGCGTCGCTTCACCACGGGTGATAACCTTAATTTTAGACGTCAGGCTCTTAAATGTGGTGAACAGCACAGCAGCCAGCAGGCCAATCCACGCGATGCTCAGAACCGGATGGCGGCTAACGAATTGCATAATTTCTTGCATGGAGGGTAACTACTCCCGACTAAGTGATAAAAAAAACCAGGACAGGAGTATACCTGTGCGTTCTGGCAAATACAGCCAGCGACCATAACCTAATCCATTTTCTGCGGCATGCCACCTAAAAAAATGCCTCAAAATGGCCTGGTGAACATCTTGCCCCTGCGCTTTCTTTGATCTTCTGCGGCTATTTGATCGATTCAGCTGTAGTAAAATTACGCAAATTTTGACTCTTGAGCATGAGGTTGTCGCAATGTCGGTTTCTAAAAAACCTATGGTACTGGTGATTCTGGATGGCTATGGCTACCGTGAAGATAGCCAGGATAACGCTATTTTCAACGCCAAAACCCCGGTCATGGATGCCCTGTGGGCGAAACGTCCGCATACGCTGATTGACGCGTCTGGCCTGGAAGTGGGCCTGCCGGACCGCCAGATGGGCAACTCCGAAGTCGGTCACGTGAACCTGGGCGCCGGGCGTATTGTGTATCAGGATCTGACGCGTCTGGACGTTGAAATCAAAGAACGCACCTTCTTCTCCAACCCAACGCTGTCTGGCGCGGTCGATAAAGCCGTTGCCGCTGGCAAGGCCGTACACATCATGGGCCTGCTCTCTGCGGGCGGCGTGCACAGCCACGAAGATCACATCATGGCGATGGTTGAACTGGCCGCCGAGCGCGGTGCGGAAAAAATCTATCTGCACGCCTTCCTGGACGGTCGCGATACGCCACCACGCAGCGCAAAAGGCTCTCTGCAAGCCTTCGAAGAGAAGTTCGCCGCGCTGGGCAAAGGCCGCGTAGCGTCCATCATTGGCCGTTACTACGCTATGGACCGCGACAACCGCTGGGATCGCGTTGAACAGGCCTATGACCTGATGACCCTGGCAAAAGGTGAATTCCAGTTCGCGACCGCCGTTGAAGCGCTGGAAGCGGCCTATGCACGTGATGAAAACGACGAATTCGTGAAAGCGTCAGTGATCCGCGCTGAAGGCCAGGCCGACGCCGCCATGGAAGATGGTGACGCGCTGATCTTCATGAACTTCCGCGCTGACCGCGCGCGTGAAATCACCCGTGCGTTCGTTAACAGCGACTTCGACGGTTTTGCCCGCAAAAAAGTGGTAAACCTCGATTTCATCCAGCTGACCGAATACGCCGCAGACATCAAAGCGCCTTGCGCGTATCCGCCAGCATCTCTGGCAAACACCTTTGGCGAGTGGATGGCGAAGAACGACAAAACGCAGCTGCGTATTTCCGAAACTGAAAAATACGCGCACGTCACCTTCTTCTTTAACGGCGGCGTTGAAGAGCCGTTCAAAGGCGAAGACCGCATTCTGATCAACTCCCCGAAAGTCGCTACCTACGATCTGCAGCCAGAAATGAGCTCTGCAGAATTGACGGAAAAACTGGTTGCGGCCATCGAGAGCGGTAAGTACGACACCATCATCTGTAACTACCCGAACGGCGACATGGTTGGGCATACCGGGGTGATGGAAGCGGCAGTGAAAGCGGTTGAAGCGCTGGACCACTGCGTTGAGCAGGTAGCGAAAGCGGTTGAATCCGTTGGCGGCCAGCTGCTGATCACCGCTGACCACGGTAACGCTGAACAGATGCGCGACCCGGCGACCGGCCAGGCGCACACGGCCCATACCAACCTGCCTGTTCCGCTGATTTATGTGGGTGATAAATCACTGAAAGCAGTGGAAGGCGGCAAGCTTTCTGACATCGCGCCAACCATGCTGTCGCTGATGGGTATGCCGATCCCTGAAGAGATGACTGGTAAGCCGCTGTTCATCGTGGAATAATCGCTCCCCATGAGGGGAAAGGCGATTTTTTCAATCACATGGGTCGTGAAGCCGCTTAGGTTATCAGTCAGACCTCTGTTTTACGCCAGCGCACTCAGCGCTGGCGTATTGCTGTGCGCCGCATCCGCCCACGCGGATGACCGCGACCAGCTGAAATCCATTCAGGCCGATATCGCCGCCAAAGAGCGTGCGGTACGCCAGCAGCAGCAGCAACGCTCCGCCCTGCTCGCCCAGCTTAAGCAGCAGGAAGAGGCGATCTCCGCCGCCACGCGTAAACTCCGTGAAACGCAAAACACCCTCGCCCAGTTGAATAAACAGATCGACGAGATGAACGCGTCGATTGCCAAACTCGAGCGCCAGCGTGACGCGCAGGAGCGCAATCTTGCCGCACAGCTTGATGCCGCATTCCGCCAGGGCGAACATACCGGACTCCAGCTGATCCTCAGCGGCGAAGAGAGTCAGCGCGGTCAGCGCCTGCAGGCCTACTTTGGCTATCTCAACCAGGCGCGTCAGGAGACTATCGCGCAGCTGAAGCAGACGCGCGAAGAGGTCTCCACGCAAAAAGCCGAGCTGGAAGAGAAGCAGAGCCAGCAGCAGACATTGCTCTACGATCAGCAAGCCCAGCAGGCGAAGCTTGAGCAGGCTCGCAACGAGCGTAAGAAAACCCTTTCCGGCCTTGAATCCTCCATTCAGGAAGGTCAGAGCCAGCTCAGCGAAATGCGCGCCAACGAATCAAAACTGCGTAACAGCATCGCCCGTGCGGAAGCGGCGGCGAAAGCGCGCGCCGAAAAAGAGGCTCGCGAGGCGCAGGCCGTTCGCGACAAACAGCAGGAAGCGTCCCGTAAAGGCACGACCTACAAGCCAAGCGAGAGCGAACGTTCCCTGATGTCGCGTACCGGCGGTTTGGGCTCTCCTCGCGGTCAGGCTTTCTGGCCCGTTCGCGGTTCAATTCTGCATCGCTATGGCGAACAGCTGCAGGGTGAGCTACGTTGGAAAGGGATCGTTATCGGTGCGTCTGAAGGTAGCGAAGTGAAAGCCATCGCCGATGGCCGCGTAATTCTGGCCGACTGGCTGCAGGGTTACGGACTGGTGGTGGTGGTCGAACACGGTAAAGGTGACATGAGCCTTTACGGCTACAACCAGAGCGCGCTGGTCAGCGTCGGCACGCAGGTGCGCGCAGGCCAACCCATCGCCCTTGTGGGCAGCAGTGGCGGTCAGGGCCGCCCGTCACTCTATTTCGAAATTCGTCGCCAGGGTCAGGCGGTCAATCCACAGCCGTGGTTGGGAAGATAAGTTTTGCTTCAATTTCGTCGAATGGTTTTCTCCGTCGTCAGCGCGCTGGCGCTGGCTGGACCGGTATATGCAGGTAAACTCGCTATCGTGATTGATGACTTCGGTTATCGTCCACACTATGAAAATCAGGTGCTGGCGATGCCGTCGGCCATTTCTGTCGCCGTTCTTCCAAATGCGCCCCACGCGCGTGAGATGGCGACCAAAGCCCATAACAGCGGTCATCAGGTGCTGATCCATCTGCCCATGGCCCCGCTCAGCAAGCAGCCGCTGGAAAAAGACACTCTGCGCCCGGACATGAGCAGCGAGGAGATCGAGCGCATCATCCGCGACGCCTACAACAAAGTGCCGTATGCCGTAGGGCTGAACAACCATATGGGCAGCGCGATGACATCAAGCCTGTACGGGATGCTCAAAGTGATGCAGGCGCTGGAGCGTTACAACCTCTACTTCCTCGACAGCATGACCATCGGCAACAGCCAGGCAATGCGTGCCGCTCAGGGAACGGGCGTAAAGGTGATTAAGCGCAAGGTGTTCCTAGATGATACCCAGAACGAAGCCGATATTCGCATGCAGTTTAATCGCGCGGTACAGCTGGCACGCCGCAATGGCTCAGCCATCGCCATCGGTCATCCGCACCCGTCTACCGTTCGCGTTCTGCAGCAGATGCTGCCGACCTTGCCTGCCGATATCACGCTGGTGCGTCCGAGCGATCTGCTGAACGAGCCGCAGGTGGATTCCTCTACACCAAATTCTGCGCAGCCTGCCCCGACAGCGCTGCGTAATCCGTTCCGCGGCGTGAAACGCTGTGTACCTAAGCAACCGCTTGAACCGGTCTATGCTACCCGCTTCTTCTCCGTCATCGGAGACAGCATCAGTAACAGTACGCTGGTGAAATACGTCCAGCAGCAGTGGCAGGGATGGGGTAAGAAAGCCTGACGCTTATTTCGCAATCTGAGAGTCCGTCTGCTCGTTAGCAACGGGCTCTTTTTTTTCCTGATGCTGATACCAGGATTTGAAATACTTCAAAAAGCTATAGGCTGTGGCGTACAGTCCCGTTGCCACCCCCACTTTGCCCTTACGCCAGGCGCCGCTAAACAGATACCATTTGAAAAAAGCCCCGATGGCGCTGATTACGCCGCGCCCAATAGAGGGCCGTATTTTTTGATGTTGGACCAGGCGAGTTGTATAACAATTTAATTTATTAAAAAGCTCATGCAGCGTGGGAAACGTATCATGTTTTACATAACCCGGAATACGCGCACAACGGAGAAAACCTTCGACCTGATCGTCTACCGGTCGGTTATTAAACCGGGACTGCTTACGGTTAAAAAGACGCACAGGATAATCGGGTGATGAAACAGGATAGATCGTCCGGACCTCTTCACCCAGAACAAACCAGTGGCGGCATATTTGCCATGCCATACCGGGGTCTGGCTCATCGCCTGCTTTTAACGTTAAAACGGCATTAACCGTTTCCTGGTCAAGAATTTCGTCGCTGTCGATGCACAGGACCCAGTCATGGCTGGCTAAGGATATGGCATGGTTCATCTGCTCGCCATGCCAGCCAAATTTTTTATAGACGGGTTGCAGGCCAAAGCTTTCACAAATATATCGTGTTTTATCCGTACTGCCGGAATCGACCACGACAACTTCATCCGCTATTTTTAAAAGAGGCGGGATAACATCGTGCAATAATCTTTCAGAATTAAACGTTAATAAGCAGACCGTTATTTTAAACATTTTCCCACTCTCAATAGCAGCCTAAATTAATATTATTAATACTATATAAAGGAGTAGAGACGATTAAAGTCCTGAATCACACTTTTCAAATAAGCACGCTTGAAATGTTGTCTAATCCTGAAGCGCAATAAAATAGAAAAATCTATTTTATTTCAACAGATTCTTTATAATGCAGTCAGATGAAGGGTAGCACACGGATTCAGACATGCCGCACAAAAGTAAAATTCTCCTCCTGGATACGGGTAAAGAATGGGGGGGAGGCACCAACAGTATGCTTGAGCTCCTGAAGCGAATTAATCGCGATAAATTCGATATTACCTGTTGTTTTTACAGTGATTATAGTCGTGCTGAAGGTGAGACAATTGGCCAGGTGCTCAACGGCATCGGCATCCCGCTCATCGTGATCCCTCAACGCCAGCAGCCGGTCTGGGCCAAATTGCTGAAGGAAGCGGGACGTAGCCTGCTGTTTTTCTCACGCGGCGCCCGCAAAGCATTTACGCGTCATGTGGATATCATGTGGCGCATCAGGCCTAACGTCAGCAAAATCGAAACCCTTTTCACGCAGGGCGGTTTCGATACGCTCTATATGAATAACCAGCCGGGCTCAAATGAGGAAGGCTATCTCGCGGCGGCGAATCTGCAGGCGCGGTTGATCCAGCACTGCCGCATTGAGCCTGTTTTGACCCCGCCGCTGGTAAAGCTGGTTAATGCCCATGCCACAAAAATCATCGCCGTCTCGCACGGCGTTGAACGCGTGTTGCTTCAGCATGGCGTCCGGCCCGAACTGTGTACGACGGTCAATAATGCCATCGACATCCACCAGCCTTTACCTGACCGACGCGCGATGCGCCAGCGCCTGAACATTGATGACGACACGTTTGTGTTCGGCAGTATCGGGTCGTTAATCCCTCGCAAAGCCAACCACCACACGCTGGAGGCTCTGGCACAGTTCAGCCAGAAACATCCCCAGGCGAAATGGAAAATGGTGCTGGTCGGAGAAGGTGCCGAACGCCGCGCTTTAACAGAACAGGCCCGAGCGCTGGGAATTGAATCCCGCGTCATCTTCACCGGTTTTCAGAATACCCCCTTTGATTACCTTGCTACGTTTGACGCCTTTATTCTCGCCTCAAAAAGTGAAGGGCTGCCGCGCGTGGTGCTGGAAGCGATGCTTCTCAATATCCCAGTGATTGGCTCTCAGGTGACCGGCACGGCGGAATTGATTGATCATGATTCGACAGGGCTGCTCTTCCCCTGGAGCGATGTTTCACAGCTTGCACAGCATCTGGACAATATCTGGGCAGACGCGGAGCTGCGGGCTCGACTGGCTGCGGCTGCATACCAGAACGTCTGTCATACCTATGCCATCGAAAACTATGTCAGCGGTGTCGAAGCCGTGCTTGGCGCGCACTAACCAAACGAGATAACTATGTTTAAATTTCTTAATGCTCGCTATCGTCATATCACCGGGCGACACAACATTCCTTACAGCTCTCTGCCCGTGACGGGCGCGCTTGCTGCGGTGGATTCTATTGTGATTCCGTGTACCGGCGCAGATTTCGTCGAAGAAGCATTACTCTCTGCCACCTTCGCGGAACGCTACGCCACCGGGGTGAGCGAAATCGTCATCGTCAGCGATCAGCCTGAATCCGCCTTTGGGGTACTGCCGCCGAAAACACGCGTAGTGACCCTTAACCTTCCGGTTCGTGAGGAAGGTTACCGCTATAAGCAGATCTACCTCAGCCGTCTGGTGAAGCTTAACGCCCCGCTGCAGGCGCGCGGTGAAGGCGTATTGATGATCGATTCCGATCTCAACCTGCTGAAAATGCCCGAAATCAACATGGCCGACATGCACATCTACTCCAGCTTCCGTCAGGGCAAAATGATTGCCAAGCTGGACGGTGCGCCAGCGGAGAAAGTGCCGGCGTATTACAAAGAGACGGTACGCCCGTATCTGGTCGATCACGTTAACGGCGCGTTTCTTGCGGCAACCAAAAAAACCTGGCGCCGCATCTGCCCGCTGTGGCTGACGCTCTTCCAGGATACCTGGGAGCTGATGGACGATACGCAGCCGCCGACCGATCAATTACCCCTCGCCGCGCTGCTGGACATGCTGGATCTAAAAACGGTTAACCTGGGCGACTGGATGAACTGGCCGGTCTCCAAGAAGATCGGCGGTCAGGAAGCCGTTGTGCCGAAAGAGGTGATTGGCGCGCACGGCGGTTTCCCCCTCTCCGAATGGCAGAAGTATCTTGAATCGCCGGATAACAAACTATTGTTCAAAGGTCAGGACTACACCCGCAAGGTGCGTTACCTGACGGACGAAGAGAAAAAGAATCAATGAAAGAAGGGGACTCAGGCCCCTTTTTGATTACTTATCCCAGCTCAGGATCACTTTTCCTGACTGGCCGGAACGCATCGCGTCGAAGCCCTGCTGGAACTCATCGATGGAGAAACGGTGAGTAATAATCGGGGACAGATCCAGACCGGACTGGATCAGCGCCGCCATCTTGTACCAGGTCTCGAACATCTCGCGGCCATAGATGCCCTTGATGAACAGCCCCTTGAAGATGACTTTGTTCCAGTCGATAGACATATCTGACGGCGGAATACCCAGCATCGCGATACGGCCACCGTGGTTCATGGTGTCGAGCATGGTGCGGAACGCCGGCGGCGCACCGGACATCTCCAGGCCAACGTCAAAGCCTTCGGTCATGCCCAGCTCTTCCATCACGTCGGTCAGGCTCTCTTTCGAAACATCTACCGCGCGGGTGACGCCCATTTTGCGCGCCAGCGACAGACGGTATTCGTTCACGTCGGTGATCACAACGTTGCGCGCGCCCACGTGCTTCGCTACGGCTGCCGCCATAATGCCGATTGGGCCCGCACCGGAGACCAGCACGTCTTCACCGACCAGGTCGAAGGAGAGCGCCGTGTGCACCGCGTTGCCGAACGGGTCGAAGATGGAGGCCAGATCGTCAGAGATATTGTCCGGGATTTTGAACGCGTTAAACGCCGGGATCACCAGGTATTCCGCGAAGCAGCCCGGACGGTTTACGCCCACGCCAATGGTATTACGGCACAGGTGCGTACGTCCGCCGCGGCAGTTACGGCAGTGGCCGCATGTGATATGGCCTTCACCGGAGACGCGGTCGCCAATTTGGAAGCCTTTCACTTCCTGGCCGATACCCACCACTTCACCGACATATTCGTGACCGACAACCATCGGTACCGGAATAGTTTTCTGCGTCCACTGGTCCCAGTTGTAGATGTGAACGTCAGTACCGCAGATGGCGGTTTTACGAATTTTGATCAGCAGATCGTTATGACCGACTTCCGGCTCCGGCACGTCGGTCATCCAAATCCCTTCTTCCGCTTTCAGTTTGGATAACGCTTTCATCACACGTCCTCAGGCAATTACGCCCAGCTGTTTGCCGATGCGGGTAAAGGCTTCCACCGCACGTTCAATTTGTTCAGGCGTATGCGCCGCAGACATCTGGGTGCGGATACGCGCCTGACCTTTTGGCACCACCGGGAAGAAGAACCCGGTGACGTAAATCCCTTCTTTCTGCAGCTCGCGGGCAAATTGCTGCGCGACGACCGCATCGCCCAGCATCACCGGAATGATCGCGTGGTCAGCACCGGCCAGGGTAAATCCTGCGGCGCTCATTTTGTCACGGAACAGACGGGCGTTGGACCACAGGCGGTCGCGAAGCTCAGCGCCGGACTCCACCATCTCCAGTACCTTGATGGAGGCGGCAACAATCGCCGGTGCCAGGGAGTTGGAGAACAGATACGGGCGGGAGCGCTGGCGCAGCCACTCAACCACCTCTTTACGCGCGGCGGTATAGCCGCCGGACGCGCCGCCGAGCGCTTTGCCCAGCGTACCGGTGATGATGTCCACGCGGCCCATCACGTCACAGTATTCGTGGGAACCGCGGCCGTTTTCGCCGACAAAACCGACCGCGTGAGAGTCATCGACCATCACCAGCGCGTCGTATTTATCCGCCAGGTCGCAAACGCCCTTCAGGTTGGCGATCACGCCGTCCATGGAGAACACGCCGTCGGTGGCGATCAGCACGTGGCGAGCCCCCGCTTCACGCGCCTCTTTCAGGCGCGCTTCCAGCTCGACCATGTCGTTGTTGGCGTAGCGGAAACGCTTCGCTTTACACAGGCGTACGCCGTCGATGATGGAGGCGTGGTTCAGGGCATCGGAGATAATCGCATCTTCTGCGCCAAGCAGGGTCTCAAACAGACCGCCGTTGGCGTCAAAGCAGGAGGAGTACAGAATCGCGTCTTCCATTCCGAGGAAGCTCGCCAGCTTTTGCTCAAGCTGCTTGTGGCTGTCCTGCGTACCGCAGATAAAGCGTACGGAGGCCATGCCGAAACCGTGGGTGTCCATGCCGTTTTTTGCAGCGGCAATCAGCTCAGGGTGATTCGCAAGACCTAAATAGTTGTTCGCACAAAAGTTGATCACATGGCTGCCGTCGGCAACGGTGATGTCCGCCTGCTGGGCAGACGTGATAATACGCTCTTCCTTGAACAACCCTTCCGCACGTGCGGTGTCGAGGTCGCTGTTTAACTGTTTGTAAAAATCACCACGCATTGCAATTCTCCAGACTCGGCAAATTTCGGGACATATTACCCAAACCTATAGTTCATGACGAGATGACACGTCATCTCTTGTCGTTTTTGCAGCATAAATCACGCGTACCCCTGCGCTGTGAAGGTGAATGGCTGAAGGGCAGCCATACTAATGATATGATAGAGACATTAGCATCCGGGATTGTCCCCGGGCTCCACACTTCAAAGGTTACAGTTATGATCATCGTTACCGGCGGCGCGGGCTTTATCGGCAGCAATATTGTTAAGGCTCTCAATGACAAAGGCATCACCGACATCCTGGTGGTTGACAACCTGAAAGACGGCACCAAGTTCGTCAACCTGGTGGATCTGAACATCGCTGACTACATGGATAAAGAAGACTTCCTTATCCAGATTATGGCAGGCGAAGAGTTCGGCGAGATCGAAGCCATCTTCCACGAAGGTGCGTGTTCTTCCACCACCGAGTGGGACGGTAAGTACATGATGGACAATAACTATCAGTACTCCAAAGAGATCCTGCACTACTGCCTTGAGCGTGAAATTCCGTTCCTGTATGCCTCTTCCGCGGCAACCTACGGCGGCCGTACCTCTGACTTCATCGAATCCCGCGAGTATGAGCAGCCGCTGAACGTCTACGGTTACTCCAAATTCCTGTTCGACGAGTACGTGCGTCAGGTGCTGCCAGAAGCGAACTCGCAGATCGTCGGCTTCCGTTACTTCAACGTCTACGGACCGCGCGAAGGCCACAAAGGCAGCATGGCGAGCGTGGCGTTTCACCTGAACACCCAGCTGAACAACGGCGAAAGCCCGAAACTGTTCGAAGGCAGCGACGGCTTTAAGCGCGACTTCGTTTACGTGGGCGACGTTGCCGCAGTGAACCTGTGGTTCTGGGAAAACGGCGTATCCGGCATCTTCAACCTGGGTACCGGCCGCGCGGAGTCCTTCCAGGCCGTGGCTGACGCAACGCTGGCATATCACAAAAAAGGCAGCATTGAGTACATTCCGTTCCCTGACAAGCTGAAAGGCCGTTATCAGGCGTTCACCCAGGCCGATCTGACCAACCTGCGCGCCGCAGGCTACGACAAGCCGTTCAAGACCGTTGCCGAAGGCGTAACGGAATATATGGCCTGGCTGAACCGCGACGCGTAAGTATGAAGATTCTGGTGATCGGCCCGTCATGGGTGGGCGACATGATGATGTCGCAAAGTCTCTATCGCACGCTCAAGGCGCGTTATCCCCAGGCGATAATCGACGTGATGGCACCCGCGTGGTGCCGTCCGCTGTTGTCGCGTATGCCAGAAGTGAACGAGGCGATCCCGATGCCGCTTGGCCACGGGGCGCTGGAAATTGGTGAACGCCGTAAACTCGGCCATAGCCTGCGCGAGAAGCGCTACGATCGGGCGTATGTCCTGCCAAACTCCTTCAAATCCGCCCTGGTGCCCTTTTTTGCGGGTATTCCACATCGCACCGGCTGGCGCGGTGAAATGCGCTACGGCCTGCTGAACGATGCGCGAGTGCTGGATAAAGAGGCCTGGCCGCTGATGGTGGAGCGCTATGTGGCGCTGGCCTACGACAAAGGCGTGATGCGCAGTGCGCAAGACCTGCCGCAGCCCCTGCTCTGGCCACAGCTTCAGGTCAACGACGGTGAAAAATCCCAGACCTGTAACGCGTTTGGTCTTTCGTCTGAACGCCCGATGATTGGCTTCTGCCCCGGTGCAGAGTTCGGGCCGGCAAAACGCTGGCCGCACTACCACTATGCGGAGCTGGCGAAACAGCTGATTGACGAAGGCTACCAGATTGTCCTGTTCGGTTCGGCAAAGGACCACGAGGCAGGCAACGAAATTCTCGCGACGCTCAGTAATGAACAGCAGGCCTGGTGCCGCAACCTGGCGGGAGAAACGCAGCTTGAACAGGCGGTTATTCTGATTGCCGCCTGTAAGGCCGTGGTCAGCAACGATTCGGGCCTGATGCACGTCGCTGCCGCGCTCAACCGCCCGCTGGTGGCGCTGTATGGCCCAAGTAGCCCGGACTTCACGCCCCCGCTTTCTCATAAAGCGCGGGTCATCCGCCTGATCACCGGCTACCATAAAGTTCGCAAGGGCGATGCCGCAGAAGGCTACCATCAGAGCCTGATCGACATTACGCCAGAGCGCGTTCTCGAAGAGCTTAACGAACTGCTGTTGAGTGAAGAAGGATAACGAATGCGGGTACTGATCGTTAAAACTTCTTCGATGGGCGATGTGCTGCATACGCTCCCGTCACTGACGGACGCCATGCGGGCCGTTCCCGGCATTCGTTTTGACTGGGTAGTGGAAGAAGGCTTCGCGCAGATCCCCACCTGGCATGAAGCGGTTGACCGCGTGATACCGGTGGCGATTCGCCGCTGGCGCAAAGCGTGGTTCTCCGCGCCGATTAAAGCCGAACGCAAGGCCTTCCGTGAGGCGGTGCAGGCGCAGCGTTACGACGCTATCATCGACGCCCAAGGGCTGGTGAAAAGCGCCGCGCTGGTGACGCGTCTGGCACACGGCGTAAAGCACGGCATGGACTGGCACACCGCCCGCGAACCGCTGGCGAGCCTGTTCTATAATCGTCGCCACCACATCGCAAAGCAACAGCACGCCGTCGAACGTACCCGCGAGCTGTTTGCAAAAAGCCTGGGCTACGCGAAACCGGAAACCCAGGGCGACTACGCCATTGCGCAGCACTTTTTGCGCAATACAGATCCCTGTGCTCAGCCTTATCTTGTCTTCCTGCATGCCACAACGCGCGACGATAAACACTGGCCGGAATCGCACTGGAGAAGCCTGATTGAACTAATGCAACCCACCGGCATCCATATTAAACTGCCCTGGGGCGCTGAACATGAGCGGCAGCGTGCAGAACGCCTGGCAGCAGGCTTTTCACACGTCGAGGTATTGCCGAAACTCACGCTGGCGCAGGTTGCAGCGCAGCTGGCGGGAGCGAATGCTGTTGTTTCCGTTGATACAGGTTTAAGCCATTTAACCGCGGCGCTGGATCGTCCGAATATTACGATTTTTGGTCCGACCGATCCTGGATTGATCGGGGGTTACGGCAAAAACCAGCATCAGATGGTCAGCCCGACCCAGCAAACGAAGGATATCAGTGCAGATGCTATTTTTTCATTTTTACAGGGCAGCCGTTGGCTTTCCAACAGGGATATCTAACGCATGAGTTACGTATTTCTGCTGATTTTACTCTTTCCGGTGAAGCTTATCCGGAAGCTGTTACGCAAAGAGACAGGTAAAAACCTGGTCATTCAGACAGCAAAAATCGGCGATTTTATTAATGCCACTCCCCTCCTGGCATACCTGCAAAAAAGCGACGTGCTCATCAGTCGTAGCGTGAGTGCGCTGGCAAAGCATGATGAGACGATCGATAAGATTTTTTTTATCGAGCAGCATAAGCGTAACCTGTGGCGAAAGCTGGTCTTTGCCTGCCGGCTCATGAACCGCTATGACAATGTCTATCTCCTGCAACCCAACAGCGTGAACCTCTTTTTCGCCTCCGTATGTAACGCTAAAAACAAACAGTTTTTAAGCACATACACGCGCAGATGGTATCACGGTATTTTCTATGCAACGGCAGACGGCACTGTTGAACACGGCCGAAAGACGCTGTCTGTCACGAACTATCTCAAACTGGCCGATCGCGCTCTGAGCTGGCAAGACTCGCCAAAGCACGCCACAAAACCCCTTTTCAAACCCGCGACCTATCCGGCAATCCTCGATAAACCCGGCGTGATCCGCATTGGCATTAGCGTTGCCGCCGGGAATAAAGCGAAAACCGTTCCGCCGGTTATCTGGAAGCAAATTGCCGATCGTCTCGCCGACCTGCCCTGCGAATTTTATGTGTTTGGCGCCCCGAATGAACAATCGTGGATGGATGATATCACCCGCGCTTATGGTGAACTGCCCAACTTTATTAATCTGATTGGCAAAATCTCGCTTGAAGAGCTGCCGTGGGCCATTTCCAAAATGGATTGCTACATCGCGTCTGACTCGGGGAATGTCTATATTGCTGATGCTGTTGATGTACCAGTGGTATTGCTGTTTGGGCCTTGTTGTCATTATGAACAACGCCCGCTGGGCAACGTATTGCTGATTGGTAATGATGACAACATTTGCTCATATGTTTTTGAAACACGATATTACTTCTCACAAAGCCGGGAAGAACTCTTCGCTGTAACAGACGAAGCGCTACGTGACCTCAAAAATTTTATTTGCGAGTTACCAACAATTAACGCAACTGCATACTCCTTTGATGCTCAGGAAAACTGATTATTATGGCTTTTCTTAGCATCATTATTGCCGCGCATAACGCCAAAGATACGCTTCACACTACGTTAGAAAGCCTGCAAAACGCGATTGAAGGTGCGGGCGATGATGTAGAGATCATTATCTTTAACGACAGTTCCAATGACTCAACACAGGATATTATTGAGGCGTGGCTACCAACGCTTCCGAATGCGCAATCCCGATACGTTGAGTACCGTAACGTAGGTCATGTTCGAAACAGTGCCCTCTCGCTGGCCTCAGGTGAATACATTACCATGCTAGATAGCGATGATCGGATGAAACCGGGCAGCATAAGGGACGCCGTGGCGTTTCTCAAATCAGAGCGCCCTGATATGTTACTGACGCGTCTGCTGGAAATTCGCGACACCAAAAAAATTACAGCCGACTGGCAGGGGTTCTCTCCGGTTGCTTTGTCGCAATATGAGGCAATAAAGCGATTCCTGCAGCACAAAGATTTTCAGGCACATCTCATCGGGCAATTTATTCATCGGAAATTGTATGTAAATAACCCCATTCCTTCGATGGTTTGCTATGAAGATTTCGCCGTATTTCCCGGCATGCTGATGCAAGCGAGTAAAATAGTCTATCAGCGTCAGGGACACTATTATTACATCAAACGTAACGATAGTTTGTCGAGCCGACTCGACGCCAGTAAAATCGCTACGCTGGTTGATTGTACATTGCAAATGGAAAAAACGTTCCCTCGTTCTTTTACGCATCTTGTTAATTGTCACTGGTTTGATATCTACAGAAACCACCGACCGCATCTGACTGACCTGCAACTCAAACTGGTTAAACAGCGGGTTAATGCACTTTATTCTCTCTCTTTCTTCTTCTCCAGAGATGTACGTTTCAGCTACAAAAAAAGGGTCATTGAGGCATTATGGAAAAAGTAAAACTGCGGCTTTATCAGCTGACGCTGATTTTGAGCCTTATTTCGCTTGCGCTGGCGCTGCTGAGTTCAGGTAAACAGCGAGAGTTTTTCTATATTGCAATTTATGCCAGCATTATCGGCTTAGCGTGCGAATATAAAAAAATCACAATGCGTCCTTTTTCTATCGCACTACCAATTTTGCTCATTGGGTTACTTAATCTTTGCTGGTACATGGTGTATGAATACCATAGCGAAGGCCTGAACGTTTATAGCGATTATCTTGGTGCAAGTAAAAAATTGATTCTGGCGAGCATCCTCATTTTCTATCTTGACCGGTTTAAGTTTTATATTGATAAAACATCCTTCCAGAAATATTTTTTATACGCCTCTGGTGCAGGGTTTATACTTGCGACTGGCTATGGTTTATGGCAGGCATCACTGGGTATGACACGTATTGAGATGGCCATTAATCGTGCGACCGTGTCGGCTTATGTTTACTCAGTCTTATCACTGGCCTTCATATATAGTCTTTTTCTTCAGAAAAATACTAAGCTGTATTTTATCGCTGGCCTCACTATTTTAATCTCCTGGTATATCATACTGCTGACAGGCACACGTGCCGCAATGGGTTTGTATTTGCTTCTGGCGATAGTACTGACACTCTACCACTTCAGAAGAATTCATCTTAAATCGACACTAATATTCTTATGTATTGTGGCGGGTATTGCTATCGTAAGCTACAAACCGTTAATTTCCCCCAAGATAACGCAAGCACAAGTTGAAGTAGAGAAATATCAAAGTGGCGTTGACGGTACCTCCCTTGGCTCGCGTTTTACCATGTGGAACGTGGGTATTCAGAATGGACTTAAGCATCCGCTCGGCCAATCACTGGAAAATCGTTATAACTGGACACAGCGTTATGTTAATGATGGACATCCTAATTTAATCACTGCACTCGGCTATTTAAAAGTACATCTACATAATGAGTTTATTGAAAAATATTCTCTGCAGGGGATCCCCGGGCTGGCGATATTATTCTTTTTCTATATATCGATGATCGCTTACGCGCTTAAAAACAGGAATGGCCTGCTGCTGACGACCATGCTTCTTTTATTACTCTATGGCCTGACGGACGTCATACTGTTGAGTTCTGAGGCTTTAATCTTCTTTGTCACCGTGTTTGCGCTGAGCACACCTTTTTCGCAAACCAGACAACGTCAATAAGTGATAATGCCCGCTTCGCGGGCATTATTTTTTCTTGTATTGATAAAACTCCGCCAGCGTCATCCCCACCGTCTTATCGGATAACCAGCTAAAGAGCGTTTCTAAATCCTGATACAACCCTTCGATCGCCGCCTCATCTTTAAACGTGGGGCTTCCGCCAGGCATAAATTCCGACGAATGAAGCATAAACTCCACGTACTCACTTCCCTGAGACAGGCATTGCTGTGCAACCTGAATCATCTGTGCCGCATTCCCACCGGACGGTCTTAGCCAGTTGACCGAGGGTGAGCGGTATTTACCGCGAAGCCTGTCGTAACCTTGTTTAATCGTGTTCAACCAGGCCGGGTGTTTATACTGAATGCTCATAGGCACTTCGAGTAATGGGCTATTGCCCGCCCGGGAAATATTGTCTAAATCCATGTAATAGGCGTGGTCGGGAAAATGCTGATAATCCGTTCCGCCATTACCCTGCGGCGCACCTTTCGCATTGCGCCAGTTCACCCGCGGCGTCACGGAGCAATCAACCTGGTAACCCAGTTCAACGAGCAATTTTGCGTAGCGACTGTCAAATGCCCAACGTCCGGCACGGTGGCTTAACATTTTGGTCTGGAATGTCTCTTCCAGCAGGCGGGTCATGAACAGCACTTTCTCGCGCATCACCTCATCCGAAAATTCAATCAAATAAGGCTGCCAGCGCCAGTCGTCTCCCGTGAGATCGTGTTCCGGCGGGCTATTCCATGCGTGAAGGTGCATCCCCACCTCCCCCTGACCGCGGGCGATCGCGTCCCTGGCGAATTCGATGAAAACGGGCTCGATCGCCATCTCGTAATTGGTCAGCCACACGGGCTTAAAACCGAAACGCTCACAAAGCGCCTGGAACCGCGCCAGATAGCGCGCGTTTTCCGTTTTAATGACGCGGTGATTTTGCCAGAGATTATCGCCCTCAGTATCAATTGTGATGATAAACGCTGGTTTGTTCATAATGAGTCCGCAAGACAGGAAAGTTAGCGCTATGTTACGCACTCTCCAAAGCATGAGTAAACCCTTCCTGGGAAATTACTGAGATTATGGAGAAAGAGTGCAAGTCGCTATCAGGTCTATTAGAATTGCCATCAGTACAACGCCGATAAGATGATGATGAATAACTTACCTGACACGCCTGATTTGCGCATTTTACTTATCAAACTCCGCCATCATGGCGACATGTTGTTGACCACTCCCGTCATTGATTCGTTACGTCAAAAATGGCCGCAGGCGCAGATTGATGTCCTGCTGTATGAAGAAACGCGCGATATGCTCGCCGCGCATCCGGCGATCGGTACAATTTTTGGAATCGATCGTAAATGGAAGCAGCTGGGCACGCTGAAGCATCTTCAAAAAGAGTGGCAGCTGCTGTGTGCGTTAAGGAATCAGCATTATCATCTGGTTATTAACCTCGCCGATCAATGGCGTAGCGCAATTGTCACCCGCTTCACCGGTGCACCCGTTCGCCTCGGATTTGCGTTTAACAAACGCAATAGTGCCTTCTGGCGTTTTTGTCATACCGATCTGGTCTCTGTCGACGGCCACAAATCCCTGCATACGGTCGAACAGAATCTCTCCATTCTGGCGCCATTACCTGTCGCGTCGCAGCCTGCCGTCACCATGGCCTACACCGCAGAAGACTGGGATCATGCCCGTCAAAGACTGACGCAGACGGGTGTGGGCGACAGCTACATCGTGATCCAGCCGACGTCCCGCTGGTTCTTTAAATGCTGGAGCGAGGACAAAATGGCGCAAACCATTACTGCACTGCAGCAGGATGGTCATACGGTTGTGCTCACCGCGGGGCCGGATAAAAAAGAGCTGGCGATGATCGATCGCATCCTCGCCGCCTCGCCGAAGACGGGAGTCGTCTCTCTGGCAGGCCAGTTAACGCTGCGCCAGTTGGCCTCACTCATCGATCATGCGCGTCTTTTTATTGGCGTTGACTCCGTTCCAATGCATATGGCCGCCGCGCTGCAAACGCCCTGCGTGGCATTGTTTGGTCCATCAAAACTGACGTTCTGGTCACCGTGGCAGGTTAAAGGGGAAGTGATCTGGGCCGGCGATTACGGCCCGCTACCCGATCCGGATGCCATTGATACCAAAACGAAAGAACGCTATCTCGACGCCATTCCTGTTGATGCTGTCGTCTCCGCCGCAAGGAGATATCTGTCATGAAACACCATCGTCTGGCCATTGTTCGCCAAAAATATCGCCCTGATGGCGGGGCGGAACGCTTCGTTTCGCGCGCGCTCACCGCGCTGAGCAATCAGAACCTTGAACTCAACGTCATCACGCGTGAGTGGCAGGGAGAGAAGCAAGACGACTGGCATATCCACATTTGCAATCCTCAAAAATGGGGCCGCATCAGTCGAGAACGCGGATTTGCACAGGCCGCGCGCGCGCTGTGGCAGCAACAGCAGTTTGATATTGTTCAGAGCCATGAGCGCATTCCGGGTTGTGATATCTATCGCGCGGGTGATGGGGTCCATCGCCGCTGGCTGCTGCAGCGCGCGCGCATTTTACCTGCCTGGCGTGCGCAAATGCTGATGTATGACCGCTATCACCGCTACGTGATGCGTGCGGAACGGGAAATGTATCAGGCGCCTGAGTTAAAAGCCGTAATTTGTAATGCGGAGATGATCAAACGCGAAATCGTTGAAGACTTTGATATTGACGCAAATAAAATTCATGTGATTTATAATTCTATTGATTCCAGCCGCTTCGTTCCGGCCCAGGAGGCACAGCGTGCGATTTTGCGCCAACAATTTGGTTTGCCAGCCGATGCCGTTGTGTTCTGTTTTGTAGGCTCAGGGTTTGAACGAAAAGGATTGGCCAGCGCCATACGCGCTATCGCGGGAACATCAGCCTGGCTGATTGTGGTTGGGCAAGATAAAGCAGAACGTCGTTATCGCGACCTCGCCCGTTCGTTAGGCTGCGAGGGGCAAATCCGTTTCCTGGGGATGCAAAAAGAAACTCTGCCTTTTTATCAGCTATCCGATGGTTTACTGTTGCCAACGCTGTATGATCCCTTTCCTAACGTCATTCTTGAAGCGATGGCCTGCGGCTTGCCCGTCATTACTTCAGAGAGTTGCGGTGGTGCAGAGTTTATTCAACAAGGCCAGAACGGATTTTATTGTGACGCACTTGATATCAGTACATTGAAGGAAGCGGTAGCCGCCATCCCTTCACTGGAAAAAAATAATAATATGGGACGAGCTGCACGTGAACGTGTAAAAGACGCAACTCCCGAAAAACTATCAAGTCAGCTTATTACGCTTTATCAAAAATTACTGGATTAAAAATGCGCATCCTAATGATTATTGATGGTTTACCCGGTGGAGGAGCCGAAAAAACGGTTCTTACACTCTCCCGCGGGTTAATAGAAATGGGGCATCAGGTCTCTCTATTCTCTCTGCGGAAAGTGTGCGACTACGCCATCCCGGAAGGCATCGATTATCAGGTTGTTCAGGACACATGTAAAAAACCGTGGCGAAAGCTGACGGAGATCCCACGCCGCGCCCAACTGCTGGATCAGGCGATTGAGCGAGCTGAACGCAGCGGCAAATTTGATGTGGTGTTCTCTCACCTGCACAAAACCGACCGCATTGTGGCGCACTGCCGCGCGCTGGAACGTGACAAAGTCTGGTTCTGCGTGCACGGCATGTTCTCGTTTTCCTATCTTCGCCATCGCAGCGGACTTTCGCGCTGGTTTAAACATCTTAAAATTCGTCATACCTACGAAAACCGCAACGTTGTCGCCGTCTCAGGCGCCGTGTTGAAAGATCTTTCCGAGACGCTGGCGCTCAATCTTCGACGCAAAGCGGTTATCCATAATCCTTTCGATATTCCTGAAATTCAGCGTCTGGCGGATGCGCCCTTCGAGATGCAGGGAAAGGATTACATTATTCATGTTGGCCGCTTCCATGAGCACAAACGCCATGACCGGCTCTTACGTGCGTTCGCCCTGAGTAAAATTGACACCACGCTGGTCATGATGGGCAATGGATCTGACGCTCAAATTCGCAAGCTCAAGCAGCTTGCAGCCGAGCTGGGTATTGAAAACAAAACGGTTTTCCGCCCGTTCGATTCCAATCCCTATCCGTGGATTAAAGGGGCACGCCTTTTAGTGTTAAGTTCTGACTGCGAAGGTTTTGGTAATGTGCTGGTCGAAGCCATTATCTGCCAGACGCCACCGGTCAGTACAAATTGCCCCGGAGGCCCTGCCGAAATCCTCACCGGCGCCTTAGCGCGCGGGCTGGCAGAGTTAAATGACGCGTCACTGGCAAAAACGCTGGCGGATATTTATACCGCCCCGCCGGTCGTTGGCGATGCGACCATCGCGTCGTTCGGTATCAATGCCATTTGCCAGCAATATATTGCTCTGGTCGACAATCAAAAATAATCAGGTTTCTTATGCAAAATTCTGCCCCATTGTTAAGCGTGGTGGTTGCCGTTTATAACGGTGAAGCTTTCCTGGATCAGTTCTTTACCTGCCTTGTGAATCAACGCATCGACAACATGGAAGTCATCATTGTCAATGACGGCTCTACTGACCGCTCGATGGAGATCGTCGAAAAATGGCGAGAAAAACTACCGCAGATGCAGGTTATAGAACAGCAAAACCAGGGCGTATCCATCGCGCGTAACACCGGTCTGGCCGTTGCGACGGGTCAATATCTCTCTTTCCCGGATATTGATGATGTCTTTAAACCCGGCATGTACCAGCGCCTGCTGGATATGGCCGTCACGCAGGATCTGGATGTCGCCACCTGTAACGGGAACTACGTCTGGGAGAATAACAAGAAACCCTCGCGCCCGATCTTCCCTGAAGACAAACTGGCTTCGACAGGGGTCATGGCTGGCCCTGCGTGGTTAAAAATGGCGCTGGATTCACGTAAGTTCCTTCACGTCACCTGGTTGAACATCTATCGCCACGACTTTATCCGTAAACACAGTTTCCATTTCGAACCCGGCCTGCGCCATCAGGATATCCCATGGACCACCGAAGTGCTGCTTGCGGCAGAGCGGGTTCAGTACACCAGTGAACGTTATTACGACTACTACATTCACTCCGCATCGGTGTCCCATATGCCGGACAATGACGACACGCTGATTCGCTCCGCGCGTCACTACATGAAAATCCTGCAGATGCTCGATGCCATCAATCAGCGCTACCCGGATAAAGTAAAAGGGATCCCTGCCTGCCACTGGCAAATTGCCAAAGAAGGGCTGGGCATTATTCACACCTTCGACAACATGAAGGATGAGAAGAAGAAATCAATGATTATTAAAGAGTTCTTCGAAACAGGCATCTGGAAACTCATCTGGAAAAGTGCAAAAAGTCCGCGTCTGCGCTGGCGGCTGGGTCGACGTTATTTCCGTTTGAAACGGTATCTGGCATAAGAGATAGCTTTACCTGGCCTAAATGCTTAGAATTTGCCCGCCGAAACTAAAAAAACGGATAATCGCTTGGAATTGTTGTATACCGCTCTGCTCTACATCATTCAGCCACTGGTGTGGCTGAGACTGTTGCTTCGTAGCCGGAAAGCGCCTGCGTATCGTAAACGCTGGGCTGAACGCTATGGCTTCTGCCGCAATAAAGTCGTACCGGACGGTATTTTGCTGCATTCCGTTTCTGTCGGTGAAACGCTGGCGGCGATCCCGCTGGTTCGCGCCCTGCGTCACCGCTACCCTTCGCTGCCAATCACCGTCACGACGATGACGCCAACCGGCTCGGAGCGCGCGTTATCCGCTTTCGGTAAAGACGTGCAGCACGTCTATCTGCCTTACGATCTGCCCTGCGCCATGAATCGTTTCCTCAACACCGTGCGCCCGAAGCTGGTGATCGTGATGGAAACCGAACTGTGGCCGAACATGATTTCCGCTCTGCATGCCCGTAAAATCCCGCTGGTCATTGCCAACGCGCGCCTGTCAGAGCGCTCGGCGAAAGGTTACGGCAAGCTGGGTAAATTTATGCGCCGCCTGCTGAGCAAAATTACGCTGATTGCCGCGCAGAACGAAGAGGACGCGGCGCGCTTTATCTCTCTGGGCCTGAAACGCAACCAGCTTGCGGTAACGGGGAGCCTGAAGTTCGATATTTCCGTTACCCCTGAGCTCGCCGCCCGCGCCATCACGCTGCGTCGCCAGTGGGCCCCGCGTCGTCAGGTCTGGATTGCGACCAGTACCCATGATGGCGAAGAAGAGATCATCCTGCAGGCTCACCGCAAGCTGCTGGAAAAATTCCCTGATTTACTGCTGATCCTCGTGCCTCGCCATCCGGAGCGTTTTAAAGATGCCCGTGAAATGGTGCAGAAAGGCGGCTTCAGCTTCACGCTGCGCAGCAGCGGTGAAATCCCTTCCGGCAGCACCCAGGTGGTGATTGGCGATACGATGGGCGAACTGATGCTGCTGTACGGAATCGCTGATCTCGCGTTTGTCGGTGGCAGCCTGGTAGAACGCGGCGGTCATAACCCGCTGGAGCCGGCAGCCCACGCCATTCCGGTGCTGATGGGGCCGCACACGTTTAACTTCAAAGATATCTGCGCGAAATTACAGCAGGCCGATGGCTTATTTACCGTGACCGATGCGGATTCGGTGGTCAAAGAGGTATCGACCCTTCTGACTGACGAAGATTATCGCCTGTGGTACGGGCGTCATGCCGTCGAAGTGCTGCACCAGAACCAGGGCGCACTGACCCGTCTGCTGCAGCTTCTGCAACCTTATCTGCCCCAGCGGAGCCACTGATGTCAACGCGTCTGTCGGTCGTCATGATCGCCAAAAACGCCGCCGACCTGCTTCCGGATTGCCTGGCGTCGGTTGCCTGGGCTGACGAGATAGTCATTCTTGACTCCGGAAGTACGGACAACACGGTGGACGTTGCCCGGGCAGCAGGCGCAAAAGTCTTTGTCGACGCTGACTGGCAGGGCTACGGCATCCAGCGCCAGCGCGCGCAGGGACATGCCACAGGTGATTATGTCCTGATGCTCGATACTGACGAGCGCATTACGCCAGAACTTCAGCAGGCCATTCAGGCGGTGCTTTCCTCGCCCCAGCCTGGCGCCGTATACAGCATTGCCCGCCGCAACTACTTCCTTGGCCGTTTTATGCGCCACAGCGGCTGGTATCCTGACCGCGTGATGCGCCTCTACGAGCGCGAGCGGTATCAGTACAACGACAATCTGGTGCATGAATCCCTGAGCTGCGATAGCGCTCAGGTCATCCCCCTGAAGGGCGACCTGTTGCACCTGACCTGCCGTGATTTCGCGAGCTTCCAGCGTAAACAGCTCAACTATGCCACCGCATGGGCGCAGGAGCGTCACCAGCGCGGCAAGAAGGCCTCGCTGACGGGTATCTTCACCCACACGCTGGGCGCGTTTCTGAAAACGCTGCTGCTGCGTGGTGGCGTGCTGGACGGTAAGCAGGGCTGGTTACTCGCGGTAGTGAATGCCCAGTATACTTTCAACAAATACACCGAGCTGTGGGCGCTCTGCCGCGGCTACTCAGAGAAAACGTGAGCCATGAGCACAAAAGCGATTTATCCGGGTACCTTCGATCCGATCACCAACGGTCATCTTGATATCATCACCCGTGCGGCGTGCATGTTCGACAAGGTGATCCTGGCCATTGCCGCCAGCCCCAGTAAAAAGCCTATGTTTGACCTCAACGAGCGCGTAAAGCTCGCCACCGATGCCATTTCGCACCTGCCGAATGTTGAGGTGGTCGGGTTCAGCGACCTGATGGCTAACTTCGCCCGCGCTCAGCAGGCAAACATTCTGATCCGTGGTTTACGCGCGGTGGCAGACTTCGAGTATGAGATGCAGCTGGCGCACATGAACCGCCACCTGATGCCGGAGCTGGAGAGCGTGTTCCTGATGCCCTCCAAAGAGTGGTCGTTTATCTCTTCCACGCTGGTAAAAGAGGTGGCGCGTCATCACGGCGATGTCACCCATTTCCTGCCGACTAACGTCCACCAGGCATTGATGGAAAAGCTAAAGTAGCCCTATTTCTGGCACTGACGGCAGTAGAACGTGGCGCGCTGGGCGTGCTTCGTAGCAATAACGGGCGTGCCGCAGACTCTGCACGGTTCGCCTTTACGGCCATATACCTGCAGCTCCTGGGCAAAATAGCCCGGCTTGCCGTCACTCTGCAGGAAGTCCTTCAACGTTGTCCCGCCCTGCTCAATAGAGCGCAGCAGTACCGCCTTAATCACCCGGACCAGCAGCTCGCACTCCTGCGCCGACAGCGAAGAGGCCAGCCGATCGGGATGGATCCCGGCCGCAAACAGCGATTCGCTGGCGTAGATATTCCCCACGCCGACCACCAGCTTGTTATCCATCAGCCAGGGCTTAATCGGGCTTTTCTTCTTCGCACACTTCGCCTTGAGGTATTCCGCGTTAAACGCGTCTGAGAGCGGCTCCGGGCCCAGATGCGCCAGCACGTTATGCCCTTCCAGCTCCTTCGTCCACAGCCACGCGCCAAAGCGCCGTGGGTCGGTGTAACGGAGCACTTTGCCGTTGCTCATCACCAGATCGACGTGGTCGTGCTTTTCCGCAGGCAGTTCTTCGGTAAGAATGCGCAGGCTCCCGGACATTCCCAGGTGGATAATAATCCAGCCGTCGGGCAGTTCCAGCAGCAGGTATTTCGCGCGACGCTGTACGCTAAGGACGGGTTTATCGCTCAGGGCATGGATCTCATCGGACACCGGCCAGCGCAGACGTCCATTGCGGACCACCGCGTGAAGAATCGTCGCGCCGACCAGATGGGGCTCAATGCCGCGACGGCTGGTTTCTACCTCAGGTAATTCAGGCATGGTTCCTCCGTTGAGATGCAGAATGCAAAAAACCCCGCAGTTGCGGGGTTTTTCGATACAAGGAGACTAAAATTATTTGATTTTAGCTTCTTTGTACAGTACGTGCTGGCGTACAACTGGATCGAATTTTTTCAGTTCCAGTTTTTCCGGCTTAGTACGTTTGTTCTTCGTGGTGGTGTAGAAGTGACCTGTACCAGCAGAAGAAACCAGCTTGATTTTCTCGCGAATACCTTTAGCCATGATTTATTTCCTCTTTAAGTACTTAGTACTTTTCGCCACGGGCACGCAGTTCGGACAGAACTGTATCGATGCCTTTCTTATCGATTACACGCATACCTTTAGCAGATACGCGCAGGGTGACAAAACGCTTCTCGCTCTCAACCCAGAAACGGTGAGAGTGCAGGTTCGGCAGGAAACGGCGTTTAGTCGCGTTCAGTGCGTGGGAACGGTTGTTACCGGTCACCGGACGCTTGCCAGTAACTTGGCAGACTCGGGACATGTCTATTCTCCAAAAATCAAATTAGCTCGAGCTTCGTATGGGGTATCGGCGCCTCGTCAGGCTTTACAGCCCGGTCATCGCATAGTTCTAAGTGAACTCTCGATTGCCAGGCCCAAATGCCAAACCCGAGATTCTCAAAGGTGGCGTAGTATACGCTGACTCGGCGGTGTGCTCAAGTCCCGAACAGACAAAGATCCCGATGGATCGCGAGAAATAGCCTAAATCCAGCCATGTTCTGCGAAAGAAATGTACTCACCGCGGCCAATTATCAGATGGTCCAGCACACGAATGTCCATGAATTGACAGCATTTGATAATGCGTTCGGTGATTTCTTTGTCCGCTCTGCTCGGTTCTGCACAGCCAGAGGGGTGATTATGCGCGAGGATCACGCCCGCTGCATTCACTTTTATCGCTTCCCGCACAATTTCACGCGGATGCACCTCAACGTGGCTCAACGTGCCCGCAAAGAGACAGCTATGTTTCAGCACCCGATTTCTGTTATCGACAAAGATCACCATAAAGATCTCGCGTTCAATATCGGTTAACTGGCTTTGCAGGAATTCACGCGTCATTTCTGGCGTCAGGATCGGATCTTCCTTCTCCATGCGGACATTGTAAAAACGGCGGGCAAGTTCAGCAATGCCCCTCAGCTGGGCATATTTCGCCACGCCAATCCCCTCAACGTGCTTAAACTGCGCCAGATCGGCGGTCAATAAACCATACAGCGAACCGAAATGTGCTATCAGCTCTTTTGCCAGCGTAAATACCGTTTTTCCGGGCGTTCCGGTACGTAAAAAGAGCGCCAATAGTTCATCGTCTTTTAACAGGGTGACGCCATAGCGCAGCAGTTTTTCGCGCGGCAGCAGCTCCTCATCCTCTTCTTCCATGCTCTTTCTCCTTTTTTAACCTCATGCTGCCACAGGCTAATCCGTCGCTCGACGGTCACATTGTGTTCTTGCGTAGCGCCTCGCAAAGTGGACGAAGTACAAAATCACTCCGCTTTGGGGATTGTGATAAAATGCCCGCTCTCTGGTGAAACCCAACAGGAAAGAATCATGATGAGCCTGGCCGGTAAAAAAATCGTTCTTGGCGTGAGCGGTGGCATTGCTGCTTATAAAGCGCCGGAGCTGGTGCGTCGTCTGCGCGAGCGCGGAGCTGACGTGCGGGTCGCGATAACCGAAGGCGGTAAAGCCTTTATCACTCCCCTGAGCCTGCAGGCCGTTTCAGGATACCCGGTATCTGACAGCCTGCTCGATCCGGCTGCCGAAGCCGCGATGGGCCATATTGAGCTGGGTAAATGGGCAGACCTGGTTATCCTCGCCCCCGCCACGGCTGATTTAATCGCTCGGGTGGCGGCCGGTATGGCAAACGACCTGGTCTCTACCATTTGTCTGGCCACGCCTGCGCCTGTTGCCGTCGTTCCTGCCATGAACCAGCAGATGTACCGTAACGCGGCCACCCAGCATAATCTGGAGACGCTGGCCTCACGCGGCCTGCTTATCTGGGGTCCGGACAGCGGCAGCCAGGCCTGCGGCGACGTTGGCCCGGGTCGCATGCTTGACCCGCTGACGATTGTTGATATGGCCGCAGCCCATTTTTCGCCTGTCAACGATCTGCAACATCTCAACATCATGATTACCGCGGGCCCCACGCGCGAGCCGCTGGATCCGGTGCGCTACATCACCAACCACAGCTCCGGCAAAATGGGCTTCGCGATTGCCGCCGCCGCCGCAAGGCGTGGCGCGCACGTCACGCTGGTGAGCGGCCCGGTATCGCTACCTACCCCTGCATTTGTGAAGCGAATTAACGTGACTACCGCGCAGGAGATGGAAGCCGCCGTGCAGGCACATGCGCAAAGCCAGCAGATTTTTATCGGCTGTGCGGCCGTTGCAGACTATCGTGCCGAGACGATCGCCGAGGCTAAAATTAAAAAGCAAGGCGATGAATTAACACTAAAAATGGTGAAAAACCCGGACATTGTTGCCGGCGTCGCCGCACTAAAAAGCCATCGTCCATACGTTGTTGGGTTTGCCGCAGAAACGAATAATGTGGAAGAATATGCCCGGCAAAAACGTACCCGCAAAAACCTCGATTTGATTTGCGCGAACGACGTATCGCTGGCCACACAAGGATTTAACAGCGACAGCAACGCACTGCACCTTTTCTGGCAGGATGGAGATAAAGTCTTACCGCTTGAGCGCAAGGAACTCCTGGGCCAACAATTACTGGACGAGATCGTTACCCGTTATGATGAAAAAAATCGACGTTAAGATTCTGGACCCGCGTGTTGGCGAGCAATTCCCGCTGCCAACCTATGCCACCTCCGGCTCTGCCGGTCTTGACCTGCGCGCCTGTCTCGATGACGCCGTAGAACTGGCTCCGGGTGCCACTACCCTGGTTCCAACTGGCCTGGCGATTCACATTGCTGACCCGTCGCTGGCAGCCGTGATCCTGCCGCGTTCTGGTCTGGGCCATAAGCACGGCGTTGTGCTGGGTAACCTGGTGGGCCTGATCGACTCCGACTACCAGGGTCAGCTGATGGTCTCCGTCTGGAACCGCGGTCAGGACAGCTTCACCATTGAACCGGGCGAGCGTATCGCCCAGTTGGTCTTTGTACCGGTGGTACAGGCAGAATTTAACCTGGTGGCAGACTTTGACGCCACCGACCGTGGCGAAGGCGGCTTCGGCCATTCCGGGCGCAAATAACGGCCCGAAAGACACGTATCTCACAGCGTCATAATGCAATAACAAACCGCAAACGCCAGTTTGCGGTCGCTGTGTGGATGCCAGCCTGGCAAGTGCTTATTTTCAGGGGTATTTTGTAACATGGCAGAAAAACAAACCGCGAAAAGGAATCGTCGCGAAGAAATACTTCAATCTCTGGCTCTGATGCTTGAATCCAGCGATGGCAGTCAACGCATCACCACCGCTAAACTGGCCGCCTCTGTAGGCGTGTCTGAGGCGGCGCTGTACCGTCATTTCCCGAGCAAGACCCGGATGTTCGACAGCCTGATCGAGTTTATTGAAGACAGCCTGATCACGCGCATCAACCTGATTCTGAAAGACGAAAAAGACACCACCGCACGTCTGCGTCTGATTGTGCTGTTAATCCTGGGCTTCGGTGAACGCAATCCGGGCTTAACCCGTATCCTTACCGGCCACGCGCTGATGTTTGAGCAGGACAGACTGCAGGGCCGCATTAACCAGCTTTTTGAGCGTATTGAAGCGCAGCTGCGCCAGGTACTGCGCGAAAAGAAAATGCGTGAAGGCGAAGGTTACACCATCGATGAGACGCTCCTGGCAAGCCAGATCCTGGCGTTTTGTGAAGGGATGCTCTCCCGCTTTGTGCGTAGCGAATTCAAATACCGTCCAACGGACGATTTTGACGCCCGCTGGCCGTTAGTGGCTGCTCAGTTGCAGTAATTCGTAAGCCCGGTAAGCGTCGCGCCACCGGGCAATTTAATTACACCCCGAACTCTTCCCGGTACGCACGTACCGCCGCCAGATGGTCCGCCATCTCAGGCTTCTCTTCCAGATACGCAATCAGGTCTTTCAGGGTAATAATCGACGTCACTTTGCAGCTGTAATCGCGTTCGACTTCCTGAATAGCGGAAATTTCCCCGCGCCCACGCTCCTGACGATCCAGAGAAATCAGCACGCCAGCAAGCGTCGCACCGTTGGCCTGAATAATCTCCATCGATTCACGGATCGCCGTACCCGCGGTGATCACGTCATCGACCAGCATGACGCGGCCCTGCAGCGCGCTGCCGACCAGATTCCCGCCTTCACCGTGGGTTTTGGCCTCTTTGCGGTTAAAGCAGTACGGCACGTCGCGGTCATGGTGTTCCGCCAGCGCAACCGCGGTAGTGGTCGCAATCGGAATGCCTTTATAGGCCGGGCCAAACAGCAGGTCAAAATCAATCCCGGAATCCACCAGCGCTTCGGCATAGAAACGGCCTAACAGTGCCAGATCGCGCCCGGTATTAAACAGCCCGGCGTTGAAGAAATAGGGACTCTTACGCCCGGATTTCAGCGTAAATTCGCCAAACTTAAGTACCTGCTTGTTAAGCGCAAACTCAATAAACTGGCGCTGATACGATTTCATGGATTTGCTCCTTTGGTTTTTCTGTCTTACAGGCAAAAAAAAGGCGACTCATTGGTCGCCTTTAAAATCAATTTTCTAACGCCGCTTTCTGCGTCGTTACAATGGATTCGATTCCCCCTCGGGCCAACGCCAGCAGGGAGAGAAGTTCTTCGTGGGTGAACGGCTCACCTTCCGCCGTGCCCTGCACCTCAATGATGCGACCGTCTTCGGTCATCACTACGTTCATGTCGGTTTCGGCTGCGGAATCTTCAACGTATTCCAGATCGCAAAGCGCTTCGCCGTTAACGATACCGACAGAAACCGCCGCAACCATGCCTTTCATTGGGTTGGTTTTCAGCTTACCGGCCGCAACCAGCTTGTTCAGGGCATCGGCCAGCGCTACGCAGGCACCGGTAATGGACGCGGTACGTGTACCACCGTCTGCCTGAATGACGTCGCAATCGAGAGTGATGGTGAATTCGCCGAGGATTTTCAGGTCAACGGCGGCGCGCAGCGCACGCGCGATCAGACGCTGGATTTCCATGGTACGCCCGCCCTGCTTGCCCTTTGCCGCTTCACGGGCATTACGGGTATGGGTCGCACGCGGCAGCATGCCGTATTCTGCGGTGATCCAGCCCTGGCCCTGACCTTTCAGGAAGCGCGGAACGCCTTCTTCGATGGAGGCGGTGCACAGCACTTTAGTGTCACCAAACTCAACCAGCACGGAGCCTTCAGCGTGTTTTGTATAGTTACGGGTCAGGGTGACGGGACGCACCTGATTGGCGCTACGACCTGATGGACGCATGATGGATTCTCCGGCTTGAAACGAATGTGGCTGCGCATTATACGGATAAAGGACGCTTATTCCTATCCTGAGAAGCCCCCGAAAGCTATAATCCCCCCATCTCTCCTTTAAAAACGGGAATGTCTATGATCCGCAGTATGACCGCCTACGCCCGGCGCGAAATCAAGGGTAGCTGGGGTAGCGCCACATGGGAAATGCGCTCGGTAAACCAGCGTTACCTGGAAACGTATTTCCGTATGCCGGAGCAGTTCCGCAGCCTTGAGCCTGTCGTACGTGAACGTATCCGTACACGTCTGACGCGCGGAAAAGTGGAATGTAACCTGCGCTTTGAGCCCGATGCCAGCGCACAGGGCGAACTCATCCTCAACGAAAAACTGGCGAAACAGCTCGTGAATGCGGCGAACTGGGTCAAAATGCAGAGCGATGAAGGCGAAATCAACCCGGTTGATATTCTGCGCTGGCCTGGCGTCATGGCGGCTGGTGAGCAGGATCTGGATGCTATTGCCGCTGAAATCCTGGCAGCCCTCGACGGCACGCTGGACGACTTTATCGTTGCCCGCGAAACCGAAGGTCAGGCGCTGAAAGCGATGATTGAGCAGCGCCTTGAAGGCGTGAGCACCGAAGTTGCCAAAGTCCGCACCCATATGCCAGAAGTATTGCAATGGCAGCGCGAGCGTCTTGTCGCCAAACTGGAAGAAGCGGAAGTTCAGCTGGAAAACACCCGTCTGGAACAAGAGCTGGTGCTGATGGCGCAGCGTATTGATGTCGCTGAAGAGCTGGACCGTCTGGAAGCGCACGTTAAAGAAACCTACAACATTCTGAAGAAGAAAGAAGCTGTGGGCCGCCGTCTGGACTTTATGATGCAGGAGTTCAACCGCGAGTCGAACACCCTGGCGTCTAAGTCGATCAATGCAGAAGTGACGAATTCAGCGATTGAGCTGAAAGTGCTGATTGAGCAGATGCGCGAGCAGATCCAGAATATCGAGTAATGCCTTTCGGGTGGTGTCGACAGCACCACCCATTACTATTTCTAATCCATCTTAACGTCCATTTTGTCGGTTTACCGCTTTTCATCAAGCTTTCTCTATAGAACTTGATAAAAATTTATAGGGCAAACTGACTCGCCTTAGAAAATCTCAATCGTGATCTTGCGCACAAATCGCTAACCTCCCCCGCGTTCACACCGGAGAGTATATGCTGCTTCACATCCTTTATCTCATTGGCATCACCGCAGAAGCCATGACCGGCGCGCTTGCCGCCGGACGTCGCCGTATGGACACCTTCGGCGTGATCATTATTGCTACGGCGACCGCACTGGGCGGCGGTTCCGTTCGCGATATTCTGCTTGGTCATTACCCGCTCGGCTGGGTTAAACACCCTGAGTACGTGATTATCGTTGCGACGGCCGCCGTGTTAACCACCATAGTGGCGCCCGTTATGCCCCATCTTCGCCGCCTGTTCCTGGTGCTTGATGCGCTGGGGCTGATTGTCTTTTCGATCATCGGCGCGCAAATCGCGCTCGATATGGGGGAAGGACCGGTTATCGCCACCATCGCCGCCGTGGTCACAGGCGTATTCGGCGGTGTGCTGCGCGATATGTTCTGCAAACGCATCCCCCTGGTCTTTCAAAAAGAGCTGTATGCCGGCATCTCCTTTGCGGCAGCGGTGCTTTATATCGCGCTGCAGCATTACGTTTCGAACCATGACGTGGTGGTCATCTCGACGCTGCTGTTTGGCTTTACGGCCCGCATGCTGGCGCTGCGTCTGAAGCTCGGGCTGCCCGTTTTTCATTACAAACACAGCGCCCACTAGCTTCAGAACCCGTTGATGTGCTGTTCAGCGAGCCATTTCGCCAGCACATCAACCTGAGGCGCGTGAATCCAGTTAACGATTTGTCGCGCTTTCTCCTCTCCCGTTCCCGGCAGGCTCTGCCAGTCCTTTGCGTTGCGCCCGCTCATCTTCTGCCACGATATGTCTCCCATCGCCTTCAGCGAAGCCTGGGTCAATGGCACACCCATTGCCATGAGCCAGCGGATAAACGGCTTCTCACGCACCAGATTAAATCGATGCCAGAGCGCCAGCCCGCGTGCTGAGGAAAACCCCGGTGTAGCCTGCAGCTGCGCCTGCGTTAATAACAGCCATGAAAAGAGATGTTCAAAACGATGCGCCTGCCAGAGGGTCCGCCAGCCTGACTCGCCTACTCCTTCAATATCAAATACCTGCTTTGAGCTGAGCCAGGTCAGCCGGGCAAAGAACTGCTCCATACACTCCGGCGAAGCATAGAAACAGCTAAGAGCATGATAGCGCGAGGCCGGAGGCTCTGGTTTATGTCTGTCAGTCCCGCGCCAGAGCACCTTATCAAACCGGGGAATACCCTGCCCGGCCAGGCTGATCTGTATCTGATCCCCTGGAGCAATATCCAGATTCTGCCAGCGCCCAACCGAGCCCAGACTCACCCGCTGCACCTGTTTATCATCCAGTTGCACAGGTTCCAGCGCTGCGACAACGGAAATTTTACCCGTTCTCCCTACGGAAAAATGAATGTCTCTCACCTCTGCGACCTGGGCTGCGGGAGGATATTTCCACGCGACAACCCAGCTGCCTTCTCCCGGTAACCACTCTTCGCCCGCGGGTTCATCCTCCGAACGCACCACAATGCCATCCGTGGCAAAGGGTAATGCGGTCACGTGCCAGGCCGTGCGCTGTTTCTGGACGGCATCGACAGATTCGGCGGGTAGCGTGTACCGTGCCGACAGCGGAAAACCGGCCTGAGACAGTTCAGCTAAGGAGGTACGCATATCTTTCGGTCCGTCCGGCCAGGCCCAGATGAATACGCCGATCTTGCTCAATAGCGCGTTATCCTTTTGCCGCATCATCGCCCCCGCCATCTTTGCGCGAGCGTTCATTCCGCCCAACTGACTCTGAATATGGTTGTCGCATAACCAGTAAAGCTCGCCCTGCAAGACGCTATTCGCCAGCGCGCCGGTGAGCTTTTGCGGAACTGACGGGATTAACCGTACCTTCCCGGTCCAGTCTTCCCCTTTAAGGCCATCACCGCGACTAATAGCCTGAGTTAACTTTCCGTTGCGATAGACCAGCGTTACCGCAACACCGTCAACTTTGGGCTGCAGCCACAGATGCTGTCGGACACGCATCCACTGTCTCAACTCCTCTTTGCTGGCCACTTTATGCACGCCCGTGTGGGCAACAGGATGTTTTACGCTTCCCGTCAGCGCCGGGAGTTTCTCTTCTGAAGGCTCACTGCCAAAACAGCGCTGCCACTGCGTTAACCGCCCGTGAAGCTGGTCGTAAACCTCGTCGTTGATCTCGCTTATGCCCTGCTTCCAGTAGGCCTCATCCCAGCGTTTGATTTGCGCGCTTAACGACGCCATCTCTTTCTCTGCTTTTGCCTGCGACCACACCGGACACACCGCCGCGCCATAGCCACACCACAACAGCATTAACCCGCTTATCCATCGCCACATCGCTACCCCTCCTTTGCATTGCAGGAGGTATACCCGGATGCCTGAAACAACGCTAACAGCAACGTTTCACAATGCGAGACGCTATCCGGTGTTTCTTTTGGTTGCTGAAAACCACAGATAAAACCTGAAAACGGCACGCAAAATTCAATAATCCAGGGGAAAAAGTGTGACAAAGGCTACGTCACACGGCAGTGACGTGTATAATAAGCCCGTATGTAGGACTTCTTCGTTAACACATACAAAAGACTCTCATGGCTCAAGGCACGCTTTATATTGTTTCTGCCCCTAGTGGCGCGGGTAAATCCAGCCTTATTCAGGCACTGTTAAAAACCCAACCGTTGTACGACACACAGGTTTCTGTTTCTCACACCACGCGAGCGCCGCGTCCGGGTGAAGTGCACGGTGAACACTATTTCTTTGTGGATCACGACGAATTCAGAGCGATGATCGGCAGAGACGCGTTTCTTGAACACGCTGAAGTATTCGGTAATTACTACGGTACCTCGCGTGAAACCATTGAGCAGGTTCTGGCCACGGGCGTGAATGTGTTCCTGGATATCGACTGGCAGGGCGCACAGCAAATTCGCAAGAAAATGCCTGACTCGCGCAGTATCTTTATTTTACCGCCATCGAAAGATGAGCTGGATCGCCGCCTGCGTGGCCGCGGTCAGGACAGCGAAGAAGTGATCGCAAAGCGTATGGAACAGGCTGTTGCAGAAATGAGCCATTACGCGGAATATGATTACCTTATTGTGAATGATGATTTTGATGCCGCATTGAGCGATCTCAAAACCATTCTTCGTGCAGAACGTCTGCGTATGAGCCGCCAGAAGCAGCGACATGACGCATTAATCACCAAACTGTTGGCAGACTGAACCCACTTTCAGTATCATGCCCAGTCATTTCTTCACCTGTGGAGCATTTTAAGTATGGCACGCGTAACTGTTCAGGACGCTGTAGAGAAAATTGGTAACCGTTTTGACCTGGTGCTGGTCGCCGCGCGTCGCGCTCGTCAGATGCAGGTAGGCGGTAAAGATCCGCTGGTACCGGAAGAAAACGATAAAACCACCGTTATTGCACTTCGCGAAATCGAAGAAGGTCTGATCAACAACCAGATCCTCGACGTGCGTGAGCGCCAGGAGCAGCAAGAGCAGGAAGCCGCAGAACTGCAGGCCGTAACCGCTATTGCTGAAGGTCGTCGTTAATTAAACCTGCGGGTCGCCCTTGTATCTGTTTGAAAGCCTGAATCAACTGATTCAAACCTACCTGCCTGAAGACCAGATTAAGCGTCTTCAGCAGGCGTATCTCGTTGCACGTGACGCTCACGAGGGCCAGACACGTTCAAGCGGCGAACCCTATATCACGCACCCGGTAGCGGTGGCCTGTATTCTGGCCGAGATGAAACTCGACTACGAAACGCTGATGGCCGCTCTGCTGCATGACGTGATCGAAGATACCCCTGCCACCTATCAGGACATGGAACAGCTGTTTGGCAAAAGCGTTGCCGAACTGGTGGAAGGGGTCTCTAAGCTTGATAAGCTGAATTTCCGCGACAAGAAAGAGGCGCAAGCCGAAAACTTCCGCAAGATGATTATGGCGATGGTGCAGGATATCCGCGTCATTCTCATCAAACTCGCTGACCGTACCCACAATATGCGCACGCTGGGCTCACTTCGCCCGGATAAACGTCGCCGCATTGCCCGTGAAACCCTCGAAATCTACAGTCCGCTGGCGCACCGTTTAGGTATTCACCACATTAAAACCGAGCTGGAAGAGCTGGGTTTTGAAGCGTTGTACCCGAACCGCTATCGCGTGATTAAAGAGGTGGTGAAAGCCGCACGCGGTAATCGTAAAGAGATGATTCAAAAAATCCTCTCGGAAATTGAAGGGCGCTTACAGGAAGCGGGAATTCCGTGCCGCGTCAGCGGTCGCGAAAAACATTTGTACTCCATCTACTGCAAAATGGTGCTCAAGGAGCAGCGTTTTCACTCGATCATGGATATCTACGCTTTCCGCGTGATTGTCCACGACTCGGACACCTGCTATCGCGTGCTTGGGCAGATGCACAGCCTCTACAAACCGCGTCCGGGCCGCATGAAAGATTACATCGCCATTCCAAAAGCGAACGGCTATCAATCTTTGCACACCTCGATGATCGGGCCACACGGCGTGCCTGTTGAGGTGCAAATTCGCACCGAAGACATGGACCAGATGGCAGAGATGGGTGTTGCCGCACACTGGGCATATAAAGAGCACGGTGGCGAAAGCAGCACGACCGCACAAATCCGTGCCCAGCGCTGGATGCAGAGCCTGCTGGAGCTTCAGCAGAGTGCGGGTAGCTCGTTTGAATTTATCGAGAGCGTTAAATCCGATCTCTTCCCGGATGAGATTTACGTTTTCACCCCAGAAGGTCGCATTGTCGAACTGCCTGCGGGCGCAACGCCTGTCGACTTCGCTTACGCCGTGCATACCGATATCGGACATGCCTGCGTCGGCGCGCGTGTCGACAGACAGCCTTATCCGCTCTCTCAGCCGCTCTCCAGCGGCCAGACGGTAGAAATTATTACCGCGCCGGGCGCACGTCCGAACGCGGCCTGGCTGAACTTTGTCGTGAGCTCCAAAGCACGCGCCAAAATTCGCCAGCTGCTGAAAAACCTCAAGCGTGATGATTCCGTCAGCCTGGGGCGTCGTCTGCTCAACCACGCGTTGGGCGGCAGCCGTAAGCTGGCTGAAATTCCGCAGGAGAACGTCCAGCGCGAGCTGGAGCGCATGAAGCTCGCGTCGCTTGACGACCTGCTGGCAGAGATTGGCCTCGGCAATGCCATGAGCGTGGTGGTGGCGAAGAACCTGCAGCAAGGCGACACGACAGCGGTGCCTGCAACCACGCAAAGCCACGGACATCTGCCGATTAAAGGCGCGGATGGCGTGCTGATCACCTTCGCAAAATGCTGTCGTCCAATTCCTGGCGACCCGATTATTGCGCACGTCAGCCCGGGCAAAGGGCTGGTTATCCACCACGAGTCCTGTCGTAACATTCGCGGCTACCAGAAAGAAGCCGAGAAATTTATGGCGGTCGAGTGGGATAAAGAGACCGCACAGGAATTTATCACCGAAATTAAAGTGGATATGTTCAACCACCAGGGTGCCCTGGCGAACCTGACGGCAGCGATCAACACGGCTTCTTCCAACATTCAGAGCCTGAATACGGAAGAAAAAGACGGCCGCGTGTACAGCGCCTTTATTCGTCTGACCGCCCGCGACCGCGTGCATCTGGCGAATATTATGCGCAAGATCCGCGTCATGCCGGACGTGATTAAAGTCACCCGAAACCGAAACTAGGTTTATGAATTCACAACGTTATGCACGTATCTGCGAAATGCTCGCCAGGCGTCAGCCTGACCTGACGGTCTGCATGGAGCAGGTGCATAAGCCTCATAACGTCTCTGCTATCGTTCGTACTGCAGATGCCGTCGGTGTGCATGAAGTGCACGCCGTCTGGCCGGACGGCCGTATGCGCAATACGGTCTCGGCGGCGGCAGGCAGCAACAGCTGGGTGTCTGTCAAAAATCATCACACCATTTGCGAAGCCGTATCGCACCTGAAAGGGCGCGGGATGCAGATCCTCGCCACTAACCTGTCCGCTAAAGCCGTAGATTTCCGCGAGATCGACTACACCCGCCCGACCTGCATTTTGATGGGTCAGGAGAAAACCGGGATCACCCAGGAAGCGCTGGATCTGGCGGATCGGGACATCATCATTCCGATGATCGGCATGGTCCAGTCTCTCAACGTCTCCGTGGCGTCCGCGCTCATTCTGTATGAAGCGCAGCGCCAGCGTCAGAATGCCGGGATGTACGAGCGCAGCAACAGCATGCTGCCGGAAGAGGAACAGCAGCGCCTGCTGTTTGAAGGTGGTTATCCGGTGCTGGCTCGCGTTGCGAAGCAGAAAAAATTGCCTTACCCCCACGTCAACGCGCAGGGCGAAATTGAAGCCGATGCCGAGTGGTGGGCCACCATGCAGTACGCCGGGTAAGCGATGAAAGGCCGCCTGCTGGATGCCATCCCGCTTAACAGCCTGACGGGCGTGGGCGCGGCGCAAAGCAATAAGCTGGCAAAAATTGGCCTGCACACCGTTCAGGATCTCCTGCTTCACCTCCCCCTGCGTTACGAAGACCGCACCCAGCTCTACAAGATTGGCGATCTCCTTCCCGCCATTTACGCCACCGTTGAAGGCGAAGTCCTGAACTGCAATATCACCTTCGGCGGACGCCGAATGATGACCTGCCAGATCAGCGACGGCACCGGCATTCTCACCATGCGTTTTTTCAACTTCAGCGCGGCGATGAAAAACAGCCTGGCGACGGGCCGCAGGGTGCTGGCCTATGGCGAAGCCAAACGCGGGAAGTACGGCGCAGAGATGATCCACCCGGAGTACCGCGTGCAGGGCGATCTCAGCACGCCGGAAATGCAGGAGACGCTCACCCCGGTTTACCCGACAACCGAAGGCATCAAGCAGGCGACGCTGCGTAAGCTCACCGATCAGGCGCTGGAGCTGCTGGATACCTGCGCCATTACCGAGCTGCTGCCGCCCGAGCTGGCGCAGGGCATGATGAGCCTGCCCGAGGCGCTGCGCACCCTGCACCGCCCGCCGCCAACGCTGCAGCTCAGCGATTTAGAAAGCGGCAAACACCCCGCCCAACAGCGTCTTATCCTTGAGGAATTACTGGCCCATAACCTGAGCATGCTGGCACTTCGTGCGGGCGCGCAGCGTTTCCACGCCCAACCCTTAAGCCCGCGTGATGAGCTCAAAGATAAGCTGCTGGCCTCTCTGCCGTTTAAACCCACCGGCGCGCAGGCGCGCGTCACCGCCGAGATTGAACGCGATATGGCGCTCGACGTGCCGATGATGCGCCTGGTGCAGGGCGACGTCGGGTCCGGTAAAACGCTGGTTGCCGCCCTGGCCGCCCTGCGCGCGATCGCCCACGGTAAGCAGGTGGCGCTGATGGCGCCGACCGAGCTGCTGGCCGAGCAGCACGCCAATAATTTCCGCGCCTGGTTTGCGCCGCTGGGGATTGAAGTGGGCTGGCTTGCCGGGAAGCAAAAAGGCAAAGCGCGCCTTGCACAACAGGAAGCTATTGCCAGCGGGCAGGTGCAGATGATTGTCGGCACGCACGCCATCTTCCAGGAGCAGGTGCAGTTTAACGGTCTTGCGCTGGTGATAATCGACGAGCAGCACCGCTTCGGCGTACATCAGCGTCTGGCATTATGGGAGAAAGGCCTGCAGCAGGGTTTCCACCCGCATCAGCTGATCATGACCGCCACGCCGATCCCACGCACCCTGGCGATGACCGCCTACGCCGATCTGGATACCTCCACCATCGATGAGCTGCCGCCGGGCCGTACGCCGGTCACAACGGTCGCGATTCCTGACACGCGCCGCAGCGATATCATCGACCGCGTGCGCAACGCCTGCACCCAGGAAGGGCGTCAGGCCTACTGGGTCTGTACGCTGATTGAAGAGTCTGAACTGCTGGAAGCACAGGCTGCCGAAGCAACGTGGGAAGAGCTTAAGCTGGCGCTGCCGGAGCTGAACGTGGGTCTGGTTCACGGACGCATGAAGCCCGCCGAAAAACAGGCGGTGATGCAGTCGTTCAAACAGGGTGATTTGCATCTGCTGATCGCCACCACGGTGATCGAAGTCGGCGTGGACGTCCCCAATTCCAGCCTGATGATCATCGAAAACCCGGAGCGTCTCGGCCTTGCCCAGCTCCACCAGCTGCGCGGGCGCGTCGGCCGTGGCGCGGTTGCGTCCCACTGCGTACTGCTCTACAAAGCGCCTCTTTCCAAAACCGCCCAGATGCGTCTGCAGGTGCTGCGTGACAGCAACGACGGTTTTGTGATTGCGCAAAAAGACCTGGAGATCCGCGGCCCGGGCGAACTGCTGGGCACGCGTCAGACGGGTAACGCGGAATTCAAAGTGGCGGATTTGCTGCGCGATCAGGCTATGATCCCCGAGGTTCAGCGCCTCGCCCGCCATATTCATGAACGCTACCCCGAACAGGCGGCAGCGTTAATTGAGCGCTGGATGCCGGAAACCGAGCGCTACTCCAACGCCTGATTTCAGGCAAACATCGGCAGCATCAGGTACAGCTTGATCACCAGCGCGTTGACGATATCAATGAAGAAGGCGCCAACCATCGGGACCACCAGAAACGCCATGTGCGATGGCCCGAACCGTTCTGTGATCGCCTGCATATTGGCGATAGCCGTTGGAGTGGCCCCCAGACCAAACCCGCAGTGACCCGCCGCCAGCACCGCCGCATCGTAGTTTTTGCCCATCATGCGCCAGGTCACGAACATGGCGTACAGCGCCATAAACAGCGCCTGTACCGCCAGAATCGCCACCATCGGCAGCGCCAGCGAGGCCAGCTCCCACAGCTTAAGGCTCATCAGCGCCATCGCCAGGAACAGCGACAGGCAGACGTTGCCGAGCACCGATACCGCCCGTTCAAACACGCGATAGAAGCCCATCAGCGCCAGACCGTTGCTCAGGATCACCCCGATAAACAGTACGCAGACAAACGTCGGCAGTTCAAACGCGGAACCCGCAAGCCATTGCGCAACCACTTTGCCCACGGTCAGACAGATGGCGATCGTCGCGATAGTTTCAATCAGCACCAGCGAGGTGATGCTGCGGCCAACGTCCGGCTTTTCGAAAGCGGTCGGCACCAGCTCATCATCCGGCCTGCCGTTTGGCGTGGTGGAGTGCTTCACCAGATACCGCGCCACCGGGCCGCCAATCAGACCACCCAGAACCAGGCCAAAGGTCGCACAGGCCATCGCCACTTCCGTCGCGTTTTCAAACCCGTAGCGCTCGATGAACAGCTTGCTCCACGCGGCCCCGGTTCCGTGACCGCCCGAAAGAGTAATCGACCCCGCCAGCAGCCCCATCAGCGGATCCAGCCCCAGCAGCGTCGCCATCCCGATGCCGATGGCGTTTTGCATTAGCAGCAGCCCCACCACCACAATCAGAAAGACGCCCAGCACCTTACCGCCCGAGCGCAGGCTTGCCAGGTTGGCGTTCAGGCCGATAGTGGCAAAGAAGGCCAGCATCAGCGGGTCTTTCAGGGACATATCAAAATCGATTTCCCAGCCCATGCTTTTTTTCAGTATCAGCAGGGCCAGCGCCACCAGCAGACCGCCGGCGACAGGTTCAGGAATGGTGTACTTTTTCAGAAAGGAAACACTGTGTACCAGCTTGCGACCAAGCAGAAGAACCAGCGTTGCGGCAACAAGGGTCGACAACGTATCGAGATGAATCATAAAAGGCTCCTGTTATGCGCGTGTTCCATACACACGCGGCGTTATCCTGGGCCGGGTTGCGCTCTTCATGAGCCCCCGGCGCAAAAAGTGTAATTTTTTTTCCCGACGCGTTGTAGAAAACCTGCTCACAGCAGCAGATTTTCTTCCCTTTTTTTGCTGGCAATCGTTTGCTTTTACCAGGTGGTCAGATAAAATGCCCGCTTTTCCACCGTGGGATTGCCGCCGATGTCCGTTAACACCATAGAGTCGCCCGATGCGCAACCGATTGCGCAGAAGCAAAATAGCGAACTGATTTACCGCCTTGAGGACCGCCCGCCGCTACCGCAAACGCTTTTCGCCGCCTGCCAGCATCTTCTGGCGATGTTTGTTGCGGTGATCACCCCGGCGCTGCTGATTTGCCAGGCGCTCGGCTTACCGGCGCAGGACACGCAGCACATTATCAGCATGTCTCTCTTCGCCTCCGGCGTGGCCTCGATTATTCAAATTAAAGCGTGGGGTCCGGTGGGGTCAGGTTTATTGTCGATTCAGGGCACCAGCTTTAACTTCGTGGCACCGCTGATCATGGGCGGTACGGCGCTGAAGACCGGCGGTGCGGATGTTCCGACCATGATGGCGGCGCTGTTCGGCACCCTGATGCTGGCCAGCTGCACGGAGATGGTCATCTCCCGCGTTCTGCATCTGGCTCGCCGCGTCATCACCCCGCTGGTTTCCGGCGTCGTCGTGATGATTATCGGCCTGTCGCTGATCCAGGTGGGCCTCACCTCCATCGGCGGCGGCTATGCCGCAATGAGCGACCATACCTTCGGCGCGCCGAAGAACCTGCTGCTGGCGGGTGTCGTGCTGGCGATCATTATTCTGCTTAACCGTCAGCGTAACCCTTACCTGCGCGTCGCCTCGCTGGTGATCGCCATGGCGGTGGGCTACCTGCTGGCGTGGGCGCTGGGCATGCTGCCGGAGAACACCGCGCCGACCAACAGCGCGCTGATCGTCGTTCCCACGCCGCTGTACTACGGACTGGGCATTGACTGGGGCCTGCTGCTGCCGCTGATGCTGGTCTTTATGATCACCTCTCTGGAGACTATCGGTGATATCACCGCCACCTCCGACGTCTCCGAGCAGCCGGTGTCCGGCCCGCTGTACATGAAGCGCCTGAAAGGCGGCGTGCTGGCGAACGGTTTGAACTCGTTTGTCTCTGCGGTATTCAACACCTTCCCGAACTCCTGCTTTGGCCAGAACAACGGCGTGATCCAGCTGACCGGCGTTGCCAGCCGCTACGTCGGTTTTGTGGTGGCGCTGATGCTGATCGTCCTCGGCCTGTTCCCGGCGGTAAGCGGCTTTGTGCAGCACATTCCTGAGCCGGTGCTGGGCGGCGCAACCCTGGTCATGTTCGGGACTATCGCGGCCTCCGGCGTGCGTATCGTCTCCCGCGAGCCGCTGAACCGCCGCGCGATCATGATTATCGCGCTGTCGCTGGCCGTCGGTCTGGGCGTTTCCCAGCAGCCGCTGATCCTGCAGTTTGCGCCTGACTGGGTGAAAAACCTGCTCTCTTCCGGCATTGCCGCGGGCGGTATCACCGCTATCGTTCTGAACCTCGTTTTCCCACCTGAGAAAAATTGATTTCTCTCACGGCAGGCAATAAATGCCTGCCGTGACATCTAATTACACCATTCCCGCCTTGAGGATTGCGCATAAATCGTGCATAACTCCCTTATGTGCGTTTTGCGGGATGGAAGACCATGAAATTTATTGGAAAGCTCCTCATCTATCTTCTGGTAGCCCTGCTCATTGTGCTGCTGGCGCTCTACATTCTGCTCCAGACCCGCTGGGGCGCGTCTCAAGTCAGCAGTTGGGTGACGGTGAATACCGACTACGAACTCAGTTTCGACAAGATGAATCACCGCTTTTCGTCGCCTTCCCACATCATTCTGGAAAACGTCACCTTCGGCCGGGACGGTAAACCCGCCACGCTGGTAGCCAAAAAAGTCGATATTGGCCTGAGCAGCCGCCAGATAACCGATCCGCTGCATATGGACACCATCACCCTGTTCGACGGCACGCTGAATCTCTCCCCCCAGACGGCACCGCTGCCTTTCCAGGCGGATCGCCTGCAGCTGAACAATATGGCGTTTAACAGCCCTAATACCGAATGGGACCTGAGCGCGCAGAAGGTCACAGGCGGCGTCAGCCCGTGGCAGCCGGAAGCGGGCAACGTGCTGGGGAACAACGCGCAGATCCAGATGAGCGCAGGCTCGCTGACCCTGAACGGCGTACCGGCCACCAACGTGCTGATCGAGGGCCAGCTTAACGGTAAGGAAGTGGTGCTAAAAACGATTGGCGCCGACATGGCCCGTGGCTCGCTTACCGGCTCCGCCCTGCGCAACGCCGACGGGAGCTGGATTATCGACACGATGCGCCTGAATGAAATTCGCCTGCAGAGCGATAAAACGCTGATGGCGTTCTTCGCGCCGCTGGCCACTATTCCCTCTCTGCAGATTGGTCGTCTGGACGTGACCGACGCCCGGCTTCAGGGCCCGGACTGGGCGGTGACCGATCTCGATTTAAGCCTGCGCAACCTGACTCTCAGCAAAGGCGACTGGCAGAGCCAGGAAGGCCGTCTGTCCATGAACGCCAGCGAGTTTATCTACGGCTCGCTGCATCTTTTCGACCCGATCCTGAATGCGGAGTTTTCCCCGCAGGGCATGGCGCTGCGTCAGTTCACCTCCCGCTGGGAAGGCGGCATGGTGCGCACGTCCGGTAACTGGCTGCGCGACGGTAAAGCGCTGGTGCTGGACGATGTTGCCATCGCCGGGCTGGAGTACACCCTGCCGCAGAACTGGAAAACGCTGTGGATGGAGCCTCTGCCGGAATGGCTTAACAGCGTCACGCTGCAAAAATTCGGCCTGAGCCGCAACCTGGTGATCGACATCGATCCCGCCTTCCCGTGGCAGATCACCTCTCTGGACGGCTATGGCGCAAACCTGCAGCTGGTGAAAGATCGCCAGTGGGGCATCTGGGGCGGCAGCGCAACCCTGAACGGTGCGGCGGCGACCTTTAACCGCGTGGACGTGCGTCGTCCGTCGCTGGCGCTGAATGCCAACGCCGCCACGGTGAACATTACCGACCTGAGCGCCTTTACCGAGAAAGGTATTCTGGAAGCAACGGCGACGGTTTCGCAGCTGCCGCAGCGGCAGACCACGGTGAGCCTGAACGGGCGCGGCGTGCCGCTCAACGTACTGCAGCAGTGGGGCTGGCCTGCATTGCCGATTACGGGCGACGGCAATATTCAGCTCACCGCCAGCGGTAGCGTGCAGGCAAGTGCCTCGCTGAAGCCAACGGTGAACGGCAAGCTGAACGCGGTGAATATGGATAAACAGCAGGTTCAGCAGACGTTGACGGGCGGTGTGGTATCGACCGCACCCTCACCCCAGCCCTCTCCCTGAAAGGGAGAGGGAGCAAACCCTTCCCTCGCCCCTTTGGGGAGAGGGTTAGGGTGAGGGGAATTAAAAGTGAACCACCACCTCATTCCCCTCCGCTTTCACTACCACACCCCACTCGCTGCCCGCGTGTGAACCACCCTTCACGCCGCTCACCTTCTGCACGTTGCGCAAGCACACCGACCAGTTTTGTGCGTCTCCCGCGCCGGTAAAGGTCACGATGTCGCCCCGACGTGACGCCTTCAGCGTAAACGCCACTGAACCGTCCGCCGCAGGCACTTCGCTCACCGCCGTTGCGCCATCGTCCAGGTTAAACAGCTGGAAGGCCGTCCCCTCATTCCACGCGTAGTCCGGCTTCTGGTTATTGTTACCCAGCGCCAGCAGGGTGTTATCGCGCACGTAGACCGGCAGGCTCATGAAATCGTGCTGCTGCTTATGCCAGCGGCTGCCCTGAATTTCGTCGTTGTGCCACAGGTGCGTCCAGCGGCCTTCCGGCAGATAGAACTGCACGTCGCCCACCTCGGAGAACACCGGCGCGACCATTACCGAATCCCCCAGCATGTACTGGCGGTCGAGGTAATCGCACGCCGGATCGTTCGGGAACTCCAGCATCATCGCCCGCAGCATCGGCGTGCCGAACTCGCGCGCCAGCGCCGCCTGGCGATACAGATACGGCATCAGCTGACACTTCAGCTGGGTGAAGTGGCGCACCACGTCGCAGGACTCGTCATCGTACGCCCACGGCACGCGGTAGGATTTACTGCCGTGCAGGCGGCTGTGGCTGGAGAACAGCCCGAACGCGCACCAGCGTTTATAGACGTGCGCCGGAGCGGTGTTTTCGAACCCGCCGATATCATGGCTCCAGAACCCGAAGCCGGACAGGCCAATCGACAGCCCGCCGCGCAGGCTTTCGGCCATCGATTCATAGTTGGCGTAGCAGTCGCCGCCCCAGTGCACCGGGAACTGCTGTGCACCCACGGACGCCGAACGGGCAAACAGCACCGCCTCTTCCTCCCCCACCGTCTCTTTCAGCACGTTCCACACCAGCTCGTTATAGATGTAGGCGTAGTGGTTGTGCATCTTCTGCGGATCGGAACCGTCGAACCACTGCACGTCCGTCGGGATACGCTCGCCGAAATCGGTCTTGAAGCAGTCGACGCCGATCTCCACCAGGCCTTTCAGCCTGTCGGCATACCACCGGCACGCGTCCGGGTTGGTGAAGTCATAGATCGCCAGCCCCGGCTGCCATTTGTCCCACTGCCACAGGGAGCCGTCCGGGCGCTTAAGCAGGTATCCCTTCTCTTTCAGCTCCCGGAATATCGGGGATTTCTGGCCAATGTATGGGTTAATCCACACGCAGACCTTCAGCCCTTTCTCCTTCAGGCGGCGGATCATCCCTTCCGGATCCGGGAAGGTCACCGGGTCCCACTCGAAATCGCACCACTGGAAGGCCTTCATCCAGAAGCAGTCGAAGTGGAACACGTGCAGCGGCAGGTCGCGCTCGGCCATGCCGTCGATAAAGCTGTTTACCGTCGCTTCGTCGTAGTTGGTGGTGAACGAGGTGGTGAGCCACAGGCCGAACGACCACGCAGGCGGCAGCGCCGGACGCCCGGTGAACCGCGTATAGCGGTTCAGCACCTCTTTCGGCGTCGGGCCGTCGATCACGAAGTACTCGAGATATTCCCCTTCCACGCTGAACTGCACTTTGGAGACCTTCTCGGAGCCGACTTCAAACGAGACGTTTTCCGGATGATTCACCAGCACGCCGTAGCCGCGGTTGGTCAGGTAGAACGGGATATTTTTGTAGGACTGCTCGGTGCTGGTGCCGCCGTCGCGGTTCCAGGTTTCGACCGTCTGCCCGTTGCGCACCAGCGCGGTGAAGCGCTCGCCCAGGCCGTAGACCGTTTCCCCCACGCCCAGATCCAGACGTTCGAACACGTAATTGCGGTCGGCATTGCTGTCCTGCACGTAGCCGTTGTTTTTCAGCTGGCTGCCGGTAATGCGCTGGCCGTTGCGCAGGAAATCCAGCGCCCAGAACTCGCCTTTGGTGACGCGCACGCTGACGCTGCCGCTTTTCAGCTCAGCAAACCCGGCGTTGTTTTCAATCTCAACCTTCACGTCTTTCAGAACGTTCAGCGGATAGTGCGGGCCGTTATTCAGCGCGCCCTGGAAGTGCTCGATGCGCACCCCGACAATCCCTTCCTGCGGGGAAAACAGGCGCACCGTGAACATCAACGTGTCGAGCTGCCAGGTGCGTTCGCGCACGTCGCGCGGCGCAACAAACACCACCAGGTCATTGCCCTGCTGCTCCACGTCGAACACCTGCACCGGATACGTCACGTTCAGGCCCGGTTGAATAAGCCAGTTTCCATCACTGATTTTCATGCTCTCGTCCTCTTAGTTCTGTAATTCTTTGCTGACCGGCAGGTTTTCAAATTCCTGCTGATTGCGGCGCGCGCCCTGCGCCAGCTCGCCCAGGATTTTGGTCAGGAAGGGGGTTTTCAGCGTGTAGTAGCGTTTGGCGATAATGGCGCTCAGCACGTAGCAGACCGCCGGGGCCAGGGTAAACAGGCCGATGATGATGCTGATGGTCGCACTGTTCTGAGTTTTGGCTGCCGCGTCGTAGCCGCCGCCTGCCAGCATCCAGCCGATCATTGCCCCGCCCAGCGCCAGGCCGAGCTTCAGCACGAACAGCGTGCCCGCAAAGCTGATGCCGGTCAGGCGCTTACCGTTGGTCCATTCGCCGTAGTCGACGGTATCGGACATCATCACCCACTGAATCGGCGTCACCAGCTGGTGCAGCACGCCGATGACGAAGATAAAGGCGAACATCAGCACCGTGGCGTGCATCGGGACGAAGAACATCGCCACGCTGACCACCGCCAGCGCGGCGTTGGTCCACCAGAAGATGCTGACCTTGCACTTCCAGTCGGTGAGCGGTTTCGCCAGCGCGGAGCCGATCAGGTTGCCGACGCAGTAGGTGGTGAGGAACGCGACGAACACCTCCGGCGAGCCCATGATCCAGGTGCAGTAGTACATCATCGCCCCGCCGCGCACGCAGACGGCGAGGATGTTGAGGATGGTGAGCACGCCGACGATGCGCCACTGGTCGTTGTGCCAGATGTCGCGCAGGTCTTCCCGCATGGAGGTGGTGCTCGGCGGCACCTGGATGCGCTCTTTGGTGGTAAAGAAGCAGAACGCCAGCATCAGGAACGCGACTACCGACAGCACGGCAATCCCGCCCTGGAAGCCGAACGCCTTATCGTCGCCGCCAATCAGATTCACCAGCGGCATCATCAGTACCGTGGAGAGCATGCCGCCCGCCGTCGCCAGCACAAAGCGCCAGGACTGTAGGGAGATACGCTGCGTCGGGTCGTTGGTGATCACGCCGCCCAGCGCGCAGTAGGGAATGTTGACCACGGTATAGAGCAGGGTCAGCAGGGTGTAGGTAACAGCAGCGTAAACCATTTTGCCGTTGAGGCTGAGGTCCGGCGTGGTGTAGGCCAGCACGCAGACGATGCCGAACGGGATGGCACCAAACAAAATCCACGGACGGAACTTGCCCCAGCGGCTGCGGGTGCGGTCGGCAATCAGCCCCATGCACGGGTCGGAGATCGCATCCAGCGCGCGCGCCAGCAGGAACATGGTGCCGACAAACCCGGCGGGAATGCCGAAAATGTCGGTATAGAAAAACATCATGTACAACATGACGTTATCAAAAATGATGTGGCTGGCGGCGTCTCCCATGCCGTAGCCAATCTTCTCTTTCACTGACAATACTTCGCTCATCTTTTTTTATCCTTCACGCTGTAGGAGGCGCTGAGACCGGTTACAGAGTTTTAAACCATTGTTTCAGGAGCGGGTATTGCGTTTTCTGGTTAGCAGATTACGTTTCTTGTTTTTTGTGATCGCGGTAAATGTTGGGAACCCGAGGGGCTAACATGAGGATTTTCTTAGGAATTAACTGAAACAGGGGTGTACAGGTCAAAAGAGAGGTGAAAAAAGTGTGTCTGGGTATGTGGTAAATGCCTGAAAGTAGCTATAATGCGCCCCGCCTCCATGTAGCAATCGAGGCGCGGAAGATCGTCATCTCCGGTGAGGTGGCTGGACTTCAAATCCAGTTGGGGACGCCAGCGTTCCCGGGCAGGTTCGACTCCTGTGATCTTCCGCCAATTAGCCTCCCCTGAATTCCCCCACAGTCAATAAATCCCTTATACTACCTGCAATTGCAATCAGTTATGTTCTCCTGAGGTCAACTCATGTCTACCAGAATCAAGTACATTTTGGGGGCATTATGGGGGGCATAAAAGATGCCCCCATTTTGAGGTGCCCCCAATGAAGCTAACAGCCCGTCAAGTTGATACTGCTAAACCGAAAGAAAAGCCCTACAAGTTATCTGATGGCGGTGGTCTCTACCTTGAGGTAGCGACCAGCGGCTCACGTTACTGGCGTTTGAAGTACCGTTACGCTGGTAAAGAAAAACGCCTGGCCTTTGGTGTATATCCTGAAGTCTCCTTAGGGAAGGTGCGAATAAGCAGGTCATTTCTTCCCAAGCTGACTCGCTGATTAAAATTTCGCGGATCTGGGCCGATTTTTTTCCCGCAAACACATCGAATCAGCCTATTTAGGCTATTTTTTCCACCATTTCTGGCGTTATTTCCGGTTTTTACTGAGATCTCTCCCACTGACGTATCATTTGGTCCACCCGAAACAGGTTGGCCAGGGTGAATAACATCGCCAGTTGGTTATCGTTTTTCAGCAGCCCCTTGTATCTGGCTTTCACGAAGCCGAACTGCCGCTTGATGATGCGAAACGGGTGCTCCACCCTGGCACGGATGCTGGCTTTCATGTATTCGATGTTGATGGCCGTTTTGTTCTTGCGCGGATGCTGCTTCAAGGTTTTTACCTTGGGAAGGTGCGAACAAGTCCCTGATATGAGATCATGTTTGTCATCTGGAGCCATGGAACAGGGTTCATCATGAGTCATCAACTTACCTTCGCCGACAGTGAATTCAGCAGTAAGCGCCGTCAGACCAGAAAAGAGATTTTCTTGTCCCGCATGGAGCAGATTCTGCCATGGCAAAACATGGTGGAAGTCATCGAGCCGTTTTACCCCAAGGCTGGTAATGGCCGGCGACCTTATCCGCTGGAAACCATGCTACGCATTCACTGCATGCAGCATTGGTACAACCTGAGCGATGGCGCGATGGAAGATGCTCTGTACGAAATCGCCTCCATGCGTCTGTTTGCCCGGTTATCCCTGGATAGCGCCTTGCCGGACCGCACCACCATCATGAATTTCCGCCACCTGCTGGAGCAGCATCAACTGGCCCGCCAATTGTTCAAGACCATCAATCGCTGGCTGGCCGAAGCAGGCGTCATGATGACTCAAGGCACCTTGGTCGATGCCACCATCATTGAGGCACCCAGCTCGACCAAGAACAAAGAGCAGCAACGCGATCCGGAGATGCATCAGACCAAGAAAGGCAATCAGTGGCACTTTGGCATGAAGGCCCACATTGGTGTCGATGCCAAGAGTGGCCTGACCCACAGCCTAGTCACCACCGCGGCCAACGAGCATGACCTCAATCAGCTGGGTAATCTGCTGCATGGAGAGGAGCAATTTGTCTCAGCCGATGCCGGCTACCAAGGGGCGCCACAGCGCGAGGAGCTGGCCGAGGTGGATGTGGACTGGCTGATCGCCGAGCGCCCCGGCAAGGTAAGAACCTTGAAACAGCATCCACGCAAGAACAAAACGGCCATCAACATCGAATACATGAAAGCCAGCATCCGGGCCAAGGTGGAGCACCCATTTCGCATCATCAAGCGACAGTTCGGCTTCGTGAAAGCCAGATACAAGGGGTTGCTGAAAAACGATAACCAACTGGCGATGTTATTCACGCTGGCCAACCTGTTTCGGGCGGACCAAATGATACGTCAGTGGGAGAGATCTCACTAAAAACTGGGGATAACACCTTAAATGGCGAAGAAACGGTCTAAATAGGCTGATTCAAGGCATTTACGGGAGAAAAAATCGGCTCAAACATGAAGAAATGAAATGACTGAGTCAGCCGAGAAGAATTTCCCCGCTTATTCGCACCTTCCTTAACTGGCAAGGAAAAACATGTGGGGGCATAATTGGGGGCACACTTAAAAATCGCATAGAAAAATAATCAATCAATTCAAGGTTATTACTTATCAAATGCGACTCCTGTGATCTCCGCCAAAATGCGGTAATGACTCCAACTTACTGATAGTGTTTTATGTTCAGATAATGCCCGATGACTTTGTCATGCAGCTCCACCGATTTTGAGAACGACAGTGACTTCCTGCCCAGCCTTGCCAGATGCTGCCTCAGATTCAGGTTATGCCGCTCAATGCGCTGCGTATATCGCTTGCTGATAACGTGCAGTTCTCCCTTCAGGCGTGATTCATACAGCGGCCAGCCATCCGTCATCCATACCACGACCTCAAAGGCCGACAGCAGGCCCAGAAGACGCTCCAGCGTGGCCAACGTGCGTTCACCGAATACGTGCGCCACAACCGTCCTCCGTATCCTGTCATACGCGTAAAACAACCAGCGCTGGCGTGATTTAGCGCCGACGTAACCCCACTGTTCGTCCATTTCCGCGCAAACAATGACGTCACTGCCCGGTTGTATGCGTGAGTTTACCGACTGCGGCCTGAGTTTTTTAAGTGTCGTAAAATCGTGTTGAGGCCAACGCCCATAATGCGTGCACTGGCGCGACATCCGACGCCATTCATGGCCATATCAATGATTTTCTGATGCGTACCGGGTTGAGAAGCGGTGTAAGTGAACTGTAGCTGCCATGTTTTACGGCAGTGAGAGCAGAGATAGCGCTGATGTCCGGCAGTACTTTTACCGTTACGCACCACGCCTTCAGTAGCTGAACAGGAGGGACAGCTGATAGAAACAGAAGCCACTGGAGCACCTCAAAAACACCATCATACACTAAATCAGTAAGTTGGCACCATTACCCTTTATCCCGACGTACTTATTTGCATGTATTCCGCACCGGCAAATTCCTGGCTGTGGATACGCGGTGAAATAGACGCCTATCTCTCGCTGCAGGACCCGCTGTATCACTGGCGAGCCAGCGTATTAAAAATGGTCGATAGCCGTTATCGCCCACTAAAAAAACCCACGGCGTTATCGCTGACGCCGGGCGAATGGAGGGTATTGAAGGAACTGCGTAAGGGTCTGGATATGCGTTACATCGCCGAAACAGAGCAGCTTTCTTACCGTCGTGTCAGCGCGTTAAAAAGCTCAGCGATAAGAAAACTCGGGCTCAGGAACAAGACAGATTTGCTGGTCTTTTTAACCAGTTAGACCTGCTGCTTTCAGAGCAAATCTCGACATAACACCATAATGGAATCAGGACAATGAAAGCTCAATTCAATAATAAAACGCTGCTCGCGATCACTATTGCGGCATTACTGCCAGCGGGCACGGCCCTGGCTGCCGGCACCAGCGGCGGCACGGTGAACTTTAGCGGCAAAGTGGTGACCTCCGCCTGCGCCATCAGCGCAGGAAGCGCCAACATTGACGTTGATATGGGTGAAGTGCGTACCGCAACGCTGGCGACCGCCGGCAGCGTTGCCAGCACGGCAAAAGCGTTTGCCATCACCCTGGAAGATTGCGAAATCGCCGATACATCAGCCTCTACGGATGAGAACCCGATTGCCGCCACAACCGTGGCCGTCACCTTCACCGGCACGCCGGACACTTCCGATGTTAATAGCCTGTCCGTCGGGGCAAACGGCAGCGCCAACTCTGCGCAAAACGTGGCTATTCGCCTTTATGACGAGCAGGGCAACGTGGTGAACCTGGGTGAACCTGCTGCGGCCATCCCTCTGCGTAAGGGTGCCAACACCCTGAACTTCAGCGCGAAATATTACTCGCCGAAGGGCGGCGCCACCGCGGGTGATGCCAGCGCCGTCGCGACCTACACCGTAACCTATTCGTAATCCTCAGGCCCGGTCTGCGAGCCGGGCCTGTCTTAGCTTTCAGGAGAAGCACTATGCGCGTAAACACATGGATTTGCCTGGCGGGCGCGTTATGTTCCTCCGCCGTCTATGCCGGCGGCGTGGGGCTGGGCGCAACGCGAATGGTCTACTCCAGCGCCACCAGCCAGGCCATGATGCAGGTGAGAAACACCCATCCCGACGCCACGTTCCTGATCCAGTCATGGATGGAAAATGAGCAAGGCGAACGCACCAACGACTTCGCGATCACGCCGCCGCTGTACGTCATGAAGCCGGCCAGCGAAAGCGCGGTGAAAATTATGTTTAACGGCAAAGCCCTGCCAGCGGATCGGGAGACGCTCTACTGGATGACGGTCAAAGCCATCCCCCAGCAGGCGAAAAGCGGCGCCGGAAATACGCTGCAGTTTGCGTCGGCTAACCGCATCAAGGTCTTTTATCGCCCGGAAGGACTCAGTGAGAGCCCGGGAGAGGCGTGGAAAAAACTGGCCGGTGCCTATCGCGCCGGAAAAGTGACGCTCAGCAACCCCACGCCGTACTACCTCACCACCATCAACGTGAAAATTGACGGTATGCCGGTGCAGCCGGTGATGGTGCCCCCGAAAGGCAGCGTGACGCTGGCCGAAACCTTCAGCCATGCGGGCAGCATGAGTTATCAGACCATTAACGATTACGGGGCATGGACCCCCGCCACGCGCGCGTCGTTATCCCAATAATAAAAACAGTAAGGCGTGACCACGTGAAAATAAAAATCCTGTGCGCCACGGTAATCTCCCTGGTGATTCGGCAAGCCGTGGCTGCTGAAAGCGAGCTGCAATTTAACCCCGCGTTCCTCAACGGCGAGAGCGCAAACAGCGCCGATCTCGCCTGGGTCAACGCCGGGAGCGCGTTGCCGCCGGGTGATTACAACCTCAACGTGTATATCAATACGAATTATGCGTTCACGGGTAACGTCACGTTCCGCCTTGCTGAGGACAGCACGGGTGAAACGCTGCCCTGCCTCACGCCTGAGCAATTCGACGCGCTGGGCATCGATAGCCATCAGGCGAAGGGCGGCGGCCTGCCGCTGGCGCAGCGCTGCATCTTCTTAACAAAGGCGTTTGCGAATACGCAGTTTGATCTGGACCAGAAGTCGCTCACCCTAAGCTTCACCGTACCGCAAAGTGCGATGCGCAATTTGCCGCGCGGATACGTCAGCCCGGAAAGCTGGGAGGCGGGCATTCCTGCCGCGTGGCTGAATTACGTGGTCAACGGCTCGAACAATGAGTATCGCGGCGAGACGCGCACGCGGGAACAGCAGCTGTTTGCAAGCCTCAACAGCGGCGTCAACCTGGGCGCGTGGCGGCTGCGTGATTTCACCACGTGGACCAAAGACAGCAATGAGCTCACCCACGTGCAGACCTGGCTGCAGCGCGATATTCACGCCCTGCGCGCGCAGGTGTATGCCGGGGAAACGTATACCTCGGCGCAAGTCTTCGACTCCGTGGGCCTGCGCGGTATCGCCCTGAAAACCGATGACAACATGCTGCCCGCCAGCCTCAGCGGCTATGCGCCTGAAGTCCGGGGTATCGCGCGCAGCAACGCGACCGTAACGGTTCGCCAGAACGGCAACATCATCTATCAAACCTCCGTCCCGCCGGGGGCGTTTGTACTGAAAGATCTCTACCCGACCTCCTCGGGCGGCGATCTGGCGGTCACCATTCAGGAGAACGACGGCAGCAAAACGCAATACACGCTTCCCTTTGCCAGCGTGCCGAACCTGGTGCGTAACGGACAGGTGAAATATGCCCTCGGCGCCGGGAAATACCGTCCGACGGGCAATCAGGATGCGCCCTCTTTCGCGCAGGGCGAGCTGTTCTACGGCTGGCGATACGGCCTGACGTTTTACGGCGGGGCGCAGTTTGCCGATCGCTATAACGGCCTGGCCCTCGGGTTTGGGCAAAACCTCGGCCGCTTTGGCGCCTACTCCATCGACCTGACCCACGCCCGCAGCCAGCTGGCGGACGATCGGCACTACAGCGGTGATTCGGTGCGCCTGCGCTACAGCAAACTGCTGAACGACATTGGCACGCGGGTGAACTTCTTCTCGCTGCGCTACTCCACGAAAGGGTTTTATACCCTCAGCGACACGACGTACAAAGGGATGTCGGGCGGATCGCCAAAGCAGACGGTGGAAGACGATGGCACCGTCACCACCCATTACGACAACGTGTACAACCTGCGCATGTCGCGCAAGGCAAAAAACCAGCTGCTGCTGTCGCAGCCGATGGGACAATACGGCTCGCTGTCACTGTCGTGGGATCAGCAGACCTACTGGAACACGTCAAATACCACGCAAAGCCTGCAGTTTGCGTGGAACGCCACGTTTCGCAACGTGTCGCTTGGCGTCAGCGTCCAGCGAAGCTCGAGCCTGTATGACGACAAGAAAGATAACATCCTGTCGATGTCGATTTCGGTCCCGCTGGGCAACCCGACGCTGTCGACCCGCGCGCGCTTTACCACGACCCATGCAGACTCCACCGGCACAACCGCCAGCACGGGCGTGAGCGGCTACCTGCCGGGCCAGGAAAACCTGTTCTATAGCGTCAACCAGCGCTACAGCGCCCAGCAGCACTACGGCGGCGATGCCACCCTGCAGTACGAAGGCGCGTGGGGAGACTACAACCTGGGCTACAGCTACGCCAGCGACTCCCGCAACCTCAGCTACGGCATCAGCGGCGGTGCGGTAGTGCATGAAGATGGCCTGACGCTGAGCCAGCCGCTCGGAAATACCAACATTCTGGTAAAAGCCCCGGGGGCCAGCAGCGTCGCCGTGCTTAACCATAAGGGCATCAAAACGGACAGCCGTGGCTACGCGGTGATCCCGTACGCCACGCCGTACCGCGTTAACCAGGTCGCGCTGGACGTGACGACCGCCGGCAACGACGTGGAGCTGGAAAACGCCATCGCCAACAAAACGCCTACCGACGGCGCCCTGGTTCGCGCCACCTTCACCACGCATCAGGGAGCAAAAGCGATGTTTATCGTGCGTCACGGCAACGATGTGCTCCCCTTCGGCACGCTGGTCTCGCTCGATGATGACAAAACCAGCGGCATCGTCGGCGATGGCGGCAGCCTGTATCTTTCCGGTTTGTCAGAAAAGGGCACGCTGAACGCCGTGTGGGGCCGCGGCAGCCGCCAGCGCTGCGCTATTACCTATGCCTTAAACAAGCAGCACTTTAACGCCCGCACCGGTCTCTATTCTCAGGAGGTGGTATGTCAGTAACGTTTCGGATCGGCTGCATCGCACTGCTGGCTTTCGCTCTCCCCGTTCGCGGGTATGACGTGCTGGTCTCCGTTACCGGCAATTTGATCGGCAACACCTGCGTGGTGGCGCAGGACTCCGGGGAGCAAAACGTGCCTCTGGGCACCATTGGTATTAAACAGTTCAGCCGTGCCGGGGCCATCAGCAATATCAAAACGCCCTTCACGCTCAGGCTTGAAGCGTGCGGGCCAACCTTTGCTGGCGTAAAAATCCGCTTCAGCGGTACGCCGGATGATGCCAACCCGCAGCTGCTGAAAATTGCCGACGGTGGCGCTACCGGCGTGGCGGTGCAAATCCTCGATAAAGAGAGCGTACTCATTCCCCTGAACACGCAAACCACCGCGTACGGAACGGCGGGAGATGACAGCGTACAGATGACCTTTTACGCGCAGCTGGTTGCCACCGCTACGCCGGTGAGCGCCGGCGATGTGTCAGCCCTCGCGACCTGGACAACGGAGTATCTATGATGCGTTTAGCGTTTCTTCTCGGCGGATTACTTTTCTGCGCCAGCGTGCAGGCTCTGGACTGGAAATCGGATATTACGCTCTCCCCTCAGCCGATGACCTACAGCGGGCCGGCGGATTCCGTGGTGCCGGGCAGCATTATCGGCTCGACCTGGAGCGCCACCGCCAGCGTGCAGCAGGTGTTCTGGTGCGGGCTTATTTTTACCTGCACCAAAGGGACGCTGCAGCCCAGCAGCAGCGCCATCTCAAGCGGTGCGACGGTCACCGTCGACGGCGCGAATTACACCATTTTTGAGACCGGCGTACCGGGCGTGGGCTATATCATCGGGCTGAAGGATTTTAAGAGCACAAAATATATTCCCCTGCAAACCGGTATCACGCAAAGCTACCCCGCAGAGGGCACCAGTGGGTATGCCCAGGATCTGGGCTGGTCGGCAAAGGTCACCTTTATTAAAACCGGTGCCGCCCTGAAATCCGGCGTCTATAACATCCCGACCATCAACGCCGCGGTGCTCACCGCCTATAACAACGAGACGAAAACGGCGCAGGTGATTATCAGCCCGACCACCATCACGGTAACCGCCAGCGGGTGTACGGTCGGCAGCAAAAACGCCAGCGTGGCGCTGGGCACCATTGATATTCGCACTCTGCCCACGGTGGGAAGCACGTCGCCATCGGGGACGTTTACCGTCGGCCTGACCTGCGACGCGAACGTGGCGGTTCACGCCGTGATGACCGATCAGACCACGCCGTCGAACACCTCGTCGGTGGTAACGCTGACAGGAGACTCCACGGCGTCCGGCGTTGGGGTGCAGTTTTTCTACAACGGCAGCGGGCCGCTGACGATGGGGCCGGACAGCTCGGCCGCGGGTGCGACCGGCCAGTTCTTAATCCAGAGCACCACGGCGGCACAGACGCTCACGTTACCGTTCCAGGCGCAGTACATCCGAACCGGAGAACTGGTCCCCGGCTCGGCCAACGCGCTGGCCAGCATTACGTTTTCCTACCAGTAGGGGCTACTGCTTCACCCACACCAGTTGGTCCACCCGGAAGCCCAGACTGCGCGCGGTGTTCAGGTAATCCTGCTTCACCGCATCCGGAATGGTTGGCGTGCGCGACAGGATCCACAGGTAGTCGCGGTTTGGGCCGCTGACCAGCGCGTACTGGTACTTATCGTCCAGCCTGATCACGTTATAGCCGCCGTAGAACGGACCGAAGAACGACACCTTGAGCGCGGCGGTGGTCGGTTCGCCGGTAAAGTACGCTTTCCCTTCGCTCTCGTTCCACTTGTTCTTCACCGGATCGTAACCGCGGTTAAGCACGCTGATGCCGCCGTCGCTGCGCTTGCCGTAGGTGGCGGTTACCTGCTCCAGCCCGCGTTCAAAGCGGTTTTCCAGACGGGCGACCTCGTACCATTTTCCGAGATAGCGGCTGGCGTCAAAACCAGAGATCGGCTGCACGCCCTTCGGCGGCGTGGGGGATTTACAGGCGACCAGCGTCAGCGCAATAGCAACACCGGTCACAACAGGCCATAGCTTCATGAGAATTCCTTTCATTTGCACGGTTGGACGTTAAGTGTAGTGCACCGTTTCGGCGCTTCATCCCGTTCGGGAAAATTCGTAGTATATTGAGAGTATTCCTCCACTCTGGACACGGACATGGCTTACTCCATCGGCGAATTCGCCAGACTCAGCGGCATCACCGCCACCACCCTGCGGGCGTGGCAGCGTCGCTATGGTTTACTCAAGCCACAGCGCACGGAAGGCGGCCACCGCCAGTACAGCGACGAGGACGTCCAGCAGGCGCTCAAAATCCTCGACTGGGTAAAAAAAGGCGTCCCGATCGGCCAGGTCAAACCGCTGCTGGAACGCCCGATGCCGGGACGGACCAACAACTGGCAAACCCTGCAGCAGAACATGCTGCAACGCCTGCAGGACGGCAAGGTCGAGTCCCTTCGCCAGATGATTTACGACGCCGGACGCGAATATCCAAGGCTGGAGCTGGTCGCGAACGTGCTGCGCCCGCTGCGCAGCCAGGTCTCGGCCAACGTCGCTGCCGCCATGACCCTGCGCGCGATCCTCGACGGCATCATCATCGCCTACACCTCGTTTTGCCTCGAAGGCGATAAAAAAGCGCCGGGCGATAATATTCTGCTCAGCGGCTGGCACCTCAACGACCCGTGCGAGATCTGGCTCGAAGCCTTAACGCGTACCGGGCAGGGCCACCGAATCGACATCCTGCCGGTTCCGCCTGACGCGCTGGCACCGGAAATTTTCCCGGAGCGCAAATGGCTTCTGGTCACCAGCGGCAAACTCACCGCCGGGCGGAAAAAACAGGTGGAGCAGTGGCAGCAGCAGGTATCGCTTGAAGTGATTATCCTCTGATAATTTTCTCCTGCGGGAATCTTCACGAAAAGTTGAATATTTTCCCGCGCCGCAGATGCTAACGTTTTCCTGTGACGAATAACTCCACAGGAAAACACCATGAAAAAAACTGCCCCTCTGCTGATCCTGGCCTCGATGGCCTTTGCCCCTGCTGCCTTTAGCGCCCCTGCCGGCACGCTGAGCGTCCACATTCTCGACCAGCAAACCGGGATGCCGCCGTCGGACGTGACTGTGACTCTCGAAAAGCAACAGCAGGACAAGTGGACCCCGATTGCCAGCGGCAAAACCGACCACGACGGCCGCATCAAATCGCTCTATCCGCAGGATCAGGACATGCAGCCTGGCGTGTATAAAGTGACCTTCAAAACCGCAGATTACTTCCACGGCAAAAAGCTGGACTCCTTCTTCCCGGAGATCCCGGTGCTGTTTACCGTGACCCGCACCAACGAGAAGCTGCACATCCCGCTTCTGCTGAGCCAGTACGGTTATTCGACCTACAAGGGCAGTTAATAAGCATTGATTCTAAAGGAATAAAAAAAATAGTTCCGCGAATACTTGGACAAATTAGTCATGTTGTGTAAGTTTTAATTATATGAACGGGAGGACCACACCATGACAACGAAACCTGTACTCGGTATTAGCGGATGTTTGACCGGTTCCGCCGTTCGCTTTGACGGCGGACACAAACGTATGGGCTTCGTCATGGATGAGCTGGCCCAGTGGGTGAATTTCAGGCCCGTCTGCCCGGAAATGGCTATCGGTCTGCCGACGCCTCGCCCGGCCATACGCCTGACGCTGACGGACAGCGGCGAAACGCAGCTCCGTTTCAGCAAGCCGCCTCATGATGACCTCACGCAGAAAATGGCCGACTTCACGGCGGACTATCTGCCAAAAATCGGCGATCTCTCGGGATTTATCGTCTGTGCAAAATCCCCAAGCTGCGGCCTGGAACGCGTGCGTCTGTACGATGAAAACGGCAACCGGGGCCGCAAGGAGGGCGTCGGGCTGTTCACCGCCGCCCTTCTTGAAACCTACCCGTGGCTGCCCGTCGAGGAAGACGGTCGGCTGCACGACCCGGTGCTGCGGGAAAACTTTATCGAGCGGGTATTTGCCCTGCACGAGCTAAACACGCTGCGCGCTAAAGGTCTGACGCGCCGTGGGCTGCTGGATTTCCACAGCCGCTATAAATTGCAGCTGCTGGCGCACCATCAGGCGGGCTATCGTGAAATCGGCCCGTTCGTTGCCTCGCTGCACGAGTGGGAAGACCTGGACGCCTTCTTCGTGGCGTACCGGGAAAAACTGATGACCATCCTGAAAAAACCCGCCTCGCGGAAGAATCACACCAACGTGCTGATGCATATTCAGGGATATTTCCGTAACCAGCTGAACACCCGCCAGCGCGGCGAGCTGCGCGACGTGATCCTGCACTATCGCAACGGACAGTTGCCTATTCTCGCCCCGATCACGCTGCTGAAGCACTACCTGGCCGAATACCCCGACCGGTATCTGATGACGCAAAACTACTTTGATCCCTATCCTGATGATTTGGGTCTGCGTCTGGCAGTCAAGTGATCATAAAAATGCGAAGGCCCCATTGACCCGTAGAGGCCCAAAGCAGTACCCCGTTTAGACGACATCCTCACTGTCGTCTCTTTTTTGCATTTCATCTCAAAGACTGTGATTATATACAGGCTTATTCTGCAAAAGGGGCCTGCCTGTGATCAACACCCTGCACATTCAAAACTATCGATCCATCCGCGACATGTCGCTGGAGCTGGAGCAGCTCAACATCGTCTTCGGGCCGAACGGCACCGGGAAATCCAATATCTACAAGGCGATTCATCTGATGCACAGCGCCGCTCAGGGGCAGTTTTCCCAGGCGCTGGCAAACGAGGGCGGCATTCTTAAGGTATTCTGGGCAGGCAAAACCCGCAGCGACCAGCTGCGGCGGATGAATCTGGCGGTGGAAACAGAGACCTACGAATACGAGCTACAGGTCGGGTTTGTGGAGAAGCTGCCCTATCCCTCGCAGTTTCAGCTCGATCCGGTGATCAAAGAGGAGTCCATCTGGCTGAGCGGCCAGCACCGTCGGCCTTCGTCACAGCTGATGAAGCGTAAGAACCAGACGGTGTTTCTGAACAACGTGCATCACGAGAAAGTGACCCACAGCGGCACGCTGTACGAGAACGAATCGGTATTCGGGCAGCTCGGCGAACCGCATCTTTACCCGGAAGTGTCGCAGATGCGCGAGTCCCTGCGTAACTGGCGCTTTTATCATGAGTTTTCTGTATCAATCGGCTCGGCGATGCGCGCCCCGCAGGTCGGCTTCCGCTCCCCGGTGCTGGCCAGCGACGGTGCCAACCTGGCGGCAGCGTTTCAGACCATCGTCGAGATCGGCGACGAGCTGCTGCTGATGCGCATCCTTGACCAGGCCTTCCCCGGCTGCGTGTTTTACAGCGACAACACCGGCGGACGTTTTCGCATGATGATGCAGCGCGAAGGTCTTAGCAGGCCGCTGGAACCGGCGGAGTTCTCCGACGGCACCCTGCGCTTCTTGTGCCTGGCGGTAGCGCTGTTAAGCCCGCGCCCACCGGCGTTTATCGCGTTGAACGAACCGGAAAACAGCCTGCACCCGCAGATGCTGCCCGCCCTGGCGAGCTTAATCGCCGAGGCCAGCCGCTACTCGCAGATCTGGCTCACCAGCCACTCGCCGGAGCTGGCGAAGTTGATTGAGAAGCAGAGGTCGTTTTCGTTGTACCAGCTGTCGATGGTGGAGGGGGAGACGAGGGTGGAGAGGTTGGGGTAAGCCGCATTCTCTTCCTTTGAAGCCCAATAAAATGAAATTTTCATTTTTTCTCTTTCACCTGCAGGGACTGCCCCCCTCCAATGATGAACCCTGCGCCTACAGAGATTTTGAGCGCAGCAATCAAGTCGCTCCACTTGAAATCAAAATCATTAAGGAAGAGATACGAGGCCGCTGCAATTATCAGACGGCCTGAAGCCATAGTGATAAAGAGACCTGACATCCAGAGTAATACCAGTAAAAGGAAAAGTTTTAATCGAGGATTAATCATCATTTCTATAACTACCACAATCGCTTTCGTGATATTGATATTTCGTTCGGCAGTACGTCGAGATTAAGGCTCTCTCTTTATCCATATTTCGCTTCAACGTATCATTCCTATAAAGAAACCCAGATACCCGGCCCGACTTAACCATAAAAAGGGGCTAGTGAGGCTCGACAACCTGATACTGGTCAATTCTCTCATGGGTGCCAGCCCATCATTTTTGATAATGAAATTTTTTGCACAATAGCGACAGTGCATAACCAGAAACATAATTCCGGCGATCACAAAACCAAAATAACTTTCGCGACTCCCCCAAAAATGTGCGCTTAATTTTAAATAAGTTAATCCCCATACGCTTAGTAAAAAGACGATAAACGAACATGCTGCGATATTCATGTCTCGCTTACTGCCCAGCCCAAAAAAGAGCGCATCAAAGAAAATCATAGAGGTAAAAGGTGACTGGACGCTTCTTCCCGTCACTTTACTAAAGCGAAGAAACACGGCCGTTCCAACTGCAAAAGCGAAAAGTGCAATTCCTAATAATACATAAATCATTTCATGAGTCCTTTTTGCCACCTCATTCAATGTACCTATCTGTTCTTCGACAGGTAAGAAATTATATTATCGGCATCAGGTTTGTTTGGTTGAGACTTAGTACGCCACACATTTTCTTCTGCCGCTATATGCTCTCCTGTATCAGGCTCCTCGCCTCTGCTTAGTACCATTAGAACAGCAGGCCCGAAGATGCACTTGCTCACGCTATCGTCTGGTTGGCATCATTCATCGCATCACCGGTATTGTTGCCTGCAACCGAGAGTGGAGAGGCTGGGGTAGTTCAATCTCTTCATACCCAACTTACCGGGGTGGGTCTTCGGATCGGTTCTTTTCTTTTGCCATAACGCACTGTATTCCTCCAACGAGGATCCCACCACTAATGGCAAGGGTCGTAGCTTCAACAAGATCACTGATTGGAAAATCAAATTGTCCGATGAAAAAGAAGCTGACCAGGGCAATCAACAAACGTCCAAATAAAAGCGTGGCAAATATTCCTGCTATCCAAACAGCGGCCAGTAACAAAAATAATTTTACCCTTGTAGTAATCATTATTTTTCCTCTGTCTGTATGCGGCAAACCGGTGAAGAACTGTAACCAGTAGCTACTGTAGGTTCCTGAATGCTCAAATTTCTTAACCTGTCGTTATTACAGAACCTTCACGCTAGTTCTGCAGACGAAACGTCTTTCGCCACTCCGCCGGACTGACCCCAAAACGCGCCTTAAACTGCTGTCGCCAGGTGACGGCGGAATTAAACCCCACCAGCTCGGCCACGCGCTCAATCGGCATATTTCCGGCCTCAAGCAGGATCTGGCTGCGCCGCAGGCGTTCGGCGGTAAGCCAGTCGGCGACGCTCATCCCCGTGGCTTTAATGAAATGACGGGTCAGGGTGCGGCGGCTCATCGAAACCACCTCCGCCAGCGAGTCCAGGCTATGCGGTTCAGTGATGTGCTGCTGAAGATAGTCGATCAGGCAGTTAATGCGTCCGTCCCGGGTATCTTTGGGTACCGGCTGGGCGATGAACTGCGCCTGCCCGCCTTCGCGGTAGGGCGGAACAATCATCCGACGGGCAATCTGGTTGGCGACCACGCTGCCAAAGCGCTGGCGAATGATATACAGGCAGCAGTCCAGCGCCGCCGCGGTTCCGGCAGAGGTGATGATATTGCCGTCATCCACGTAAAGGGCATTAATATCCAGCTGAACGTGCGGGAAAAGGGACTGGAACTGATGTTCGAACTCCCAGTGAGTGGCCGCACGTTTGCCGTCGAGGAGCCCCGCATAGGCCAGCACAAACGACCCCAGACACAGCCCGACGATTTCCGCGCCGTTGTCTCTCGCCTGCACCAGGCTGTCGAGCAGCGTCTGGGGCGGGCGTTCAAGGACGTGCTGCCAGTAGGGAACGACGACAATATCGGCCTGACCAATGGCGGTATAGTCCTGCGTGGCGTTGAGGGCGAATCCGTCTTTTGAGGTGAGGAACCCCGGCGTTTCGGCGCAGATCGTCACGTTAAAGCGCTTTTCGCCGGAGACAGAATCGCCAAACAGAATGCAGGGAACGGAGTAGTGGAACGGGCTGAACCCGTCAACCGCGACAATCGCGACGTTGATTAGCGACATCTGTCTCTCCTTTCCCTTTAACGCGCTCAGAATATAACGGTTTCGCCATCCTGGGGAATGCTCACTGCGTCACTCACCTGATTGGCTTCAACGTACTCACGCAGCGCGCTGCGGGTCAACAGGCAGTGGTTAATCGCCTCCATGTGGCTCGCCACAATGTGGGCCTGCGGCAGCAGGAAATGAACGTTGAGCACGTCCTCTTGCCCCATAATAATCGGCCCAAAACCAATGACGTGGGCATAGCCAGCGTTCAGCACCACCACATCCGGCTGGTGCTTTTGCAGATCGGCCGCCACCTCGTCACGCCAGACGGTATCCCCGGCAAGATAAAGCGTCTTCTCATCGGGATGACGCAGCACCACGCCGCAGGCCTCGCCCAGCCGCTCCGCCAGCTCCGGCACGGCGTAAGCGCGATCGGTGCCGTGCTGCCCGCCCTGGGTTTTCGCAATCTGAATATCACCGAAGAAGGTCGCGTCGGTCATGACCGTCAGGTTGCTAAATCCCTGGCTTCGCAGCAGCGCGGCGTCACGATCGTTTTGCACGTAGATCGGTTTGTCTTTGGCGATCAGCTCCGCCGCGGCGCGATCCCAGTGATCGTCATGGGTATGGGTGACGATCACCGCGTCGGCGTCCAGCAGCGTGTTGACGTCAACGGGGAGTTCGACCGTCGGGTTACGGCGTTCGGCATACGCCGTGCCGGGAAAGCCCGGATAAGCCCCCTTCGGGGCCAGCATCGGGTCGATTAAAAGACGTTTTCCGGCGTAGGTAATCAGCTGGGTGGCGTTGCGAATGTGGGTAATGTTCATAGGCTATCCTCCGGTTGGTGTGATAAGGAGGATAGCCAGCCGTCACAATTGACGCTGTGGGCTAAAGGGCGATTACCGATGGAATCGGGCCAATTTAAGCAACCCGTTTTCCGTCAGATCGATTACCAGCCCGGCACCGCCCCGCCGTTGAAGATCGTCTCCGCCGCTTTCGCTACCTCAGGCGACTGATACGACTGGATAAATTCCTTCACGTTCTCCGCGTCTTTGTTGTCTTCGCGCGTCACCACAATGTTCACGTACGGCGAGTTTTTATCTTCAATAAAGACGCTGTCATGCACCGGCGACAGCCCTGTTTGCTGAATATAGGTAGTGCTGATGATGGCGACATCCACTTTCGGGTCGTCCAGCACGCGCGGCAGCTGTGCCCCTTCCAGCTCCATTATTTTCAGCTGTTTAGGGTTGGCGGTAATATCCAGCGCCGTCGGCAGCAGCCCGGTGTCCGGCTTCAGGGTAATGAGCTTCTCCTTTTGCAGCAGCAACAGCGCGCGGCCAAGGTTGGTCGGGTCGTTTGGAATGGCAATGGTTGCCCCGTCCTTCAGGTCAGAGACGGCTTTGATTTTGCGGGAATAGCCGGCCATCGGAAAAACAAAGGTGTTCGCCACGGCCACCAGCTTGTAGCCATGCGCCTTGTTATCCTCAGCGAGGAACGGGCGATGCTGGAAGACGTTGGCATCCAGTTCCCCCTGGTTGGTCGCATCGTTGGGCAACAGCGAGCCGCTGAAGCCGACCAGCTCCACGTCCAGGCCATATTTCTCTTTTGCCACCTTTTTGGCGACTTCCGCCACGTCCTGTTCAGCGCCGTTGATGACGCCCACTTTAATGTGTTTGGCATCGCTGCCACTTTGATCGCACCCTGCCAGCAGCAGGCCAGCAAGTACCAGAGCACCCAATCGACGTTTCACAAGACAGTTCCTTTTGCTGAATGTTGAAGTGACTATATCGACAACGAGGCGGTGGAATAAAAAACGAAAAAGAATCAATAAGAAGGATAAGTTATATGCGGGTATTGCCGGGTGGCGCTGCGCTTACCCGGCATCAGGGATCACGACGTTGTCGTCCAGTCCTCGACGGTAAGCTCCTGCACCATTCTGAATGCACGATCGTTAGTCACAATCGTTGTTCTCCGACTGATGGCATGCGGAGCGATCAGTTGATCGAGATCGCCCATCACTTTTCCTCTCTTCTCCATTGCTGCGCGGAGTTCACCATACGTTGCGGCGGCTTCACTATCCCAGTCGCAAATCGTGATGGTATTGAGAAACTCCTGGATTGTTTCTTTCAATCTACTGCTTTTCTTCTTATCTGCACCATACAGCAACTCTGCTTCGGTAATGCTTGAGATACAAACGTCCCCCGGAGTCAAACATGTCATTCAGCTTATAACTTCCGGGTGTCGTTTAAACAAGTGGCTCACGATATTCGTATCCAGCATATGCCTCATGAACATGCTCCATCCAGAGGGTCTCTTGTCGTAACACTCTGATTGCGTTCCTCTTTGCTCAGAAACGAATCCGGTACGTCCGTAACTGACAGCATGCGGAAAAACGTATCCCAACTCTTTGTCTGAACAGGTTTTGCCGCCAAAACGACATTCCCCTCCTCATCCCGCCGGATGTAGACGCTCTCCGTATCAAAAGCGAATTCAGCAGGTAGCATTACGGCCTGATTCCGCCCCTTTTTGAAGAGTTTTGCTGTGCGTTCCATTGCCATCTCCATGGTTTACTTGACCAGGCCAAAGCATGCGCCAGGGCCTGAAAAGAAGACAAGCAACACGCTTCAAATTAGGAATGCGACTCGCAATAAATAGCTGAATCCATAATCACAGAAACGGATTTAAAGCGCTTTCGCCAGATAATGCCGCTGCATGCCCTCATAAGGGTAATCCTGTAGCGACATCTGCAGCCGGTAGCCCTGTTTTTCATAGAACGGGCGCGCCTGGAAGCTGGCGGTATCGACCAGCGCGTGCTTGCAGCCTTTGCGTCGGGCTTCCTCTTCGGCCGTTTTGATGAGCTGGCTGCCCACGCCAGATCCGCGCACGGTCTCGCTGACCCACAGAAAATCAATGTTCAGCCAGTCGCCTTTACGCACCCCAATCAGCCCGCCCAGCATAGCGCCATTATCGTCCCGCACGTAAACGCCAATATCCCCGCTGAAGGTCGACAGATCTAAAAATTGCCCGTTATAAGATCTCAACCCCGTTAATAACTCTTCTTTTTCAGCGGGCGTTACATTATCTGTTATGCTCAGGTGCATATTTCTCTCCTTATTTTCTATGCAATCTGAATATCTCACAGCTTAACCTCCACAAAAACTCCTAATTTCCTCCATTTTTTAAATACGGAAACATTCCCTCAATATCTAAATAAAAAAGGCCTTTCCAATACGCACCCAAAACGTATACTGAGAACGATCATTCTCACTTTTACACGGTAGCCGACGATGAGCACAAAGCTGGAAGAACGACAAAAACTGCGCCAGGACGAGATCATCACCGCCGCTCGCCGCTGCTTTCGCGCCAGCGGATTTCACGCCGCCAGCATGTCGCAGATAGCCAGCGAGGCGAAGCTTAGCGTCGGTCAAATTTACCGTTATTTCAGCAACAAAGACGCGATTATCGAAGAGATGATCCGCCGCATCATCGACTCGCGCATCGAGGAGATGCAGGGCAAAACGCTGGTAGAAGGGATGCCGCAGGCGCTCGCCTGGCGACAGACCCTCAACGAAGATGACGATGCGCTGATGCTGGAAATGTCCGCGGAGGCTACGCGTAATCCACAGGTGGCGACGATGCTGATCGAAGCCGAATCGCGCATGTTCGCCAACGCCTGCGAGCACCTGAAAAAGCAGTTTCCCCACCTGAGCGACGAGCATATTCGCTGCTGCGTGGAGATTACCGCCGTGATGATTGAGGGGACGATTTATCGTCGATTAACCCCTTTAAAAGTCCCGTCAGAACAATTAGAACCCCTTTATCAGGATATTTTAAATATGCTTTTCTCTGCGAAGTAATCGCATATGAATAATTAGCGGGAATAAGTAATTCCCCTTTTTTACATTTCTGGCTCTGCCAGAGATGCGGTATCGCTGTGACTTTAAATAGCTCTCCTCCCTGTTAAGCCATTAACGGGGCAGGCGTCGTTCACCCTGGAAAAAGATTATGAAAACCATAACAACCTCCATCGCGGCATTACTCCTCCTGACAGGGTGCGATAATGCGCAAACATCTGCTCCCCAGCGTCCTTTACCGGAAGTGGGGATTGTCACCCTCATGAGCCAGCCGGTGTCCGTCGTCAGCGAACTGACCGGCCGCACCACCGCCGCCATGAGCGCCGAAGTGCGCCCGCAGGTGGGCGGCATTATTCAGAAGCGGCTGTTCACCGAAGGCGATACCGTTAAAGCCGGACAGGCGCTGTATCAAATTGACCCTTCCAGCTACCGCGCTGCCTACGATGAAGCCGCCGCGGCGCTGAAGCAGGCGCAGGCGCTGGTGCAGGCCGACTGCCAGAAGGCCCAGCGCTATGCGCAGCTGGTGAAAGACGACGGCGTGTCGCGTCAGGACGCAGAGGACGCGAAGTCCACCTGCGCGCAGGACAAGGCCAGCGTTGAGTCAAAGAAGGCCGCGCAGGAGAGCGCGCGCATTAACCTTAACTGGACCACCGTGACCGCGCCGATTGCCGGACGCATCGGCATCTCCTCCGTCACGCCCGGCGCGCTGGTGACCGCCCAGCAGGATACCGCGCTTGCCACCGTTCGCGGCCTGGACAGCATGTACGTCGATCTCACGCGTTCCAGCGGCGATCTGCTGCGTTTACGCAGGCAAACCCTTGCCACCAATAGCGATACGCTAAGCGTGTCGTTAATCCTCGAAGACGGCAGCACCTACAGCGAGAAAGGCCGTCTGGCGTTAACCGAAGTGGCGGTGGATGAATCAACCGGCTCCGTCACGCTGCGCGCCGTCTTCCCGAACCCGCAGCATCAGCTCCTGCCGGGGATGTTCGTTCGCGCGAGGGTGGATGAAGGCATCATGAACGACGCGATCCTCGCGCCGCAGCAGGGCATCACCCGCGACGCCAAAGGCACCGCCACCGCGCTGGTGGTCAATGCCAGCAACAAGGTCGAGCAGCGTCAGCTGGAGACGGGCGATACCTACGGCGACAAATGGCTGGTGCTGAGCGGCCTGAAGGCGGGCGATAAGCTGATTGTGGAAGGCACCGACAAAGTGACTGCCGGACAGGAAGTGAAGGCCGAAGAGATGAAAACCAGCGGAGGAAACGCCTGATGTTTTCCCGCTTCTTCGTGCGTCGCCCGGTCTTTGCCTGGGTTATCGCCATTCTCATCATGCTCGCCGGGATGCTGGCGATCCGCACGCTGCCGGTGGCGCAGTACCCGGACGTCGCCCCGCCGTCGATCAAAATCTCCGCCACCTACACCGGCGCCTCCGCGCAGACGCTGGAAAACAGCGTGACGCAGGTGATCGAGCAGCAGCTCACCGGGCTGGATAACCTGCTCTACTTCACCTCCACCAGCAGCTCGGACGGGTCGGTGAGCATTACCGTCACCTTCGAGCAGGGAACCGATCCGGACACCGCCCAGGTACAGGTGCAGAACAAGGTCCAGCAGGCGGAATCGCGCCTGCCGACCGAGGTGCAGCAGTCCGGCATTACCGTCGAGAAATCGCAGAGCAACTTCCTGCTGATCATGGGCGTATATGACAAAACCGACACCGCCAGCAGCTCGGATATCGCCGACTGGCTGGTGAGTAATATGCAGGATCCGCTGGCGCGCGTGGAGGGCGTCGGGAGCCTGCAGGTATTCGGGGCGGAATATGCGATGCGCATCTGGCTCGACCCGGCGAAGCTGGCGTCCTACTCGCTGATGCCGTCCGACGTGCAGAGCGCGATTGAAGCGCAGAACGTGCAGGTTTCCGCCGGTAAAATCGGCGCGCTGCCCTCGTCGAACGCCCAGCAGCTGACCGCCACCGTCCGAGCTCAGTCGCGCCTGCAAACGGTCGATCAGTTCAAAAACATTATCGTGAAGAGCCAGTCCAGCGGCGCTATCGTGCGCATCAGCGACGTTGCCCGCGTGGAGATGGGCAGCGAAGACTATACCGCCACCGCGAAGCTGAACGGCCACCCGGCGGCGGGTATGGCGGTGATGCTTTCACCGGGCGCGAACGCGCTCAACACCGCCACGGCGGTAAAAGACAAGATCGCCGAGTTCAAAAAGTCGATGCCGGAAGGCTACGACGTGGCCTACCCGAAAGACAGCACCGAGTTCATCAAGATCTCCGTTGAGGACGTGATTCAGACCCTGTTCGAAGCCATTATCCTCGTGGTGGTGGTGATGTACCTGTTCCTGCAAAACATCCGCGCGACGCTGATCCCGGCGCTTGCGGTGCCTGTCGTTCTGCTGGGCACCTTCGGCGTGCTGGCGCTGTTCGGCTACTCCATCAATACCCTGACGCTGTTTGCGATGGTGCTGGCGATCGGGCTTTTGGTGGATGACGCCATCGTGGTGGTGGAAAACGTCGAGCGTATTATGCGCGACGAGGGGCTGCCCGCGCGGGAAGCCACCGAAAAATCGATGGGCGAAATCTCCGGCGCGCTGGTCGCCATTGCGCTGGTGCTCTCTGCGGTATTCCTGCCGATGGCCTTCTTCGGCGGCTCCACCGGGGTGATTTACCGTCAGTTCTCGGTCACCATTATTTCGGCGATGTTCCTCTCCGTGGTGGTGGCGTTGACCCTGACGCCGGCGCTTTGCGGCGCGATCCTGAGCCACACGGCACCGCACAAAAAGGGCTTCTTCGGCGCGTTTAACCGCTTCTACAGCAGGACCGAGCGCGGCTATCAGAACAAGGTGCTGCGCGCTCTGCGCCGTTCCGGCGGCATGCTGGTCATCTACGCCCTGCTCTGCGGCGCGATGGGCTTCGCCATGCTTAAGCTGCCGGGCAGCTTCCTGCCAACGGAAGACCAGGGTGAAATCATGGTGCAGTACACCCTGCCAGCAGGCGCGACGACGGTGCGTACCGCCGAAGTCAGCCGCCAGGTGCGCGAATGGTTCCTCACGAAAGAGAAAGCCAACACCAACGTGATCTTCACCATTGAGGGCTTCAGCTTCAGCGGCAGCGGCCAGAACGCCGGGATGGCGTTTGTCTCCCTGAAAAACTGGTCCGAACGTAAAGGCGATGCAAACACCGCGCAGGCCATTGCCCTGCGCGCCACGCAGGAGCTAAGCACCATCCGCGATGCGACCATCTTTGCCATGACGCCGCCTGCGGTGGACGGCCTGGGCCAGAGCAACGGCTTTACCTTTGAGCTGATGGCCAGCGGCGGCACCGACCGCGACGCGCTGCTGAAGCTGCGTAACCAGCTGATTGGCGAAGCCAACCAGGACAGCTCGCTGCACGCCGTGCGCGCCAACGATCTGCCGCAGATGCCACAGCTTCAGGTGGATATCGATAACACCAAGGCCGTGTCGCTGGGGCTATCCCTGAGCGACGTTACCGACACCCTCTCCAGCGCCTGGGGCGGGACCTACGTGAACGATTTTATCGACCGCGGCCGCGTGAAAAAGGTCTACATCCAGGGCGACAGCGACTATCGCGCCGTGCCGTCGGATCTCAACAAATGGTTTGTGCGCGGCAGCGACAGCACCATGACCCCGTTCTCCGCCTTCGCCACCACCCGCTGGGAGTATGGCCCGGAAAGCCTGGTGCGCTACAACGGCTCGGCGGCGTATGAAATTCAGGGCGAAAACGCCAGCGGTGCCAGCTCCGGCACGGCGATGAGCAAAATGGAGCAGCTGGCAAACAGCCTGCCGTCCGGCAGCACCTGGGCGTGGAGCGGTTTGTCGTTGCAGGAGAAACTGGCGAGCGGTCAGGCGATGAGCCTGTATGCCCTCTCCATCCTCGTCGTGTTCCTGTGCCTGGCGGCGCTGTATGAAAGCTGGTCGGTGCCGATTTCGGTCATTCTGGTGATCCCGCTTGGCGTGCTGGGCGCGGCCGTCGCCGCCTCCCTGCGCGGCCTGAACAACGACGTCTATTTCCAGGTAGCGCTGCTCACCACCATTGGCCTGTCGTCGAAGAACGCGATCCTGATTGTCGAGTTTGCCGAAGCCAAAGTCGCTGAAGGGTACTCTCTGACGCGCGCCGCCCTGCGTGCCGCCCAGACGCGCCTGCGGCCGATCATCATGACCTCGCTGGCGTTTATCGCAGGGGTGACGCCGCTGGCCGTGGCAACCGGTGCAGGCGCCAACAGCCGCGTGGCGATTGGTACCGGCATTATCGGCGGGACGCTGGCCGCGACGCTGCTGGCGATCTTCTTCGTCCCCTTATTCTTTGTACTGGTGAAACGTCTGTTCTCCGGTAAACACGCGAACCGGAGGTCATAATGTTTCGTGTATCTATTTTAGCGTTAGCCCTGCTGAGCGCAGGCTGTGTGTCGTTAGATCCAACGTATCAACGCCCGGACGCCCCCGTCCCGGCAACCTTGCCCGGCGCGCACGGCGAAGCCACCGCCGTGGTGAGCCAGTGGCAGCAGGTGATGAACGACGCGCGGCTGAAAAGCGTGGTGACGATGGCGCTGAACAGCAACCGCGACGTGCAAAAAGCGATTGCGGATATCGACGCCGCCCGCGCCCAGTACGGTGAAACGCGCTCGTCCCTGTTCCCGACGGTGGACGCCGAGCTGAGCCACACCCGCAGCCGCACGCTGGCGAGCGGCGTGACCACCAGCGACGAAGCCAACGGCGCGGTCTCCAGCTTCGAGCTGGATCTGTTTGGCCGCAACCAGAGCCTCTCCCGCGCCGCGCGTGAAACCTGGCTTGCCAGCGAGTTCACCGCGCAGAACACGCGCCTGACGATGGTTAGCGAGCTAACCACGGCCTGGGTGACGCTGGCGGCGGATAACAGCAACCTGGCGCTGGCGGAATCCACGATGGAGAGCGCGGCGAATTCGCTGAAGATTGTGAAGCGCCAGCAGGACGTTGGCGTGGCGGCCGCCACTGACGTCAGCGAAGCGATGGCGGTGTATCAGCAGGCGCGCGCCAGCGTGGCGAGCTATCGGACTCTGGTGATGCAGGACAAAAATGCCCTCAATCTGCTGGCGGGCGATACGGTGCCGGAGAACCTGCTGCCCGGCACGCTGGAGAGCCTGAGCGACAACGCCATCACGCTGATCCCGGCGGGCGTCAGCTCCAGCGCGCTGCTGCGCCGCCCGGACATTCAGGAGGCGGAACATAACCTGCTGAGCGCCAACGCCAATATCGGCGCGGCGCGCGCCAACTTCTTCCCGACCATTTCGCTGACCGCCAGCGCGGGCGTCGGCAGCGACTCGCTCTCCTCCCTGTTCAGCCACGGGATGAAGGTCTGGTCGTTCGCGCCGTCCATCACCCTGCCGCTGTTCAGCGGCGGGAACAATCTGGCACAGCTGCGCTACGCGGAAGCGGAGAAGAAGGGGCTGATCGCCACCTATGAGAAAGCCATCCAGAGCGCGTTTAAGGACGTGGCCGACGCGCTGGCGCGGCGTGAAACCCTGAGCGAGCAGCTCGACGCCCAGCGCGAATACGTCGCGGCGGAGCAAAAAACGCTGGATGTGGCGACGCGCAGCTATAAGGCGGGCGCGGGAGATTATCTGACGGTACTGACCGCGCAGCGATCGCTGTGGTCGGCGCAGGAATCGCTGATTGCGCTGCAGCAAACCGACCTCGAAAACCGCATCACGCTGTGGCAGTCGCTGGGGGGCGGTATTCAGTAGCGCTTGCCGGGAAGTACATGACAGGCGGTGAAGAGAAAATTCATACTTTCGGCTGGCGTCGCTACACTGAATGTAACGATATATTTCATGGGAAGCATGTGACTTCTAAAGGGGGTTGTTGATGAAAGCTGCGCACCTGGTCTGCCTGCTGGTTTGTCTGCTCTTCGCCGCGTTTGTCCATGCTCAGGAAAAGGATGACCCCGCGAAAGAGGCGCAAATAAAGCAGCAGGTCCTTAAAGATATTAAGAAAACCTGTACGCCACAGAAAAAGCAGAGCGATAAAGCCTGGCAGGAGATGATTTTGTCGTCCGAGGCCAATCAGCTGCTGATCAAAAATGCCATCACCGCCGTGAAGCGCGACAACCTGGATGCCTACTGGGGGGCGATTGGTCAGGTGGATTGTATGGAAGATTATTGAGTTCAAGCCGGGTGGCGCTACGCTTACCCGGCCTGGAAAATTTTTTAACGCTTCCGCATATCCGGAATAATCAAATCCCCGCGCAGAACATAGGACCCCAGCATCTGCGTTTTCTCTGTCAGCCAGCTCACAATGCGCGCCGCCATCGCGTCCATGGAATATTCAATCGCCGGGATCACCGGAATACCCGGCAGGTGCAGCGATCCGGCCAGGCTGAAGACCATAATGTCGTCCGGCACCGATTTATTAAACGCCTGCAGCTGCGGGATCACCCGCTGGGCTTCCTGCTCGTCCGCCACCAGCAGCGCGTTGAAGTTCAGGGTGCTGGCGTTGTTAAGCAGCTCCTGCAGCGCAACGGACGAAGAAGTCGCGTCCATAAAGACCAGGCTGCGATTAAAGGGCAGGAAATTTTTCTCCAGCGCGTGCTTGTAGCCGAGCAGCACCTGGTCGGCAAAACCGCTGCCGTGGGGGTGGATCAGCGCAATCTGGCGACGCCCCTGGCTGGTGAGGTAGTTACAGGCGGTTTCGGCGGCAAAGGCGTGATCGAACTGGATGCTGTTGGAGTTATCAGACTCCATGCAGTCCACCAGAATGACGTTGTCCATATCCACGTCCAGCGGGAAACGGGCGCCAATCACCAGGATGTCGTCACACAGGCCGCAGGAGAGTTCTTCAAGGGCGTGCATCACTTCCGCTTTGCTGTGCGCGAAGCGCAGCAGGAGGTGTTTTTGATGCTGGCTGAGCTGTTTTTCCAGCGCGTAGAGATAACCGGTGGTCTGGTTAATGTTTTCCTGCGCGCAAATCACCCCAATACAGCCCGTCGACTGGCTCAGCAGCGACTGGGCAATCACGTTAGGCCGGTAGTTCAGCTCATCCACCGCTTTCAGTACGGCCTGACGGCTGGCTTCCTTTACGCCACGCGACCCGCTCAACACTCGCGATACCGTGGCTTTAGATACCCCGGCAAGACGTGATACATCATTGATTGTCGACATCTCTTTCCCCTGACAGGCTTACCTCGCGCCTGCAAATTCCATGACCGCTTCGGCTCACATTATAGCCAGAACGGAGTATATCCGTTTCCGTTTTCCATGGAAACCGATTTTCCGTTTCCACTCAAAATGATGTCAAAACACCCAAATTATGTGATGCACATCCGGTTAATTAGCCTCATAAGTAAGGGATCTTGATGGGTATCACACTTCTGTCTTTTATGAATGGAAACCGGTTTCCGTATAATGTCCAATCATCCTCGCAATAACTTTTTACATTTAGAGGATGGTTGTCGATGTTCAAAATTATGCTGTGCTGCTCTGCCGGGATGTCCACCAGCCTGTTGGTCAGCAAAATGGTCGATGTCGCGAAAGAACGTGGTTTGCCGGTGAAGATTGATGCGTACGGTGTTTCCGAATTTGATACGCAGTTTCCGCAATACCAGGTTGTCCTTCTCGGACCGCAAGTGAAATACATGTTAAAGACACTCTCAGACAAGGCGGCGACGCAAGGCATTCCGGTGCAGCCCATCGACATGATGGACTACGGCATGCAGCGTGGCGATAAGGTACTGGACTATGCTCTGTCGCTTATCGAAGCGGCACACTAAAAGGTGTTCACATGAGTTCGTTATATCAATCCATGGTCGCGGTGATTGAGCAGTCAATTACCCCGCTGGCCGCCAAGCTGGGCCAGCAAAAGTATGTGATTGCCATCCGCGACGGCTTTACCGCCGCGCTGCCGTTTATGATCATCGGCTCGTTTATGCTGGTGTTCATCTTCCCGCCGTTCTCGGCGGATACCACCAACAGCTTCGCCCGCGGCTGGCTGGATTTCTCCCAGACCTACCGCGAGCAGCTGATGCTGCCGTTTAACCTCAGCATGGGCGTGATGACCTTCTTCATCTCGGTGGGAATTGGGGCAAGCCTGGGGCGTCAGTTTAACCTCGACCCGGTGATGTCCGGCCTGCTGGCCTTTATGGCCTTCCTGCTGGTCGCCGCGCCCTATGCCGACGGCAAGATCTCGACCCAGTATCTCTCCGGTCAGGGCATCTTCACCGCGCTGATCACCGCCATTTACGCCACCCGCGTCTACGCGTGGCTGAAGCAGAATAACGTGACCATTCGCCTGCCGAAGGAAGTGCCGACCGGCGTGGCGCGCTCGTTTGAGATCCTGATCCCGGTGATGGTGGTGATCGGTACGCTGCACCCGCTGAACCTGTTCATCGAAGCGCAGACCGGGATGATTATCCCGCAGGCGATCATGCACCTGCTGGAGCCGCTGGTGTCTGCCTCTGACTCCCTGCCCGCCATTCTGCTCTCCGTACTGCTGTGCCAGATCTTCTGGTTCGCCGGTATTCACGGCTCGCTGATCGTCACCGGCATCATGAACCCGTTCTGGATGGCGAACCTCTCCGCAAACCAGGCGGCGCTGGCGGCCGGTGCGGCGCTGCCGCACGTTTACCTGCAGGGCTTCTGGGATCACTACCTGCTGATTGGCGGCGTAGGCTCTACCCTGCCGCTGGCGTTCCTGCTGCTGCGCAGCCGCGTTACCCACCTGCGCACCATCGGCAAAATGGGCGTGGTGCCAAGCTTCTTTAACATCAACGAGCCGATTCTGTTCGGCGCGCCGATCATCATGAACCCGATGCTGTTTATCCCGTTCGTGTGCGTTCCGCTGGTCAACGCCTGCCTGGCGTACGGTGCAACGAAGCTCGGCTGGCTGGCACAGGTCGTCTCGTTAACCCCGTGGACCACCCCTGCACCGATTGGCGCCTCGTGGGCGGCAAACTGGGCGCTCAGCCCGGTGGTGATGTGCCTGGTCTGTATGGTGATGTCCGCGCTGATGTACCTGCCATTCCTGCGCGCCTATGAGCGTACGCTCATCAAAAACGAAGAGCAGAAAGCCCAGGCAACCGTCGGCGCCGCCGAGACCGCCAGCAATTAAGTCAAAGAGGAAGAGTTATGAAATACGCATTTCCCGATAACTTCTGGTGGGGCAGCGCAAGCTCCGCTCTCCAGACGGAAGGGGCAAGAGAGGGGGAAACCACGTGGGATTACTGGTTTGCCCGCGAGCCGAACCGTTTTCACAACGGCGTGGGGCCGCAGCAGACCTCCACGTTCTATCAGCACTGGAAAACGGATATTCAGCTGTTAAAGCAGCTGAACCACAACAGCTTTCGCACCTCGATTAGCTGGGCGCGCCTGATCCCCGACGGTATCGGTGAAGTGAACCCGGAGGCGGTCGATTTTTACAATCAGGTCATTGATGAGCTGAATGAACAGGGCATCACGCCGTTTATCACCCTGTTCCACTTCGACATGCCGATGGCGATGCAGGAAATCGGCGGCTGGGAAAACCGCGACGTGGTGGACGCCTACGCCCGCTATGCGCAGATCTGCTTCGAGCTGTTTGGCGATCGCGTCCTGCACTGGTTTACCTTCAACGAGCCGATCGTGCCGGTGGAAGGCGGTTATCTGTACGACTTCCACTACCCCAACGTGGTGGATTTTCGTCGGGCGGCCACCGTGGCGTATCACACCGTGCTGGCCCACGCGAAGGCGGTGCAGGCCTACCGCGCCGGGCATTACGCCGGGGAGATTGGCATCGTGCTGAACCTGACGCCGTCGTACCCGCGCTCGCAGAACCCGGCGGACGTGAAGGCGGCGCACATCGCGGACCTGATGTTTAACCGCAGCTTCCTCGACCCGGTCCTGCGCGGCGAATACCCGGCGGACCTGGTCGCGCTGCTGAAATCCTGCGATCAATTACCCGCCTGTAAACCGGAAGACGGTTTCCTGATTGCGGAAGGGAAAATCGACCTGCTCGGCGTGAACTACTATCAGCCGCGTCGCGTGAAGTGTCGCGACAGCGCGGTGAACCCGCAGGCGCCGTTTATGCCGGAGTGGTTCTTTGATAACTACGAGATGCCGGGCCGCAAGATGAACCCTTACCGCGGCTGGGAAATCTACGAGCCGGGTATTTACGATATTCTGGTCAACCTGCGCGACAATTACGGCAACCCTCGCTGCTTTATTTCTGAAAACGGCATGGGCGTCGAAAACGAGCAGCGCTTTATTGAAAACGGCCAGATTAACGATCGGTACCGCATCGAGTTTATTTCCGAACATTTAGCCTGGCTGCATAAGGGTATTAGCGAAGGGTGCAATTGTCTTGGCTACCATATGTGGACGTTTATTGATAACTGGTCGTGGTGCAACGCGTATAAAAATCGCTACGGATTTATCCAGCTCGATTTAGAGACGCAAAAACGCACCATTAAGAAAAGCGGAGAGTGGTTTGCCGCCACCGCGTTAAATAATAGCTTTGAAAAAGAGTAATGATGATGATCGCACTAGAAGAAGCCGTAATGGAAATTATCGTCAATGCCGGACAGTCCCGCAGCCTGTGCTTTGAAGCGCTGCACGCGGCGCGCCAGGGCAACATTGACGAGGCCAAAAGCCTGCTGCGCGAAGCCGACGGCTACGCGCGCCAGGCGCACAAGATGCAGACCAAACTGATCGAGCAGGATGCGGGCGAAGGCCGCCAGCCGATGACGTTAATTATGGTGCACGCGCAGGATCACTTAATGAATTCCTTATTAGCGCGTGAACTGTCCGAAGAAATTATTCATTTATATCAGAGATAGTCTATGGCGAAATAATTACTGTAATACCTCTGTACCCTAAATAGAGATCCACTTGTTCTGATGATAGCGACATACTCTGTCAGATCGGAGCGGGATGGTTATTGTCTGAATAAAATTAAACTATATTGAGATAACCATGAATACGATTAAAAAACTTCCATTAACCATGGCGGTTATCGCCGCGCTTTGCCCAATTTCCGTGCTCGCGCAGGAATTCACCCAGGAGCAAATCGACGCCATTGTGGCGAAAGCGGTGGATAAAGCCCTGGCCGAACGCCAGGCCAAAATGGATGCGGCGGTCGCGAAAAAAGCGGACGTGGTAACCGAGCCGCAAAGCGCGGCGCAATCTCCGGATATGGCGATCCCGTTCGGGATTAAATTTACCGGCTACGCCCGCTACGGCGCGCACTTCCAGGCCGCCGATCAGAAATACGTCGCGGTGGACGGCTCCTACAACGGCGCGTCCGCCATTGGTCGTCTGGGCAACGAAGGCAACGGCGGGGAATTCCAGCTCTCCAAGGCCTTCAAGGGTGAAAACGGCGCCATCTGGGACATCAACGTGATGATCGACCACTGGGGCGACGAAGTTAACCTGAAAAAAGCCTACGCGGGGGTGACCAACATTATGGCCTCCAACCCGAACGCCTATTTCTGGGCAGGTCGTGACTTCCACCAGCGTCCGCAGCAGGGCATCAACGACTACTTCTGGATGAACCACGACGGCCAGGGCGCCGGGGTGAAAAACTTCGACATCGGCGGCGTGCAGTTCGACGTGGCCGCCGTGGCGGCGGTGGAATCCTGTAGCCCGGAAGTGATGGAAGACGAAGCGAACCCGTCGCGCATCACCTGTACCGGCGGTTCCGGCACGGGCGACAAAGGCAACTACGCCGCGACCTCAAAAATCCACGGCATGAAGCTCGGCCCGATCGACGTGGAGCTGTACGCCAACTACGGCTTTGACTCCAAGGCGGTGGAGAGCGACGAGCGTCTGAACGCCTGGCAGGGCGGCGTGGTGCTGAGCCACACCAACGACAGCGGCGTGAACAAGGTGATCGCCCGCTACTCCGATAACGCGGACAACAGCGTGTTCAACAAAACCGAGGATCTGACCACGGTCTACGCCAGCTTCGAAGGGCTGTACAAATTCACCCAGGCGACGCAGGTGGAGTACATCCTCGCCTTCCACGACTACGACAACAGCCGCGATAAGAGCGACAACCGTAAGAACTACAACGCCATCGTGCGCCCAATGCACTGGTGGAACGACGTTCACTCCACCTGGCTGGAAGCGGGCTGGCAGCACGTGGATTATGACAACGGCGGCGACAACAAGGGCTGGAAGCTGACCCTGTCCCAGAACATGTCTATCGCCATGGGACCGGAGTTCCGCCCGATGCTGCGCTTCTACGTGACCGGCGGCAAGGTGGATAACGAACGCACCGCGCGCGTGAACAATACCAAAGACGAAACGCTCGACGACTTCAACGTCGGCGCGATGTGGGAGGCATGGTTCTAAGCAAGGTAAAAGCAAAACGGCAACGAGAGTTGCCGTTTTTAGTTTTGCTCCCTCTCCCCGTGGGAGAGGGCCGGGGTGAGGGCATCAGGCCGCACACAACCATGCTATGCTGTTGACCGAATTAACGACAACATCGCAGGGGAGAACATGGGTTCCACACGCAAAGGGATGCTGAACGTCCTGATCGCCGCCGTTTTATGGGGCAGCTCGGGGGTTTGCGCGCAGTACATCATGGAGAAAAGCCACATTTCTTCGCCTTACCTGACCATGGTTCGCCTGCTGTTTACCGGCGTGATCCTGCTGACGCTCTCCTTCGTTCACGGCGACAAGATTTTCTCGGTGATCAAACATCGCAAAGACGCCCTCAGCCTGCTGATTTTCTCGCTGGTCGGCGCGCTCACCGTGCAGCTCACCTTCCTGCTGACGATTGAAAAATCCAACGCAGCCACCGCTACCGTGCTGCAGTTTCTGTCACCAACCATTATCGTGGCCTGGTTCGCTCTGGCACGGAAAAAGCGTCCCGGCGTGTTTGTGCTGTCGGCCATCATGACGTCGCTTGTCGGTACCTTCCTGCTGGTCACCCACGGCGACCCAACCTCGCTCTCCATCTCGCCTGCCGCGCTGTTCTTCGGCATCGCCTCGGCGTTTGCCGCCGCGTTTTACACCACCTATCCGTCAACGCTGATCGCCCGCTACGGCACGCTGCCGATTGTCGGCTGGAGCATGTTGATTGCCGGGCTAATGCTGACGCCGTTCTACGCCGGGCGCGGAACCACGTTCGTGATCGACGGCAGCCTGCTGCTGGCGTTTTTCTACCTGGTGGTGATTGGTACGGCGCTAACGTTCAGCCTGTATCTGAAAGGCGCGCAGATGATCGGCGGGCCGAAGGCGAGCATTCTGAGCTGCGCCGAGCCGCTGAGCAGCGCGTTACTATCGGTGATTTTGCTGGGCGTGGCGTTCACCCTGCCGGACTGGCTGGGGACGCTGCTGATTGTGTCGTCGGTGGTGTTGATTTCGATGGATTCGAGAAGACGGGTTCAGACATCGGCGTAGCCTGATGCACTCACCCCAACCCTCTCCCACGGGAGAGGGAGAAAAGCACTACTTCGCCTTAACCTTCCCCGCCACCAGCAGCGCCGTCAGCAGCATCAGCGTACCGGAAATCACCAGCGGTGACGTCAGCCCCAGATGGTCGAGCGCCACGCCGCCAATGGCCGCACCGCAGGTATTCGCCAGCTGGATCACCGCCACCTGAATCGACCCGGCTTTTTCAGCCTGATCGGCCAGCGTGCGGGTGATCCACGTCGACCAGCCCACCGGCACCAGCGCAAAGGCAAAGCCCCAGATAATCGCGATGGCAGAGGCCACCCACTTATCGCTGCCCCACAGCACCAGCACCGCCGCGCTCGCCGCCAGCACCAGCGGCGCACCCGCCAGCGCCACCTTCAGGGAGCGTTTCAGGAACTGAGACGACAGCGAGGTACCGACAAAGCTGGCGATACCGAAGCTCAGCAGCACCAGCGTCAGGCCGTCCACGTCAAATCCCGCCATGGTCATAAACACCGGGCGGATATAGGTAAAGAAGGCAAACTGCCCGGCAAAGGACATAAAGATGGCGGTCATCCCCGCCAGCACGCCGGGGCGCTTCAGCAGCGCGAACATGTTCTGCTTATGATGCGCCGCTTCGCCCGGCAGCGACGGCAGCGCTTTCCACACCCAAATGATGCAGAGCAGGCCCATCACCGCCGCAGCGTTGAAGACGTTACGCCAGCCGATAATCCCGCCGAGGAAGCTGCCGAGCGGCGCGGCAATCACCAGCGCGATAGAGACCGCACCGAAGATAACGGAAAGCGCTTTTGGCACCGTCCGCGCGGGCACCAGTCGCATGGTGAGCGAGGCCGACATCGCCCAGAAGCCACCGAGCCCCAGCCCAAGACAGGCGCGACCGAGCAGCAGCAGGGTGAAGCTTTCCGCGAAGGAGACCAGCAGGCAGGAGAGCGTCAGCAGCACGCTGAACAGGATGACCACCTTGCGGCGGTCGATGGTGCCAATCACCTGGGTGATAAACAGGCTGGCAAACATCGCCACGAAGGCGGTGACGGTAACGGACTGCCCCGCCACGCCCTCGGAAATGCCCAGATCCTGCGCCATCGGCGTCAGCAGGCTCACCGGCAGAAACTCAACGGTAATCAGGCAGGCGACGCAGAACGCCACGGCGAAAACGGCCGACCAGTTGGGGCGAGAAACCTCTTTGGTCTGCGGTCTGGTCGTGGGCTGGATATGTTCTGTCATGGCGTCACCTGAAGATAAAAACGTGCGGAAAAGTCGCGCAGTTTATCATCAAAAGTGTGACGGATTTAACGATTTGACAACTTTTGTCGTTTTTAATGAGCCTGGAGGGAGAGCGTCGTCGACTGATACCTTTTCAGCATAACGAAAATGAAAATTCAGTATCCACATTTGAGGTGAAACAATCATAGCGTCTGAAAAGGAGAACCTATGAAAACACGTATTTTATCTCAAAATCTTACCGTCAGTGCCGTCGGCTATGGAGCCATGGGTCTGAGTGAATTTTATGGCCAGACTGATGACAACGCTTCGCTGCAGGTATTGCACAGCCTCATCGATCTGAACGTGACGTTTATTGATACCGCAAATTTATATGGCCGTGGTCATAATGAAAGACTAATCGGTCATTTTCTTGCCGGGCTGGATAAAAGCACTCGCGAGCAGTTCAAAATAGCCACGAAATGCGGCATCGATCGCTCTCCTGACGAGTCTTACGCCCGCACCATCAACAATACGCCTGACTATATCATCCGCTGCTGTAATGAGTCCCTCAAACGGCTTGGCGTGGAGCGAATCGACCTCTTTTATCTACACAGACTGAGTAACGCCACCCCGGTCGAAGAGAGTATGGATTGTCTGCGCGCCCTGGTTAAAGAGGGCAAGATTAACCACATCGGCCTTTGCGAAGTGTCGGCGTCAACGCTGCAACGGGCCCATGCGGTACATCCGGTCACCGCGCTGCAAACGGAATATTCATTGTGGACACGCGATATCGAGGAAAGCATTCTGCCGGTCGTGAAAGAGTTAGGCATTGGTCTGGTGCCCTACTCGCCTCTTGGCAGAGGCTTCCTGACGGGAAAATACCTGAACAATAGCGAATTTGCAGAGGATGATTTCCGTAAAAATAACGAGCGCTTTATGCAGTCCAGCCTCGATCATAATCGCCAGCTGCTCGATGTCATCCACCCGCTGGCGGCGAAATACGGCTGTACCGCAGGTCAGATTGCCCTTGCCTGGCTGTTAGCGCAATACGATCGGCTGGTTCCCATCCCGGGCACTAAGCACACCGGCTATCTGGCCGAGAACGCGCGCGCTGCCGACATTATGCTTGAGAAGAGTGACATTGAATTATTGAACAACCTGCATCGCCGGATAGAGATTAAAGGCGATCGCTATTCTGCCGAGGGTATGAAGGGCGTGAATGCCTGATACCTCATCGTAAAAATAAAAAAACCGGGCTTCCCCGGTTTTTTTATTCGTTGTCGGCAATGATTATTTTTCATCCATGCTATATGCGGACGTTAACTGGACTCATACGATTTCTCCATCCGGGATTGTTTTGCGGTCAACGTGGCAGGGATAAACACGACAAGCAGAACGGAAAGGCCGATGGCCGTGGCGGCGACGATATACAGGAGCGGCAGTGAAAATGATGAAACTATCCAGGCACCTGCTGACGCGCCGATACCAATGGCAGTATTGAAAAATGACACGTAGATTGCAGAGGCCGGGAAGGTTTTATCCTCTGCCATACGTAAAATCCACGTCTGGAAGCCGACAAATATTCCTGACACGGCCACACCCCAAATAATCATGCCGGTGAATATCAGCCCAGCAGAGAGCGATGATCCTGACAGGCCCAGGATGAACAGCACGGCACATATCAATAGTACAGATATAGAGACCATCAACTTAAGGGTGATGCTGCCAACTTACTGATTTAGTGTATGATGGTGTTTTTGAGGTGCTCCAGTGGCTTCTGTTTCTATCAGCTGTCCCTCCTGTTCAGCTACTGACGGGGTGGTGCGTAACGGTAAAAGTACTGCCGGACATCAGCGCTATCTCTGCTCTCACTGCCGTAAAACATGGCAGTTACAGTTCACATACACCGCCTCTCAACCCGGTACGCACCAGAAAATCATTGATATGGCCATGAATGGCGTTGGATGCCGGGCAACCGCCCGCATTATGGGCGTTGGCCTCAACACGATTTTACGTCACTTAAAAAACTCAGGCCGCAGTCGGTAACCTCGCGCATACAGCCGGGCAGTGACGTCATCGTCTGCGCGGAAATGGACGAACAGTGGGGCTACGTCGGGGCTAAATCGCGCCAGCGCTGGCTGTTTTACGCGTATGACAGGCTCCGGAAGACGGTTGTTGCGCACGTATTCGGTGAACGCACTATGGCGACGCTGGGGCGTCTTATGAGCCTGCTGTCACCCTTTGACGTGGTGATATGGATGACGGATGGCTGGCCGCTGTATGAATCCCGCCTGAAGGGAAAGCTGCACGTAATCAGCAAGCGATATACGCAGCGAATTGAGCGGCATAACCTGAATCTGAGGCAGCACCTGGCACGGCTGGGACGGAAGTCGCTGTCGTTCTCAAAATCGGTGGAGCTGCATGATAAAGTCATCGGGCATTATCTGAACATAAAACACTATCAATAATTTGGAGTCATTACCGACCTGCCAGATGAGCAGCACCTGCGCCGCATTTTGCAAATGCGCCTCGTCCGGCCGCTCAAGGTAGCGGATAAACTCATTGCCCGACGTTTTACCAAACTGGTCGATCATCGACTCAACCGGCATCGGGGTGATCCCCAGACGCTCGCTTAAACGTTTGATGGCGCGGCGGGAATCTGAGGTCAGGACGCGAAATCCCACCACAAACACCACGGCAAGCGTTGCCAGCATTATCCAGACCATGCGTTCTCCTATGAATAGCCGCTCATCATAGCGGGAAACGCAGCGCCTCGACAGCGGGTGGCACCATAATAGTGAACGGAAAAGATGTTGAAGAATTGGGAGAGGAGGAGTTAACGCCGTCGGGGTCAATATAAAAAAGCCCGGCATCACACACCGGGCAAAGAAGTTACCTGCACACTCAGGCTGTTTTTAATTTTTGCGCACGATTCTCACGGCGAATCTTACGTTCTTCCAGCACCGCGACCATCGCCATCAGGACGATACAGCCAATCGCTGCCGCATCCAGCGCCGCGAAGGTGCCCGCCCAGCCGGTGAGGCCGAAAATCGGCGTACCGTCAGCGATCATCCCCAGGCCCAGCTTGGCGAAGCTGTCGCCGATCAGGTAGGCGAAGGTGCCCTTAATCCCATCGGCGGCGCCGATCGCTTTTTTCGGCACGAACCCGACTGCCGCCACGCCAATCAACAGCTGCGGACCAAACACCAGGAAGCCGAGCGCGAACAGGGACGCCAGGTAAACGTACTGGTTGCTGGCGTGCTGGTAAACGCCGAGCGTGGCGATAATCAGCGCCAGCGCGACGCAGGCCACCAGCGCGCGACGGCCGTTGGCGAGGTCAGAGAGCCAGCCCCACAGCAGCGTGCCGACCAGCGCGCCCACTTCGAACAGGGTGAAGCCCTGGATCGCCACTTCTTTAGAAAGCTTCAGCTCCTGGAAGGCATACACGGTCGACCACTGGTCGATGCCGATACGCACCACGTAGAGGAAGATGTTTGAGAAGCACAGCAGCCAGATCACTTTGTTTTTCAGCACGTACTCAACAAAGATCTGCCATTTGGACATCTCGTTTTCTTCGGTCTCTTTGTCCTCTTCGCTGATCTCCTCCCCGAACAGCTCTTCGGCTTTGCCGAGGCCGTAAGATTCCGGGGAGTCGCTGCCGTAGCGCAGGCCGATAAAGCCGACAATCAGGGCGATAATCGACGGGAAGATAAACATGCCGATCACATGGCCGTCGAACAGGTAATTTGCGCCGAACAGCGCTACGCCAGCCGCACCCGCCCCGCCGAGGTTGTGGGAGATGTTCCACATGCCGAGGTAGGAACCACGCTTGCGGCGCGGGGTCCATTTGGTGATGGTGGAATAGCTGCACGACCCGCCGGTACTCTGGAAGAAGCCGCTCAGGGCGTAGAAGGCGATCATCATGAACAAGCTGACGGAGCCCGCGCCCATGCTGGCGCTGAAGCCGAGCATACAGATGGCGGAGAGGATCAGCATAAACGGCAGGAACTGCTTGGTGTTTTTGCCGTCCGCGTAGTAGGAGACGACGGTTTTACCCACGCCGTAGGTGATAGAGAAGCCCAGGCCAATCATCCCCAGCTGCGTCATGCTCAGCCCGTAGGTTGAGATCATGTCGTTCTGCGCGATGTTAAAGTTTTTGCGGATCAGGTACATGGTCAGGTAGCCGATGAAGACCACCAGATAGGACTGCATGAACGGTTTGAACCACATCTTGCGCCGCACGTCGAGCGGCAGATCCAGGGTCGGCTTGCGCACCTGATTTAAGAAGGCCAGCATGACTGAGTTACTCCTGAGCTGATTTTTGCAGCATTGTAAAAATCAGCCGGGAGAGATGCCTGAGACAGCGTCCAGGTAAAACCGGGAAAATTTCCTAGTTTTGCGCCATTCGGGGTGAAAAGGTGAGACGCATCACGCTTCGCTCACCTCGCGCGGTGCCTGCGCGTTCAAAAACGGCAGCAGCAGCAGCGCGGAGATCCCCGCCGCGATAGCGATCACCGCAAAGAAACCGCTCCAGTGCCAGACGTCGATCACCCGCGCCAGCGGCCAGCCGGAGAGCGATGCGCCAAGGTAGGCAAACAGCCCGACAAAGCCCGTCGCCGCGCCTGCCGCCTCTTTGTGGGAACACTCCGCCGCCGCCATGCCGATCAGCATCTGCGGGCCAAACACGAAGAAGCCGGTGGTGAAGAAGCACGCCGCCTGCATCACGTAGCTGGCGAACGGCATCAGCCACAGCGAGCCGACGGAGAGCAAAATCCCGGCGGCGAAAATCAGGTTCATCGGACCGCGGTTGCCGTTGAACAGCTTATCCGATCCCCAGCCCGCCACCAGCGCGCCGATAAACCCGCCCAGCTCGAACATCGTCACCGCCGAGTTGGCGGTCACCAGGTCCACGCCGAGCGTCTCGGACATGTACAGATTGCCCCAGTCGTTGATGGCCGCGCGCACCACGTAGACCAGCACGTAGCAGAGCGACAGCAGCCAGATGTACGGGTTTTTCAGCACGTATTTGGTGAGGATCTCCCTGCGGGTCAGCCCCGCGCCTTCCTGCTGCTGGGCAATCTCCATCTCGTCGTGCCGCCAGTCGCCCACCGGAGGCAGGCCGACGGTTTGCGGCCTGTCGCGCAGGCGCCAGCAGAGGAACAGCCCGGCGACAATCGCGAGGCCACCGGCAATCATCATCCCCGCGCGCCAGCCGTAGTGCAGCGCCGCCGCACCCACCACCATCGGGATCAGCGCCCCGCCGACGTTATGCGCGGTGTTCCAGATTGCCCACCAGCCGCCGCGCTCGTTGCGCGAGTACCAGGCGGTGAGCAGACGAGCGCAGACCGGCGCGCCCCAACCCTGGAAAAAGGCGTTCAGCGCCCACAGTAGGGCAAAGGCCCAAAGCGAGGTGGAGAAACCAAACAGGATGTTCACCACGCCGGTGGCGATCAGCCCAACGCCCATGAAATATCGCGCGTTGGAGCGGTCGCTGACGATGCCGGAGAAGAACTTCGACAGGCCGTAGGTGATGTAAAACAGCGTCGCCAGCAGGCCGATATCGGTGCGCGTCATCACGCCGCTGGCGAGGATTTCCGGCGCGGCGGCGTTGAAGCTTTTGCGGGTGAAGTAGAACAGCGCGTAGCCGAGCCAGATGGTAATCAGGATATGGCGACGCCAGTAGCGGTAGCGGGCGTCGATTTCCGCTTTATCGCCAATCGGCGCGGCGCTGGCAGGGGTTTTAAACATGGTAACTCCGTAGCGGCAGGCTGACGCTGACGCGCGTCCCGTGGGTGCAGGAGAGGTTCAGCGTGCCGCCGAGCGCCTTGACGCGCTCGCGCATGCCCGCCAGGCCAAAACCCTGCTGGCCGGAGCCCGGCGGCAGGCCGCAGCCATCGTCTTCAATTATCAGCTTCAGGCTGTCGTCCTGCTGCCAGCCCTGGATCGTGACCGCGCTGGCGCTGGCGTGCTTGACGATATTGTTCAGCCCTTCCTGACAGACGCGGAACAGCGTCACGCGCTGGCCTTCGCTCAGCGCAGGCTCGTTAATACGCCAGTCGAGATGGCTGACTATTCCGCGGCTTTCCAGCTCCATCTCGCGCATCAGGGAACGCACCGCCTGCTCAAGCGTAAGGTCGTCAAGCTGGCGCGGGCGCAGCCGTCCTAACAGGCGGCGAACGGAGTCATAAACGCCCAGCGAAAGCTGTTCGATATGCGCCCCGCCCTGCTTCACGCCCGCGTTTTCCGCCGCCAGGCGCTGGACAATGCCCGCCTGGGTACGAATAGCGGTGATGGTCTGGCCGATATCGTCGTGCAGCTCGCGGGCGACCTCCTGCCGCACGCTCTCTTCGGTTTCCAGCAGACGCTCCGCCAGACGGCGGTTGCGCGCCAGCTCGGTTTGCAGGGATTGGTTCAGCTCGCGCAGGCGCTGAATGCCCGCGCCGAGCAGCAGCCCGGTCAGGCTCTGGACCAGCAGGGAGAGCAGTAAATCAACAGGATGATCGTGCCAGGTCTGGCTGGCGATCAGCGCGATGGCGTTCATCAGCGTGGCAATCAGCGCCCCCTGCCAGCCGTAGTGCCAGGCCAGGGCGATGATTGGAAGCGCCAGACAAAACGGCGTGAAGCGTGAAAGCTCGGCGGGAAGGCCAAGCTGGAGCCACAGGCTCACAACAAACAGCAGCAGATACCAGATGAGGTGCCGGGCGCGCCAGTTCACCGGCTGGGAAACCAGCGCCGGGCCGAGCGGCTGCCAGACGGTGCTGGTGAGGTAGTGCCAGATCACCAGACAGGTTGGTGCCAGCGTCAGGCCGCCGGTCAGGGTCAGCAGCAGGGCATTGAGCATCTCCTTCTCGCCGACCCACGGAAGCGACTGCAGCAGCGCGGCGGCAATCAGCGCCGCCCCCTGACGCAGCAGCGTGCGCCAGTCGCGCTGGTGGCGGTAGCGGGAAATGAGGGCAACCGGGAGAAGCGTGAGCAGGCTTCCGGTCATCAATAAGGGCAGATGCGCGAGGGCAACTTCCTGCGCCAGCCAGACCAGCATCAGCCACTCTGCGCCGAGCAAAACGGGCCAGTAGCCGCGCGGACACTGGAGCATTAAGCCCAGACGCAGGCCGAAGGGAAACAGCAGCACCGCCAGCTCGGGGCGTTCCACCAGGTGCAGGCTGATGCTCCACAGGCAGAACCAGGCGGCGGAGAAGATAAAAAAGCTGGCGACGACGGCGATCAGCCGTGAAAAAGCGGAACTCATTGCCAGCTGTCAAACATGCGGCGCGCCAGCTCGACGTCGTTGCTGACGTTGAGTTTTTCCATCAGGTTGGCGCGGTGGACGTGCACGGTTTTCGGGGACAGATCCAGCTCGGCGGCAATCTCTTTCACCGACATCCCCTGCGCGAGCTTCTCAGCCACCTGGCGCTCGCGTCTGGTGAGCGGATCCTGACGTCCGGCCGCCAGCTTAATGGCGATATCCGGCGTTAAATAGCAGCCGCCGGTGGAGACGGTGCGCACCGCGGCGATCAGTTCGTCGGGGCTACAGCGCTTGGAGAGAAAGCCGCGCGCGCCCGCGTTGAGCGCCTGCTCGACCAGCGCCGGGCTGTCGTGCACCGACAGCATAATCGTCGCCAGCCCTTTCGGCAGCTGGCTTAACAGCTCCAGCCCGGAGAGATCCGGCATCGAGATGTCGCAGATACAGACCTGTACCCCGCGCCCCGGCAGGCCCGCCAGCGCCTCGCGACCGGAGCCAAACTCGGCCACGACCTGGAAATCCGGTTCGAGGTTCAGAAGCTGGGCAAAGCCGGAGCGGACGATAAGGTGGTCGTCGATGAGAGCGATGGTGGTCATGTGTCTTCCTGCGGTCTAAAAACGCCGGATGGCGCTGCGCTTATCCGGCCTGCAAGCGCGACGCCTGCAGGCCGACCAGGGCGCTTACCTTAAGCGATCTTTATTCGAAAAACACCGCAATTTTGTTAAACATGGTGGGATCGGACTGGTTGCGCGCCACTTTGGTGACGTCTTCCAGCTTGTCGATCTGCGCCATCATCTGCTCCAGACGCTGGTCGTCGTTGACCAGCAGCCAGATGCGGCTGTGCTCGCTGCCCTGAATCGGCAGGCAGAGAATGCCTTCCACGTTAAACGCCCGGCGGGCAAAGAGCCCGCAGACGTGGGTCATGACGCCAGGGTGGTTGCGGACGGTGAGTTCCAGAATGACGTTATCATGTTGTTTCTGCATGGCTTATTCTCCCACCATCTCGGTATTTGCCGCACCCGGCGGCACCATCGGATACACTTTTTGTTCAGGGTCGATACGCACGTGGATCAGCGCCGGGCCGGGGCGAGAAATCGCCGCCTGCAGCGCCGCGTGGGCATCCTCTTCGGCGTTCAGATCGCAGGTGTGCAGGCCAAAGCCGGCGGCAATCTGCATAAAGTTAATCATCCCCGGATAGGTCGCCGCAAACACGCCCTGCTTGTAGAACAGGCTCTGCTGCTGGTGCACCAGCCCCAGCGCCTCGTTGTTCATCAGGATGATTTTCACGTCTAACTGGTTTTCGGCCGCGGTGGCCATTTCCTGAATGTTCATCATCAGGCTGCCGTCGCCGGAGAAGCAGATGACCTTGCGGTCCGGGTTGGCGAGCGCCGCACCCACGGCTGCGGGCAGGCCAAAGCCCATGGTTCCCAGACCGCCGGAGGTCAGCCACTGGCGCGGACGGTTCAGCGGGTAGGCCTGGGCGGTCCACATCTGATGCTGGCCAACGTCGGTGGTGATAATTGCGCTGTCGTCCACGCAGGCGGCCACGGCGTTGATCAGCCCGTAGTGGCTGAGCGGGTCGCCTTCGGTTGGGATAGCGCCAGGGAACTCGCGCTGCAGATCGGCCACCAGCTGACGCCAGTCGGCGCGCTCGGCTGCGTCCGTCTGCGGGATCAGCTGCGCCAGCACCTCGGCCACGTCGCCCTGAATCGCCACGTGCGGCTGCTTGATTTTACCAAGCTCGGCGCGGTCGATATCCACGTGAATGATCTTCGCATTCGGGCAGAACTGCTCGGTTTTGCCAATCGCCCGGTCATCAAAACGTGCGCCCATAACAATCAGCAAATCAGCCTCTTGCAGGATGTAGTTGGTGCTGCGCGCGCCGTGCATGCCCAGCATGCCGAGAGAGAGCGGGTGCGCTTTAGGCAGCATGCCCAGCGCCATCAGGGTCATGGTGGTTGGCAGGTTGGCTTTTTCCGCAAACTCGCGGATTTCATCCGCGGCGTTAATCGCTCCGCCGCCCAGATAGAGCACCGGGCGTTTGGCGGCGTTAATCATAGCGGCGGCATCGCGCACGCTCTCAGCGCTGAATTCCGGCGCGGGGGCACGTTCGCCCGGCTCCGGCAGGACGTCGATCTCGATCTCTGCGGTCTGGACATCCTTAGGAATGTCTATCCACACCGGGCCCGGGCGGCCAGACTGCGCAATGCGGAACGCATCGCTGATAACCTGAGGCAGCTCGCTAATGTCGCGAACTAAATAGTTATGTTTGGTGATGGGGATAGAGATGCCGTAGGTGTCCACTTCCTGGAACGCATCGGTGCCGATCATTGAGGACGGTACCTGGCCGGTAATGCAGATCAGCGGAATGGAGTCGAGACGCGCGTCGGCGATGGCGGTGACCAGGTTGGTTGCGCCCGGGCCGCTGCAGGCCATACAGACCGCGGGTTTACCCTGCGTACGCGCCATACCCTGAGCAATAAAGCCTGCCCCCTGCTCGTGGCGCGCCAGCACGTGGCGGATCTGCGTGCTTTGGCTTAACGCATCGTACAGCGGCAGCACCGTGCCGCCCGGGATACCCGCAACCGTGGTGATGCCCTGCCGTTCCAGCAAATGAACGATCAGCTGCGCGCCAGTAAAACGCGTCCTGGTGGATGTTGTGCCCGAAATTGCCATGCTCCAGTCCTTTTCTTCTGGGCCGACTTTCCGGGGAGGCTCTTAAACGAAAAACCCCGCCCGGTTTGCGCCGGCGGGGTTTTGGATTCGTGTGTTGATCCAGTCCCTACGGCGCATTGCCGACGACCACCACCACACGCACGACGACCACTGCGGCAGGTTGCGCAGTTTTTAGTAGGGTCGAAGTGAAGATGGATGAAGTCATTGGGGACCTGTGTTTGGAATCATTGATGGAATTTATACAAACACAGGTTTTCGGGCGTGACAATGGAAATATTTTCATCTGCGCAAAAATGCGTCAGGGATCACGTTTCGTTTGTTGGGTGATAACTCTCAAAAAGTCGGTTTTAACTCACTCAATAAACAGCGCAGGTGATACCCCAAACCTCGCCGCCAGCTTTTTAATATGGTTCAGAGTAAGCTGTCTCTGACCATTCAGAACCCGTGAAACCATCGATTTACTGCCAATTTCATCCTCAAAATCCGATATCGTCAGGTTGTACTGATCCATCAAGGTTCTTAAAACCGCAATACCGACGGGAACGGACTCCATCTCCTTGCGTAATGCGACAATATCTGGCCGATTGGCTTCGTAACGGCTAATCCTGGCGCACACAATATCCAACAAGGGGCTATCGGGCTCGTTCATAAGAAGATACTCAACCAGCTCTAGCGCATCCTCATAATCTTTCTCGCTCGGCTGTTCACCCAGTAAAGGAACGGCCGCAACAAGGGCATGCGTAGCTTTCATTGCATCAGCGACGATCATCATTTCTTCCCCTTAGTGCGATGTTTCTCCGTAAAACGGTCATATTCCTTATGAGTAAAAACATGGCGCACATAAAACTTTTGGCTTTCAAAGAATATGAGAGCCACTACTCTGAGATTGTTGTTTGCAATATCAATAACATAATGCTTATCCAGATACTTAAAGTTATCCAGCGTCGGAAACAGTTTTTTCAGAGCAGCAGGTGTTGGGCAATGGCTCTTTTCGATGGTGCGACCCAAAAAAAGGAGTTCATCCTTGTGCTGCGGAAACTGGGTTACCGCATCCAAAATAGCTTTCATAGAGATTAAATGCATACTGCATGCCTGCCGCGTCCGTTGCCATTATGGCAATGATGACATTCATTGCCAATAAGTCAACAGGCCTGTTTTTATGGGCAGACCAGAAAACAAAAAACCCCGCCGGAGCGAGGTTTTTATCAGGGTTTTGCGGTTGGTCGCCGCAGAACACACTGTGTTACGTCAACGCAAAAAGTATACGCGATCGAAGACGAACGCGCAATTGAGGCACGGATTTTGACGTTTTTGAGTATGGATGGGGTTTCGGGTTTTGTCCAAAAAATACTGTTCATGCATACAGTATTTATCTATACTGAGGGTGTTCGCAGTGAGCGAGGGGGCCGCAGTTTTACCGGCGCAAAGAAGTCCTGGCTGAAACGGGTGGTGCCGTCAGTGCCTTAACCCCTGAAGTGAGCACACTGTGTTACGTCAATCCAGGTGCTGGCAACAGGCGGCGGAAAGGTACGCCAGCATCGTGCTCCTTTTAACCAAAAGGAGACGCGTATGAGCGTAGTGGATATGGTGATACTTATCCTCAAACTCATTGTTGCTGTACTGCAACTGCTTGATGCTGTCCTGAAATTCCTTCGGTAATTCAGGTTCAAGTCGCACCTGAGAGGGGCGGGCAACCGCCCCTCTTTAATAACGAGGGAATGCTATGTCGCGTCTGTTAATTGAGCCTGTCACACCGGATGAGCCGGGGTATATCGCCCTGAAGGCTGAAAGTATCGCACTGAATTTCAACATGCTGCGCAGGCTGGAAGAGAACTGGCAGCGTGGTGAGAACCGCTTTAACGCGCCGGGTGAAAAGCTGCTGGGCGCGTTTCTCAACGGCAGGCTGGTCGGCGTGTGCGGCCTCAACCGCGATCCGTTCAGCCAGCAGCCGCGCGCCGGACGTATTCGCCATCTCTACGTCAGCGATAAGTGCCGCGGGCTGGGCATTGGCAAACAGCTTTTAACCGTGGTGATGGCCGATGCCAGCATCTGGTTTGATTTCCTGAATACCCACGCGCCGGAGAGCGCGTACGGCTTCTATCACCAGGCGGGTTTTACGCTGGTTTCGGACGAACCGCGGGTGACGCACCGCCTTTTTTGTGCCGTGTAGCCGGCTGGCAGCATCAGGGTGTGAATGTTACAGTTAAGTGACAATTCACCACCCGATACGCTATGACCATCTCCGTTTTTTGCATTTTACTCTTCGCCGCGCTGCTGCATGCCAGCTGGAACGCCATCGTTAAGGCCGGAACGGACAAGCTCTATTCCGCCATAAGCGTCAGCGGATCCGCCACGGTTATCGCTCTGGTCTTACTGCCGTTTTCCCCACAGCCTTCTGCTGCAAGCTGGCCGTTTTTGATTGTCTCCTGCGCCTTACAGGTGGTTTACACCGTGCTGGTAGCGAAGACCTATCAGGTCTCCGATATGAGCCAGACCTATCCGCTGATGCGCGGCACCGCCCCGCTGCTGGTGGCGCTGATCGGCGTGCTGGCGCTCGGCGATCGTCTTTCCTGGCTCGCCTGGTCCGGTATCGGAGTAATTTGCCTTTCGATTCTGGCGATGGCGATGCATGGCCGCATACAGTCACGCAAAGGGATCGGGCTGGCGCTGCTGAACGCCTGTTTTATTGCCGGGTATACGCTGGTGGACGGCACCGGCGTGCGTCTGTCGGACACCGCGCTGGGCTATACGCTGTGGACCTTCTTTATGAACGGCTTCTGCCTGTTGAGTTGGGCGATGGTGGCACGTCGGCGCGAGGCGTCCGGCTACCTGCGCCTGCACTGGCAAAAGGGGCTACTCGGCGGCGTTGGCACCATGGGCTCTTACGGTCTGGCGCTTTGGGCCATGACGCAGGCACCGCTGGCGGTGGTCGCGGCGCTGCGTGAAACCTCCATACTCTTTGGGGCGCTGATCGCGTTTGTCCTTTTAAAAGAGAAGGTTGCGGGCCTGCGCATCGCTGCGGCGTTGGGTATAGCCGGCGGCGCCATTCTGCTGCGCATGGCATAAATCACTGGCAACATTAGTTGCCGATCTTGTTTACAAATCCTGCCTTTCCCGGTTTTTTCATTCACCACGGCAATGCTTAAATTGTCATCTCTCTGTGGTAGATTCCTCGCGCATTTATGGGAATGCGCAGTCACTTATTCTTCATTTTTCTCTTTTGGCAAAAGTATTCAGCGGCATGAAAAAACAAAGGAACGTTAACTTATTGTTGATGCTGGTGTTACTGGTGGCCGTCGGTCAGATGGCGCAAACCATCTACATTCCGGCGATTGCCGACATGGCAAAGGAATTGAACGTCCGCGAGGGCGCGGTGCAGAGCGTGATGGCGGCCTACCTGCTAACCTATGGCGTTTCGCAGCTCTTCTACGGCCCGCTGTCTGACCGCGTCGGGCGTCGCCCGGTGATCCTGGTGGGCATGAGCATTTTCATGGTGGCGACGGTGATTGCCATTACCACGCACAGCCTGACCGTACTGATTGCCGCCAGCGCCCTGCAGGGCGTCGGGACCGGCGTCGGTGGGGTGATGGCGCGAACCTTACCGCGCGATATGTATCAGGGCACCCAGCTCCGTCATGCCAACAGCCTGTTGAATATGGGGATTCTGGTCAGCCCGCTTCTCGCCCCGCTGATTGGCGGTCTGCTGGACACGATGTGGTCCTGGCGCGCCTGCTACGCCTTTCTGCTGGTGCTGTGCGTGATTGTCACCTTCAGCATGGCGCGCTGGATGCCGGAAACGCGCCCGCAGGACGCGCCGCGCACGAAGCTTATCACCAGCTATAAAACGCTGTTCGGCAACGGGTCCTTTACCTGCTACCTGCTGATGCTGATCGGCGGCCTGGCGGGCATTGCGGTGTTCGAAGCCTGCTCCGGCGTGCTGCTGGGCGCGGGGCTGGGCCTGAGCAGCATGGTCGTGAGTATTCTGTTTATTCTGCCGATCCCGGCGGCGTTCTTCGGCGCGTGGTTTGCCGGACGCCCGAACAAACGCTTCTCCACCCTGATGTGGCAGTCGGTGATCAGCTGCCTGCTGGCGGGTCTGATGATGTGGATACCGGGGCTGTTTGGCGTGATGACGGTCTGGACGCTGCTCATCCCGGCAGCGCTGTTCTTCTTCGGCGCGGGGATGCTGTTCCCGCTGGCGACCAGCGGCGCGATGGAGCCGTTCCCGTTCCTCGCAGGCACGGCTGGCGCGCTGGTGGGCGGTTTGCAGAATATCGGCTCCGGCGCGCTGGCCTGGCTCTCGGCGATGATGCCGCAGACCGGGCAGGCTAGTTTGGGCCTGCTGATGACGCTGATGGGGCTGCTGATTTTACTGTGCTGGCTGCCGCTGGCGTCGCGTGTTCCGCATCACGAGCAGCCGGTTTAACCGCATGATGGCCCGGCTTCTCGCCGGGCTTTTCACAGACGGGCGCAATCATCGCCTGCAACAACGGCTCCGGCGCGGGCCGCCAGGCCCCCTCTTCCCCGTCGTAAAACTGGAAATCCGCGTTCAGCGCATACGGAATTTTCGCCTTTTGCAGCTCGCAGGCCATAAAGGTGGAGAACGCCATTTGCGAAGCGGTTGGCGTGAGGTGGTTTGACTCTCCCACGCCCCAGCCCCCGACCCAGCTAACGTGCCCGGTTTTTTGCTGCCAGCGCAGGGCGGTATTGATGCGATTATGGATTGCCGCTTTCTCCGACGCCGTGCCGGACGTCCACGGGTATTTACCGCTATTTTTCAGCGGCCCCCACGGGAAAATATGCCACTCCGCCAGCAGGTAGTTTTGGCTGTGCGCGGGGAGCTTCAGGCTGGATAAATCCTCCGGCGCGGCGCGCAGGCGCGGCGCAATAAAGATCATGCGCTGCGGGTCCATGTCGTGGATCGCTTTAATGGTTTTTTCATACACGCGGTTTAGCGACGCGAGGTTGTGGTTAAGCTTGTCGGCCGGCTCATAAATGAGATCAAAACCCAGCAGTGGATAGCTCTGACCGAAATAGTGCGCCACGGCAATCCACCAGTTGACCGTCTCTTTCTCGTTATCGGCTTTCGGGTCGTTTTTATACTCATCAGCCTGATAGGCGATAATCGGGATCACGCCATACTGTTCGCAGGCTTCTACCAGCTTGCGCAGGTGAATTAGCCGCGCTTCCGTCGGCTCATCGGCGACGCGAATGCGCACGTGGGTAATGCCTTTTGCACGAAAATCGCGTACCACCAGCGGGTCGAATTCGCGTATGCCGCGCTCGGTGCGCGCCCAGTCCACATCCATCCCGACGCCCAGCTGCTGCGCATAACGGGCAGCCGTCAGCGGCGGCTCAGCGGCAATCGCCCAGCCGGAAGAGATCAGTAATGCACAGGCAATAAAAGGCTTTAACACGGTTTACCCTGGATAAATCGAAAGCATTACCTGTATTTAGCACGCTTTTTCACATTTGGTGTAGAGCGAAAGCGTAATAATTCTTCAACCTGCCAGTTCTCTCAGCCAGCCGATAAAGGCGTCTATTTTCGGCCACTGTCGGCCTGAAAGCGTCGAGATATAGTAGTGCTGATGGCATTTCAGAGTTTTTTCACCAAACGGGGCGATAAGCTCGCCCCGCTCAAGCCGTTTCTGCACCAGCCGCTTTCTGCCCATAGCGACGCCGACGTGGTTGATGGCCGCAATAATCGCTAAATCGGAACGATCAAAACCAATGCCCGACGATGGCGGCATATTCACCGAAAAGTGTTGCGCCCAGCTCAGCCACTCATCCGTACCGGAATCGTTGCTCCAGGCCTGACGGTCGTGCAGCAGCGTGCAGCGGCTGAGGTTATCGGGGTTTTTCAGCAGCTCATGCTCGCGGGCATACTGCGGCGAGCAGACGGGCAAAATCTCCTCGTCCATCAGGAAGTGATGAGAGAGGTGGTTTGGTGGCGTATCGTCGAAATAGAGCGCCAGATCGACGCCCGTTCGCTGCATATTGACGTAATCATTGCCGGTAAGGATGGTGAGTGAAATCGACGGATAACGGCGGGTAAAGTCCCCCAGCATGGGCACAAGCCAGCACTGGGCGATCGACGGGCGAGAGTAGACCGTCAGCGTGCCGGAGAGCGCCTGGTTTTTGATATCCAGGATCTCCTGATTCAGGGTATCGAGGGACGATTTCAGCGTCCAGTAAACGCGCTTTCCCTCCTTCGTCAGCTCAACTTTACGGTGCGAGCGGACGAACAGCTGAATGCCCAGCTCCTCTTCCAGCAGGTTGATGCGGTGGCTCACCGCGCTGGGGCTGAGCGACAGCTCCTCCGCCGCCAGGGCGAAGGACTCATGCCGGGCGGCCACTTCAAAGGTGTACATTTTCGACAGCTGCCAGCCGTTTAACAGCCGGTTTCTGGCTTCATTTGCATCGGTCATCACAATTCTCGCGCGGGTTTTCTGCGCTCAGCATACCGCTCAAGGGTGAATTTATGTGAACCTAATACGAATTAAGTGCACTTTTTAGAGCGCAGTCACTCAGTTGATCCAATCTGGCTCACCTGAACGCCAATTTATATCGTTTGTCAGCCCACGCCGTTTTTTCGTCCAATACCCACAGATGACATAAGGGTGAGGTGAGATATGGGATCTCAGGTCTGGGTTGTGGCAACGCTGCTGGTCAGCATTGTGTTGATTGTTTTAACCATCGTAAAACTGAAGTTTCACCCGTTCCTCGCGCTGCTGCTGGCGAGCTTTTTCGTCGGCGCGATGATGGGGATGAGCCCGCTGGATATGGTGAACGCCATCGAGAGCGGAATTGGCGGTACGCTGGGCTTCCTGGCGGCAGTGATTGGCCTGGGCACCATTCTCGGCAAGATGATGGAAGTCTCCGGCGCGGCCGAGCGCATCGGGATTGCACTGCAGCGCAGCCGCTGGCTGTCGGCGGACGTGATTATGGTGCTGGTAGGCCTTATCTGCGGCATTACGCTATTCGTGGAAGTGGGCGTGGTACTGCTGATCCCGCTGGCGTTTTCCATCGCCAAAAAGACCAACACGTCGCTGCTCAAGCTGGCCATTCCGCTCTGTACCGCGCTGATGGCGGTGCACTGCGTGGTGCCGCCGCATCCGGCCGCGCTGTTTGTGACCAATAAATTAGGCGCGGACGTGGGAACGGTCATTGTTTATGGTTTGATGGTAGGCCTGATGGCCTCGCTGGTCGGCGGCCCGCTGTTCCTGAAACTGCTCGGCAATCGTCTGCCGTTTAAACCGGTTCCGGCGGAATTTTCAGACCTGAAGGTGCGTGAAGAGCACACCCTGCCGTCGCTGGGCGCCACGCTGTTCACGGTGCTGCTGCCGATTGCCCTGATGCTGGTGAAAACCATCGCCGAGCTGAATATGGCAAAAGAAGGCACGCTGTATACGCTGCTGGAGTTTATCGGCAACCCGATCACCGCCATGTTTATCGCCGTGTTTGTCGCCTACTACCTGCTGGGGATCCGCCAGCATATGGGCATGGGCACGATGCTGACGCACACCGAGCAAGGCTTCGGCTCTATCGCCAACATTTTGCTGATTATCGGTGCGGGCGGCGCGTTTAACGCCATCCTGAAAACCAGCGGACTGGCGGACTCGCTGGCGCATATTCTCTCGAACCTGCACATGCACCCTATCCTGCTCGCCTGGCTGGTGGCGCTGGTGCTGCATGCCGCCGTAGGCTCCGCGACGGTGGCGATGATGGGCGCCACGGCGATAGTCGCACCGATGCTGCCGCTCTACCCGAACGTGAGCCCGGAGATCATCACCATTGCCATCGGTTCCGGCGCCATTGGCTGCACGATCGTGACCGACTCCCTCTTCTGGCTGGTGAAGCAATACTGCGGCGCGACCCTGAATGAGACCTTCAAATACTATACGACGGCGACGTTTATCGCCTCGGTGCTTGCACTTGGCGGCACATTCCTGCTTTCCTTCATTATCTGAGCGCGAAGAGACGTATTATGGAAAACGCAACTATCACTACTTTAACCGCACAGTTTCCTCTGGTTGAGGATCTGATCGCCCTGAAAGAAACCACCTGGCTTAACCCGCGCACCACGACGCTTGCAGAAGGGTTGCCGTACGTCGGGCTGACCAAAGCCGACGTGGACGACGCCCACGCGCGCCTGAAACGCTTCGCACCGTATCTGGCACAAGCCTTCCCGGAAACGGCGGCAACGGGCGGGATTATCGAATCCGAACTGGTCGCCATTCCGGCGATGCAGGCGCGGCTGGAGAAAGAATCTGCGAAGTCTATTCCCGGCACGCTGCTGCTGAAAAAAGACAGCCATCTGCCGATTTCCGGCTCGATTAAAGCGCGCGGCGGCATCTATGAGGTGCTGACCCATGCGGAAAAACTGGCGCTTGAAGCCGGGTTGCTGAGCGTTGAAGACGACTACAGCATTCTGCTGGAGCCGCGCTTTAAGGACTTCTTCAGCCAGTACAGCATTGCGGTAGGCTCAACCGGCAACCTCGGGATGTCCATCGGCATTATGAGCGCACGCATCGGCTTTAAGGTGACGGTACATATGTCCGCCGACGCCCGCGAGTGGAAGAAAGCCAAACTGCGCAGCCACGGCGTCATCGTCGTGGAATATGAGCAGGATTACGGCGTGGCCGTTGAGCAGGGACGAAAAGCGGCGGAAAGCGATCCGAACTGCTTTTTCATTGACGATGAAAATTCCCGCACCTTATTCCTGGGCTATGCCGTTGCAGGCGAGCGCCTGAAGGCGCAGTTTGCCGAACAGGGCCGCGTGGTGGATGCGGATCATCCGCTGTACGTCTACCTGCCGTGCGGCGTCGGCGGCGGCCCTGGCGGCGTGGCGTTTGGCCTGAAGCTGGCCTTTGGCGATAACGTCCACTGCTTCTTCGCGGAGCCAACGCACTCCCCGTGCATGCTGCTCGGCGTCTACACCGGCCTGCACGATGAGATCGCGGTGCAGGATCTGGGCATTGATAACGTCACGGCAGCGGACGGGCTGGCGGTAGGACGCGCCTCCGGCTTCGTGGGCCGCGCGATGGAGCGCCTGCTTGACGGGGTCTACACCCTTTCCGACCAGAGCATGTACGACATGCTCGGCTGGCTGGCGCAGGAGGAAGGGATCCGCCTGGAGCCGTCGGCGCTGGCGGGCATGGCCGGGCCGGTGCGCGTTCATTCGCATACCAACGTTACCCACCTGGTGTGGGCGACCGGCGGCGGTATGGTGCCGGAAGACGAGATGGCGAAGTATCTGGCGAAAGGGAAGTAATTATGCCGGGTGGCGGCTGCGCCTTACCCGGCCTACAACTGCAAAATTTGTTGAATGTGGGTGACCGCAAACAACAATGACAACGAGAGAACAGCGAGCGCGATCAGGAACTTATCGCGCACCGCTTTCGGCTGCATAAAATCGTCCTGCGCCACGTCCATCAGGTTACGGCTGCGGGTATAGCGCCATAAAATAATGGCCACCAGCGCCAGCACAACCAGCGAAACCCAGAATGGCACCCCCGTGCGGTGCCAGTTGTGCTTGATCGCCAGGGCGATCAGCGCGCCATACCCCAGCAGCGTGCGCAGCCAGGCGAGGGACGTTCGCTCCGGCTGCAGGCCGGGGTCCGCTTCGCGCCGCGCTTTGCGGCTATCCGCCATAGAACACCAGCACCATCACCACGCCCGCCACCGTCAGCAGAATCGTGCTGACGATCAGCAGCCCGCGCGTATAGGGCAAATCCTGCTTCAGACGCATCGCCTTCTCATTGCGCAGCCAGCGCAGGTAGCCGTAAATCGCCAGCACGCCCGCGAACAGGCACAGCAGCAGCGCCAGCACTTCACGAATCAGCGGCGTGGCGAAATCGGGCGCGAGCTGATCGAGACCCACCCCTGCGGCAAGAAAGCCCAGCGCGGTGCGGATCCACGCTAAAAAAGTGCGTTCATTGGCCAGAGAGAAGCGGTAGTCCGGCGCTTCGCCGAGGCGGGAAATTTTCATGAGGGTTCCTTGTCGTGCTTCGGGCAGGCTTCAGCATAGCGTAAATCGACAAGGACAAGGAGACCGGCATCGGGCGATGCCGGTCAGGACGATTAGTGCAGCTCTGGCCAGTAGTCCTTATTGGCCTCGATCAGGTCATCCAGAATCGCTTTCGCGACGGACGCGCTCGGCACGGTTTTCGACAGGGTGATCGCCTGCCAGAGTTTCTGGTACGAGCGCTGCTCCCAGGCATCCACCACCAGTTTTTCCACCGCCACCTGCTGGCTCATCAGCCCTTTCTGGAAGTGTGGAATATCGCCCACCGTAAGCGGCTCAGGGCCGTTATGGCCCACCAGGCACGGGATCTCCACCATCGCGTCGGCATCAAAGTTATGGATGGCCCCGTTGTTTGGCACAATCAGCAGCATCCGCTCCTGGGTGTTGAAGGCTATGGCCGTAGCCAGATCGACGATGTACGACGCATGTTCGTCGATTTCCAGCTCACCGGCGGCAGAGTTACCGGCTTCGATAATCGCCCGGCAGGAACTGAACACGTGCTTCTCGCGGTGATCCATCACTTCATTGGCGCGGGTACGCTCCGGATTCGAGTGCGCGACCACGTAGTCCGGGAACAGATAATACTTCAGGTAGGTGTTCGGCATGGTGTCCGGATCCAGCGCCTGCACGTCTCTGGCTTTTGCAAAGGTATCGTTCCAGCTCGCTTCGGTATGCGCATCTTCCGAAGGCGGCACATAGCCTTTTTTCGCCACGTATTCGCGCAGTTTCGGCATCAGATCGTTGCCGTTCAAATCTTCAATAGACGTCCACCAGCCGAAGTGGTTCAGGCCGTAGTAGCGCACGCGCATCTCTTTGCGGTCCTTCAGGCCGACAATCTGCGCCATGCGCCCTTCAATGCCGATCGGCATATCGCAGATGTTGAGGATTTTGGCGTTCGGACGCAGGCGACGCGTGGCTTCCGCAACAATTGCTGCCGGGTTGGAGTAGTTCAGCATCCACGCGTTCGGGGAGTACTGCTCCATGTAATCCACCAGCTCCAGCACGCCGCCGATAGAGCGCATGCCGTAGGAAATCCCGCCCGGCCCGCAGGTTTCCTGGCCCAGCACGCCGTGGCGCAGCGGGATTTTTTCATCTTTTTCACGCATCGGGTATTTGCCCACGCGGATATGCGCCATCACAAAATCCACATCGGTGAACGCCGCTTTAGGGTCGGTGGTGTAGCTGAATTCAATCTCCGGTGCCTGCTCTCTGAGGATGATTTTGCACGCTTCGGCGATGGTTTCCTGACGCGCGCCGTCGTTGTCATAAAACTTCAGGGCGCGCAGCGGAAAACGGTCACGGTTGGCTAACAGCATCAGGACGATACCAGGCGTAAAGGTGCTGCCGCCGCCTGCAATAACAACTGAGAATTTTTTCATGATATAGCCTCTGTCAGGGTGGTTTGTTCATTTGATAAAGGGGTTTTCATCAGCGATTCCAGCTGGTCGCGCACCTGAGGAACGTGCAGGCCGACAATCACCTGAATGCCGTTGCCGCGTCGCACCACGCCGTGGGCGCCGAGGGCTTTGAAGACGTCATCGCTTTGGGTTTTCGCCATATCCACCAGCGCAATGCGCAAGCGGGTGGCGCAGTTGTTGATGCTTTCGATGTTGGCCGCGCCGCCGAGCGCCTGCAGGAATCCGGCGGCCTGCCCTACCTGCTGGCTGGCCGCTGCCGGGGCGGTGGTTTGCCCGCGCGCCGCCTTATAGTCGGCCTTGCTGTAGAGTTTGATTTCGCTCTCTTCCCGGCCCGGCGTTTTCAGGTTCAGACGTTCGATCAGCGTTTTGAAGACCACGAAGTAAATCCCGGTGAAGCAGACGCCGATGCCGATCTGGGTGAATACCGTCGAGGCGTGGTTATGGAACATTGGGATCCAGTTTTGCGGCAGGAACTGGTCCAGCAGGCCGCCGCCCATGTTCCCTACTACGCCGAAGGCGTACATCACCGTTGCCATGGTGGCCGCCAGCACGGCGTGCACGGCAAACAACAGCGGCGAGATAAACAGGAAGGTGAACTCAAGCGGTTCAGTGATGCCCACCAGCACGGCGGTGAGCGTGGCCGGCACCAGCAGCCCCGCCACCTTGACGCGGTTTTCCGGCGACGCGGTGTACCAGATAGCGAACGCAATCCCGACCGAGCCAAACACTTTAGAGTTGCCGTGCAGCGCGAATCCGCCTTCCGGGAAGAGGGTTTTCAGCGGCAGGGTGCTCTGGCTGAATTCCTGCAGGTGCTGCGCCCAGTAGACCTGAATACCGCCTTCCACCGCCGCCGGGCCGAAGATGAACGGACCGTAGACGAAGTGGTGCAATCCGGTTGGGATCAGAATGCGTTCCAGGAAGGTATACACCCACACGCCCAGCGCTCCGGCAGAGCGCAGGAACGCCTGCAGGGACTCAATGCCCATCTGCACTTTCGGCCAGCCCAGCAGCGTCAGCCAGGCGCAGGGGATCATGACGAAAAACGCGAGGATAACGACAAAGGAGCTGCCCTGGAAAATCCCCAGAAAGACCGGCAGCGGCTTGTCGAAGTAGCGGTTGTGGATGGCGGTGACGATGCCTGAGATCACAATGGCACCGATGATGCTGGTATCGAGCGTTTTGATGCCGGCAATCATCGCCAGCCCGCTACCCGCCGTCGGTTCTGCGGAGAAGTCGACGCCGAAGAAGTGGCCCCAGGTCATCCCCATCGCGTTAATGAAGTAGTTCCAGGTCAGGAAGCTAATCAGCACCGCCAGACAGGCACGGCCCTGCGCCTGCTTCGCCAGGCCAATCGGCAGGCCGACGGCAAAAATCAGCGGCATATTGCGAAACACTGCCCAGCCGCCCTCTTCAATGATGTGAACAATCTGCGCGAAAAGATGATCGGGAGCGGTTAAGGCTTCGCCGACAAACAGCGGGTTGCGAAGCATGATGGCGATTCCCACCACAATCCCGGCGAACGGAAACAGCAACACCGGGGTAAACATGGCACCGCCAAAACGTTGTATTTGACTGAGCATTTTTAAATCCTCATGAAACAACCTGTAGGGGTAGAGGCCTTTATGGTTTTTTGCTGGCCTGAGGTGAGCATAAGAACTTACTGATGCGCGAACATGGCGTGCCGCTGCGATTCGTGATCGCATTCATGGTTTTATTTTGACCAATCAGGTCTACTTTTTGAGGTAAAAATGGACATGTCAGGACACAACCCACGCCCTGATAAGGGCAAAGAGGTCTACTGGTGATCTACAAATCTATCGCCGACAGATTGCGGCTGCGGCTGAATTCGTCGGACTACAACATCGGCAGCCCGCTGCCCGGCGAAAAAGCGCTGGCACAGGAGTTCGGCGTGGCGCGAATGACCATCCGCAAGGCGCTGGACCTGCTGGTGAGCTGGGGGCTGGTTGAGCGGCGGCACGGCAGCGGAACTTTTGTCTCACGCAAAGACGTTCACCACGAAACCACCAACCTGACCGGGCTGGTGGAGGTGCTGCGTCAGCAGGGAAAAGAGGTGCAGAGTAAGGTCTTACAGTTCGAAGTGATGCCCGCCCCACCCGCCATCGCCAGCCAGCTGCGGATCCAGGTGGATGAGCGGATCTACTTTTCACGACGGGTGCGCTACGTGGACGGGAAACCGCTGATGCTCGAGGACAGCTTTATGCCGGTGAAGTTGTTCCGCAACCTGTCGCTGGCGCATCTTGAGGGGTCTAAGTTTGATTACATCGAGAAGGAGTGCGGGATCACCATCAGCGGCAACTACGAGAGCCTGACGCCGGTGCTGGCAGATAAAACGCTGGCCGGTTATATGAACCTGCCGGAACAGACGCCGCTGCTGCGCATTACGTCTCTTTCCTACAGCGACAGCGGCGAGTTCCTCAATTATTCCGTGATGTTCCGAAATACCAGCGATTACCAGGTGGACTACCATCTGCGGCGCATCCACCCGGACGACCTGTTAGCTCATCCCCCAGAACAGCACCGCCAGTAGCTGCGGAGTGATGATGCGCAGGAACATCACCAGCGGATAGACGGTGGCATAGGAGAGCGCGGCCGCACCGCTGGTGGCGTGCAGGTTGTTGGCAAAGGCCAGCGCGGGCGGATCGGTCATGGAGCCCGCCAGCATCCCGCACAGGGTCAGGTAGTTCATTTTGGCGAACATCCGCGCCAGTATTCCCACCGTCAGCAGTGGGATCGCCGTGATAAAGATGCCGTAGCCTACCCAGCTCATCCCTTCGCCCTTGACCAGAGTATCGACAAAATCCCCGCCGGATTTCAGGCCGACCACCGCCAGGAACAGCACGATGCCCAGCTCGCGCAGCGCCAGGTTGGCGCTCGGTGGCATAAACCAGTAGAGCTTCCCGATACAGCCGATACGCCCGAGGATCAGCGCCATAATCAGCGGCCCGCCCGCCAGGCCCAGCTTGAGCGCCACCGGGAAGCCCGGCACGTACACAGGAATAGAACCGAGCAGCACGCCAAGCCCGATACCGATAAACACTGGCAGCATCTGCACCTGCTGCAGTTTTTGCTGGGCGTTACCCACCATATCCGCCACGGCGTCGATGGACGACGGGCGCCCGACCAGGTTGAGGATATCCCCAAACTGCAGGCTGGCCTCCGGGCTGGCGACCAGCTCAACACCCGCACGGTTGAGACGGGAGATCACCACGTCATAGCGCTCTTTTACCTGCAGATCGCGGATTTTCTTGCCAAGAACGTGTTCGTTAGTTACCACAACGCGTTCCACGCGCATATCGGTGCCGCGGGTTGAGAGCGAAGTATCCACTTCCTGGCCAATCACCAGCCGCGCGTTGTTTAAATCGCCGGGCTGGCCGACCAGGTGCAGCAGATCGCCCTGCTGAATGACGGTGCCGGGCGCGGGCACCATCAGCATATCGTCACGCTTGAGGCGGGAGCAGATGATATTGGCGCTGTTGAGGATCGGCACGTCCTGAATCGCCATATTGTTCAGGTTGGGGTTATCGACCCGGATGTTGATAGTTTTGATCGGCATATGGCCGTTGGTGAGCGTGGTTTCGTGATCCTTCGCCTCTTTGTCGACGTTAATGCGAAACAGGACGCGTACCAGCCACATGGAAAGCAGAATGCCGCAAATCCCAAACGGGTAGGCCATGGCGTAGCTCATCCCCATCTGGTCGACGATGCCGGGTTCGATGCCCAAATCGCGCAGGATTTGCTGCCCGGCGCCGAGCGCAGGCGTGTTGGTAACCGCCCCGGAGAAAATGCCCAGCACCACGGGAAGCGGGATATCGAAGATTTTGTGCAGAATTGCGGTGACCAGCCCGCCCATTACCACAATGCCGAGGGCAAACAGGTTGAGCCGCAATCCCGAGACCCGAAGTGAGGCGAAAAAGCCCGGTCCCACCTGAATACCGATGGTATAAACGAAGAGGATCAGGCCGAACTCCTGAGTAAAGTGGAGCATTTCGGCGCTGAGGACCAGCCCGAGCTTGTCGGCGAAGTGCCCGACAAAAATGCCGCCAAACAGTACCCCGCCTATCCCAAACCCGACGCCGCGGATTTTGATATTACCTATCCACAGGCCAACAACAGCGACCAGGGCCAACACGCTGACGGTTAACGCGATATCACTCATGACCCACTTCCTTATCATAACCTTAGTTATGCTAAGGATTCTCTCAGAGCCGGATGCGATTGTATGGGCTATGGCGCACAAAAAAGCCCTGCCGGGGCAGGGCTTTATCTTTTCACCCTCTCCCACAGGGAGAGGGCTGGGGTGAGGGCATCAGCCCGCACAGTGCTAACTATTCAACGCCGGCCGCTCGCTAATGGCGATACGCTGCGGCGCGATGGCTTCCGGCACGTTGCGGATCAGGTCGATATGCAGCAGCCCGTTGGTAAACGTTGCACCGGACACTTCCATATGGTCTGCCAGGGTAAAGCTCAGGCTAAACGGCTGATTAACCAGCCCCTGATGCAGCCATTTGGTCTCGGTCTCTTGTTTTTCCGGCGTGCCTTTCACGGTCAGGCGCGTGCCTTCAAGCTGGATGTCCAGATCGTCCTGGCGGAAACCGGCCAGCGCAAGGGTGATGCGATAGTGGTTATCGTCGCTTTTTTCGATGTTGTACGGCGGAAACGTCTGTTGCTCGGTGGTGCTTTGCAGGGCGTTGGCCAGTTTGTCAAAACCAATCCACTGACGCAGCAGGGGGGATAAATCATAGTTACGCATACTAAATCTCCTTCTGAGAAGCGAGTTCGGCACAGTGTAATTTTGTGCACAGTTGTTCCTGCAAATCCTGATGGATTCGCATATGCTCCCGTTACGGCAAGCAAGTCCGGGTGGGCCGCTCACGCGACCCGCGTAATTAGTTAATTTCGATACGGCGCGGTTTTTTCTCTTCCGGAATCACACGTTCCAGTTCGATAAACAGCAGGCCGTTGACCAGGTTCGCGCCTTTAACGTGAATGTTCTCGGCTAACTGGAACTTGCGTTCAAAGTTGCGCTCGGCGATGCCCTGATAAAGGTAGGTACGTTCTTTCTGCTCGGCCGTATGGGAACCTTTCACCACCAGCAAGTTGTCCTGCGCGGTGATCTCCAGTTCGTTTTCTGCAAAACCGGCGACGGCAATGGCGATGCGGTAGTGGTTTTCGTCAACCAGCTCAACATTGTATGGAGGGTAGCCGTTGCTCTGGCTTTGGTTATTTTCTAAATGGTTAAACAGGCGGTCAAAACCAATTGCAGAACGGTATAGCGGAGAAAGATCGAAGTTACGCATAAATAAAACTCCTGAAATCAGCGAGAAATTGTAGCCTTCCACCATGGACAGGCCTTTGCGCCCCCGAACACCCATCAGGCGAGTTCGTAATCGGGCCACATTCTTAAAATGGGTCTGCAATCGGGCTTTTCAAGAACGACAGCTGCACTTTTTTTTGCACTTTCCGGCATCTCGCTTAGACTGGGACAACAGCACAAAGGGTTAAATTGCGATGGCTGCCACAGTGCGGGGTTATGGGGCTATCCATTTTGGATAAGGCTCGCTATAACCCTGAGTTGCAGGTCTATGCAGTGCCATTAACGATGACTGAGTGATGATGAAAAATGTTCTGATAAAGCTGACGACGTTCAGCGGGGTAGTTTTACTTTGCGGGTGTTCGAGCGTGATGTCTCACACCGGCGGTAAAGAAGGAACATATCCGGGGACGCGCGCCAGCGCGGCGATGATCTCCGATGACGATACAAACTGGGGCACCAAATCCCTGGTTATCCTGGATATGCCGTTTACGGCCGTGGCGGATACGCTTCTGCTGCCGTGGGATATGTTTCGTAAGGACAACTCCGTACGCTCGCGGGTAGAGAAAAGCGAGCAGGAGAATCTGGCGACAAACGCCGTCATCCCGCCCGCAGAGATGCCTCCACGCTAGTACTGCGCGGTTTCCGTTACCCAAAGCTGACGGAAACCGGCTGTCTCTTCCATCCACGCAATAACGCGCCCGTCCGGGGAAAACACGACCGCATCAGCAGACGGTGGGTTGCCGTGATCGGACGTCAAAAACGTCACCTCTCCGGTCCGTGCGTCGCAGCAGGCGATCCGATTTTCGAGCACAAACCCCAGACGATCGCCGGAAGGATGCCAGTTAAATGCTGACTGAATATCGCTCCCGGTACGCGTCAACTGGCGCGGCTCGCCGCCCTCAGGAGAGATCAGCCACAGCTGCACAATGCCGTTATCATCCCGCATCAGAAACGCAATCTGCGTTCCCTGCGGGTTGCAGCGAACCCAGTGACGCGGCACGTTCACCAGGCCCGGGTACGCCCTTTGATGCGTAAAGGTCAAACGACGCTGCTTCACACCCGCAGGCGGCGCAGGAAGGGTCTCCGTCGTGCCCTGTAGCGGCGCATCGCCCGCACGCTTCCAGCCCTGCTCCTCTTCCGGCAAATTTACGATAAACAGTTCGGGTACTTTTTCGCCCTGCGTGGAGAGGGTATCGCCGATAAACGCCAGCCTGCTGTTGCCCACCCAGCCCTCTTCATAAGCGCGGTTGATTTCATCGCTGTCCGGCTGTGGGTCAGGCGTCGTGCGGCTAACCAGCACGCTCCAGAAGGTTCCCGAATAGTCACGGGGATGGTTCCCCTGCGGGTTCACCGGGCCGTAAGGTGCAGCCACGCCGACGTTGCGTAAATCAAGTTTAGGATCGCGCTCGTGCAGCACGTGGTCGTTATAGGTAAAGCTGACGAGCTGCCCGTTCGGGCTGAAGACATGGACGTGGCTGCCGCCGCGCAGCGCGCCTGCGGTGTAAGGCGCGGTGATATCCATCGCGTCCAGGTTGCTCACCTGGCCGTTTTGCGCAACCACTCCCTGACGATGATGAAAATCGTAGTGCCAGTCTGCATCCGGGTTTTTCGGGCCGTGGATAAAGACATATTTCTCTTCTGCAGGATGAACGGTCACCACGCCGACATGCGCGCCGTCAGTGGCACGATATACCACCTCTACCTCACCCGTAGCGACATTGACCCGCTCGATGGTTTCACCGGTGAACGACGCACCGGACGGGCGCACGTCGTAGACCAGCCACTGGCTGTCCGGCGTCCAGGTATTGATGTTGGTCAGCTGATGGTTGCGGGAAGCGAAGGTGATTTGTTTCATGAGGATACCCTGATGCACGGTGAGTGCATCAGGGTAAAACATCCGCAGGGATTAGCCTACTCGTTTCACATCACCTACCAGCAGGATGTAGGAGAGTGCCCCGATCAGCGCCACGGCAGAAATATAGACCAGCGCCGGGCCGAAGCCGTAGTCCTGCGCCAGGTAGCCGATGACCAGCGGTACGGTGATCCCGCCCAGCCCGCCGATAAAGTTGAACACGCCGCCGGTCAGGCCAATCAGCCGCATCGGCGCAAGGGACGACACCAGCGACCAGGTGATAGAGGCGAAACCGTTACCGAAGAACGCCACCGCCATCAGGGTCATAATCCACACCGGATCGTTGGTGTAGTTGGCACCCATGATGCAGGTTGAGATCAGCAAGCCGCAGATGATCGGCGTTTTACGCGCCACACCCAGCGAGTAGCCTTTTTTCACCAGCTTATCGGCCAGCCAGCCGGAGAGCAGCACACCGAAGAATGCCGCGAGAAACGGCACGGTGGTCATAAAGCCCGCCTTCAGCGCCGCGATCCCCTTCTCCTGGGTCAGGTAGTTCGGGAACCAGGTGAGGAAGAACCACAGCGTGGAGGTCACCGCGAACTGGCCCAGATAAACGCCCACCAGCTTACGATGGAAGACCAGCTTCCAGTCCGCTTTGGTCAGCGGCTGGCGCGCCTCTTTTTTCACCGGCGCATCGCCGTCCACCAGGCCACCGCCGTCGCGGATGTAGTCCAGCTCGGCTTTGGTGATGCTTTTGGTCAGACGCGGCGGCTGGTAAACCTTGAACCAGACCAGCGACCAGACAATGCCAATCCCACCCGTGACGATGAATACCCAGTGCCAGCTCAGCAGCTCCTGGATCCAGATCAGCAGCGGCGTCAGGAACGCCAGGCCGACAAACTGCCCGGAGGTGTAAAAGCCAACGGCGGAAGCGCGCTCGTGTTCCGGGAACCAGCTGGTCACCATGCGGTTGTTGGTGGGAAACGCGGGCGCTTCGAACACCCCGGTGATGGCGCGCAGGCCAATCAGCGACATCAGCCCGGTCGCGAAGCCCTGGAACAGGGTCGCCACGGACCAGCCGAAAATGGCGATAAAGTAGGTCAGACGTGAACCGACGCGGTCAAGGAACCAGCCGCCGGGGATCTGGCAGAGCGTATACAGCCAGGCAAACGCCGAGAAGACGTAACCCATTTCCGCTTTGGTGATGCCAAACTCTTCCTGAATATGCGCCGATGCCACGGCAAGGTTGGCGCGGTCGACATAGCAAATGACCACGGTAATAAAGATCATAATCAGCGTCAGGTAGCGGCGACGCCCGGTTTTTGTAGCGGTAACTGGAATATCCATCGCAATCTGTCTCCAGATTTTGGGCATAGCGAAGCCGCTCACCATGCCCTGTAATTTACAGAGGGTTATATTTTTGTATGTATGATTTTTGCCCGGAAGCTTACCGGGTCTACGGGATGGCGACTACCATTCCGCTACGCTGCCATCCTCATGACGCCACAGCGGGTTACGCCAGTCCGGCGCATTTTTACTCAGCTCAATGACTTTGGCTTCGTCAATTTCCACGCCAAGGCCCGGCTTCGTTAACGGTTTAAAGAAACCGCCTTCCATGCAGAAGTCTTCTTTATTTTTCACAAAATCGAGCAGTTCCGCGCCCTTGTTATAGTGAATCCCCATGCTCTGTTCCTGGAACACCGCATTGCGGGAGATAAAGTCGACGTGCAGACAGGCAGCCAGCGCGATCGGGCCAAGCGGGCAGTGCGGCGCCAGCGCCACATCGTAAGCTTCGGCCATCCCGGCAATTTTGTAGCATTCGGTGATGCCGCCCGCATGAGAGAGGTCCGGCTGCAGAATGGCAATGCCGCCCGCTTCGAGCACGCGTTTAAACTCGAAGCGCGAGAACATACGTTCACCCGCCGCGATAGGAATGTGGGTCTGTTCAGCCAGTTTCGGGTAGTACTCGGCCTGCTCGGCCAGCACCGGCTCTTCAATAAACAGCGGACGATACGGCTCCAGCTCTTTGATCAGCACTTTGGCCATCGGCGCGCTGACGCGGCCGTGGAAATCCAGGCCAAACTCGATCTCGTTGCCGAAGGCTTCACGGATTTGCGCCACGGTATTGACCGCCCGGTCTACCGCGCGCGAGTTGTCGATAATGCCCATCTCTTCGCAGCCATTGAGCTTGAAGGTGTCAAAGCCGATGTTGCGCAGCTGCGTGATGCCATCAATCACTTCCGCAGGACGGTCACCGCCGACCCAGCTGTAGGCTTTGATTTTGTCGCGCACCAGGCCGCCCATCAATTGCCAGACCGGCGCGTTCAGCACTTTGCCTTTGATATCCCACAGCGCCTGGTCGATACCGGCGATGGCGCTCATCAGGATCGGCCCCCCACGGTAAAAGCCCGCGCGGTACATCACCTGCCAAAGGTCGTTAATGCGCGCCGGATCCTGACCAATCAGGTATTCACCCAGCTCGTGCACCGCCGCTTCTACGGTACGCGCACGCCCTTCAATCACCGGTTCGCCCCAGCCCACAACACCTTCATCGGTTTCGATTTTCAGGAACATCCAGCGCGGGGGTAAACGGTACGTGGTGAGTTTGGTTATTTTCATTTCACTGCCTCTCGATACGCTTTCACAAATGCTGCCGCCTGCTGTGCTGTCCGTTCAACGGACTGCCCGGCGCGATAAAGATCGCTGCCCAGCCCCGCGCCCACACAGCCAGCGCTTATCCACTGGCCCAGATTTTCTGGCGTTACGCCGCCCACGGCAAAGACCGGCACGCTGGCGGGCAATACCGCTTTCAGCGCTTTGATGTAGTCCGGACCAAAAGCCGATGACGGGAAAATTTTGAGCGACTGTGCGCCTGCATCGAGGGCAGTAAAGGCTTCCGTAGCGGTAGCGCAGCCCGGGCAGACGGTCATGCCGTGCCCCACCGCGCGGCGGATCACCTCAGGCTGAATATTGGGCGTAACGATAAGCCTGCAGCCCATCTTCGCCAGCCGATCCACCTGCTCAGGCTGTAACACGGTGCCTGCGCCAATCAGCGCCTTATCACCAAAGGCCTCCACCACGGCCGGAATGCTTTTTTCCCACTCGGGCGAGTTAAGCGGGATTTCCACCGCGTCGAACCCGGCGTCGATAACCGCGCCGACGTGGGCTAACGCCTCATCGGGCGTGATGCCGCGCAAAATCGCGATAAGGGGAAGATCAGTTTGCCACTGCATGAGCGATGCTCCTTATTCCTGCCTGAAATGCCGTGTCGCCGGATAGCGTTGAAACGTTACGCCCAACGGCGCGAAACGCCTGCTCGTAGCGCGACGTCAGCGATGTGCCTGCGACAATGGTGATGGCCTGCTCGTGCGCGATGAAATCACGCATGCTGGCAACCTCAGCACCAATCAGCAGGCCGGAAAGAAACTCGCTGACCTGCTCGCGCGGGAGATTTCCCAGCACGTGCGAGGCGCGAACCTCAAAAAGGTGCGGCAAAACATCAGGAGAAGCGATCCCACGTTCAAGCCCGGCAGCAAACGCCTCTGCCGAGGCTTCCTGCTCAGGCAAACCGGCCCCGACCAGCGAATGGTTGAGCAGCAGATGGTGCAGCTCGCCGGTCATCACGGTGCGAAAATCGTGGATTTGCTCAGCGTCAGCCTGGACCCACTTGCAGTGCGTTCCGGGCATGACGTAGACAGAAGAAGGCGAAAGCGCGCGCGCGCCAAGCAGCTGCGTCTCTTCGCCGCGCATCACGTTGTGGTTGTCGTCGCGAGAAACGCACAAGCCGGGAATAATCCAGATATTGTCGCCAACGGACGTTAACTGCTCGCCAATCGTGGAGAAATGGGCGGGAACCGGCAGGTAAGGCGCGACTTTCCAGCCTACGTTGCTGCCTACCATACCCGCCATCACTACCGGTGTGGCGCTATCGCGCCAGCGTTGTGTGACCTCTGCTAACACCGCCTCGGGAGATTTACCGTTCAGGCGCGTCACGCCTGCTTCTGATTGCCTGCTTTCCAGGCACTGCTCGCCCTGATACAGCCAGGCGCGCAGATTGGTCGATCCCCAGTCAATTGCGATGTAGCGAGATGTCATGTGATTTCCTTCAGCCTTCGTGTCGAGCTGGCAATCATGGTAAGTGCCGCCTGCTCTGCCGCATCGCCGTCCTGATGCCGTATCGCATCGAACAGCGCTTTATGTTCCTGGAGCGTTTTCGGCATGTTGGCCTCATCGCCCATCCAGGTACGTTCAAATACTGCTCGCTGTAGCGAGCTGATCGCTACGCTAAGCTGCTGTAATACCGGGTTATGCACCGACTGCAGCACCGCTTCGTGGTAACGAATGTCCGCCTCGTTAAACGCCTCCCGGTTCTGGTTATTGGCGATCATGTCGTTTAAAGCCGACTCGATCTGGGCCAAATCGCCGGAAGTTGCGCGTTCCGCCGCCCAGCGGGCGATGGCCGGTTCAACCAGGTTTCGGACTTCGCTCATCGCGCCGATAAGCCGCGGGTCGTAGTCGTTTTCCAGCACCCACTGCAGCACGTCGGTATCGAGGTAGTTCCACTGGTTACGCGGGGCAACAAACGCGCCGCGATAGCGCTTCATTTCAATCAGCCGCTTCGCCATCAGCGAGCGGAATACTTCCCGGATGATGTTGCGGGAGGTTTCAAACTCCTCACACAGTTCGGCCTCTGCCGGCAGCGGCGAACCGGGAACGTATTTGCCACCCACAATCTGTGTGCCCAGCGTGATGACGATGCGATCGGTTTTATTGAGAGTCATGGAGAGTCCTTGTGCTCTGTATGTCCATCACTACTTTACCGCGACCGCTGAATTTCACCTCACTTTTGCAGTACAAACGTGAGGTAGTTCGTCTTTGCCACGGCCTTAATGTAGTACAATCAATTAATGTTGTACTACAATCAAGATCACAAAAAGAACAATCCAATAAATTCAGCGCAAAAAAAAGCCCCGGTTGATAACCGGGGCCGATGAATGCAAACAGGCGTTACTGCAGCACAAACTTCTCAATGGCATAAGCCACGCCGTCTTCGAGGTTAGATTTGGTCACGAAGTTAGCCACTTCTTTCACCGACGGGATCGCGTTATCCATCGCCACGCCCATACCCGCGAACTCAATCATCGCGATGTCGTTTTCCTGGTCGCCCAGCGCCATAATCTCTTCCGGCTTGATACCCAGCGCATCAGCGAGCGATTTCACGCCGGTGCCTTTATTGACGCGTTTATCGAGGATTTCGAGGAAGTACGGCGCACTTTTCAGCACGGTGTACTTCTCTTTTACCTCCGCCGGAATGCGCGCAATCGCTTTATCCAGGATCTCTGGCTCGTCGATCATCATCACTTTCAGGAACTGCGTCGCCGGGTCCATTTTCTCCGCTTCACAGAACACCAGCGGAATGGTCGCAACGTAGGATTCATGCACCGTGTAGTAGCTGATATCGCGGTTGGCGGTATAGAGCGTATTGCGATCGAGCGCGTGGAAGTGGGAACCCACTTCACGGGACAGTTTTTCCAGGAACAGATAGTCATCGTAGCTCAGCGCGGTTTGCGCAACCGTACTGCCATCTGCGGCTTTCTGCACCAGCGCGCCGTTATAGGTGATGCAGTAGTCGCCCGGCTGATTCATGTGCAGCTCTTTCAGATAGCTGTGTACGCCCGCATACGGACGCCCCGTGGTCAGGACCACATTCACGCCCTTTGCGCGCGCCGCGGCGATCGCGTTTTTAACGGCTGGAGAGATGGTGTGGTCTGGCAGCAGCAGCGTGCCGTCCATGTCGATTGCAATGAGTTTGATAGCCATGAGTTCCCCGGAATAAATGAGTGCTGTCTCATGCTAACGCGATTAAGCACACAAAAATAGAGCTATATTGCGCAACAGGAATGCCCCTTTTACGTTTATTCCGGGGAACAAAGGCTTACTCGCGGGTGAGCACAATTTTACCGAACGCGCCGCGATCCAGATGTTCAAACGCCTTTACAAGCTCGTTAAAACGGTAGCGATGCTCGATCACCGGCTTCAGCCCCGTGACGTCAACTGCGCGGACAAAATCTTCCAGCGCCCGGCGATGCCCCACGCCAATCCCCTGAATGACCGGGGATTTCAGCAGCAGTTCGCCAGCAGAGAGGGTAATCTCCGTCCCGGCCAGCACGCCAATAACGGAGATACGTCCGTGAACGGCAACGGCACGCAGGGAATGCTTCAGGTTCTCTCCACCGACGGTTTCGATAATATGGTCGATACCGCGATCCTGCGTGAGCGCCAGCGTATTTTCAGCCCAGTCGCCTTTCAGCCGGTTGATTCCGTGGCTGGCCCCCAGCGTTTTGGCCAGCGCCAGTTTCTCATCGCTCCCCGAGGTGACAAACACCTCCGCCCCGTGCGCTTTTGCGATTTGCAGGGCGAATATCGCCACGCCGCCCGTGCCCTGCACTAGCACCGATTGCCCGGCGCGGAGCTGGCCACGCTCCACCAGCGCAAACCAGGCGGTAAGCCCTGCGCAGGGTAAGGTGCTGGCCTCGGCGTCATCCAGGGTCTCCGGAGAGGCCACCAGCGCGTCGTCCTTCACAATCACATACTCGGACAGCATGCCCTGGAAGTATCCACCGGACGTTTTATAGGGCAGATTGCGCGCGTCGGCCTGCGGCTTACCGTCGATCCACTCAGGGAAGAAGGTTGAGATGACGCGCGCGCCGGGCTGGAAGCGCGTAACCCCTTCACCAATGCTGTCCACCACGCCCGCCATGTCAGACGCCGGGGTAAACGGGAAGGAAAGCGGGATCGGCATTGTGCCTTCAACAACCATTTTATCGCGATAGTTAAGCGCAACGGCATTCACCCTTACGCGCACTTCACCCGGGCCCGGCTGTGGAACGGGCGCCTGAGTCAGCTTGAGGTTCTCGCGCCCGAGGGCATCCATGGACCAGCGTTGCATTGTCTCTGTCATTTTATTTCTCCTGCCATCAGATGAGCTTTAGTCCTGACAGTCTACCGTTGACTAATGGTCGCCAGTGGCGATAAGTTTTCTCTTTATTGACGCCATAACAGATACAATCCATGACCGATACGCTGAAGGATATTCCTGTTTTTGTGGCCGCCGTTGAGGCGGGAAGTTTTGCGCAGGCCGCCATTCGTCTGCATTTGTCACGCTCGGCGGTCGGAAAAAGCATCGCTCGCCTTGAACAACGGCTGGGGGTACGTCTTTTTCAGCGCACCACCCGCAGCCAGAGTCTGACCGATAACGGCGCCCTTTTTTATGAACGCTGCCTGCGCGCGCTGGAGGAGATTCGGGGTGCGGAATCGCTGCTTGAAACCGGAAAACAGCAGGTCAGCGGCCGCCTGCGCATTTCCATGCCGGTGCTGTTTGGTCGCCAGTGTGTCGCCCCGCTGCTGATAGCGCTGGCGCAGGAACACCCCGGGCTTGAGCTGGAAATGTCATTCAGCGACCGCGTGGTGGATCTGGTCGAGGAAGGGTTTGATATGGCGGTGCGTAACGGCACGCTTCAGGACAGCAGCGTGCTGGTCGCCAGAAAGCTGGGAGAACACCGCATGGTGCTGTGCGCCGCCCCGGAGTATCTGCTGAAGAAAGGCCAGCCACAAAGCGTTAATGATTTATCCCAGCATACGGCCATTAACTATTTGAGCGCAGGCAGAGTGTTATCCTGGCAGCTGATGGATAACGAAGGAACGTCGCACACCTTTACACCCCGATCGTCGCTCAATATGGATGATTTGCAGGCGATCTGCGACGCTGCGCTGGCCGGGCACGGCATTGCATGGCTGCCCTGCTGGATGGTCGTCAAAGATATTCACCAGGGTAAACTCGTCCCGCTCCTGAAGCAGGCACCGGATGTGCATTTCAACGTTCATGCGGTCTGGCAGCAGACGCCGCACCTGCCGCTGAGGGTAAGAATAGCGATAGATACGCTGGCGAGCCGTTTACCGTCCGTGATGTCGCTGGATATGCCTGCGCCCACAAAAAAGCCGCGCTAAAAGCGCGGCCAGTTATCGTGCGGTATAACGACAATTAAATATCGATATTTGCCGCTTTCAGGGCGTTCTCTTCAATGAAGGCACGACGTGGTTCAACCGCATCGCCCATCAGGGTAGTGAACAGCTGGTCCGCAGCAATCGCGTCCTTAACGGTGACGCGCAGCATGCGGCGGCTTTCCGGATCCATGGTGGTTTCCCACAGCTGGTCCGGGTTCATTTCGCCCAGACCTTTATAGCGCTGGATCGCAAGGCCACGACGGGACTCTTTCACCAGCCAGTCCAGCGCCTGCTCGAAGCTGGCTACCGGCTGACGACGTTCGCCACGTTCGATGAACGCATCGTCTTCGATCAGGCCGCGCAGCGTCTCGCCAAGCGTGCAGATACGGCGGTATTCCGGACCGGTCACAAACTCGTGTTCCAGCGGGTAGTCGGTATCAACGCCGTGGGTACGCACGCGAATAATAGGCTCGAACTGCTTATCGGCGTTCTGCTGGATATCGCATTTCCACATGCTGCCGTGCTGCTCTTTCTCGTTCAGATCGGTCACCAGGGCGTTCACCCAGCGGGTCACGGTCTGCTCGTCGCTCAGATCGGCTTCGGTCAGGGTCGGCTGATAAACCAGCTCCTTCAGCAGCGTTTTCGGATAGCGGCGTTCCATACGCGTAATCATTTTCTGCGTGGCGTTGAACTCGGACACCAGACGCTCCAGCGGCTCACCGGCCAGTGCAGGGGCGTGCGAGTTCGCGTGCAGGGTCGCGCCATCAAGGGCGATTGCGATTTGATACTGATCCATCGCTTCGTCGTCTTTAATGTACTGTTCCTGCTTGCCTTTCTTCACTTTGTACAGCGGCGGCTGTGCAATGTAGACGTGGCCACGTTCAACGATTTCAGGCATCTGACGATAGAAGAAGGTCAACAGCAGCGTACGAATGTGCGAGCCGTCGACGTCCGCATCGGTCATGATGATGATGCTGTGGTAGCGCAGTTTGTCCGGGTTGTACTCATCGCGGCCGATGCCGCAGCCCAGCGCGGTGATGAGGGTCGCCACTTCCTGGGAAGAGAGCATCTTGTCGAAACGGGCTTTCTCAACGTTGAGGATTTTACCCTTCAGCGGCAGGATAGCCTGGTTCTTACGGTTACGGCCCTGCTTCGCAGAACCGCCCGCGGAGTCCCCTTCCACGAGGTACAGTTCGGACAGCGCCGGGTCACGTTCCTGGCAGTCAGCCAGTTTGCCCGGCAGGCCTGCTAAGTCCAGCGCGCCTTTACGACGGGTCATTTCACGGGCTTTACGCGCCGCTTCACGGGCACGCGCCGCATCGATAATTTTGCCCACCACGATTTTTGCGTCGGACGGGTTTTCCAGCAGGTATTCGCTCAACAGTTCGTTCATCTGCTGCTCAACGGCCGATTTCACCTCGGAAGAGACCAGCTTGTCTTTGGTCTGTGAGGAGAACTTCGGATCCGGCACCTTCACGGAGACAACGGCAATCAGGCCTTCACGGGCGTCATCACCGGTGGCACTGACTTTCGCTTTCTTGCTGTAGCCTTCTTTGTCCATGTAGGCGTTCAGGGTACGGGTCATCGCCGCACGGAAGCCTGCAAGGTGCGTACCGCCGTCACGCTGCGGAATGTTGTTGGTGAAGCAGTAGATGTTTTCCTGGAAACCGTCGTTCCACTGCAGCGCCACTTCCACGCCGATACCATCTTTTTCGGTGGAGAAATAGAAGATATTCGGGTGAATAGGCGTTTTGTTCTTGTTCAGATACTCAACGAACGCTTTGATACCACCTTCGTAATGGAAGTGGTCTTCTTTACCGTCACGCTTGTCTTTAAGGCGGATAGAGACGCCGGAGTTCAGGAACGACAGTTCGCGCAGGCGTTTCGCCAGGATGTCGTACTCGAATTCGGTGACGTTGGTGAAGGTTTCATGGCTCGGCCAGAAACGCACCATGGTACCGGTTTTGTCGGTATCGCCGGTAACGGCCAGCGGTGCCTGCGGCACGCCGTGCGTATAGAGCTGACGGTGAATTTTGCCTTCGCGCTGGATAACCAGCTCCAGCTTCTGCGACAGGGCGTTAACCACGGAAACGCCTACGCCGTGCAGGCCGCCGGAAACTTTATAGGAGTTATCGTCGAACTTACCGCCTGCGTGCAGCACGGTCATGATCACTTCCGCAGCAGAGACGCCCTCTTCCGGGTGAATACCGGTTGGGATGCCACGACCATCATCGGTGACGGAGACGGAGTTGTCCGCATGGATGGTGACCACAATGTCTTTACAGTGACCCGCGAGCGCTTCGTCGATAGCGTTATCTACCACCTCGAATACCATGTGGTGCAGACCGGTGCCGTCATCCGTGTCGCCGATATACATACCCGGGCGCTTACGCACCGCATCCAGCCCTTTCAGGACTTTGATACTGGAGGAGTCATAAGAATTCGACATCAACGTTTCTCGCTCATTTCAACTTGGGTTAATCCGTTATTTTACCCTTTTCCACGGTAAACATCTTCGAATTTTCGTCCGACATGTCTATAACGTGTTCAGCGCTAATGGCGCTGACGAAAACCTGCGACTGCGTGGCTTTTAAGCGGCTGGCAAGCAGCCCGCGCCGCGCGTCGTCAAGTTCCGAGGCAAAATCATCTATCAGGTACAGGCAGCGTCTTCCGCTCTCGCGGGTGAGAAACTCTCCCTGTGCCAGGCGCAGCGCACACATCAGGAGCTTGAGCTGCCCGCGCGACAGCGTGTCTTCCACCGGCGCACCGTCTGCACGAATGCGGAAATCCGCCTTGTGCGGGCCGTGCGCGGTGTAGGTCAACATGCGGTCGCGCTCGAAGCTTCTCTCTAACACCTCAGCATAATCCGTCTCTTTCTCCCAGCCGCGCTGGAAGGAGAAGGTGAGAGAAAACTCGGGTAAAAACTGTTTGCAGGTGTCGGCCATGTCTTCGGCGATACCTGCGCTGTATTCGGCACGCCAGTTGCTGATTTGTTCCGCGAGAGGGATTAACTCCATATCCCACGGACGCAGCTGGGCGTAACGGGTAACCTGGCGCAGAGCAGCGTTACGCTGCTTGAGCAGACGCTTCAGGTTGCTCCAGGCGTTAAAGAAACCGGCTTCGTTGTGAAAGCATCCCCAGTCGAGGAATGCTCTTCTGTATTTGGGGCCGCCGTTGAGTAAAGTAAACCCCTCCGGCGTAATCAGCTGCATTGGCATCAGCAGCGCCAGCTCCGCCACTTTATGGCCGTCGGTGCCGTCGATGCGCACCTTACTGTCGCCCTGCTTGTCTTTGGTCAGGCCGATGGCGGTTTCCCGCTCCGCCCCCTGCAAACGCCCGTGCAGAACAAAGGATTCCTGCTCATGGCGAATGACGCGACCAATCTGCAAACTGCGAAACGCCCGACCGTGGCCGAGCGTATAGATGGCCTCAAGCACGCTGGTTTTGCCGCTGCCGTTTGCGCCAACCAGGAAGTTAAAGCCAGGGGATAAAGCGAGATCCGCGCTTTCGATATTGCGAAAGTCGCGGATCAACAGACGGGTGAGCGACATTACAGTCTCATTGGCATGACAACATAAGCAGCCGACTGTGATGCGGCATCTTCAATCTGTACGCTTGAAACGGAGTCGGTCAGCAGAATGCGCACGTTCTCGCATTTCAGCGCATTCAGCACATCCAGCACGTAGCTGACGTTAAAGCCGATTTCCATCTCGGTTCCGGCGTAGGTGACGTCCAGAATTTCTTCTGCCTCTTCCTGCTCCGGGTTGTTAGCGGTGATTTTGATCTGGTTTTCACTCACGTACAGACGCACGCCGCGGAATTTCTCGTTAGAGAGAATGGCCGCGCGGGCAAAGGCCTGCTTGAGGCTGTCGCAGCCTGCTTCCAGCGTTTTGTCCGGATTCTTCGGCAATACGCGGCGATAATCCGGGAAACGACCGTCAACCAGCTTAGACGTGAAGACAAAATCGCCCACGTGTGCGCGGATGTTGTTGCTGCCGATCTGCACGCGCAGCGGCGTGTCGCCACCGTCGAGCATACGCATCAGCTCAATCACCCCTTTACGCGGCACGATCACCGAATGGTTTGGCAGCGCGTTGCCAATCGGCATAGAACAGACCGCCAGACGGTGGCCGTCGGTGGCTACGGTACGCAGCTCTTCACCTTCGGTTTCGAACAGCATGCCGTTTAAGTAGTAACGGACGTCCTGATGCGCCATGGAGAACTGCGTGGCTTCAATCAGACGCTTCATCGTCGCCTGCGGCAGGGTGAATTCAACTTCGCTCTGCCAGTCGTCCAGGTTCGGGAAGTCAGCAGCAGGCAGCGTGGAGAGCGAGAAACGGCTGCGGCCAGAGCGCACCAGCATACGGTCGCCTTCCAGCTGCACGGCGATTTCAGCGCCTTCCGGCAGCCCGCGGCAGATGTCAAAGAATTTACGTGCCGGAACCGTGGTCGCGCCCGCGTCGTGCGGCTGCGTCAGCGTAACGCGCGCGATCATTTCCATTTCCAGATCTGTACCGGTCAGCGACAGCGTACCGTCCGCGACCTGAAGCAGCAGGTTTCCGAGAATAGGCAGCGTTGGGCGGCCACCTAATGGGCCACTCACCTGTTGCAGCGGTTTTAATAAATGTTCACGTTCAACGGTAAATTTCATAGCGTCACGATGATAATGTTCTGATTAGATTGGAAAAATCTTCTTTTATGTCGTGGCTTTCTTCGCGTAACTGCTCAATCTTGCGACAAGCGTGCAGCACGGTCGTATGGTCACGGCCACCAAACGCATCCCCGATTTCCGGCAGACTGTGGTTGGTTAACTCCTTTGCCAGCGCCATCGCCATCTGACGCGGACGCGCCACCGAGCGGGAACGACGTTTAGACAGTAAATCTGCCACTTTGATCTTGTAGTACTCAGCCACCGTCTTTTGAATATTGTCGATAGTGACCAGTTTTTCCTGCAATGCCAGCAAATCTCGCAGCGCTTCACGCACAAAATCGATGGTGATCGCACGACCGGTGAAGTTGGCATTGGCGATAACGCGGTTCAGCGCCCCTTCAAGCTCACGCACGTTGGAGCGCAGACGCTTGGCAATGAAGAACGCCACTTCGCCCGGCAGGCGAATGTCGTTTTCATCGGCTTTCTTCATCAGGATCGCGACGCGGGTTTCCAGCTCCGGTGGCTCGATCGCCACGGTCAGGCCCCAGCCGAAGCGGGATTTCAGACGATCTTCAACGCCGTTGATCTCTTTTGGATAACGATCCGAGGTCAAAATGATCTGCTGATTGCCTTCCAGCAGGGCATTAAAGGTGTGGAAAAACTCTTCCTGCGATCGTTCTTTATTCGCAAAGAACTGGATGTCATCGATGAGCAGCGCGTCAACGGAACGATAGTAGCGTTTAAACTCTTCGATCGCATTGTTTTGCAGGGCTTTTACCATGTCCTGAACGAAGCGTTCGGAGTGCATATACACCACTTTGGCATTGGGCTTGCGCGCCATTATGCCGTTACCCACCGCATGCAGCAGGTGCGTTTTACCCAGACCCGTGCCGCCATAAAGGAACAGCGGGTTATAGGCCCCACCAGGGTTATCAGCAACCTGACGAGCCGCCGCGCGCGCCAGCTGGTTCGACTTACCTTCAACGAAGTTATCGAACGTATGTTTCACGTTAACGTTAGAGCGGTAGGTTGGCTCAGCCGGTGCAGGGACATTATCCCAGCCCTGACGAGCGGGTGCGACGCGAGGGGCCGGAGCAGGCGCGGCCTGGGCAGGCGCTGCTACGTTCACGGTTTCACGAACGGTTTGGGTGACCGGCTTTGTGCCCACTTCAAAGCGCAGCTGCGGGGCATCAGACCCGCAGAAATCGTTCAGCAGTCCATTGATGTTATTAAGGTACTTGTCCCTTACCCAATCGAGCACAAAACGGTTTGGCGCATACAAAGCCAGCGTGTTATCGCTCAGTTCCGCCTGCAACGGGCGGATCCACATACTGAATTCTGTGGCTGGTAACTCATCCTGCAATCGGGCAAGACACTGCTGCCAAAGCGAAAGTGACACGGCGGACTCCACTCGAACAATAAAAGAAAACTATTGAATATTCATGATTGTTGGCGCACATCGACATGACCCTGTGCAAAAGGGTGATGTGCGAACCGCTATCTGCGGTTATACCCGGCCAGGATCGCTGGATCCCGATCGGGACCGCGGATCATAGCCTAAACTGAGCCAGAGATCTTCTGTTTCTCACAGATTCTTCCCGATTTATCCACAGGAAGATCCGGAACCGGATAAGTGTAAACGATCCTGGCGCCAGTACCCCACGATTTAGTCCGCATATTGGAAAAATTAATGAGCACAGACAATTTATTGCTTAAATGATCTAACGAAGATCCGGGACGATCCTTGCGCTTTGTTGGCGAGGCCGTATAATCCTCGACCCGGCGCGTGATGCTCATCTTCCTGCGTCGTCCGTTGCTCATTTTCCACGCGAAAACGTGCGGAAATACGCGGGAAATAAGGAAAGAGAATTGACTCCGGAGTGTACAATTATTACAATCCGGCCTCTTTAATCACCCACGCTGAGGCGTTAGTCGTTCGAAACTCGTTCGGGTATACGCAAAAGTCAGTGAATTTATTCAAGTTTAGGTAGAAATCGCCATGAAACGCACTTTTCAACCGTCTGTACTGAAGCGCAACCGTTCTCACGGCTTCCGTGCTCGTATGGCTACTAAAAATGGTCGTCAGGTTCTGGCACGTCGTCGTGCTAAAGGCCGCGCTCGTCTGACCGTTTCCAAGTAATAAAGCTAACCCCTGAGTGGTTAAGCTAGCATTTCCCAGGGAGTTACGTTTGTTAACTCCCGCTCATTTCACTTTCGTCTTCCAGCAGCCACTACGGGCTGGCACGCCGCAAATCACCATCCTCGGCCGCCAAAATTCGCTGGGGCATCCCCGCATCGGTCTCACAGTCGCCAAGAAAAATGTTAAGCGTGCGCATGAACGCAATCGGATTAAACGTCTGACGCGTGAAAGCTTCCGTTTACGTCAGCACGAACTGCCTTCAATGGATTTCGTGGTGGTGGCGAAGAAAGGGGTTGCCGACCTCGATAACCGTGCTCTCTCGGAAGCGTTGGAAAAATTATGGCGCCGCCACTGTCGCCTGGCTCACGGGTCCTGATAGCCCTCATTCGGGTCTATCAACGCCTGATTAGTCCGCTACTCGGGCCGCACTGCCGTTTCACACCAACATGCTCAAGCTACGGAATTGAGGCATTGCGCAGGTTTGGAGTGATAAAAGGCAGTTGGTTGACGGTGAAACGCGTATTAAAATGCCACCCTTTACACCCCGGTGGAGACGACCCCGTCCCCCCAGGACCCTTTGATACCAGAGAACACTAACGATGGATTCGCAACGCAATCTTCTTATCATCGCTTTGTTGTTCGTGTCTTTCATGATCTGGCAGGCATGGGAGCAGGATAAAAATCCTCAACCCCAGCAGCAGACCACGCAGACTACGACCACCGCAGCGGGTAGCGCCGCCGACCAGGGCGTACCGGCCAGTGGCCAGGGGAAACAGATTACGGTTAAGACCGATGTGCTTGAGCTGACAATCAACACCCGTGGTGGTGATGTTGAGCAGGCGCTGCTGTTGACCTACCCGAAAGAGCTGAAGTCTAACGAACCGTTCCAGTTACTGGAAACCACGCCTGAGTTTATCTACCAGGCGCAGAGCGGCCTGACCGGTCGTGATGGCCCGGATAACCCGGCTAACGGTGCGCGTCCACTGTATACCGTCGAGAGCGACACCTTTGTACTGGCTGATGGTCAGAACGAACTCGCAATCCCGATGACGTACACCGACGCCGCAGGCAACACCTTCACCAAAACCTTCACTCTGAAACGCGGTGAATATGCGGTGAACGTGGGCTACAGCGTACAGAACGCCAGTGCGAAACCACTGGAACTGTCGACCTTTGGCCAGCTGAAGCAGTCCATCAATCTGCCGTCTCACCGTGACACCGGAAGCAGCAACTTTGCGCTGCATACCTTCCGTGGCGCGGCGTACTCCACGCCAGACGCGAAGTATGAGAAATACAAATTCGACACCATTGCCGATAACGAAAACCTGAACGTCAGCGCTAAAGGCGGTTGGGTGGCAATGCTGCAGCAGTATTTCGCTACTGCGTGGGTGCCAAATAACGACGGTACCAACAACTTCTATACCGCGAACCTGGGTAACGGTCTTGCAGCCATCGGCTACAAATCTCAGCCGGTTCTGGTTCAGCCGGGTCAAACCGGTAAGATGGCAAGCACTCTGTGGGTCGGCCCGGAAATTCAGGACAAAATGGCCGCTGTTGCGCCGCACCTGGATCTGACCGTCGATTACGGTTGGTTGTGGTTCATCTCACAGCCGCTGTTTAAGCTGCTGAAGTTCATCCACAGCTTCCTGGGTAACTGGGGCTTCTCCATCATCGTTATCACCTTCATCGTTCGTGGCATCATGTACCCGCTGACTAAAGCGCAGTACACCTCCATGGCGAAGATGCGTATGCTGCAGCCAAAGATTGCGGCGATGCGTGAGCGTCTGGGCGATGACAAACAGCGTCAGAGCCAGGAAATGATGGCCCTGTATAAAGCAGAGAAAGTAAACCCACTGGGTGGTTGCTTCCCGCTGCTGATTCAGATGCCAATCTTCCTTGCGCTGTACTACATGCTGATGGGTTCCGTTGAGCTGCGCCACGCGCCGTTCGCCCTGTGGATCCACGACCTGTCCGCACAGGACCCGTACTACATCCTGCCGATCCTGATGGGCGTGACGATGTTCTTCATCCAGAAGATGTCGCCGACCACCGTGACCGACCCGATGCAGCAGAAGATCATGACCTTTATGCCGGTCATCTTCACCGTGTTCTTCCTGTGGTTCCCGTCAGGTCTGGTACTGTACTATATCGTCAGCAACCTGGTGACCATCATCCAGCAGCAGCTGATTTACCGTGGTCTGGAAAAACGTGGCCTGCATAGCCGCGAAAAGAAAAAATCCTGATTCGGTAAGTTAACGCTAAAATAAGGGCGGTCGATTGACCGCCTTTTTTATTTGTATTGAACGAGACCAACCATGAGCCATAACGACACTATCGTCGCCCAGGCAACCCCACCGGGACGCGGTGGTGTAGGCATTCTGCGCATCTCCGGCCTGAAGGCGCGCGAGGTGGCCGAAGCGGTGCTGGGTAAACTGCCAAAGCCGCGCTACGCTGATTACCTGCCGTTTAAAGATACCGACGGCACGCCGCTGGACCAGGGCATTGCGCTGTGGTTCCCCGGCCCGAACTCTTTCACCGGCGAAGACGTGCTGGAGCTGCAGGGACACGGCGGCCCGGTTATCCTCGACCTGCTGTTAAAACGTATTCTGACCCTGCCTGGCCTGCGCATTGCGAAGCCGGGCGAGTTCTCCGAGCGAGCCTTCCTCAACGACAAGCTCGACCTTGCGCAGGCAGAAGCGATTGCAGACCTGATCGACGCCAGTTCCGAACAGGCGGCTCGCTCCGCGCTTAACTCGCTGCAGGGGGCATTCTCCGCCCGCGTGAATCATCTTGTGGAAGCACTTACTCACCTGAGGATCTACGTGGAAGCGGCTATCGACTTCCCGGATGAGGAGATTGACTTCCTCTCTGACGGTAAAATCGAAGCGCAGCTCAACCAGGTGATGGCCGATCTCGACGCCGTGCGTGCCGAAGCGCGCCAGGGCAGCCTGCTGCGTGAAGGGATGAAGGTAGTTATTGCCGGACGCCCTAACGCCGGGAAATCGAGCCTGCTGAACGCCCTGGCAGGCCGTGAAGCGGCGATCGTCACCGACATTGCCGGCACCACCCGCGACGTGCTGCGCGAGCATATCCACATCGACGGGATGCCGCTGCATATCATTGATACCGCCGGCCTGCGCGATGCCAGCGACGAAGTGGAGCGCATCGGTATCGAACGCGCCTGGCAGGAGATTGAGCAGGCCGACCGCGTGCTATTTATGGTGGACGGCACCACGACCGACGCCGTGGACCCGGCTGAGATCTGGCCGGACTTTATCGCCCGCCTTCCGGCCAAATTGCCAATCACCGTGGTGCGTAACAAAGCGGACGTCACCGGCGAAACGCTGGGCATCAGCGATGTGAATGGTCACTCACTGATTCGCCTGTCGGCGCGTACCGGTGAAGGCGTTGACGACCTGCGCAACCATCTCAAGCAGAGCATGGGTTTTGACACCAGCATGGAAGGCGGCTTCCTGGCGCGTCGTCGTCACCTGCAGGCGCTGGAAGAGGCGGCAAACCACCTTGTTCAGGGTAAAGCGCAGCTGATCGGCGCGTGGGCGGGCGAACTGCTGGCGGAAGAGCTGCGCCTGGCGCAGCAGAATCTGAGCGAAATCACCGGGGAGTTTACGTCGGACGATCTGCTGGGAAGGATCTTCTCGAGCTTCTGTATCGGTAAGTAAGGCCCGCTCATTGATGGTGATTTCCTCCCAGGAAATCACCATTGTCCAAATGGCAACTCGCCTAATCCCTTTTCACCCCCTATCCTGCATGCCTGCATCTATGGGGGGTTTATGGCGCGTTTTCTGTTTTGTAGTTTTGCATTAGTTCTGCTTTATCCGTCTGGCATTGATATGTATCTGGTGGGATTGCCGCACATCGCCCGCGATCTGGATGCCAGCGAAGCGCAGCTGCACATCGCGTTTTCGGCCTACCTCGCGGGGATGGCGTCGTCGATGGTGTTTGCCGGGAAGATCGCGGATAAGGCAGGCCGTCAGCCTGTCGCCATAACGGGTGCCATCATTTTTGCCCTGGCCTCTCTTCTCTGCTCACAGGCGCAGAACAGCACCGTGTTCCTGGCCGGACGGTTTATCCAGGGCATTGGAGCCGGTGGCTGCTACGTCGTCGCTTTTGCCATTTTGCGCGATACCCTAAGCGCCCAGCGTCGCGCTAAGGTGCTTTCGATGCTGAACGGTATTACCTGCATCATCCCGGTGCTGGCCCCGGTCGTGGGATATCTGATCATGCTGAAATTTCCGTGGCAGAGCCTGTTCTGGACCATGGCGGCGATGGGCGCGCTGGTGTTTATCCTGTCCATCGCCGTGCTGAAAGAGACCCACCCGGGCTCGCAGAATACCGGTCATACCGCAACCATTCACCCAGCCGAGAAGCTGCTTAACCGCTTTTTCCTCAGTCGTCTGGCCGTGACCACGTTAAGCGTGGCGGTGATCCTGACCTATGTAAACGTTTCCCCTGTTTTACTGATGGAAACCATGGGCTTCGATCGGGGTGAGTATTCAACGGTGATGGCATTAACCGCCATGGTCAGTATGGCGGTCTCGTTCTCCACCCCGTTTGCGCTAAATGTTTTCAGCCAGCGCGCGTTGATGCTGACCTCACAGGTTTTATTCCTCACGGCTGGCGCGATCCTGGCAACCGCCAGCTCACATGTGGTGATGCTGGCGGGTATTACCCTCATTTGCGCCGGGTTCTCGGTTGGCTTTGGCGTGGCGATGAGTCAGGCGCTTGGCCCCTTCTCGCTGCGGGCAGGCGTGGCAAGCTCGGTGCTGGGAATTGCGCAGGTCTGCGGCTCGTCGCTGTGGATTTGGCTGGCGGCGGTCATCGGGCTTAACGCGCTGAATATGCTGATCGGGGTTCTGATTGGCTGTAGCATACTGTGCATCACCTTACTTATGGTCATCCAGCCCGCGGCGCATTATGAAGAAGCCCATCAGCAGTCTCGATCTTAACCTGTTGCTGTGCCTGCAGCTTTTGCTGCAGGAGCGCAGCGTCACCAAAGCGGCAAAACGGATGAACGTGACGCCGTCTGCGGTGAGTAAATCGCTGGCCAAGCTGCGTGACTGGTTTGACGACCCGCTGTTTGTCAAAACGCCGTTGGGGCTGCTGCCGACCCCGCTGACGGTAAGCCTGGAGCAGGATCTGGCCGACTGGATGCAAATCGGCAATCAGATCCTCGATAAATTCCACCATGATTCCCCGGGCGGCCTAACGTTCGTGCTGGCCGCCGAAACGCCGTTGATGCTGATCCGCTTTAACGCCCTGCTGGAGCAGGTGAACCAGCGCTATCCGCAGGCTACGGTGAAGATGCGTCACTGGGATTACGACTCGCTGGACGCCATTACGCGTGGAGAGGTGGATCTGGGATTCACCGGACGCGAAACGCACCCGCGCTCGCGTGAATTGCTGAAGCTAATGCCGTGGTTCATCGACTATGAGATCCTGTTCAGCGACCGTCCGTGCGTGTATCTGCGTGAGGATCATCCCGCGCTACAGGACGAATGGAACCTCGAAACCTTCCTGCGCTACCCGCACATCAGCATCTTCTGGGAACGCAGCGACACCTGGGCGCTGGACGAAGTGCTAAAGGAGATGGGTCGGGAGAGAAACATTGCCATGAGCGTGCCGGGCTTTGAGCAGTCGATGTTTATGGCAGCGCAGCCCGGTCACAACTATATCGCCACGGCTCCGCACTACTGCCATCACTACAATCAACTCCACCAGCGGAAGCTGATCGCGCTGCCCATTCCCATTGACGAAGCGCAGGCTGAAAAGCTTACCGTTCCCTTCACGCTGATCTGGCATAAACGGAACAGCCATAATCCGAAAATCCTCTGGCTGCGGGAAACCATCAAGGCGCTGTACGGTGCCAGCGATCCAATTTTTGCCTAAGAAAATGTAAAGTTCGGTCCTAAGGCTTCTCTTACTCCCATTTACTGATTAAAACAGGAGTCAAGTTAAGCGATAATCATGTAACCGTTTAACCGATTACGACCATTATCAAGGAGCGAAAAATGGCTACGCACTTTGCAAGAGGGATACTTACGGAAGGACGTCTCGTATCGGCAAGAATTTCTTCAGCCTGTCACAGTGAAGCACTCACTCTCCCGGAACACCGCAGAACGCGGTATTTAGCGTCCAGAGCGCTTCTCGCAGAACTGCTGTTTATGCTGTACGGCACCAGCGAGCTGCCGGACATCATTACCCAACCCGAAGGCCGCCCGGTCTTTGCCGACCCGGACCTCCCTCGTTTTTCGATTGCCTACGCGGGCAATATCATTGGCGTCGCGCTGACCACCGAAGGGGATTGTGGGCTGGATATGGAACTCCAGCGCGCGACGCGCAGCTTCCATGGCGGTAATGCGCATGAAGACTATCCGCTCTCGAGCAATGAGAAGCTGTGGGTACGCAACCAGAACGATCCTGTCGAAGCCAGAGCCCAGCTCATTACCTTGCGCCAGAGCATTCGCAAGCTCTGTGGATGCGCCTCAGACGACGCCAGCCTGCTGCAGCTGCTTCCAGGCTCCGGACGTCTGCGTGCCACTCAGGCTACGCTGGTAGAGGCACTCAGCGACGCAGAGGATGTGCTCATTTGGTCCATTGCGGTTACCCCCGCCATCGAACGCATGAAAATCTGGGAATTTGACAGCCAACAGGGATGGCGTAGCCTTCCTGATGTGCCCGAGCGCGCCAACGAGCCCGCTGCACGCCTGATGCGTTTAACCAGTTTACCGGCAGAAAAAGCATTCACCCTTAGCTGATCCGATCAGGGTCATCATGATGAAACAGGAGTAATCATGTCTGATACGTTGAAAGTAGTTACGTTACTGGGAAGCCTGCGCAAAGGTTCATTTAACGGGATGGTTGCCCGCACGCTGCCACAGCTGGCACCGGCAGGAATGGAAATTAGCGCCCTGCCGTCTATTGGCGATATTCCGCTGTATGACGCTGACGTACAGCAGGAAGAGGGTTTTCCGCAGAGCGTTGAGGCGCTGGCAGAGCAGATCCGCCAGGCCGACGGCGTGGTCATCGTCACGCCGGAGTATAACTATTCGGTTCCGGGTGGCCTGAAGAATGCCATCGACTGGCTGTCTCGTTTACCTGAGCAGCCGCTGGCAGGCAAGCCGGTGCTGATCCAGACCAGCTCAATGGGCGCCATTGGCGGCGCGCGCTGCCAGTATCATCTGCGCCAGATCCTGGTATTCCTGGATGCGATGGTCATGAACAAGCCGGAATTTATGGGTGGTGTAATTCAGAACAAGGTCGACCCGCAAACGGGTGAAGTGGTGGATCAGAGCACGCGCGATCATCTGTCTGGCCAACTGACGGCGTTTGGGGATTATATTAAGCGGGTGAAGGCGTAGACCGGAGCGGCCTGATGCCCTCACCCTGACCCTCTCCCACAGGGAGAGGGAACAAACATGTTTATTTGGCGTCAATAAACACAATCTTCAGCACAAACAGCAGCGCCACAACGATGACGCACGGGCTGAGGTCGCGGAAGCGGCCGGTACCGATCTTCATTACGCAGTAAGAGATAAAGCCCAGCGCGATACCTTCGGTAATCGAGAAGCTGAACGGCATCATCACGGCGGTAATAAACGCCGGCACCGCTTCGGTTAAATCATCCCACTTCACGCGTGACAGGCTGGAGGTCATCAGCACACCCACATAGATCAGCGCGCCGGCTGCCGCATACGGTGGAACCATACCCGCCAGCGGAGAGAGGAAGATCACCAGCAGGAACAGAATACCCACGACCACCGCCGTCAGGCCGGTACGGCCGCCCACGGACACGCCGGAAGAAGATTCAATGTACGCGGTAACGGACGAGGTTCCGATAAAAGCACCGGTCACAGAGGAGACGCTATCCACAAACAGCGCCTGCTTCATGCGCGGGAATTTGCCTTTTTCATCCGCCAGACCCGCTTTGTCGGTCACGCCAATCAGCGTGCCGGAGGAGTCAAACAGGTTGACCAGCATGAAGGAGAAAATCACGCCCGCCAGGCCCAGGTTCAGGGAACCCGCCAGATCGACGTGACCAATCACGGTAGAGACGCTCGGTGGCGCGGAGACGATACCGTTATAGTGAACGTCGCCCAGCATCCAGCCCAGCAGGGTGGTGACAACGATAGACACCAGCACCGCCGCGTGAATATTGCGGGAAGCCAGGATCGCGATGATAAAGAAGCCCAGCACGCCCAGCAGCACGTTATGAGAAGTCAGGTGGCCGATGCTCACCAGCGTATCCGGGTTTGCCACGATAACGCCGGCGTTTTTCAGCCCCATCATACCGATGAACAGACCAATACCGCTGGTAATGCCCACGCGCAGACTCACGGGAATGTTTGCAATCATCCAGTAACGCACGCGGAAAATGGTCAGCAGCAGCAGGCCAACCGCGCCCCAGAAGATGGCGCCCATGCCAACCTGCCACGGCAGCCCCATCGCCTGAACGACAACGAACGCGAAGAACGCATTCAGGCCCATCGCCGGTGCCAGCGCAACCGGCAGGTTAGCGAACACACCCATCAGAATGCTGCCAAGGGCCGCAATCAGGCAGGTGGTTACAAAGACGGCGCTGGTATCCATGCCAGCGACGCCCAGAATTTGAGGGTTCACAAAAACGATATAGACCATCGTCAGGAAGGTGGTGAAACCAGCGATCACTTCGGTGCGTGCCGTTGTGCCGTGCTCGCGCAGTTTAAAAACGCGCTCAAGCAGACCCTGACCAGATGTCTGGGTAGTGTGTTGTTGACTCATCATCAATTCCGAACAAGGAGGGAAAATTCGTCGCTATCCTATACCAAAATGCGACAATAGTGGCGGTTACGTGATACTTTTTTCATTGATTTTGCTTATACGGCAACGATTGCGTTCCGGCGAACTGCCGTACGTAAACGTTAAACTTGTTAAAAGGGAAAGGCATGTCCGGAATTGAAGCTGTATTTTTCGACTGCGACGGTACGCTGGTCGACAGTGAGGTCATTTGTTCCCGCGCGTATGTCACTATGTTCCAGGAATTTGGCATTACGCTGGAACTCGAAGAGGTGTTTAAACGCTTTAAGGGCGTGAAGCTCTACGAGATCATCGACATCATTAACGAAGAACACGGCGTGGATCTGGCGAAAGCGGATCTGGAACCGGTGTACCGCGCCGAGGTCGCACGCCTGTTCGACTCCGAGCTGGAGGTTATCTCTGGGGCTAACGCGTTGCTGGATGCGATGACGGTGCCAGTCTGCGTCGTCTCTAACGGCCCGGTCAGCAAAATGCAGCACTCGCTGGGCAAGCTTGAGATGTTGCACCATTTCCCGGAAAAACTGTTCAGCGGCTACGATATCCAGCGCTGGAAGCCAGACCCGGCGCTGATGTTCCATGCGGCAAAAGCGATGAACGTCAACGTAGAAAACTGCATTCTGGTGGATGACTCGTCTGCGGGCGCGCAGTCGGGGATTGATGCGGGGATGGAGGTGTTTTACTTCTGCGCCGACCCGCACAACAAGCCGATCGATCATCCCAACGTGACGACCTTTACCGATCTGGCGCAGTTGCCTGAATTGTGGAAAGCACGCGGATGGAATATTACGCGTTAAGCTAACGTAGGGCGGGTAAGCGCCAGCGCCACCCGCCACAAACATCACTCTTTCGGATCTTTACCCGCCAGCAGCTTGTCCAGCTCGTCGCCGCCCACGTGACGGAAGTCATGACCTTTCACGAAGTAGAAGATGTATTCGCAAATGTTCTGGCAGCGGTCGCCGATACGCTCGATGGAGCGCGCGCAGAACAGGGCAGTCAGTACGCTTGGGATGGTACGTGAATCTTCCATCATGTAGGTCATCAGCTGACGCACGATGCCTTCATACTCCTGGTCGACCTTCTTGTCTTCACGGTAGATACGCACCGCTTCGTCCAGATCCATACGCGCAAAGGCATCCAGCACGTCGTGCAGCATCTGCACGGTGTGGCGGCCCAGCGACTCCAGGCTCACCAGCAGCGGCTGGTGCTGCTGTGAGAACTTCTCCAGCGCGGTGCGGCAGATTTTATCCGCAACGTCACCAATACGCTCCAGCTCGGCGATGGTTTTGATGATCGCCATCACCAGGCGCAGGTCGCTCGCCGTCGGCTGACGTTTCGCGATAATGCGCACGCAGGCCTCGTCGATAGCGACTTCCATCATGTTGACGTTTTTGTCGCCTTCAATAACGCGCTTCGCCAGCTCGCTGTCCTGGTTGTGCATTGCCGTAATCGCATCAGAAAGCTGCTGCTCGACCATGCCGCCCATGGTCATTACCTGGGTGCGAATGCTTTCCAGCTCTGCGTTGAACTGGCCGGAAATGTGTTTATTAAGATTGAGGTTGTCCATGGTTTCTCCACATGCACTAAGGCAAATCAACCGTAGCGGCCAGTAATATAATCTTCGGTTTGTTTCTTCGCGGGCCTGGTGAACAGCGCGTCCGTATCGCTGAACTCAATCAACTCGCCCAGGTACATAAACGCCGTGTGATCGGAACAACGTGCAGCCTGCTGCATGTTATGGGTCACGATAACCACGGTGTAATCCTGCTTCAGCTCGGTGATCAGCTCTTCAATACGGCCGGTTGAGATCGGGTCCAGCGCTGAACACGGCTCATCCAGCAGCAGCACTTCCGGGCGAATAGCAATACCGCGCGCAATGCACAGACGCTGCTGCTGACCGCCGGAGAGAGAGTAACCGCTCTGGTGCAACTTATCTTTGGTTTCGTTCCATAATGCGGCCTTGGTCAAAGCCCACTGCACGCGCTCGTCCATATCGGCACGGGAGAGTTTTTCAAACAGACGCACGCCAAACGCGATGTTGTCATAAATAGACATCGGGAACGGCGTTGGTTTCTGGAACACCATCCCCACTTTGGCGCGCAGCAGGGCGATATCCTGAGCCTGGGTCAGAATGTTTTCACCGTCCAGGATGATTTCACCTTCAGCACGCTGCTCCGGATAGAGCGAATACATTTTGTTAAAGGTACGCAGCAGCGTGGATTTTCCGCAGCCGGACGGACCGATAAATGCCGTGACCTGGTTCTTCGCGATATCCAGGTTGATGTTCTTCAGGGCATGGAATTTGCCGTAGTAGAAGTTCAAATCACGAACCTGAATCTTACCCGGGGCAGTATCAACCATACTCATTGACTCATTTCCTCATTCGGCGCCGCGAGCTGCCGCGCCGTAAAAAATTAACCGTGTTTCTTCTTCGCGAAAATGACGCGCGCCAGAATGTTCAGCAACAGTACGCAAAGGGTAATGATCAGCACCCCGGCCCAGGCCAGCTGCTGCCATTCCGCGAATGGGCTCATCGCAAATTTAAAGATCGTCACCGGCAGGTTGGCGATCGGCTGCATCATGTCCGTGCTCCAGAACTGATTGGAGAGGGACGTAAACAACAGCGGCGCCGTTTCACCCGCGATACGCGCAACCGCCAGCAGGATACCGGTCATGATCCCGGAGACAGACGCCTTCAGCGTAATCGCAGAGATCATCTTCCATTTCGGCGTACCCAGCGCATAAGCCGCTTCACGCAGGCTGTCCGGCACCAGTTTCAGCATGTTCTCGGTGGTACGAATAACAATCGGCACCTGCAGCAGCGCCAGGGCAATCACACCCGCCCAGCCGGAGAAGTGTTCCATCTGCGCCACCACCACGGTGTAAACAAACAGACCCACGACGATTGACGGGGCTGACAGCAGAATGTCGTTGATGAAGCGAATCACTTCCGCCAGCCAGGATTTACGACCGTATTCTGCCAGGTAGATGCCCGCCATGATGCCCAGCGGCGTGCCGAAGACCGTCGCCCACAGGATCAGCAGGCCGCTGCCCGCCAGGGCATTCGCCAGGCCACCACCCGCCGTGTTCGGCGGCGGCGTCATTTCGGTGAACAGCGACAGTGACATCCCGTCAATCCCGCGAACGACCGTCGAGAAGAGGATCCAGACCAGCCAGAACAGGCCGAATGCCATCGTTGCCATAGAGAGCGACAGGGCAATACGGTTTTTCATGCGGCGTCTGGCCTGCATTTTACGGCGGGATTCCGCCAGTTCAGCGGTAGCTTGCATTTCGAGAGTGGCCATTAGCGTGCTCCCTCATTTTTAGCGAGGCGCATAATCATCAGCTTGGAAATCGCCAGAACAATGAAGGTGATAACGAACAGAATCAGACCCAGCTCCATCAGCGCCGCCACGTGCAGCCCGGATTCCGCTTCCGCAAATTCATTCGCCAGCGCCGAGGTAATACTGTTACCCGGCATGTAGAGCGACGCGCTGTCGAGCTGGTAGGTGTTACCGATGATAAAGGTGACCGCCATGGTTTCACCCAGCGCACGACCTAAGCCCAGCATCACGCCCCCGATCACCCCATTTTTGGTGAACGGAAGGACAATGCGCCAGATAACTTCCCAGGTGGTGCAGCCGATGCCGTAGGCCGACTCTTTCATCATCACCGGCGTTTGTTCGAAGACATCGCGCATAACCGCCGCAATGTACGGAATAATCATGATGGCGAGGATTACACCTGCCGCCAGAATGCCGATACCGAAAGCCGGGCCAGAGAACAGGGCACCCACAAACGGAATGGCGGAAAGCACGTTACCGACCGGTTCCTGGAAATACGTGGCGAACAGCGGAGCAAAGATGAACAGGCCCCACATGCCGTAAACGATACTTGGAATAGCCGCCAGCAGTTCGATGGCAATACCCAGCGGGCGTCGCAGCCAGCCCGGCGCCAGCTCCGTCAGGAACAGGGCAATACCAAAGCTCACCGGAACCGCAATCAGCAGGGCGATGAACGAGGTCACCAGCGTGCCGTAAATCGGCACCAGGGCACCGTAGATGTCGTTCGGCGCGTCCCACTCTTTGGTCCACAGGAAGGAAAAACCGAATTTCTGAATGCTCGGCCATGAGGAGAAAATCAGAGACACGATAATGCCGCCCAGCAGCAATAGCACAATCAGCGCAGCCAGTTTCACCAGCGCGCTGAAAATCATGTCACCTTTTTTACCCGGAGGGTTAAATGCAGGCTTGGTTGCAGCCATAAATTACTCTTCTGTTTGAGACGTTTTTACGAATATGCCCGGTGGCGCTGACGCTTACCGGGCCTACAGCTTAAACCGTAGGGCGGGTAAGCGCAGCGCCACCCGCCATCTTCGTTAAATATATCCTGTTAGTACAGCGCTTTACCGCTGCTGTCTTTCACGTTGGTTTTCCATGCAGCGCGAATCTGCTCAACCACGTTGTCCGGCAGGGTAGCGTAATCCAGGGCGTTAGCCTGTTTGCCGCCGTTTTTGTACGCCCAGTCGAAGAACTTCAGCACTTCGGCGCCCTGCTCAGGTTTCTTCTGCTCTTTGTGAACCAGGATGAAGGTGGTAGAGGTGATTGGCCACGCACCTTCGCCTTTCTGGTTAGTCAGATCCTGCGCGAAGGATTTGCTCCAGTCAGCGCCTTTCGCCGCGTTAGCAAAGTTTTCTTCGGTCGGGCTAACCGGTTTGCCGTCGGCTGAAACCAGTTTGGTGTAGGACAGGTTGTTCTGCTTGGCGTACGCATACTCTACGTAACCAATTGAGCCAGGCAGACGCTGTACGAACGCGGCGATACCGTCGTTACCTTTACCGCCCAGACCGGTTGGCCAGTTAACGGTAGAGCCGGAGCCGACTTTAGATTTCCACTCTTCGTTCACTTTTGCCAGGTAGCTGGTGAACACGAAAGAGGTACCGGAACCATCCGCGCGGCGAACCACGGCGATGTTCTGAGAAGGCAGCTTCAGGCCTGGGTTGAGTTTAGCGATTGCTTCGTCATCCCATTTTTTGATTTTGCCCAGGTAGATGTCACCCAGGGTTTTGCCGTCCAGCACCAGCTCACCCGACTTCACGCCCGGCAGGTTGATGGCCAGAACCACACCACCGATCACGGTAGGGAACTGGAACAGGCCTTCCTGAGCCAGTTTGTCATCAGACAGCGGAGCGTCTGATGCGCCGAAATCAACAGTGTTCGCGGTAATTTGTTTAACGCCACCGGAGGAGCCGATACCCTGATAGTTAACCTTGTTACCGGTTTCTTTCTGGTAGGTATCTGCCCATTTGGCATACACCGGCGCAGGGAAGGTTGCACCAGCGCCAGTCAGGCTTGCTTCTGCAAATACAGAGAACGCGCTCAGAGATAAGGTCGCGGCGACAACAGTTGCGACAGTGGTACGCATAACTTTCATAATGTCTCCTGCAAGATTTTCGTAAATCGTTGTTTAGTGGCTACGATGAGCAAAATAGGACAAACAGGTGACAGATAAATGTACGAATTATGACAGTTTTATGACAACGTTAATTTCACTTAAAAACCAGCAAAAGAAAGCTTAATTTTCATCGTGTTAGCCGATTTTATGACAAGACGTTTTCAGAAATATTTTCTTTATGTGACACTGAAAAAAGTAGCTGAAGATGACAAATTGTCATTATTAAAAACGAGAAAGGATTGATTAAAAACAAGACGGGCAGGATAAAAAAGCTCCACCCGAAGGTGGAGCCTGAAGGGATTATTCTACGGTAACCGATTTCGCCAGGTTACGCGGCTGGTCAACGTCGGTGCCTTTGATCAGCGCAACGTGATAGGCCAGCAGCTGCAGCGGAACGGTGTAGAAGATTGGTGCGATAACCTCTTCCACATGCGGCATCTCGATAATGTGCATGTTGTCGTTGCTGACAAAACCGGCATCTTTGTCGGCGAAGACGTACAGAACACCGCCGCGGGCGCGCACTTCTTCGATGTTAGACTTCAGTTTTTCCAGCAGTTCGTTGTTTGGTGCCACAACGATGACCGGCATATCCGCGTCAATCAGCGCCAGCGGGCCGTGCTTCAGCTCGCCAGCCGCATAGGCTTCAGCGTGAATGTAGGAGATCTCTTTCAGCTTCAGCGCGCCTTCCAGCGCAATCGGATACTGATCGCCACGACCCAGGAACAGGGCGTGATGTTTGTCAGAGAAATCTTCCGCCAGTGCTTCAATGCGTTTGTCCTGAGACAGCATCTGCTCAATACGGCTCGGCAGTGCCTGCAGGCCGTGAACGATGTCGTGCTCAACGGAAGCATCTTCGCCTTTCAGACGCGCCAGCTTCGCCACCAGCATCAGCAGAACGGTCAGCTGAGTGGTAAACGCTTTGGTGGAGGCCACACCGATTTCGGTGCCCGCTTTAGTCATCAGCGCCAGATCGGACTCACGCACCAGCGATGAGCCAGGAACGTTACAGATAGCCAGAGAGCCCAGGTAACCCAGCTCTTTAGAGAGACGCAGCGCGGCCAGCGTATCCGCCGTTTCACCAGACTGGGAAAGGGTGATCATCAGGCTGTTACGACGCACCGCGGATTTGCGATAGCGGAATTCAGACGCGATTTCCACATCGCACGGCACGCCCGCCAGGGATTCAAACCAGTAGCGAGAAACCATACCGGAGTTGTAGGAGGTGCCGCAGGCCACGATCTGAATATGCTCGACCTTGCCGAGCAGTTCGTTCGCGTTTGCGCCCAGCTCGCTCAGATCCACTTCACCGTGGCTGATGCGCCCGGTCAGCGTGTTTTTGATGGCGTTTGGCTGCTCGTAAATCTCTTTCTGCATGTAGTGACGGTAAGCGCCTTTGTCGCCCGCGTCGTACTGCAGATTCGATTCAATCTCCTGACGTTTCACCTGCTCGCCTTTGGTATCGAATACGGTCACGCTGCGGCGAGTTACTTCCGCGATATCACCCTCTTCGAGGAAGATAAAGCGACGGGTAACCGGCAGAAGCGCCAGCTGGTCAGAAGCGATGAAGTTTTCGCCCATGCCCAGACCGATAACCATCGGGCTACCGGAACGCGCTGCCAGCAGCGTTGACGGATCGCGGGAATCCATGATCACCGTACCGTACGCACCGCGCAGCTGAGGGATAGCACGCAGCACCGCATCACGCAGCGTGCCGCCCTGCTCCAGCTCCCAGTGCACCAGGTGAGCAATCACTTCGGTGTCAGTTTCAGAGACGAAGGTGTAGCCGCGCGCTTTCAGTTCTTCGCGCAGCGGTTCGTGGTTTTCGATAATGCCGTTGTGCACGACCACGATGTGTTCAGACACATGCGGGTGCGCGTTACCTTCAGACGGTTCGCCGTGCGTCGCCCAGCGGGTGTGAGCAATACCGGTACCACCGTGCAGCGGATGTTCTTCCGCGGCCTGGGCCAGCATCTGCACTTTACCGAGACGACGCAGACGGGTCATATGACCTTCTGCATCGACGACAGCCAGACCGGCAGAGTCGTAACCACGGTATTCCAGACGACGTAAACCTTCGAGAAGGATTTCAGCAATATCACGCTGCGCAACTGCGCCAACAATTCCACACATAATTTTAGATTCCGAATTTAGGCATTATGCCTGCGTTGTCGCTGACCTGTATTTGCCCTTTCCGGGCACCCCGAGCCTTGTAGAGAGTGGGGTTATTTTTATGGGTACTGCTTGTGGGTGGAGAATTATATTATCCCCTCACCCCGGCCCTCTCCCCAAAGGGGCGAGAGAGAAAAACACCGCACCGAACGATCCCCTCTCCCCTTTGGGGGGAGGGTTAGGGTGAGGGGTAAATCCGTTACTTTTTCTTCACCGGGCGTTTCCAGCCCTGCTTGCTGACTTGCGGAACGCGGCTTAACACCAGCTCGTTCTCGGCCACATCTCGCGTAACGGTTGTTCCGGCGGCGATAGTCACTCCGTTACCCACGGTAACAGGCGCCACCAGCTGCGTATCGGAGCCAACGAACACGTCGTCACCGATGATGGTTTTAAACTTATTCGCGCCGTCATAGTTACAGGTAATGGTCCCTGCACCAATATTCACGTTATTGCCAATTTCCGCGTCGCCCAGATAGGTCAGATGACCGGCTTTCGAGCCTTTACCCAGACGCGCTTTTTTCATCTCCACGAAGTTACCCACGTGAGCGCCTTCCAGCAGCTCAGCGCCCGGGCGCAGACGCGCAAACGGGCCGATGGTACACGCCGTATCCAGACGGGCATCTTCCACCACGCTGTATGGGCTGATTTCGCAGTCGTCACCGATGACGCTGTTTTTAATCACGCAGCCGGCGCCAATTTTGACGCGATCGCCCAGCGTGACGTGACCTTCGAGGATAACGTTCGTATCAATTTCAACGTCACGCCCGTGAGATAACGAACCGCGCAGATCGAAACGCGCCGGATCGCGCAGCATCACGCCCGCCAGCAGCAGTTTTTCGGCCTGCTCGGACTGATAAATACGCTCAAGACGGGAGAGCTGAAGGCGGTTGTTCACGCCGTCCGTTTCGCTGATGCGCGCCGGATGAACGGCGGCAATTTCACGCCCTTCGTGGTACGCCATCGCAATGATGTCGGTGATGTAGTATTCACCCTGCGCGTTGTTATTGTCGAGTCTGGACAGCCAGCGCTTCATATCCGCGCCGTTGGCAATCAGGATACCGGTGTTGATCTCCTGAATCTGGCGCTGTTCGTCGCTGGCATCTTTATGCTCAACAATACCCGTGACGTTGCCGTTTTCACGGGTGATGCGGCCATAACCGCTTGGATCGTCCAGCACGACGGTCAACAAACCGATGCCGCCCTGCGGTTTGGCTTCACGCAGGCGAGTCAGGGTTTCAACGGAGATCAGCGGGACATCGCCGTAGAGCATCAAAATGTCTTCGTCATCCGCAAAGAAAGGCGCAGCCTGCTGCATCGCATGGCCTGTGCCCAGCTGTTCGGCCTGAAGCACCCAGTTGAGCTTGTCATCGCTCAGCGTCTTTTTAAGCAGATCGCCGCCGTGGCCGTAGACCAGGTGGACCTGACTGGCACCCAGTTCGTTCGCTGCATCAATGACATGCTGCACCATTGGCTTTCCTGCAAGCGTGTGGAGCACCTTAGGCAGATCGGAATACATGCGGGTCCCTTTGCCAGCGGCAAGGATCACCACGCTCATCGCACTGTTTGACATACGCATCCTGACGGTAGTTTGAGTGTGAAGTAAAAACGTTTGATGCTTAAAATTCTACATCTTTTTCATCATGAATTAAGGCCGAAAAAAAAAGCCAGCCTGGGATCCAGACTGGCTTTTGTGCTTTTCAAGCCGGTGTTACATCGCTTTTTTGGTCAACTCGATAACGCGCAGTTTCGCGATCGCTTTGGCCAGCTCCGCAGACGCCTGAGCGTAATCCACGTCACCATGAGAGCTGCTAATGTGCTCTTCAGCCTTACGCTTCGATTCCAGGGCTCGCGCTTCGTCGAGATCCTGGCCACGGATAGCGGTATCGGCCAGAACGGTCACACTGCCAGGCTGCACTTCAAGAATGCCGCCGGACAGATAGATAAACTCTTCGTGACCGAACTGTTTAACGATGCGGATCATACCAGGCTTAATGGCGGTGAGCAGCGGTGCGTGACCCGGGAAAATACCCAGTTCACCTTCACTACCCGTTACCTGGATTTTCTCGACCAGACCAGAGAACATTTGTTGCTCTGCGCTGACGACGTCCAGGTGGTAAGTCATTGCCATATCACCCTCCGATTAAGGCGTTAAAGTTTTTTGGCTTTTTCCACGGCTTCGTCGATGGAACCAACCATGTAGAACGCCTGCTCTGGCAGGTGATCGTATTCGCCTTCCATGATGCCTTTAAAGCCACGGATGGTGTCTTTCAGGGAAACGTATTTACCCGGAGAACCGGTGAATACTTCCGCAACGAAGAACGGCTGGGACAGGAAGCGCTGGATCTTACGCGCACGTGCTACCACCAGTTTGTCTTCTTCAGACAGTTCATCCATACCCAGGATGGCGATGATGTCTTTCAGTTCCTGGTAACGCTGCAGCAGGGACTGTACGCCACGCGCGGTGTCGTAGTGTTCCTGACCCACAACCAGTGGATCCAGCTGACGGCTGGTGGAGTCCAGCGGGTCAACGGCCGGGTAGATACCCAGAGACGCGATCTGACGGCTCAGTACCACGGTTGCATCTAAGTGCGCAAAGGTGGTTGCTGGAGATGGGTCAGTCAAGTCATCCGCAGGTACGTATACCGCCTGAACGGAGGTGATAGAACCGGTTTTGGTAGAGGTGATACGTTCCTGAAGAACACCCATCTCTTCCGCCAGCGTAGGCTGGTAACCTACCGCTGAAGGCATACGACCCAGCAGTGCAGATACTTCCGTACCGGCCAGGGTGTAACGATAGATGTTATCAACGAACAGCAGAACGTCACGGCCTTCATCACGGAACTTCTCAGCCATCGTCAGACCGGTCAGCGCAACGCGCAGACGGTTTCCTGGTGGCTCGTTCATCTGGCCGTAAACCAGGGATACTTTGTCCAGAACGTTGGAGTCGGTCATTTCGTGGTAGAAGTCGTTACCCTCACGAGTACGTTCACCTACGCCCGCAAACACGGAGTAACCGGAGTGCTCGATCGCGATGTTACGGATCAGCTCCATCATGTTTACGGTTTTACCAACACCCGCACCACCGAACAGACCGACTTTACCGCCCTTCGCGAACGGACACATCAGGTCGATAACTTTGATACCGGTTTCCAGCAGTTCCTGAGAGCTGGACAGCTCTTCGTAGGAAGGTGCCGCGCGGTGGATAGCCCAACGCTCTTCTTCACCGATGTCGCCTTTCATGTCGATTGGTTGACCCAATACGTTCATGATACGACCCAGTGTTGCTTTACCTACCGGGACTTCGATCGGGTGCTCAAGGTCTTTGACTTCCAGACCACGACGCAGACCGTCGGAAGAACCCATCGCGATGGTACGCACGATACCGCCGCCGAGCTGCTGCTGAACTTCCAGCACCAGGCTCTCGTTACCATTCTGTACCTCAAGCGCGTCGTACACGCGTGGTACGGCGTCCTGAGGGAACTCGACGTCCACCACGGCGCCGATTACCTGGACAATCTTTCCAGTAGCCATCTTGAATCCTCTACGTAATTCGTAAACCTGGTTAAACCGCGGCGGCCCCCGAGACGATCTCGGTGAGTTCCTGAGTAATGCTGGCCTGACGAGCTTTGTTGTAAACCAACTGCAGCTCTTTAATCAGGCTGCCGCCATTATCGGTCGCGGCTTTCATCGCCACCATTCGTGCGGCCTGCTCGCTGGCCAGGTTTTCTACAACGCCCTGATAAACCTGAGATTCAACGTAACGACGCAGCAGGGTATCCAGCAGCGGTTTCGGATCGGGTTCATACAGGTAATCCCAGGCTTTTTGCTTCAGCTCGTCATCTTCTGATGCCGGTAACGGCAGCATCTGAGTGAGCGTTGGAACCTGAGACATGGTGTTAATGAATTTGTTGCTGACAACGTACAGTCTGTCCAGACGGCCTTCATCATAGGCCTGCAACATCACTTTAACCGGGCCGATCAGTTCGGACAGGGACGGGTTATCACCCATACCGGTCACCTGAGCGACAATGTTGCCACCAACGGAGTTAAAGAAAGAGACGCCTTTAGAGCCGATCATTGCGATATCGCACTGAACGCCTTTTTCAGACCATGCTTTCATATCCGCCAGCAGTTTTTTGAACAGGTTAATGTTCAAGCCGCCACACAGACCACGGTCGGTCGACACCACCAGATAGCCCACGCGCTTAACGTCGCGTTCTTCCAGGTAAGGGTGCTTATATTCCAGATTACCGTTTGCAAGGTGACCAATCACTTTGCGCATGGTTTCTGCATAAGGACGGCTGGCCGCCATGCGATCCTGCGATTTACGCATTTTGGAAGCGGCGACCATCTCCATCGCTTTAGTGATCTTTTGCGTGTTCTGGACGCTTGCGATCTTACTACGTATCTCTTTTGCGCCGGCCATGAGCTTCTCCTCAATGCCAGGCGGCTTGTCCTGAGACAAGCCGCCGGACGATTACCAGGATTGGGTTGCTTTGAAGGAATCGAGGATAGCTTTCAGCTTGCCTTCGATTTCGTCGTTATAGCCACCGGTCTGGTTGATCTCTTGCATCAGCGGAGCGTGATCACGGTCGACGTAAGCCAGCAGAGCGGCTTCGAAGCTACCGATTTTCGCCAGTTCCACATCTTCGAGGTAACCGCGTTCAGCCGCGAACAGTACAAGGCCCTGCTGAGCAACAGACATTGGTGCGTACTGTTTCTGCTTCAGCAGCTCGGTCACTTTCTGACCGTGGCTCAGCTGTTTACGGGTTGCTTCGTCCAGATCGGATGCGAACTGAGAGAACGCAGCCAGTTCACGATACTGTGCCAGCGCGGTACGGATACCACCGGACAGTTTCTTGATGATCTTGGTCTGAGCAGCACCACCAACACGGGATACGGAGATACCCGGGTTAACCGCCGGACGAATACCGGAGTTAAACAGGTTGGTTTCCAGGAAGATCTGACCATCGGTAATGGAGATTACGTTGGTCGGAACGAACGCAGAAACGTCACCCGCCTGGGTTTCAATGATCGGCAGAGCGGTCAGAGAGCCCGTTTTACCCTTCACTTCACCTTTGGTGAAGTTCTCGACGTATTCCGCGTTAACGCGGGAAGCACGCTCCAGCAGACGAGAGTGGAGGTAGAATACGTCGCCAGGGAACGCTTCACGTCCAGGTGGACGACGGAGCAGCAGGGAAACCTGACGATAAGCAACAGCCTGTTTAGACAGGTCATCGTATACGATCAGCGCATCTTCACCGCGGTCACGGAAGTATTCGCCCATTGCGCAACCGGCGTATGGCGCCAGGTATTGCAGTGCAGCAGATTCAGACGCGGTTGCTACCACAACGATGGTGTTAGACAGTGCACCGTGCTCTTCCAGTTTACGAACCACGTTGGAAATGGTGGACGCTTTCTGGCCGATGGCCACGTACACGCATTTGATACCGGAGTCACGCTGGTTGATGATGGCGTCGATTGCCATCGCGGTTTTACCGGTCTGACGGTCACCGATGATCAGTTCACGCTGACCACGACCGATTGGGATCATGGCATCAACGGACTTATAACCTGTCTGAACAGGCTGATCTACGGACTGACGGTCGATAACGCCTGGTGCGATAACTTCGATTGGGGAGAAGCCATCGTGCTCAACCGGACCTTTACCGTCGATTGGCGCACCCAGGGTGTTAACAACGCGACCCAGCAGGCCACGGCCAACCGGCACTTCCAGAATACGGCCAGTACACTTAACCTTCATGCCTTCGGCGAGGTCAGCATATGGACCCATCACAACTGCACCTACGGAGTCGCGCTCCAGGTTCAGTGCGATAGCGTAACGGTTACCCGGCAGGGAAATCATCTCACCCTGCATACAATCGGCCAGGCCGTGGATGCGGATAACACCGTCACTTACAGAAACAATAGTACCTTCGTTGTGAGCTTCACTCACAACACTGAACTGAGCAATGCGCTGCTTGATCAGTTCGCTGATTTCGGTGGAATTCAGTTGCATGCTCCAGTCCCCTTAAGACTGCAAGACGTCTGCAAGGCGTTCAAGACGGCCGCGTACGCTGCCATCAATGACCATATCACCCGAACGGATGATTACGCCTGCCATTACAGACTTATCGATTTTGCAATTCAGCTTAACTTTGCGTGACAGACGTTTTTCCATCGCGGCGGTGATTTTCGCAAGCTGTTCATTACTCAGTTCAGTCGCAGAAGTCACTTCGACTTCAGCGGTTGCTTCACTAAGGGCACGTAAGTGCTCAAACTGCTCGAGAACATCCGGGAGCACACGGAGACGACCATTTTCTGCCATCACCTTAATCAGGTTCTGGCCGTTGGCATCCAGTTGCTCTCCGCACACGGCGATAAACGACGCGGCGAGAGTTTCAGGTGCTAACGCACCGGAAAGCAACTCAGCCATTTGTTCGTTTTTCGTCACCTCAGCGGCAAACGCCAGCATATCCTGCCAGCGATCGACATTTTGGTGTTCGACAGCAAAGTCAAAAGCTGCTTTGGCGTAGGGGCGAGCTACCGTAACAAATTCAGACATCAGCCCCTCCCTCCTTACAGTTCAGCGACAAGTTTGTCCACGATGTCGCTGTTAGCAGCTTCATCCACGGAACGTTCGATGATCTTCTCGGCGCCAGCAACAGCCAGAATCGCAACCTGCTTACGCAGTTCTTCACGAGCACGTTTACGCTCAGCATCAATTTCTGCCTGAGCCTGTGTCACGATCTTAGTACGTTCCTGTTCTGCTTCAGCTTTGGCTTCGTCCAGGATCTGAGAACGGCGTTTGTTAGCCTGTTCAATGATTACCTGAGCTTCAGCTTTCGCTTTTTTCAGCTGGTCTGTCGCGTTGGCCTGTGCAAGGTCCAAATCTTTCTTAGCGCGTTCTGCGGAAGCCAGACCGTCAGCAATTTCTTTCTGACGTTTTTCGATGGCAGCCATTAAAGGCGGCCATACATACTTCATGCAGAACCAGACAAAGAGAATAAACGCGATGGCCTGGCCGAGGATTGTTGCGTTCATGTTCACAGCACAATACCTCTTTAATTTCTGTGGGTTAGGGTTTTAAAACTACTACTACTACGCGACAGCAAACATCACGTACAGACCCAGACCTACAGCGATCATTGGGATAGCATCCACCAGACCCATAACGATAAAGAACTGAGTACGCAGCAGAGGAATCAGATCAGGTTGACGCGCTGCGCCTTCCAGGAATTTGCCCCCGAGGATGCCGATACCGATCGCAGCACCGATAGCCGCCAGACCCATCATCACAGCGGCAGCCATGTACAGCAGATCCATATTCAGGTTTTCCATGACAGTCTCCAGTTTGTTTCAATTAAAACGTAGTAGTGTTGGTAAAAAATCAGTGCTCTTCAGACGCCATCGACAGATAGACGATCGTCAGAACCATGAAGATAAAGGCTTGCAGCGTAATGATCAGGATGTGGAAAATGGCCCATGGCACATTCAGAATCCACTGTGACCACCACGGCAGAAGACCCGCGATCAGAATGAAAATCAGCTCACCCGCATACATGTTGCCGAACAGTCGCAGACCCAGTGAAACAGGTTTGGACAGCAGGCTAACGCCTTCCAGGATCAGGTTGACCGGAATAAACGCCCAGTGGTTGAACGGCTGCAAGGTAAGCTCTTTCACAAAGCCGCTTACGCCTTTCATTTTGATGCTGTAGAAAAGAATCAGGATAAATACGCCCAGCGCCATCGACAGGGTGATGTTCACGTCCGCAGACGGTACAACACGCAGCGCTGGCAGGCCGAAGATGTGCTCGCCGATAAACGGCAGCAGATCGATTGGCAGCAGGTCCATCAGGTTCATCAGGAAGACCCAAACGAACACGGTCAGGGCCAGCGGAGCAATCAGCTTGCTCTTACCATGGTACATGTCTTTGACGCTGCCATGGACAAAGCCGATGATCATTTCGATGAATGTCTGGAATTTCCCTGGTACACCGCTGGTCGCTCGTTTAGCAACACCGCGGAACATGGCCAGGAACAGAAGACCCAAAACCACCGAGAAGAACATGGAGTCGATGTTGATCGTCCAGAAGGTGGCCGGGGGGTTATGTGGATCCACCAGCGAGAATGTACGCAGGTCCAGCTGAAGGTTATTCAGATGGTGACCTATGTAATCCTGCGGCGTCATATTTTCTGAAGCCATGATGCCTTTTACCCTTTGTTATTGATTACAGCTGGAGCCAGAACTTGTACCACCAGCACCAAAACCCACGTTGCTATCAGCGGCATGAAGACCACTTTCAAAACAGCCAGCGCCATCACCAGTAAAGCAAAGGTCAGCAACACCTTACACACTTCGCCGAGGGCGAAGGACCAGGCCACGCGGCCTTTGGCGGGTGTATGCGCCTGATGACGCCAGGCAAAAATCATAAACAACACGTTTGGCAGCACAACCGCCAAACCCCCGCACACGGCGGAGATGCCCCAGAAGGGGTCTTTGAGGCTAAACAGCAGTCCACTTGCTATCACAGCCAGAAACTGAACGAACAGAAGCTTACGAGCAACGTTTCTACTCAAGAGCGACACAGACATCACGTTTTTACTCCTGCTCCCTTCGAGGTATGCCGCGTGTCGTATAAAACGTCCTTTAAGGCTCAGAGTCAAGCATCAAAAAGCGGTCAAATTATACGGTGCGCACCCGTGATTTCAAACATTAAGTAGCGAAAAGGTGAATAAATGTTTAAATATTTTTCCCCACCGCTATTTTTTAACTTTCGCTGAAAGCGTCAACCTTCGACCAAAACTGCAAACAGCGCGAAAACGTTGGCGATAAAGCGTGCACGAGATCACAAAACACACATTTGCGATAAGGTTGTATTTATCAAAGGCGCAAATCGCATAAATTTATCTTTATGAAATTAAAAGCAAAAAGTCGTAACTATTTTCAAAACAGCCCAGTACACAATAAAAACGTTTTATTGACATTCTTAATAAATAATTAACATTGCGTTCTGGTTGCTGCCTTCCACTTTTAGCAGACTTATATTTTCACAGATGACTATCTTCTCGGTGAATAAAAGTGGCCAGGTTAACCAGAAGAAAAACCTTAGTGAAAAAGAGGTTAAAAGCTCACCGGTAAATCCCCGGTAGTTGTGCTGTTTTTTAACATGCGAAGAACAGCACAAATTCCACATTTTTTATTAATTTTTTAAAAATTGTTTGGCTTAATTATCACCAGATGACGCTCCCCATCGAGCTGAGGAATGTGTAATTTCTCGATGGATTCAACAGCAAAACCGTCCGGGAGCTGTTCAATTTCATCGCCTGGCAACTGCCCTTTCAGCGCATAAAAGCGGCCATTCTCTGCAGGCAAGTGCTTACACCAGCTCACCATATCATTGAGCGAAGCAAACGCGCGGCTGATAACACCGTCAAACGGCGGCTCTGCCGGGAACTCCTCTACCCTGCTCTGCACGGGCGTGATGTTTTCAAGCTTCAGCTCATGCTGTACCTGACGTAAAAAGCGCACGCGCTTGCCAAGGCTGTCCAGCAGCGTGAAGTGGCACTCAGGGCGAACTATCGACAGAGGAATGCCCGGTAAACCAGGTCCCGTACCCACGTCGATAAAACGCTCACCTTTCAGCCACGGGGCAACCACGATGCTATCGAGAATATGGCGTACCAGCATCTCGTTGGGGTCACGTACTGAGGTCAGGTTGTACGCTTTGTTCCATTTGTTCAGCATATCGACATAGGCCACCAGCTGATTTTTCTGGTGATCGGTGAGCGAAATACCTGCCTGATCCAGCAGACGAGAGAGTTTGTTAAGCACGGTGAATACCTGTTGGAAAACTTAGGTGGCGGGTGGCGCTTCGCTTACCCGCCCTACGGGTTCATCAGGCCCGGTAAGCGCAGCGCCACCGGGCAATGTTCTGGGAATTACGCGCTGCGGCGCAGCATGCCCTGCTTTTTCAGCCAGACCAGCAGGATCGAAATCGCTGCAGGCGTGACGCCGGAGATACGGGATGCCTGACCGATCGATACCGGTTTGTGATCGTTCAGCTTGGCGATCACTTCGTTGGAAAGGCCCGTCACCTGGCGGTAGTCCAGCATTTCCGGCAGCAGCGTGTTTTCGTTACGCTGCTGTTTCTCGATCTCATCCTGCTGACGCGCGATGTAACCTTCGTACTTCACCTGGATCTCAACCTGCTCTGCCGCTTCGGCGTCTTCCAGGCCCGGCGCAAACGCGGTCAGTTTGACCAGGTTCTCGTAGGTGACTTCAGGACGGCGCAGCAGATCTTCCCCGCTGGCTTCACGCGACAGCGGCGCGGTTAAGTGAGCGTTTACTTCGGCAGCGGTTTCCGCCTGCGGATTCACCCAGGTGGTTTTCAGGCGCTGGCGTTCCTGTTCAATGCGTTCCAGCTTTTCGTTAAACCGCGCCCAGCGCTTGTCATCGACCAGACCCAGCTCGCGGCCCATTTCGGTCAGACGCAGGTCGGCGTTATCTTCGCGCAGCATCAGGCGATATTCCGCGCGAGAGGTAAACATACGGTACGGCTCTTTGGTACCCAGCGTGCAGAGATCGTCAACCAGCACGCCCAGATACGCCTGAGAACGGCCTGGCGCCCAACCCTCTTTCTCAGCGGAGAAGCGTGCGGCGTTCAGACCAGCAAGCAGACCCTGTGCAGCCGCTTCTTCGTAGCCGGTGGTGCCGTTAATCTGCCCCGCGAAGAACAGACCGTGGATGAATTTGCTTTCCAGGGTTGGCTTCAGGTCGCGCGGATCGAAGAAATCGTACTCAATAGCGTAGCCGGGCCGAACGATTTTCGCATTCTCCATCCCCTGCATTGAGCGAACAATTTGCATCTGTACATCGAACGGCAGGCTGGTGGAGATGCCGTTCGGATAAATTTCATTTGAGGTCAGCCCTTCCGGCTCCAGGAAGATCTGGTGCTGGTTACGATCGGCAAAGCGCATCACTTTGTCTTCGATCGACGGACAGTAGCGTGGGCCGATCCCTTCGATCACGCCGGCATACATGGGGCTGCGATCGAGGTTATTGCGGATCACGTTATGGGTTTTCTCGTTGGTATGCGTGATGTAGCACGGTACCTGCTGCGGATGCTGAGCCGCATTGCCCATGAACGAGAACACCGGCATCGGATTATCACCGTGCTGTTGCGCCAGGACGCTGAAATCAATGGTGCGCGCATCAATACGCGGCGGCGTACCAGTTTTCAGGCGGCTGACGCGCAGCGGCAGTTCACGCAGACGGCGAGACAGTGGAATAGACGGCGGATCGCCGGCACGGCCACCGCTGTAGTTATCCAGACCGATATGAATTTTACCGTCCAGGAATGTGCCCACGGTCAGCACCACGGCTTTCGCACGGAATTTGAGACCCATCTGGGTCACGGCACCTACGACGCGATCGTTCTCAACGATAAGATCTTCAACCGCCTGCTGGAAGATCATCAGATTCGGCTGGTTCTCCAGGGCGGTGCGCACAGCCTGACGGTATAGCACGCGGTCTGCCTGGGCACGGGTCGCACGCACGGCGGGACCTTTACTCGCGTTTAGTATCCTAAACTGGATGCCTGCATGATCGATCGCTTTCGCCATCAGGCCGCCAAGTGCATCCACTTCTTTTACCAGGTGTCCTTTCCCAATGCCGCCAATCGCCGGATTACAGGACATTTGTCCCAGCGTGTCGATATTGTGTGTCAAAAGCAGGGTCTGCTGACCCATACGCGCTGCGGCCATTGCGGCCTCAGTGCCTGCATGACCCCCGCCAATGATGATGACGTCAAAAGGATCCTGATAAAACATGGTGATCTGCCTCGCGTAAAGCGGTATGAAAATGGATTGAAGCCCGGGCCGTGGATTCTACTCAACTTTAGTCTTTCGAGAAAGCATTGGGATCCTGGGCTATTAAAAAGAAGATCTTTTTATTTAGAGATCTGTTCTATTGTGATCTCTTATTAGGATCGCGAACTTGTGTGGATAAGTCCGATCTCATAAATAAGATCATGCAGTTAGAAAGGATCGTTTGCTGTGAATGATCGGTGATCCTGGACAGTATAAGCTGGGATCAGATCGCGACTTTATACACAGGTCAAAAACGATACAACAGTTGTTCTTTGGATAACTACGGGTTAATACGAGCTTTTAACCAGAGTTATCCACATCTGTTCGCGCGATCTTTAATCGTTTTTGAGTAAATTTTTCCATTCCGCGAGCCAGATCTCGGCTGGATCCTCCGGAATGTCATGATCGAGGATGTTGATCTTGAGCGTTTCACCCAGCTGTTTTGCTCCACAGGAGGTAACAGCGGCTTCAACTTTCTCTATTGCCCCGCAAAAGGTGTCATATTCACGACTGCCGATCCCCACCGCGCCAAAACGGACGTTTGACAGATCGGGCTGCTGTTCCAGCAGTTCGTCATATAAAGGTTGCAGGTTATCCGGCAGATCGCCCGCGCCGTGCGTGGAGGTGATCAGCAGCCAGACCCCGTCAGTCGGGAGATCTTCAAGCAACGGACCGTGCAGGGTTTCCGTAGAAAAGCCCGCATCTTCCAGCTTTTCAGCCAGGTGTTCCGCTACGTATTCCGCACCACCAAGGGTGCTGCCGCTGATAAGGGTAATGTCCGCCATTGATCGCTCGCCCAGATAAAGAGACGGCCATTGTACGCTGTGAACGAGCTGGGATCTACCTGTGGAAAATGTGGGAATGAATTTGCCCGATCACGGGCGGATGGTACGCATGATCGGGTTTTGCAGGGAGATCAGCGTCTCGGTGGACTGAATTTCATCGATTGTTTGGATCTTGTTGATAAGTACCTGCTGGAGGGCGTCGATGGATCGGCACATGACTTTAATAAAGATGCTGTAATGCCCGGTGGTGTAATACGCCTCGGTGACTTCATCCAGCGCGTTCAGCTTCGCCAGGGCGGAAGGGTAGTCTTTGGCGCTTTTAAGAATGATGCCGATGAAGCAGCAGACGTCGTAACCCAGATGTTTAGGACTGACGTCAATGCGTGCGCCGGTAATGATCCCCGCCTGCTTCATCTTCTCTACGCGGACGTGAATGGTTCCCGGGCTGACGCCAAACTGTTTTGCCAGTTCGGCGTAGGCGGTACGGGCATTGGCCATTAAGGCCTCCAGGATGCCGCGGTCGAGATTGTCGATCTGATAATTTTCCATAGCTTTTTCTTATGAAGATTAATGAATCACCCTATTCTAGCGTTTAATTTTATCGAATCAAAAGTGAAGGTGGCTTTTTGTTGATGAGTTATTGAATATGATGCCATTTCTGTTGCTTAATCAATATCAACAGGACGCAGGAGTATAAATAATGAAAACCGCTTACATCGCAAAACAACGCCAGATCAGTTTCGTAAAATCCTATTTTTCCCGCCAGCTGGAAGAGAAGCTTGGCCTTATTGAAGTTCAGGCGCCGATTCTGAGCCGCGTGGGTGACGGGACCCAGGATAACTTGTCTGGATGCGAAAAAGCGGTACAGGTGAAAGTGAAAACACTGCCAGACGCTCAGTTCGAAGTGGTTCATTCCCTGGCGAAGTGGAAGCGTCAAACTCTGGGGCAACACGACTTCAGCGCGGGCGAAGGGCTCTACACGCACATGAAAGCCCTTCGTCCCGATGAAGACCGCCTTTCTCCGATTCATTCCGTTTACGTTGACCAATGGGACTGGGAGCGCGTAATGGGTGATGGTGAACGCCACGTCGGTACGCTGAAATCCACCGTTGAGGCGATCTACGCCGGGATCAAAGCAACCGAAGCGGCCGTGAGCAAAGAGTTTGGTCTGGCACCGTTCCTGCCGGATACGATCCATTTTGTCCACAGCCAGGAGCTGCTGAGCCGCTTCCCGAATCTCGATGCTAAAGGTCGCGAGCGTGCGATCGCTAAAGAATTAGGTGCTGTATTCCTGATAGGTATCGGCGGCAAACTGTCTGATGGCAAACGCCACGACGTTCGCGCGCCGGATTATGATGACTGGAGCACTGCGGGTGAGGGCGAATTTGCCGGGCTGAACGGCGATATTCTGGTGTGGAACCCGGTACTGGAAGACGCATTCGAGCTTTCATCTATGGGGATCCGCGTTGATGCCGACGCGCTGAAGCGCCAGCTGGCGCTCACCGGTGATGAAGATCGTCTCAAACTCGAGTGGCACCAGGCGCTGCTGCGCGGTGAAATGCCTCAGACGATCGGCGGCGGTATCGGCCAGTCCCGTCTGACCATGCTGCTGCTGCAATTACCCCATATCGGTCAGGTTCAGTGTGGCGTCTGGCCGCAGCAGGTACGTGAAAGCGTCGGTTCTCTTCTGTAATTAACGCTGCCAGCGTCTGAGCAGGCGGCTACGCAACCCGGTATCAAAGCGCCAGATATGATCGAAGATGCGCATGATGCCGGGTTTTCCATGGGCTGACATCGCCACCGCGTGAAAACGGTGCTGATGCACCCGCTGTAACTCCTTCACCTTATTCACCACGTCATCCGGCAGCCGCTGGGCAATAAAATCGGAAATCACCACCGCGTCAGCGTCGTACCAGTCGCCACCCTGCATACGCTCCACAATGCTGCGAAAGCAGCTGGCCAGATCCGTGCCGCCGCGAAAACGCTGGCTCAGGAAGCGGATTGCCTGCTCGATACCCTGCTGGTTCGTCAGCTCATAGCCCACCACCTCGCTGGAGAAAAGCATAATGAAGCAGCGACGGCGATCGGCGAGCGCGACGCGCATCAGTGCCAGACAGAACGCCTTCGCACACTGCTCGTTAAACCCGCCCATCGAACCGGATGTATCCACGCAAACAATGAATGGCCCGCGCGGCTGTTCATCAAAATCCTGATGGACGACCGGCCGTTGGCTGACTTTCTCGCGCCAGGCTTCGCCGTGCAGTCGATAGGTGAGAAGCTGTTTTTCCACCAGCCGACGATAGAACTCATACTCCAGCTCGGTCATCCCCAGCGTGCTCAGCTCGGTCGGCAGCAGGCGCAAAATGTCATCGCTTTGCTGGAGCCCGTCGACCTGCTCCGGCACGGTAGCCGGTTCGCGCACCAGGGTGCGGAAGGTTTCCATCGGGGCATCTTTCTTTGGGACCGATTTTGCCTCCCTTGAGCGACCCAGCTGTTCTGCAAGCTTCATCAGCTCCGGCTGCTGCGCCAGAAAATCGCCGTACTTCACGATCAGCTGGTAGTCACCGCGCTTCAGCTGCCCGGCGCTCATGTCCCACAGACGTCCGGCGGCGTTTTCATTCTCCACCAGCACCTGTTCAAGCTGGCCGCTCAGCGTCATCCGTTCCTGAACTTCACTGAGCAGCTGTTCACGCTCTTCATCCAGCAGCTGCTGATTCAGCGTTGTGGCCTGAACCACCAGGCTGAGGCGCCAGCGCTGTAAGAAGAGGGTATGCAGTGCGGGGGTAAAGGTGGCGTTATCCGTGACCAGCGCCCGGGCCTGGCTGGCAAACGGAGAGTGGACGTTATCGAGCAACGTCAGGGTTTGCGGGAGCTGGACGATAAACTGCGACGTGGAGAGCCGCTGGCACTGCTGATAGCAGGCCACCTCTTCCGTTAACTCAGGAGGAACTTCGGTCTCCCTGAACCGCTGACGCAAATTTTCTCGCCAGCGGGGCAGATCGTCCGTCATCGCCTTTTTAAGCTTCGGAAATTTTTCGAAGAAGGCCGCCAGCTGCGGCGATGCCAGGAGGGTAATAACTACCTCCTCGATCAGACCTTCCTCACTGACGGCCAGCATGACGTTAAGCGTATCCAGCGTTAGCATTGACGCGCCTGTTTGATCTGCGCGCTGACGTCCTGCAGGCTGGCTTCGATGCGACCTAACCAGTCGCTATGAATAAAGAGGCATTTTTGCTGCTCGCTAAAGCGGGTGTGCTGCTGATGCCATTCGGTATCCAGCGCTTCCAGCTGCTGCTTAATCTCTTCCGGCACGCTATCCGAAGCGGTTCCCGGAAGCGCAAGACGCGATCCCTGGAGGCTGACGTCGCGGATCACCAGGTGCTGGCTGCTGTCCACTTCCATATTCAGCGGCTGCGCGAAACCAATGCCGTTGAGTTTTCCTCGGATCTCTCCGCCCTTATCCAGCCACTGCGCCAGCGCCTCGCGCTCAATCGTAATGTGCACCACCTGCATATCATGCAGTTTAAGCGGCTGCTGGAGCAGCAGCGTTAGCGTTGCGCCGGTCAGATCCGCGGGAAGCTCGTAGTGCGGTTTGCGGGCGAACATGCCCCCAAGGCGATTCACTTTCAGCGCGGTTTTATCACTTTGCTGCTGCTGGAGCTGGATGCGTCGCTGGGCAATAGCCCCCAGCTGGTTGAGCATTGCCTGCTGTCCCCAGGCGTGTCCGGTCATCAAAACGTCAAGCTGCTGCTGCATCAGATTCATGCCTTCTGCATCGTGCCAGAGGCAATCTTTCAGCAGGATCAGATCGATTGGCGCGACGGCATCACGGCCGCTGAACAGGGCGCTCGCCTGCAGCAGGCGGATCGCTTTTTCCACCGGCGATCGGAGACATAGGGTGCTGAGGGGATGAGATCAAGCTGCTGGCGCAGCAGATAGATCAGCTCGAAGACAGCGTCTGGCAGTTTGATTTTGCCGATATCCTGCTGCCACTGGTGATACTCCTCATCCGTCACCTGCAGCGAAGCGGATACCGGGTTTTCACTTTCATCCTGCTGGCTGACCAGCATGGAGCGGAAGTTGGACTTATCCTGCACTTTGTCCAGCCACAGGCGGATAAGCATACGGTCATACAGCGCTTCCAGACTGCTGTCGGCTTCAGGCAGTTCGTTAGAGGCGGCCACCAGCAGGCGCATCGGGATTTTCTCTTCACTGGCGCCGTTACGGAATCGACGTTCGTTTATCGCCGTGAGCAGCGTGTTCAGAATAGGCGGCCCCGCTTTCCAGATCTCATCAAGAAAAACAATCTCAGCCTCAGGCAGATACCCCGCCGTCAAGCGCTCATAGCGCCCTTCATCTTTCAGCGCCTGAATGGAAAGCGGGCCAAAAACTTCTTCTGGGGTGGAAAAGCGGGTCATGAGATATTCGAAGGCGCGGGCGTTCTGAAAAGCAAATTTGAGCCTGCGGGCGATCAGGCTTTTGGCAATGCCCGGCGGTCCCAGCAAAAACACGCTTTCACCGCTCAGCGCCGCCAGTAAACACAGGCGAATGGCGTGGCTACGCTCGAAAAGGCCTTTCTCCAGTGCGCTGCTGAGGCGGGAAATTCTTTCTGCTAATAAATGTGAGTGAGCCATAATAGTTTTGCATCCTTTCGCCGTCGTGGCGGCCAATTGAAGCGAGTATAGACGTTTCAGTCAGGGCTGGTAATAGACTGAAGTGCGGCGCAATTTTCTTTGCGCTACATTAATGCGGTTGCATTTAGGGGTACGATTTTGCAATGAATCGTGCATACTGTGCGCTTTTTGTGGGCCAAGGGACCGGGAACACATTTGTTATTTAAACGAAAAGACTAGTCTATGAGCACTGATAATAAGCAATCATTACCCGCAATAACGCTTGCGGCGATCGGGGTTGTCTACGGTGATATCGGCACCAGCCCGCTTTATACGCTTCGTGAATGTCTGTCCGGCCAGTTTGGTTTTGGTGTTGAACGCGATGCCGTGTTTGGCTTCCTGTCCCTCATTTTCTGGCTGCTGATCCTGGTGGTTTCCGTTAAATATCTCTCCTTCGTTATGCGTGCTGATAACGCAGGTGAAGGTGGGATCCTGACCCTGATGTCTCTTGCCGGGCGTAATACCTCTGCCAGGATGACCTCTGTGCTAGTCATTATCGGCCTGATTGGCGGCAGTTTCTTCTACGGGGAAGTGGTGATAACGCCGGCTATCTCGGTGCTGTCGGCGATAGAGGGGCTGGAGATTATCGCTCCGCAGCTCGATTCATGGGTGGTTCCGCTGGCCATTATTGTCCTGACGCTGCTGTTCATGATCCAGAAGCACGGTACAGGGCTGGTGGGCAAACTGTTCGCGCCGATTATGCTGGCCTGGTTCCTTATCCTGGCGGCGCTTGGCTTGCGCAGCATTATCGCGAACCCGGAAGTGCTGCATGCGCTGAACCCTTACTGGGCGGTGCATTTCTTCCTCGAATACAAAGTGGTTTCCTTCGTGGCGCTGGGGGCCGTCGTGCTCTCCATCACCGGTGTGGAAGCGCTGTATGCTGACATGGGCCACTTCGGGAAACTGCCTATCCGCGTGGCATGGTTTATTGTGGTGCTCCCGTCGCTGGTGCTGAACTACTTCGGTCAGGGCGCGCTGTTGCTTAAAAACCCTGAAGCGATCAAGAACCCGTTCTTCCTGCTGGCGCCTGACTGGGCGCTGGTGCCGATGCTGATCCTGGCGACGCTGGCGACCGTCATTGCTTCCCAGGCGGTGATTTCCGGCGTGTTTTCTCTGACGCGCCAGGCCGTGCGTCTGGGGTATCTCTCGCCGATGCGCATCATCCATACCTCAGAAATGGAGTCGGGCCAGATCTACATCCCGTTCGTTAACTGGCTCCTCTATTTCGCTGTTGTCATTGTTATCGTCAGCTTCGAGCACTCCAGTAACCTGGCTGCGGCGTACGGTATTGCCGTAACCGGTACGATGGTGCTGACATCGATTCTCTCCACCACGGTGGCGTACCGAAACTGGCACTGGAATAAATTCCTCGTGGCGATGATTCTGGTGGGCTTCCTGTTTATCGACGTGCCGCTGTTCTCAGCGAACCTCGACAAAATTGTCTCCGGTGGCTGGCTGCCGCTGACGCTGGGTCTGGTGATGTTCATTGTCATGACCACCTGGAAAAGCGAGCGCTTCCGCCTGCTGCGCCGCATGCACGAGCACGGAAACTCTCTTGAGGCGATGATCGCTTCTCTGGAGAAATCCCCGCCGGTCCGCGTGCCGGGTACTGCGGTATATATGTCTCGCGCGCTGAACGTCATTCCGTTCGCGCTGATGCATAACCTCAAGCACAACAAAGTGCTGCACGAGCGCGTGATCCTGCTGACGCTGCGCACCGAAGATGCGCCGTATGTACACAACGTGCGTCGCGTGCAGATCGAGCAGCTGTCGCCGACCTTCTGGCGCGTGGTGGCAAGCTACGGCTGGCGCGAAACGCCAAACGTGGAAGAGGTGTTCCACCGCTGCGGCCTGGAAGGGCTGAGCTGCCGGATGATGGAGACGTCGTTCTTTATGTCGCACGAGTCGCTGATCATCGGCAAGCGCCCGTGGTATCTGCGCCTGCGCGGCAAGTTGTACCTCATCCTGCAGCGTAATGCCCTGCGCGCGCCTGACCAGTTTGAGATCCCGCCTAACCGCGTGATTGAGCTGGGAACGCAGGTCGAGATCTAATCCCTTCTGAAAATGCCGGGTGGCGCTTCGCTTACCCGGCCTACCAAACCCCTCGCCAACCCTCAATAATTGTCTTTGCATTTCACTTAGCGAAACGTTTCGACGTCGATCACAAATCTGTTACGTCATGATGGTTTTCTGAACATTCTTGAGATTAAACTGATGTCAGCGAAACGTTTCGCTAGTGGAGCAAGAAAATGAAGAAAGGCACGGTACTCAACTCAGAAATCTCATCGGTTATTTCCCGTCTTGGGCATACCGATACGCTGGTGGTTTGCGATGCAGGCTTACCGGTTCCGCGCAGCACAACCCGTATCGATATGGCGTTAACGCAGGGTGTACCCTCGTTTATGCAGGTACTGGAAGTTGTGACGGCGGAGATGCAGGTTGAGGCAGCCATTCTCGCGGCGGAAATCAAACAACATAATCCGCAACTCCACGAAACGTTGCTCAGCCATATTGAGCAACTGCAACAACACCAGGGAAACACCATAGAAATTCGTTACACGACGCACGAACAGTTCAAACAACAAACCGCAGACAGTCAGGCGGTGATTCGCAGCGGGGAGTGTTCCCCGTATGCGAATATCATTCTCTGTGCTGGCGTCACCTTCTGAGGCCATCATGGACGCATTACTGCAACTCAAAGGGATCGATAAGTCGTTCCCGGGCGTAAAAGCCCTCTCCGGCGCGGCGCTGAACGTCTACCCCGGGCGCGTGATGGCGCTGGTGGGCGAAAACGGTGCCGGCAAATCCACCATGATGAAAGTGCTGACCGGTATCTATCAACGCGATGCCGGTTCACTCGTCTGGCTGGGAAAAGAGACCACCTTCAATGGCCCGAAATCCTCTCAGGAAGCGGGCATCGGTATTATTCACCAGGAGCTGAACCTGATCCCGCAGCTCACCATTGCGGAAAACATCTTCCTCGGCCGCGAGTTTGTTAACCGGTTCGGCAAAATCGACTGGAAAACCATGTATGCCGAAGCGGACAAGCTGCTGGCGAAGCTGAACCTGCGCTTTAAGAGCGACCGTCTGGTAGGCGATCTCTCCATTGGCGATCAGCAGATGGTGGAAATTGCCAAGGTGCTGAGCTTTGAGTCGAAGGTCATCATTATGGATGAACCGACCGACGCCCTGACCGATACCGAAACCGAATCCCTGTTCCGCGTGATCCGCGAGCTGAAGTCGCAGGGGCGCGGGATTGTCTATATCTCTCACCGCATGAAAGAGATCTTCGAAATCTGCGATGACGTCACCGTCTTCCGCGACGGGCAGTTTATTGCCGAGCGCGAAGTGGCCACGCTGACCGAAGATACGCTTATCGAAATGATGGTGGGACGTAAGCTCGAAGATCAGTATCCGCATCTGGAGAAAGCGCCGGGTGAGATCCGCCTGAAGGTGGACAACCTCTGCGGTCCGGGCGTGAACGATGTGACCTTTACCCTGCGCCAGGGCGAGATCCTGGGCGTGGCGGGCCTGATGGGTGCCGGACGTACAGAGCTGATGAAAGTGTTGTACGGCGCACTGCCGCGCACCAGCGGTTATATCACTCTCGACGGTCATGAAGTGGTCACCCGCTCTCCGCAGGATGGCCTGGCGAACGGCATCGTCTATATCTCCGAAGACCGCAAACGCGACGGCTTAGTGCTGGGCATGTCGGTGAAAGAGAACATGTCCCTGACCGCGCTGCGCTATTTCAGCCGCAGCGGCGGTAGCCTGAAGCATAAAGATGAGCAGCAGGCGGTGAGCGATTTTATCCGCCTCTTTAACGTTAAAACCCCGTCGATGGAGCAGGCGATTGGCCTCTTATCCGGCGGTAATCAGCAGAAAGTGGCGATTGCGCGCGGGCTGATGACGCGCCCGAAAGTGCTGATCCTCGACGAGCCAACCCGCGGCGTGGACGTGGGCGCAAAGAAAGAGATCTATCAGCTGATTAATCAGTTTAAGGCCGACGGTCTGAGCATCATTCTGGTCTCTTCCGAGATGCCAGAAGTATTAGGCATGAGCGATCGCATTATCGTCATGCATGAAGGGCATCTCGGCGGTGAATTCACTCGCGAGCAGGCCACCCAGGAAGTTCTGATGGCTGCCGCTGTGGGCAAGCTTAATCGCGTGAATCAGGAGTAAGAAGATGACTACCCAGGCTGTTTCTGGTCGCCGCTATTTCACAAAGGCATGGCTGATGGAACAAAAATCGCTGATTGCCCTGCTGGTGCTGATCGCGATTGTGTCCACCATGAGCCCGAACTTTTTCACCGTTAATAACCTGTTCAACATTCTGCAGCAGACGTCGGTGAACGCCATTATGGCGGTCGGCATGACGCTGGTGATTTTGACCTCGGGTATCGATCTGTCCGTCGGTTCCCTGCTGGCGCTCACCGGTGCGATCGCCGCTTCGATTGTCGGCATTGAAGTCAACGCGCTGGTGGCTGTGGCCGCTGCCCTGGCGGCAGGCGCGGCGATTGGTGCCGTAACCGGTGTGATTGTGGCAAAAGGCCGCGTTCAGGCGTTCATCGCCACGCTGGTGATGATGCTGCTGCTGCGCGGTGTGACCATGGTTTACACCAACGGCAGCCCGGTTAATACCGGCTTTACCGATAACGCCGATCTGTTTGGCTGGTTCGGTATCGGTCGCCCGCTGGGTGTTCCGACCCCGGTCTGGATCATGGCTATCGTCTTCCTGGCGGCGTGGTACATGCTGCACCACACCCGTCTGGGCCGTTATATCTATGCGCTGGGCGGTAACGAAGCGGCAACGCGACTGTCCGGTATCAGCGTTAATAAAGTCAAAATTATCGTTTACTCCCTGTGCGGTCTGCTGGCGTCACTGGCAGGCATCATCGAAGTGGCGCGCCTCTCCTCCGCGCAGCCGACGGCGGGTACGGGTTATGAGCTGGATGCTATCGCGGCAGTGGTTCTGGGCGGTACGAGTCTTGCGGGCGGTAAAGGTCGCATTGTTGGGACATTGATCGGCGCACTGATTCTTGGTTTCCTGAATAATGGTTTGAATTTGTTAGGTGTTTCCTCCTATTACCAGATGATCGTTAAGGCAGTGGTGATTTTGCTGGCGGTACTGGTAGACAACAAAAAACAGTAACTGACGACACTACAGGACATCTTAGATATGAACATGAAAAAACTGGCTACCCTGGTTTCTGCTGTCGCGCTGAGCGCAACCGTAAGTGCTAACGCCATGGCGAAAGATACCATCGCGCTGGTTGTCTCTACCCTGAACAACCCGTTCTTCGTCTCCCTGAAGGACGGTGCACAGAAAGAAGCGGACAAGCTGGGCTACAACCTGGTGGTTCTGGATTCTCAGAACAACCCGGCGAAAGAGCTGGCTAACGTTCAGGACTTAACCGTTCGCGGCACCAAAATTCTACTGATCAACCCAACCGATTCTGATGCCGTAGGCAACGCCGTGAAGATGGCAAACCAGGCGAAGATCCCGGTGATCACCCTGGACCGTCAGGCGTCTAAAGGTGAGGTGGTCAGCCACATTGCCTCTGATAACGTGCTGGGCGGCAAAATCGCGGGTGATTACATCGCGAAGAAAGCCGGCGAAGGCGCGAAGGTTATCGAACTGCAGGGGATTGCCGGAACTTCCGCAGCTCGCGAGCGTGGTGAAGGCTTCCAGCAGGCTGTGGCTGCACACAAATTCAACGTGCTGGCCAGCCAGCCGGCAGACTTCGACCGTACTAAAGGTCTGAACGTTATGCAGAACCTGCTGACCGCGCATCCTGACGTGCAGGCCGTGTTCGCACAGAACGACGAAATGGCGCTCGGCGCGCTGCGTGCCCTGCAGACCGCAGGTAAATCTGATGTGATGGTTGTCGGATTTGACGGCACGCCGGATGGTGAAAAAGCAGTAAACGATGGCAAACTGGCTGCGACCATCGCTCAGCTGCCTGAGCAGATTGGCGCCACTGGCGTTGAAACTGCCGACAAAGTGCTGAAGGGCGAAAAAGTTCAGGCCAAATACCCGGTTGACCTGAAGCTGGTCATCAAGCAGTAAAAGGCGAATCAGGCAGTCGCTGGCTGCCTGAGGGACACCAATAAAGAAAAGTGTGGCATACGCCACCGGGTAACACCGGTGGCGCTCTCAGATGGACAACCCAACCATGAAAACCGCAGGCAACCTCGTCGTCCTTGGCAGTATCAATGCCGATCACATTCTTAACCTTGAATCGTTCCCTACACCGGGCGAAACCGTCACGGGTAACCAGTATCAGGTGGCATTTGGCGGTAAAGGTGCCAACCAGGCCGTCGCCGCCGGTCGCAGCGGGGCGAATATTGCGTTTATCGCCTGCACGGGTGATGACGATACCGGTGAGCGAGTACGCAAACAGCTGGCGAGCGACAACATTGATATCGCACCGGTCAGCGTGATTGCAGGGGAATCGACCGGCGTGGCGCTGATTTTCGTCAACGCTGAAGGTGAGAATGTCATCGGTATTCATGCGGGTGCTAACGCTGCGCTGACGACGGAGCGCGTGGAAGCGCAACGTGCCATCATCGCCGGAGCGGAAGCCCTGCTCATGCAACTGGAGTCACCGGTTGAAAGCGTGCTGGCCGCCGCGAAAATTGCGCATGAAAATCATACCACTGTCGTACTTAACCCGGCTCCAGCCCGTGTATTATCAGACGAGCTGCTGGCGCTGGTGGATATCATTACGCCGAACGAAACCGAAGCCGAAAAGCTGACGGGCATTTGCGTAGAAAATGATGACGATGCCGCACGAGCCGCGCGTGCACTGCACGATAAGGGCATCGGCACCGTGATTATCACCCTTGGTAGCCGTGGGGTGTGGGCAAGCGTCAATGGCGAAGGCCGCCGCATGCCGGGCTTTAAGGTCAAAGCGATTGATACCATCGCGGCGGGAGATACCTTCAATGGTGCACTGGTGACCGCGCTGCTGGAAGGCAAGAGAATGGATGACGCTATTCGCTTTGCACACGCTGCTGCCGCGATTGCGGTGACGCGCAAGGGCGCACAGCCTTCCGTTCCGTGGCGTAAAGAGATCGATGAATTCTTAAGTCAGCAGGGGTAACGCTTGGCCACAATGAAAGATGTCGCCCGCATGGCGGGCGTTTCTACCTCGACGGTCTCTCACGTTATAAACAACGATCGCTTCGTCAGCGAGGCGATTCGGGAGAAAGTCGAAGCTGCGGTAAAAGAACTCAACTATGCGCCGTCTGCGCTGGCGCGCAGCCTTAAGCTCAACCAGACGCGCACCATCGGTATGCTGATCACCGCCAGTACCAACCCCTTTTATTCAGAACTGGTTCGCGGCGTGGAGCGCAGCTGCTTCGAGCGTGGCTACAGCCTGGTGCTGTGTAATACCGAGGGCGACGAGCAGCGGATGAATCGTAATCTGGAAACGCTGATGCAAAAACGCGTCGACGGGCTATTGCTGCTCTGCACCGAAACGCACCAGCCCTCGAAAGAGATTATCCAGCGTTATCCTTCAATTCCCACCGTGATGATGGACTGGGCGCCGTTCGACGGAACCAGCGATCTCATTCAGGATAACTCCCTGCTGGGCGGTGATATGGCGACTCAGCACCTGATTGATAAAGGACACACTCGCATTGCCTGTATTACGGGGCCGCTGGATAAAACTCCGGCGCGTTTGCGTCTGGAAGGGTATCTCTCCGCCATGGAACGGGCAGGGCTTGCCATTCCTGATGGCTATCGAATCACCGGTGATTTTGAATTTAACGGCGGTTTCGAGGCGATGCAGAAACTGCTGGCGCAAAAGCCGCGTCCGCAGGCGGTGTTTATTGGTAACGACGCGATGGCGTTTGGGGCCTACCAGGCGTTGTATCAGGCGGGGCTACGCGTGCCTGATGATATGGCGGTGATTGGCTATGACGATATCGAACTGGCCAGCTACATGACGCCGCCGCTGACCACGATCCATCAGCCAAAAGATGAACTGGGCGAGCTGGCCATCGATGTGTTGATCCACCGTATGGCGCAGCCCACGCTGCAACAGCAACGCCTGCAGCTTACTCCTGTTCTGATGGAACGCGGTTCGGTTTAGCTTTCTCTTTGTGACGCTCTTTAATCAGGTTTCGGCCGTCTTTCGGTTTTAACAGCATAAAGACCAGCGCCGATACCACGGTAAGTGCGCCCATGGTGATAAAGGTATAGTGGAACTGCTCAACGGTATTTGCGCTGTCGAAACCTTCATAAAACCGCAGCACCGCTGCACTCACGGCAACCCCTAAACTGATCGACAGCTGTTGCGTTACCGCCAGCACGCTGTTGCCGCTGCTGGCGTTCTCGTCAGTCAGATCGGCGAGGGTGATGGTGTTCATCGACGTGAACTGCGTCGACATCGCCATGCCCAACACAAACAGCGGCAGGATCAGCATCCAGACGGGTAACGCGGCGGATTGCAGCGAGAACTGCGCAATCATCAGGCCGATAAAGACCGTCACGCCGACCAGCGTCTTACGATAGCCAAACCAGCGCAGCACCTGCGTGACGGTAGATTTTGCCAGGATCGAGCCCATTGCCGTGGGCGCCATCATGCAGCCGGCAATCAGAGCCGGGTAGCCGAAACCCACCTGCAGCATCAATGGCATCAGGAACGGTACGCAACCCGTCCCCAGACGAGACGCAATGTTCCCTGCAATCCCAACGGAAAACGTTCGGGTGTTAAAGAGCCCCAGGGAAATTAACGGCGTCGGGTGACGGCGCGCGTGACGTATATAAAGAAGGAATAAAAGAATACCGCCGAGGATAACGGAGAGCGCTAACCACGTCGCGACGATCTTCTCGCCAAACAGCTCCATTCCGCTGGAAAATAACACCAGGCTCAGGCCAAACAGGAAAAAGCCGCCCATGTCGAAGCTGCGCCTTGGCGTGGTGAAGTTTGGCATATATTTGCGGGCATACAGCAGTCCCGCAACGCCAATCGGAATATTAATCAGGAAGATCCAGTGCCAGCTTGCCCAGGTGACAAACACGCCACCGAGTACCGGGCCAAGAATCGGGCCGACCAGGCCCGGCATGGTGACGAAGTTGAGCACGGGAAGCAGTTCGCTCCTGGGGTAGGCTCGCAGCAAGGCAAGACGCGCCACCGGCATCATCATCGCGCCGCCAATGCCCTGCAATACGCGAAAGATAACCAGCTCCGTTAAGGATGAGGAGAGCGCACAGGCTAGCGAACCGAGCGTAAAGAGCGTTACGGCCAGCATGAAAACTCTGCGGGTGCCAAAGCGGTCGGCCAGCCAGCCGCTGACCGGAATTAACATTGCGACCGTCAGGGTATAGCTGATGATGGCGGACTGCATCGCCAGCGGCGAGCGGTTAAGGCTTTGCGCTATAGCGGGAAGCGCTGTGTTGAGGATGGTGGCATCCAGTGCCTGCATAAAAAACGCCATGGCTGCAATCCACGGCAATCCGGCCATGCTGCGCGCTTTTTTGTTTGTCATCTATTTACCTGCTGGTGGGTTGGCGCGGCCAGCAGTGCCTGGCACGCACTCAGGGCTCGCTGCCCGTCGCTTTCCTGGATGGCATCTACTATCGCCTGGTGCAAATCCAGTTTTACCACTTCGTTTTGTGTAATAGAGGTAAAGTAGGTGTGATACACCGAATGAAATAAAGAGGCAAAAGAGGTGAGAAACGGATTGGCGCTCATCATATAGATGTGTTCATGCCAGGCCATATCGACCTCAACCCAGCGTTCGCGGTTGAAGTGTTTTTTCAGGAACACCATCTCTTCCATCAATGCGTTAAGCTGCGCTTTCTGCTCTGCCGTTCCTAGCGTGGCGGCAAGCAGACATGCCTGAGGTTCAAGGCTGCTGCGCATCACCAGAAAGTGATCGACGACCTGATGAAAGTTATCTTCCGTCATCCACCAGGAGAGCAGCTCCTGATCGAGAAAATTCCAGTTACTCTGTGGCATCACGCGTGTGCCAATGCGAGGGCGTGGAAGCACCATACCTTTTGCCGTCAGGGTTTTCACCGCTTCGCGAACGGCGGTACGGCTCACCCCAAACTGCTCACCCAGCTCCATCTCACCCGGCAGTATGCTGCCCGGGGCATATTTACCCGCTAAAATCCGCTGAGCCAGCTTTTCTGCCAGCACGTACGACAGGTTTTTTTGGGCGGCCAGCTGTTGTGCGCTTAATGGCATCGCTTTTATTCCTTAAAGATTCATGCTGATAATTATGCCACCTCGAATGTGATTGTGGTTGCAGAGACATCAAATAGAACAATTTGTAGCTTGATTTCACCTCTGTTGGTGAAAAAAAACGCGGATGGAAACTTTTTTTAAATTTCCTCTTGTCACGTCGGAATAACTCCCTATAATGCGCCTCCACTGACACGGAACAACGGCACACACGCCGCCGGGTCAGCAGAGAAAAGCGAAAATAAACGCTTGACTCTGAAGCGGGAAAGCGTAATATGCACACCCCGCGCCGCAGCGAAAAGCGAAGCGGCACTGCTCTTTAACAATTTATCAGACAATCTGTGTGGGCACTCAAAGTGACATGGATTCTTAATGTCTTCGGACAATAAATGAATACCAAGTCTCTGAGTGAACATACGTAATTCATTACGAAGTTTAATTCACGAGCATCAAACTTAAATTGAAGAGTTTGATCATGGCTCAGATTGAACGCTGGCGGCAGGCCTAACACATGCAAGTCGAGCGGTAGCGAGCTTGCTCCTGGGTGACGAGCGGCGGACGGGTGAGTAATGTCTGGGAAACTGCCTGATGGAGGGGGATAACTACTGGAAACGGTAGCTAATACCGCATAACGTCGCAAGACCAAAGAGGGGGACCTTCGGGCCTCTTGCCATCAGATGTGCCCAGATGGGATTAGCTAGTAGGTGGGGTAACGGCTCACCTAGGCGACGATCCCTAGCTGGTCTGAGAGGATGACCAGCCACACTGGAACTGAGACACGGTCCAGACTCCTACGGGAGGCAGCAGTGGGGAATATTGCACAATGGGCGCAAGCCTGATGCAGCCATGCCGCGTGTATGAAGAAGGCCTTCGGGTTGTAAAGTACTTTCAGCGGGGAGGAAGGCGATAAGGTTAATAACCTTGTCGATTGACGTTACCCGCAGAAGAAGCACCGGCTAACTCCGTGCCAGCAGCCGCGGTAATACGGAGGGTGCAAGCGTTAATCGGAATTACTGGGCGTAAAGCCGCAGGCGGTCTGTCAAGTCGGATGTGAAATCCCCGGGCTCAACCTGGGAACTGCATTCGAAACTGGCAGGCTAGAGTCTTGTAGAGGGGGGTAGAATTCCAGGTGTAGCGGTGAAATGCGTAGAGATCTGGAGGAATACCGGTGGCGAAGGCGGCCCCCTGGACAAAGACTGACGCTCAGGTGCGAAAGCGTGGGGAGCAAACAGGATTAGATACCCTGGTAGTCCACGCCGTAAACGATGTCGACTTGGAGGTTGTGCCCTTGAGGCGTGGCTTCCGGAGCTAACGCGTTAAGTCGACCGCCTGGGGAGTACGGCCGCAAGGTTAAAACTCAAATGAATTGACGGGGGCCCGCACAAGCGGTGGAGCATGTGGTTTAATTCGATGCAACGCGAAGAACCTTACCTACTCTTGACATCCAGAGAACTTTCCAGAGATGGATTGGTGCCTTCGGGAACTCTGAGACAGGTGCTGCATGGCTGTCGTCAGCTCGTGTTGAAATGTTGGGTTAAGTCCCGCAACGAGCGCAACCCTTATCCTTTGTTGCCAGCGGTCCGGCCGGGAACTCAAAGGAGACTGCCAGTGATAAACTGGAGGAAGGTGGGGATGACGTCAAGTCATCATGGCCCTTACGAGTAGGGCTACACACGTGCTACAATGGCGCATACAAAGAGAAGCGACCTCGCGAGAGCAAGCGGACCTCATAAAGTGCGTCGTAGTCCGGATTGGAGTCTGCAACTCGACTCCATGAAGTCGGAATCGCTAGTAATCGTAGATCAGAATGCTACGGTGAATACGTTCCCGGGCCTTGTACACACCGCCCGTCACACCATGGGAGTGGGTTGCAAAAGAAGTAGGTAGCTTAACCTTCGGGAGGGCGCTTACCACTTTGTGATTCATGACTGGGGTGAAGTCGTAACAAGGTAACCGTAGGGGAACCTGCGGTTGGATCACCTCCTTACCTTAAAGAACCTGCCTTTGTAGTGTCCACATGTCTGATGAAAAGTAAATAGCAAGGCGTCTTGCGATTGAGACTTCAGTGTCCCCTTCGTCTAGAGGCCCAGGACACCGCCCTTTCACGGCGGTAACAGGGGTTCGAATCCCCTAGGGGACGCCACTTGCTGGTTCGTGAGTGAAAGTCACCTGCCGTCATATCTCAAAACTCATCTTCGGGTGACGTTTGAGATATTTGCTCTTTAAAAATCTGGATCAAGCTGAAAATTGAAACGACACACATGTTATGTGTGTTCGAGTCTCTCAAATTTTCGCAATTTGATGATGAATCGAAAGAAACATCTTCGGGTTGTGAGGTTAAGCGACTAAGCGTACACGGTGGATGCCCTGGCAGTCAGAGGCGATGAAGGACGTGCTAATCTGCGAAAAGCGCCGGCGAGGTGATATGAACCTTTGACCCGGCGATGTCCGAATGGGGAAACCCAGTGTGATTCGTCACACTATCGTTAACTGAATACATAGGTTAACGAGGCGAGGGGGAACTGAAACATCTAAGTACCCCGAGGAAAAGAAATCAACCGAGATTCCCCCAGTAGCGGCGAGCGAACGGGGAGCAGCCCAGAGTCTGAATCAGCTTGTGTGTTAGTGGAACGGTCTGGAAAGTCCGGCGATACAGGGTGACAGCCCCGTACACGAAAGCACACAGGTTGTGAACTCGAAGAGTAGGGCGGGACACGTGGTATCCTGTCTGAATATGGGGGGACCATCCTCCAAGGCTAAATACTCCTGACTGACCGATAGTGAACCAGTACCGTGAGGGAAAGGCGAAAAGAACCCCGGCGAGGGGAGTGAAAAAGAACCTGAAACCGTGTACGTACAAGCAGTGGGAGCACCCTTGTGGTGTGACTGCGTACCTTTTGTATAATGGGTCAGCGACTTATATTCTGTAGCAAGGTTAACCGTATAGGGGAGCCGAAGGGAAACCGAGTCTTAACTGGGCGTTAAGTTGCAGGGTATAGACCCGAAACCCTGATCTAGCCATGGGCAGGTTGAAGGTTGGGTAACACTAACTGGAGGACCGAACCGACTAATGTTGAAAAATTAGCGGATGACTTGTGGCTGGGGGTGAAAGGCCAATCAAACCGGGAGATAGCTGGTTCTCCCCGAAAGCTATTTAGGTAGCGCCTCGTGAACTCATCTTCGGGGGTAGAGCACTGTTTCGGCTAGGGGGCCATCCCGGCTTACCAACCCGATGCAAACTACGAACACCGAAGAATGTTATCACGGGAGACACACGGCGGGTGCTAACGTCCGTCGTGAAGAGGGAAACAACCCAGACCGCCAGCTAAGGTCCCAAAGTCATGGTTAAGTGGGAAACGATGTGGGAAGGCACAGACAGCCAGGATGTTGGCTTAGAAGCAGCCATCATTTAAAGAAAGCGTAATAGCTCACTGGTCGAGTCGGCCTGCGCGGAAGATGTAACGGGGCTAAACCATGCACCGAAGCTGCGGCAGCGACGCTTATGCGTTGTTGGGTAGGGGAGCGTTCTGTAAGCCGTTGAAGGTGTGCTGTGAGGCATGCTGGAGGTATCAGAAGTGCGAATGCTGACATAAGTAACGATAAAGCGGGTGAAAAGCCCGCTCGCCGGAAGACCAAGGGTTCCTGTCCAACGTTAATCGGGGCAGGGTGAGTCGGCCCCTAAGGCGAGGCCGAAAGGCGTAGTCGATGGGAAACAGGTTAATATTCCTGTACTTGGTGTTACTGCGAAGGGGGGACGGAGAAGGCTATGTTAGCCGGGCGACGGTTGTCCCGGTTTAAGCATGTAGGCGGAACGATTAGGTAAATCCGGTCGTTTATTAACGCTGAGGTGTGATGACGAGGCACTACGGTGCTGAAGTAACAAATGCCCTGCTTCCAGGAAAAGCCTCTAAGCATCAGGTAACATCAAATCGTACCCCAAACCGACACAGGTGGTCAGGTAGAGAATACCAAGGCGCTTGAGAGAACTCGGGTGAAGGAACTAGGCAAAATGGTGCCGTAACTTCGGGAGAAGGCACGCTGATATGTAGGTGAAGCCCCTGCGGGTGGAGCTGAAATCAGTCGAAGATACCAGCTGGCTGCAACTGTTTATTAAAAACACAGCACTGTGCAAACACGAAAGTGGACGTATACGGTGTGACGCCTGCCCGGTGCCGGAAGGTTAATTGATGGGGTTAGCGGCAACGCGAAGCTCTTGATCGAAGCCCCGGTAAACGGCGGCCGTAACTATAACGGTCCTAAGGTAGCGAAATTCCTTGTCGGGTAAGTTCCGACCTGCACGAATGGCGTAATGATGGCCAGGCTGTCTCCACCCGAGACTCAGTGAAATTGAACTCGCTGTGAAGATGCAGTGTACCCGCGGCAAGACGGAAAGACCCCGTGAACCTTTACTATAGCTTGACACTGAACACTGGTCCTTGATGTGTAGGATAGGTGGGAGGCTTTGAAGCGTGGACGCCAGTCTGCGTGGAGCCGACCTTGAAATACCACCCTTTAATGGCTGGTGTTCTAACGTAGACCCGTAATCCGGGTTGCGGACAGTGTCTGGTGGGTAGTTTGACTGGGGCGGTCTCCTCCCAAAGAGTAACGGAGGAGCACGAAGGTTAGCTAATCCTGGTCGGACATCAGGAGGTTAGTGCAATGGCATAAGCTAGCTTGACTGCGAGAGTGACGGCTCGAGCAGGTGCGAAAGCAGGTCATAGTGATCCGGTGGTTCTGAATGGAAGGGCCATCGCTCAACGGATAAAAGGTACTCCGGGGATAACAGGCTGATACCGCCCAAGAGTTCATATCGACGGCGGTGTTTGGCACCTCGATGTCGGCTCATCACATCCTGGGGCTGAAGTAGGTCCCAAGGGTATGGCTGTTCGCCATTTAAAGTGGTACGCGAGCTGGGTTTAGAACGTCGTGAGACAGTTCGGTCCCTATCTGCCGTGGGCGCTGGAGAATTGAGGGGGGCTGCTCCTAGTACGAGAGGACCGGAGTGGACGCATCACTGGTGTTCGGGTTGTCATGCCAATGGCATTGCCCGGTAGCTAAATGCGGAAAAGATAAGTGCTGAAAGCATCTAAGCACGAAACTTGCCCCGAGATGAGTTCTCCCTGACCCTTTAAGGGTCCTGAAGGAACGTTGAAGACTACGACGTTGATAGGTCGGGTGTGTAAGCGCAGCGATGCGTTGAGCTAACCGATACTAATGAACCGTGAGGCTTAACCTTACAACGCCGAAGCTGTTTCGGCGAAGAGACAGACAATCAAATTTCAGCTTTGATACAGATTTAACAGAATTTGCCTGGCGGCTTTAGCGCGGTGGTCCCACCTGACCCCATGCCGAACTCAGAAGTGAAACGCCGTAGCGCCGATGGTAGTGTGGGGTCTCCCCATGTGAGAGTAGGGAACTGCCAGGCATCAAATAAGTGAAGAGGCCATCCGAAAGGATGGCCTTTTTGCGTTTAAGCACCTCAGAAATTTGTAGGCCGGGTAGGGCGAAACCGCCCCCCGGTAAGTCAGATCGCACTCCACTCCACTATAAACTCCGTAATCCCTTCCACATCATTTAAGTCCAGCACCGTAACCTCAAGCGGCAATACAACATCACTGGCCACCGCAATCACATGCTCATCCAGCGTTAACTCGCTGATATCATGCCCGGCATCGCTTCTGAACAGCAGGATCTTAGGCACGGCCTCATGCTTAAATCCCTCAACCAGCACCAGATCGAGCGTGGAATGATCCATCCGGCTGACCAGATACGCGAGATCCAGCGGCGCCACATCCGGCGTTTCTGTCATTAACGCCCAGCGTTGAGTACTTGCCACCATCGTTTGTGCTGCTCCCGCTTTACGCAGCTCAAAGCTGTCTTTTCCCGGTGTATCGACATCCATATTATGGTGGGTATGCTTAATCAATCCTGGACGGATACCTCTTGCACAAAGCGCAGTAATGAGCTTTTTCAGCAGCGTGGTTTTCCCGGTCCCACTCCAGGCGGAAATGGCTACAACAGGTATCATCTTTTCTCCTGCATCATCTGCAAATCGTCAGGCGTATTCACATTCACAAATGCTGATTTTAAATCGCTAAAATCAACGGGATGACCGCCAGACTCGCGCATAAAAGCCATCACCCTGCGCTCTCCCGCAGCCAGATAGGACTGCAAGGCTGGCGCCAGGGATCGGTGCATCAATGCGATAGCAGGATGATCACGCTCGCCGTCATGTACCCAAACCACAGGAGCCGTACCGCGAAGCAGCAACAAACGCTCGACAAGACAGGACGGAATAAACGGAGTATCGCATGGACAGAAGATGAACCACTCTCCGCGAGACTGTTGCATGACCGAAAGCATCCCGGCCAGCGGTCCCGGGTAATCCTCAAGGATATCCTGGTAAACGGCGTACCCGCTGAGCTGGTAAGTGTCGATATGCCGGTTAGCACTGATGACCATTGTCGACACCTGGCCTGCGAGCGTATCAGCGACACATTGCCATAAGGGTTTGCCGTTCAGGCGTTGAAGCCCCTTATCTTTTCCCCCCATTCGTGTTGCTCTGCCACCTGCCAGAACGACCCCAATGATTTCCTGGCTAAGATTCACGAATATCGCCTCTTTTATTGTGGGATTGACCCTGCTAACGTGTCACTCTAAATGAAAGGAGCACCACCATGAAATGTAAACGTCTGAATGAAGTTATTGAACTCCTCCAGCCCGCCTGGCAAAAAGAGCCAGAGCTAAATCTGATGCAATTTTTACAGAAACTAGCGAAAGAGTCAGGTTTTGACGGCGATCTGGCAGACCTTTCTGACGACATCCTGATCTACCACCTTAAAATGCGTGATTCTGCCAAAGATGCTGTTATTCCTGGTATTCAGAAGGATTATGAGGAAGATTTTAAGACCGCATTACTGAGCGCCCGAGGCGTAATTAAAGAGTAAAAGCTTGTAAGCGGCGGCACCGAAATCGCCACAAGATGATATCCTGAATCATTCGTATAATTTCCGGATGATCGGATGAACGACCAGGCTTTTACTTTCCAGACATTACACCCGGACACCATTATGGATGCCCTGTTTGAACAGGGTATTCGGGTGGATTCCGGGCTAACACCGTTAAACAGCTACGAAAACCGCGTCTATCAATTTCAGGACGAGGATCGTCAGCGCTTCGTCGTAAAGTTCTATCGCCCTGAACGCTGGTCCGCAGAACAAATTCAGGAAGAGCATCAGTTTGCTCACGATCTGCTGGATGACGATGTTCCCGTTGCCGCACCGCTAAAATTTAATAACCAAACGCTCCTCACGCACGAAGGGTTTTACTACGCTGTATTCCCGAGCCTGGGGGGGCGCCAGTTTGAAGCGGATAATATCGATCAGATGGAGTGGGTTGCCCGCTATCTTGGGCGCATACACCAGACGGGACGCAAAAAAGCCTTTATTGCCCGCCCGACTATCGGAATTCAGGAATACCTTCTTGAACCGCGGGGAATATTCGAAACGTCTGCCATGATCCCCACTGCGTTAAAGGATGATTTCCTCAACGCCACCGATAAGCTCATTGCTGCCGTTAAAACCTGCTGGCGCGACGATATTACCGTTCTGCGCCTGCACGGCGATTGTCATGCCGGAAATATCCTCTGGCGTGATGGCCCGCTGTTTGTCGATCTCGATGATGCGCGTATGGGGCCAGCGGTTCAGGACCTGTGGATGCTGCTCAATGGCGACAAAGCCGAGCAACGCATGCAGCTTGAAACCATTATTGAAGCTTATGAAGAATTTAGCCCGTTTAATTCAGACGAAATTGCCCTGATTGAGCCTTTACGTGCGATGCGTTTTGTTTATTATCTCGCATGGTTAATCAGGCGTTGGGACGATCCCGCATTTCCCCGGAATTTCCCGTGGCTTACCGGAGAGGATTACTGGCGTAGCCAGATATCTACATTTACTGAGCAGGTCAAGGTTCTTCAGGAACCCCCTCTGCAATTAACGCCGATGTATTAATTGGACACACCCAGGAGAGAGTTAATCATGAAAAAAATTTGGCTGGCGCTGGCAGGTATGATTCTGGCATTTAGCGCTTCTGCTGCGCAGTTTACCGACGGCAAACAGTACACCACGCTGGACAAACCGGTCGCTGGCGAGCCACAGGTTCTGGAGTTCTTCTCGTTCTACTGCCCGCACTGCTATCAGTTCGAGCAGGTTCTGCATGTTTCGGATAGCGTGAAGAAAAAGCTGCCGGAAGGCACCAAAATGACCAAGTATCACGTCGAGTTCCTGGGCCCATTGGGTAAAGACCTGACTCAGGCGTGGGCGGTTGCGATGGCACTGGGCGTGGAAGATAAAATCACTGCGCCAATGTTTGAAGCCGTACAGAAAACCCAGACAGTTCAGACTACCGCGGATATCCGTAAAGTGTTCGTTGATGCCGGCGTGAAAGGTGAAGAGTATGATGCCGCGTGGAACAGCTTTGTGGTGAAATCTCTGGTTGCTCAGCAGGAAAAAGCGGCTGCTGACCTCCAGCTTCAGGGCGTTCCGGCGATGTTTGTTAACGGCAAATACCAGCTGAACATGCAGGGCATGGACACCAGCAGCATGGATATCTTCGTACAGCAGTATGCTGATACCGTGAAATATCTGGTTGAGAAGAAGTAATTTCGCTGATGTAAAAACGCCGGTCACTGACCGGCGTTTTTGTATGAAGATTTAATCTTGTCTATCTGTTCGTCTTTCTCTTTCCAGAGCGTATTAAGCCACTGCTGGAAACGACGCTTGAAATTCTTATCGTTAACGTAATCACCGTGCAGCCCGGCATCTATCGGGACCAGATCGACACGCACAACAATGCGCGTAAGTTTGCCGCTGAGCATATCAAAAAACGGCGTCATATCGTTTTCCGGATAGCAGAGCGTGACGTTCAGGAGTTTATCGAACTGTGCTCCCAGCACGTTAAGCGCCATCGCAATACCCGCCGCCTTCGGCGGCAGCAGATGCTGGTAAGGAGAGCGGGTTTGTTGATGCTTCTCTTCCGTAAAACGGGAGCCTTCAACAAAGTTCACGATGGTCGTTGGATGCGCGCGAAACTTTTCGCAGGAACGGCGTGTGGTCTCCACATCTTTGCCGCGACGCTCGGGATGACGAATTAAATAGCTGCGCGAATAGCGTTTCATAAACGGCATATCAAGCGCCCAGCAGGCCAGCCCGATAAAAGGCACCCAGGCGAGCTGCTGTTTCAGAAAGTATTTGTTCATCGGGATGTGTTTGCGAAAAAGTACGCATAACACCACGATGTCCGCCCAGCTGTGGTGATTGCAGATCAGCAGATACCAGTTTTTCTTGTTAAGACTCTCCAGCCCTTTGATATCCCACTTCAGATGCGGGTTCAGGCACAGCAGGATCGCCAGTCCTTCGCACCAGCAGTACATCATGAAATTACAAAATGCGGACACGGCTCGCCACACCACAGGGACAGGCAGCAGCAGTTTAATAATCCCGGCGATAATGATCGGCACAGAGCAGGCGATAGTCACCAGGATAGTTAAAATGATGCTTAACAGTAATGTTATTGCAGCGAGCAATCTCGACATGATGAGCTTTTTCAAATGGTTAGCTGTAAGTGAGCGGTCGGCTATGCAACGCCGGGCGCTGATTTTACCAGAAAACAGACAAATTAATGGCGCTTTGACGTGATGATTTGGCCGCTTTTACACTGTCGCAGAAGATTTCTCTGTGATTCCGCGCTTAACAAGGCTTATATCCACATAGACTAAATTGCCATCAGGTGACCATATAGAGAAGATCTAATGCGATAACAGCATGATAATTAAGATCTAAAAATTAACTCATATGTATTTTTTACGTCTGTTATTCATATGAAGTGAAAATATACACAAACTTATCCACAGTTTGATTTTTGCGAGCGATCCTCACGATCGCAAAATCTTTTCCTGTATCTGGTGCTAATACCTGATGTTTTCATCCTTCTGTGGCATCCTTTACCCATAAATTGATTAAAGGCACGGACATTATGGTTCAGATCCCAGAAAACCCTCTTATTCTCGTCGATGGCTCTTCTTACCTGTATCGGGCGTACCATGCGTTTCCTCCTCTGACCAATAGCGCAGGGGAACCTACCGGCGCAATGTACGGCGTGCTGAACATGCTGCGCAGCCTGATCCTTCAGTATCAGCCAACCCATGCGGCTGTAGTCTTTGATGCGAAAGGTAAAACTTTCCGCGATGAGCTGTTTGAGCATTACAAATCTCACCGTCCGCCAATGCCTGACGATCTGCGTGCACAGATTGAGCCGCTGCACACCATGGTAAAAGCGATGGGGCTGCCGCTGCTGGCCGTCTCTGGCGTTGAGGCTGATGACGTCATCGGCACGTTGGCGCGTGAAGCAGAAAAGATGGGTCGTCCTGTGCTGATCAGCACCGGTGATAAAGATATGGCGCAGCTGGTGACGCCAGACATCACCCTGATTAACACCATGACCAACACCATTCTGGGGCCTGAAGAGGTGGTCACAAAGTATGGCGTGCCGCCCGAGCTGATTATCGACTTCCTCGCGTTGATGGGCGACTCCTCGGATAACATCCCGGGTGTCCCTGGCGTCGGTGAAAAAACCGCGCAGGCGCTGCTTCAGGGGCTGGGCGGGCTGGATACGCTGTACGCGGAATCAGATAAAATCGCCGGGCTCTCCTTCCGTGGCGCAAAAACCATGGCCGGAAAACTGGAAGAGAACAAAGAGGTGGCTTATCTCTCCTATAAGCTGGCGACAATCAAAACCGATGTCGAACTGGAGCTGGGCTGTGAGCAGCTTGAAGTGCAACAGCCTTCAGCTGACGATCTGCTGAGCCTGTTTAAGAAATACGAATTCAAGCGCTGGATCACTGACGTGGAAGCCGGTAAATGGCTACAGGCAAAAGGGGCCAAACCTGCTGCAAAGCCGAAGGAGACGATCGTCGTTGACGCAGAAGAGCAGGCAGAAGAAGAAGCCGTGGCGCTTTCCTTCGACAACTACGAAACCATTCTTGAAGAGTCGCAGCTGATCGCCTGGATCGAGAAACTGAAAAAGGCGCCGGTCTTTGCCTTTGATACCGAAACTGACAGCCTCGATAACATCTCTGCCAATATGGTTGGCCTGTCATTTGCGATAGAGCCGGGTATTGCCGCCTACGTTCCCGTGGCGCACGATTACCTGGATGCGCCGGAGCAGATTTCCCGTGAACGCGTGCTTGAGCTGCTGAAGCCGATCCTGGAAGACGAAAAGGCGCTCAAGGTTGGGCAAAACCTCAAGTACGACCGCGGCATTCTGCAAAACTACGGCATTGAACTGCGCGGGATTGCCTTCGACACCATGCTTGAATCCTACATTCTGGACAGCGTCGCGGGCCGCCATGATATGGATTCCTTATCTGACCGCTGGCTCAAGCACAAAACGATCACCTTTGAAGAGATTGCTGGTAAAGGAAAAAATCAGCTCACCTTTAACCAGATTGCTCTTGAAGAGGCGGGGCGCTACGCGGCGGAAGACGCTGATGTCACGCTGCAGCTGCACCTGAAGATGTGGCCAAAACTACAGAAGCATGAAGGTCCGCTGAACGTGTTCCAGCATATCGAGATGCCGCTGGTGCCCGTGCTGTCCCGCATTGAACGCAACGGCGTGAAGATTGACCCAACGGTGCTGCATAACCACTCCGGGGAGCTGGCGCAGCGTTTGACCGAGCTTGAGCAAAAAGCGCATGAGCTTGCAGGCGAGCCGTTTAATCTCTCTTCACCGAAGCAGCTGCAAACCATTCTGTTTGAAAAGCAGGGCATCAAGCCGCTGAAGAAAACCCCAGGCGGCGCGCCGTCAACCTCTGAAGAGGTGCTGGAAGAGCTGGCGCTGGACTACCCGCTGCCAAAAGTGATTCTGCAGTACCGTGGCCTCGCGAAGCTGAAGTCTACCTACACCGACAAGCTCCCGCTGATGATCAACCCGAAAACGGGTCGCGTGCACACGTCGTACCATCAGGCTGTCGCGGCGACCGGTCGTCTCTCATCAACCGATCCCAACCTGCAGAACATCCCGGTACGTAACGAAGAAGGCCGCCGTATTCGCCAGGCTTTCATCGCACCAGAGGATTATCTGATTGTCTCTGCTGACTACTCGCAAATTGAGCTGCGCATTATGGCGCATCTGTCCCGCGACAAAGGTCTGCTGACCGCGTTTGCCGAAGGGAAGGATATCCACCGGGCAACCGCGGCGGAAGTCTTCGGCTTGCCGCTAGACAGCGTGACCAACGAGCAGCGCCGCAGTGCTAAGGCGATCAACTTCGGTCTGATTTACGGCATGAGCGCATTTGGTCTTTCGCGCCAGCTCAACATTCCGCGTAAAGAGTCGCAGAAGTATATGGATCTCTACTTCGAGCGTTATCCGGGCGTGCTGGAATATATGGAACGCACCCGCGCGCAGGCGAAGGAAAAAGGTTACGTCGAAACCCTGGATGGCCGCCGTCTCTACTTACCGGACATCAAATCCAGCAACGCGGCGCGTCGCGCTGGCGCAGAGCGTGCGGCGATCAACGCCCCGATGCAGGGTACCGCGGCTGACATTATTAAGCGTGCAATGATCGCCGTTGATGCCTGGCTGGAAGAAGAGAAGCCTCGCGTGAAAATGATCATGCAGGTACACGATGAACTGGTATTTGAAGTGCACAAAGACGACATTGACGCCGTGTCGAAGAAGATCCACGAACTGATGGAAAGCAGCATGACGCTTGACGTACCGTTGCTGGTGGAAGTAGGAAGTGGCGAAAACTGGGATCAGGCTCACTAACGGTTCTTCGCATAACGCGCTTTTTATGTAAGTTTGCAACATAACAACGCGCGTTTTGTGACAATCATTAGAATTCCCTATGTAAAGAATGAAAAAAAACTACAAAAAGTGCTTTTTCTGCAGCACAAAAAGGGGTAGAGTTGTCGGCGTAGGGTACAGAGGTAAGATGTTCTATCTTTCAGACCTTTTACTTCACGTAATCGGATTTGGCTGAATATTTTAGCCGCCCCAGTCAGTAATGACTGGGGCGTTTTTTATTGCGTCAAAGAAAAATTCAGGCAAAAAAAACGCGGCTATCGCCGCGCTCGGTATTACTCTTCTTCCGCTTCCGTCGCGGGTTCCAGCTCGCTAAACCAGGTGTCGAGCTTCTGACGCAGCTTGTCCACGCCCTGCTTTTTCAGGGAGGAGAACGGCTCAACCTGCACATCACCGTTGAACGCCAGCACCGCTTCGCGAACCATATTCACCTGCGCTTTACGCGCGCCGCTCGCCAGCTTATCGGCTTTCGTCAGCAGCACCAGCACGGCGATATCGCTTGCTACAGCCCAGTCGATCATCTGCTGATCCAGATCTTTCAGGGGATGGCGAATATCCATCAGCACCACCAGACCTTTCAGGCACAGGCGTTTTTCCAGGTATTCACCCAGCGCACGCTGCCACTTGATTTTCATCTCTTCCGGTACCTGCGCGTAACCGTAGCCCGGTAAGTCGACCAGGCGTTTGCCCTCAGCGACTTCAAACAGGTTGATCAGCTGGGTACGGCCAGGTGTTTTTGAGGTACGCGCCAGGCTCTTCTGATTGGTCAGCGTATTCAGGGCGCTGGATTTCCCCGCATTGGAGCGGCCAGCAAATGCCACTTCAATACCGGTATCAGAGGGAAGGTGGCGAATATCGGGCGCACTGGTGACAAAATGCGTCTGTTGGTAGTTCCAGGTAGTCACGTGGTCGTCTCCAAAATCGTAATCTGAAGGGGATTATACCCGAATGCAGACAAAAGGCTTTTCTGATTGCGATGAGCTGTAGGCGAATGCCCCAACCGGTGTGAGAGATCGGCCAGTGATGCTATGGGAGATTTCAGAGAATTCGCAGGCGTCAAAAAAGCCAAACTGTTTTAAATCATAAGCTTATTTCCGGGTAATTGTCTGAAAATTCCTTTTTGTACCGTTTCGTTGCTTGTTAGTTTAACGGAACAAGGTAAAGTGTGCGTCAGGGCGAGGAAGCCAGCAGGATATCGACTTAAGGACAAGGGTCAGGAGCGCCAGGAGGCGAAGACGCAGGATTGTCAGGATGACCAGCGCCTGGAGGCGTTTTAAAAGGAAATGGAACCGTATCACGGACGGTATTAGCCAAGGGATAAACAGGGTTTGTTGTTGGCAAACACGGAAAGTCTGACCCGCTAAGGGTTGTGAGTCAGGAAAAAAGGCGACAGATTGCTCTGTCGCCTTTTTTCTTTGCTTGCTTTCTGCTAGATTTCGCCGCAATTCTATACTGAAGAAAACGACTTAAAGATAAAACATCATGAAAAAACCAACCTCCGCTGCGGGCGCGAAACGCCCTGCAAAAGCACGCCGCAAAACGCGCGAAGAACTGAACCAGGAAGCGCGCGATCGTAAACGCGACAAAAAACATCGCGGTCATACTGCGGGTAGCCGTGCCAACGGTGGTGGTGCAGCGGGTGCTTCTGCAAAAGGCAAACAGCAGAAAGACCCTCGTATCGGCAGTAAAACTCCCATTCCACTGGGCGTGACAGACACCCCGGTCACTAAGCAGCACAAACCAAAGAGCGAGAAACCTATGCTTTCACCGCAGGCTGAGCTGGATTTGCTGGAGAACGATGAGCGCCTGGACGCGCTGCTGGAACGTCTTGAAGAGGGTGAAACCCTGACCGCTGAAGAGCAGTCATGGGTGGATGCCAAACTGGATCGTATCGATGAACTGATGCAGAAGCTGGGCCTGTCATACGACGATGACGAAGATGAAGAAGAAGACGAGAAGCAGGAAGATATGATGCGTCTTCTGAAGGGTGGAAACTAACATTTGCACCCGGCAGGCACGATAGTCCTGCTTATAACCCTTCCGGTTATATGTTATCTGGTGTGGTTATTCGTTAAACTACGGCGGTTGTCGCGGCGACAGAAGTGGCTGCGCACCCGAATGATGGCCCGCAACGGGGCCAGAACGGGCCGCCGTATACGAACGCGACACCAACGGAAGGAGTGAGCATGTCAGCACCAACTATCGACTGGGATTTGGCCCTAATCCAGAAATATAACTATTCCGGGCCGCGTTATACGTCATACCCCACCGCGCTGGAGTTCTCCGATGCCTTCGGCGAGCGTGATTTCCAGCAGGCTGTCGCGCGCTATCCTGAGCGTCCGCTGTCGCTCTACGTCCATATTCCGTTCTGCCACAAGCTCTGCTACTTCTGCGGCTGCAATAAAATCGTTACCCGCCAGCAGCACAAAGCCGATCAGTATCTTGATGCCCTCGAACAAGAAATTGTCCATCGCGCACCGCTGTTTGCTGGCCGTCACGTCAGCCAGCTTCACTGGGGCGGCGGCACGCCAACCTATCTGAATAAAGCGCAAATAAGCCGCCTGATGACCCTGCTGCGCGGCAATTTCAGTTTTAACGCCGATGCGGAAATCTCGATCGAAGTCGATCCGCGTGAAATTGAGGTGGATGTACTGGATCACTTACGCGCCGAAGGCTTCAATCGTCTGAGCATGGGCGTGCAGGATTTCAATAAAGAGGTTCAGCGTCTGGTGAACCGCGAGCAGGACGAAGAGTTTATCTTTGCCTTGCTCAACCACGCGCGTGATATCGGCTTTACATCGACCAATATCGACCTGATTTACGGCCTGCCAAAGCAGACGCCGGAGAGCTTCGCCTTCACCCTGAAGCGCGTGGCCGAACTCAACCCGGACCGCCTGAGCGTCTTTAACTATGCGCACCTGCCGACCCTCTTTGCCGCCCAGCGCAAAATCAAAGATGCCGATCTTCCTTCAGCCCAGCAGAAGCTGGATATTCTGCAGGAAACCATCACCTCGCTGACCGAAACCGGCTATCAGTTTATCGGGATGGATCACTTTGCTCGTCCGGATGACGAGCTGGCGATTGCGCAGCGTGAAGGGGTACTGCACCGTAACTTCCAGGGCTACACGACGCAGGGCGATACCGATTTGCTGGGGATGGGCGTCTCCGCCATCAGTATGATTGGCGACTGTTACGCGCAGAACCAGAAAGAGCTGAAGCGCTACTACCAGCAGGTTGATGAAACGGGCAACGCGCTGTGGCGCGGCATTGCGTTAACGCGCGACGACTGCATCCGTCGCGATGTCATTAAGGCGCTCATCTGCAACTTCCGTCTCGATTTCAGCGATGTTGAGTCGCAGTGGGATCTGCACTTCAGCGATTATTTTGCGGAAGACCTGAAGCTGATTGCACCGCTGGCGAAAGACGGGCTGGTGGATGTGTCGGAGAACGCGATTGAGGTCACGCCGAAAGGGCGTCTGTTGATCCGTAATATTTGCATGTGCTTTGACGCGTATCTGCGCCAGAAAGCGCGACTGCAGCAGTTCTCGCGGGTGATTTAAGGCGCATTGCAAAATGCACAAAACGTAGGCCGGGTAAGGCGAAGCCGCCACCCGGCTTTTACGTTTAACTCGCTAGCTAAACAGCCCAACCAGCG